>CAWJGW010000064.1:0-90571 GCA_963842405.1 uncultured Isosphaeraceae bacterium | reverse complement strand
CCCAGATTGCTGTAAAAATATCCTTTAAGGGCGGCGACCCCGGCTTTTGCCTTTTGAAGCCTTCGGGATGAGCTTTCGGGTTCGGATGAAGTGATGGAGGTCGGTCGGGAGACGCCCACGATCTTGGCGATCGACGCCTTGGAGACCGTCTTCTCGAGGAGCATCCGGATCTCCTCCTCCTTGCCGTCGAGCTTGGACTTTGCCCGATGCACCCTTCGGGCGGCCGAGCAAGCGTCCCTTGGCCCGGGCGGCCGCCAGCCCTTCCTTGGTTCGCTGCGAGATCAGATCCCTCTCGACCTCGGCGAACAGCCCGAACAGGGCGATCATCACCTTGGTCTGCATGTCCTGCTTTCCCTCGAAGCGGATCGCCTCCTTGATGGCGACGAAGCGGACCTTCCGCTTCACCAACTCATCGACGATCCGGATCACCTGCCCCAGGCTGCGGCCCAGGCGGGACAGCTCGCTGACGACCAGGCGGTCCCCCGCGGCCAGCGTGCTGAGCAGCTCGTCGATGCCCCGCTGGGCCGGGCCCTTCCGAGAGGAGACCTGCGCCTCGACGAATCGGTCGACGGTGAATCGCTTCTGCCGCGCATAATCGAGCACGGCCATCTTCTGGTTGGCCAGGTCCTGGGAACCTGTCGAAATGCGCAGGTAGGCGACTGTTTTCATGCACTGTCTACGAAAACCGGAAACGGGATTTTATTTGACGACTATGGACCGTACTACTCAGTTCATTGCGTAGTCAACTATCGTCTAAAATGACGATCGTTTTCCTAGACTGATTGGGACCATCCATGACGCCACTCTCCTTCTCGCGGGGACAGATGATCCGCGAAGCGTCCCTGACCGAGGCCGACCTGGCCGAGGTCGCCAAGTGTCGCCGCGACCACAACCGCCTGGGGTTCGCCTATCAGATCGGCTTCGTCCGCCTCTTTCACCGGTTCCCCGCGCAGCAACCCCTGGAGGTCTGCGACGAATTGCTGAACTTCGTCGCGCTCCAACTGGGCATCGACGAGGCGCGGATCAGCGACTACGCGGCCTGGCAGCATACGGTCTCGGATCATCAAGACCGCATTCGTGAATATCTCAAGTTGACCGTCTTCGACCCCGAGGAGGCCGATGCCCTGGAACGCTTCGTCTTCGAGGAGTCGTGCCGCCTGGAGCAGACGGCCCCGTTGCTCGCCCGCGCCCGCGAGTTCCTCAAGGAGCGGCACGTCCTGTTCCCTGCCGAGTCGGCGCTGCTACGTCTGGTCAGCGAGCAGAAGAAGCGGGCCCGCGAACACATCGTTTCCAAGCTGGCCGAGGGCCTGACATCCGGCGTGGTGAAGGCCCTCGACGATCTCTTGGAAGTGAAGGAAGGGGAGGCGATTTCCGGCCTTCAGGCGGTCAAGGCCAACCCCGCCAAACCCTCGCCGGCCGCCATGCAGAGCCTCGCCGACAAGCTCACCGCCATCGAGGCCACCGGGGTTCTGGCCGTCGATCTTTCCTGGCTGAACGCCAACTACCAGCGCGCCCTGTTCCACTTCGTTCGCAAGTGCTCGGCGGACCGCCTGCGCGAAGCCGGACGGACGCCGCCTCGCGTCGCTGGTCTGTTTCCTCAGGCAGAGCTACCGCGACGCCGTCGATCAGGCGGTGGACATGTTCGACAAGTTCCTCACCCGGACCCACACCCGGGCCGAGCATGAACTGGACGACCAGATGCGCAGCCAGCGTCAGACGATCAAGGCGGCCCTGGCCGCGCTGCGGTCCCTGGGGGCGATCATCCTGGACGACTCCGTCGCCGCAGCCGCCCTGCGACCGCGGCTGTTCGCCGCCGTGCCCCGAGACACCTTGGAGGCCCAGGTGGCGGGGTTGGACGAGTGGGTCACCGGCAAGAAGAGCGACGTGTTCCACGGCCTCGTCCGGCGGTTCAGCCACCTGCGGCAGTTCTCGCCGGTCTTGCTTCGCGCCCTGGAGTTCATCCCGGACGCCGGCGACGACGAGATCCCCTGCCTGGAAGCCATTCGCGTTCTCAAGGAGATGAACGCCGACCTGAAGCGGAAGCTCCCCGAGGACGCCCCCACGGACTTCATCCCCAAGCGGCTCTTGCCCCTGGTCGTGACCGACGGCAAGCCGGATCGGAAAGCCTGGGAGTGCGCCTTGCTGCTGAAGCTTCAGGACGATCTACGGTCAGGCAACCTCTCGGTCAAGCACGGCAAGCGGTTCGGCCGGTTCGCGGACTATTTCCTCCCGAAGGAGCGCTGGGAGCCGCTCCGGAAGTCCTTCTTCCAACGGTCCGGCCTGCCCGCCGATCCCAAGAACGTCCGCGACCATCTGACGAAGCGGCTGAACACGGCCTACGACCTCTTCCTCAAGACGGCGCCCGACAACACCTACGCCACGGTGGAGGAGGACGGCTGGCACCTGTCCAAGGACGCCGCCGAGACGTTGGACGCCGCGGCGCAAACACGGCTGGGCGACCTGAAGAAATGGCTGGCCAAACACATGCGGACGATCCGCCTCCCCGACCTGCTCATCGAGGTCGATAACGACCTGCGTTTCACCGACCACTTCGTGCCCCCGCTCAGCGCGGGGGGCGTGACGCGGAAGACGTGTGCACGCTCCTGGCCGTCGTGCTGGCGCACGGCTGCAACATCGGCCTGCACACGATGGCCCAGATCACCCAGGGCGTCACCTACAAACAGCTCAAGCGGGTCAGCGACTGGCAGATGACCGAGGAGGCGCAGCGCGCCGCCCTGGCGGCGCTGGTGCACGCCATCTCCCGCCTCGACACCACGCTCCACTGGGGCGAAGGCCGGACCTCGGCCAGCGACGGGCAGCGGTTCGCCATGCCCCGCAAGGTCCTGCAACAGACCTACAGCACCCGGTTCAGCGACTTCGCCCTGGAGTTCTATTCCTTCGTCGCCGACAACTACGCGCCGTTCTACAGCATGCCGATCGAATGCACCGACCGGGACTCGGCGTTCGTGCTCGACGGCCTCTGCTACAACGAGAGCGACCTGGAGCTGGAGGAGCACTACACCGACACCCACGGCTACACGGAGATCAACTTCGCCGCGTTCGCGATGCTGGGGAGGCGGTTCTGCCCTCGCATCCGCAGCCTCGGGAAGCAACGCCTCTATCGCCTCGACGCCAAGCGCGACTACGGGCCGCTGGCCGGTCTGGTGAGCCGGGCCGACCGCACGATCGACCCCCAGGTCATCGCCGAGCAGTGGGACCGGATGGGGCAGTTCTATGCGTCGCTGGAGAGCGGCCACACGACCGCCTCGGTGGCGCTCAAACGGCTTGCCTCATGCACCGCCAAGAACCGCTTCTACCGGGCCAATCGCGACCTGGGCCGGATCTTCAAGACCGAGTTCCTGCTGAGCTACCTGTCCGAGCCGCCGTTGCGGTCGCGCATCCGTCGGGGCCTGCTGAAGGTCGAGCAACTGCATGCGCTGGCCCGGGACGTGTATTACGGCCGGCGGGGCCGGATCAACGCCCGCGAATTGCACGAGCAAATGAACTCGTGTAGCTGCCTCACGCTCATTCTGGCCTGCGTGATCTACTGGCAGGCGAAGGAGATTTCGCGGGTCGTGCGATGGTGCCAGCCCGGAGAGCGAAGCAAAGATCGACGTCGCGCTCCTGGAGCACGTGAGCCCCATCGAGTGGGACAACGTGATCCTGTACGGCCAGTACGTTTTGGACCGCGCCCAGGTCCGCTGAAACACAGTATAATCACTAATAATATTTACTATTTAATGTGTTGTGAGACAGGGGCGACTTTTGCACGCCTGCGTGCAATCATATCGCCTCGGCAACGAGCTTAAAGGATATTTTTACAGCAATCTGGGCGGTACCCTAAGTTCCGCGTCGAGGGCCTGGTCCCCAGCCTCAAGTATGGGGCGAGTGCGTCGGAAGGGGTCATGTTTCAGGGTGACGTGTTCCGCGACGTGATCGTCGCCGCCCGGCGAGGTCGAGAACGCTGGAGACCGGAAAGTCGTCAGACCCAAGCGGTAGACTGGCATGTAAAGGCTCGGCTCAGAGCTTGTGAAAGAATCCGATGGAAGATTCCAGATTACGAATTGCGAATTCAGAAATGCCTTTGAAATCAGGCTTTACTTCCATCCGCAATTCGTAATTCGTCATCCGGAATCGATTTCTTCACAGCCTGTCAGGATATCGCCCAGTTCTCGACGCTCAACCCCGGCACGGCGGAGGTCGCTGTCCTTGCTGACGACGGTGCAGTTACCCAGGCACAGCGCGATGGCGGCAATCTGGAGATCGACGGATTGCATCGGACGACCGATTCGACGTAGCCGTCGCGGCGATGCGACCATACTCTTCGGCCGCGATGTGGTCGAACGGCCAGAGTGTCCAGGTCGACAGGGCCCGCGTCAGTGATCGGAGGTTTCGCTCTCGGGTGGCCTGGCTTCGACGCCATAGCGCAACTCACCCAGAACGGGTGTGCCGATTCCGATCTGATGACCGAGCGCCATCTCCTGGCGACTTCGCTCGAATACCCCGTTGCGGCGGTTGATGTAATCGCTCGCTGTGCCGGTATCGAGCAAGTAGCGACTCATTCGAAGAGCCCCTCAATTCGCTTGTCGAACCTGGCCAGCTCGTACTCTTCGAGCTTCTGTCTCCAGGCCACCCAGTCCGACTTCCTCTGCCGGAGTCATGTCGAACGGTTCGATCTGGTCCATCCGCTTCAGGAGTTCGGCGATGCCCTGGGGGTCCCTGGGCCACTGGTCATCCGGAATGCCGATCGGCTCCGCCGGCGTGGAGATCGCGGCCACCCGCAGCTTGCAGCCCTCGGGCCAGTCGGCCGGGCCGTCAAGGATGACCTGGCCGTTCTTCCAGGTCGCTGTCTGAGACCTTGTCCTGGGACGGTATTCATCGCCGGTGTTCTCCTGGGCACGCTCCTTCACGCATCGTTACCGGATCCATTGTATCGGCTCATCCCCCAGGTGCCATTCCGAAACGGGCGATCTCCCTGCGGCTCTCGGTCACCTTTCTCGTTGTGTTGACCTCCCGAGGTTTTCCGAGAATGTTGGGAGGCGGCCGTCATCCGGCCCCTCACTATTCCAGCAAATCAGTAGGTCAGGCTTTCCGGCCTGACAGGAATCAGGCCGGAAAGCCCGACTGACATCGGAGTCAGGCTGGAAAGCCTGACCTACAAATCGGAAACTGGATGCATTCGGGGAGGCAGTCGAATCATGGCCAGCGTCATGGCATCGGGGACAACCTTGCGACATCTGCGCGACCTCTTCAGCAGCGGGACGACCGTCGGCCTGACTGACGGCCAGCTCCTGGCCCGCTATGCCGCCTCGAACGACGGCCAGGCTTTCGCCGCCCTGGTGGCGCGGCACGGTCCGATGGTCGCGGCCACTTGCCGCGCCGTCTTGCGGCACGAACACGACGTCGAAGACGCCTTCCAGGCCACGTTCCTGGTGCTGGCCCGCAAGGCGGGTTCGGTCCGAGGCGGCGACGCCCTGGGCGGCTGGCTGCACCGGGTGGCCTATCGGGCCGCCGTCGAGGCGAGCGTTCAGGCGAAGCGACGTCGGAGGCGCGAAGCGGAGGCATCGGCGATGGCGATCGCGGACGCGGCTCGTCCCGGGCTCGATCCCGAGGTCTCCTCGATCGTGCACGAGGAGGTCGACCGGCTGCCGGAGGGCCTGCGGCTGCCGGTGGTGCTCTGCGACCTGGAGGGCTTGACCTACGAACAGGCCGCCCGCCGCCTCGATTGGACCGAGCCGACGCTGCGTCACCGGCTGGTGAAGGCGCGCGAGCAGCTGCGAGACCGTCTGACTCGCCGCGGCGTGACCGGGGCGGCCCTGGGCGTCGTCATCGCATCTTCCGAGGCAACCGCGGCGGTCCCGTCGGCGTGGACTGAGGCGGCGGTCGCGGCGGCGACGGGCGGGGCCGGCTCGATGGCGGCCGCCGCTTTGACCCGGATCATTCTCAGAAACATGTTCGTGGCAAAGCTCAAGCTCGCCGTTGCCGCCGTGATCCTGGCAGTCGGAATCGCGTCGGCCGGAGTCTTCTCGATCGGAGCGGGTCGGTCTGATGAGCCCAGGCTCGCGGTGAACCCACCGGCTGCCAAGGCCGCCGCCGCCAAGGCGCCGCAGCCGCGCCCGGGCGCGAGCATCGAGGTGCGCGGTCGCGTCGTTGGCCCCGACGGGAAGCCCGTCCCGGGGGCGACCTTGCGAATGGCTACGTCGATCTCGAAAGTCGGACGGAAGCCGCGAGCGGGCCGGATGGCCGGTTCCTCATGCAGGTCCCGCGATCGGTCCGGAACTCGAATGCCATGCTCAATGGCTACGGCGAGTTCCCCTGGCTCGTCGCCACTGGCACCGGGGTTCGGACCTGGCTGGACCCGGAGTGCCCTCAAGGCCGCCGCCTCGGGCGAGGTGACGGTCCGGCTGGCCGAGGATGGCCCGCCGATCGAGGGTCGGATCGTCGACCTGGAGGGCCGGCCTGTGGCTGGTGCCCAGGTCAAGGCCACGCGCTCTATTTCGCCGAAGGCGGCGATCTCACTCCCTGGCTCACCCAGGCCAAGGAGCAACGCGTCCGGGGCCTGGGGATGGCCTCGACCAGTTGCCGATAAGCGTCGCCGACCACGACGACCGGCCCCGACGGGCCGTTTCCAATTGACCGGGATCGGCCGTGAACGGATCGCCGAGCTCTCGATCTCGGGCCCGACGATCGCCACGACCGAGGTCTATGCCATGAACCGCGACGGGGCTGAGGTCCGGCTAATCAGCCAGGAGATGGGCAAGTCCACGCCGCTGATCATCCATGCCCGTCGTTTCGAACACGCCGTGGCACCGACCAAACCCGTCGAGGGGATCGTCCGCGACAAGGACACCGGCCAGCCCATCGCCGGGTTGACGCTCCACGCCGCGGTCTACGACCCACGGTCCGCCGGCCCGTCGGATGGCATCGAGGCGACGACCGATGCCCAGGGCCGCTATCGCCTCATCGGACTGCCCAAGGCGCCTGCCTATCAACTGGCCGTCGAGCAGGCAGAGGGAAAGCCTTATCCCAGGGTGTCTTTCCGGGTGCCGGCCGGCTCGCCCGCGTTCGAGCCCGTCACGTTCGACATCGCGTTGAAGCGAGGCGTCCTGATTCGCGGCCGGGTCACCGACAAGGCGACCGGCCAGCCCGGCGCCGGGATTCGTCCACGCCTTTACCTTCCGCGACAACCCCGCGATCAAGGAGTTCCCCGGGTATGATGTCTTTAACAACATAGCCTACATCTCCATCAAGGACGATGGCCGCTATGAAGTCGTCGGCCTGCCGGGCCGCAACATCATCGCCTGCCGCTCCGAGATGCGCCGATACCGGGGGCGCGTCGGTGCCGAGAAGATCCCGGGATATGATCCGCAGCGCATGGTCTTCGACACGCGACCGCTGAACTGCTTCGTCAACAACTACCACCTCCTGACCGAGATCGACATCGATCCCAAGGCCGAGTCGGCGACGCTGGACCTTCAGCTCGACCCCGGCCGATCGCTCACGGTGAACGCCGTCGACCCCGAAGGGAAGCCGATCGGCGGGACCAAGGTGAAGGGCGTTACCGACCTGTTCTCGGATGGAATCGAATACGAGCAGGAGTCACCCACGATCGAGATCCATGCCCTCGACCCGTCGAAGCCCCGGCGCGTGATCATCACCCATGTTGGCCGGAAGCTCATCGGCACGGCTTACCTCAAGGGGGACGAGGCCAGCCCCTTGACCATCCGGCTCCAGCCCTGGGGGACGATCACCGGCCGCATCATCGACGACGAGGGCCAGCCGCTCAGGAGACTGCAGATCTTGAACATCGACGGCTCATTCCCGAAGCGGCCCGCGGAACAAGGGATCCTGCCCGGTGACGTCCGGCTCGGCAGCGACGGCCGGTTCCGGGCCGAGCGTTTGGTCCCCGGCCTCAAGTATGGGGCGTCCGGCCTGGATCAGCCCAGGCTCTACGGCGAGCTGTTCCGCGACGTGACCGTCGCGCCCGGTGAGGTCAAGGACCTGGGAGATTTGAAAATCGTCCCACCCAGGCGGGATGGGCAGCAGTGAGGGCCGTTCGGTACGCCTGATCCGGGGCAAGAAGGCACAGCCATGAAAACGATCCATTGGGTCGCGATGGCCTTTGTTCCCATCCCGACCGAGTGATCTCATCGCCTCTGCTTCTCTAATCGAGGGTCCTGGATCACTCGGCACCGGTTTCGCGTATAATGAGGAATCGAGCGATGGGCTCGTTGTAAGGCGAAGTAGGCCGAGTGTTCGGTCGATTGAGGCCCCATCCTCGCGAACTCGGCGCGCGGTGCGGAGGGGTCTCAGCCAACAATGAATGCCGATCCTTCCCGGGTCAACCCGGATGATGACCCGACGGTGGCCGCGACCGTCGCGGCCGACACCGGCACCGCCGGGACGGAAACGACCACCGCGGCGGCCTTCGATCTGGTCGAGTCGATTGCCCTAGAGGCCGTCACGGCCGCGGCGAGCCCTCCGGCCGACGACGACCGGACCATGACTTTTGGGTCCGAGGGGGATGATTCCTCGGAGTCGGCGCCGATCGCACCGGGCGAGGCCGACCCGATGGTCGGGCGCCGGATCGGCCCTTATGAGCTCTTGGCGCGGATCGGCGGCGGGGGCATGGGGACCGTCTATCGAGCCGCCCGGGTCGAGGACTTCCGGCAAGAGGTCGCCGTCAAGCTGATCCAGCGCGGGATGGATAGCGACGCGATCGTGCGGCGGTTCCACAACGAGATCCACGTCCAGGCCGCGCTGGGCAAGCACCCGAACATCGTCGGGTTGCTCGACGCCGCCACGACCGAGGACGGCCGGCCATTCCTCGTGATGGAGTACGTTGACGGCCAGCGGATCGACGCGTATTGCGACGGCCGCCGGCTGGATCTCCCCGCGCGGCTGGGCCTCTTCGACAAGGTCTGTGGCGCGGTCCATTTCGCCGCACCAGCACGCGGTGATCCACCGCGACCTGGAGCCGAGCAATATCCTGGTCACCTCGGACGGAGTACCCAAGCTCATCGACTTCGGGATCGCCAGGCTGATCCATCCCGATCGCGGCGAGCGGGTCTTGACCCCGGAGTACGCCAGCCCCGAGCAGATCAATGGGGAGCCGGTCACGACGGCCAGCGACGTCTACGCGCTGGGGGTCGTGCTCTACCAGCTCCTGACGGGCCTTCGGCCCTATCGGCTCAAGGACCGGACGACATCGGAGGTCTTCCAGGCCATCTGCGAGCAAGTGCCCGAAAGACCCAGCGCGGCGGTCGTGCGACGGCCGGTTCCGCGCCGGGCTCGTCCGCGCCGATGCCGTCGGGGCCGCCATCCGAGCCGTCGCCTGTTTCACTGCCCGCGCCGCCGCCGGCCCCCACCCCCGAGGAGATCGCCGCGGCCCGGGCGTTTCCCCGGTCGGGCTCAAGCGGATCCTGGCCGGCGATCTGGACGCGATCGTGCTGATGGCGTTGCGCAAAGAGCCGGTGCGTCGGTATGCCTCGGCCGAGCAGTTCGCCGACGACCTGCATCGCTACCTGGAGGGCCTGCCGGTGCGGGCGCACCGCGACTCGCCGGGCTATCGAGCGGCGAAGTTCGCGCGGCGGCATCCGGCGGCGGTCGCCGCCGGAATCGTCCTGCTCCTGGCGATGGTGGCGGGCATCGCCGGCACCACGACGGGCCTGGTCCTGGCCCGCCGCGATCGCGATCGCGCCGAGGAGTCTTCGCGACAGGCGCGCCGGGCGGTCGACCAGTTCTTCACGCGCGTCAGCGAGGATCGCCGGCTCAACCAGCCGGGGCTCGATCCGCTCCGCAAGACCCTGCTCCAGGATGCGCAGCGGTTCTACGAGGAATTCCTCGATCGTCGCGACGGCGACCCCGCGCTCTGCGCCGATCTGGCCGCTGCCCGCGCTCGCACCGCCAGGATCACCGGGGAGATCGGCTCGCCGGCCCGGGCCGTCCCCCAGTTCCAGCAGGCCGTCGCGCTCTGGGAAGGCCTGGTCGCGGCCCAGCCCGGCAACCCGGCTTATCCAGAAGCGCTGGCTCGCACCCTCAACGATCTGGGCGTGCTGCTCATGCGGCTGGAGGGCCGTCGCGACGAGGCCCTCCGCACCTTCCGACGGGCCGAGGGCCTGCTCGAGCCCTTGATCGCCGCCGATCCCTCGTCGGTCTCGCAACGTCACGAGCTGAGCCTGGTCCTTCAGAACATCGGACAGATCCAGTTGGAGCAAGGTCAGCCCCTCAGGTCGATCGAGACCCTCCAGAAAGTGCTGGCGATCGAGGCGCAACGGGCCGCCCAAGATCCCAAAGCCCTCGAACCACGCATCTCCATGGCCAGGACCCATGGTCTCCTGGGTCAGGCCCTGATGTCGCAGCCCGATGAGCCGGAGCCGGCGCTGGAGTCCTATCAGGCAGCCGTCGAGCTTCGCGAGGAAGTCACCCGCGAGCGCCCCGAGCTGGCCGATCAGGCTTATCTCCTGGCGATGGAACTGGGCGACTTGAACGTTGTCCAGCAGATGGCCGGCAAGCTCGACTCGGCCTTGAAGAGCCTCCGCCGGGCCATTGAGGTCCTGGAGCGGCTCGACCGGCAGTATCCCGGCGTCCTCAACTACCAGGGCAGCGTGGCCAGCACGTACAACCTGCTCAGCGATCTCCACCGGCGTCGGCTCGAGCCGGCCGAGTCGCTGGCCTTCGCCCAGAAAGCCCGGGTCCTGCTCGAGCGGCTGGTCTCCGAGCATCCCAAGGACGTCTACTCGCGCATCGACCTGGCCAAGGCGAACAACAACATCGGCCGGGTACACCAGCAGTCGGGCGAGCCGGTCGAGGCCCTGCGATCGTTCCAGCGCGCCGTCGACCTCTACGAGAGCCTGCCCGAGCTCGACCCGCGCAACAGCTACAACCTGGCGAGCAACATAGCGCTCTGCATCCCCTTGATGGGCGCCAAGAACGGGACCCAGGGCACCCTCGACGCCGATAAGGTGAGCAAGGGCGATCGGTTCCGCCGCGAGAAGTACGGCGACCGGGCCATACAGCTCCTTCGCCGAGCCATCCGGGGCGGCTTCCTCAAGCAGGAGGTCCTCGCGTCCGACACCGACCTCGACGCGATCCGCAGCCGGACCGACTTCCAGGACCTGCTCAAGGAGATGGAGAAGCAATCGGCGGAGGGCCCGAAGTAGGGCCGATCAGATCGATGGGATCTCGTGATTTCGGGAGGGCGAGCCCTCGTGCGAGTCGCAGGCGACTCGACTCGGCGCCGCGGACCGAGACCAGCGCGGCTCACACGGACGCTCCCCTCTCAGAATTGTGCATGGCCCTTGAGCATCTCAGCCCGTCACGTACTCGAAGCAGATGAGCTCCAGCTCCTCACGCCGAAGGTGCTTGACCTGGGCTGTTGCCGGCCGGTGCTTCTGGAACTGCTGTGCCAGTGCCGCGATCTCCGCCAGAAGGGCCACATCGTCATGCGACTCGTCCCACGCTGCGAACGCCGCACGCAGTTTGAGGTGGAGGGATTTGCCCATCGGCTGACCGAGGAAGCGGATACCGCTCTTGGCGAGATCTCGGTCCACCGTCTTGCGGCGGATGGCATCCTTCAGCTCCTCGGCCACGGTCTGCTGGATCGGGTCGACGGCGGTCGGTGCGGCGGCCCGGGCTTCCACCTCCCGCTCGGCTTTCAGGATGTGCGCGATCACCGTCTCCTGGAGAGCGAACACGTCATGATCGCCGAGGTAGCGGGGCTCGTCGGGTAGGCAGGCGATCATCTGGGCGATCTCGTAGCGGTTCTCAACGATCTGTTCGGTGTGGCCGTCGATGTACCGCCAGAAGTGGCGCCGACCCAGGCCGTCCGTGCGCGGGGCCTGGAAGTAGAAGAACATCCCGTGGCAGTTCTGGCGGCGCAGGCCCGAGTGGATGCCGTGGGCAGCGACGTGAGCGCATCCGAGCCGCCGCGATTGAGAAGCTGCCCTTCAACTGTTTGAGCAGCACCTCGGGGCCGGCCAGCTCGGCCCGTGCCTCTTCCTCATCCAGCACGGTTCCGTCCTCGTCGCGGATGCGGCGCAAGGTGTTGTAGGTCCGCGGGTGGACGACCTCGCCGAGCACGCTGGAGTCGAGCAGCCCCATGTCGTCGAGAGTCGAGATCCGGCTCGTCAACCTCTCGATCAGGTGCAGGAGCGCCTCGAGTTCGGCCTCGGGGAACAGGTTGTAGATGCCGATCTCGGCGTGGGGACTGCCGATGCGATCAATGCGCCCGTTGCGCTGGACTAGCCGAATCGGGTTCCAGGTCAGGTCGTAATTGATGATGATCCCGCAGTCTTGTAGGTTCTGGCCCTCCGAGAGCACGTCCGTGCTGATCAGGATATCGATCTCGTCGCCGGAGGCCGCCAGCCGGCCATTGGCCTGCGGGGCGAACAGGCCGAGGATCTTGGGCCGCTCGAAGGGGTGATTGCCGCTGTCGATCCGGCGAATCGTCGGGTTGCCCGCCGCTTCGAGCCAGGGCGCGCTCGACTCGTCGGTGAGCCGCCGATGGAGGTAGCGGGCTGTATCCTTGAACGTGCTGAAGACCAGCACCTTCTTGCCCCTCAAGTCGCCGGCCAGGAGCTCCTTGAGACGGGCAAGCTTGCCGTCATGGACCGCGAGTGCCTCGGTGCGATCGTGCAGCGTCCGAAGCGCCGCGACATCCGCCTCGACGTCGTGCCTCAACTTCCGCAGCTCGTATTGATTGAGATCCACGGCGCGGCAGGCTCTCGATGTACTCCCTGGCCTCGGCGACGGCATCGATCTCCTCGGCCAAACTCCCGGCGGCGATGTCATCTTCCTCGTCGCGCGCGAGGAATCGCACGGCCTTCTGGAAGTCTTTCGATGAGACGACGTTGCCGTCGAGCAGGTAATCGAGATACGTCTCTTCGAAGGTCAGCGCGCGCCGAGGCTGAGGCGGAACGCCGCGATGCTCGACTCCAACCGCTTGAGGAACCGGGTCTTGAAGATGCCCACCAGGGCCATCTCGCGCCCTTCTTCCCACTTGTGTTCCGTGTCGTCCCGGATCGCCGTCTTCTTCTTGTAGGCTTCCAGCTTGTACGGGGCGAGCGAGAGGTTCTCGATGGCGGCCACGATCTCGTCGTACAGGCCGCCGCACGTGGCCCCGAGGTCGTAGGAGACGGTATGAAGCCGGCGATCGGGGAAGGCGACCGGCCGCCCGTTGATCGTCGCGTTGGGATAGGCGGCCCGGATGTAGGGCCGGGTGTTGCGGACCATCACCTCTTCGAGCAGGTTGAACAGGACTACCCCGGCCGCGGTGTCCTTTTGGTTCACGGCCTTTCGGGCGCGGCGGAAGTAGGCCGTGAGGTCGCCGATGCCCGCATCGCGGAAGTAGTCGGGCTGGCCCTGGGTGAACAGGCGGACCTGGCTGAGGAGGTCGTTCAAGTCGTTGTTGATCGGCGTGGCCGACAGGAGGATGACCTTCTTGCGGCTTCCGTCCCGGCCCCGGCCGCCATGGCTCTGGATAATCGAATCCAGCGCCAGGTAACGGTTGGCCTTATCATTGCGGAGGTTGTGGCTCTCGTTGACCATGATCACGTCGGCATCGCCGAAGGGGTTCGGGTCGAACTCGGTCCGGCCCAACTCCTCCAAGCCGACAATCCGGGCGGCGATCGTGGCCGAGGCCAGCTCCCGCTCCCACATGGCCCGCAACGAGGCCGCGCAGACGACCACGGCCTTTTGTCGGCGATGGTAGGCGAAGTCTTCGAGCAGCCTCTTGCCGATCCAGGTCTTGCCCAGCCCTACCGAATCGGCGATCAGGACGCCATCGTAGCGGGCGAGGATGCGGCGGGCCTTCTTGACGGCATCCTCCTGGAACTCAGCGAGGTCCACCGCGCTGCGGCCCAACTCGGGCGAGTCGGCACCCAACTCCTCCTTGAAGTATTCGAAGAGGGCCTTGGTATAGACCTGATACGGCGTGTACTCCTTGGTGCCGAACTTGCTGGCATCAAGCAGTTCGATCAACTCGGCCTTGAAATCGACCGACTCGGCCCACTGTTCCTCGTACCAACGCATCAAGTCGGTGATCGCCCTGGCCCCGACCTCGCTCTTGATGACCCGGCGGGCGTCGTCGGGCACATCGACGCGGGACGGGTCAAGGACCGTTTCGGGGCCGGGGAGTTGGGCGAGGTACACGGACCGGCTGGCCGCTTCGGGATCGCGCGGGTCTTCGTCCGGCAGGATGACCCGATGGACCAGGTTCAGCTCTCGATTGCTGATGAGGCCCGGCCCGGTGAAGTTGCTCGACCCGACGATGGCGGCGAACGGCCGCAGGCGGTCGGCCGGATTGAGGGGGCTCACCTTGTCCTGATGGAAGAGGTACGCCTTGGCGTGGAGGAATCCCTTGTCATAGAGCCGCACCTGGACCTTCTCGGCGTGGAGGAAGGCGATCAGGTCTTCAACCAGCTTGAGGGTCTCGGCCGTGAACGGCTCGCCTTCGAGCTCGCCGCGCAAACGGGGCTTCAGCCCGACATCGGCACCGGTCTGGGGGTCGCCGCCAATCAGCAGCCGGAAGGCGCCGACCTGATGCAGATTCCCCTTGACCAGCCGGTATCCGCTCAGGGAGAAATACGCGGTCGCGACGTCGACCGGCCTCTTGGCGCTCTGAGTGAGGAGCTGATTGAGAGCGTCGGCCAGCCGGTGATGCACGTTGTCGATGACGAAGGGTAAGTTCACGTTCCACCCCGAGGATCATCGGGTCAAAGGATCAACTCTCGGAGGATCGCCTCGATATCGGCGGGGACTGTCGGTGAGTGCTCAGCGAGATCGATCATCCACGTCGTAGTATTCTTGGCCTTCATCTGTTGCAATCCGGCTGCTCCACTGCATACGACGCCCTCGAAAAAGGGCTTCGCCCAGACACATCCTCGAAATCGATCCGAGGAGGTGCGAGATCGTGCATCACTCCGTAACCGCGTGAACTCATCGAAGATACGGTCAGAGTCCAAGATGCTGGACCAAGTTCGGAGACGGCTAAGAATCTCAGTATCGTCGGGTAGCTCGAATAGATCGTGAAAGATACCCGGGTATTCCACCTCGATCATGCGTTGCTTGACCCTTTCAGTCACTGTGAACAGGCACCAGTGATCGACGCGAGCCTCGAGAGCCGTCGCCGCCTGCGTGTTGAATGCGGCGATTAGAGGGCCGTAGGTGGAGGTATCCTCAGCTAGAAGCGCCGGTTCGATCTCCGAAGGGTCGCAGAAATAACTCTCGATACCATGTCTCATAGTATTGACTCGTAGCTGTGAAAGGTCCCCTTTCTTTGTGGCGATAGTAGCATCATCCCATTCATCACGATCTACAATGCCGAAGATGTTGTCCGGGTTGCCTTCGTGGTCCCGATACCACTCCAACGCAGTCAAAACATTTATCTTTCCACCAACCGCGACGAGATTGAGCCGACCGGAGACAACGGAACCAGGTCCCATGAGCTTCTTCAGCCATCGCGAGTAGACTTCGGAGTCCTCCTTACCCTCCAGGACGAGAACCGCCCGATTACTCGTGCTGCGTATCGTCCGAACATCCATTACAGGCTTGGGCGGAGTACTCATGTCGCGCCCTCCCGCCAAGGCCCCAACTCGATTTGCTCTTCCTCTCGGGAAAACCAGTCCCAAACCAGTTGCGAATGTGAGGCGACAATTAATTGTCCGCCTCGTTCCCGGACCACCAGTTCTAGCGTTTCCAATAGTTGAGGTATCATAGATATATGTATGTGTAGATCTGGTTCATCAATAAGGACGATTCCGCCATTCCGGAGGAACCCGACCGTGTAAACGATCAAGAGTAACATCTGCCGTTCGCCAGAGGAGAGCTCCTCGACGGGATGGCGGTAGGCAACCCCATACTCAGTCACTCCCTCCACCAAGAGCCGTCCATCTTCGCCGAAGTCAGAGATCCGCTTGTTTCGGTGTCCGATAGCGAGGTTAACCAAGCGAAGACTCTGATCGTAGTTCTCGGGCCGCAATGCCTTGACGGTGAGGAGGAGTGAGTCGAGGTCCAGTTTCGGATTGTAGAACGCCGACCAGTTTACGCGCCTTCGTGTCGATTAATCGGGCACCGCCCTTGGGAGGCCCGACCACGGTGCGATTATCGGGAGGAAAGTGGACAATATTCGGTAATGGTTCCCGACCAACAAGACTGCTGTCTCGCAAGGTCTTCCAGTCACGCCCTGCCGGGAGCTCGATGCGGGCTTGCTCAGGTTTCTTCCCGTAGCGTACGAGCCCAGCAAAGACCGCGTTTGGCTCTGAACGCTTTAAGTCCGACCAATCGTTCGCCCCGGCAATGCCCACCCACAGAGATCGGTCATCCCCGGCAAACCCTCGAAGCTCTAACGCAGCGAAGTCAGATCTGAAAAGAAAATGACGCGACTGGTTCGCCGTTGGCGGCTTCCCTTGTCCCCGGTCGATCCATTCGCCTAGGAACTCCCAAAGGACGCGCACGGTCTCGAGTACGGTCGTTTTGCCGCTCCCGTTGCCTCCCTGCAGGAGCAGACGGTGACGGGCGGGCTCTGGGATTCCCGCCTTCACCCGGGATCTCACGCCGCAATGGTTTTACGTTGTAGAGGCGAAGGCGATTGAGATACACGAGTCTAGTCCTCATCGATCGCCGAAGAGGTCAGGGAGGCACCCACCTCGAGATCGAGCATCTCCTTCTCCTCGTGAGTGAGTCCGTACACATGTGCAACACGGTCGAATAGTTCGGACTCGATCGCAAGGCGATCCATGATGCTTTCCTCCGATAGACGCTCTGCCAGCGATGCGATCGCTCGACGATCAGCATCGTTCGGCTTGGCAATTGGCACCGTCTCAACGTACTGGACCCTCATCTCATAATAGCCCCCCTTTTTTAAGGAGCAAATCCCCTTCATAATGTACCAAATTATAGGACTATTCAAGACTCCCAAGAGGTAGCTGTCCCGGACAGGGATGCAGTACGTCTTGTCGTTGCCGTAGAATCCCTTCGGGTCAAACGAGAATTTCGGCCAACGGGAAAAATGGGGATAGAATATTTTCGGTGTTTGATAGTAAGAAGTGTACGCAAATTGAGGTTGCTGCAACTCGTACCACTCGTGGTTGTCACTCGTCGCTCTCCGCTCAAGTTGCGATCGATAAGTAGCTAGATGAGCGCGTATGGCAGGATAGCGGTCGATGTCAATGCCATGATGGGTATAAATAAGCCACAGTCCGCGCCACTCGACATGCCAAGTCTTGAGATCCTTGCCTTCGAGGAAGGGCTTGAGAACCTCAGCGCTCTTAGGATCCTCGGCGACGAGTCGGTCTCTGGTCGGGGTGTCGATGACGAACGCCTCGTTCAGGCCTGTCTTGATCCCGTAGAGCGGCGCGCCGCAATACTCCTTAAGAGATATACCCGCGGCGCGGATCTTGTCGCGGAGCCGGATGGCGAGGCGGTCCTCAAAGTGCCAGCCCGAAAGCTCGAGCTGGGACTGAGGAACGGGGACGGTGTGAGTCTTGAGGTAGCGAACCAGGTCGATCTCCTCAAGGTCGTTGACCACGGCACTGGCGACGACCTGACTGGGTTGGGGCATTTGGCGGCGTACGACCAGAATGCAGGGGTAAGTTGTGGCGTCCTCAAAGACAGGAAGGTCCCCGAAGTCGAGGAAGCTTTCAAGGGTGGTCTCTACTTTGAGGAACTCGCGTAGGTGCTCGCCAGCCTTGGTCTTGGTCCAGGTACTGGAGGCGATGAATGCCGTCCGACCCTCGGGTCGTAGAAGGCGCACAGCTCGCTCGTAGAAGTAGATAAAGAGATCGGCTCGCTCAGCGTGGCACTGGTAATGCCGCTTGAGGAACGGCTTGATCGGCTTGATCAGCTCCATGCGAACATAAGGCGGATTGCCGACGACAGCGTCGAACCCTTTCCCAGTAATCGCTAGTCGTTGGCTGTGCCGAAGCCGGTTAAAGTCCGCTTCCGAGGTCCCGAAGAAGACCTCGGGGAAGGAGAGATCCCAGTGGAAGAAACGGAGGACAGGGTCGCTGCTGAGCGACTCGGTTTTTTCGATGACACGTCGCTCGGCATCGCCGTGCAGGCTCGCGACAAGTCGATCTCGGCCTGTGAAATCGAGGTCGTCACCCTCAGCGACCAGCCCTTTTGCCCCATCGACCCCGAAATCGTCCGCGACGAGCATATCGAGCGCCAAATCGGCCCCCGATAACCGTTCACGCACTTCCCGATAGAGGTCGGCTGACTCCTTAGCCTCAGCGGCTGTGGCGTCGGTCAACCGGCTGACTTGGAGCATCGTCTCGATCGCTGGTCTTAACGGCTCCCGGATTCTCTCGATGTGCAATCGACCTTCGGCCACATTTTCAAGATCCCGGACCGACAGGCCGATCAACGAATTGCCCGGCCGGAGATGGTGATCGAGAAAGTTTAGGGGGGCACCCAGTGTGAAGGCGTCGAGCCACAGGCTGACCTTAGCCAGCTCGACGGCCATCGGGTTCAGATCCACGCCGTAGATGCATCGCTTCAGGACGTGCCGCTTGAGCAAGTTGATGTCCGTCAGCTTGGCCGGGTCGACGATCACGCCCTGATCGGCCAGTGATTTCAAGATTTCATCGCGGGTCCGCTCCAGGCGCAAGGCTGACCGGATTGATCGGGAAGGCGGCCAGGAACGTAAGCAGCCGGTCTGTGATGAAATCGACGGCTTCGACGAGAAAGTGGCCGCTCCCCATCGCCGGGTCGAGCACCTTGAGGTCGAAGACCGCCTCGACCACACCCGGATGCTTCAACAGGGCCTGGTTTCGCGCCCAATTGCGATGGGTCCACTCGCCCTTGCGGACCTGCGGTACGGGGGCCTGCTGGGAATTCGCCAACTCGCGCCGGAAGGTCTTGCCGAAGGCGCGGAAGTCGGCCCGCAGCGCCTCCAGCTTCTCGTCCAGCACCGGGCCGACCGTCTGGGCCACGATGTACTCGACGACCGGGTCGGGCGTGTAGTACGAGCCAGACGCCTTCCGTTCGGCCTTGTCGTTCGAGAGGTAGACTAGTCCCTTCCGCACCGCGACCTCGGCCTGCCTGCCCCGTTTGACTTTGGCCTGGGACAGCGAGATATACCGCTCCTGCCCCTTCTCGGTCTGAGTGGTCTTGTCCTCGTCGGCGATGATGAGTTTGAACTCGAGCAGCCCCTCGTAGATCGAGCCCAGGTGCCGGACCTCCAGCGACTTGTAGTCGATGAAGACGAGTCCTAGCGTCCGCTCATCCTGGTCCCGGACCAGCCGGTCGATGGCCAGGGCGAGATAACGATCGGGGACCTTATGCTCCTTTAGGAAATGGGCGATCCGGTGATCCCGCCGGCCCGAATCGTCGGGCGCGGTGTTGAACAATCCCCCGTTGTAGACCGGCACGTTGCGGACCGGATCACCCTTGTCCATCGCCTGGAACAACTCGCCGAGGCGGTCGTAAAGGGTCGTGGCGCTCGCCGAGTAAGCCTGCTCCAGGCGGGGAGAAACCTCGTCGAGGGCGATGCCGGCCCTCTCAGCGATCTCCTCCTTGATCGCCTTCAGGCTGGCGGCTTGATAGGGCGCCTCGCGGATCGGCAACAGGTCCCGGCTCTCGGCGTAGAGAAGGAATAGGAGGCGGTAGAGCAAGGTCAGTGTGGCCTCGAAAGTGTCGTCCAGATCCTGTCGGGACGGATGGGCGGATTGGCGGAGCCGACCCTCGCGATCGGCAAGGAAACCCGCCGCAAGATCCTTGAAGACGTGGTGGAAGATGCGAGTCTTCAGCTTTTCGCCCAACTGCTTGGCGTAGTCCCGGCTCCCCTGGAGGATATCGTCCAGCCAGCAGCCGGCCTCGACTTGTCCGGCCCGAGCTTCGAAGGCGTTCGAGCGGAAGAACAGCCACCAGTAGCGGAACGCCTCGTTCGGGTCGGTATCGCCTGAGGCCGTGAGCACCTCGACGAGGTCGACCTCATAGAAGTTGGTGGCGCGGGCATGGGCGTGGCGGCTGTAGAGCCGCCATTCTTTCCCGTTGGTGACGATGATCCAGCCGGCCAGACCGCTGTCGAGGGCCGTGACGACGCAGGCACCGGGGTTCTCGTCGGGTGTTTCCGCATCGTCCATGTCCGGTCCGTCGAGCCAGCGGTCCCAGGGGTAGACGAACGCCGCTGACTGGGTCGCGCCCGATCGGTCCCGGAGCAGATAGTCCGGTGGCCGGCTGGAGTCGGACTTGCCGGGCGGGCTGAGGACGGCCTGAAAGCCCAGGTGCCGGAAAAGCGGCTCGAAAAGCTGATTGCTGAGGGCCAGCTTGTCGCCGTTTTGCCACCGAGTCGAGCCATCCTGGATCAAGTTGCCAACGCTCGCGAACGTTGTGGAGGGATTGTCCCGCCATTCCGGGTCATCCCGTAGCCGCTCGCGCAGGAAGTAGTCCGCGAATAATCCCCGGTTCTGGAAGTATTCGCTGGTGTACTTCGCGGCATCGAAAGCACTCACCAGCTTAACGAACTGGTCGATCGCATCCTGGCAGGTCCAGGTGAAGCGGCGCAGCGTCCGCAGGTCCAGTCGCGTGGGCCTGCGCCGGTTGATGGTGATCGTCTTGGCGACGGGCTGCCGCGTGGTGGATGATGCCACTGGACCTTTTTGCTTCTTCTTGGGCTTCTCGATCAGGACGAACTCCAACATCTCGAAGTCCGGCGAGAGGATCAGCAAGTGGTCCTGAATGCGCTTGCCCAGGACCCGCACCAGGTCGTTGCGGACCTTGGCCGTCAGCGATTTCGGCTGAACGAAGATCACTCGAAGTTGGTGCTCGCTGTCCTCCGAGAGCAATTCTATGTTCTTGACGACGCCGGCCGTCTCCCCCACGAGGCCGATCGACTCTGGGGTCAGGGGCGTGCGGGCGTTGGTA
This sequence comes from uncultured Isosphaeraceae bacterium, assembly GCA_963842405.1. Taxonomy (GTDB): domain Bacteria; phylum Planctomycetota; class Planctomycetia; order Isosphaerales; family Isosphaeraceae; genus CAVZRC01. Next base: position 69,706 of record CAWJGW010000064.1, on the reverse strand, counting down.
TCGTAGTGCAGCCGGCTGAAAAACGACATGAGGGCATCGGGAGACGTCAGCCCGCTGATATCTCGCTCGGACAGGTTGATGTCGGTCGGTCGTGCCACGGGTAATTACCACAGAGCTTGCGATGGTAGGTTGTTCGATGTCGAGAGACTGATGAACGACAATTCTAATGACCCTTCCGGGCGATCTCTACCCTCTGTGCGGTCGCGGTCGCGATGAGACGCTTGTCGGGGAGATGCATCCCCACTATCTGGGCGAGCCTTTTCGGCCCAGTTTCGCATCTCAGATTTTTGGGATCACCGTATCCGCCACGGCGTCCAATGGTTAGCTTCGCGCTTCCAACAGAGCATTCTACCAGTTCATCCCCCGTGTTCCGTTCCCAAGCCAAAGCATGGCAACGCCCTTCCAAGCAAGAGGTATTTCTCCCTGACTTCAAGGCTCAGGCCGAACGCCGTCATCCTCATGTTCCCCGGTGATGGTGCTAAAGTCCCTGAAAACCAGCGGAGAATACAGTTGAGTCTAAGAAGCATTCCCTCTAAACTGTCCTCGATACCGACAACTTTTGAACGGACCAGGTAACCCCGACCGAGGGTATTCGGAGGGCCTTCTGTGGACGGCCTCGAGCCCACCTCGCCATCGCCGGAGCGACGATCGTCGGGTCCGACCGAGCTGACGACCGGGTCCGGCGATCCGGCGCCTGTCATGTCGTCGCTGACCGACGATTCGGCTGCTGGCACGACCGTCGATGCCGAGCCTCCCGGTTCGGCGAGCACGGTCTGGACGATGCCCGACAAAGACGGCCCCTTTCCCCAGGATTTCGGCCGATATCGGCTCCTGGAGTGGCTGGGCGGCGGCGGCATGGGGACGGTCTACCTCGCCCAGGCACCTCAAGCTCGAGATCAAGGTGGCCTTGAAGGTTCCCCGCCCTCGGCTCATCGATAACCCTCAGCTAAAGGAGCGGTTCTATCGCGAGGCCCGGTATGCCGCCCGACTGGTCCATGCGGGCCTGGCCTGGGTGCTCGACGTCGGCCAGGTCAACGGTACCGACTACCTCGTGATGAGATACGTCCCGGGGACCCGGCTCTCTCGATATCCGGGCAGCACGCCCCGGGAGAGCGCCGCGATGATTCGGGACGTCGCGATCGCGATGGCGGCGGCCCATCGTGAAGGTGTAATCCATCGCGATCTGAAGCCTTCAAATATCGTGATGACTCACGAAGGTCTCCCGGTCGTGATCGACTTCGGCCTGGCGCTGCTGATGGATGACCCCGAGCCGCGATTGACCGAGCCGGGCCAGTTCCTCGGGACGCTGGCATTCACGTCGCCCGAACAGCTTCGCGGCGATTCCGAGAACATCGGTCCGCACAGCGATATCTTCGCATTGGGATGCGTCCTGTACGAACGGCTGGCGCGGCAGCTACCCTTTCCGATCCCGCGCAGGCCATTCATCCCCGATCCGAACGACGCACCGCCGGTTCTCCCTTCGAGGCATCGGGTCGAGGTCGATCCGGCGCTCGATGCCATCTGCCTGAAGGCCCTCTCACCCCGACCCGAGGATCGCTACCCCAGCATGGAGGACCTGGCCTTCGACCTGGACGCCTACCTGAAGAGCGACCGAGGTCCCGATCCGGTGCAGCGTCCCCACCGGGCTCGAGCCGCGACGGTCCCGAGAAATCGCCCTCTCGTTGCTCGCGATGCGATCCGGTTCGTCTTCACAGGAGCCGGCTCGTCGGCGGCGATCGGTCCGGCTCCGGACCGGTTGTACCTGGACGTCGGCAACGACCTCCGGCCCGGAGTGATCGACCACCATCAACGGCACGCCTATGACGGCTCGACGGCCCGACTCGTCTTGTCGAACCCCGATCTCGTCGCGGCCACGGTCCAGACCCGCCCGGACCCGGCTGCCCCGTTCACCATCGTGTTGCACGAGGCGCCTGACTTCGACTCGGTGGCATCGACTTATCTCGCGGTCGTCCTTCTCACCACCGGCGAGTTCCCTCCAGGCGCTGAAGCCCTGGCCCGGTACGCCGACAAGATCGATGAGGGCTCGATCGGTCACACGCTGAGTCATCCGTTCGCCCTCTACGCGGCCTACATGCAGTTGCTCAATCGTCACGCGCGACTGGGTCGGCAGGCCGATCATCCGTACTGGCGCGAGTGCGTCCAGCAGGGGCTGAACTTGATCGCCTATGTCCTGGATCACAGCCTCCGCGCAGGCATGGCCTTGCCCTCGGTGGACGCCTTCGCCTGCCCGGATCTCTTCGATGAACGCGACCGGCGGGACGTGCTGGCCGATGTCGAGCGCTACCACCGCAAGCTGGCCGACCCGGCGACTCATGCGCGAGTTGTCCGGTTGAGCCTGCCCGGACAGTTCGGCGGACGGGTGGACGTGGAGACGCTCCTGGTCCGCGACGTCCAGAACCCGGACGACCCGGAGCGCAGCATCTTCCTCAAGGACTGGGCGCGGAGCGACCGGGAGCGATCGCCGAACGGCGTGGGCTTTCTGGGTCTGTCGGTGTTCGTGTCGGAGTCGCCGCGCCACGCCCGCCGTTGTATCCTCTCGGTGACGCCCGACAGCGGGGCCTCGCTCCTGGGGCTGGCGGGCCTCCTCGACCGGGCCGAATCGGAGCATCGCCGGCAGGAGTACGGCGAGGACGACCGCGTGTCCGACCCGGCCACGGGCACGCGAAAGCCACCCCGCGCCGGCTACGAAAACGCCGACCCCTGGTACGACGGCCGCGCCCACGGGTTCACCATTGTGGATTCGCCGCGCGAGGGTACATTGCTGTCGGCCGGCGAAATCGAGGCGATCTTCCTGGGGTTCGGCGGTGGATCGGCGATCCAAGAAGCCTGATGGCTTCTGGTGGAGTCTCAGCGTCTTAGAGCGCTTTACGATTGAACGGACCACGCGACACATCGTGGTGGTGTGCGGTCTTTCGGCGGCCTGAAGGGCCGCAAGGAGCCCAGCCCGGGGTGAAACCCCGGGGACGGGCCGACGCTCCGAGACTCCGCGGCCTGTAAGGCCGCAGGACTCGGCAGGGCCCGTCTCCGGCACCCTTTCAGGGTGCGATGCCAGGGGCCTGCGACGGAGTCCCGGGGTTTCACCCCGGGCTGGGCTCCGGCGGCCATTCAGGCCGCGAGAACGACCGCACATCCCTGCGCTATTGCGTGCGCAACACAATCGTAAAGCGCTCTAGCTGCCTTCCCGTTTCTGTCCGCCGGTCGCCTGACGGGCAGAGTCGTCCGCCCGCTCCATTCGCGCCGGGATCGCGGGAACAGACATTTCTGCCCGGCGACGACGAGTTACCCCAGCGTCGCTCCCGGTGGCAGCGATAGCTTGTTGCCCTTGGAGCGGGTGGCGAGCGCCAGATCGGTCGTGTTGACCGAGCCGTCGCCGTTGACGTCCATGCTCAGGGGCGTCAGGCTGGTCGCCGGCTGGCCGATGGCGTTGGCGATCTGGCTCACCGACTGCCCTCGGGCTGCCGCGATCGCGTTCAGGTCGTTCTGATTCACGACGCCGACGCCCTCCGCGTCACCGAGCAGCCGGTAGAAGTGATGCGTCGAGCCCACACCCGGCTGGCTGCCCGTCGGAGTGAACGACAGCGCATAGTAGCCGTCGGCCGTCGTCGTCGCGGGATTGCCGCCGATCCCACGAATGCCGAAGTCGATCTCGATCGCATTGTCGATCACCGTCAACAGGCCCTGGAGCGACACCGGCGTTCCAGCCCCGCCGCCGTTGAGGTTGTACTGGGTCAGCGTCAGCTCCGCTGGGTTGCCGGCCGTCGGGCTGTTCACCGAATTGACGATCGCCTGGAGCAGGCTGGGATTGGCGTCGTTGAAATTGAGGTCGAGGGCCTGGATGAACGACCGCTCGGCGGCGCCGTTCTCGACTGACAAACTGCTCACCGCGAGTTGCGTGCCGCAGGCTCACTGTAGGACTCGGAGAAGGTGACGTCGCCGGGTGCGGCGTGGACCGCCTCCATGAGCCCGGCCGCGTCGATGCCGGTGCTGTAGAACCGATAGCTGTGCGATGCGCCGTAGTCGCTGAACGGGATGCCGTAGCTGATCGTGGCCTGATACGTCCCCTGGCTGTTGGCCACCCCGGCCGGGATCGCCGGGCCGATCAGCACCGGCGCCTGGGCATCGATCGCCACATAGACCTCGAAGTAGGCCAGGCCGCTGCCGCCGGTATCCGTTCCGGTCAAGTTCAGAGTGAAGGTGCCGTTCGCGTTGTAGGTGCTGGAGGATGTCACCTGGGTCACCGGCGCGTTGAGGAACGGCAGGTCGGTGCTGGCCTCGACTGTCGCCTTCTTCAATTCGGTGTAGCCGGCCTCGTCGTGGGCGATGCTGTAGAAGGCGTAGACCTTGTTGCTCTGACCGGTGAAGGTGGCGGTGGGGTTGGAGGCCGGGACGGTCGTCCAGAGCGTCCAGGGCCCACCGTTGGTCGAGACGTAGAGATCGAACGTCGTGAGGCCGGAGGGACTGGCATCCGGGGCGTCGGAGCCGGTGACGGAGACCGTGAAGCTGAGGCTCGTTTCGACGCTGGGCAGCGCGCTGACCTGGCTGGGGGGAAGCGGTGCCTCGAAAGCCCCGATGTCCACGGTCCCGCCCACGATCCGAGGGAAGCCGGTCCCCGCGCTGGTCGTAGACCAGGGCGTTGCCATTCGCATCGACGGCCAGAGCATTACTGCCGGCGTTGATGGCCGGACTGCCGGGCAAGAGAGCGATGGTCTGGGTCGGCCCGCCGTTGTCGGCCAGCGTGCCAAGCCCCGAGTGGACGACTCCGACCTGGTTGCCGTTGAGTCCGTTGGTCAGCCCGCCGGAACCCCCGGTGCCGATCAGGTTGTACGCGCTGGCCGAGGACACAGCGCCGGCGATGTCATCGGCCGGCGCACCGCTGCCGATCCCGTTGGTGTTGAGCGCGACGATCGTGTTGTCCAGTGCGGCCGTGCCGGCGATGACCTCCAGCCCTCCGCCCGCTCCACCGCTGGCGACGTCATTGTAGGCAATGGTGCTGTTAACCAGGCTGAGAGTGCCGCCGGCGAGATAAAGACCTCCTCCGTTGGCCCCGCCAGAGCTGCGCCGGCCGGCCCGGAACGACCTGCGGGGCCAGAATTGCCGTTGCCACCGGCCTGGCCCGGATTGCCTGGCGAACCATTGGGGCCGCAACATCCAGTCAATCCGTGCGAGCGGTCGGTAAGTCCGCCTGCCGCCACCATCTCCTCCGGGGCCTGCCGCACCGCCTCCGCCGCCAGTTCCACCGGCACCACCCATGCCTCCGGAGGCCGCTGCACCACCCAGGGCGGAATTACGGCTGAGCGTGTCGTCGGACAGGGTGACCGATCCGCCCGAAACGTACAAACCGCCCCCCTGAGCGGCCCCGCCGTTTCCGCCGGCTCCACCAGTTGCACCGCGACCGCCGTTACCGCCAATACCACCCAGGCCGCCATCACCTCCGGTACCACCGGTTCCAGGGGGGTAATAGTACGTGTGGCTTCTAGGAGGCCCTAAGGAAGAAGGAGGATATGAGAAAGTGACAGCAACACCCCCTGGTCCACCCGTGCCACCACGCCCGCCGATACCACCGGGACCACCCTGGCCTCCTTGGGAACCAGCGCCACCCAAACCGCCGCGTCCGCCTTGGCCCCCCATGGCCGAATTGGCGTTGAGGGTGTCGAAGGTCAACTCGACACTACCATGAGCGACATATAAAGCGCCACCGTATGCCGCGCCCCCGGCGCCGCCGGTGTTCCCTGAGGCCCCTTTGCCACCGTTGCCACCGCGACCACCTACGCCGCCGGTTCCACCGTTTCCTCCTTTGCCTTGAAAATCCGATGCAAATTCACCGAAGGTACCCGAACCACCCAGGCCGCCACCGCCACCGATTCCGCCGCGACCGCCCTGGCCTCCCAGTCCGCCTTGTCCACCCTGGGCGGAATTGGTGCTGAGGGTGTCGCCAAGCAGGCCAATGTTTCCGCCCGCGATATAAAGACCGCCGCCAGCTCCGTTGCCACCAGCACCTCCGAGACCGCCCTTGCCTCCGGATCCGCCATTTCCACCGTCCGATCCCGTCTGAGCAGGGCGACTATATATTGCAGGGGATTCCGGCGGAAAGTCCTAGACCTCCGGGACCTCCATTGCCCCCACGACCTCCGACGCCCCCGCGCCTCCAGTTGCAAGATTGGATTCGATATCGGAAATATCGATTGTCAGATTTCCCGCCGAGAGATACAGCCCACCACCCTCGCCCGCGCCTCCGGCTCCGCCATTGCCACCCTTACCTCCCGCCGACCCCGGGGCACCCCGAGAAAGGCTATGGGGTTTGGAGGGGCCAGTGCCCCCGTTCCCTCCCACGCCACCGATGACTTGATTCGACTCGAAGACGTCGTTGTTCGCGACAACGGTCCCACCAGCCACAAAGATGCCGCCGCCGGCCGCCAATCCCCCACTGTCCCCGGCACCGCCTGATCCTCCGATGATGCCGCTACGGCCAGCGCCGCCGCGACCGCCAGTGCCCCCGGCACCCCCCCTCGCGACATTGCCAGCGATGAGGTCGTTGTTCAGCGTCAGAGTGCCCCCTGCCAGGTAGAGGCCACCGCCCAGGCCGCTGCTGCCGTCGCCACCGGGACCGCCGGGGCCCGATTGGCCTCCGGCGAGGCCGGGGGCTCCGCCGGCTCCCACGGCTTGATTGTCGATCACGGACACATTCGTGAGCGCGACCGTGCCGCCGTTGACCGAGAGGCCGCCGCCCTGAGAGGCCAGCCCGCCCGAAATGGTCAGGCCGGTGAGGCTGGCCGTCACGCCGCTGGCCACCGAGAACACCCCGACGGCGTTGTTGCCGCTGACCGTCACGACGCCCGTGCCAGGGCCGCTGATCACCTCCGGACCGGCGGTTTCAGAGAGGGTCAGGGTGCTGGAGAGCGTGATGGTCTGCGGCGTGCCGAAGACCGTCGGGTCGAACTGGATCAGGCTGCCGGCGGTGTTCGAGTTGGCGTGGGCCTGGTTGATGCAATAGAGCAGGTCGCCCGTGGTCCCCAAGCCTGCGCCGGTATCGGTGATCGCGTTGACCGTGTAGATCGTGGCCGCCAGGAGGACGCGGCCCTCGAGACCCTCCAGGGCCCGGAGCCGAGGACGGCGTCGCTGGCTCGACGCCTTGCGGGCGTGGCGAGGCGTGCAGGCGGATAAGAGGCCGGAAAACGGACGAGACAAGCTGCGCGCCATGGCCAATGGCTCCCTTGTGATAGTTCAGCAGGAACGGAGCTTTTCGGCCGCGGTGTGAGCGAGCGGGAGGAGTGGGGCCGGATGTTTAGGATGGCTTGAGACGTCTCGCGGCTCTCTGCCGGCTGGATGAAACTGCTGGCCGGCGTCATCACCCGGCCTGGGAGCCAGGGCGCCGACTTACGATCGCTCACGATGCGCAACAAAAAAACCCGCTCGTGCAAGGAATCGCACGACGGGCCGCCATAACCTAGCACTGCCCGTCCGTCACGAGCCGGCAACTTCCACGTATTATGGAGAACGGAGCAGCGGATGTCAATATTCTGCGACTTACAGCTTGTGAAAAAATCCGATGGAAGATTGCGAATTGCGAATTCATAAATGCCTTTAAAATCAGGCTTTCTATCTATTCGCAATTCGAAATTTGTCATTCGGAATCGATTTCTTCACATCCTCTCAGAAAAAATCGGGTGAGCTGGTTCCCACGCCTTCGCGGGGAGCATGGAAATGCCCCGGCAGGGGCAGGCGTTCATTCCAGGTTCCAAGTCTTCACCCAGCCCGAGCTGGACCAGCAGCCCGTCGCGATGCGTTTGCCGTCGGGGCTGAACGCGACCGACCATACGACGCCGCGGTGTCGGCGCGGCGGGAGCACTTCCCGGCCCGTCTCCGCGTTCCACAAACGCATCGTCTTGTCATCGCTTGTGGATGCGATGTGTTTGCCATCGGGTGCGAAGGCGACCCCATTCACGCGGTCATCGTGTCCTTTCAGGGTCAGGAGTTCCCTGGTCTGGGTGAAGGGCCTCCGCTCCGAGCTGACGTCCCAGACCTTCACGGTATGATCCCAGCTCGCCGAGGCGAGGCGAGTCCCGTCGGGGCTGAACGCCACTCCCTGGACCGCGGCCTCATGTCCATTCAAGATGAGCTGAGTCTTGCCGGTCTCCGCGTCCCAGACCCGCACCGAGCGGTCGGTACTCCCGGAGGCGATGCGAGTCCCGTCGGGACTGAACGCCACGGCCATGAAGGGGAAGACGAAGCCGTCGCAGGTGGCCTTCACTTTGCCGGTCTCCGCATCCCAGACGAGCATGAAGCCATCGAAACCGCCCGAGACGATCCGCTTGCCATCCGGGCTGAACGCCACGCTTTGCAGCGGGGCCGTGTGTCCCGAGAACGTCAGCAACTCTTGACCGCTTGACGTGTCCCAGACCTTCACCTTATGATCCCAACTTGCCGAGGCCAGGCGAGTCCCATCCGGGCTGAACGCGACCTTGAAGACGGCTCCCTTGTGGCCCTCCATCGTCCGGACCTCCGCGCCGGTATGGCCGTCCCAGAGGCGCACGGTGTAATCCCAGCTCCCCGAAGCGAGGTAGCGGCCATCGGAGCTGAAGGCCACGCTGTTGACGCGGTCCGTGTGCCCGGTGATCGTAAACAAGCCGGGCCCGGTCACTTCCTCGGCCGGCGAGGCGTCCCAGATCCGCGCCTCCTTCTCGAAGCTGGCCGAGACCAGTTGCTGGCCGTCGGGACTGAACGCGACGCTCCACACCGTGTCGCTGTGCCCGCGGAGCGTGAGGATGTTCTCGCCGGTCGCGGGGTCCCAGAGTCTCACGGTCTTGTCGTAACCACCCGAGGCAAGGCGGTTGCCGTCGGGGCTGAACGAGACGCCGAGGGCGGCGCCCGTATGTCCATGCAGCCTCAATAATTCGACACTTCTCGCTGAACGCCACCACCTTCTCATGCGACGCGACGCGGTTCTTGCCCGGTAGGGGCTTGCGATTTGCTGCGTCCTCGGCCAACCTTGGGAGATTTCGGTTCCCTGGCCTCGGGCGTAACCCAATGGCTCCAGATGTCGTCCAGCCGCAACACCACGAAGCGGACCAGCGTCTTTCTCCGATGCCACTTGTACCTCACTTTCTCCAAGAACCGAACCATCCGGTTGGTTCGCTCCACATGATTGTTGGTCCGCACCCGCTGGCTCACCGGGTTGTTCAGGTAGGCCATGATCTTGGGGAACTTCTCCTCACTCAATTGCTCCAAGGCTTTGTTCAATTCGAGCACGGCCCGAACGGCCGGATCGCGGATGATCAGGGCGCGGCGGCAGCTCGCCTGGTGGTAGTCCTTGGGCGTATCCAAGAGCCCGTAGATCCGCTCGGCGAATCGCCGCAATGTCGCCAACGCGGGCAGGTACTCCTGCATCCGTCTCGGGTCGTCGCACTGCAACTCGGTGAGGTTCTCCGGGCGCGTCACGATCAGGTGCCGGTGTTTGAACACGAAGGCCGACTTCTCCTTGAGCGTCAAGCCGCGACGGGCCCTGGACTTGGCCCCTTTGCGGCCCCGCTTCTTCTTCCGCCCGCCCTGGCCCCGCCGCTTCATCGCCATCCGCAGCCGCCGCACTCCATCGAGGATGAGTTTGTTGATCTCCTTGATGATGTGGAAGACACACAACTGATGGTCCGCCTCGGACCACAGTTCACTGAGCACGGCCGGGTAGAGGTTCGAGCCGTCGGTGATCACGACACGGGGCATCAATCCCCAGTTCTTGAGGTTCTTGAGGAACCCCCACATGTGATCCTGATCGTTGGCACTGACCAAGGCGAAGGCCACCGGCAAATCGCGGATCGGGTCGGTCGCCAGCAACTGAGTAAACTGACCCAGATGCACCTCATCTACGCAGAGGGTGCCGATGAAGTTCTCCAGGACCATGCGCCGCTGTTGGGCCAGGTCCAATTGCTCGACGCGGTCGCGGAGCACATCGGAAACGAAGCCCGTGGACAGATCGAGCAGGAACTCGCGGTGCAGCGATTCCAAGGTCCGCTCGATGTTCATGCCGTCCTTGAGGATGCGATCCAGGACCAAGTCGCGGACCTTGTTGTCAGAGTGGGCCCTGGGGAGCACGCCCTCGGGGGTGTTGCGGAAGCTCGTGCAGCAATCGCACTTCGCACGATACTCGCCACAGGTGATCTCCAGATAGACGATGGTCTTGTAGGCCACGGTTCGGACCAACCGCGGATTCAACTTCCGTGCGCGGTGGCCGTGTTTGCCACAGGTCGGGCAAGGGGCCTTCTTGGGTGCGCAGAGGACCGGTACAGTGACGGTCGTGGGTGCATTGGTGCCCAGGCTTGCGTCCTTTCGTGGTGAGGGGTGTCCAATCCTCATTCACGGGGACGCAAGCCCTAACTTTCAAGAGCAAAACGGCTTATCCCGGGTCAAGCTACCAGTGGCGTTCGGCGAGAAGTGGCGTTATTTCGCGCATCAGATCTTAACGTGGAATCTCGGTCGTCCGATGACGGGCGATTCGGCGACAAGTAAACTATCCCTGTTATGTCGGATTTGACCCGTCTCCTCGAAGCTGCCAAAGCCGGCGACCGCCGAGCCGCCGCCGACATGCTGCCGCTCGTCTATGACGAGTTACGGAAGCTCGCCGCCGCACGCCTGGCCGCCGAAGCCCCCGGCCACACCCTCGACGCTACCGCCCTCGTTCACTAGGCCTACCTGCGGCTGGTCGGGGATCAACAGTTCGACGGCCGCGGTCACTTCTTTGCGGCCGCCGCCGAAGCCATGCGTCGCATTCTGGTCAACCACGCCCGGGCGAAACGGGCGGAGAAGCGCGGCGACCGCCCGGCGCGGGCCGACCTCGACCCGGATCACCTGCCGGCTGGCGGCTTCGACCCCGACCGCTGGATCGACCTCGACGACGCCCTGACCCGGTTCGCGGCGATCGATCCGACGGCCGCCGAACTGGCGAAACTGCGGGTCTTCGGCGGTCTCTCCGTCGAAGAGGCGGGCGAAGCTCTCGGCGTTTCCCGTGCAACCGCTTTCCGAGTATGGACTTACGCCCGGGCCTGGTTGACCTCCCGTCTCGCCGATGGGTCGGGAAAATAACTTTTGGAGATTGTTGAGACTCGACCGGCGGGAAATCCGCATTGAAGGGTGAACCAGGAGGTCAAATCATGCCCGCTGATCCGAATCGCTCGACCGGCGGGAAATCCGCATTGAAGGGTGAACCAGGAGGTCAAATCATGCCCGCTGATCCGAATCGCGTCCGCGACGTCTTCCTCGCCGCCCTCGAACGCTCACCCGAAGAGCGGTCCGGCTTCCTGGCCGACGCCTGCGGAGAGGATGCCGAACTGCGGGCCGAGGTCGCTCGACTGCTGGTCGCAAACGCCGACCCCGACAGCATCCTCGAACCCCCATCACCCACCCCGGCGCACGCCGCCTCGACGTCGGTACCCAGCCATCCCGGGACCGTCGATCTCCCGGTCGGAAGGTCCGCCCCCGACGCGTTTGACCCGGACGCGCCGCCTGCGTCGCCGGCGATCGTGACCGGGGAGTACCTGCCCGATGGGGCGACGGAGGCGTTTGCCCACACCGATGCCGATGCCACCTCGGCATGGGCATCGGCGGCCCCCGCGCCCGCGCGGCAAGGGCCCCGACGGGCGAAGGGATCGGCCAGGTCATCGCCGGGCGGTACACGCTGCTCGAGGTCCTGGGCGAGGGGGGGATGGGCACCGTCTATCGGGCCGAGCAAACCCAACCGGTCAGGCGCAGGTGGCGCTCAAGCTGATCAAGGTCGGCATGGATTCGCGCGCGGTGCTGGCCCGGTTCGACGCCGAGCGCCAGGCGCTGGCCCTGATGGACCACCCCAACATCGCCCGCGTCTACGACGGCGGCACCACCGCGACCGGTCAGCCGTTCTTCGTGATGGAGTTGGTCAGCGGCGTCCCGATTACCGAGTACTGCGACGCCCTTCGGCTCCCGGTCCCGGCCCGCCTCGAATTGTTCGTCTCCGTCTGCCAGGCGGTGCAACACGCCCACCAGAAGGGGATCATCCATCGCGACCTCAAGCCCTCCAACGTCCTGGTCGCCGAGGTCGACGGCCGGCCCACCCCCAAGGTCATCGACTTCGGCGTCGCCAAGGCGACCGGGTTCCAGCTCACCGACCAGAGCCTGGCCGACACCGGCGCCATCGTCGGCACCCCGGCGTACATGTCGCCGGAGCAGGCCGACCCGTCGTCGATGGACATCGACACCCGCACCGACGTCTACGCCCTGGGCGTGATCCTCTACGAGCTGCTGGCCGGCTCGCCGCCGCTCGAGGCGAAGGACTTCAAGCGGGGGGCGATCCTGGAGATGCTGCGGATGGTGCGGGAGGTCGACCCACCCCGGCCGAGCACCAAGGTGAGCACCGCCGACGCCCTGCCCAGCATCGCGGCCAGCCGCGCCATCGAGCCGGAGCAACTCAAACGGGCGCGTGCGCGGGGACCTCGACTGGATCGCGATGAAGGCGCTGGAGAAGGACCGCGGCCGGCGGTACGAGACGGCCAACGGGTTCGCGGCCGATATCCTGCGGCACCTGGCGCATGAGCCGGTGCTGGCGGCGCCGCCGAGCCGGGCCTACCGGCTGCGGAAGTTCGTCCGGAAGCACCGCGGCGCGGTGATCGCCGCCATCCTGGTCGTGCTGGCCCTCCTGGCCGGCATTGCGGGGACCACATGGGGATTATTCCGGGAGGCCGTGCGTGTCAAGGAACGCGACGAAGCCCTGAAGAAAGCGGGCGAACGCGCCGAGGAACGTGACCTGGCCCTCCAGACCGCCAACGACCGCGCCGACGATCTCAAGTATCGGCTGGGCGTCAGCCAGATGGTCCAGGCGAGAATCGCGTACGACGCGGGCGAAGTGCTCACGGCCGCCGAATGGCTGGACGACGTGCCCCCGGGCCAGCGCGGATGGGAATGGCGCGACTTGAAGCAGCAAACGCGCGGCGGCCTGTTCACCCTGTATGGACACACAGGCACCGTGGCGAGCGTGTCGTTCAGCCCCGACGGGTCGCGCATCGTCACCGGCAGTCGGGACCGGACGGCGAAGGTCTGGGACGCGCGAACGGGGACGGCCTTGCTCGACCTCAACGGGCACATGGGCGCGGTGGGCAGCGCGTCGTTCAGCCCCGACAGCTCCCGCATCGTCACCGGCAGTGATGATGGGACGGCGAAGGTCTGGGACGCGCGGACCGGCTCGGCCTTGCTCCAGCTCAACGGGCACATGGGCGCGGTGACGAGCGCGTTGTTCAGCCCCGACGGTTCCCGCATCCTCACCGGGAGTCGGGACCGGACGGCGAAGGTCTGGGACGCGCGGACGGGCTTGGCCTTGCTCGAGCTCAGCGGGCACAAGGGCTATGTGAGCAGCGCGTCGTTCAGCCCCGACGGCTCCCGCATCCTCACCGGCAGTTGGGACAAGACGGCGAAGGTCTGGGACGCGCGGACGGGGACGGCTTTGCTCGAACTGAAAGGGCACGAGTGGATGCTTCTGAGCGCGTCGTTCAGCCCCGACGGCTCGCGCATCCTCACCGGCAGTGCCGAGGTGAAGGTTTGGGATGCGGCACGGGCTCACTCCTGCTCAAGCTCAAAGGGAACCTTGGCGGCTGGTTCAGCCCGGACGGCCGGCGTATCCTCACCAGTAACCTCACCAGAAGTAACCACGGTAACGTCGCCAACATTAAGGTTTGCGACTCGCGGACGGGCGAGCCCTTGTTCGAAATCAAAGGGCCCACGGGCGAAGTGACAAGCGCGTTGTTCAGCCCCGACGCCTCGCTCATCGCCACCGGAAGCGACGACGGGACGGCGATGGTCTGGGACGCGCGGACGGGCTCGGCCTCGCTCGATCTCATCGGGCACAAGGGCCTTGTTCGGAGCGTGGCGTTCAGCCCGGACGGCTCGCGCATCGTCACCTGCCGCCTCCCCACCGACAGTCAGGACAGAGCGACGACGGCGAAGGTCTGGGACGCGCGGACGGGCGCCGCCTTGCTCGAACTCCCAGTACACGAGCGGGCGCGGAGCGCGTCGTTCAGCCCCGACGGCTCCCGCATCCTCGCCGTCTGTCGCGACGGGAGAATGGAGATTTGGGATGCGCGGACGGGCGCCGCCGCGCTCAAACTCAAAGGGGACACAGGCGCGGTCCACACGGCTTCATTCAGCCCCGACGGCTCGCGCATCCTCACCGTCAGTGCCGAGGTGAAGGTTTGGGATGCGCGCACGGGCTCATTCCTGCTCGAGCTCAAAGGGGGCAGGGGCTCGTTCAGCCCGGACGGCTCGCGTATCCTCATCGGCGGTCCTGACGGGCCGGCGAAGGTGTGCGACGCACGGACCGGGGCGCGCCCTGCTCGAGCTCGAGGGCCAGAAGGGCTGGTTTTACAGCGCGTCGTTCGCCCCCAACGGCTCTCGCATCGTCATCGGCTCGGACGATACGGCAAAGGTGTGGGACGCGCGGACGGGCGCCGCCTTGCTCGAGCTCACCGGGCCCAGTCGTGACGTGACGAGCGCGTTGTTCAACCCCGACGGCTCCCGCATCCTCGCCTGCGGTTCTGACGGGGCGGCGACGTTGTGGGACTCGCGGACGGGCTCGCCCCTTTTCAACCTCAAAGGTAGCGGGGGAGTGGAGAGCGCGTCGTTCAGCCCCGACGGCTCCCGCATCGTCACCGGCGGTGACGACGGGACGGCGAGGGTCTGGGATGCGCGGGCGATACCGCCGGTGCTCGAGCTCAAGGGGCACACGAGCCCGGTCCGGTGGGTGTCGTTCAGCCCCGACGGCTCCCGCATCGTCACCGGCAGTGTGGACGGGACGGCGAAGGTTTGGGACGCGCGGACGGGCTCGGCCTCGCTCGATCTCATCGGGCACAAGAATGCGGTGAGAAGCGCGTCGTTCAGCCCCGACGGCTCCCGCATCGTCACCGGCAGTAGTAACGGGCCGGCGAAGGTCTGGGACGCGCGGACAGGCACAGCTCTGCTGGAACTCCAAGGGCACACGAGAGGTGTTTGGAGCGTGGCGTTCAGCCCCGACGGCTCCCGCATCGTCACCGGTGGTGGTGACTCGACGGCGACGGTCTGGGACGCGCGGACGGGTATGGCCTTGCTCGAACTCAAAGGGCAGCACGGTCCCAACTCCCCGGAGAGTGACATCCCGGTGGGTAGCGTGGCGTTCAGCCCCGACGGCTCGCGCATCGTCACCGGCATTGGTAACGCGTGGGGGCTTGGGACAGGGGGTCGGGGATCATTGTGGACGTATCCAACAATATGTATCTAGGGTTCTTCGACACCCCGGAAAACACGGCGAGGGTGCGGGACACACAGACGGCAAAGGTCTGGGACGCGCGGACGGGACAGGAGTTGAAGGGCGCGCGGATGCCGCCGGAAACCCGGTCGAGCCCGATCAGCCCGGACGGTCGTTCGATCGCGCACGCGGTCGGCAACCGCGTTGAGTTGATCGCTCTCCATCCGGATGCGGAGGAGCTGGACTATCGCCGGCTCCTCACGCGTCCGGACTTGGCACGCTATCGCAGGGAATACGACGAGGCGAAGAAGATCGGAGACGAGTTCGCGGCCCGGTTCTACCTGGGCCTCCTGCCGACCCGATCTGGAGCCGACGCGATCATTTCGCCCCTGTTCGCAAGCTTGCTGATCCGCGAGGACGTGATCGCCGCCCTCAGGGCCCAACCGGCCGACGATCCGCATGTCCAGGCAGCGTGCCTGGAGCTCGCGGCATCCTGGACCGAATCGGCCATGGATTGCGACAACGCTGGTTGCGATCTGGTCTATTGGCCAGGAAAGCCGGACGCGAGCTACCAGCGAGGCTTGCGCCTGATCAAGGCAGCCTGGCGACTCGAACCCAACAATGGCGAAGTCCTCAAAGACCTGGGGGTGGCCCAGTACCGCTGCGGTTTGGTGGCCGAAGCGCTGACGTCTCTGACGCGGGCAGCGGTCCTGGACAAGGAGAAGGAGAAGGATTGGATTTACCTGGCCTTCCTGGCCATGGCCCAGAGCCGCCTGGGTCACTCCGAAGAGGCCCGCCATACCTTGAAACGGCTGCGCCAGGTGATCCCGAATCTGGATGACTCGCAAGGTACGGCGAAGGCGTTGCTGCGCGAGGCCGAGACGATCCAGCTCGACGAGGCCTTCCCGGCCGACCCGTTCGCTCACTGATCGACGTGAAGCCGCGCGTCGCAACGATCCCTCGAGGGCGCGACGGACACGCCTCGCGACCCCTCGGCTGGTTCCCGCGCCATTCGTGTTTTTGCTCCCCGATGCTGGCCGTCAATCCCGGCCTCAGCGGATTGACTGTCCGGGCGGCTTACCAGGAATCCAGGGCGTCGATCCTGTTCGAAGTGCTCCCTTCTGCCCTGTGCAGGCCAGCGGGAAATGGCCGCATCAATGGACTCGGATCGGCTCCCCTCGTCGCGTCTCTATGGACATCTGCCAGAGAATGGACGTCGCGCACCTTGGAGATGGAGGCGGCTGAAGTGGGTGCCGCGATTCGCTGCCTCGTAGTCGGAGACTCTCCTCGAGGAACGGAGACGGCTGAGTCGCTCACAATCGTGAAGCGCTCTAGCTTTGCCACCCGAGTTTCTTTTGAGTCTGTCGCAAGGATACCGGGTGAACTCGTTACCACGCCTTCGCATGGGAGCGAGGAAAAGACCCGGCGGGTCCGGCCGTTCATTCCAGTTTCCACGTCTTCACCCAGCCCGAGCTGGACCAGCAGCCCGTCGCGATGCGTTGGCCGTCCGGACTGAACGCGACCGACCACACCACGCCGCGGTGTCGGCGCGGCGGAAGCACTTCCCGACCCGTCTCCGCGTTCCACAATCGCATCGTCTTATCGTCGCTTGCGGACGCGATGTGTTTGCCATCGGGTGCGAAGGCGACCCCATTCACGCGGTCATCGTGTCCTTTCAGGGTCAGGAATTCCCTGCTCTGGGTGAACAGCTTCCGCTCCGAGCCCACGTCCCAGACCTTCACGGTATGGTCCCAGCTCGCCGAGGCGAGGCGAGTCGCCATCGGGGCTGAACGCCACGCCCTGGACCGCGGCCTCATGTCCGTTCAAGATGAGCTGAGTCTTGCCGGTCTCCGCGTCCCAGACCCGCACGGAGCGGTCTGTACTCCCGGAGGCGATGCGCCGTCCATCGGGGCTGAACGCCATGGCCAGGAAGGGGAAGACAAAGCCGTCACAGGTGGCCTTCACTTTGCCGGTCTCCGCATCCCAGACGATCATGAAGCCATCGAAACCGCCCGAGACGATCCGCTTGCTATCGGGCTGAAGGCCACGCTTTGGAGCGGGGCCGTGTGTCCCGAGAACGTCAGGAGCTCTTGCCCGCTTGACGGGTCCCAGACCTTCACCTTATGATCCCAGCTTGCCGAGGCGAGGCGCGTACCATCCGGGCTGAACGCCACCTTGAAGACGGCCCCCTTGTGGCCCTCCATCGTCCGGACCGCCGCGCCGGAATGGCCGTCCCAGAGGCGCACGGTGTAATCCCAGCTCCCCGAAGCGAGGTAACGGCCATCGGAGCTGAAGGCCACGCTGTTGACGCGGTCCGTGTGTCCGGTGATCGTAAACAAGCCGGGCCCGGTCCGCTTCCTCGTGCCGGCGAGGCATCCCAGATCCGCGCCTCCTTGTCGAAGCTGGCCGAGACCAGTTGCTGGCCGTCGGGACTGAACGCGACGCTCCAGACCGTATCGCTGTGCCCGCGGAGCGTGAGGATATTCTCGCTGGTCGCGGGGTCCCAGAGCCGCACCGTCTTGTCGTACCCTCTCGAGGCAATGCGGTTGCCGTCGGGGCTGAACGAGACGCCGAGGGCGGCGCCGGTATGTCCATGCAGCCTCGATAACTCGACGCCCGTCGCCGTTTCCCAGATGCCGACGGTGCCGTCGTTGCTGGCCGAGGCAAAACGCATCCCGTCGGCTGCGAACGCCACATCGGTCACCGGCGCGGGATGGGCCGCGATGGACCGGATTTCCCGATAATCGTCGGAGTCCCAGAGTTTCACCGAAGCCATCCGTGCTCGACGAGGCAAGGATGCGGCCGTCCGGACTGTATCGCAGCCGGTGGATGTGGCTCGTATGACCACGGACCACTTGGACCACCTCGCCGGACTGCGCGTCCCAGACCACGAAGGTGTTATCCTCGTTGATGCTCGAGGACGCGATTCGCTTGCCGTCGGGACTGATACGCCAGCGAAAGGACGACGCCACGCTGTTTCTCGAACGAGATGAGTTCGCGGCGGCCTTCGACCTCCCAGACCTTCACGACGCCGCGGGATTCTCGCAAGTTCACGGGATTGGGCCGGAAGCTTCCGGAGGCGATCTTCCGGCCGTCCGGGCTGAACGACAGGCACGTCACGGGGATGTTGGGGACGCCCGGGATCGAGATCCCGAGCAGGGCGTGTCCGCGAAAAGTCAAGAGTTCACGGCCGGATGCGGTATCCCAGACCTTCACCGTGCCGTCGATGCTCGCGGTGGCCACGCGGCGGCCGTCCGGGCTGAACACCGCCATCCACAACGCACGCTCGTGTCCCTTGAGCGGGGGCCGGGCACCATCGCGAAGTCGCATCAGGTAATGCCATTCCCAGCCCACGCATCGGCTCCGGGCACGCCGACAGTAGTTGGCCCGCCAGGTCCACATCCTGGTTGAGAGTCAGTTCCCGCTCCGCCACGGCGATGTGATTCAAATAGGCTTCCTTCACAAGCTTGTCGTTCGCTCCAGGGCGGCCCGGCGTTGCCGATCGATACCGATGAATGCGGCGACGGTACCGCCGAGCAAGAGCGCGAGCACGACCGTGGCGACGGCCAGGGGCGTTCGGTATCGGCGGACGAATTTCCCCGACAGGTAAGTCAGGCTCGGCGGCTGTGCGCCGACCGGTTCGCCGGAGAGGAACCGGCCGAGATCCGTCGGCGAGGTCGGCGGCCGTGGAATACCGACGGGCGCGATCCTTCTCCAGGCACTTGAGCACGATCGCTTCCAGGTCCCGCGGCACGTGCGCGGTTGTACCGTCGCGGCCGCTCGGGATCGGTCGTCTGAATCCTGAGCATCAGCTCGTGTGTTGGCGTTTCATCGCCGGCACCAAACAGGGACCGTAAGGTCAACAACTCCCATAAGGTCGCGCCCAGGCTATACACGTCGCTACGGCGGTCGATGCGTCCGGCGGCCAGGACTTGCTCCGGGCTGGCATAACGCAAGGTCCCCACGAATTGCCGGGTGCGGGTCAAGCGGCCCTCGGCCTCGTCGGCGAGCTGAGCCAGTCCCAGGTCCATCAGCACCGGCGCCCTGCCTTCGGCGGTGATCATGATGTTGCCGGGCTTGATGTCGCGGTGCACCACCCCGGCCTCGTGCAGAGCATGCGCCGCCTCGGCCACCCGCCGGAAGATCTCGACGACCTCCGCCACGTAGCCCGGACCCCGGACACCGGCTGGTGCCTTCTCCGCGACTGTCGTTGCGACCTCGGCGGTGGCTTCACGTCTCGCCTCGCACCTTGTCCAACCGCGCGGCGACGTGCTGCGAGTTGCTCAAGGCTTTCTCTTGCGAGCGCACCTGGGCGTACGCCGACGACAGCGCATCCTGCCAGGTCGAGTCGTCGACCTCCGTCGCCGGTCGGCCGGCCAGTTGCTCGCAAACTTTGGACAGGTCCGCTCCCTCGACCAGCTCCATCACGAAGAACCACTGGTCGGCCTCCGAGCCCGAGGTGAAGACCTTGACGATGCCGGGATGCTCGACCTGCCCCAGCGCCCGGATCTCGCGGGCGAAGCGGGCCTCGGCCTTGGGATCGCCGCTGCGGAGCATGCACTTCAGCGCCACCTGTCGCCCCAGCGACGGCTGCCAGGCGCGGTAGACGACGCCCATGCCGCCCTGTCCCAGCCGGCTGAGCAGCTCATACTCGCCGATCATCCGCTCCGCCGGCATGGACGCGTACGCGTCCTCCGCCGGCTCCTCGGCCTGCGACCGGGCCGCCCACGTCTCGACCTCCTCGGCGTCCACTGCCCATCCGGAGGTACCGCGCCAGCAGTTCGCGCTGCTCGGCCCCCACGTCCTGCCGCAACTGCTCACCGTCATGATAGCAGAGGTATTCGGCCTGTCGCCGGCCCCGCCGCGCGTTGAGGAAGAAGAACTGCTCGGTCTCGGGGTGGGCGTGGACCAGTGGGCTCAGGCACAAGAGCGTCGGTCGGCCGGACTGCGGCCCCGGATGCCGCCCGCTCGATGTAGACGCGCTCGGGGCGGGGCAAGGCGGCCTCCTGACCCTCGGCCAACGTCAGCGACTCCACCCGCCGCGCCGACTCGCCGGCCAGCTCGTATCGCTCCACCAGCCAGTCGCCCGTGGACTGTCGGCGCACCTCGCCGACGTACATCAGACGACGCCCCGCCAGGACATCCAGCTCTCCCAGCAGCTCGCTCATGCCGCCCAGGAGCGAACGGGTCATCCGGTCGTAGAACCGGCCGGGACGCTGGCCCGCGGCTCCGTGGCCGATCTCCTGGTTGCGGTAGGAGACCAGGTGGTCGAACAACTCGGTGAGCCGCACGGTCGAGCGGGCCGACGCCTTGCCCTGCTGATGTTCGATGAGGGCCGCGTCCAACCCGGCGGCGCGGGGCAAGTCGTCGCGGGCTCGACCCAGAAGGAGCTCGCGAATTCGCACGAAGCCCGCGTCGCCCGCATCGGCCAGCACCGGGACTAACCGGCGAGTGAACTCCCACCAGTGGCCAATCGTGGGCCGGGCGAGGTTCTCGAGCATCGCCACCAGCTTGGGCTCGTGATCGTTCAGCTCGGCGTATTCGACAACGGTGACGGAAGCGAGAAGTTTGAGACTGGCCTCCCAGAGATAGTAGGCGTCCTGATGTCGGTCAAAGGGTGTCTTGGCGTTCTGGGCGCGGCGGATGAGCTTGACCAGGGGCGTCGGTAACCTCTGGACCAGCGACTCGTCGACGCGGATCGTCTCGCTCATCGCCCTCACCTCTTTCCTCGACAGGCCGACGGCTTTGTCAACGGGGTCTCTTTCCACAAGACCGTCCCACTATACCCGGGAAGTCGCGTTCTTGGGGAGGGCGAGGAGGCCGAGCTAGTATCTTTATGAATATATGTACAGTATGCGGCGAGGCGCCGAAATCTGCGCGAACCATCGCCAGCCTACGCCACGATCATCGGTGCGATGCCCACACGGCGTTGGTCGATGTCGCTCGATACGAAACGACCCGCTCAGGACGCGGCTTATGTGTTGACGACGAGGCGTCCCAGCGGCTGGGTGGGGACGACCCTCAGTCCGGGCCGGGTGCTGAGGGCGTGTGAGAACGCCGTGACGACGGTGCGGTACTGTCCATCGTGGAGGGGGCTACGGGTGGTCAACGACCAGTTGCCGGTCTCGTCGGCCCGGGTCAAGCCGGCCAGCCTGATCGCCGAGGGCTTGGTCGCGGGCCCGACGTAGAGCCGCACGACCGAGCCGGGCGCGGCCGTACCCGAGAACTCGGGCTGGCTGGTCGATACGACCTGCTCCGCCCCGTAGGCGCGGTCGGCGTGGGTCGCGTTGGCCTGCCGCACCAGGGCCCCCCCGCCGCCAGCCGCGGTGACGGCCGGCGTCGCGGGTGTCTGGGCGTTGTCGATCTGGCCGTTGAGCTGGAGCTCCTGGACCAGCGGGGCCTGGTTGCCCAGGGTGGGTACGATGAAGTTCCGGTACCACTCGGCCACTCCGGTATTGCCCGAGTGGGTCACTCCGCTGGGCGTGAGGTTGTAGTAATGCACCAGGGGGCCGTCGCTCTTGACGGGGACCTGGCCCCAGAGGTTATACATCCCACCGGCCGTGGCCGCGGTGTGCTCGTAGAAGACCTGGGCCTCGTCGACGATCGAGGGGAAGTACGCGGGCGGGTCCTTCGCTTCGCCCTGGTAATTGGTGACGATCGCCTGGGCCAGCCCGGCGAGCGGTCCGGCATAGCTGATCTGCTTGCCGGAGACAAGGTCGTTGTTCGCGGCGTGAGGATCCAGCAGAGTGTCCTCGATGAAGCCGGATGTGAGCTGAGGAGTCATCTCGGTCGAGAGCTTGACGATGGCATAGGTGTTGACGACCGTCCCCTCGCTGTGGCCGATGAACTCGAGGTTGACCACGGCGTTTGCAGGGAACCGGTTGGCGGTACCGAGGATGATCCGCGCCAGCCTCGGCGACTGCTTGATCGCCTCGCCGGGCGTGCCGCTCTGCTGCACCCAGTTGTAGTGGATGACCGAGTCGAAGCCCTCTTGCTTCAGGTCGTAGGCGATCTGGAGCTGCCAGGGCGGCCCGTGTGTCCAGCTCGTGTCCTGGATGCCGCCGTGGGTCACGATCCCGATGGTGTAGACGCGGAACGACGCGGTCTGTTGTGGCTCGGCGGTCGCGGAGGGCGAACCGGGGTCGGCGACGACCAGGACATAAGGCTTCGCCGGATACGGCGGCAGGCCCTGTGGCAAGGGGATGGTCAGCTCGTGGGTACCGACGGCGGTGGCCGGCTGGCCGGCCTGGTCGAGCGTCGCGGCCTGGCCCGAAGACGAGTCGGGCGGGACCAGGGTGTACGTGTCGACCATGGCGTCGCTCGAATCGAACTGGCCGTCGCTCGATCGGTAGACGCCGAACTGGAGGGGCGTCGCGGCGGTGATCGGTTGGTTGACCTGGTACTCGATCGTGACGCTCTTGGAGTCCGTGGTGGTCGCCGAGATCATCTGGACGGCCGGCGCCGCGGCCGGGGTCGCGCTGAGTGCCAACCGCGGCTCCAGGTCCTCGACCGACCACGATGAAGGCGACCATGCCCGATCACGGGCCTTGCGGTCGCGAACGAGAGCCATCCAGGCGTGCGCAACCGAGAGCGACTTCATTGTCGAGACTCCGCCGGCATCGAGATCGAATTGACCGAAGACGTGCGCACCGGGAGCATGAGTGCCGGCCCGGTCGAGCGAGCAGTATACGGATCGACTGGAAAAGGACAAGGGCAGTTCTTGGACGGAGCCACTCAATCCGGTGGGGGATGCCATCCCACGGCGATCCAGGCTTGCCTCGCCCGCACCAGCGTGGGGCGGTTCAGATTCAGCGCGTTGACTGTGGCGCGTCCGGTCAAAGTCGAGCCCAGGATGTGATCCCCGGCTTCCGACCAGCGAAAGTGATCGGACCAGGCTTGCTCACGGGGATTGAACAGGCGGACAACCTCACCAGAGACGGGGTCGCGGGCCGCGATCCGACAACCCTTGGCGTCGTTGCACAGCGAGCAGGCGAGCCAGAGGTTTCCTTCCACAGTTCGGCCGCCAAGGGCTTCCGGGACGAGGTGATCGAGTTCCATGGGCGTGCCCACGACGGCCTCCTGGGTCAGACAATAACCGCAACGATAGCGCGATTGAGCACGGACCTTGGCACGCAGGGCCTTGGAGATATATGACCGGCTCATCCCACGGCGACCAGCTTCGAGACGTCATGGCCGCGTTG
Organism: uncultured Isosphaeraceae bacterium; assembly: GCA_963842405.1. GTDB lineage: Bacteria > Planctomycetota > Planctomycetia > Isosphaerales > Isosphaeraceae > CAVZRC01. Next base: position 46,255 of record CAWJGW010000064.1, on the reverse strand, counting down.
TTTCAACAAAACAGCGGCCTGGGCGCGGATCAACATTGCCCGTTCATATTGCTGCACCAGTTCGGCGAGAGCTTGCCCTTCGGCCTCGGTGAGCCCCTCGCGCTGTCGTTTGTGATGCAGCTTCTCCGTGCGCCGGGCCATCGCCGAGGCCAGGCGGCTCTTTGCGGCTTGCCACAGGGCTTCGTCGTCGAGGTGTTCCAATCCCGCGAGTTCCGTGCTGAGCTCGGCCGGGAGTCTTTCTTGCTCCGGCATGGCTGTCGCCACCAGCTCGACCAATTCGGCTTCAACAGTGCGATTTGCCTGTTGGGCACGATGCCGAAGCTGTGCGTAGAGTCGATCAGGAAGTCGAACGGTCAAGGTCTGAATTGCCATCGCTCGATCTCGTTCCAGGGCGATTCGTGCGGTTTTCCGCATCGTTGTGTTGGAGACGTCGCGGCCACCAAGTTGCCGCGATCACCCGGTTGATAGTTGATCATAGACGGCATCCGTGTCGGCGTATCCCTGGCCGAATTCCTCGGCCGTGAGTTGTTCCCACTCCGGGTCGGTATCGTTTTCGGCGAGGAGGACCAACACGCGGACCGTCTGACCGATGGGAATGGCGCCCACCACCGAGGCGGGAACCGTCAGCGTCCGGTCCGGATTGAGCTGCGACTGAAATTCAATGGTCTTCATGGTCGGCACCTCCCCGGTAATGGTTCGCGAAAGCTTGATTGTATCACGGATCGGAGATTGCCATCAGCCGAAGATCGCCCGGATGGGCTGGCCGTCGGCGAGCTTGTAGGGCCGGCCGGTGAGGTCGATCATCTCCCGCGTCGGGTCGAGGCCCAGCCGCCAGAACAACGTGGCGGCGAGGTCGCCGGGGGTGACGGCGTCGGTGTCGGGGTAGGCACCCAGCTTGTCGCTCGAGCCGTACGTGATCCCGCCCCGGATTCCGCCGCCGGCCAGGAGCACGCTGTAGCAATAAGGCCAGTGGTCGCGCCCGGCGGTGCCGTTGATCTTGGGCGTGCGGCCGAACTCGCCCATGGCGATGACCAGGGTCTCCTCCAGCAGGCCGCGGCCGCTCAGGTCGTCGATCAGCGCGGCGAAGGCCCGGTCGGACGGCGGGAGCAGGTGGTCCTTGAGCCTCGGGAAGACGCTCGCGTGGGCGTCCCAGTTGGCGTCCTGGCCGTTGTACTGTCCGTCGTAGACCGAGACGAATCGGACGCCGGCCTCGACCAGCCGTCGGGCCAGGAGCACGCTCTGGCCGAGCTTGGTCCGGCCGTATCGGTCGCGGAGCTTCGGGTCTTCCACGCCCAGGTCGAACGCTTTGCGCACGGCCGGAGAGTGGAGCAGCCGGAACGCTTTCTCCGTGTAGACGTCGCACGGATCGATCCCGTGCGCGGTGTGGCTCTCCCCTGCCCCGGCCTTGACTTCGGCCTCGGCTCGAGCCTCGATGCGTCGGCGACGGGCGTCGAGCCGCGCAAGAGTGCGGCCCGGTCATCCAGCCGGTCGATCGACACGTCGCCGGGCAGCTCCAGCTCGCCCAGGCGGAAGTCGGGCGAGTTGGGATCGGCGCTGACCTGGAACGGGTCGTGCGCCGAGCCCAGGAAGCCCGCGATCTGGCCGGGGAGCTGCACCACGTTGTACAGCACGTGCGGCAATGCCACCGATGTGGGCAGGCCCCGGCGCTCCGGCATCGTCGCGCTCAGGATCGCGCCGTAGCAGGGCGGATCGTTGCGGTCGTTGCCCAGGAGCTCGAGGTCCCCCTTCAGCGGGTTGCGCCCGCACATCGCCGTGAACGCAGCCGCGTTGTGGTTCGTCATCGGGTGGTGCATGCTGCGGACGACCGCCACGCGGTCCATCACCCGCGATGTGTACGGCAGGTGTTCGCAGACCCTCATCCCGGGCACGCTCGTCGCGATCGAGCCGAACGCGCCGCGCACCTCCGCCGGAGCCCGAGGCTTCATGTCGACCGTGTCGATGTGGCTGGGTCCGCCATAATAGAACAGCAGGATGCACGACCGGATCGGTGTCGTCCCGGCTCGTCCCGGCGACACCAGCCTCTCGGCCTCGGCCCGCAACAGCCCCGGCAGCGAAAGGCCCAACGACCCAAGGCCGCCGATCCGAAGCATTTGCCTCCGGTTCATGATTTGATCCTTTGTCCTTGGTGTCGAGCGCTTGCTTGCCTCTCCGAAGCTTCGGTGGCCTCGGGCAGAGTCATCAATGACCAATGACGCGTTAATGGTTCAGCGTGAATCGGAGTCGTCTGGGGGAGGTTCTAACGGAGTCGTGACCGGCGGGACGGTTTCGAGCGATTAACGATTGGATTGCGTACACGCAGGGGTTGCATTCGCATCGGTATCTGGCGAGCGTGCAACCCAAGCGTGAGGCGATCTCACAAATCCGATCCGATCGTCGCTCGCGCTCTTCCCAGAGTGCGCCTCCGCGGAGGCCCTGTCAAGGACCGATAACGTGTCATTCCCGAAAGCCGAGCATCGACCTCGTGCGGTATGTCAGCCAGTCGTCGGGTCGATGAGTTCTTTGAGCAAGGCCGGGAACATCGCCCAGGCTCGCATGTAGGTCGCCTCCAAGGGAGCCGGGATGTATCGGGTCTCCGAGAGGAAGATCGGGAACGACGGTAGCGGGTCGCCAACGCCGACTGACTCCACGTAGGCCGTCGGAAGGTCGCCGCCGATGTACGACGCGACGGTCAGAGGCTTGCCCGGCGGGGCTTCGAACGGCTCGTCACCGAACTCGTCCCAGATCGCCTTGTGAATCCCCTGGGGGTCGCGCGGCGTCGGGGGGAAAAGGTCCACCACGAGCAGATTCACTCCCTGGTTCAGGATGTCGGCCGCTTTCTCGACGAACGTCCGGATTGCGTTCCGGCTGTCCTTGTTTCCCGGGGAGATGATCTCGATGATCGCGACGACCTTACCACGGCCGTGCCGGATGACGACCCGGTCCGCCCTCTTGGCGTAAGTGATCTTCTCGAACTTAGCAATCACCCGGGCGGTTGGCGGGGCCGTGGCGACGGCGATCCCGCCTGGGTCGTCTTTGGGCTCCCGAGTGCGCAAGGTCACAACATCCGGGATCGGGCGGCCGGTGACCTGCTCCGTCATCGCCATGTAATCGGGTGGCAACAGTCCGCTATTCAAGTCGTTGGTCAGGTTCACCACCCAACCCTGGTGGAAGTGGTGAAAGTCACCCGGTTCGAGTCGGGTCCAGTCGTGGATCGGCATGATGAGCCTCCTCAATTCACGAGCATTTTACCAGCGCCCGGGACGGCGGGGCAACTCCCGTGGTGCCTGGTTCGCTCTTCCTGCCACGTCAATCGCCAGGTTGGCGTCTTGGGTCCGACCCGGCTTCGCCGGGTGAGTGTGCTCAGGAAATCAATCAAATTTACAAATGCTAATCGTAAGGCAGAAAGGCGGAATTAGTAAAGATATAAAGTAGATCAGTTGCAAGTCCTGGAGGGGCGGAAGCCGTTGAGCGCGTTACGGTACGCCGGGGCGAGCCTGTTACGGAACGCCGAGCGGACGTACGCCGGATGAGAGTTGTGCGCCCAGCCCCGGAGCAGACGAGGGTTTGTTTGATTTATATATTCTTATCTATTAATATATAAATCTAAAACTGGCGTTCCATCCGTCCTGTACGGCAAGTACTGATCCTGACACCACTCCCACACGTTCCCCAGCATGTCCGACAAGCCCAGGTCGTTGGGCAGCAAGCTCCCGCACGGCCCGGTCCGGCCCTGGGATGTCTGCCGTGTATCGAGCATACCGGCCCAGCAGGTCAAGGCTCGAACCATAGTAGCGGCTGGTGGCTGCCCCGGAACGGCACGCATACTCCCATTCCGCCTCGGTCGGAAGCCGATAGCCGGGGAGCTTCAAGGCATCGGCCTTGATCCGCATGCCCGCCGCATACTGGCCACCCTCGTTCGGCTCGTAACACACCGGCAGATCCTCTTTTCGGCTGAGCCAGTTGCAATAGGCGGCGGCGTCATACCAAGTCACGTTATTCATCGGGCCTTTGGGGTCGGGGCTGTACCGATCACTGGTGGCATGATCGACGCCGGGATTCTCCTTCACGAACTCCCGATACTGCTCGACCGTCACCTCGGTGGCGGCAATGGCGAAACGGCGGGGGATCTGTACCCGGTGTAGAATTTCGCCGCCGGATCGCTCCGGCTCACCGTGCGGCGACCCCATGCGGAACTCCACTGGTCCCTCGATGACGGCAAACGTCTGCCCCTGGCTGTTCACGTACCACCTGCGTTGGCCCCGATCCTTGACCGTCATCAACTCGGCGTCCGCGGCGAGAAGGTTCGCCTGCTGCCCCCATTGCCGCAGGGTCCATCCCGCCGCCCCGTGGATGCCGCTGTCGGGGTCGTTGCGGTAGAGGTCGAGCAGCTTGCCGATCAAGCCGGCGAGAGGGCGACCAGGGCGTTGGCGGGCACAGATGTCGTTGCGGTAGAGGTCGAGCAGCTTGCCGATCGGGGTCCCGCTCGCCGGGAGACAGCCCTTCGGTCCCGTACGTCCCCAACGCCAGGATCAACGCCCGCCGCTGCGAGGTCTCAGGGTGGAAGAGGATGGCGTCCATCTTTGGGGTGACGGGTGGCGCGTGGCGGGTGGCGGGAGAATCCAGTCGGTCAAGCTCGGCAGCGATGGTGCCGGGGTCGGCTCCGAGAGGGCTGAGCCAGTTGACGATGAAGCTCCTCAGTCGGGGGTCGGCACTGTGACGCAGCAAGGGCAGGATTTCACCGGCTTTCCCCATCCGAAAGAGGGCGACCGCCGCCCGAGCTTGACGTTCCGCCAGTCGGTCCCTGGTCTCTTCCGTGATGACCGGGCGGTGCCAGACCGAGGCGGTCACCAGCGGTCCCTCGGGGGAAGTCCGGGCGACCGAGAGAGCGACCATGCGATAGCCCTGCGCCTCGAGTTCCCGGCACCGCCGGAGGTGAGTGGTCGGGTCGAGACCAATGATTGGATTCGCCTCGAAGGGACTATCGCCCTTCCAGACGGCGGCGTAGGATCGTTCCGGATGCGCCGCCTTCATGATCTCGGCGAACGCCGGGAGGTCTCGGATGGGATCGAGGTCGGCGTCCTCCTGCATGTGACGGTAATCGGTGTAGCCGTTCTCGATCGCCTTGCGGAGCAGGCTGAGGGCTCGCTCCGACAGCGACTGACCCCTCGCCTGGTCCATCCGGGCAACCGCCTGAGATGCCAGGGCGTAGGCACAGGCGGCATCGTAGTGCAGACCGGAATCCTGGGGCTGGCTCTTGAGGGCCGCTTCGAGCCTCTCCAACGCCTGGTCGGCTCCCTCACCCAGTTCCGCGGCCACGATGACCGCCAGGTAGAGTTTCTGGCTCTCGCTGCTCGTTTCCTCTCTCGAAATTCTCCCGATCCGCCCTCGCCTGGTCCTTGTGACCCAGCCGGGCGTGGGCGATGGCACGGAACTGATAAGCCTGGGTCTTTAGTTGCGGGGACTTCTTGATGACGGCATCGAGGTCGTCAATGGCCTTCTGGCTCTCGCCAAGCTGTAAGTGAGCCGACGCCCGAGCGAGCCGAGCGTTGAGATCATCCGGGTTGGCCTTGAGGGCGGCTTCCGCCGCTTGCAGAGCCGAGGCGGCACGCTCCTTGGGGCTGGGCGGCGGGGGTGCCACAGCGAGGTCCAGGTCGATCAGGGAGCCAGATTCCTTCTCGACCACGCCGGGGAGGTTCGCTTCCAGCAGACCACTCTGGAACGACCCCGTGTCGGTGGTTCCGACGGCCGTCTTGTGCCAGACCCCGGAGTAGCTCAGCTTGTTATCCGCTTGCCGCCAGGCATGTGACGCCAGGGGGACCAGCCCGGCCTTCTTGAGTTGTACCTGGAGCTTCGTGAGTTCGGCGGCGGATGACGCCAGAACCATGCGGGCATCGTCGTCTGGTCCGGTCCGCTGCGCCCACAGGGCGGCGAAGCGGGAGGTGGGTTTGCCCTCCTGCCTCCCCGCGGCCAGATATCCGGCGACCTCGACCGGAAGGTATCCCTCCTTGCGGTTCCGCTCGTCGGATCTGGCGAATCGCGTCGGCGGTCTGATCGTGAGCCATTCGCCAGGGACGCCCGTCACGAGTCCAGACCGCCGACACGCGAACCGTCCCCCCATCGCCATAGGGACGGAAGCGTATGGGGCGGTATCCCGACTTGCGGAGATCCTCGGCGGTCGTGAGGGACTCGTCCAGGGGCATCGTCTGACAGAAGGCGAATCGCTCGGCAAGCATCCCCTGGGCCGATTCGATCTGGCCGGTGAGCGTGGGGTCTGGCGTGGTCCAGGAGGGATCGAGGGGAGGGTCATTCCACGACAACGTGAGTTTCCTGGCGAGCTCCGCCTGGAGCAACGGAGTTGTCAGCGATTCGTGGTACTGGGCGATGGGGAAGTACGCCACAAACGCCTTGGGGTCGGCGTCGATGAGCAGGTTTGCAACGTTCCGAAAGATTGCCTCGAGGGACGTCGTGATGGGTGCCCGCACCGGACGGAGGGCGTCGAGCCAGGCACCGAGAAAGACCGGGTTGACTCGGATCAGGGCTTGCGTCAGCTTGCCACCCACCGACTCCCAGCGCGGGCTGGCGGCGTCGTAATCCGCCAGGGCACTCGCCGCCGGGAGCAGGCTCGGATCGCCCGGATTGGCGGAATCGAGGACGGTCCAGAGCTTCGGGGTCAGGCTCGCACGGTGGGGCTTGAGGGCATCACGCAGCACGACAAGTTCGCTAGGCGTGGCGGAAAGCAGCCGCTTGAAGAGGTAATCGACCTGGGAGGCATCGACCGGGAGAAGGGCGAGGCTGGCGTGCAGATGTTCCGGGCTTTGATCGTCGGCACTCTGGACCGCACGCACTAACTGAGGATCAGCCCAGTGGCGATAGCCCGAGAGCTGTTCGACGATGGCCGGAACGCCCGGCGTGTCGACCTTCTGGAGGGACTCCACCAGGACCGAAGCCCGGAGCCTGCCATAGCCCTCGATCGCTCCCCAGGTGATCAGAGAGACCAGCACGACCAATCCCAGCGCCCTGGAACCGTGCACCCTCGCCGCGCGCTTCATCATCCGGCGCTGTGGCTCGGTCCAGTCCCGCCTCTTCGTCAGCAGCCGGATGTTCGCCCATTCCGTGGCGGAGGGTAAATGGCGGTTCTCGGGCTTGGCGTTCCAGAGTGAGGAGCGTTCCGCCAGCCGCAGTTCCGCCCGCCCTCGACGGGTCTCGCGCTGCTTGCGGGTCAGCCAGTCGCGGAGGGAGTGGACGAGGTAGTCGTGGGTGAGCTGGTAGTAACGGGTGGCGGGTGACGGGTGGCGGGATCTCCGGCTCCATCACCGATCGTCGGGTCATGCCCGGTATTTCTCCGCCACCCGCCACCCGTCACCCACCACCCCTTCGGGGTCGGTGGGCGTGATGAGCCGCAGCTCGGGGTCGAGGATGCGGATGAGGTCGTCGAAGTCGCGGGGCCGGTCGGCGTAGCCGGAGGCGTCGCGCAGCTCCTCGACCGACCGCATCTGGCCCTTGATGTCGGTGCCCGTCTGCGGCAGCAGGGCCTTCAGGACGGCCTGTGCGGCCTTCTGGTGGAGGCGGTGCTCGGGGGGCGCGGTGGCGGCGCTGAAGGTCTCCTCGAGGAACGTCACGCCGACGCCCTGCGTCCCGCCGACGGCGCGCAGGGTGGCCGGGGTCCAGGGCTTCCCCTTGACCATCTCGGCGAACAGGGCGAGCCGGACGGAGATCACCTTGCCGTCCTGGGCGAGCCCGGCGACGGCCTGGTCGAGGAAGGCGTTCTGCTCGGGGGACAGGTCGCGGCGTGTGCTCGGGCAAGACGCCGTAGGCCCGGCCGAACGCCGCGAGGACCTTGCGGGCGTGCAGCGGGTCGAAGAGGTCGACGGCGGCGGAGTTCTCGCCTTCGAGGAGTCGGATCTCCAGGTCCCTCATGAACCGGCGACGCCGCCATCCAGAAGTCGTCGCGGACCATCACGACGGCCTGGACGCGCTCGCCGTCGCACTGCCGCAGCGCGGCGACCAGCTCGGTGTCGATCTCGTTCCGCCTGGCGAACAGCCACTGCTCGAACTGGTCGAGCACGAGCAGCACCTTCTGGCCGGACCGGAGGCCACGTCCCCGCCGGAGCGCGGCGAGGGTCTCGATCAGTCCGAGTCCCGGGGCCAGGTCGGGGCACGCCCTCCGCAGGGCCTTCAACAGCCGGGCCTCGGTCTCGTCGGGCGTCGCCTCGATGTAAACCGAGAGGACGTGCTTCTCCAGCCGGGGCAACAACCCCGCCTTGACCAGCGACGACTTGCCGCAGCCCGAGGGGCCGTAGATCAGGCCGACCTTGAAGGCGGTGTCGGGGTCGGTCGTCTCGATGCGGGTCTTCCAGAACCGGAGCGAATCGGGCAGGCCGTCGCGGTCGCGGGGGCCGGGGAGGAGCTCGAGGAAGAAGTCGGCGTCGTTCTTGTCGAACGACCGCAGCCCCTTGGGGACGATCTTGACGGCGGGGCGGCTGTAGGAGTCGGGTCTGCGCCGGGGCGGGGTCGGCGTGGCCTCCAGGGTCGAGCCGGGGGCCGGGGCGGACGGCCGGGGGTGGACGCCGGGGCGCCGGCGGAGGCGTCGGACTGGAGGAAGTGCCGCAGGTCGTCGGCGAGGTCGCGGGCCGTGCTGTACCGCTCCGACGCCCGCTTGGCGAGCATCTTCTGGCAGACCCGTTCCAGCTCGCGGGGGATCGTGTCGTCGACCTGCCGGGGCGGCCGCTCCTCGGCCCGGGCGATCTCGTCCATGACCTCCGTCGGCGTCTCGCCCCGGAACGGCCTGCGGCCGGTGAGCAGCTCGTAGAAGACGACGCCGAGGCTGAACACGTCGGACCGCCCGTCGACCCGGTGCCCCTCCCCCCGCGCCTGCTCGGGGCTCATGTAGGCGGGCGTCCCGGCGAGGCGGGCCCCCTTGCCGTAGTCCTCGTCCTTCAGCGCCAGCCCGAAGTCGGCGACGCACGGCTTGCCCTGAGGCGTCGAGGAGGATGTTGGCGGGCTTGACGTCGCGGTGGACCAGGCCCCGCGTGTGGGCGTGGTGGAGCGCCTCGGCGACGGTCGCCACCAGCTCCGCCGATTCCCGGAACGTCAGCCGCCCCTGCCGCATCCGCTCGGCCAGGTCGCTCCCCTCGACGTACTTCGACACGACGTAACAGAGCCCGTCGTCGGTCCGGCCGACGTCGTAGACCGGGACGATGTGGGGATGGTCGAGCTTCGCGAGCGTCCGCGCCTCGGCCAGGTACGCCGCGACGTCCTCCGGCCCGGCGACCCGCTCGGGGTTGGGCACCTTGACGGCGACCGGTCGGTCCAGCTCGTCGTCGCGGGCGAGGTAGACCCGCCCGAAACCTCCCTGGCCGAGCCGCCGGATCACGCGGTAGCGGCCGATCGCCGTGGGGTCGCCTTGCGGTGCCGATGCCGGTGAACCGGACCCGGGACTTTCCCAGGCTGCCGTCCCGGCGCGGTCGGTGGTCTCGTCCTCGCGCGATCGTTCGACGTGCCTGGCGACGACGCGCCGGCCACGCCGCCGGACGGAGGAATCGCGGGAGCGTGGCTCGGTCGGATCGGTCGTCTCGTCCACCGGATCGACCTCGGGGGAACCGATTGGACTCATGCCGGACCCTCGCAGGCATTATCCCAGATCGGCTTGCCATCGCCAGTGACGTGACGGGCCCGGGGACCGCGCGCCTCAGACGGCCTGCCGTACCGCCTCCCGTGCGCTCCTCCCGACAACCGCCCGGCCGGGAACCCGATCCGTTCCGACCAGAGGATTCGCAAGACAAAGAATCGATTGGCAAGGGATTTGCACTGAATTAAACTCATAGGAGATGCGTCTCATGTTCGGGAGAGGCGCCGTCTGGATTCGGAGCGAGCTGATCGCCGCGGGACTTAAAGGACTTGTGTGTTCTCATGGGTTTTCATGCTTTCTCGCTGGATCCGCGTACGGTCTTGGGGGTCGGTCCGTCCGCCTCGATGGAGGAGATCCACGAGGCGTACCGCGCCAAGTCGAAGAAGCATCATCCCGACATGGGGGGTGACGAGTGGGCGTTCCGGATGGTGACGCGGGCTTATGAAGTCTTGAAGACGACGGCGGAGACGGGACCGGCGGCGAGGCCGTGGGAGGGCCGCGAGGCGGATGTCGCGGGCCCGGGGCGGTCGGGCGAGTGGGCCTGGACCCGGGATGCGCGGTACAGTCGGCCGGGCGGCACCAGCGCGGCCCCGGACGACTCGACCGCGACAGCGGCGCAGGCAAACGGGACCGAAGCCCCTGACGAGCCGGACGAGGCCGATCGGACGAGTTCGGCCTCGGACACAGCCGAGAGTCCCGGCTTCGACTCCAGCCGGATCCGGACCGTGGGCGTCGAGCTGATCTGGACCCGGTTCGAGAAGGACGGGCCGGCGCCCTGTTGCCGGAGCCGGATGCGGACGATGCGACGTTGAGCGTTTGCATGGTGATCGCCTGGCCGCCGGAGGACCTGGTCCACCGCACGGCCGAGTTCCCCGCCGCCGCGGAGACCCTCCACACGCTGATCGACCTGTTCGAGCGGCTCCGTGGCCAGAAGACCGTCGTCGCGGGCCGGTCGCGGATCGAGGACGGCCGGTTCGTCGGCTGGCTCAGCTACCCCGACGTCCTCACGGCCCAGGACGCGATCTTCGCCCTCCGCGAGACGTTCCGCACTCGGGGCTCGCCATCAAGCTCCAGACCCGCGACGAGCGAATCCCGTTCGACTGGCATGTCGAGGCCGACCCGCCGGTGATGTCCCAGGCGTCGTGAGCGGGTCGAACCGTGGGCAAGCGATGCTCGCCCACTCGTTCATCACGGCTCAATCGAGTGAATGATGATGTTCTCCAGGATCTTTCGAAGAGCTATCGCGAGTATATCCCGGTGGATCATTCGGCGGTTCCTTCTCCGTGGAGCAACTGATATCGTCCTTCGAGTAGATGATGGCCCAATGGCCATCGATCTTCACCCCTTCGAGCCGAAGATGACCGTGGCCACCGCCCGCCGAGCGGTTGTACTGGACGTTGGTCAGATCGTTGCGGATCCCCTTGCTGTAGAGTTCATCATCCCAGGGGATCGCGGTCAGCGATTGGTTGGGCAATAACGCGGCGACGAACCGACGGAAGTCCCTGTCGAAGGCCGGATTTCTGGAGTCTCCGTTGACGAATAGGGTTCCCCCACGGGGACTCAAGTGCCGTCGAAGGGCGGAAAGATCCTCCTGGGAATAGGACAGCGGTGCCTGTCCGTGGAGATGGACGAGCGGGTAGTAGATCAGGTTGGGGTCTCGGGCCGGGAGTTTGAAGCGTTTCATCCGGACAAAAAAGGACGGCGACCTTTCGCCGCCCAGGTGGTCGAAAGGGGACGGACTCATTCCCTGTACAATGAGTTTCGGGGCGGCCGCAACCTTTGTGTCGCGGGCCACAAGGCGATGGCCGCCAGCGCCACCAAGAGGAGGAGCGTCCCCAATCGGAATTTGAACCGGACGAGCCGAATGGAGAGGATTCGCATTATCATGATTCTCCATTGAGTATGCTCTCCTGCTTCTCTTGCCAAACTTCCTCACGGAGCTCTTCGAAGAACGCCTCGAGTTGGGCATCGGTCAGGCCGCTTGTCTCGACCTGACGGCGAAACGGTGCCAGCGCCTCGTCAACATCGGCTGGCGGTTGTGCCGCAATGTCGCTGGTGATCAGGTCGTGGACGGACTCTCTCAAATCTCGGCCTCGATGCGAAGCGCGCTCCGGAGTCGCACTTCTTCCTCGAGAGTCAGGTCGATCGTGATCGTCATGGTATCGGAATCCTTCGTGAGAGCCTTACTGTCCCTCTTCGACGATTGATTATATCCGCCCCAAGTCTGTCTGCCGCATCGATTCGATCGAGGAAAGGCTGATTCTCCTTGGACCGCAGGGCCGCGGATACGCCTTGCAGCGGACAGGCTCTGCGCAGCGCTCCGCTCGCCCGTTGTCATGATAGAAGCTGACGGGCGCCCCCCGCGAATTGCGCGATCCTTTCTGGTCCGGGCGACTCCGATCGGATCTCATCCATTTCCGTCTTTCGCCACATGAGGCAGAGCCATGATTCTACTCGGGAAACGGTTGTGGTTGTTTTTCTGGGCGACCCTGGCCGTGGCCGCCTTGGTCCTGGCCGGGTTCAACGTCTATTACGTCAACCTGAAGCCGTCGCCGTACGACCTTCGTGTGCTGGGCCAGGCCGCGTGGCTGCCCGACACGGACGCGTCGCTTCACCTGCGGGTGCTGCGTCATGACAGCGGTCGGGAGCGGGGCGTTCCGGTCACCGTCGAGCTGACGGACCCCCCGGGCTCGGCCGGGGGCCGTCGCGTGCGACTGGCCAGCCTGACAACCGGCGAACACGGTGCGGCCGCCCCGCGGTTCCGGCTGCCTGACTGGCCCGACGGCTCGTATCAGTTGCAGGTCACGGCCAGCCCACACGGGGCAGTCGCTCCCGAAGCGATCGCGCGGACCGTCACGCTCAAGCACTCCTGGCGACTGATGACCAGCACCGACAAGCCGGTCTATCAGCCCGGGCAGGTCATCCATGTCCGCGGACTGGCGCTGCGGCGACCCGACCTCAAGCCGGTCGCCGGCCAGATGATGAGCTTCTCCCTGACCGATCCGCGCGGGAATGTCGTCTTCCGTGAAGGCCGTCCGACCAGCCGGTTCGGGATCGGCTCGGCCGATTGCCCGCTGGCCGGCGAGCTGATCGAGGGGAACTACCAGGTCGATTGCCGCGTCGGCGAGACGGCCAGCCGGACGACGGTCGAGGTCAAGCGCTGCGTCCTGCCGCGGTTCAAGGTCGTCCTCGAGCTGGATCAGCCGTACTACCAGCCGGGCCAGACCATCAAGGGCCGGGCCCAGGCCGACTATGTCTTCGGCAAACCCGTCGCCGACGGTGCCGTGACCGTCGCGCTGGAGGCGACCGATGTCGCTCCCAAGACGCTTCAAAAGCTGGAGCTTCGCACCGATGCGAAGGGTGGGGCGGAATTCGCGCTTCCCTTGCCCGCGACGCTCATCGGCCGCGAGCCAGACGGCGGTTCGGCGCGGGTCGCCGTCACCGCGACGGTCAAGGACCCCGGCGGCCAGACCCAGGAACGGACCGAGACCCGGGTCGTCGCCGCGCATCCGATCCGGATCGAGGTGATTCCCGAAGCCGGTACGCTGGTCGCGAATCTCCCCAACACGATCCACGTCCTCACCACGACGCTCGACGGTCAACCGGTCCAGACCCGGTTGTCCGTCTCTGGCCTCGATCGCGAGTTGCACACCAGCGCGCTCGGGGTCGCCTCGTTTGAAGTCACCCCGCAGTTCAGTACGATGAACTGGACCATCCAGGCCACGGACGATCGGGGCCGGATCGGCCGCCGGCAAGTCCTCTTGACCTGCGGCGCGCTCGCTGGGGATTACCTGGTCCGCACTGACAAGTCGGTCTACGACGGGGGCGAGCCGGTCCGCGTGCTGGTGCTGGCCGGAGGCGTCGAGCCGGTCTTCCTCGACATGATCAAGGACGGCCAGACGGTCTTGAGCGAGTCGATCGAGATCGTCCATGGCCGTGGCGAACGGACGATCGATCTGCCTCCCGAGCTGTTCGGCACGGTCGTCCTGCATGCTTATCGTTATGGGACGGAGGGCTTGCCAGTCCAGGAGTCGCGGGTCATCCACATCCGGCCGGCCCGGGCCCTGTCGATCCAGATGACATCGGACCGGCCCGAATACCGGCCGGGCGAGCGGGCCTCGCTGACCTTCGCTCTGACCGACGAGCACGGCGAGCCGGCGCCGGGGGCGATCAGCGTGGCCGCCGTCGATGAGGCGGTCTTCGGCGTGCTCGGCCGCCGTCCGGGACTGGAGCAGACGTTCTTCACCCTTGAGCAGGAGTTGCTCAAGCCGGTCTACGAGGTCGAGGACTGGACGCCGGAGAAGGCCGAGTCCGGCGAGCTGGTCCACAACGCGGCTCCGGCCGAGCGGGTCGGATTCGAGCAGGCATTGTTCGCCCGCACGGCCCGAGGGCCGGAGAGCATGGCCGCGGATGATACGATAGGCGAGGATATGGCTACGCCACTTTCTCCGAGCGACAGTCCCAACAGACTGTCCGTCAGCAGTTATCTGGAGAAACTTCGAAAGCTCGGGTCCGTTCGAAGCAGATCTCTCGACATCATCGGGAGTGGTTGGGTCCTCCTCCTGATCACGGCCGCCAGCGGAGGGCTCATCTGGTCGTTCTTCAAGGTCAAGAACTTGTTCGAGATACTCATCGTCGTCTCGATCCTGGGAGTTCTGGCCGGCCTGCTGCTCCCGGCGACCCAGTCGGCTCGGGAGGCGGCGCGACGAGTCCAGGCAATGAACGATCTGAAGCAGTTCGGCTTGGCCGAGGCGGCCCCGGCCGGCGGCGAAGGTGCTGACGACGTCCGCGTCCGCCAGAACTTCCCCGAGACCTTGCTCTGGCGCCCCGAGCTGATCACCGACGACCAGGGGCACGCGCGGCTGGATATCGAACTGGCCGACTCGATCACCACCTGGCGCGTCTCGCTCGGTGCCGTCTCGGCCGAAGGAAGGCTGGGCGGCGCACAATCGGCGATCCGGGTGTTCCAGCCGTTCTTCGTCGACCTCGGCCTGCCCTCGGCCTTGACCCGCGGCGACGAGATCGGCATCCCCGTCGTCGTCTCGAACTACCTCGACAAGCCGCAGACCGTTTCGATCGTGCTTGCGGATGCTCCCTGGTTCGAGCGCCTGGAGAAGACCGCCGAGCAATCGGTGGAGCTGAAGCCGAACGAGGTCCGCGCCGTGCATTTCCGCATCCGGGCCAAATCGGTCGGCCATCACCAGATCCAGGTCACGGGGCGGGGAAGTGATCGGGGCGTGTCCGACGCCGTCCGAGCGGCCCATCGAGGTCGTGCCCGACGGCCGACGCGTCGAGCACGTGGCCTCCGGTACGTTGCAGCGGCCAGCCGAAGTCGAGTTCGATACCCCAAAGGACGTGATTCCCGGCAGCGTGCAGGCGATCGTCAAGATCTACCCATCGAGCTTCAGCCAGCTCGTCGAAGGGCTCGACGCGATCTTCCAGCGCCCTATGGCTGCTTCGAGCAGACCTCGTTGACGACCTATCCCAACGTCCTGGGCTGTAACCGTTCACAGTGTTGAATCGCTGTCGCAGGCCGTATAGACTCTACGACCATGAATACCGACACAATACCTCCATGTGCCAATTGCCAGCGGTTGCAAGCCGAAGTTGACGACTTGCGCCTCAACTCGTGGCTCTCCAGGT
This sequence comes from uncultured Isosphaeraceae bacterium, assembly GCA_963842405.1. Lineage (GTDB taxonomy): Bacteria > Planctomycetota > Planctomycetia > Isosphaerales > Isosphaeraceae > CAVZRC01. The sequence goes on along the minus strand of CAWJGW010000064.1, from coordinate 30,984 downwards.
CGTCGTCGAGCAGTTGCAGAAGCAACTCGCCGCGGCCCTCAAGAATTCCTCCAACTCGTCCAAGCCCCCCTCCTCGGACATCGTCAAGCCCCCCAAGCCGCAGCCGCCACCCGGCCAGGAGCGGCGCCAGCCCGGCGGCCAGCCGGGACACACCGCACACCAGCGCGAGCTGTTCCCGCCCGAGATGCTCACCTCCACCCCCACCGACTACCTCCTCGACGCCTGCCCCGGCTGCGGCGGGCACCTGCACCTGACCGACGCCGAACCGATCCAGGTTGTCCAGCAGGTTGACATCCGCGACGTGCCCCTGGAGATCCACGAGCACCGCAGTCATCCGACCTGGTGTCCCCACTGTCGCAAGACCCATTACGCCCCGCTCCCGCTCCCGATCCAGCGCGGCGGCCTGGCCGGGCCGCGGCTGACCACCGTCATCGCCTATCTCAAGGGGGTCTGTCACGCCTCGTTCTCGACCATCCGCAAGTACATCCGCGATGTGATCGGCTTGACCATCTCCCGCGGGCAATTGGCCAAGATCATCGGCAAGGTCAGCCGGGCTTCAGCGGCCCTACGAGGAACTCCTGGACCAGTTGCCGGACGAGGACTTCCTCAATGTCGATGAGACCGGGCACAAGCAGAACCGCCAACGGCTCTGGACCTGGTGCTTCCGGGCGGAGCTGTTCACGTTGTTCAAGATCGACCCGACGCGGAGCGGCGACGTCCTGATCGAGGTGCTGGGGACGGAGTTCGACGGGGTGCTGGGCTGCGACTACTTCTCGGCGTACCGCCGGTACCATCGCGAGTTCGGTGTGGCCCTTCAGTTCTGCCTGGCACACCTGATTCGTGATGTGAAGTTCCTGACGACGCTCCCCGACGCCAGGGATCGGGCCTATGGCGACCAGCTGCTCGAGGGTTTGCGGTCGCTGTTCGCGGTGATCCACCGCCGCGACGATCTGTCGGCGCCGGACTTCCAGAGCCAACTGGAAGCGGCGCGGGCCCAGGTGTTGCGACTGGGGACGCGCAACGTGCCGGCGACGCGGGCCAGTCAGAACCTGGCCAAGCGGTTCGAGGCGCATGGGGAGAGCTATTTTCGGTTCATTACGACTCCGGGGGTGGGACCGACAAACAACCTGGCGGAACAGGCGATCCGGTTCGTGGTGATCGACCGCCTGATCACGCAGGGGACGCGGAGCGAGCGTGGCAACCGCTGGTGCGAACGGATCTGGACGGTGCTGGCGACGTGCCATCAACAGGGGCGATCGGTTTTCGCGTATCTGGAGGCGGCGGTGTCGGCGTGGTTTCAGGGGGATGAGGCGCCGTCGTTGTTGTCGCAGGAGAGTTAGAGCGAAGCGAGAGAGCGAGCTGGCCGAGTCGGTAGGTGCAAGGTTCGTAAGGACCGGGAAGTCTGCAGGTCGAACGCCGCCGTGACCATCCCTCCCCAGAGCCAGGGGCGATCCTGGCCGGGGGGATGACCGGGAGAAGGCCATCGCGGGAATGGCCAATGCTGAGCCATTGGTGAATGTCCTGGTGCGCGCGGACTCCATAGTACAAACACCGTCAACTCCATTGTGAACGGCTACCTGGCGCTTGACTACCTGCGCGGACCGGCAAGAGCGTGCCGCAGGTCGAGGCCAGGGCCCGGCAGTACATCCACCTGGGTTATCAGCGGCTCGTCAGCTTCGAGATTAGCGGCGGCGGGTTCGACTGGTTCGGCCACCCGCCCGCCAACCGCACCTTGACCGCTTACGGCCTGATGGAGTTCCAGGACATGGCGAAGGTCCACGACATCGATCCCAACTTGATCGCGCGGACCCGCCGCTGGCTGCTCGACCAGCAGAAGCCGGACGGGTCCTGGGAACCGGAGGGGCACAGGCTTCAAGAGGACCCTACCGGCGCGCGGGGCGGCCAGGCTCCGGCGCGCCTGGGCACGACCGCTTACATCGCGTGGTCTGTCTTCTCCGGGCAAGCCGATCCCAAGGCCCGGGCGACGCTGGACTATCTTCAGGGTCAAGCGGACGCGGCGCGTGAGGATCCCTATGTCCTGGCCTTGATCGCCAATGCATTGCTGGCCATCGACCCCGAGGGAGCCGCGGCGCAGCCGGCCCTCGACCGGCTGGAACGGCTCCAACAGACATCGAAGGACGGCAAGCTCGTGTGGTGGGGACCGGCGGACTCCCCTTCCCGGCCGAGTCGGACCTTGTTCTACGGGGCCGGCGAGAGTCATCGCATCGAGACGACCGCGATGGCGGTCCTGGCGCTGCGACATGCCAGCCGAAGCCCCGAGTCCGTGCGCAAGGCCCTGGCCTGGCTGGTCGCCCGGAAGGACGGGAGCGGTACCTGGGGCTCGACCCAGGCGACCGTGCTGGCCTCAAGGCCCTCCTGGCGGGTACCGGCAGCCCGCTGGGCGGCGACAAGCCGCGGCGGATCGCCCTTCTCCTGGATGGTGAGCTGGTCCAGGAACTGGCCATCGCCGCCGACCAGTCCGACGTCCTGCGGCAAGTCGATCTCTCGGACCGCGTCGCCATGGCCACGGAGACGCACCGGCTGACGATCGAGGACCGCTCCGGCACGGAGTCCGGCTATCAGGTCGTCTTCCGGTACCACGAGCCCGACACGGTCGATCGTCCGGCACCGGACGCGAAGGCGGACCGGGCTGCGGACCCTCTCTCGATCCGACTGGAGTACGGCCGCACCGCGATCGCCGTCGACGAGACCGTGACGGCCGTGGCGTCGGTCGTGAACAACCGGTCCGAACCGGCCCCGATGGTGATCCTCGACCTGCCGATCCCGGCGGGGTTCGCGATCGACGCGGACGACCTGGCCGGACTGGTCAAGGCGGGCTCGATTGCCAAGTTCCAGATCACGGCGGAAGCGCCATCGTCTATCTGCGCGACCTCAAGCCGGGCGCACCCCTGACGCTCCGCTATCGGCTCCGCGCCACCATGCCGGTGAAGCTGACGGTCCCCCCGGCGTGCGCCTACGAATACTACGACCCGGCCCGGCGAGGATCGAGCTCGACAGTGCGGCTGACGGTCAACGCGAAATCGTGATCGGCTCAAGGCGCATCTCGGGGTTGGCTGTGTTTTGTCGATTTTGCGGACTGAGAGGGCCGCCTGGCTCGCGGCTGGGTTCGTTTCGTCAGTTTTGTGACCTGGAAGACTTCCGGTCCGGCCGTGGCTGGGTTCGTTCAAGGAAGCCGCGTTCGCGGCGGGCGGAATTCCTGCTTGCACCCGTGTACTGCGCTCGTCGCTTCGGCTTTGCGCCCTGGACTTCCGCCGTGCCGGCGGAATCCGAGGTGGACTGCACCGCCCGTGAGGCAGAGTTGTTCCAGACGATTTCTCTTCCCCCTTTGGAAAGGATCGACTGATGACTCCTCTGCCTCACGAGGACGGTGTTCCCGGTTTGGACGCACTTTGCCAACGCATGCTCGCCGACTTGGCCCTGGTTGGGCTGGCCCCCGGTACCCAGGAGGGGTATCTCCGCAGCGTCCGGCATCTGACCGCTCAGTACGGGCTGCCTCCCGATTGTCTCACCGAGCCGCAGGTCCGCGACTACTTCCTCCATCTCAAGGAGGGCCGTGGACTCGCTCCCGGCACCCTCAGCGTGGCCTTCAGTGGCATCAAGTTCTTCTACACCCATACCGTGCCGCGCGACTGGAAGACGCTCAAGATGGTCCGGGTCCCCAAGCCCAAGACCCTTCCCGATGTCTTGACCATCGCCGAGGTGCACAGGCTCATCGACGCCGTTCGCATAGCCCCACCTCCAAACCTTCTGCTGGACCGTGTATTCCCTGGGCCTGCGCCTCAGCGAAGGCTTGCATCTGCAGGTCGGCGACATCGACAGCCAGCGATGCTGGTGCATGTCCACCTGGGCAAGGGGTCCAGGGACCGCTTCGTGCCGCTGGCAGAGCCGACCTTGACCGGCTCCGCCAGCACTGGCGGACCCATCGCCATCCGCTCTGGTTGTTTCCGGCCCCGAGATCCCAGCGCCGCTACGCCGACGGCGTTGGCCCCATGGAGCGTTCGACCGTCCAGAACGCCATGGCCCGGGTGGTCGAGGAACTCCCTTTCCAGAAGGCGGTCGCGACGCATACTTTGCGGCACAGTTACGCCACCCATTTGCTCGAAGCCGGTGTCAACCTGCGGTTGATCCAGCACTATCTGGGTCACAGTTCGTTGAAGACCACCATGGTTTATCTCCATGTGACGACGTTGGGTCAAGAGCGTGCACGGGTCCTCATCGAAGGCGTGATGGCGGAGTAACCGATGCCGAGCGTCGCCGAGGTGTTGCGGCAGTACGGGCCGGCTTACCTGGAGCGTTATGGCGACGGCGATGCCTCCCGAGCACAAGAAGGTGTTGCAGGCGATCGCGGCCTGCCGCACCGGTGAGCTGGGGACGGCGTGGCTACGTGTGCCAGTCGTGCGGTCAGACGCACGCCCTCGCCTGCGCCTGCGGCAACCGGCATTGCCCGAGTTGTCAGTGGGGAAAGACCAGGCCAGTTGGCTCGAACAGCAAACCGCCCGTCTGCTCCCCTGTCCCTACTTCCTGGTGACGTTCACCGTGCCGTCGGAACTGCGCGACGTGATCCGCCGCCACCAGCGGATCGGCTATGCGGCATTGTTCGAGGCCTCCAGCGCCGCGCTCGAAGACCCTGGCGAGCAACCCCCGCTTCGTCGGCAGTTCGCACTGCGGCTTCTTGGGCGTGCTGCACACCTGGGGCCGGACGCTGGACTATCATCCTCATGTCCACTACATCGTGCCGGGGGGCGGGTTGAACAAAGACGGGACCCAGTGGTTGCCGTCGCGGGCCAACTTCTTCGTCCCCCAACAGCGCCTTGGCGATCCGGTTCCGCGCCAAGTTCCGCGCCGTGCCCTGGACCGCGCCGGGCTGCTGGACCAGGTCGATCCGGCGATGTGGCGGGCCCCCTGGGTCGTCCATTCCCAGGCCGTCGGTGACGGCCGAACCTCGTTGAAGTATTTGGCTCCGTACGTGTTTCGGGTGGCGATCAGCGATCAGCGGATCGTCTCCTGCGACGACGGCCGGGTGACCTTCTCGTATCGCCGCGTCGGGTCGAAGCGGATGCGGCGAATGACGGTGGATGCCCAGGAGTTCATCCGCCGGTTCCTGCAACATGTCTTGCCCGCGGGCTTTCAAAAGGTGCGGCACTACGGTTTCCTCAGCCCGACGAGCCAGTTCGCGATCGAAACCGTCCGTCGCCTGGTCGTGTTCTGCTACGGACTGATCTCGCTGGTGCTGGCCCAGATCTCCCCCGGTCGCTGCCAGCGAGCCGGAACTCCGCTGTGACGTCTGTGGTGGCCCCTTGTGTTATCTGGGCCGAATCCTGCCGGTTGACCATCTCGCCTTCGATACCAGTTAGACGGTTCCATGAACGCATCGCTTCCGCTCCGACCCTGGTGGCCCACAACCTTCCCGACCCGAAGGTCGATCGCGGTGTGCGCCTGGTGGGCCAAAACACGCCGAGACGGCGTGCGCAGGCCCGGAATCCCCCTCCCCGTCGTGCCGATCCCACTGGCCTTTCCGCATCCCCATCACCGCATCGCCGTCACGAGCCCCTCCCGTCCCGCCCGTGACGCTTGCGAAAGCCGGCTGACACCGAAGCGTTTCCCCCAGGGCGACGCCCGCCGCGACCGGGCTTCTTGAACGATGCTTTGCGTTCGGCTTCGCGAACTCAAACCACTTTCGTTTTGCGAATTCTGATATCGAGTGATTCGGCGCATCTCACGGCTGTCTCACATCCCGGGATGCTTTGTTGTAAGGACGTGGGGAGGACGCCGCACAATCCCTTCTTTCCATATGATCCGCAAGCTCGTCGCCAGTTGGATAAAAATTGGCGAATGCCTGATTTTCCCGGGACTCGAGCCGGACGTCTCCGGGGCCAGAGAAAAGGCCGACATGGGCGGTCTCACCCTGAGGGATGCCGAGGGCCGCTTCGCGCACGACCTCGGCGCATAGGATCTCACTCCGGAGCTTCCCCTCTAGATTATAGGATATCGCAACGACTTCGAGGCGGTGCCATGATTCGAAATCGGTTGGATCGAGACTCCGGTCCGCCGGCTTTCCATGGGGCTCCCAACGACGCTGAACCGAGGGCGGACTGGGTTTGTCCGAAAATCTCTCCAGCCCGAATGCATGCTGTGTTAGCTTGGGGAAACTCACAACAGGTTGAGATTATTCGGCAAGGTCTTCCTGAATGTCGAGTGCAAGGGCTGGGAAGCGAATGACGGTCTCAGAGCTTGTGAAAGAATCCCTGATTATCTTGCAAAATATTGACATATCATAAAAAACCTGCTAGACTGTCTTCATGAACACTCCAAGCGATCACAGTGCGTCCCGGCCCGATCAGCCTCTGCTCTTCGAGACTCCGGCTGATGACGACAGGACCGGACCACCCGTTAACCCACCGGTCCTCTTTGGACGACCGCGGCTCCGCACCGTCAACCGCGAACAGATCGTCTTCCGAGCCGCCGCGCTCGATCAACTGATCCCACACGATCATCCCGCTCGGGTGGTCTGGGACTATGTCGTGGGATTGGATCTCAGTCCCCTGTACCAAGCGATCAAGGCCGTTGAGGGACACCCGGGGCGGGCTCCCATCGATCCCAAGATCCTCATGGCCCTTTGGCTCTACGCCACCCTCGAGGGTGTCGGCAGTGCCCGTCAGCTCAATGAACTCTGCCACGGCCACGATCCCTACCAATGGATCCTCGGGGATGTCACGATCAATTACCACACCTTGGCCGATTTCCGCACCGACCATGGCGAACTGCTCGACCAGTTGCTGACCCAGAGCGTCGCGGTCTTGTTGGCCGAGGGACTGGTCGATCTCAACCGAGTGGCGCAAGACGGTATGCGGGTGCGTGCCAGCGCCGGTGCCGCGTCGTTTCGCCGCCGTCTCACTCTGGAGGAAGCCCTCGCCGAAGCCGAGGCCCAAGTCCAGGCCTTGCGGGCCGAACTGGAGGACGATCCCGCGGCCGGCAATCGCCGGCAACAAAAGGCCCGGGAACGCGCCGCCCGAGAGCGTGCACAACGGATCAAGGAGGCGTTGGATCGGCTGCCGGAACTGGAGGCCAAGAAGAAGCCCGAGGACCGCCAGAAGGCCCGCTGTTCGACCACCGACGCGGAAGCCACAGTGATGAAGATGGCCGACGGTGGCTTTCGCCCGGCGTACAACCTCCAGTTCAGTACGGCCACCGACAGCCAGATCATCGTGGGAGTGGACGTCGTGACCATCGGCAGCGACGCGGGCCAGATGGCTCCGATGGTCGAGCAGATCGGGGCGCGGCATGACCAGAGGCCCAAGGACGTGCTGGTCGATGGCGGCTATGCCCAACATGAGCAGATCGAGGCGGTCAGCGCCCCCGCGAGCGGTTGCACGGTGTACGCACCCGTACCGGCGCCCAAGGATCCCCAGGTCGATCGATACGCTCCCAAGCCTGGTGACGGTCCTGCGGTGGCGGCCTGGCGGGAGCGCATGGGCAGCGCAGAGGCCAAGGCCATTTACAAGGAACGAGCCGCGACGGCCGAATGCGTCAACGCCCAGGCCCGGAACCGGGGGTTGTACCAGTTGCGGGTTCGGGGCCAGCTCAAGGCCAGGGCGATCGCCTTGTGGTACGCCTTGGCACATAATTTGATGCGAGCGGTGAGTCTGCGCGCCGCAGCGGCCGGAGTGCGCGCCGCAGCGGCGGTGACAGGCTGAAACGGGGCCGAAACCGGCCCCGAACGGCCTGCGTAGGCCGCACGGGCGGCCCCCAAGGCATCGCCAGCCCCCCTCCGGGTCAAGAACCGAGAATCACGGGATGGTAGGTGCGGTAGAGAAGGCATTGTACGGTTCGAGCGACTCGAATCTCGGAACTGGCCACAGTCGAATTCCTTCACAGGCTCTCAGCCAAGTCTGCTATGATTGTGTTCAACTCTTGGGACAGAGGCGGCGAGAGGTGACCATGAACTCGGGTGGGAAAGTGGGCTGCCATGACGGGGCCGAATCTGAGATTCAGCGTCGATACGCATATCTTTCGCGAGCTCGGTGAGCTGCTCGTCGGCCGGGATTCCACCGCCCTCCTGGAATTGATCAAGAACTCATACGATGCCGATGCAACCCGAATTGTCGTGACCGCGGTCGACCTGAAGCGTGCCCGACCGCGGGCGTATCATCATCGAAGACAACGGTTGCGGTATGGACGCGTCGCGATTCGAGAACGGGTTCCTGCGGATCGCCTCCCGGTACAAGGAAGAAGGCGCGCGTCGCTCGGATTTTTTCCAACGGCGATATACCGGATCAAAGGGCATCGGTTGAACTCGCCGCGCACAAACTAGCCAAGTTCATGGAAGTTGATTCAATTTGTGGCGATCCCCGATCCAGCTCGACTCAGTCCATCCGGGCCACGATCGATTGGAAGCGGATCGAGAACAAACCGACCCTCGACGAATTGACAGACGAGATCCGTCTGGAATCCATTCTCCTTCCGAGGGCAAGACACACCGGGACCGTCATCACCCTGAGCAATCTCCGTCGGCCGTGGACTGATAAGGAACGAGTTCGGTTCATTGCTGAATGCCGATCGTTCCAGGTGCCCGTCGTATTAAGGAATCCCCTCGCTTCCCGTCTCATCGGCCGCAGGGCTTACGCACCAGCCTGGGATGTCTGGGTGCTCTGGGAAAAGGGCGGTTCGCTTCTGTGGTACAGTCCAACTGGCCGAGAATCGGACATCTTTTGTACCATCGATCGGCAGGATAACTCGACCTCTTCAGGGACGTCCACACCATGATCCGTCGGCTCCGACTCGACCTCCGCAAACCCGGCCCATGACCCGGTCTCGATCCTCGACCATTTCGCGGACTTGCCCGATCCCCGCCGCGAACAGGGGCGAATCCACCGACTCGACGAGATCGTCTTCATGGCCACCTGCGCCGTGTTCTGCGGCGCCGACAACTGGGTGCAGATCGCGGACTATGCTCACTCCAAGATCGACTGGCTCGAGACCTTCCTCGAATTGCCCGGCGGCATTCCCTCGCACGACACCTTCCGCCGCGTCTTCTGCCTGCTCGACCCGCTGGCCTTTCAGAAGAGCTTCTCCTCCTGGATGACGGCACTGATGGAGCGAACGGGATTGACTGCCGTCGCCACCGATTCGCCCGAGCTGACGCCGATCGCCATCGACGGCAAGGCCCAACGCGGCTCGGCGCGGCGCACCGTCGGCCAATCGGCCCTCCATGTCGTCAGCGCCTGGGCGGTCGCGAATCACTTGACCTTGGGGCAAGTGGCCACCGACGCCAAATCCAACGAGATTACGGCCATTCCCGAGTTGCTCGAGCACTTGGACCTCAACGGGGCCGTGGTGACCATCGACGCCATGGGTTGTCAGAAAGACATCGCCGCCAAGATCATCGCTGGGGTGGCGAGTACGTGCTGGCGGTCAAGGAGAACCAGCCGCATCTCTACGAGGACATCGCGCGGGCCTTCGACGAGGCGTTGGATCAGGGCGAGCCCGGGGTGGACTTCACCGAGTGCCAGACCGAAGGGGTCCGTAGCGGTCGCCAGGAGACCCGCAGTTGCTGTGTGATCACCGACCCCAAGGGGATCCGCAACGCGGGCCTTTGGGCCGGTCTGACGGCGATCGTGATGGTGATCAGCCATCGGGTGATCAATGGTGAGGCCAGCAGCGAGACCCGCTACTTCATCGGCAGCGCGTCGAAGCCGGCGGAGGGGTACCTGGGTTGGGTGCGGGGTCATTGGGGGATCGAAAACGCGCTGCACTGGGTGCTGGACGTCTGCTTCCGCGAGGACGACCAACGGCACTGGGCCGGCAACAGCGCGAAGAACTTGGGGTGGCTCCGCAAGTTGGCGTTGTGTCTGCTCAAGGCGGAGAAGAACAGCAAGGGCAAGAGTATCGCCACGCGCCGCCTGGTTGCGGGCTGGAAGAACGACTATCTCTTGGAGGTATTGGCCCAAATCCCCGAGAAATCGACTGTACTGGCCCAAATCCCCGAGAAATCTGGTGCGTAAGCCCTGTCATCGGCCGCCCGCTCTTATTCGAGACCCCTGTCCTGCGGGATGCGACGAATGATGATCGCGGTTTCGACATCACACTAGAGGGTGACTTCGGCGAAGGAGACAGCTACTGGGAACGGCTGGCCGCCGCGTCGAATTGGGTCCTCGAGATTGATTGTAAGACTGACAAGCACCTCGTCCGGTACGCGGTCGCCCCGGCCAAGGCGACCGTCCGGCAACACCCGCGGGCTGCCCTAAGGCGGTTCGAACATCCCCACCCCCATTCAGAGGAGGGACCATTCTTCCAAGCTCGAATCTTGGTCCGCGACCAGAAGATTCAGGACAATGACATCCTGGACTTGTCCAGGCAGACAAGCGGCGTTCGTGTTTATATGGAGGGCTTCCGGGTACTGCCCTACGGCGAGTCCGGCGATGACTGGCTCAGCCTCGACTCGAACTATTCCCGACGGAGTTGGGTGACGGACGCAGTCTTTGACGACGTAGCCGTTCACAATGGAGTTGACGGTGTTTGTACTATGGAGTCCCGCGCACACCAGGACATTCACCAATGGCTCAGCATTGGCCATTCCCGCGATGGTCTTCTCCCAGTCATCCCCCCGGCGCAGGATCGCCCCTGGCTCTGGGAAGGGATGCTCACGGCGGCGTTCGACCTGCAGACTTCCCGGTCCTTACGAACCTTGCACCTGCCGACTCGGCCAGCCCGCTCTCTCGCCTCGCTCTAACTCTCCTGCGACAACAACGACGGGGCCTCATCCCCCTGAAACCACGCCGACACCGCCGCCTCCAGATACGCGAAGACCGATCGCCCTTGTTGATGGCACGTCGCCAGCACCGTCCAGATCCGTTCGCACCAGCGGTTGCCGCGCTCGCTCCGCGTCCCCTGCGTGATCAGGCGGTCGATCACCACGAACCGGATCGCCTGTTCCGCCAGGTTGTTCGTCGGTCCCACACCCGGAGTCGTGATGAACCGGAAATAGCTCTCCCCATGCGCCTCGAACCGCTTGGCCAGGTTCAGACTGGCCCGCGTCGCCGGCACGTCGTGCGTCCCCAGTCGCAACACCCGGGCCCGCGCCGCTTCCAGTTGGCTCTGGAAGTCCCGCGCCGACAGATCCTCGCGGCGGTGGATCACCGCGAACAGCGACCGCAGACCCTCGAGCAGCCGCTCGCCATAGGCCCGATCCCTGGCGTCGGGGAGCGTCGTCAGGAACTTCACATCGCGAATCAGGTGTGCCAGGCAGAACTGGAGGGCCACGCCGAACTCGCGATGGTACCGGCGGTACGCCGAGAAGTAGTCGCAGCCCAGCACCCCGTCGAACTCCGTCCCCAGCACCTCGATCAGGACGTCGCCGCTGCGCGTCGGGTCGATCTTGAACAACGTGTACAACTCCGCCCGGAAGCACCAGGTCCACTGCCGTTGGCCGTTCTGCTTGTGCCCGGTCTCATCGACATTGAGGAAGTCCTCGTCCGGCAAATGGTCCAGGAGTTCCTCGTAGGGCCGCTCGATGCCCGGCTGACCTTGCCGATGATCTTGGCCAATTGCCCGCGGGAGATGGTCAAGCCGATCACATCGCGGACGAACTTGCGGATGGTCGAGAACGAGGCGTGACAGACCCCCTTGAGGTAGGCGATGACGGTGGTCAGCCGCGGCCCGGCCAGGCCACCGCGCTCGATCGAGAGCGGGAGCGGGGCGTAATGGGTCTTGCGACAGTGGGGACACCAACTCGGATGACTGCGGTGCTCGTGGATCTCCAGGGGCACGTCGCGGATGTCGACCTGCTGGACGACCTGGATCGGTTCGGCGTCGGTCAGGTGCAGGTGCCCGCCGCAGCCGGGGCAGGCGTCGAGGAGGTAGTCGGTGGGGGCGGAGGCGAGCATCTCGGGCGGGAACAGCTCGCGCTGGTGTGCGGTGTGTCCCGGCTGGCCGCCGGGCTTGCGCCGCTCCTGGCCGGGTGGCGGCTGCGGCTTGGGGGGCTTGACGATGTCCGAGGAGGGGGGCTTGGACGAGTTGGAGGAATTCTTGAGGGCCGCGGCGAGTTGCTTCTGCAACTGCTCGACGGTGGCCTGGAGAGCCACGAGTTGAGCGCGCAAGTCGTCGACTTCGGCTTGCAACCGCTGGCAATTGGCACACGGAGGCATTGTGTCGGTATTCATGGTCGTAGAGTCTATACGGCCTGCGACGGCGATTCAACACTGTGAACGGCTACTTGACGACTCAATTATTATGTAATCGATTACATAATAACTGTTCTGTGGCGTTCATGCTTATGTGGCGTCCAGCCAGATGCGGACGAGAAGCTCGTACTCTCGTGAGACTGGACGCCACATAATCAATCACAACGCCCGTAGGAATGCCATGACATCCTCCTGTTCACGCCAAGGTTTCTGAAGCTCCTCACCACCAACCTCGCAGTTTGCCAGGGCCTTGGCCTTCATCTCCAGATCCACTTCCGCATACACATTCGTCGTGTTCAGCGAGACGTGACCCAGCCAGGCACGAATCGTGTTGATATCCACCCCGGCACGCAGCAAGTGCGTCGCGGTCGTATGGCGGATCGTGTGCGGACTCACACGCTTGCCTGCCAGCGATGGCAGCGCGGTCGCGACCACCGCCGCGTATCGCTCGACCAGCGCATGGATTCCAAACCGCGTCAGTGGCCGACCACAACGGTTGAGGAAGACGGACTCTGACGGGGCACGACCGCTCACCAAGGGGACCAGTTCGTTGACCGTCCTGACCCACAGGGGACAGCGTCGCCGTTTGTTCCCTTTGCCGTGGATCAGGACCGAAGAGGGATCTCGGTCCGGCGTTTTCCCCAAGTCGAGGTCAGTGACCCGGACGTGGGCTGCTTCGTCCGCACGAGCACCCGTGTTGTAGAGGAACAGGAGCAACGCATGATCTCGCCGACCCTGGGCCCTGTTCGTTTCCGGTGCCGCCAGGAGGGCGTCCATCTCCGCCTTCTCCAGGTAGGTGACCAGCGGATGAGGTGCTCGTTTGAACGGGATGGCACGGATCTCGCCGCACCACTGAACTTGTTCCGGGCAGTGTTGACCGATGAAGAGAGCCAGGGAGTGGATCGCCGCCAGACGCTGGTTGCGCGTTGAGACACCACAGCCTCGCGTCTCTTCCAGTTCGCGCAGGAAGGACCGAACCCGGTCGGCCGAGAGGTCCTCAATCTTGAGCCGGTCGATCAACTTCTTGGCTCGCTCTGCGGCGAAGGGGAGGAGCAAGCGTAGTGTGTCGCGGTAGCTCTGTTGTGTGTTGCGGGCGAGGTTCCTCTCCCCGACCAGATGCTCCAACAGAAAACGCCTCAGCCACGGACCCAACAAAGCAGCGTCAGTCATGGGTGTTCTCCTTTCCGGCGTAGCGCTCGAAGCGGGCATTGGCTTCCGCCAGCAATTCCGGTGTCATGCTCAAATAAACCTGGGTAGCAGCGAGGTAGGCGTGCCCCAGGTAGACCGACAGTTGGGGCAGCAGTCTCTGCACATCAGCCCCCTGGCGATACCAGGATGTCAGCCGATTGACGGCAAAGCTGTGACGCAAGTCGTGTAGGCGCGGCTGGTAGCGTGCGCCGTCATTGCGCCGGATGCCAGCGTGATTACAGAGGCGACGGAAGCAGTCCTCCAACGATGTTTGGAGCACTCGAGTCCCATCGCGTCTGGTGAAGAAGGGGGTCCCTGGAGGCCCAGGATCGACTGCACCTCGTCGTGCCGCGTAGTCAGCCAAAATGCGGGTCAATGATTGGCTGAAAGGGACCAGCCGGCTCTTGAAGAACTTCGTGTGACGGACCGTGAGCAGGGCTTTCCCCAGATCGATATCTTCGTGATTCAGGGAGATCGCCTCGTGGACTCGTAAGCCGGTGCCGTAGAGCAACAGAAGAATGGTGCGGAGCGTGATCGGCTCCACGCGGCTGGGTCGTTTCAAGTAGCAGTCCGTCGCTCTCACGAGGCGACGGATTTCGTCGTGCTCGTAGATGTACGGGACAAAAGGCGAGGGCCGTTGCGGCAGCACGGTGGGGAGGGGAGACACCGCAACGTGATCTCGGTGAATCGCATAGCGGTAGAACCCGAGCAAGGCAGAGTGCCTGATGTGCCAGGCGCTCGTGACTGGCCCCGTCCCAGCCAGGAAGGCTTCGACCTGCTCCTGCCGGACGTCAGAGACGGTGGCAGAAGCACCAATGGCCCGTCCGAACGCACGCAGGATGCTGGCGTTGGTCTTGAACCGTTCCCCCAGCGTCTGACGATAGACGATGTAGCGTTCGATCAGTTCTTGCAGGTTCATAGCAAACCTCCCAGATCCAAGTCGGCGACCTGGCGGAGCCCGGCGAGGTCAACCTTGGCGTAGATGCGGGTGGCATCGGGGTGGCGATGTCCGAGGTGGTCGCCGATCTCCTTCAGCGAGAGGCCCTCTTGAAGCAAGTGAGTCGCACAGGCATGGCGAAGGGCGTGCGGCCCAAACCGAGCCAGGGAAGGACTCACGACGCGCAAGCGCCGCGCGACGATCAGGTAGAGCGTACTTCGGTTCATTGGGCGAACCGGGGCATGACAACGCGCGAGGAAGATCTCACGTAAGGCCGTGCGTGGCCGCACCTCCTTGAGGTAGCGGAGGATTGCTGCAGCCACGGATCGAGCCAGCGGATAGGTTCGAGGCCGCCCGGATTTGCAGAGCCGCACCGTAAACACCTCCCGCTCCCAGTCGAAGTCGTCCAGCCGGAGCCGCACGACCTCGCTGGCGCGGAGTCCGTAGACGGCCAGCAACAGAAGCAGGGCATGATCCCGAATGTCAACGGGCCGATCTCCCTTGGTCATCGCCAGCACTTGCCGGACCTCGTCCCAGGACGGACCGGTAGGCATCGTTTCCTGTCCGAAGACGCGGGGGGCCTTGATGGCCCCTGCCAGCCCGGCGCGGCACCAACCGTGCCGCTCCGCGTAGAGGAAAAAAAGCGCAAGAAGCAGCGCAGTCACGCACCGTGACGCGGCAGTGGCCACCGGTCGTGATTTGCGTGGTGAGGGCCTCATCGATCTGCGCGACCGTGATCTCTTGGAGGGAGCCGTTGGCGGGGTTGAGACGGATGAAGAATCTCCGGAGAGTTGAGCAACGAGTTTCGATGGAAGTGAGCGCCAAGCCCCTCTCGCAGCGGAGGTACTCGGCGAATGCAGCAAGCTCTCCGGCGAAGGGAACAGGTGTGTCGGTTACTGGCTGGAGTCGCCCCAAGAACCGAAGCCAGGCGATGGCGAAGCGAGAGAACAGGATGCGGGCTCTCCGAGCTCCAGGAACCTTGCGAGGTTCGGATTGCTGGGCCCAGAGGATCGCCTTTTCTTCGATCTCGTCGCGAGAGATGGCTTCACCAGGTCGATCTGCCAAGGCAAGAACCGAGCGATCACGAGCAGGTAGTGGGCCCTGATCTGCAAATCGGTGCGACGCATTCCGAGATCAACCAGGGAGGCAAGGTAGCGGAGCCGCTCCTCGAGCAAGGGTCCAGCACGATGGCGCGCCACGACGCGGGGACGCGCGTACAGTTGGTCGAACATAGTCGAACCTCCAGAGGGGTAGGGAGAAAGGAATCACTTCGACTATGGTAATGACGGAATTTATGTGGTGTTCTTGCGCGGGCAAACCTGGAATTGGCCGGGGGTAGTAGTTGGCCACCACATAACCATGAACGCCACACAATAGTGGAAAATGAGGATGATGCCGGCGACTGGCAGTTACACGTCTTATCGAACAGATCCTACACCGGGGCTGTGTTCCTAACCCAGGACGATGCTCCGGCGCTCCGGATGTTGGTGAACCGCGAAGGATTCGTAACCGAACGGGCTTATGACACTCTGGTCGAGATCGTCAAACGTGGGATTGACCTGTTGACTCGGACTCGGGCGGCGGCCACCGCAGAATACCGGCAGCGGCAACAGGAGGAACGTGCCCGTGCGAAACAGTCGGCCTCCCTCTCTTCCTCGGGGACGCTCCCTATTGCCCCTGTTCCGCGACGAAGCTTGGCGGAGACCACCGCGACCGCGATGGAAAGTGTGCGGGAGGCACGCCGGTTGCTCGCGACTAATGCCGATTCATCCGTGATCGCTCAACGTCTCGAAATCGCGCAATCCGCGATCGATCAGGTTGACAGGGTCGGGGATTCAACCGCGATGCTTCGGGTTCTCGCGTCGCTCGGGACGCAGATGGCCGGGTTTGTGCATGAGATTCGGGGGTTGCTCGGTACGGCTGTCGCGGTCCATGAGGCGGTGGATCGGCTTCGGGCCGACCAGAGGATTAGCGGTGAGTCACGGAAGCGACTGAACGCCATTTACCAGTCACTCGGTGATTTGCGGCGCCAGATCGAGCGTCAAGCGGCCTACCTGATCGATCTCACTTCGCCCGATGCTCGTCGCCGACGGAGTTGACAGCGACTTGCCGAACGGTTCGATGCGACTGTCCGGTTGATCGCCGCGTCTGCCGATCGGCGGGGAATCCGGTTGCTCAACGAGATCCCAGTCGAGCTCAAGACCCCACCAATGTTTCCGGCCGAGTTGATGTCCGTTTTCTCCAACCTTCTGACTAACGCCGTCAAAGCCGCCGGGGACCGAGGGAGTATCCGAGCGAGTGGGTGGGCCCGGCCAGATGGCGGAGCTATCCTGGCTATTGAGAACACGGGGGTCGCTGTTGACCTTGCCGATTCCGAGCACTGGTTTCTGCCCTTCGAATTGACGACGACCGATATGGATAGTGTCCTTGGCTATGGGATGGGGCTTGGACTCACGATCACCCGCGACATCCTGGAGCAGCACGACGCGTCGATCCGGTTCGTCGCGCCCTCGATGGGGTATGCGACGGCGATCGAGATCCAGTTTCCCGGCGAGAAAGAGAGTGCCTCAGCGTGAGCCGCCCGCCCAAGATCTTGGTCATTGATGACGAACCCGACGAGCAGCGGGCGCGGTTCCGCCACGACCCGAATGGAGAGGCTGTTTTCGAGGTGCTCCTTCCCGAAGAGGTTGACAAGGACTTGCTGAACGACGCCGACCTCGTGCTCGTCGATTACATCATCGATTCGTGGCCGACCCGCTCCGCAGTGAGTGAAATCGGCCTGCGGCCCGTGAATGGAATCGCGGTGGCCGCGGTACTCCGAGAGCAGGCGAACCTGATCGAACGGCCGACAGGGTTTGCTCTCCACACGGGCCGGCCTGAGGAATTGTGGCTCACTCCTGCCGAGCCCCGACGGCACCTGATCGCCAGGGCCTATAACCTTGAATGGGTATTTCTGAAGTCAGAACCGACCGATGTCGTCAGACAAGCGACGATCCTCGCGAAGGCTATTGATGCACTCCCTCCGGACTGGCCAGGAGACGATTACACTCAGGCTATAGCGAACGTTCAAACCCTCTTGGGTCTGGCATCTCAGCCTGGTAATCCGACTGAACCAGACTGGATCGCTCCGGCCCTCACCGAGGTCGGAGATTGCCGGCCGCCGGTCACCGAGCTATCTGAGCGCAACCACGGCCTTGTGTTTCTCCGTTGGCTACTCCAGCGAATTCTCCCCTATCCCTGCTTCCTCCTCGACACGTACCGATTGGCGGCTCGACTCCGCGCGTCCCATGAGTCCCTCCAGCAGGCGCTGAGTCAAGGCTTGGATGAGTTCCTGTCGCCTTGTTGCTACCGGGGGGTGTTAGCCGGGTTCTTGGGCGATCGATGGTGGCGGGCCGGTGTCGAAGACCGACTTTGGGAACTGACCGATGGGGCGAGCGTCCCGGCGGCGATCCTTCGTGACAAGCTCTCGGAAGCTACGGGGGTACATCTGGAACCGAGTTCGAGCGATAACCCAATTGTGTGCGTCGACGAGAATTATCGGCCCCTGCCCAAAGCCTGCTCGGCTGATGCAGTCGTCCGCATCCAGCCCGACGATTGGCCAAGTTTTGCCAGTCAAGCCTGGACCACGGTGGAGCTGGCGCGGGAACATTCCCGTCTGGAGGCGATGGTGGTGGCGGAAGACCGGGATAAGGTGTCGCCGAAACGCGATGCTACCTCGAGCCCGAGGTGTAGCGGTGAGTGAGTTGCGTTTTCAGTTCGACGAGATGCGCAGCGAAGTGGACTACTTTTACGATTTGGCCAAAACGTTCCTCGACCCGTCCGCGGAGGCGTGCCTTGGGGCGTTTGCTTCCAAGCTGGCGAGAATCCGCTCGAAAGCGCTCTTGCCAACAATCTGGCGGACATGGTGAACAAGCAGCACCGCTGGGACATTCCCGATCACCAGCCGCTGCTGACAAGATCAAGCCGTGGGTACGAGAAAGGGAAGCGACGAGGCGGGCCAGAACTCCTCGGGCGCCTAACCGCAGTCTGGGAGATCACGCCTGATTCTAACAGGAACAAGCGGGATCAACCGAAGCAATTCCGCCTTTCGGGCAACGCGAGCGTACGCGTTGAGTTGGTGGACGTGAATACCCACCAGTCGCTAACCACCTGGAACATGGATATTGCAGATGCCGCATCGCCCGGTTGTATGTTCCACTCCCAGATCCCAAGCAAGGTGTCGATTCCTCGGCTTCCTTGCATCGCCTTCACCCCCTTGGCTGTGGCCGAGTTCATCCTCGGTGAGTTATTCCAGGAGGAGTGGGGCGCTGGTTGTTCTGGGGCTGCCTGTGAGAACTGGACGGCGATCCAGAGACGAAGGCTATCGAGCCTCCTCGCCTGGCAGCAGGAGATCGTCAAGGGCTGCGAGGAGCCACCATGGACCGCTCTGAAGAGGCAGCGACTGCCCCATGACCGGCTCGTGACCGCCCAGTGATCCGCACATGACCGGAAGACTTCCTCACCCGGAACCACGAGACGACTCGAGATGCTGTGATTCTCTGTGCGGCACACGCCTACTTTTAATCTGATTTGACAAGCGCTCTCGATCTCGTATCATTGACGATGCGGTTGGGAGGGTTGAATGATCAGTTCGCTGGCGGCAACGTCTCCCGGCTGCATGCATCTGAGCGCAAATACGAACTGGAACTTATCCTCCTTCCGCGACGGCGGAAATTGGCGCGCATCATGCTGCTGCTTCTGCCCGCAGAAGTAGAGCTTCCGTGCCTTGCAGCCGTCATATCTCTACAGACCTAAGAAAACCCCGGTAATCGGCCCGTCAATTGCTGTCAATCTTGAGAGGAGTCCACTACCCATTTGCCCTATCGGAAAGGGCCTCGTCATGGCCAAGCCCTTGCTCCCGGACGAACTCTGGGCCTTGATCCAACCCCTGATCCCGCCTCATCCCCCTCGGCCCAAAGGCGGACGTCCCCCCCTGGACGATCGCAAAGTCCTCACCGGGATCATCTTCGTCCTCAAGACCGGCCTGCCTTGGGAGGACTTGCCCCAGGAGATGGGCTGTGGCTGCGGCATGACCTGTTGGAATCGCTTGCGCGACTGGCAGGCGGCCGGCATCTGGGACCAGATCCACCCGATCTTGTTGGCCCACCTCCGTCAGGCCGACGGGATCGACTTCGAGCGGTTCATCGTGGACACGGGGCACGTCCGCGCCGTGGGTGGGGGTGAAGAAACCGGCCCCAGCCCCGTAGATCGCTCGAAATTGGGGAGCAAACACGCGATCGTCACCGACGGCCAAGGCGTGCCCTTGGTCATCGATACGATCCCGGCGAATACGCCGGATGCCAACTTGACCGTGCCGTTGGTGGATGCCGTTCCCCCCATCGCCGGCCAGCCGGGCCACCCCCGTCAACGACCGGACCATGCGATGGGCGACCGGGGCTTTGATGATGAGGAGCAACGGCAGGAGTTGCGCGACCGCGGGATCGACCCGGAGTTGGCCAAGCGGCGTACGCCCCACGGTAGTGGGCTGGGTGTGTATCGCTGGGTGGTTGAGCGAACCATCAGTTGGTTTCACCAGTTCCGCCGCCTGCGTGTGCGTTATGATCGTCGCGATGACATCCACCAAGGGCTTCTGCAATCTGGCCGAGGTCCTCATCACCTTCCGGTTCCTTGAGCTGTACGGGGTAACTTTAGAGTACACCGATTGGCTGGGTTCTTTTGAGCCGCTCTTAGGGATCGATCTACTCGAATTCCTCTGCTTCCAAGATATCTCGGATGTTGCGGGCGGCGTGAAGGACCCGGATGACGTCGATCCCGCCAGGGATGGGGCGGTAGAAGATGAGATAGTTCCTGAACCGCCTGACACTGGTGCAGCGGAGACCTTCCAGGCGCAGGGTTGGTGACTTTGTAGGGCTCACCGATTCCGGGCGATTTGGCTAAAGCCGCGAACGTAGCCTCGGCGGCCTTGCGGAATCGGTTCGCGGCGTCCGGACTCCGCTCCCAGATGTAAGCGTAGCAGCCAGCCAGGTCGATACGGACCAGCGGTTTCTTGAGGATGATGGCGTCGCTCATCGAGCCTTCCGGGCCTTGCGAGTCGCGCTGATGCGCTGGCCTTCGCGTTCGATCTCGTCCCAATCCTCGGGTGTCATCGGGGTCGAGGGGCCGGAGTCCAGGCCCTCGATGAGTAAGGCTTCGATGCGGGCCTTCTCCCGGGCCTGCCGATCACGGTCGACAAGGGTCCGGAGGTAATCGCTCGGGTCTTTGAACGCCCCTTCAGCGACCAGTCCATCGATGAATTGCCTGAGTGGCTCTGGCAGCGAAACTTGCACCTTGCTCATGCTGGCACCTCCATGGAGTCAGCGTTCCAACTCGTCGGGCAGGCGAGTGCAGATCGTAACCGGGCTTCTCCATCGGATTTCAGTCTATCACGCCGGCCCCGTCTCGCCGACCCTTTCTGACCGCGTGACGTGAGCCCATTGAATCGTCCGTCTCCTTTTCTATCCAGGGTGTGTGACCAACCCTCGGATTCTCGACGAATTCGTCCGAGTCCCCCGGGATCGCTCTGGATGCCTGCGGGGCATGCCTGGGATCTTCCTTGCTCAAGGCTCCGCATCATTGATTGTCTCGGGGAGATCCTCGTAAGCGATGACACCGGTAGCCTCACAGACCTGCCGCCACGTGAGGCAGCCCAGGTAATGGGGCCGAAGAAAATCCCGTTCGTAAGGGGCAAGGTGCGGGAGAGACTCATCGTTTTCGGGGACTGGCTCGCAACTCTCAGCCAAGAGAATGAGGCCGTAACGCTTGCCCTTCGCGGCGGCGACTATGCTCCAAGCCGGCGATCAAAGGCGCACCAATGATCCTCCGAACGTTTCGGAGACCTTATGCTCCAAGCCGGCGATCAAAGGCGCAACCAATGATCCTCCGAACGTTTCGGAGACCTCCTCCGAGTCCCGGCCTGGGATCGGCTTGCCGGTCGCGTCCTCGATCAGGTCGAGCAATCGCCCGGCACGAGTGCGGAGGAAGTCGTCGAAGGCGTCTTTCCGAATCAGCTCCGGCTCAATCACGTGACTGCGAAGGATCTGATCCAGCCGATCGGGACTGACTTTGTGATTCTTCTCCAGACCACGAAGATACTCGCTCGGAGCCTTGCCGCCGATGATCCGATTGGTTCGGGCCGAGAGCGGAGCCTTGTTAATCGACGCTGTTCCACCGCAGACGGTCGTACCCCTGATCTTCGCAGTGTTTCGCGGGGAAGATGTGGTGGATGTCGACGGCGGCATCGAAGTACGTGGTCAGCTCGATCGGGTCGCCGCTGAGGAAGTCGTGGCCGCCGGCCTCCATCAACAAGGCCATCAGCCCCTTGTAGGCCGCGCTGAGCCGGCGTCTGGAGGGTAAGGAGGCGGGTCGGAGCGAAGTTCGCGTCGCGGATCGTTCGCGGCTCGTCGCCCGCCGTCGAGCCAGGCCAGCACCTCCTGCATGTCGTAGGCGAACCGGCTCTCGTTCGCCCCGCCGTACAGTTCGCCGAAGACCCCGCACCAGTACCAGCGGCGAGCTGCCGCTTGACCGGGTCCTCCTCGAACGAGTGGCCAAGCTCGGCGCAGATCGCCGAGAGGGGAAGGAGCTGGGTGATGTAGGGGAGCCTCTTGTTGTCGAAGACCTTCTCGCGCGCCAGCAGCCTGGCCGCCGCACGAACATCCCCTTCTCGATCGTGTCGGCGAGTGCCTTGTACTCGTCGAGCGTGAGCTTGAGGACGTCCTTGCGCTTGCAGCCGACGGCGACCTCCGCCCGCGAGCTTCTTCGACGGTAGGTCGCGCAGCAGAGTGACGGCCGTCAGGAAGTCGTCGGAGTCCACGTCTTTGAGCTGGGCGTGCTTGTCGCATCCGCGCGACCGCTGCTCCCAGTCCTTGCCGGAGTTCGAAGTCGTCCGCCGCGAACGTCGCGGTCATCAGCTCGAAGACGGTCAGGGCGACGCCGCCGGTGTTGACGTTCTCGAAGACCTGGCAGACCGCCTCCTTGGGCGTGTCGGGAGCAGCACGATCATCGGGACGCGGTACTGGTGGAAGCGCTGGAGGATCTGCTCACTCGAATCGCTGCAAAGGTCGCATCTCTCGTCGGGTCGCAGTGGAACTTGCGGTAGCCCCGCCTCCAGGACGAGCACTGCTCGGGTCGAAGATGATGTCGAGCGGGAAGAAGCCGGCCGCGTACTGCCTTCTCGTCGGTGCTGACGTCGAGGTCGATCTTGCGGTCGAAGTCGCTCTTGCGCTGCCGGTCGGGTCGGGAGCGAGAGGACGGCGTCCAGGCGGTCGGCCTCGGGGTCGAGGCACCTGGCGATGTCGAGGTAGTAGACCCGCTCGATGTCCTTCCTCTTCTCCGTCCGCGTCTGCACCGGCTTGCCGCTGCGCAGCGCCATGTAGAGCGACGTGAGCCGCTGCTGACCATCGAGGATCAGTCGTTGCTGGCCGGCGCGGTCCCGGCTGGCGGCGCTCCCTCGAAGAGGCGCGGCTTGAACCGGACGCCGGCGCCGCCAGTCTCCAGGAGCATCACTGCGCCAATCGGGTAGGAGAGCGACACGCTGGCGATCAGCGCCCGGATGTGGTCGTCGTCCCAGACCCACCCCCGCTGGAAGTCGGGGAGCTGGATCGGTCCCCTTGTGGAGCTCCTCGAGCAGCTCGGGCAGGTTCGGCTCGTGGGTCTTGAAGGTGCTCGCGACGGAGGCCATGTGTCAGTCCGGTTGGATTAGAAATCGTGGCGTTGTTGATGTCCCGGCGGAAGGTGCGATCCTCTCAGCGGGTTGCCGGCACAAACTGACGGGCCCAGGCGGGATCCTCGGGCGAGAGCGAAGGCTCAGGCTGACCTTCGTAGATGTGATCCTCATAGCCGGCCGCGTCGTAGACGTGATGGAGGATTTCCTGAAGGTCGATCCGGGCGAATTCCTTCGGGCGGGACAGTGGGATTGGGATGATCGGTAGTCGCTGACGTAGCCCGATCGGCCAGAAGCCGGCCCGAGGGCGATTCTCGGCCCGGCTGACCAGGACGGAGTAGTCGCAGTCGGGCCGGTCTTCCGGGGGCATCGGGTGGCCGCCTCGAAGCAGATCGATCTCGACAAAGTGGGCTTCACTCGCGAGCAGTCGATTGCGCTTGGCCAGATATTGCTCGCGGTCCGGTCCACCACGCTTGTTCGACGGGGTGAGGAGCTCGAGCACCGCGATCAGCTTGCGGCTCTGACGGTCTCGCACCTCCAGGAACGGCACGAAGACCCCGAACGGGGCGATGGCGGCTCCGCTTGGGGGGCCAGGCTGGGACGGGCACCGTGGTCAAAACCAAGGACCAGGCCCGCTTCGGCCACGTTGGCGGCTACGCACAACCCGACGAGCCGCCACCAGTTAGGCAGCGCTCGCCAGGCACGAAGCCCGGCATCAAGCCAGCGACGGAAGGACCCCTGGGCCCCGGCCCTGTAGGCCATGTCTCCACGCTGGCACCATTCACGTGCTAAAGGCAAGGACTTATGCGCCCTCGACGCCATCTGGCCCGACGGGCGTTTGCTGACGGCTACCCGGAGGTCACCGCCGCCACTCTGAAACGGAGCTGCCTCGTTGCCCGCCGACGGAAAGAGACGCACCTGCTCCCCGTTCCACAAGGAGTCGCGGGCTGACGGTGGCGATCTGGTTGCCGTCGCGCCACCTGGTGACCAATAGAGCCGTCCACCAGCCACTCTTGGCCTCCAAGAGCCAAACCGGCACCAGGTCGCAGCAGTTCCACAGACCACGTTCGGAGCCGAGGCTGCTCCGCTTAGCTGGAAGCCAGTTGACATGGGCAATATGGGGTGCGATTTGCCGGCGGTGGTAAGTTGCCCTCGGTGAGCGCCCTGGACGAGGTAGGCACCCTCGTCACCGAGCGGCCAGCCGCACTTGTCCCCGATGTCATGGCGGCTAATGGGGAGGCGGGTCACAAAAGGCCCCGCCCGTGGCGGCCCGAACAGGCTCGGCAGCGGCCGCCGTGGGCCACGACAGACACTTTGATCGTGGTCGGGCTGGTCGCCATGGGCGTAGCCCTACCGGCTGCCGTTGCCCTCTGGTCTCATGTCTTCGGCATCCCGCGCTACGACGACTGGGCCTACCGTCGGGTGCTTTCGGAGTTCGTCAACACGGGCCACATCTCGCTGGTCGGTTGGGGGGCCATGACCCTTGTGGGACAGCTGCTGTGGGCTGCCCCTTTCGTAATCGTCTTCGGTGGGCATCCATGGGTGGCCGGCGTCTGGTCGCGGTCGCTTCGGGCATCGGGATCGCCGGGGCGTACTGGCTGGCTCGCGCCGTGGTCGGGCGGGCGTGGGGAGCGGCCTGCACCTTATTGGTACTGGCGGTGCCCGGGTTCCTGGTGAACACCTCGACCTTCATGACCGACCTGCCGGCGTTCTCGGCCGAGGTGGCTTGCCTGGCCCTCGGCGTTGCCGCCCTGGGGCGACGGGCCGGGCCCGATGGGCTCTGATTGCGGCTTCGATGGCCGTTGGGTGTGCCGGCTTTTCCGTACCGCGAGTTCGACCTGGCTGCACCCATCGCCGTCCTCGTTGTCCTCGCCCTGCAGGACGGGACCGGGGCCATCTGGGCGCGAATGAGTCCCGGATAGGCGTACCCGGCGCGCACTCGGGGCAGACCCGGGCGACGTCTGGGGTTATTTTGCCGTCGGCGTCGGCCTGCTCGCAGGTTGCGCCGCCATCTACGAATGGACCTGGCACCTCTCTGGTGCCCAGCACGAGGGCCTGGGCGGCCCCACTGTTCCGCTCTGCGGGCTCTGGCCGGGGCTTATTTCGCGTTGGCGTTGTTTGTGGCGCCGTTCCTGCCTGCGGCCGCCCGGCGGTCGTGGTCGCGGCCCCGCACAAGAGGAATCGCCTTGGCGGGGGTAGTACTCGCCATCGGCATCGTCCTCATGGTCACCGGCAAATCCCTTTTCAGCGGCAACTACTGACCCAGCAGGGCATGAGCTCGACCACGACCCTCCCCGGCTTCCGGCCGTTGTTGTTCCCGGCGCCGCTTGGGCCTGCTCGAGTTCTTGAGCCTCGGGGCCGCGGCCCTCGGGTTCCTGGTGGGCAACGCGAGCTACGGCTTCCGCGCATCGATACGGTCGTGGGCGGCCGGCGGCGTCAGCGAACGGACCATCATCAACCTCTTAATCTGGCTGAACGGGGCCGGTCTCGTCTTGTACGGCCTCTTCTGTGCAGGGACCTATCTTCGACCGGTATGTCTGGTCGCTCGCTTTTGCGGCCGCCATCTTGCTGGCTGCAAAGGTACTGGGAACACCGGCCGTTGCCCCCGCCCTCGACGACGCCGCCCCGCAGCCCCGTCCCGACGACCAGCCCCGTCCCGACCAGCAGACCCGTCCCCCTTCTGCCCTGCGCTCGCCGGCCATAGCGACCATGGCTGCCACGGTGGTCCTGGCGATAGTTGTGGGCGCAGTGGCGGCCAGCCTGACGCTCAATGCGGATGCCTACGACGGCGCCCGCTGGTCAGCGGGCCAGGCGGCCGTCCACGCCGGCGCCCGGCCCAGCACCGTTGACGCCGGGTTCGACTGGGTGGGGAGCCATGCAGCCACACCGGCGGTCAGGGCCCGCCAGGTGACCGGCCTCCCCTCCTTCGAGACGTGGTACGACCAGCTCTTCCCGAAGTTCAGGGACTGCGCCTTCGTGTCAGGCTCGCTCCCTGCCCCGCACGGGACTTCTCTCGTAAGACGGGTGCGCTACCCAGAGTGGGTTGGCCTTCCCCGAATACCTTTACGTATACGCCGTGCACTCCCGCTCGTGCCGGTGAGCTACTTCGCCGCTTTCTTCTGGGCGGCCTGGATTGGGCCAGCAGCGCCGGGTAAGAGCCGTCGCGGGGGTTGTCCTTTATGGCTTTTTGGGCCAGCGAAACGGCCTGACTGAGGTCGGCCGTCCGCTTCGCGGCTTGAACCTCGGCAAGTCGAGGTCGACCTCGGCTTCGGACGCCGGGTAGGGCGCCCAGAGCGGCTTCTCTTGCGTCGCTTTGGCCGTCAGTTTTGGCCCGGGTCAGGTCCGAAACTTCGTCCGATGTCGAGGGCGCGTGGCCTGCCCCGTTGGTGAGCAGGCTGGCCTCACTGGCGGGGTAGCTCGGTTCCCAGGGGTTCAAGGTGAAGGCACGTTTGAGGTCGTCGAAGTAGTCGCCCCCACCTGAGTCGGCTTGCTCGCCGCGCTCGGCCGCCGCGGTTGAACCCGGCGCCGGCTGTTTGAGGCTCGAGTATGCGGCCCAATAGTCGTGGTCCGCTCGGTAGGCGCCGTCCACTCCGAGCGCAGGGACACGACGACGACCGCCACTACCGCCCCGACCCCGAGCGTCCACCAGGGCACGGCGTCCGGCCGGCGGCCAAAACTTTGGCGCTTGCGCCGGCTGGCGGAACGGGGCGCCCATGCCGGGGCCGGGCTGACCGGCCGGTTGTCGGGGAGGGCTGTTCCAGGAAACTACCGAGATCGGGCGTGGCGGCGACGAGCGACTTCGGGCGTAGCGTGTCAGGTACCCCCACTGCTAACGCCATCACCGTCGAGCACCCGATCAGGAGCCAGAAGGAAAACGACAGCCCGACCTGCTGGACGTTGAATACCGCCTGCACGATGTAGGCAACCATGGACGCGGTCACCATGGCCACGGTTATCCGGTGCCGCTGCGCTTCCTCCCTGACCTCGTCTGCTTCAGTCTCACCCCGTTCCAACGTCCTGAGCCGGCGCCAAGCCCCGATGGAGCGCAGGCTGACGTACGCCAGCAGCGCCAGGAATAGCAGTAAGCCGATGAAACCCTGGTCGGCCAGAACGTTCATGAAGATGTCGTGGGCCCATTGACCAGGTAGTTCGGGCCGAGTCCGGCCACCCATGCGGCGCTCTGGTAGTGCGGGTACACGAGCGCAAAGGCGTCAGGGCCGATCCCGGTGAGCGGGTGGTGGGCGGCGATGTGAACGGCCGCGGTCCAGATCTCGTAGCGCTGCTGCACCGAGGTGTTGCCGCCCGACTGGAACAGGGTGGACAGCGAGTGAGAGAGGAAGCGTTTCCCATCAGCGGCCAAGCCGAGAACGACGATGACAAGCACGCCGGCCGCGCTACCGACCGCCGCCAGCGGGCGGCGCTTGATCTCCGGGGCGAGCATGGCCGCCAGGACGATGAACGAAGCGATGACCGCCACCCATGCGCCCCGGGCGGAGGTGCGGACCAGCTCCACCAGGACCATCACCGCCAGGACTCCCCGGCCGCCCGCCACCACCAGCGCTTGGTACTCAAACCGAGTACTACCACGACGGGCAGGATCATGGCCAGGTACCCGCCCAGGTGGTTGGGGTTGCCGAGGGTCGAGAAGATGTCGTTGGAAAATGACCCCAGGTTCCAGAGGATGAAGTCCCACCTGGTGCCATGGACCTCGGTGTCGTGGAGCTGGATAAGCCCGTAAAAGACCACGATGCTGCCGCCTGCGAAGGCAAAGGTCCCGAGCACTTTGCGGACGTCTTCCGCATTGAAGGCCTCCGCCGCCGCCATCATGATGACCCCGAAGGCCGCCGCGGTATACAGGCCGTCGTAGGAGCCGTAGTTGCCCAACAAGCTGACGTGCACGTCCACGCCGGCAAAGGCTGATATGGCGGTCCAGGCGACGACGGCCCCGACGACCCACTGCAGGCCGTTGCGCCACCGGGGCACGGCCCGGTCGTGCACCCCGGCCACTATCCACAGCCCAATGAGGACCAGTGCTCCGATCATGGTCAACGTGTACTTGGGCAGGTTGAACACGTCCCCGCTGTGAGGGTCGAAGACGACCGGCACGGCTGCGGCCAAGACGATGATCACTGCGGCCCGAGCGGCGCGTAGCCCGTCTTTACCTTTGGCCACCTCGACCGCCGCCCAACTGGTCGCTATGGCCGCGCTGAAAAGGACCCCGAGGAAAAGGGCAAAGCTCCACTTGACCGGGCCGGCCACCAGGAGCAGAAGGGCTAACAGCCAGGCGGGGACGCCCAGTAGCAAGGGCCACCCCGGGATGCCCACAGCGGCGGGGACCGCCGCCACCGGCAGCAGCCACTCGGGTACCCGGGCCCCGCCAACTCGCGCTCTGCGAACCCGTGATCTGGGCGGCTCCGGGGGGCGCGCGGCCGGACCTGAGCCGCCGCGGGCCGGCGCGGCTTGACCTTGGTCTGTGATCCGCTGCGGTGACGCTGCCCGCTGCCCTTTGCCACAATCGGAGAGGTTACCTGCGCACCCACCCCCTCCAGGTGACGCGCCGGCCTCGAGAACGTCTCACTGGCAGCCTGACCGAGAAGGCACGACTAGTTGCGGGCGCCAACTGACAGGGCCATGGCCTGCGATAACGTCCTAAGTGACAAGGACGGGCCGCTTTTCTATCGACCTGGAGGGACCAGACCAGATGCCAGAACAGAGCCGTGGCTCGGGGCGGTGACGCGCCGGTGCAGAGCGGTGATGGCGGTCGCGGGCACAGTGGGCTGCTCGCCGGCTTGGTTGCTGCGGGCCTCGGGGCCACTGCGCCCCCCGCCTACGCCGAGGTGGCAACGGCGGTGTACACCATCGGCGCGCCGACAAACGCGGTGGCCGGCGTGGTCGCTTCACCCGCCACGATTTCGCAAGGCGCGGCCCATCCTGTTCGTGGTCAAGTTCCGGGCCACCGCTCAGCTATCAGGTAGCGGCGCGGGTCGGGTCACTATTACCACGTCCACCCCGTGGTCATCCGTCCCTGGCAACGTGGCGCTCATCGACGACAGCGATACGGCTTGTTTTCAGGCCGGCACCAACGGGGGGGCGGTCAGCGGCACGACGCTCCAAGTCAACCTGGCCGCTTCCTGCAATGTTGCGGTGGGCGACGAGGTCGAGGTCGACTTCACCGCTTCGGCCCGGGTGCGGTCGGTGACTTCGCCCTCTCGGTGACCACCTCGGGCAACGGCTCGCCGGCCATCTCCAACACCCTCATGGTCGAACCGGCCGCACCCACCTTCTCGGCTACGTCGGTAGTGCTCGGCGCCAATGCCACTTACACGCTGAGCGACGCATCGTGGCCGGCGCTGAGCAGTGCGGCCAACGCCGTCGTGCTGACGGCCAAAGCGTCCGCCGGCACGACCCATTCGTGGTACAGCGCTCTCCGCCTACACCGTGGTTTACACGCCGCCCAGAGGAAAGCCCACCCCCGATCCCGTGCAGACTGTCCAGGTGAGCAGCACCACCAGCAGTAACGACACCATTGCCCTGACCCTGGCCGCAGGAGTGGCTGCGGGCGACCAGGTGACCATTTCGGAACGGGCACCCACCCTCCGGGGACCAGCACACGATTTGTCAGTCAGCCCCAGACCGGTCCCACAGGGTCGTTGAGTTCGGCCGGCACCCCCAAACATCTACCAATGCTCTGGTGTTCGGCACGCCGTAAGCGGTGTAAACGTCGTCTCCTCGCCCAGCATCGCCGGCGCCGCCGCTACGATTCATCGTGAGCTTCCCAGGCGACGAGCCCGCTTTCAGGGACGGCGGGCGAACGAATTCGCCTGGACGAAACCGGCGGGCCACGGTCTTTTCCAGCGCCAAAGGGGCTCTCGTCACTGACACGACTGCCGGTTGGCACTTCATCGCCAGCGGCCTCCCGTACCCGGCGGGGAACCCTCCTACTAACCAGGGCTGCGACGAACCCGACAACGGCCTGGTGATCCCCCTGACTGCCGGGTTCCAGGTCAACCCGGGTGATTCGCTCACCGTCACCTTGATCGGAGTGACAAACCCCAGCTCAGGAACGGTTGCCGACTTCACGGTGGCAACCAGCGCCGACACCGTGGCGGTGGCCGCGGCGCCGTACACGATCGGGGCGAGCGCCAGCGGGATCTTGGTCTACTGTAAGACCCGACACGACCGGGCCGGCGCCACCGACACCATCTCCGCCCTCCCGGCCACCGCCTCATTGACAGCGGGGACCTCGACGGTGACCCTGCAAACTCCGCCAGGTCGCGTTCCCCAACAACCCGGGCTCTTATACGGTGCAGGACTTGACCACGCCGTCAGGTTCGGTTCGTCACCGCCCCGCTGAGCGGCGGGGGCACCAACGACGTGGCCATCACGGTGCCGGCGTCCATCAGTTCCGGCGACCTCCTGGACCTGACCGTCAAGGACGCCATCAACCCGAGCAGCGCCAGCACGGCCTACACCATCACCATCCTCGGCAACGTGACCGGCCCTCCAGCGGTCATGCCGTTCCCCGACGCCGGCGTGACCTACCCGAACGGGGCCATCGTCGATTTCTCGGGAGCGATTATGTCTTCGCAGGGGGGACCGCCTTCCCGGTCCAGGGACCATCGGCACTGGCGGCCCTACAACGGGTCGACGCCGCCAAGGTCCAACCTGCTCCCCCTGGCGCCAGGCCCCCGACGGCGCCCTTCCCCCACAGGGGACCTTGCTGTTCACACGCCCCATTGACGGCACGGCCACCATCTATGTGGTGGGGAGCGACGGCGAGCTTCACGGTTTTGCCTCCCCCAGGCAGTTCCTCAGCGACGGCTACGACCCCGGCTTTCGTCGTCACCGTCACCGGTCGGGCATGGGTGTCGGTGCCTCGGCCGGATCAGAAGGTAGCGCCGGCAATGCCTTCTCCACTGGCGCTGACGGAGCCTGAACCACTTCTTCGGGCGCCTTTTACG
>CAWJGW010000063.1:0-218452 GCA_963842405.1 uncultured Isosphaeraceae bacterium | reverse complement strand
TCAGTGCGCAGACATTTTCCGAGCGCCCGCCAGTTGGTGCGCGTGTCTGAGTAACTTGCTGAGAGTGGGGTTCGCAATATGGGCCATCCGATCGCCGTCCTGGCACACCAACTGGCGGGCACCAGGAAAATTTGTGCGAGTCAGGGCTATTCAGAACCATTCGAGCTCGCCGTGACATTATGGTGAAAGGACCGATACCGGGTCGGTGAGAGAAAGACGATCAGCCGGCTGAGGAGCAGACACCGTGTTAGTCAAACGACGGAACGGGGCCGTACTGCGGCAGCTCCAAACCCTCTTTAATGTAGGCACGATCGGGGAGCTGACCGACGGTCAACTCCTGGAGCGGTTCGCGACCGATCCGGACGAGGTGGCCGAGCTGGCCTTCTCGGCGCTGGTTGAGCGGTATGGGGCGCTGGTCTGGCGCGTCTGCCTGGCCATCCTCCGCGACGAGCACGATGCGGAGGATGCCTTTCAGGCGACGTTCCTCGTCCTGGTCCGCAGGGCGCGGTCGCTCTGGGTGCGGGACTCGCTGGGTCCGTGGCTCCATCAGGTCGCCTGCCGCACCGCGTCTTGTCTCCGGGCGACCGCCATCCGGCGGCGCACGCACGAGCAGCGTCGCGCCGAGAGGGATTCGGCCCGCTCCGTTGAAGCTGGGACACCGCGCGACCCCGACCGAGATGCCGCGGTCCACGAGGAGGTGAACCGACTGCCCGAGAAGTACCGAGCGCCGATCGTGCTCTGCGACCTGGAGGGACGCACTCACCAGGAGGCGGCGCGGTTCCTCGGCTGGCCGATCGGGACCGTGAAGAGCCGACAATCGCAAGGGCGCGCACGGCTTCGCAACCGGCTGACTCGTCGCGGACTCGGGCTGGCCGTCGCCGGAGTCGTCGTCGCGTCGCTGAGACAGTCTGTCAATGCAGCGATTCCAAAAGAGCTCTCGCGGAGCACCGTCAATGCCGCGATGCAGCAGGCGGGCCGTTTGCTGACGGGGTTTGTGGTCTCGGCGCAAGCCCTCGCTCTCACTCAAAGAGTCCTTCGCGCCACGCTGTGGATCAGACTCCGATTCCTCGCGGTCGTCGCCCTTGCGGTCGGGGTCGCGTCGGGCGGGGCAATCCTCCTCGTCGGCGGCTCTCAGTACCTGGAGCCGAAGAACGGCCAGACGGTCTCCAAGCGATCCGCAGACGCACAGATCCAGCCGTCAAAGACCTCGAAGGAGGTTGCGATCGGTGATAGGCCCCTTCTGGCGCCTCTGGACGAGGCCCTGAAAGCCGCACGGGCGATCGAGGACCCCTCGGCCAGACGATCCGCCCTGGTCGGGATCGCCAATGCTCAAGCTTACCTGAACGACCTCACATCGGCGCGCGCCACCGCTCGGTTGGCGCGGCAAAGTGCGGATCAGATGAGCATGGAGATGAACAAGTATTTCGGTCTCTGGAGCGTCGCGAAGTTGCAGGCGAAGCTGGGCGATGTCGAGTCCGCTCGGCAAACGTTCCAAAGACTGATTCAGGCCGCCGACGGGAAAGCGCCCTGGGACCGGATGTCCCTCCTCGGACAAATCGCGATCGCCCAGGATGGGGGTGGTCTCCAGGCTGACGCAATCCAGACATTGAACAAGGCGATCGAGGATGCCAAGGCGATCGTCGCCAAGACCCCGACCGGAGGTATCTATTACAACATCGTCTTTGCCCAATGTCAGATTGGTGACTTCGACGGGGCCCTCCGGATCGTCGAGAGCATTCAGGGCGACGAGACCCGGTATCGGCAAACCTACCTCCATTTTATCGCCCGGGGTTGCGACAAGGCCGGCCCGGCAGAGGCTCGTCGGATACTGGCAAAGGCGCTCGAGCTCTCGAAGGGAATCAAGTACATTTCTCCTCGTGGACTCAGCCAGAAGCAGATTGCCCAGGCGATGGCGCGGAACGGCGACATCCCCGGGCGCTGGCGGCATCCAAATTGATTGGTGTGGTCGAGGAGGCTCCGGCGGGTCTCCTGTCCTTCCTGAATGCCCGAGAGACCAGGATGCGCCTGGAGAACGACAAGGTCTGGGCTGCCGAGGTCCGGCACGAGGTCGCTGACGTCCTCATCGCGATCGCCACCGAGCAGGCCAGGTCGGGCGACCGCCCCGCGGCCAAGAAGACCTTTGGTGAAGCGATGCAGCTTATCCAGGCCGAGCGCGACGGCGCGATCAAGACCCAGCGGCTGCGAGTTCTGGTCGAGGCCCTGGCGGGCGCCGTCGAGCTTGAAGGGGCCAAGGTGGCGATCGAGGCGATCCACGGTGACGAGGCGAACAAGGCCCTGGCCCTGGTATGGCTGGCGAAAGCCCAGGCCAAGGCAGGCAACAAGCCGGGCGCCGAGAGAGCTTGAGCACCGCCTTCGAAGCGGCCAAGGAAATCAAGGCTCTTCCGAATATGATCAACGACAACATCGGCAGGCGCAAGGACGAAGCGTTCCGCGCAATCGCCACGGCTCAGGTTGACCTGGGCGAGATCCGGGATGCGCTGGCAACCGTCTCCGCACATGACAACAAAGCTCTCAAGGCCGAGATCCAGGCCCAGGCCGCGGGGTTCCAGGCAAGGCAGGGCGACTTCGCCGGGGCGTTGAAGACGGCGGAGAGCATCGCGGACGCCGGCTCCAAGGCCAAGGCCCTCGCGAAGATCGCCCAGGCCCAGTCCAGGACCGGTCAGCAAGACGTCGCCCACGACTGGGCCGCCAAGCTCAGCTCGCCCCAGGAACGCGCACTGACCCTCCTGGGCGTCGTCGAGGGCGTGTTCGCTCGTCGCAGAGGGGAATAGGCCACGGGGCGGAGTCAGGCGGTGCTGCGGGCTCTCGCAACTCTGGATCTAGGAATCGTTTCCGACACGGCTCTGCGGGCGCCCATGGCTCGGATGAACTTCCGAAGGTCGATCGCTGTCTGGTAAGATGTTTGCAGACCTGTGCCCAAGATTCACCGTCCGGGTTACGGATCATGGCTCGAGCCGTTGCTTAAGGGAGAGAGACCATGATCGACACTCGGACGGGAAGGCGCTTCAGGTCTTGGACGGCGGCGCCGGTGGACTTTACATCAAGCTGACCCTGGACCAGCTTGACAAAGTCCGCAACTTGCTCGATCGGGATGAGATTCCTTACTGGGTCGACTCGATCGCGATTTCCATTGACGGCAAGCCCGCCGTCACTGTCATCAACTTGGGCCTCAACAACAACGCGGCCCAGGTGCAGGCGATCCTCGACGAGGCCGATTAAGATAAGGACAAAAGTATGACGGATACACGCAACGGAAATCGGCTCCAGGTCTTGGACGGGGGCGCCGGTGGACTTTACATCGAGCTAACCGTGGACCAGCTTGACGAAGTCCGCAAGCTGCTCGATCGGGATGAGATTCCTTACTGGGTCAACTCGATCGCGATTTCCATTGACGGCAAGCCCGCCGTCACTGTCATCAACTTGGGCCTCAACAACGACGCGGCCCAAGTGCAGGCGATCCTCGACGAGGCTGGATGAGCGAGGAGGCAAGCGGTGCCACTGGCCGATTCGATTCGGGATCTCTCGACGCGGGCTCAGGCCGACCTCGGCGCAGCCTACGATTATTTCGAGCACACGAAGGCACTCTGGCGACTCGTTCGGCAGCTTACCGCCATGGGCCATGCCTACGACATTCAGAACCCCGGAACTGGGATCACCCTAACTCTGGCGGACTTGGCAGCACAGGCACAGGATTACGTGGCAGGGTATCTCTCGGAGTCCGTCTTCCAACACAACGTCTCGCTCTTAGAGGATTTCGTCTTCGAGCTGCTTCGGCTCTGGCTTTCCGCCTATCCCGCCGGCATCCCGAACAAGGACAAGAAGCCGGTCGACCTCGCTGTGATCATCGACGCCCTCGACAAGGATGCCATCATTGAACTCGTCATCCAGCGGGAATTGAACGCGCTCCGGTACGAGCGGCCCAGTTCTTGGTTCAAATACCTCAACGATCGCGTCAAGCTTGGCTCTCCGACCGATGAGCAAATCGAGCGATTGGCCGAGATCAAGGCGTCGCGCGACATCCTGATCCATAGTCGCGGGATCGTCAATGAGACGTATATCCTGAAGTCCGGTGCCCGTGCCCGGTACAAGATCGGGCAGCGTCTTGAGATCCCGGAGCCCTACCTCCGCGAGACCTGGCTCGTGATCGGCGCCATCGTCCGGGACATGGCCGCGGCGACGATCGCCAAGGCGTGATACCGGCCTATGAGATCTCGGCTCCTCGCTGGATGCGACGCCTCGCCCCGCCGACCACCACTCCAGGCTTCACACGCCAGCCATTCTCCGCTCAGGGGCTCGCAAGCCCTCGGGCGACTCGAAAGCCCAGGTAGTTAAATCGGGCACCCGGCGCGAGTTTGACGCGGCTCGCCGCCCGGACGTCGCGGGGCACATCGTTCCAGCTTCCGCCCCGGACCACCCGGCAGGCAGCCTCTTCATCGCCTGGAGGATCAACCTCCGGCGAATCTCGGTAGTAACCCTCATCGTACCCATCCCAGCACCACTCCCAAACATTCCCGTGCATGTCGTGCAGCCCCCAGGCATTGGGACGTTTCTGGCCCACGGGCCAGGTTTGACCGTCGGAATTGGCCGAGTACCATGCATGTTCCTTCAGTCTCGCCGCACCATCTCCGAAACCGTACCGTGACTCCGTCCCCGCGCGGCAGGCATATTCCCACTCCGCCTCGGTCGGAAGCCGGTATCCCGATCCGCCGACGATCAGCACCTGGCTTGAACCCGCGAATCGCGTAGTAGAGTGTCAGGCATTCTCTCAAGCTCAACCGGTTGCAAAACTTTGCCGCGTCATACCAGGAGACGGACTCGACCGGGTTCTCGGGTCGCCCCTGGAAACGGCTGGGGCCCTTGCGCATGACGGCCTGATACTGGGCCTGGGTCACCGGGGTCACCCCCAGGTAGAAAGCCTCGCTGATCTCCACCTTGTGGCGCAGGCTTCTCATCGTCGAATGCCTCGGTGTCACGGTCAGGCGAGCCCATCCCGAACTCACCGGCCGGGATCAGCTTCAGCGAAATCTTTCCGACGCGGGTGGTGATGAGGTCCGGTGCAGGCCGAGCCTCTCGACGCTCATCCGCTTCGGTTCCACGGACCAATCCCGCACGGGTCGTGCTGACGTCCGCGAGTCTGCCCGTCAAGCCATGAGAGGGCGGGGACTCTGGCCTCGGGGCGATCGCCGCCTTGGTGATCGCGCCCAGCGCCGAGCGCCCACGATTCCACGGCCCAGAGCGCGGCCTCCTCCGCCATGGCCCGGTTCTCCACCAACCGGCGCGAAGACGACCGGCGACCAGGGCCCACGACTGGCTGCCAAGGCCGGCCAGCAGGTCGCTGACCACCTGCTCCTCCAGGGCGCTGACCAGGGCGAACACTTCCCGACGGTCGCCGGCGCAATGGTCGAGCAACAAGCCCTTGCAGCGACCGGACTCGTTGCAAAGCTCATGGCCGTATCGCTTGATGATGTCGCAAAGCTTCTTGCGGACCCGGTCGTTCACCGAATCAGCTCCAGAATGTTGAGGAGGCGGCGCAGGCGTTCGGAGAGTCTTGCTGTGTATACAGGATGCTATGCATGGATTTCCGCACTCGTGCCACCGAGATTCAACTTCAGGCCGTTGGCCAGGGGAACGGATTTCTGAGGGGGAATCTCGATGGTCTGACCGTCGAAGGCGGTGGCCGACCACGGCGTTTCTGTCAGGTTACAGAGGCCCCAGACATCAGGGTTGTTCGGATTCTGTTTCGTCTGGCCGATCACGCTGGACTCCTGATCCACTGGGACCGGTCGGATCGATGTGCCGCCGCAGGACCCGAGCGGCACGGGTCAGCAGGAGGTGGTGCATCCCCCCCGGCAAGGAGAAAACGAGACGGGGAGGAATGGTCATTCGCCTGCGGCATTCTTCGTTCCAGCAGGTTAAGGCGGTCGTGCCCGGTTCCCAGAGATTGACGGCACGGCAGGCGGGACACCCAATGACCCCATCCTTGAGCTGGAGGAACAAACTCTGCCATTCGCCCTCCGTCACTCGTCGGACGGGCTCGTACAGCCCCACGGTGAAGGCATGGACAAACAAAGATCGAAGTGATGGCGGACAAAACGCCCACCGGCGGGCGGCGGTGGCGTATGTTGGATCGTTCGGCAGCCGATTTCGGTCATCCCTGGGATCGAAGATAAAGACTGGCGAAAGCCCATAGATCTTCTTCCGCGCGGGGTCGTCCCAACACCGAACATCGTACTCCATCGTTCCGTGCAAGGGATGGTGCCAGACCCAGAGCTGAAAGAGCAGGACCGCGAGGGAATGCAGGTCGGTCTCGGTGGAAGGATGATCGGCAGCGCCTCGGACGAGTTCCGGGGCCATGTACTGCATCGTCCCCCAGACCTGGAAGTTCGACTGTCGGTTGACACCCACGTTGTCGTTGTCGCAGATCAGGACGTCGCCGCTGACAGGGTCGAACATCAGGTTGCCCTGAGCGATGTCGCGGTAGCAGTGACCGCTCAGATGCAGGGCCCGGTAGCTGTTTGACATTTGGTAGGAGATCTCGCAGAGCACGTCCAGGCCGGGGGCCGGCTTGCGTCTGGCCCAGACCTCACCCAGGTCGGCGAAGCGGCTGGTGTCAATCAGGGGCATGAGATAACCGAATTGCTCAGTGCAGGCCGCGGTGACCAGGTCCTCGGGCCAGATGAACCGCCGGCCAGCCGGCCCGCGGGGCGGGCCGTTGGCGACCAGGTACGAGATCGCAGCTCTTTGTTCGTCCGTCGCCTGTGCGCGCATTGTACCATTTCAGGGCCTGGGTTCCGTGGGGTCCCTCGACGAGGAAGACCGCCCCCTGGCCACCCTCTCCCAGCTTCTTCTTGACGATGAGCTGTGTCCTGGATGTCTCTGCGAAGACCTTTTGTCCGATCGCCAGCGACATGGATGTCTCCCCCGAGGATCATCCGACGAGATGCCGAGGAACCAATCCTGACATTGATCGATCTCATTCAAAGCTCATCGCGCTCGATGACCGGACTGGTCGATTTCAAAGCCCGTGGACGGCCCGATCCGAATCCTCAACTTCCGGCGGCCCTGATCGGCGGATTGAGGGCGGCAGCCGCAAGGGTGATGTCATCTCCGCTGGCGTTCTCAGAGTAATAATCGAGCCAGCCAGGCAAGGCCGACGCGACCGAAGTCGGGCCAAATTCGCGGATTCGGTCTCGCAGGCTCCGGGCGAAGGCAAGCCACTGCTCGTCGTCCGCAAAAGCATTAACCAGCCCATCGGTCGCGAGCAGCAGGAGGCCGCCGGCCCTCTCCAGCGCGGTCGTTCGCCACAGGCGGGGCGCTTCGGCCGAGCCGAGCGAATCGGTTTCCCCACCGACTTTCAGAAGGATTGTCTGACAGAGGGCACTCGACCTCGCCGCCGTCCTTCACCAAGACGGCAATTCCATCCCCGATCTGGCCGATCAGCAGCACACCACCGGCCACGAGGGCGGTGATCAACGTCGTGCCGTGCCGGATCAGAAATGCATTCTCAGGTTCCGAGACCGAGGAATCTTCCGTCGCCTCCGCCCGCTGGCGATGAGCCATGAGGACGGCCTCCCGCCAACGACGCCCAAGTCGCCTCGGGAAATCGGCCTTGAAGCTCGCTTTGAGCTGCGCCCATTTCTCCTCCAGGGCATAGGAGGTATACAGAGCCATCAGCTCGTCGACGGCGGCGCGGACGGCCAGAGCCGATCCGAAATGACTGAGGTCGTGGCGGTCGTCTCCATGGCCATCCGCGACCGCGATGACCATGCACGGACCACCCGCCCCCGACCCGGTCCAGAGCGCATACGCATCCTGGCATGGCTTGCCGGCTCGGCGATGAGACGCACCCGTTCGACTGCACGCGAATGCCCATCCGAGGGTCGCGTCAGCGATGATCGGAGATTCGACGGGTTGACTCATCAGAAGACGTCCAGGGCGTTCGGATCAGCCGCCGGAAAGGGTTCGGGGGCCGGCATCGCGACGTTGGGATCATTCGGCCCGGACGGAGCCATTCGGCTCTTCCCCACGGAGGAACCCACCGTCGCGGCCACGCTAGCCCAGATAATGTAATGCACCAACTTGCCGGGCGTATCCGCCTTGAGGACTCCGATCTCATCATGGCTGACGAACTTGAGCAGCTCACCCTCATCGTAGTCTGTCTCATCGCCCACTCCGATGGCCAGACGGACGGCCCGCCGCCCCCAGGGGAGTTTGAGCAGGTCGGCGATCGCCGCGTCATACTCTCCCGCGGGATCGGTGCAGTTCCCGTCGGAGATCAGGATACAGACCGGCGGGCAACCGTGGCGCGGCATCTTTTCCAGCGTCAACTCCGTCGCCAGGAGCCGGATCGCCTGGGAGGTGCTCGTTGCGCCGGCCGTGCTCAGCTCCGGCCAGACAAACCGTTCCAACGGAACTGGCTGGGGGCCGACGTGCCAGCTCGCCGTGTCCGAGAATCTGATCGCCCGCATCATGACCGAAACTTCGGGATGAGAAGCCAGCAGCCTTTCGCACTTCCGGCAAAGCCTCGCGGATAGCCTGGTTGAGCGTCGCGATCTTCCTACCGCTCATCGAACCCGAGTAATCCGCAATCCAGAAGAATTGGAGGATTCTCTGGGCGATCACACCTTCGGGAACCGGGATTTCAGGCGACATGTGGGTTCCTCACGAGAGTTCGACTGGACCTCGAGCACAACGACTTCGTTTCGTTGCCGATCCCGGTGACAATGCGATGCACCACGTTCAGATATGCGACCATGATCACCTATTGGCGACGATGCCCTTCTCTTGGCCGAGGATTGCATGCCGATTCGAGATCCCGCTATCAACGCCGAGAGAGGCGCCCATAGCGTGCTCAAAGCATTGTATCGTGAAGAAGCCGAATTCGAGAATCGCACTTCCGGTCATGCACCCACCCAGCGGCGACCACGGGCGTGAGCGATGGTCTTCTTCATCGAAGCCGGCCGACTCGGCCGATCGTTCTTCTCTTCCTGGGCCAGTCGCCTCTGGAGGAGGGCCAGGACGGCCGATTCCTCGGGGCTCAGCCCGCGGACGTCGGACATCTCCTCGAGGGCGCGACGGCGCAACGAATCCAGCATCGTCCCTTCGAGATAGGCGTCGATGACGCCCGGATGGACGTAACACTTGCGACAGACGCTCGGCGTGTTCCCGAGCCGTCGAGCCACCGATTCGATCGC
This sequence comes from uncultured Isosphaeraceae bacterium, assembly GCA_963842405.1. Lineage (GTDB taxonomy): Bacteria > Planctomycetota > Planctomycetia > Isosphaerales > Isosphaeraceae > CAVZRC01. The sequence goes on along the minus strand of CAWJGW010000063.1, from coordinate 209,237 downwards.
CCGGACGATGTTCTTCTTGGCCTGGACCTGCGAGTCGAACGCCTCGAACTCCTGGAGCGCGATTGTGGCCAGGACGGTGCCGGCCCAGGTCCGAAAGTCCTTGGCCGTGAAATCCTGCCCCGGTGATCGAGCGGAGGTATTCGTTGACGTCGTCCGACCCGACGTCACGCACTTCGCCCTCGTCGTCGATGTATTGGAGCAACTCCTGGCCGGGTAGCTCCTGGCAACGCTTGACGACCTGTGCCAGTCGGCGGTCGCTGATGGTGACCGTGTGATTGATGCCGCTCTTGCCCCGGAACTGGAATCGCAGGGTTCCGCCCTCGATCTTCGCGTGACGATCGCGCATCGTCGTCAGACCAAACGAGTTGTTGTCTCGTGCGTACTTGTCGTTGCCGACACGGATCAGGGTCGTCTCCAGCAGCCGGACCACGGCGGCCAGGACCTTGCGCCGCGGCAGGCCGGCGAGCTTCAAGTCGCGGTCCGTGGCTCGCCGGATCTTGGCCAGTGCCCGGCCGAATGCGAGCGTCCGGCCATACTTCGATTCGTCGCGCACAGCGTGCCACTTCGCATGATACCGGTATTGTTTCCGCCCCCGGTCGTCACGCCCCGTCGCCTGAATATGCCCGTTGGGCCATGGGGAGATCCAGACCTTCGTCCACGCCGGCGGGATGGCCAGCGCCTTGATCCGCGAGAGGGTCGCCGGGTCTCGGACCGGCCGCCCGTCGGGGTCGAGATACCGCATCCCCTTCCCGGACTTCCGCCGGCGGATCCCAGGTGACCGGTCAGTCACGTACCGCAGCCCAGCGTCCCGCGCCGCGTTGAGAGGATCGGTCGGAGCAACCGCCGCGGCCATGGTGATTCAGTCTCAGGCGATAAAGTGCTCATTTGTCAAATTCGATGCGGCAAAGTGGCGGGACTCCCTTCCCGCCATGAAGCGATTTGAGAGCAAGAGTCATGCCAATAATCGTTGGCCGCTCGCGTCGTCAGCGGGGCCCGGCCGCGATGGCCTGCTCGGTAGACGTCGAGGTAGCGGTCGGCGTTGCGGTCCATGGCGAAGAATTCTTCGGCGACGGGACGGGTCGCGGCGGCCAGTCGGGCCGCCAGGGCGGGGTCGTTCAGGACCTGGAGGATCGCCCTGGGCGATCGCCTCGGGCTCGACCGGGGTCAGCAAGCCGGCGCCGGTGTCGCCCAGGAGCGGCCGGTAGTCGCCGAAATCGGTGGCCACGATGGGGCGGCCCGCGGCGAGGTACACGGCGATCTTGCTCTGGACCGAATAGTTCTCGCGGCAGGCCAGCCGGGGGTGGACCAGCACGTCGGCGCGTCGGGTCAGCGCAACGACCTGATCGGGCGTCTGGCCGGTCAGGACGATCAGCCGGTCGCCGAACGGGCCGAGCTGTGCCCGGTAGGTCTCGCCCGCCTCGGCCGGCCCGCCGACCAGGACGCATCGCGCCTCGGGCGCGGCCGCGAAGATCCGCGGCAGGGCCTCGATCAGGATCGGCACCCCCTGGTTGGGATGGACGATGCTCCCCACATACATGATGACCTTGTGCTCGGGGCCGATGCCGGGGATCGACGCCGGCGGGCCGGGTGCGTCGTACTCGCCCAGGTCGATGCCCGGGTAGATGACTCGCACCCGATCGGCGGGGACGCCCTTCTCCTCGATGACCGCTTTCTTGACCGGCTCACCCAGGGCGATGATCGCCGCCGCGTGTCGGACGACCTGTCTTTTCCAGGGCCATGTACGTCCGGAAGACCATGCCCCGGCCCAGGCGGTCGCGCTCGACCTCGTCGCCGAGCAGCGAGTGGATCTCGTAGACCATCGGCCAACCGTACCGCCGGCAGGCCATGTAGGCCCGCGTGGCCCCGCCATAATGCTGGGCGTGGACCAGGTCGAACGGCCGCTCGCGCGCGATCCGCTTCAGACCCAGACCGCTCGCCCAGGCCCAGGCCGGGACCTCGTAAACCGGCGCCCCTTCGAACTCGGTCCGGCGCATCGCCGTTTGCCATGGCGGCCGCGCGCGCAGATAGGCCACCACCACGTCCACGCCGCGCGGACGCAGCGCACGCAGGATCTTGATCGGCAGCATCGCCGTGCCATCGTATTCGCCGGGGATCGGAAAGGACGTCACCATCAAGACGCGCATCGCTCTGGGCTCCATCCATCGTCGCGGACCGACTCGGAATCGTCCCAGGATAGTGGTCCACCACGCCCTGCGCAAACCCGAACCGGCCAGTTTTCCGGTTCGATCGCCAGGCCATCGGCCGTACTTCAACTCCGTCCGCTGAATACCGGCGTTGGCACTTTGTTTGCGGATTCCGGAGTCGTGCGGCGATTCGTTCCACACCCGGCGGAAGGATCCGGCCTCTCCCGAGGCGGTTTCCTCCCAACATCGCCAGCGAATTGAGGTTACCATGTTCACGCACCACAAGAAGCCGTTGTTTCCGGTCAAGGTTGGAGAGGTCAATCCGCGGTTCGCCCAGAAACTGCTCGAGCAATTCGGCGGGCGGTCGGGCGAATTCACGGCGATGACGGAGTACTTCGTCCAGAGCTTCGCGTGCGAGAAACCGGCGATCCGCGACATGCTGCTGGACATCGCGGTCGAGGAGATCGGCCACCTGGAGATGGTCGGACTCATGGTCGAGCAGCTCCTGCGGGGGCACCGAACGCGAGAAGGCTTACGAGGACACCCTGTTTTCGATGATGGGCAAAGGCCCCCAGTTCTGCGACTCGATGGGCAACGCCTGGACCAGCAACTGGGTCCGCGCCTCCGGCGACATCGTCGCGGACCTCAGGCACAATATCTCCGCCGAGGCGGGGGCCAAGATGGCCTACGAGCGGCTCATCAACATGAGCGACGACCCCGGTTGCAAGGAGACCCTGACTTACCTGATGACCCGCGAGATCTCCCATCAGCGGATGTTCCAGTTGGCGTTGGAGACCCTGGGGAATAATCGCCATGGAAGGGACGATCCCGCCCAAGCAGGACCTCAACACGTACTACAACCTGTCGCGCGACGGCGAGGGGGAAATGGGGATCGGCAAGGACGAGCGCGGGCCCTGGAATGAGGACGGCCGCTGGAATTTCGTCGCCAAGCCAGAGGAGACCCTCAAGGCCCGCGTGGAGGGGCCGAAGAAGTAAGGGTTTCCGACGGTGGGTGGACGACGCGAACGGGCTCGCGACGATGTCGCTGGCCCTTGGTGAGCGCCCCGCCCATGCGGCGGTCGAGAGCATCGATGGCGGCGTCGAGGATTCCGCGCGCGGTGTCGAGATGGCGGGGGCGGAGGGCATACGGGTCGCGGGGCAGCCCGGTGCGCGGAAAGGTGAGGCAGTCGGGAGGCGTGGTTCGCCGGAGCCTGGCGGGGACCTGGTGCGGCTGAATGGGTTCGTAATCGCCGTCTCGGCGAGCCGATCGGTAGAAGGCTCGACGTGCCGAGGCCGGCCCGGGATAGGCCCACGAGGTCCGGAGCATCAAGAGCTCGGCGAATTGCGGCCAGGGCGGCGCATCGGGTTGAAAGGGGCCCGGGGGCACGCCGGGCTCGGCCGTGATGGCGGGCAGGAGCCGCCAGGCTTCGGCCAGCGGCATCGGCCGGCTGGGATCGGCGATCAGACCACGCAGCTCGTGCCGGCCCAGCTCCTCGGCGGCCTGGTGCACCAGCGCCTCGGCGCTCGAGACGTAGAGCAGCAGCGCCGACCGCGCCAGCCGGCTGGCCTCGCTGTCCGACCGTGCCATGCGGCTCTGGGTGTGGAAGAACAGTGCGTCCTGGTAAAGGCAGTGGAACGGGCTGTAGACCGTCTCGATCACCCAGCCGGGATCGTCGGCTTCGTCGGCCGGCTCGGCCCGGACGCCCCCGCTGCTCGGCTGCGACGGCCTTTCGCCGTTGGTATCGGCCGCCCGGCCGGCCCGATCGCGGCCGGGGACGGATCCTCGCGCCGGCCGCGGACCGCGATGATTGGGAAGCGCTCGGCCCTCGACTGGTCGTCCGGCATGCATGTATGCCCTGATCCCCTCACCAACGGCCTGAGCCGAGGTTCGCGCCCGCGGCCTCGATCGGACGGGTCTCCTGGAATCGACGATTGCCGGGCGGTCTCGCGGTCTCGGCTCCCCGCGGACCGTGCGGCGATCGCGCGATTGATCGTATCATTTTCACGATTTCTTCAACAGAAAGCCCATCACGGAAATGGGACGTCTCGCACGTTTCGCCGCCGATGGACCGCCTCGATCGCGTTTCCTGCCCGAGGCCGCACCACGATCACTTGGCCACCTGGCGAACGTACTTGTGGCAGTTCACACAATTCATGGTCAGGCGGAGGTAGGCCAGCATGGCGCCGTCGATGTTCTTGTCCTTGGCCTTCTTGTCCATCTCATCAGCCAGCCGCTGGAACTCGCTGGTGAAAACGACATAGTCGCCGGCATTGGGGATGGTCGGAACTTCCCACTCGGCGGCCTCGCTCAGCCGCTTCAGCGCCTTGGCGTTCTTGGAGATGCCCGCGTAATCTTCCATGGTCAGCCCTTCAAGGACCATCTTCGAATACTCGAGTTTCTCCCTCATGAATTCTGCCCGCGTGCGGGGCTTTTGCCCACCCGCCTGCGCGGCCAGGACAACTGCGCGACCGCGATTGCCAGTGCCAGACCCAGTCGCGCCGAGGGTGATGACTCGCTTCATTGTCGGATTCATTCGGTATTCTCCTTCAAGGGATCGAACGCTCGGACTTCCTCGAGCTCGATTCGTCCGTCTCCGAGTTTCTTGTGGCCGGACCTCGTGAAATACCCGCTGGTCCGGCTGATCCGTAAGTCGAAGCGTACTCCAGAATGGGCCGCGGACGCCAGTCAATCGCCAATTGGCGGGCCGATCTCGCCGCTCCGAGACCCTCGGTTATGCACAAGTGACCGGCAACGGGAGATTTCGAACGCGCCTCTCGGACGTCCGGGCATTCGCCGAGGGGCACTTGGGTATAGTAGCGATCCAATCGTTTCGCGTTTCGCGCAAAGTCCACCAGGTCCCTCGGGTCGAGCCGGGGTCGGGGAATCCTTCCCAAATCGTTACTTCTTTGGCGAGAATGACGACGAAGAACACCCGCTGACTTCCAGGAACGGCCATGAGCGATCCAACAGTTCCATCCCAGGACCCGATCTCGCCGCGCCGATCCGAGCCGCGGCATCCCCTGGACGCGATCTTCGAGCCGGGTTCGGTCGCGGTCATCGGGGCGACCGAGAAGACCGGCAGCGTGGGGCGGTCCGTCCTCTGGAATCTGATCAGCAGCCCGTTCGGGGGAACAGTCTACCCGGTCGACGAACCGCAGCCGTTGATCCCCTGGCCCAGATCGATCTGAAGGAAGCCGGACTACCCAATCTTTGAGTTCTACTGGTCTCGAAATTTCTCAGAATTGCACTTGACTCAATCGAACGCGCGGTATTCTTCACGGTGTTGAGTGCTTATGAATGGCACCTCGACACATCCGGCTATGGTGGCCCCGCCTTGCGATTCTGCAATGAGTGGGGTTTTTTTACGCCCCTTCCCTGTCTGAAGGCCGGACACCGCCGATCACTTCTCGGCGAATGATCGCGATCCCGCGGTAAAGGCTGCCGCACGTAAGGGCTCCTTCAGGGCCCTCCCCCTTTGAATGACCTGGGGTTAGCGGCATGTTTCCCTCACTCGAGAATCACCCGGCCAATCGGCTCTACATTCTGCCGCCAAGCTACGATCCCGTGATGGAGTATTACACTCACGGGACCGGTGCCCCCTCGAGGCGGGGCAGAGACCACCGTCTCGGTTGGCCTTTCCTTCGGGATACAGTCGGCCCCGGCACAAGGCCCTGCTGCCCTTCCGGCCAGGGACTGCCTCATGCGGCGCCGGCCCCCCCAAGCGACGGCATCCCTTCTTGAAGGGGGTCGCGTGGTTCCCGACGAGTTCCGGAACACTTACAGCGGACTTTCAAGAAAGAAAGGAAGAAGAACAATGACCGATCTTCAATTGCGACGCCACGTGGAGGACGAGATCGAGTGGGAACCGAGCCTGGAAGCATCCCAGATCGGCGTCATGGCTCATGACCACATCGTGACGCTCACGGGCTTTGTGCCGAGCTATAGCGACAAACGGGCCGTCGAGCGGGTGGCCCAGCGGGTCCGCGGCGTCGAGGCGATCGCCAACGAAATCAAGGTGCGGATGTTCGGCGCTTGCGAGAATACCGACGCCCAGATCGCGCGGGCCGCCTTTGACGTCCTGAATCTGGCGGTTGCCGACTCGCGATCGAATCAAGATCTCGGTGAGCAAGGGTTGGGTCAACCTCGAGGGCGACCTTGACCGCGAGGACCAGAAGGCCGCGGCCGAAGACGCCGTGTGCTCGCTGACTGGCGTCCGGGGTGTGACGAATCAGATCGTCGTGATGGCCCGGTCCGTGGCGATCGGGTAAACCCCGGCTGGGATCGGACGACGGCAAGGTCAAGTTAGTCAGGTCATCCGGCGACCCAGCACATTCATCAAAGAGGAGAAATCCCATGGAACCCTTCCAGACCATCTTGTTTGCGGCCGACTTTTCGGATGCCTCACGGGAAGCCTTCCGCACGGCTTGCTCGCTCGCCGTCGAGGGGAAGACCAGGTTGCATGTACTCCATGTCGTCGAGCCCCATGCCGTTCCGGAAGAACCCTCCTTCTTGGGACAGATGGGCGTCCAGTTCTACGATGCCAACTGCGACGGAAACCGGGACGAGGAACTGGGACGGAGGCTGCGCGCGTCCTACGCACCGAATGTCCCCATCGACGTCGCGTATCATGTGAGGGAGGGGGATGACGCGGCGGAGTCCTCACATGGCCGACGAGGTCGGTGCCGACCTGATCGTGGTCGGGACGCATGGCCGCACGGGATTGAGCTGGCTCCTGACCGGCAGCGTGGCGACTTCCGTCATGCGTCGGGCTCGCTGCCCGGTGCTGGCGCTGCGCGTGTCGAATGAACCGCGAAACGCAAGGAAACACTCGCCATCCTCCACCCCACGGATTTCTCGAAGAGCGCGCATGCCGCTCTCCGGGTCGCTCGAGATCTGGCTCGAGATCTTGGGGCTCGGCTGATCCTTCTCCACGTCGCTCCGTTCGATTTCTACGTGCAGGAAATGGCTGTCCCCGTCGACCTGGCTCTCTACCGTGAGGAGTTGGAAGACATGCGCCGGCGCATCGACGGACCCGACCTGAAGCATCCGGTGGAGAGCCGGTTGTGCCAGGGCGAACCCGCCGATCAGATCATCCAGACAGCGGCGGAGCTGGGCAACGGCCTGATCGTCATGGGCACCCACGGGCGGACCGGATTGACCCGGCTCCTCTTCGGGAGCGTGGCCGAGTTCGTCCTGCCCAGAGCGAACTGCCCGGTGCTGGCCGTGAAGACTCCCGATCGCGAAACCGCACCCAAGGTCGATCAGCCATCGAAATGCGTCGCTGTCACCAATTGACCTTGCGACCTCGGAGTCGATCCAATGGACCGTACCGGTTCAGACGGAGCCTCACCTTCCTGAAGCGCCCCGGTGGATGAGGTCTCCGGCCAAAGACGCTGGTCGAGCTCCGACTCGAGCGGGCTCGACCGTGGCCCTGTCCTGCCGGATCTTTCCAACAAGGATCATGCCATGTTACCCGTCAAGACCATCCTGTTTCCCACCGATTATTCCGCCGACTCCGAGCAGGCGTTCTCCTTGGCCTGTGACCTGGCCCTGTCGCAGGGCGCCCGCCTGATCGCGGTCCACGTCGTCGAGCCGCCGCTCTACTCCGGCGAATTCAACGTACCGACACCGCCGTCTCCATTCCTCCAGGACAATGTGGACCATTGGCTGAAGAAGTGTCATCCACACCGCGAAATGCCAACGGTGGAGAGTCGGGTCGTCGAAGGACTCGCCTGGGAGCAGATCGTTCGCGTGGCTGGCGACCGCCAGTGCGACTTGATCGTGATGGGTAGCGAGGGCAAGACGGGCATCGGACGGACCCTGCTCGGGAGCGTTGCCGAGCGGGTGGCCCGGCACGCTCCTTGCCCCGTCCTGATCTGCAAGCAATCCGCGAGGACGGAAACCCCGGCATCAACGGAGGCTGGGCGTCCGATCTTTTCGACGATCCTGTTTCCCGCCGATCTGTCGGATCGCGCCCAACGAGCGTTCTCCGTCGCTTTGGCCCTGGCCGGTCCGGGGTCGCGGCTGATCGTGCAGCATGTTGTCACCGCTGCCGACCACACTTCACCGGAGGTGAAATCGGCCCTCCTCAAACAGCTTCACGAGCTTTATCCCGCGGACTCCGTCGCACCCGTGGTCTATCGCCTGTCTGGAGGCGACCCGGCCGAGGAAATCTGCCGGGCGGTCGAAGACGCGCATTGCGACCTGATCGTGATGAGCAGCCAGGGCCGGACGGGAGTGACCCGGCTCCTGATGGGGAGCGTCGCCGAGGCGGTCTTCCGCGCGGTCCGGGTCCCGGTAGTGCTCGTTCACAACGCGAACCCGGAGCCCGTGTCGAAGCCGGAAGTGGTGGCCAAGCCGGACGCTGAGAGTTCCATGCTCCTCTGATTGGCCATCGCAACCACGCGTCAGTGCTTGTGAAAGAATCCGATGGAATAATCCTCCGTCACGATGGCTGGAGCCCGGGGCTGGGGCTGCGCTGCGGCTCGGAAGGGGCTGCGGCCGTCAGGTAATTCCCGATCAGGGCCGGTTCGCTTTGAAGAGGTCCAGCGAGTTGTTTACGGTGATGCCCACGGCCAGGTCGGTCTGGCCCGGGCCGAAGAAGGGGCCGCTCGTCAGCCCTATGGGGCCCGGGGCGGTCGCGTAGTTCGCGTCGAACTGAAAGGTGCCGTCGCCGTTGCCCGCGAAGACGGCGATATCGTCCCCGCCATCGGGGACGGCGATGTCGAGCTTGCCGTTACCATTGAAGTCGCCGACGGCCAGGCCTGTGGGCTCCCCGAACAGTCCGCCGTAGTAAACCGGCGCCGCGAACTTGCCGCCGCCCAGGTTCATCAGGACGCTGATCTCCTGGCCGCCGCTGACCTGGCCGCCGGCGGCGTCCCCGACGATGATGTCCAGCCGGCCATTTCCGGACAGGTCCGCCAGCGCGACGTAACTGGGGCTCATGCCGGCCGGGAAGCTCAGGGCGCGCCGAACGTGCCGTCGCCGTTACCGACCAGCACACTGACCTGGTCGGAGTTGGCGTCGGCCACCACCAGGTCGGGCTTGCCGTCGCCGTTGACGTCGCCGATCGCCACCGCCGCCGCCCCCGCGCCGGCGGCGTAGGTTGTCGCGGGGGCAAACCGGCCGTGACCCAGGTTTAACAGCACACTGACATCATTGCTCCCTTGATTCGCCGTGACGATGTCCAGCCGGCCATCCCCGTTGAGGTCGCCGACCGCCATGCCGGACGGGTCGGCGCCGACGGCATAGGACCGAGCAGGACCGAACCGGCCGCCTCCCAGGCCCTGACGGACCGTGAGCTTCCCGTTGGCAGCGCCCGCCCACGCGATCCCGTCCCAGCCGTTGCCGGAAAAGTCGCCCGCCGCCAGCGTGCCCGGTACGGTTCCGGTTCGGAATGTCTCGGGCTTGGCGTAGCGGCCGTCGCCCAGGCTCCGCAGCACGCTGATCCTGTTGCTGTCCGGGTCGGACGTCACCAGGTCCGCCCCTCTATGGCTATAGAACGAGCCCGAAGCCACCGCCTCCGGTGTAATCCCGGCATTGATGGCCAAAGCGCTGGAGAACTTGCCCCCGCCTAGCCCCAGCGCCACGCTCGCGTTGTAGCCGTAGTAGTTCGCAGAGACCAGGTCGGGGGTGCCGTCGTGATTGAAGTCGCCGACCGCCACTCCATCGGGACCTGGGCCGGTCTGGACGGTAGACGTGAGCTTGAACCGATCCTGGCCACGGTTCATGAGCACATTCAAGCCCCCCGCACCGGTGGGGGACGGGAAGCCGACGCGCGTCGTTTGGAAGGGCCCGAACGCCGCCGCCACGATGTCGAGCTTGCCGTCGCCGGTCAGGTCGGCCAGGGCCACCGATTTCGGGTCCGCACCCGTCGCGTACTGTCGGTGCGCGCTGGTAAGTCCCGTTCGCCCGCGCATACAGCACGCTGACATTGTTACCTGGTCGTGGCGGCCGTGCCGTTTCTGCTCGTGAAGCGTTCGCCCGCGCATCCAGCACGCTGACATTGTTACTGCCACCGTTGGCGGTCACGATGTCGAGCCGTCCGTTGTCGTTGAGGTCGCCGACAGCCACCGAGGTCGGCGCCGGCCGACCTTGTATGTCGCGGACGTCGTGAAACCGCCCTGGCCGTTGTTCGAGAGCACGGTCACGGAGTTGCTCCCCGCGTCCGCCACGACGAGGTCGGGCTTGCCGTCGCGATTGAGGTCTGCGATGGCCACCGCGTCCGGTTGGCTGCCCGCGGGGAGCGAGTAGGCCGGCTGGAACGAACCGTGCCCATCTCCCATCAGGATGCTCACGGTGTTGTCGTTGGAGTTGGCCGTGACCACGTCCGGGATGCCATTGCCGGTGAGATCGCCGACGGCAATCCCCTCCGGTCCGCTACCCACCGCGAAGTTCTGCGCCGGCTGGAACGAGCCGTGTCCGTCGCCCAGCAGCAAGCTGACGTTATTCGTATAGTGGTTGGCCGTGACGACGTCGAGGTTGTCATCGCCGTTGAAGTCGCCGACGGCAATCCCCTCCGGTCCGCTACCGATCACGGCGACCCCCGGAGGCCCGCCGCCGACCTGGAATTGCTTGTAGCCCTCGAACGTGCCATTGCCGTTGCCCAGCATCAGACTCACCTGATTGGCGCTGGCGGTGACGAGGTCGAGGTTGCCATCGTTGTTGAAGTCCCCCACAGCCACCGCGGTGGTCAGTCCGCCTGCGAAGTTGTCGACGGCGCCCCGGAACAAGCTCAGGAGCGCCCGCCCCTCCAGGGGCTCGCACTGCGGCCGGATCCGGGACTCGTAAGACCGGCGCGTCGGGCGCCGATTTTCCCCGACGATGCGGATTTTGGGGGGGCGAATCATGGGGGTCTCCCTCTTGCAATGTGAGCCCCTGGGTGCGAGGCCCAGGGTTCGGTTTGGTGCGGGGGACCCTCGTGATCCTTCCGGAGTGGGGCGCAACAAGAAACCCCGTCCATGCGAACGATCGCACAGCGGGGCCGCCCTAGCCAGTCAGCTCGCGGCCCACCTTGAGCCGCGAGTCTCATACGACTATTCTACGAGAATTGCCCTCCATTTCAAGATCCAGCCAAACATTCCTTCCGCTCCGAGATTTCAAGCGTTTGATTCTCGATGGCACCGCGCCGCTTATTCTTCAGCGTCCAGCAGCCCAAATCCTCTGAGCACGTCGAGGGCCTGGGCGAGCGTCTGCGACCTGCTCCCTCCGGTGTCGATCCGGCGAACGACTGGGCGAGTCTGCGGGCCGGGCTCTTCCCATTGCGTCGGCGACATCCGCGTGAATCGCCCAGTCGGCATCGGAGGCATCGTCGACGTCGGGCCAATCGCTCGCGGACCACCTCCGGGTCGGCCTGGCAGAGGAGCAGGACAGACGGTGATCCCCCATCGGTGGGCGGCATCGAGGAAAAGCCGTCGGCGCGTTTCCTCGCGAAAGCTCGCATCGATGAGCACGCGGCGCCCCTCGAAGATGAGCCCCTCGGCGCGGCGCAAGCACTCGTCGTACGTCCGCTTGTTCCATTCCGCACTGTACGAGGCCCTTGCCGAACGCGGCGGGTGACGGACGTCTCGCCGCTCGACCTAGCGAGCTCTTTGCGGACCTCGTCGGAGCGGATCACAGTCGAATCCGGCCCGCTCGGCCAGTGCTCGGCCCAGGGTGGATTTCCCCGAGCCGGGCAGTCCGGCGACGAGGATCAGGCAGGGTTTTTGGTCCGGCTCTTCCAGCTCGGACAGGGCGAAGAGCCAGAGGGCGCGGGCGCGCGTCTGGGCCGCGTCCCGATCGGTCTGGGCGATCTCGGATTGTTCCAGCTTCATGCCCTCGACCTTGCCGCGCCACCGTGGCGCGATAGGCCCGGTAGAACGGCAGCAATGCCCGGCCCTCCTCGTCATCCGCGGCGCGGAGGTACTCCTCGACGAATGCGCCGGCGAGATCGGCGCGGCCCTCCATCGACAGTTCCATGGCGAGGAAGGCGATGTCGGCGATGGGGTCGGCGTGGCGGAACCGCTCGTCGAATTCGATGCAGTCGACGGCGATCCAATCGTCGGGAGGATCTCGGTCGGGGAACCAGTAGACGTGGTCGAGGCGGAGGTCGCCGTGGGTGTCGCGAGGAACGCCCCGGCGGGCGCGGTCCTCGATGAGGGAGTCCGAGTCGGGCCATTGCCATTTCGGTCCGTGCTCTGAATCGGTCGAGGACCGAACGGCTGAGCGTCGCGCCGACGTGGGGCGTCGCCTCGTCGAGGTTGTCCCGGGCGTTCCGGGCGATCACCTCCAATGAGCCACGCGTCGAGACTTCGGGCCCGGACTGGGCCGAGGCATGAAACTCCGCGAGCCTGCGGGCCAATTCCTCGAGCGGCTCGGCTCCCACACCGCCGCTCGCCAGCCGGGTCCGGAGCTGGCCTCGTCCGGAAGTCGCCTCATCTTCACCGCCCAGTCGACGACCTCGCCCTCCCCTTCCATCCGGATCGAGTCCGACTCCTGGGTCACCGGAACGACCCCGAGATAGACTTCCGGTGCCAGCCGTCGATTCAAGCGGACCTCTTCCTCGCAGTAGTGCCGCCGGCGCTCCAGTGTCCCGTAGTCCACAAAGCCCAGGGTGACCGGTTTCTTGATCTTGTAGGCCAGGTCTCCCGCCAGGAAGACGACCGAGATATGCGTCTGATGGACCTGAACCTCCTTGACCGGCTGATGATAGGCCGACGGGTCGGAGAGGGCCTCGATCAACTGGCGGAGCTGCATCGGAGGATGGCCTCCTCTTGAAAGGATCGCGGACATCATGTACGGATACGGTTTGGCCACGACGCGAAGTGCGAAACGGATTAACACGATGGCTGCCCAGGGAAGTTGGGACTCTACTAGTAGGTTACGCCTAGCCCGGAGAGTCCCGACGGCAGCCCGAGGGATGGGAAGTACTCCAGCGATACCGCTCAAACTCTTCTTGCAGGTCGTTATGAAGCTGGGAACTCATCGTTGCCTCCGCGAAATCATTTGTGTTCGAGCTTATGAATGCTACAGGATGCGTGAATCCCGCATTCCTCAGTTGGGAGCAGAGTTCCAAGGTCTGTTCCATATTCATAGAGTCCTTGATTTCCTTCTTGTGAGAGGGACGCTGCTTTGCGATTAAACGGACGACCGCCCGATCCAGCGAGGTCTGGTCGCGGTCCAACACGAGTGCATTGGGCGAGCAACTCGTTTCGCGAGCCTCCGAAATGCGGCATGCAGCCCAATGGGCTGGACGGGCCGGGGATTCTGGAGCGCAATCCCGACCCCGAGTGCAGCCTTGGCAAGCCAATCTTGATTCTGATCGTGAAGCCCAAGCCATCCAACAAATTCGCTCTCGATCCGGTCGGCATGGTCGGCGAACTCGCCCGGGACGAGTTCTGGCACAACCAAATGGACAGCACACGGCCGGTCGGTCACCAGTTGCAGGAGTTCGGAGGCCGCCTGGATCTCTTCCGCGGGCACCCGCGGCTGTTGGCGCTTTTCGTCGCGGCGGAACAGATCGAGTAAGTTGCAGGTGTCGAGGATGATGACCGGGGCAGGCTGTGCGATGATTCGAGCGACGGCATCCGTGATGGAGCTCATGCAGCCGACACCTCGTCTGCGTACCGCGAAAGGAGGTGGCAATGCTCAAAGAACTGTCTATTCAGCTCGGCTGCCGATTCCCTCGGCCAACCGGCTCTGGCGAGCCAGTTGATGAATCGCTTTGTCTTCAATCACCGCTCTCGTCCGGAAAGCCGCGATCACGAACCCATGCCACAATTCGGCTTCCTCGCGGTTGAGTGGGAGTGACTTGCGGGCGGCATCCGAGAACCTTTGGAGACGATCCTGTATGTCGAAGGGCAAGTCGGAGAGGAAGATTTCCTCGGGAGTGGGCACCCGGATGTTTGCACCAGTTTCCACGCGGCGGGAATAATGGTTTCATCGAGAAATTGGCTCACCTGTTCCCATACGACCGGGGCGTTGGTCTCTCCGGGCGGAATCAGGCGGTCCTTTGAACCACACCCGGCCGCCCCTCAGTTCGGTTTCCCGGGTCCGTTCGATACTGAGTACGAATCCGATGCAGGAAGGACTCGTGTCGAGGTCATACCAGGCGGATCCGGCTTGTCCAGATATCTTGATAGGGGAGAAGGTCATCCCCTGTCAGCCGTTTCCAGCCCTTTGGTAGCTTTGCGTCGAGGACGTCGAACACCTTGGAGATCACGCTTTCGGGACCAGTTGCTGTCCATCGGCTCCAACGCAAGACGTGTTCAACAGGGTCCATGATATTCTCCTGGATCGGGTTCTCCCTGTGGCCGCCCTTCGGAGACGTTTGCCGATCCAGCGACTGTCGCCAAGCTCGATTCTACCCGAAAACTTCCCGCGCCTGCGATGGACCGGCTTGAAAGGGAGCTCAGGGCTAGCTCAGAATCATCGCCTGTGATGGAGCTGGAGGAATCAGAGGGCGACGACGATGGCCAGCCTAATGTCCGAGATGCCTCTAGCCCCGACCGGGCGGCTCGAGGGCCTCCTCGGCGGTCAGGATGATCTGGGCGATCTCGATCAGCTTGCGATTCTTGTCGCTGGCCAGTTTCTGAAGCCGGCGGAATGCGTCGTGCTCGTCGAGGCCGGCCTTCTTCATCAGGATGCCCTTGGCCTTCTCGATCACCTTGCGGTCCTCGAGCGCCTGCTTCAGGTCGGACGTCTCCTTGCGGAGCGCCTGGAACTGCTCGAACCGGCGCATGGCGATGCCGATCGCCGGCTCGAGGTCGGCCTGCTTGATCGGCTTGACGAGGTAGGCCATGATGTGGTCGGCCTCGGCCCGGCGGATGAAGTCGGCGTCGTGGTAGGCCGACACGAGGATGACCGGGATCGCCGCCTGGCGGTAGATCTGCGTGGCGGCGTCGATGCCGTCCATGTCGGGCATCTTGATGTCGGTGATGACGAGGTCGGGACGCGTGCTGGCGCACAGGTCGACCAGCTCGCGGCCGGTCTGGGCCACGGCGACGACCTGGTGGCCCAGGATCGGCAGGATCTTCTGGAAATAGTCGCGCATGTCGAGCTCGTCGTCGGCGACGGCGATCTTGAGCGAACGGTTCATGGGCGTCCTCGTGGGAGGGTGATGAGGAAGACCGCACCGGGCCCTCGGCCGTCGCCGACGGCGATCCGGCCCCCGTGGGCCTCGACGATCCGCTTGGCGATGGCCATGCCCAGGCCGGTCCCCTTGGCCTTGGTGGTGAAGAACGGGTCGAAGACTTTCGAACGCGACTCCGGACCGATCCCCGGGCCGTTGTCGCTCACGGCAATTTGGAGGGCGGGTTGGCCATCGAGCTTGGCGTCCGCAACCCGGACCTCGACCTCAACCGGGGCTGTTCCAGCCGCCAGGGCGTTGTCCAGGATGTTGCGGAGCACTTGCTCGAGGCGGAACGCGTCCACGGCGCAGGACAGGTCGATGCCGTCGATGGCCTCGCGAAGGACGGCCCGCTTGGCGGCCCGGGCCGGCTCGAGATGCGCCCAGGCCTCGCGCCAGATCAGACGCAGGTCACAAGGCGACTTCTCCAGCTTGATCGGGGCCGCGTAGCCGCGGACATCCTCGTAGAGGGCGTGGAGGTGGTCCTGGGCCTTCTGAATCCGGTTGATCAGGTCCAGCGCCTCGGGCCGGTCGCGCACGGCCAGGGCCAGCATCTCCAGGCAAGCCTGGCTGCGCTGAAGCGCGTTGCGGCTCTCGTGCGCCAGTCCGGTCACCATCTGGCCGATCGCGGCCAGCCGCTCCGCCTGCATGGCGCGCTCCTGCGCCTGCTTGAGGAACGTGATGTCGTGACCGACCTTGAGGATCGCGGGGCCATCGTCGTAGTCGGCCAGGAAGCGTGCGTTCCAGACCATCGAGCGGCGCGAGCCATTGCGGCAAATGACCGGGTTCTCGAACCCGGGAGTGGGACTGCCGGCGATCACCCGCGCGAACTCCTCGGCGACGGTCCGGCGATCGGCTTCGGGCAGGAGGAGGTCCAGGTAGTCACGGCCGCGGACCTCGGCGGCGGAGTAGCCGGTGAGCTGCTCGGCGAACGGGCTGAAGTAGACGATGGTATGATCGGGCCGGAGGATCACGATCATGCACTCGGCGGCCTCGACCAGGTGGCGGAAGGTGGCCTCGCTCCGCTCCTTGGCCTGGGCGAGCTGACGCCGCTCGGCGATCCGGTCCAGGCTGGTGCGGAGGATGTCGACGTTGAGCGGCTTGAGGAGATAGTCGGTCGCTCCCTGGCGCAGGGCGGCGATCGCGCCCTGGAGGTCGGAGTAGCCCGTCACCACGATCACCGCGGCACCGGGCGCCTCGGCCTTGAGCCAGGGCATGAGCTGCTCGGCCGTCGCGTCGGGCAGGCGGCGATCGAGGATGACCACCGTGAACCGCGCCCAGTCGTCGCGGGCCATCGCCTCGGCGGCGCTGCCGGCGGTCGCGACCCGGTGGTCGTCGAGCTCGAGGATGTCTCGCAGGTTGTCGCGCGCATCCGCGTCGTCCTCGATCACCAGGATGTCCAGCGGCGGCGCGGCGTCCATGGAATCAGCGCGGGCCGTGGCCGGCGCCCTCCTCGATCGGCTCGGCCAGTTGCTCCAGCTTCTGGAGCAGTTCCGGCACGTTGAACGGCTTGTAGCAGACCGCGTCGGCACCCTCGGCGACCATCTGCTCGATGAGTTGATCCATCTCCGAGCGATAGCCCGTGATCAGGATGGTCCGGGCATTGCGGGTTGGCCTGGCGCACCGCCTGGAACACGGCGCTGCCGTCACTGTCTGGGATTCGCATGTCGATCAGCACGACCTTGAATGTCGACTCCTTGAGCTGCTCGGCCGCCTCCCGGCCGTTGTGCGCCAGGCTGACGCGGAATCCGCGATCGCGGAGCAGGTCCCAGAGATTGGCGCAGAGGTCGTGGTCGTCGTCGACCACCAGGACCAGCGGCTGGCCGAGCGCCTCGTCGACCAACCCCAGGAGCTTGCGGAAGTCGACCGGCTTGGAGACCACCTTCCAGGCCCCGGCGGCCAGCGCCTCCGCGGCGGTCTCGGGGCTGGCGTAGGCGGTCACCAGCAGCGAGACCGTCCCGGCCCGCTGCTTCTTGATCGCGCGGTAGAGCGTCAGCCCGTCCATGCCGGGCATCTTCAAGTCGAGCAGAGCCACATCGTAAGGACGCCGGCTCACCAGCTCCAGTGCCGAGAGCCCATCGAACGCGAAGTCGACCTGGTATCCCAGGTCGGTGAGGATGTCGCTCAGATTGCGGCAGATGTCCTGGTCGTCGTCGACAACGAGGATCCGGTAGGTCTCCAGGCTCGTCATGAGGGTGCTCCGTCGCCGAGTGCCGCGGCCAGTCGGATCGTGAAGACGCTGCCGCGCCCCGGCTCGCTGGTCACGCGCAATGTCCCCTGATTCTTTTCCACGATCGACCGGGTGATTGCAAGCCCCAGGCCCAGCCCGCGCGCCTTGGTGGAGTAGAGCGGCTCCATGATCCGGGCCAGGTCGTTCGCCTCGATCCCGGCCCCGGTATCGGCGACCGAGATTTCGACGTGGCCGTCACCATCGCGGGCGGAGATGGGTCAGCCGGCCGCCTTGAGGCATGGCATCGCGGGCGTTGCGCATCAGGTTGCCCAGCGCGATCCGGAGCTGATCGCCATCGCCCAGGGCCTGGGGCAGGCCCTCAGGGCATTCGACCGTCGACCGCGATCTGACTGCCCGGCGGGTTGATTTCCAGTACCCCGCGCACCAGCGGCTCGAGGGCGATCGGCTTCAATTCCGGCAGGGGGATCTTGGCGAAGTTCGACAGGGCCGTGATGACGTTGTCGGCCAGCTCGACGTTCCGCTCGATCCGCCGAAGGTGGTCGGCCTGCTTCTCGGGCGTGGGATTGCGGGCGTTCAGCAGGTAGTAGACCGACGTCCTGACCACGTTGAGCGGATTCCGCAGCTCGTGCGCGACGCCGCCGGCCACCTGCCCGAGCGTCGCCAGCCGTTCGCTCCGCTGGAGCCGTGCCATGTACTCGGCCTGGTAGGCGTCCTCGATGATCGCCAGGTCCAGGTCCAGCAGCTTGTTCAGCGAGCGGACCGTCTCCTTCAACGTAACCGGCGTCACCGCTCCAGGCCTCGTGGAGGGAGCGGATCAGGCCGATCCGCAGCCGCGACAGCGCGACGTTGGTATAGACCTGCTCGAGACCGATCTCGACGTGCCGCCAGCCCACGCGCCAGCGCCGGGCGACATACTCCTCGTCGTATCGGCCGGAGAGCAGATCGCGGATCCACTGGACGAGCGTCCCTTTGAGGCGCTCGATCTGGGCCGGTCCGCCCGTGATGACCTTGCGCGCATTGGGATGGCGCTCGATTTCCTCGTAGAAGTCGTCGATGAGGCTGAGGAGGTAGGGTTCCAACGGCGGTGGCGGCGGCGGCGACCCGCTTCGCGTCGGCTTCGGTCCAGCCGACGTAGGACTGGAGCTCAGATAACGGTCAAAAAGTCGGTCCGCGTCCATGATGCCCCACCTGCTCGCTCGGTCCCGTGAAACAAAAAAACCCACGCAACGCCGTGGGGCGGTTGCGTGGGCCATCGAGACCCAGCCAGGCGAGCCCGTCCGCGAGCCATCCGGCCGACATGGTTTCATCATACTTCCAGAGAGTCGTCGATGGGAAGTGGCTTCCCCGCCCGCTACCCCATTTCGACGAGAACAACCTGCCAGCGGTTGAGCCTTCCAAGGGTGTGCACCACTTCCAAAGGAAATCGAGAAATAAGGGGTTGACCAGCCGGCAGGCTTCCGATAGATTACTTCCATCCGTGCTCATGAAGGGCAATGCGGATCTTGGCTATGGTCGGCCCCGTCGTGCGAATCATCGCGCGATCGGGGTTTTTGTTTGCGCCTCGCCCTTCTCATCGTCCGACGACCGGACACCCGCGACCTCATCCGTCCGGGCCCTATTCCCGCGGTAATGGCTGCCGCTCCCCAGGTATCCGATGATGGCCCCGCCATCACCTGACCCAGGAGACGGCGTCATGAACCCGCTGGCACTTACCTACGCCGATCCCGAGAACTCGACGAGTCCCCACCTCCCGGCCATCGTCCGCGAGGTCCAGGAACGGCTCGGAAGGAGTAGCTACCGGGCGCTCCGCGACGTCTCGTGTATCGCCAGCGACGGCGTACTCCATCTCCACGGCTGCCTCCCCTCCCACTACCTCAAGCAGGTCGCCCAGGAGGTCGCGTCGGGCGCGGTGGGCGTGCGCCATCTCGTCAACCGGATCGTAGTCTCCAGGCCAGCCAGCTCGAAACTGCAACCGAGAGACCTTTGCCAATCCGTCGATCTGAGTTGAGCAGCTACATCATGAGCGGGGAGGATCGTCTTCCCCGAACACGTCAGAGACGAAAGGAGTTCGCAACCATGTTAGTTCTAAGCCGCAAGCGAGATGAATCGATCGTCATCGACGGTAACATCCGCATCACCGTGGTGAGCATCCATGGCAACCAGGTCCGACTTGGCATCGAGGCCCCGAACTCGGTGAGCATCTTACGTGAGGAGCTTTGCGATCGGACCGGCGCGGGCGCGAACGAACAAAACTGACATCAACCATCGCGGCGTCCACGTCACATTCGTCGACTTGATGGGCCGGGTGTCGCTTGCCATCGTCTGGCAAGACGTTTTCCCGGAAAGCCAAGACGTGGTAGCATCTGGATTGATCCGCCATCGATGCTCGGAGTCATCAATGGTCTCCAACGGTTTTCACGCTCGATGCCGTGAACCTCGTGGTTCGCTGAGCGGTTCGGGTTGGGTCGTCTTTCAACTTGGTTCGCTTTGCCGCGAGACGCTCGCAATCTCGGGGCTTCACTGGTAACCTTCAGGTTCTTGAGGAAAGGGAGATACGCTCATGTCTGGCAACATGTTGATCGGCCTCGATACACCCGAGCACGGCGCCGTTCTCACCGAGCTGGGCATTCGCTGGGCCAAGCGGACTGGTGCCACGCTGGTGGGTTTCGGAGTCGTCGATGAGCCGGGCATCCGCTCGATTGAGCCAGCCTGGGCTGTGGGCGGCACACCCGGCGAGGACCCCGTTTATTACATGGGCTACGAACCGCGACTGGCAGACGTCCATCGGCAGGTCGGGGAACTTCTGGATCAATTCGCAACGCGGTGTGTCGAGGCCGGGGTGGCCCATACGCAACGAAAAGTGGTCGGCTCGCCCTACGATCTGATCGCAGCCGAGTCGCAGTCCTGTGACCTGGTTGTCCTGGCTCGGGACTTTCAGTTCCGATTCACGCGTCGGGACGATGAGGGTGCGGAAACACTCAAAAAGGTCTTGAAGGACACCTCTCGCCCGATTGTCATGGTACCGGCGACACCCGTTCCGGATGGCCCGGTCGCAGTCGCTTATGACGGCAGTCTCCAGGCCGCTCGTGCCCTATGGGCCTTCCAGGCGACGGGGCTGGGCGAATCTGGCCAGGTTCACATCATCAGCGTGAGCTCGATTGCCGCCGAGGCGGCCGAGCATGCAGATCGCGCCCGTCAGTTCCTCAGCTCTCATGGGATCGATGCGGTCGCACACGTGCTCGAGTCCTCCGCCGCGCCCGCCAAAGTCATCCTGGAACAGTGCGAGAGCCTGCGCGCCGGCTTGCTCGTCATGGGCACGTATGGTCAGCCGGTCGTCCGGGAGTTCTTCATCGGATCTGTGACAGGCACGATACTCAGGGAGAACCCCGTCCCCACCTTCTGTTTCCATTAATGAGCGTGGGCGGTCGAGGCAGGCGATCGCGTCCAACCCCTCTCGAGTGAGACGACTTGACCGGCCCGCCAGTCCTTCCAACAGGATTCACGAGCATGCCCAATCGCCGACCCATGACGGTCTCGCCGCTCTGGTTGCAGGGATCGATCCTGACGTTCATCATCGGCTTCTCCCTCCTGACCTTTTCGGCGCTGCGGATCTACCAAGACCATGCGCCGATCCCCGATCGGATCGTGGACGAGCCGGGCAACGTGCTGTTTACGAGGCAGCAGATCCTCGACGGGCAGGAGCAGTTCCTCACCTACGGCCTGATGCAGTTCGGCACCGTGTACGGCCACGGGGCCTACCTCGGGCCGGATTTCACGGCCGATTACCTGCACCGCATGGCCTTGCACATGACCAAGCGGTACGGCGATGACGAGGCGGCGCGGGGGCGGACAAGGGATGAGCTACAGGCCAACCGCTACGACCCGAAGACGGGGACGCTGGTCTGGACCGCCGGGCAAGTGTCGGCCTTCGAGGAGATCCAGAACCACTTCAGCGAGCTGGTGTACGGCCGCAAGGTGAGCGGCGAGGGGCTCAAGGCTGGCATGATCACCAACGCGGAGGACCGCGCGCGATCACGGCATTCATCGCCTGGACGGCCTGGACGGCCGTGGCGCGCCGGCCCGGCAAGACGTACTCGTACACGAACAACTGGCCCCCCGAGGAGCTGGTCGGCAACACGCTCACCGGCGACGCGATCATGTGGAGCGCCCTGTCTCTGGTCACGCTCCTGGGCGGTAGCGGACTGGTTCTGGGCCTGTACGGCCGCCATTCCCAAGTCGTCGGCTGGCACGAGACCGAGGAGCGGCAGGTGCGGTTCGTGCCCCCGGCCTCAGTGGCCTTGACGCCCGCCCAGCGCGTGACCGCCTGGTTCTTCTTGGTCGTCGCGGCGCTCTTCCTGCTCCAGAACCTGGTCGGGGGCGCGACCGTTCACTACATGGTCGAGACCGGCGGCTTCTTCGGGATCGACCTGCCGAAGTGGCTCCCCTACAACCTGACGCGGACCTGGCACCTCCAGATGGCGATCTTCTTCGTCGCAACGGCTTACCTGGCCGCCGGGATCTTCCTCGCGCCGCTGATCGCCGGCCGCGAGCCGCGGGGGCAGGGGGTGTTGTCCGCGTTGCTGCTCGGCGCCCTGGCGGTGGTCGTCTTCGGCAGCCTGGCCGGCGAGTACCTGAGCTACCACGACCTGTTGCCGCGCCGGCAGCGGTCGTTCCTCGGCGCAGGGGTGGGAGTACCTCGAGCTCGGCCGGTTCTGGATGTACCTGCTCATCCTGGGGATGGTGCTCTGGGTGGTGATCATCTACCGGGGTCTCCGCCCTCGCCTGGCCGTCGAGAGCCGGGGCAACCTGCCCTGGCTGTTCCTCTATAGCTGCGCTGTCGATACCGGCCTTCTACGCGGTCGGCCTCGTGACTCATACGCAGTCCACGTTCGCGATCGGCGACTTCTGGCGGTTTTGGGTCGTCCACCTCTGGGTCGAAGATTTCCTCGAGCTGTTCACGACCATGCTGGTGGCCCTGATCTTCGTCCTGATGGGCATCGTCTCGGAGCGGTTCGCCACGCGACTGATCTACTTCGACGTGGTGCTGTACTCGATCGGCGGCGTGGTCGGGACACTCCACCACTGCTACTTCAGCGGCGGTCCGGCGGTCGAAATGGCCCTGGGGGCGTTCTTCTCGGCGGCGGAGGTGATCCCGCTGACCTTGCTGACGGTCGAGGCCTGGTCGTTCCTCCAGCTCGGCAACCGCCAGCAGGCCGGAGGCGCGGCGGCGTTCCCGCACCGCTGGGCGGTCCTTTTTCTGGCCTCGGTCGGGTTCTGGAACTTCCTCGGCGCGGGGGTGTTCGGCTTCCTGATCAACATGCCGGTGGTCAGCTACTACGAGATCGGCACGTTGCTCACCTCGAACCACGGCCACGCGGCCTTCATGGGCGTATACGGCATGCTGGCCCTGGCGCTCTTGGTCTTCTGCACGCGCTACCTGGCCCGGCCCGAGGACTGGAGCGAGGGGCTGGTGCGGTTCTCGTTCTGGGCGACGAACGTCGGATTGATGCTGATGATCCTCGGGCACCTGTTCCCGCTGGGCGTCTTGCAGCTCGGCGACGTGGTGACCAACGGCTACTGGCACGCGCGGACGGAGTGGTTCCGGAATTATCCGTGGTTGTCCTGGGCGCGGATGCCGGGCGACGTGGTGTTCATGGCCGGCTCGGCCCCCTTGGTCTGGCTGACTCTCAAGGTCGCACTCCGGACGCGGAAGACCCTGGCCCCGGTGGACCAGTCTGGAGACGCTCTCGAAGCCACACTGTATACTGAGGTTACTCCGACCAGCCGCGCCGCGCGGATTGAGCCGATTCGGACCAAGGAGGCCCTCGATGCTACAGACACTCACCGCTTGGGGCTTCGTCCACGACTTGGGGTTCGTGTTACTCCTGGCGTACCTGCTGGCCCTTTGGGTCGGCGGCTGGTTCTTGGAGTTCCTGGCCAGGGCCCACTTTCGTCGCGCCCAGCGGTATGCCCACACTGGGTTCATCTACGATGTCGAGCTCGACCGGTATGAATGCCCGCAAGGGGAGTTGCTCACCTTGCACACCTTCGATGACCAGAACAAACTCGCCCTCTACAAGGCCCCAGCTTCGACCTGCAACGATTGCGTGCTCAAGACGTTCTGCACCCCGCACCACGAGGGCCGACACGTCTACCGGTCGCTGACCGAGTTCCACATGACCGACGTCGGCCAGTTCCATCGCTGGCTCTCGCGGGTCATCCTCGCGGTGGCGCTGGCGTTCTCGGCGGGAGGACTGCTCGCCTGGTGGAACAAGCCGGGCGAGTGGCTGCTCGTGATCGCGACCGGCATCAGCCTCGCGCTGCTCTGGCTCGACGTCCGCGCCGGCCGACCGGGGACGCGCGGATTTCCTCGACCCCGCGATCGAGGCCGAGGGCCCAGTCCCGATGGTGTTGGCACACAAAAATAAATTAGAATATGACGAACATGAACTCATTCTTATTGAAAGACCTCGCCTTCACGCAGGGCCTGGACCCGGACCAACTGGACAGACTCGCGGCGATCGCCACCCCGGTGGAGTGGACCGCCGGCGAAACCGTGTTCCGCGAGGGGGATCGTGACTCCGTCTTGTACGTGGTCGAGGCGGGTCGCGTCGCCATCGAGGTGACGGTGCCCGCTCGCGGACGGGTGACCATCCTCACGCGTGGGGCCGGGCGAGTTGTTCGGCTGGTCGTCGCGTCTTCACTCAGCGGCCGAAGACGGCCGCGGCCCTCGCGACCGAGCCGACCCGTGCCCTGGCCTTGGACGCCGTCCGGCTCGGCGAGCTCTGCGACGCCGACCCACGGCTCGGCTACATCCTGACGCGGCGGATCCTGGAGGTGGTCTCCGAGCGGTTGAAGGCCACCCGGATGCAGCTCCTGGATATCTACGGCCATTGACCCTACGATGGGGGCAGATCAGGCCGAGGGCCGTCGAGAATGGAGGGGCCAGCAATGCCGGAACCGGCAGGGATCACACCCCCGGGCCGACGGTCGTCCTCGATAAGCCCGACCTGGGACGGATCATCGATCGGCTCTGGAGCGAGGGCTACACGGTCGTGGGACCGACCATCGCCCAGGGGGCGATCGTCTTCGACGAGCTGAGCTCGCTTCGAGCAATTACCCATCGGCTGGACGGACGAGCAAGAGGGGGGCACCTATCGACTCGAGCGCCGCGACGACGGTGCCTATTTCGGCTACGCCGTCGGGCCACATTCCTGGAAGAAGTACCTGTTTCCGTCGCGGCTGACCCTGTTCTCGATCGAGATGACCGTGGATTCCTTCGCGGTCCATCCTAGCCCCGAGCCGGTCCCCAGGTATGCATTCCTGGGCGTCCGCTCGTGCGACCTGCACGCCATCGCGATCCAGGACCGCGTCTTCCTGGAGGGCCCCTACGTCGACCCGCATTATCAGGCGCGGCGGGAGCCGGCCTTCATCATCGCGGTGAATTGCCGCCAGGCCGCCGCCACCTGCTTCTGCACGAGCATGAAGACCGGCCCGAAGGCGACGAGCGGTTTCGACCTGGCGCTGACCGAGCTCCCGGAGACGTTCCTCGTCGAGGTGGCCACGGACCGCGGCCGGGAGATCATCGCGGGCATCCCCTGCCGGGAGGCCGACCGTCGCCGACCTGGACGCGGCCGACCGGGTGGTCCGCGACACCGAGGGCCAGATCCATCGTCGCCTCGATACCTCCGACTTGCCCGAGCTGCTCTACAACAACCTGGAACATCCGCGATGGGACGACGTGGCCGAGCCGCTGCCTGTCGTGTACCAACTGCACGATGGTTTGCCCGACCTGCTTCTGCCACTCGATCGAGGACGTCCCCGACCTGGCCGGCCAACGCAACGAGCGAGTCCGCCTCTGGGATTCGTGCTTCAACCTCGAGCACGCCCACACCGCCGGGGGAAACATGCGGCCCGATATCCGGTCGCAGTACCGGCAATGGCTGACCCACAAGCTGGCCTCCTGGATCGATCAGTACGGGGTCTCCGGCTGCGTCGGCTGCGGGCGATGCATCACCTGGTGCCCGGTGGCGATCGACATCACCGAAGAAGTGGCCGCCATCCGCGGGGAGACGACGAGGCATGACGCCAACCGTGACGAACTTCGGCGGCACTCCGGTCCCGGCGGCACCTGAACCCGTGCCGCAAGACGATCCGCTCCGTCCGCATCCGGCCATCGTGCGGTCGGTCCGACCGGAGACCCCGGGCGTGTCGACGTTCTCGATCGAGTTCCAGGACCGGCAGCGACAGGAGCGGTACCGCATCCGGCCCGGTCAATTCAACATGATTTATGTGCCGGGCGTCGGCGAGGTGCCGATCTCGGTCTCCGGCACGCCCGACGAGGGACCGGGCATCGGCCACACGATCCGCTTCGTCGGCCGGGTGACCCAGGTGATCGGGAAGCTGGGGCCGGGCAGCGTTCTCGGCATGCGGGGCCCATACGGCCGCGGCTGGCCGATGGAGCAGGCCCGCGGCCGCGACGTCTTGCTGGTGGCCGGCGGGCTGGGCCTGGCACCGTTGCGGCCCGCCGTCAAGGCCCTGCTGGCCGATCGCGACCAGTACGGGCGCCTCACGCTGCTCTATGGTGCCCGCCATCCGGCCGACCTGCTCTACACCGCGGAGTATCCCGAGTGGGAGCGGCAGGGGATGGAGCTCCTCGTCACCGTCGACCATGCCGACGCGACGTGGCAGGGCCGGGTCGGCGTGGTGCCCGTCCTGTTCAATCGCCTCCGGATCGACCCCGAGCGAACGATCGTACTGACGTGCGGCCCTGAGATCCTGATGCGGTTCGCCGTGACCGAGGCCCTGAACCGCCAGATTGCCTGACCAAGATGTTTATTACTCGATGGAGCGGAACATGCAATGCGCCGTCGGATTGTGCGGCCACTGCCAGCTCGGACCAGCTTTCATCTGCAAGGACGGGCCTGTCTTCGCACACCGCGAACTGGCTCCGTTCTTCCGCCAGTCGCTGATACTGATCGCGGATCATCGGGTCCGCTCGACTCACAGCAAAGGCCATGATCAAGACAAGCAAAACCGCGACTGGGCGTCTTCAAATTTGCGTCGTGCGACGGCTGCCAGCTCTCGCTGCTGGATTGCGAGGATGAACTGCTGGCCGTGGCCGACCGGGTCGAGATCGCTTACTTCCTCGAGGCCACCCGCCGGCCGCTTGAAGGCGAATTCGACGTGGCCTTGGTCGAAGGATCCGTCTCGACGCCCCAGCAGGAGGAGGAGATCCGCGACATTCGCCGTCGGAGCCGATTCCTGATTACGCTGGGAGCGTGCGCCTCGAACGGCGGCATCCAGGGCCTGCGCAATTTCGGCAGCCTGAATGTGGATCGAGCTCTGGCGATCGTGTATGCCTCGCCGCAGTACATCGAGACACTGGCCTGTTCCCGGCCGTCCAGCGATTACGTGGCCGTCGACCTGGAGTTACCCGGCTGCCCGATTAACAAGAATCAGCTCCTGGCAGTCCTGGGGCAGATGTTGGCTGGCAGCCGGCCCAAGGTCCCGAATCACGCGCTCTGCCTGGATTGCAAGCGTCAGCACTTGGTCTGCATCCTGGTGGCCCAGGGCGCACCTTGCATGGGGCCGATCACGTCCACGGGGTGTGGAGTGCTCTGTCCCGGCTCACGATCGGCCGTGTTATAGCTGCTTTGGGCCGAATGCCCAGCCCAACACGTCGGCGCTGGCCCGCCGGTTCGAGCAACTGGGGCTCGAACCGACAGCAAATCCAGCGGCTCTTCCACGCCTTCTACGCCAACGCCCCCGCATTCAAGGAGGCCGGTCAACGTCATGGTGAATCACTCCCCATCATCGGATGAAGCCGGTGGGCACGATGCTCCGGCCGGGCCGGACGAGCAAGACCATTCGGGTCGCGGCCCTGGCGCGCGTCGAAGGCGAAGGTGCGCTGACGATCCGCCTCCGTGGCGGCCAGGTGCGACGACGTGCAACTGCGCATCTTCGAGGCGCCTCGGTTCTTCGAGGCATTCCTGCGAGGACGTGCCATCGCGGAAGTGCCCGACATCACCGCCCGGATCTGCGGCATTTGCCCGGTCGCCTACCAGATGAGCTCCTGTCACGCCCTGGAATCGCTCCTGGGCCTCTCCCTGCCGCGACCCGCTGCGGCGCCTGCGCCGGCTGCTCTATTGCGGCGAGTGGATCGAGAGCCACGTGCTGCACATCACCTTCCTTCACGCCCCCGACTTCCTCGGCTACGAGAGCGCCATCGCGATGGCCCAGGACCGCCCCGAATACGCGGATCTCGTGCGCAACGCCCTGAAATTGAAGAAGGCCGGCAACGCCATAGTCGAAGTCCTGGGCGGCCGCGCGATCCACCCCGTCAACGTGAGGCTGGGCGGATTCTACCGGCTCCCGCGTCGAGCCGAGATGGCCGCGCTGGGGGAGCAGTTGAAGAGCGTGCAAGATATCGCCAGGGAACTTGTCCGCTGGACCGCCAGGCTCGACTTCCCGAATTTCGAGCACGATTACGAATTCGTGGCGATGCGGCACGAGTCGGATTACCCGATGAACGAGGGCCGGCTGGTCTCGAGCCGGGGTCTGGACATAACACTCGACCAGTTCCCTGAGCACTTCGAGGAGTATCAAGTGCCGTACTCGAACGCCCTCCAGTGCCGTCGCAAAGGTGGCGGAGCCTATTTCGTCGGCCCGATGGCGCGATGGAACCTCAACGCCGATCGGGCCACGCCCGAAATCCGGGAGCTGGCCCGCGAGGCGGGCATCACATGGCCCTGCCACAATCCCTATTTCGGCATCGTCGTCCGCGCCCTCGAAACGGCGTACGCGGTCCAGGAAGGGCTCCGGGTCATCGAGGCATATGATACGTCGGAGGCTCCCTTCATGGCCTATGAGCCCCGGGCTGGCGTGGGTTCCTGGATCACAGAGGCACCGCGCGGCATCCTCTACCAACGCTATGAGGCCGACGCGAGCGGACACGTCACGCCCGCCACGATCATCCCTCCCACCAGCCAGAATCAACGGCAGATGGAGGAAGACCTCATTCGTTTCGCTCCCGCCGTGCTGGACCTACCCGAGGACCAGGCCGCCTGGCGCTGCGAGCAGGTCGTCCGCAACTACGACCCTTGCATCAGTTGTGCGACCCATTCCTTGAAGTTGAAGGTCGTGGAAACATGATTCTGATCGTGGGACTAGGCAGCCCGCACGGCGATGACCAGTTGGGTTGGATGGCTATCGACCGGCTGCAATTGCCTCTTCCGGCCGGCATCACCACCCACAAGGTCCGGGGTGGGATCGAGCTCCTTGAATGCCTGGCAGGGCAAGAATTGGGGATTATCATCGATGCTTCCGCGCCGGCCGGACAGCCCGGGTCGATCCGATCATTCGAATGGCCCTGCCCCGAACTGACCGCCTGCCTTCCGTCGGGTACCCATGACCTGGGGTTGATCGATGCACTCCAACTGGCCGAGACACTGGGCCAACTTCCAAAACGAGTACTCATATTTACGATTGAAGCGAGAGAAACGTCTCCCGGTGCGGCCCTCAGCGCGGACGTCGTATCGCGCCTCGATGCCGTGTTAGGGGCTGTTGGTGGCCATCTCACGGATCATGGAAGAGGAACAGTCTAGCAGGGATCGGCTCGTCCGCGGCTGCCGTCGCCGCGAGCGAATGAGAAATGAAAAGGGCCGTTCGACGCCTGTACGAAAAGGGTACCAGTCCGGCAGGCGAGACGCCTGCATCACATGAGTTCGAGTTATCTCCGACCGGCTCCTTCCCGAATCGAATCCGGTTCTGACAGAATGACGCCGAAGAATACCCGCTGACCTCCAGGAACGGTCATGAGCGATCCCACAGTTCCATCCCAGGACCCGACCCCGACGCGACGATCCGAGCAGCGGCTGCCTCTGGATGCGATCTTCGAGCCGGGGCGGTCGCGGTGATCGGGGCGACCGAGAAACCCGGCAGCGTGGGCCGGTCCGTCCTGTGGAACCTGATCAGCAACCCGTTCGGAGGAACGGTCTACCCGGTCAATCCGAAACGGCCCAACGTGCTGGGGATCCGGGCTTACCCCACGATCGGGGCAGTGCCCGAGCCGGTCGACCTGGCGGTGGTGGTGACGCCCGCGCCGACGGTCCCCGGCGTGATCGGCGAGTGCGTGGAGGCCGGAGTCAAGGGGGCGATCATCATCTCGGCCGGGTTCAAGGAGATCGGCCGCGAGGGGGCCGAGCTCGAGCGCCAGGTGATGCGAGCAGGCGCGGCGCGGGGGGATGCGCCTGATCGGGCCCAACTGCCTGGGCGTCATGCGGCCCGGCCGCGGCCTCAACGCCACCTTCGCCACCCAGATCGCCCGGCCGGGGACCGTCGGCTTCCTGAGCCAGAGCGGCGCCCTGTGCACCGCCATCCTCGACTGGAGCCTGCGGGTCAACGTCGGTTTCAGCGCGTTCGTCTCGATCGGCTCGATGCTCGACGTCGGCTGGGGCGACCTGATCGATTACCTGGGCGACGATCCCGAGACGCAGTGCATCGTGTCTACATGGAATCGATCGGCGATGCGCGGTCGTTCTTGTCGGCGTCGCGCGAGGTGGCGCTGACCAAGCCGATCATCGTGATCAAGGCGGGGCGGACCGAGGCGGCGGCCAAGGCGGCGGCGTCGCACACCGGCTCGCTGGCCGGCAGCGACGAGGTCCTGGACGCCGCGTTTCGCCGCGTCGGCGTGCTGCGGGTCAACTCGATCTCGCAGGTCTTCGACATGGCCGAAGTCCTGGCCAAACAGCCGAGGCCCCGCGGGCCCCAGGCTGGCGATCGTGACCAACGCGGGCGGGCCCGGCGTCCTGGCCACCGACGCGCTGATCGAGAATCGCGGCGAGCTCGCCGCGCTCTCCAGCCAGTCGCATCGAGGCACTCAACGCTTCGCTCCCGGCGGCCTGGAGCCACAACAACCCCATCGACATCCTGGGCGACGCCGACGCCCGAGCGGTACGCCCAGACGCTGGCGATCACCGCCCACGACCCCAACATCGACGGGCTCCTGGTGATCTTGACCCCCCAGGCGATGAGCGACCCGACCGGCACCGCTCGCGAGCTCCAGGCGTACGCCAAGGTGCCCGGCAAGCCGGTGCTCGCGAGCTGGATGGGAGGCGCGGCGGTCGAACCTCGGCGAGCAAATCCTCGATCACGCGGGCATCCCGACATTCGCGTATCCCGATGCCGCCGCGCAGATCTTCACCCTCATGTGGCGGTCGTATTACAACCTCCAGGCCCTCTACGAGACCCCCAGCCTGCCGACGCGCGGAGAGACGCGACGCCAGTGCCCGTGAGACCGCCGAGGCGATCGTCGCCGCGGCGCGGCAGCAGGGTCGGACCGTGCTGACCGAGGTCGAATCGAAGCAGATCCTGGCGGCCTATGGGATCCCGACCGTGGAGACCCGCGTCGCCGCGACCGAGGACGAGGCGGTCGCCGCCGCCGAGGCCATCGGATTCCCGGTCGTCCTCAAGCTCCATTCCCTCACGATCACCCACAAGACCGACGTGGGCGGCGTGCAGCTCAACCTCACCGGCGCCGGAGGCGGTCCGCACGCGCCTATCGCGCCATCGAGTCGGCGGTCGGCCGGCACGCCGGTGCCGAGCATTTCCAGGGGGTGAGCGTCCAGCCGATGGTCGCGCTCGACGGTTACGAGCTGATCGTCGGCAGCAGCCTCGACCCCCAGTTCGGCCCGGTCCTCCTCTTCGGCGCGGGAGGCCAGCTCGTCGAAGTCATCGAGGATCGCGCGCTGGGCCTGCCGCCGCTGAATACCACCCTGGCCCGGCGGATGATGGAGCAGACCAAGCTCTCACGGCGCACTCAGAGGCGTGCGCGGCCGCCGGCCGGTGGACCTGGCCGCGCTCGAGCAACTTCTGGTCCGCTTCAGCCATCTGGTCGTCGAGCAACGCGGGATCAAGGAGATCGACATCAATCCCTTGCTCGCCTCGCCGGAACGGCTGCTGGCCCTGGACGCGCGGGTCATCGTCCACGATCCGACCGTCGACGACGCGGTCCATTCCCCGGCTCGCCATCCGCCCGTATCCGACCCAGTACATCATCCCCTGGACCGCCAAGGACGGCACCCGGCTCGTCCTCCGGCCCATCCGCCCCGAGGACGAGCCCTTGATGGTCGCGTTCCACGGCACCCTCTCCGAGCGAACCGTCTCGCTCCGCTACTTCCACGCGATGAAGTTGAGCACGCGCGTGGCCCACGAACGCCTGACCCGGATCTGCTTCATCGACTACGACCGGGAGATGGCCCTGGTGGCCGACGCAGAGAACCCCGAGACCGGCGACTCACGAAATCCTCGGCGTCGGCCGGCTGTGCAAGGTCCGCGGGTACCGATGAGGCCGAGTTCTCGCTTATCGTCAGCGACCACTTCCAACGGCAGGGGCTCGGCACCGAGCTCTTGAGCCGCCTCCTCCAGATTGGCCGTGACGAGAAGATCGCCCGCATCGTCGGCATCATCCTCCCCGAGAACGTCGCGATGAAGGCACTCTGCCAGAAGCTCGGCTTCCGCCTCACGCACCTCGCACGACGAGCCGCTGATCCAGGCCGAGATCGATCTGAAGTAGGTTGGGCCGGCCTGTCTCCGTGGCTAACGCTCGCGAATCAGCCTTCCGCGGCCAAGAGGCCGAAGTCTCGGAGCACTCCCATCGCCTGAGCGACGGATTGTGGCAGGGTTCCATGGTTCGGGGCGCGGTCGGCCTGCTCGATCGCGGCCCGTAGCGTGCCGGCACCCGAATCGAGCAAACTTGTGACCCGGATCGTGGCGGGCACGACACGGCCCTCCAGAGATTCAATCCCCAATAACAGCGCCGAACGTCGGCGAACTTCCGAAATCACGCCGGCCGACAGAGACCGAGCCCAGAAATCGGCGACGGCCGACCGCGGGTATGGCAACGATTCGCGACAAAATGGGCCATTGGCACCGTGAGCCCCTCACACTGACGCGGTTGCAAGGGTCGGCTCCATGCCCGGTCGCAAGTCGAGCGTGTAGTCCAGAGGCGGGCTGTCCCGGTCGAGATCGAGCGTGTACTTGCCGAACCGGTTGACGTGCTCCGTGAGATATGGGCTGAGCCGTGAGAGGGTCGCATCGTCGAACTCCTCTCCTTCCTCGGCAAGCTGGCGCAGGATGCGCGTCTGGGCCTGCACGTTGTGGAAGATCAGGCAGTTGGCGACCAGATGGTTGTACTTGATCAGCTTGCGTTGCCGGTCGCGGTCATTCTCGGCGATCAACCGCTCGCCGCCGAAGAATAGCCACTGGACGAAGCCGTTGAACGCCTCGCTCTTGTTGGTCGCGGCCTGAATGACGCGACGAAGTTCGGCGTCGTTGAGGTACCGCAGCAGGAATGCGGTCCGGACGACGCGGCCCAGCTCCTGGAAGGCTTGATAGAGCCGGTTCTTCCGGCTGTAGGTCCCGAGCTTGCGCAGTAGCGTCGAGGCCGAGATCCGGCCTGCCCGGATCGAGAGGACCACGCGCAGCATGTCGGCCAAGTGCGTCTCGATCAGCGGCCAGTCGATCACGTCCGTGAACAGCGAGTCGATGTGCTTGTACGCGAGCGGTCTTCGAGGGCCTGAACAGCTTCATCCCCTTCCAGTTGCGAATCCGGGGCATGAGGTCGATGCCCGAGCAGGTAAGCCAAGCCGAAGACCGGGGTGGATTGCCCCTGGGTGTCGGCGTGGACCGTGTCTGGCTGGATGTCCGACCGGTTCTTCAGGAGCCCATCCAGGATGTAGACCGCTTCCCATACGCCGCACGGGATGAAGTGGCTGAACAGCGCGACGTAGGTGTCCGAGACGTGATAGTAGCCGATCCCGCCATATCCGCCGTAGCGGATGTGATACTCGGAGAGCAGGTTCTGCTCGTAGAGGTCCCACTTCATGCCGTCCGCCGACGCGTGCTTCCCGAGCCCCAGTACTTCGGCAGCGCGAAGCGGTTGTACGCGTTGATCAGGGCGGTGATCGCCTGGTCGAGCTTCTCCTCGGTGATGTGCCTCTGATTCACCCACGCGATCTGTCGGCGGTCGTAGCCCTCCAGCGACCGAGCGGTCTGGGAGGGCCCCAGGTTGCAGCCGTAGCAGAACGCGGTCGCCACGTACCGGGCCCGCGAGGCGTCGATCTTCGCGTCGTGCCCGGAGATCGGCCCGAAGAACCGGGTCCAGTTGAGCCAGTTCTCGGTGTCGACGAGCACGTCAAGGATGTCGAGCGGCTCGATCCGCTCCGCGATCCGTTGTTCCAAGTCCTTGACGTCCTGGGGTTCTTCCAGCCGCGGGAGCCGCCCGAGGACCGGCTCGCCGGCCTCGATCCTCAGGTACTCGTTGGCCGGGAAGCCCGCGGTCGGCCTCGGCGGCGATGCGGGCCAGGTAGTCCTGCAGGTGGGCCACGAACGCGCGGCCCTCCACCGGCAGGCCGACCTGTACTCCGATACCCGGCCACGTTCCGCTCGTACTCGGCCCACGGCACGAGCTGGCTGCGATAGTCGGCGAACTGGTCGCTCCCCTCGATGCAGAGGTCACCGGACTTGAGTTCACGCGACGATCTGCGAGAAGAGACAGACCTCGAAGTGCCTGCGGTCGACCTCGGTGGGGATGCGGTGGCGATTCGATGATCCCGTGACGAGCTTCCACCATTTGTCGGAAACCCACGAGAGGTCGAGAGGTCTGTGCGGGTCGAGTTCGAGCCAATCGCGTCGGCTGGTCCAGTTCGAGCGCAGGAACGCGAGGGCGTCCGCGACCGTCGTATCCTGGCTGGTCGTGGCGAGGCGGATCTCGTCCAGGAGTTCGAACAGCGTCTGGCGGTGACTCTTGTAGAAACGCCACAGCAATGAGGAGTAGTTGTCGTCGGCATACGCGGCATGGGCCTCGCAGTCCTGAAGGATCTGCTCAGCCTGATCGCCTACCACGGCGTGCATTGCCGCCAGCCTCTGCGTGCAGAGCCCTTGCCGTTCATCACGGCACCAGCCCGTGCAGAATCGTGATGAGCTCGTCGGTTCGGCCCTGCTGACGCTTGCGGTAGTCGGCGAGTGCTTCCTGGCCCTTGTGGTGGATCTTGGTCATGCGCTTGATGAGGGTCTCGCCCAGGTCGTCGAGGGTGCGAGCCACCTGCGCCCGGATGAGGGCCGCGGCGAGCGTGTAGCGCTTCTGCGGCTGCATTTCCAGCATCCGTGCCGTGTCCAAGCTCTTCGCCTCGGCGGCGAAGTGCTCGACCTTGACACGAGCGATCGTTCCAAAGGCCGCGGCCCCGACGTTCAGGGTCTTCAGCCAGTGGAGGCGGTCGACGAGGTGCTTGAGGTGCGTCAGCGTCGGTCGCCCTGCATCATCTCGGATGGCGTTCCACGAGCTGCGTCCAGTGGCGTCGTCAACGGTGAGGATGCGATCGAGCTGTGCGCGTCCCTCGTCGCCCAAGGCATGGGCGACGCGCCGGTAGAGGCCGCGATTGACCTCCGCCCGACCACGCCTGCGCCTCTTTGAGCAAGGTCGTGAACCCGGGCAGCTCGAAGCGATTCCGGACGAGCTCCTCGATCGCGACGTTCATGAGGTCGGCCAGGTCGTCCTTCGTCTGCGCCGCCTCGCGCACGACCGTGGCGACGAGGGCGCGAGCCTCGTTGTTGAAGGGCTGGACGTTGAGGAACGCGCGGATGATGGGGATGTGTCGCCGTCTGGTCCCGGACTCGTCATACCTGAGGAGATCATCTCGGACCGATGGTCAGTGCCCAGGCAACGAGCGATATGTCGGACGATCGGCGTCGGGACGTCGCCGACGAGCACGAAGTAGCCGAGTCGCTGGAATGTCTTGAGAAGGACAAGGAAGCCCAGCCTCGCCCCGCTCCGGGTCGAGGTGCCTCATGGCGAGGGCGAGCTCTTCCGCGGTTGGCGTATAGACCTCCGCCAGCTCGGTCGGCGTCACGCCCTCTTTCAGACGGGGATAGGCGGTCTCGTGAATGGCGGGCATGGTCCCCTCACCATTTCGCCTCGAACTCCTCGAGGACGTGGCTGTCGGTGAGATTCAAGTAGATCGCCGTGGTCGTCAGGCGATCGTGGCCCAGGATCTTCTGCACGGCCGCCAGCGAGATCCCCTTCTGGAGGGCCAGGGTCGCCCAGGTATGGCGGAGCACGTGCGGGGTGACCTCCCGAGCAAGCTGGGCGCGGTTCGCGACCCGTTTGACGATCTTCTGGGCCTGACGCGTCCCGACGAACCAGGCGTCGTTCAGGGCGAAATAGGGCTCCAGGATGGCGCGGACCCGCGTGGACAGCGGGACGATCCGTTGCTTGCTCCGCGTGCCGTGGGGCCCGCCCTTGCCCGTGACGCGGAGGGCGCGCTGCTGCCACTGGACGTTGTCCAGGGTCAAGGCGCAGAGTTCCGAGACCCGGAGTCCGGTATCCAGCAGCGTCCAGACGATCAGCTTCTCCTCGGGGCTCCGGCAGGCGTTGGCGAGCCGATCGGCCTCTTCGGCCCGGAGGGGCTCGCGGACGAATTGGTGGGCCATCTCCTCACCTGCTTGGCACTCGCGGTCGGTTCGCAGTCGGGCGGCGATCCCGAACTCGGTTCGCTCTCTCCCGAGAGGGTATCAGGTGGCGGATGGCGATAACAGCGGGTCCCGCCCGTGTTTTCGGCCGACATGGCCCACGAGGAGTGGGAGGTGGATATTCAGCCGAGTTCGCGTTATCACACAGAAGACGAACCTGCCTTCGCCGCGCAGGCGAGCAACGCAGACGACGAACGCTTTCGAGGCGCAACCATCTACATGGGAACGCTTTGTGAAGAAGCTCTTCTGAATCCCAAGAAAGTTGAAAGCGATTGTCCCGATCTTGCACATTACGGGCAGGGTGACGATGTGCGGGAGGGCCGGACGCATGACCATTGAGTCGCCGGGTCGATCAGCGCAGTCGATTCCAATGCCGTACAACACCGGATCGGCTGGAGCAATGGCGGATGGTCTACTGCTGGAGCGGTTTCTCTCCCGACGGGATGATATGGACGCTGAGGCGGCGTTCGCTGCCTTGGTGGCATCACGGACCAATGGTCTGGGATGTCTGCCGAGCCGCCTTGTCTGACCCACACGCGGCTGAGGATGCCTTCCAGGCCACCTTCTTGATCCTGCTGCGCAAGGCCGGCTCGATCCGACGACGCGATGCAGTCGGTCCCTGGCTCTATGGAGTAGCCCGACGAGTCGCGATGCGCACCAAGGCCACCGCTGCCCGGCAACGGCTACGCGAAGGCCAAGGTACCGAGATGATTGCGACACCCGCTCCTGACCCGCCTGGCGAGAACAGATCGAGGCGCTGCATGAGGAAGTCGACCGCCTGAGGGAGAAGTATCGCGCAGCGGTAGTGCTCTGCTACTTCGAGGGCCGGACTCACGGCGAAGCCGCTCGACTGCTGAAATGCCCCGTCGGCACGGTTAGTACTCGCCTGTCCCGAGCCCGGGAACTGCTCCGCGCTCGCCTGACCCGCCGGGGGTTGGTCCTGCCGGCTGCGTGGGCGAGTGCGATGCTCAATTCTGGGAGCACCTCGGCGGCGATGCCCATCGCACTGGCCGAGTGCACGATCAAGGCCGCGATGGGTGTCGCGGCCAGCAAGATTACGATGGCCAGAGTAGTCTCGGTCTCGGTGGCCAGATTGACGGAAGGAGCACTCAGGACCATGATCTTTACTAAATCAATGGTGATCGCATCAAGTGTGTTGGCGGCTGGATTCCTCGCAGCATGTGTCGTACTGCTCGCGGCATGTGAGCCGTCAGCCCGGATCGCTACTGGGGTGGCTCCGGAGGCTGCGTCTCCGACCCAGGCGGCCGGAGACAACCATGGCCCACGGCCCACGGTGATCCGTAAGAATGATAAGCCGCTCCTGGAGTTTTTCGGCACTCGTGATCGCGCTGACTCTGTCGTCTACGTCATCGACTGCTCCGGCAGTATGGCCACCCGCAACTCGCTCGAAGTGGCTAAACGTGAGTTGCTCGCCAGCCTCGGACCGCTTCCCCCTGATTCGCAGTTCGCCGTTATCTTGTACAATCTCCGGACTCGCATCTTGAGAGACCCCCAGGGCCATCAGGGACTGATGGCGGCGACCAAATCAAACAAGACATGGGTTCGATCCAAGCTCGTAGAGGTCATACCGGACGGCGGGACTGACCATATGACGGCGCTGCGGGGCCTTGGCACTCAAGACCGAGGTGATCTTCTTCCTTAGCGACGCTGATTTGATGAGCGACGACGAGGTCAAAGACATTCTGACAAAAGTGGCCTCGACCCGGGTACAAGTCGTTCAGTTTGGACGGGGCACCGAACCGGACCAGCGAAGCCCCTTGCGGCGGCTGGCCGCCACGACTGGCGGCTCTTTCGTCTTCAAGGATGTAAACAGATTCCCGCAGTCGGATGGGGCTGATCAATAGAGCACCGGCTGGATTTGAGCCTCGTTGCGCACGACATCTCCGGAATTCGCATTTTCGTTCGCTACCCGAGGGTGAGATGCCAGAGCAATCATCGCCCCAATCCCGGCGGAGTTGGCTACGCCTCAGCCTGCGTGGATTGATGATCTTCGTTCTGCTCGCGGGTGGCTGGCTCGGTTGGCTCGCTCACCGTGCCAACGTCCAGCGAAAGGCGGTGGCCGCGATCCAGCATGCGGGTGGTAGGGCCTGGTACGACTGGGAGTGGAAGATCAGCTCGACCGGTCACTTTGCTGGCGGCAGCGGTTCCAAATGCGAAGCCGAGTTGCCCGAGATGGCTGATTGACGTTGTCGGTATGGATTACTTCTGGCACGTCGTTCATGTCTTTCTTGGGGACCGTGGAACCGATAGGGAACTGGCCAGCGTGGGAACTCTGGTCCAGCTCCAAGGACTCATCTTACAAAGGTCCCCTGTAAGCGATGCCGGTCTATCCCACCTTGAGGGACTGAGCAGCCTCCAAGGTCTCTCGTTTGTCGGCACCAGGCTCACCGACCACGGACTGACTCACTTGCGGGGACTGACCAACCTCCGAAGATTGAATCTAACAGGCACCGAGGTCACCGACAAAGGGCTCCAAAACCTGGAGCGGCTCACCAACCTCGAGGGTCTGGGTCTCAAGGGCACCAAGGTTGGCGATGCCGGATTAAGACACGTGGCGAAACTGATCCATCTTCAAGACCTGGGCCTCAATGGCACCGAGGTCACGGATGCCGGGTTAGCCCAAGTCGAGAGGCTGACGTCCCTCCAGGGACTGAACCTCGGCAACACGGAGGTGACCGACGCCGGCTTGACGCACTTGGAGGGCCTGTCATGCCTCCAGACGCTCTTCCTCGACGGTACCAAGATCTCCGACGCCGGCTTGGGACACTTGAAGAAGCTCAACACACTACGTGAATTATTTTTGCGAAATACAAATATTACAGATTATGGCCTGATAAACTTGAAGGGATTGTCAAACCTTAATGGTTTGCAACTCCGTGGCACCAAGGTCACCGACGCTGGAGTGAGGGACCTTCAGGTGTCGCTGCCAAAGGCACGGATCTCGCTCTGACTTTCTGTGGCTCGACGGTCCCGCGATTGGCGATGCGGTGTGGCGAATCTGGCAGGCTTGACCGGTATTGGCTATCTCGACCTCGGGAACACGAGTGTCGGCGATGCCGGGTTGGCACACCTGGAGTGGCTGCCTAACCTCAAGAACCCGTATCTTAGCGGCACTAAGGTCACTGATGTGTTCTCAACAACGCGGCAATCACTGGAGCCGGCTTGGTCCGCCCGGAGAAACCGACCAGCCTTCGGACCGTGGATCTCAGAGCCGCCGTTTATGGGAAACTCGGCTGCAGGACGGACAAAGCGACTACTCTGCTGATGGGCCGGCCTCCGATCCCCTGTTCCGTGGCACCTGTCCCGAATAAGGCAGCCATCGTGAAGAATCTGTGAAGGCAATGGCCCATTTTGTCGCGAATCGTTGCCATACCCCGACCGCAATCCTCCGAGTCGGTGACTGTCGCAAGACATGTTTGTACATCCGTTGGCGGAGAGGAGAGTTTTCCAAAACTGCGAGATTCGTCGTACTCACCCGTGAGGAATTTCTCGAATCATGCTCACCACCGCGTCCGCGTGAAGGGCCCATTCCAGGTGATATCGTTCTCCCCAACCTCGACGACCCTCGTCCCGTGGACCAGGACGCCTAGCCCATGCTCGTTATCCCAAGAGCATGCGAAACAAAACCCGATCAACGAACTGCCATCCTTGGATAGGTCGAGTATACGGAGTTCGTGCAACCGCATCAGCCTCTTGAGATCATCCGGGGACTGCACCTCCGGGACCATGAGGTTGTCCGAGACCTCGTGTCCGGTGCACCACATCTCGCGCTGCCGACGATAGTTGTCGAAGATGGCATTGACGACCGTCGTGCAGATTAGCTCCTGGTTCTCGAGGAATTGGACGAACGCCTGCTCCTGTGATGACGACGGCTGATCTCCTTCCGGGCTGGATGGCAGCCTTTCGCTTCCCCCTTTTCTGCCCCCCGGAGGTACGACAATCAACCGGAACGCCCCTGTTTGTGGCCTCGGGCGGCCGTCTTGCTAGAGTCGTAACCTCCGAGCTTCTCCGCGAACAAAGCGGACGCGACATCGTCAAACTCCGAGAAGAAGCCGACCTGAACGGTCCCGATCCACCCATCTCCCTGGGACCATTGGATCGGGCCGAATACGGGATGATCCATCGCATTCACCTCCGGGGGCAGAAAAGGGGGGACGAAAGGCTGCCATCCAGGTTTAGGGATGGGGACCTCGAGCGCGCACCTTCATCGGCCTCGCTAGCGGCGAGGTTGTAGGAGACATGCGATCGGGTAACCGGTTGGCCAAGGGCCACCTCCGTCTACGATCTCGAGAAGTCGCCCCAACACCCCGGGAATTGCCTCCCCAACAACCTCCCCAGGCCATAATATCGTAAAACCCGTGAAGTCGAGGCCTTGAATCCGTCCCAGCTTCTCGAGACCTTGCCACAACTGTACCGCGTCGAACTCCCCGAAACCCGACCGCACTGCTCAGCCCTGTACCACGGGAACGTTCGTCTCGGCCGAGGTGGCCTGTCGAAAGCTTCCGACCTTGATATTGTCCGGCGGAATGCCGTACACTGAGGTCCCTCATGAAGGGAGGTAGATATGATGCCAAGGGAACAAAGTCGTACGGCGCGCCTTGAAGCGCGTATCACGCCAGACGTACTGGCCGTTGTGAAACACGCTGCGGAAATTCAGGGCCGTAGCCTCAGCGACTTCGTCGTTGCCGCCGCCCAGGAGGCGGCGCACCGGGCCATCGAGGAGGCGCATCTCATCCGGCTTTCGGTGGAAGATCAGCGTCGTTTTGTCGATTGCCTCCTGAATCCGCCGGAGCTCTCACCGGCCTTGTTGCGCGCAAGGAAGCCCATGCCCGGTTGATCCGGGAATCGCCATGATGGAGGCGTTTCGCATCGAGCCGCTCGGCGCGGATCACGATCGGTCCGGGTTCTCTTGCGGGTCCGAGGCCCTCGACCGCTGTTTCCGGGAGCAGGTGACGCAGGACGTGCGCCGCCGCGTGACCGCCTGCTATGTGGCGCTGGAAGCGTCTGGGTCCAAGATCGCTGGCTACTATACGCTGGCCGTCGCGGGCGTTCCGCTGGCGGACCTGTCGGGATCACTCGTCAAGCGGCTTCCCCGTTACCCGTCGGTTCCCGTCGCGCGGCTGGGGCGTCTGGCGGTGGACCAGGCGTATCGCGGGCGAAAGCTCGGAGCCGCCCTGCTGTGGGACGCGATCGCGCGACGCTGCGTTCGGAGATAGCCGTCTTCGCGCTGATCGTTGATGCCAAGGACGACCGGGCGGAAGCATTTTACTTACACCACGGGTTTGTGTCGTTCGGCAGTCAGCCGAGACAGCTTGTGCTTCCGCTCACGAAACTCATCGCCGGAGCGTAAAGCATGATCATGTGGGAAAAAGGGAAATTCGCTAATTGATGAGGTAAGATAGAGCCTGCTCCCCTTTTCGTTCGTCGAGATTGTCGCCGAAGCCATCCTCACCGCCGACACCTCCGGGATGGGCGTGGAAGAAAGCGCCAGGCCTCCAGAGAAGAAGCCCGGCGGTTGCTCAGGGCAGAAGGAAAGGACCGTTTAGCCATGCTGCATCGCCTGACCATCGGCCATCTGGACCCCGCCGCTGTGGAGCGTCGCCAGACAGTCCCACCAAGGCGCTGGAGATGGATGTCGTTCACCGCCTGCTGGACGAGTTGGGTGAGAAGGACGCGGAGGGCAATTTGACGCTCGGCGGCTGCAAAGTCAGATTCCATAACGCGGCTGTGTCATGTCTTTGGATGGGGGGGAAGACGAACAACGTGGCGGAGGAGTTTGCGCTGCGTATGAACCGAGAGACCGGCTGCCTGCTCGCCGATGTCGATTGCGGCAGGGTGGTCGATCCGGAGAAACTGGCTGGGTTGAACGGCCACGGGGCGGATGTCATCCCGGCGGCGAGAGGCAAATAGGTTCGGCGCGTGCCGGATCCCGCTCTGCCGATTGGCGAGAATGCTCTCGCGGGCCACGGGGTCAAACTCTGTTTCTCGGGCCACATGGTCAAACTCTGTTTCTTGTTTTCGGGCGGTTCGCTCTTTCGATTACGGGAAGCAGGCCCGAAGAACTCAGAAGGGGGGACATAACCATATGTCTCGCTTTTCGCCGCCATTTCTGGCTGGCTGAGGTTGCAACATCAATCGATCGCAGAACCAATGTCGTGACATTGTCTGGCGGGCATGGTATCCTTAACAGATTCCCATAGAGGAGGAGAGAAACCCATGCCGCAACACACCGCACGAACCGCCAAGCTGGACCTCCGGCTCACGCCGGAAGCCAAGCGAAAGCTCCAGGCCGCCGCAGCCGCGTCTCAGCGTTCGGTCAGTGAGTTCGTGCTCGAAAGCGCCCTGGTCCGAGCCGAGGAGACTCTGGCCGATCGCACCCGCTTCGTGTTGAACGCCGAACAGTGGAAGGCGTTTCTGGCCGCGCTCGACGCACCGCCGCGCAGACCTGCCCCGGCTGGAACGGCTCTTCCGGGAGCCCAGCGTCATCGAGCGCGGGACCCTGGAATGACCGTGCGGCTGCGGATCGAGAAACTGCGGATCGACCATGCGCTCGATGTCTTCGATTGCGGAGTCGAGGAGTTGAACCGGTTCCTGGTCCGGTTCGCCCTGACCAACCAGCAGGCCGGTGCCGCCCAAACCTACGTCGTCCTCGCCGGGGAGACGGTGGTCGGTTACGATTCGCTCGTGGTCGGGGAAGTCGCGTTCGATAATGCCCCCCAGCGACTGAGCAAGGGACTGGCACGTCACCCGATCCCGATCATGCTTCTGGCCCGCATGGCGGTTAGCACCGCCTGGCAGAAGCGTGGCATCGGCGCCGCCCTGCTGAAGGACGCCATGCGTCGCACGCTTCAGGCGGCCGACATCGCCGGCATCCGAGCCTTTTCGATACACGCGAAGGACGAATCCGCCCGGTCGTTCTCCGAGCACTTCGGTTTCATCCCGTCGCCCACGGACCCGCTACACCTCTTCATCCTGCTCAAAGACCTCCGGCGCATCGCAGAATGAAAAGGGGACACTATGGCTCAGCCGGCGAGGACCCCATCCTGGATTTCGATGACGCGATCCGTGGACCGGATGAATCGACGGTCGTGGGTGACGACGACGAGCATGCAGTCGCGGCTCCTCTGTTGCTCGCGGATCAGCGAGAAGATCTCGTCGCCCCCTTTTCGGTCGAGGTTGCCAGTCGGCTCGTCGGCGAGAAGGACGACCGGGTCCTTGATCAGGGCCCGAGCGATCGCCGCCCGTTGCTGCTGACCTCCCGAGAGCTGGGACGGCCGGTGACGCAGCCTGTTGCCCAGCCCGACCTGTCGCAACACCTCCTCCGCTTTCGCGCGACATTCCGGTGTGACACCGGTCGGGATGTAGGGCAGCAGCACATTGTCGACGGCCGTGAGGTTCGGGATGAGGTTGAATTGCTGGAACACGAAGCCGATCTTCCCGCGGCGGAAGACGTCCTTCTGGACCTCGTCCATGGCGGTTACATTCTCGCCGTCGATGACGATCGTCCCGGACGTCGGGTTGTCCAGGGCCCCGAGCAGATAGAGCAGCGTGCTCTTGCCGGAGCCGGATGGACCGACGATGAACAGGCAGGTTCCGCGCTGGACCTCGAACGAAACGCCGCGCAGGGCTTCGACCAACTCCTCGCCACCGCGGAACGTCTTTCGTACGTCGGAGACCCGGACCATGACGGACTCCTCTCGACCTGACGGGGATCGGATCGCCCCTCTCAAGAAGCCTCGTTTCGGATCGCGTCCATCGGGGTCATGCGCGAGGCTCGCCACGCGGGGTAGAGGCCGGCGAGGCTCGCGACCGCGATCGCGACCGCGTTGCTCGCCACGACCAGCGGGGCAGTCAGCTCCAGCCTCAGCTCGTATCGGACAAGGAAGGAGTTCAAGGCCGCGATTGCCACGATCGCCAGACCCGTGCCGAACAGACCGGAGAGAAGACCCAGGAGTGTACTCTCCGCCGTGACAAGGCCGAGGATGTTCCGCCGGGTCCAGCCGTTGGCCCGCATGACGCCGAACTCGACGGTCCGCTCGACGGCGCTCATGAGCATGGTGTTGGCGATCCCCACTCCACCCACCAGCAGGGCCAATCCCACCGTCAGGACCAGGAACAGGTCCAGTCGGCCCATGACGTTACCCACCTGGACGTTGAACTGAGACATGCTCCGAACCTGGATGTTGGCGACAGCCCGCGTGATCGCCCGCTCCAGCGCGTCGAGATCCCTCCCCGGATCCGGCTCGATGTAAAAGGCTGAGACGTGCTCCCGATCGATCTGGAGCAACTCGCGAGCCGTGGTGATCTCCATCACGATGGTCTCGTCGATCATGAGCGAACCGGTCTGGTAGAGACCGATGATCTGAAACGGCTTGCCGCCGATCAGCAATTGATCCCCAACCTTCTTGGGCGTGCCGTCGGCATTGGGATAGTCGCGGGCGATCTTGGTGCTGATG
The DNA here is from genome assembly GCA_963842405.1 of uncultured Isosphaeraceae bacterium. Taxonomy (GTDB): domain Bacteria; phylum Planctomycetota; class Planctomycetia; order Isosphaerales; family Isosphaeraceae; genus CAVZRC01. The sequence continues at coordinate 164,791 of CAWJGW010000063.1, read as the reverse complement.
ACCACATGCGGCTTGCCGACGTCGGTGTCCAGGAGATATCGCCCTCCACCGCGCTGCGAGGGCAGGAGGCTCCGTTTGAACGCACCGCCGCGGAGCAGGAGGTGCTCCGGAAGCTGCTCCCCTTCGAGCATGATCGTCTCCGCGAACGAGCTGAACCGCGCGTCGCCCCGGCTCGTGAGGGCCTTCGCCGCGGCGTTGGCGAGGAGGTTGCGTCCTTCGATGGGCGGCGCGATCCTCCAGACCTCGGGGGCGACGATCCTCACGCCGGGAACCTTCCGGATCTCGTCCCCGAGTCCCGCCGGCAACTCACTGAAGACCGGGGCCGGCACGTCGGCACGCATCGCGATCAGTCCCCCCATCCTCGATAGGGTGTTGCCCATCAACGAGCGAATCCCCTGGGTCAGGCTGAAGAGCCCGAGAATCGCGACGATCGGGATCGTCAGACCAACGACCGCCAGGAGCGTCCTCAACGGCCGTGTAATCAAGTTCAGCGAGGCAAAACGCCACATGAATGGACCTCGTGCCGGGGCGCCGGCGCGCGGCCGGAGAACGGCCGCCTCGCGACCGGCTGGTCGTCTCGGCTCTTTCTGACTTCGGACATGCAGATCTCTTGCCATCGGCCAGTTCCAGTGCCAACCGGGCCGCGCTGGTTGATGAGCCGATGTCCCAGCTCCACGGGTGCGGAACGCGACTCTTGAAGCGGCTCGGTCCAGAATAACGCCCGCGGCACGTGGGCACAAGGCGTTTCCAGAGTAAAATGGCGATTGAAAGAGACCTGGTTCAATCGGGGAGAATGACTTCAGTCGATCAGACCGACGCACGCAACGCCCCGGTTAACCCGAGCGATCCCCGAACAGGTACCACTCCAGTCAGATCGCATTAGCTGGCGGTGTAACGATACTTCAGCCTCCTGGGAGACCAGGCACTGACGTTTTGAAGACACTTGCCGAGGCCAGATTTCGTACACTCTCAACAGAGGAGGTATTTCCATGTGGCGCAACTTGATTCTGGCGGCGGGCCTGCTTGCGTGCCTGATCCCGGCCGGCACGTTCGCGCAGCCGTATCGGAAGACCGTCACAGTCGAGGTCTATCTGCCGGAGGGTGCCCGGCTGTTTATCGAGGGTCAGGAGACGAGGTTCAAGGTGCCGATGAGCCGCTTCGTGTCGCCGCCGCTGCCGCCGGGCAAGTATATCTACACCATCAAGGCGATCATTCCCGGCCCAAACGGGCCGCGGACGGTCACACGCCGGATCGACGTTCGGCCGGGCGACTTCGAATCGATCGACCTCCGCGAGCCGGGCAAACGGCCCATAACCGATGTCGAATATGAGCCAACGCCACAGAAGGTGGTCGATGCGCTGCTGCGGCTGGCCAAGGTAACGAGCAAGGACGTGGTCTGGGACCTCGGCTGCGGCGACGGACGCATCCCGGTGACGGCGGCCAAGGAGTACGCCTGCAAGGCGTGCGGTTTCGACATCGATCCCGAACGCGTCAAGGATTCCCTCGCCAACGTCCGCAAGCACGGCGTCGAGCGGCTGGTCACGATTGAACGGCGCGACATCTTCACGCTCGACCTGAGCAAAGGGCCGACCCTCGTCACGCTCTACCTGCTGCCGCGCTCAACGCCAAATTGTTGCCGCAACTCCGGAAGCTGCCGCCGGGCGTGCGCGTCATTTCGGTCGCGCACCGGATGGCCGACATCAAGCCGGACGAGCAGATCGTGGTCGATACGGAGCTGGGCGAGTTCGACGTCTATCTGTGGAAGGCGGAGACGCTCCGCGGCAATTGACGTGGGCGGCTTCGCGGCCCACAACCGCCTACATCCGACCAAGTCCTAATCCCAGAGTTCCGTCATTTTTGTCAATAGGGGTGCGGCTCCTCCTCATGCCTAAAGGCAGGGGAATCCGCCGCGACAAAGGAGTTGACTTTTCATGTTCTCTCATCGGCGCGGTTCTATGGCGGCGCAGGGGCGGGCGCTGGCGTCGCGGTCGGGGAGCGGCGTGGGGACGCGGGCGGGTGTGGCCGCGGCGGTCGCGATCTTCCTGGGGGCGATTGTCACGTTTCCCGTCTGGCGGACCGATGGCTCTGAGGGCAATCCCACGCTGGCGCCCGGGGCATCCCAGGCCGAGGAAGCCCTGTCGGCCCTGGCCGACCTGCGAAAGCTGGTGCCCGAAGATGCCGACGTCCGCGTCCTGGTGAAAGAGCACGTCAACGCTCTCCTCTCGGGGATCAAGAACCTCAACCGGTCGGGGGATCGCGCCCAAGCGTTAGCCTCGCTCGACAACTTGCGGAAACTCGCCCCGGATGATGCCGGGGTCCAGGCCCTGAGGGATTCAATCTACGATGCGAGGCGGGCCATCACCAACACCATCGGCATGAAGTTCGAGTTGATCCCGGCCGGTGAGTTCCTGATGGGCTCAACTCACGACGATAAGGACGCCTCCGATGACGAGAAGCCGCAGCACCGCGTGCGGATCACCCGGCCGTTCTACCTGGGCGCGACCGAGGTGACCCGCGGCCAGTTCCGCCGGTTCGTGAACGATACCGGCTTCCGGACCGAGGCGGAGACGAATGGCGAGGGGGGCTTTGGCCTGAACGAAGCAGGGGAGTGGGTGCTGGACCCGAAGTACACCTGGCAGAATCCGGGCTTCGAGCAAACCGACGAGCATCCGGTGGTCAACGTGAGCTGGAACGACGCGGTCGCCTTCGCCGCGTGGTTGAGCCGCAAGGAGGGGACGACGTATCGCCTGCCGACCGAGGCTGAGTGGGAATACGCCTGCCGGGCGGGGACGACGACGAAGTATTCCAGCGGCGACGATCCGGAGTCGCTGGCAACCGTAGGAAACATCGCGGACGGGACGGCCAAGGAAAAGAACCCGAACTGGACCTGGGCGATCGCGGCGCACGACGGTTTTGTCTACACAGCGCCGGTCGGACGGTATCACCCGAACGCCTGGAAGCTGTTCGACATGCACGGCAACGTCTTCGAGTGGTGTTCGGACGGGTACGCGGCCGATTACTACAGGCGGTCGCCGGTAAATGATCCGCCGGGGGCTGATGGGGCCTCGTTCCGGGTGTTCCGCAGCGAGTGCTGGCACGGCACCCCGCGGCGCCCGGTCGGCGTTCCGCGACTGGAACAGGCCGGAGAACCGGGACTGCGTCGTGGGCTTTCGCCTCGCCCGAGTCCAGTCCGTCCACTGAACCCAGGGACGAGTTCCGCCGGGCTGGCGCAGGCTCGGCCGACCGAGCGGCGGAGCCGCGGGGCGGAGCCCAGCCAGCCGCAGCCGGAGCCGGCCCGGCCGGGTGAGGGAGCTGCGTGGCCTCCTCCGCCCCCAAATTCCACCATAGAATGGATGCAACAAGCCATGGCCTGTCTTCCGCGCCTGGGCACCGCGGCTTGAAGACGGGCCTGATGCGCCGGCATAGGGGTCTGCCATGGTTGACCACGATCAACGGTTCAAAGTGTTGTTGAAAGCGTTCTTCGCCGAGTTCTTCCAGGTCTTCTTCCCTGACTGGGCCGACCGCTTCGACTTCGCGCGCGTCGATTGGCTGGAACAGGAAGTCTTCACCGATCCGCCTCGGGGAGAGCGCCGCGTCCTCGACCTGGTCGCCCGCTTGCCCCTGCGTCCCGGCGTACCGCCGCCGGTCGCGTCATCGGGAGAGCCCGCCGACTGCTGGCTGACCTTGATCCATGTCGAGATCGAAGCCCGGGACACGGTGGTTGTGCTCCGACCCCGGATGCTCTCGTATTACGAGCAGCTCCGCCGTCAGTACGGTTTGCCGGTCTTGCCGATCGCGCTGTATTTGCGAGTGGGGCTCAAGGGGACTGGCTGGGACGTTTATGAGGAGAAATACTGGGACCATCGGCTGCTGTCCTTTGAGTATGCCTACGTGGGGCTGCCGGGTCTCGAGGGCGAGCAGTTTGTGGCCGGGGAGCATCTCCTGGGCGTGGCGTTGACGGCCTTGATGGACGTGCCGCCGGCGCGGCGCGCGGCGGTGCATGCGGAGGCCTTGCGGCGGCTGGCCGAGGCGCGGGAGAATGACTATCGCCGGTATCTATTGTTGGACTGCTTGGAGGCATACAGTACGCTGGACGAGGCGCAGGCGCAGGAATTGGAAGCGCTGCTTCGGACCGAGCGCTATCAGGGGACCCAAACCATGGCGGTGACGACCTTTGAGAAGGGCGTGCAAGCGGGATTGGAACAGGGCCTGCAACAAGGCCTGCAACAAGGCCTGCAACAAGGCCTGCAACAAGGCCTGCAACAAGGCCTGCGGATGATGCTCCAGAAGCAGCTTCAAGGTCGGTTCGGTCCGTTGAGTCCCAGTGTCCACGAGCGCCTCGAGAGCCTGAGCCCCGAGCGGCTCGAGGAGCTGGCCCTGGTGCTGTTGGAGGCACACTCGCTCCAGGAATTGGGCCTGGAGGATTGAGCCCCGGCGCGGCTCCGTCGCCTCCGGTATCTGCTCTGGGACTGCCTGACCACAGCGGTGAACATCTTCGGGAGTAGAAAAGCGGGCCTGCGGCCCAACGGAATGAATTCCGTTCTACCGACAGGCTCTTCGCTGTAGAACGGAATTCATTCCGTTTCCCCCAAGGTATCGCGAGACGACGCCCCCCGAAGATGTTCACCGCGGTGGACCGCCTGACCCACGGATCGAGGCTACCATCGCCACGATTGGCGACCTCGATCGCTTGCACGACCTCATCGACCGCATCCTCGACGTTTCGAGCTGGGACGAGCTGCTCGACCCGGGCGGCCCGTCGGCGTGAGACCCGGTCCGGGGCGGAATCGAGCTCCTGGAGTGTCTGGCAGGGCAGGAGCTGGCGATCATCATCGATGCGGCCGCGCCGGCCGACCGGCCCGGGACGATCCGATCGTTCGACTGGCCCTGCCCCGAGCTCGGCGCCTGCATTCCTTCCGGTACTCATGACCTGGGGCTGGTCAACGCACTTCATCTGGCCAAGGCATTAGGCCAACTTCCCAGACGTGTGCTCATATTCACAATCGAAGCACGAGTTACTTCTCCCGGTGCACCGCTTAGCCCGGACATCGCATCGCCTCGAAGCCGTTCTTCTTGCCATCGATGGCCATTCACAGCCATCTCACGGGTCTTGATCGGACCGGTGTGGAAGGGGTTGAAGGCCGTTCGAGCCCTCCTCAGTCAGGTGGTTATCGAACGGCCTCCCAGACGATCTTAACGGTGCTTGGCGATCCGGACGCTCGGGGCCTTCTTCTTGACCGAGACGGTGTGAACCTTGTGATGGATGGCCGGGTGCGCCGCAGCTTTCTTTGCCGGGTGATGAACGATCGGGTCCGCCGCAGCTTTCTTTGCAGTCGCATGCTTCTTGGTGCTGAGATGCCTCCCCTTGAACGGGCTGGACTTGGTCACAATCGCCGGAGTCGGCTGGCTGCTACTGGTGCTGGGCGCGGCCACGATGGCGCTGGCGAGTGTTGGATTCGAGGTGGAGCTCGAAAAGACCGAGCTTGCCGATGCCGTCGAGGTAACTGGTATCGGGAGCAGTGCCGACTGATAGGCTCCGATGTCGAACTTGAACGTCGGCCGGCTGGCGCCGGCCTGATCGGTACGTCGGCACGGTGATCCCGGCGATCGTCGCACTGCCGGCACCGAGGGCGGGGCTGCCGGCAAGCAACGCGATGGTCTGGGTGGGACCACCGTTATTCGCCAGACCCGCCGCCAGACCTGGGCTCGTGACGCCGACCAAGTTGTTATTGACGCCGTTGGTCAGATTGCCGACCCCGATCATGTTGTACGCACTGGCCGAGGAGACCGAGCCGGTGATGTCGTCGGCGACGGCACCCGTGCCGGTGCCGATGGTGTTGAGGACGACGATGGTGTCGTACAAGGCGGCGGTGCCGGCATAGACGTCGATGCCAGCCGCCGGTGCCCCCTGGTCGACACGATATTGTAGGCGATCGTAGCGCTGATGGTCGTCAAGGTACCGACGTTGTCGATGGCACCACCGTACTGGTTGGCCGAATTGTTCGCGATGGTGCTATCGACGATCGTCAGTGTGCCACCGAAGTTGTTGGAGATGCCGCCACCCTGGAAGGCCGCGTTGTTGGCGATCGTGCTGTTGGTGACCGTCATGGTACCCGTGCCCGACGTGCTACCGTCGTTGAAGAGAGCTCCGCCCTGGTAGGCCGTGTTGCCTGAGAGGGTCGTGTCGGTGATGGAGGCCGTGCCGAGACTGTTGAAGATGGCACCCCCCTTGAAGCTCGAGTTGCCCTGGAACGTCGAGCCGGTGACGGTCAGTGCGCCGCCCTGATTATCGATGGCCCCGCCGAGGCCGTAGATCGTCGAATTGCCTACGAAGTTCGAGTTGGAGACGGTCGTCGTGCCACCGTTGTTGTAGATGGCTCCGCCGTAATAGGAGGCGACATCATTCGTGAAGGCGGTGTTGGTGACCGAGAGCGTCCCCGTATTGTCGATGCCGGCGCCGGAGCCGGACTGGCTGAAATCGTCCGTCAGCACCGAGTTGGCGATGGAGACCGTCCCCGCGTTGCCGATGGCGCCGCCATTGGTAGCGGCCGACCCATCGGCAATCGTGAGGCCCGTGAACGTCGCCGTCACATTGCTGGCGACCGAGAAGACCCCGACGGCGCCGTTACCGCTGATCGTCACGACGGTCGCGCCCGGCCCTTCGATGGTGATCGGCGCCGCGGTCTCGGTCAAGGTCCAGCGTGCCGAGCGTCAGGGTGATGGTCTGCGGTACGCTGAACGCCCCCTTGGTGTCGAAGCTGATGGAAATCGGGCTGGTGCCGGTGTTGGCGTTGGCCCAGTTGACGGCGGACCGTAGCGTACCAGGGATCGTCGAGTCCGAGGGCGTGGTGACCAGGTAGGACGAACTGACCTCGAACGCGCCGATATCGATGGACGTCACGGCGGGACATCGCGCCGCGAACGCCCCGCGCTGGTCGATGTTGGCGTCCCGGGAAGGCCCGAACTGCCGGTGCCGATGGCCGGGCTGTTCGGGAGCAAGGGGATGGTCAGGGTTGGGCCGCCATTGTTTGACAGGGTGCCGAGGACCGGGTTCGCGACATTGATCAGGTTGCCGCCGGATGTGGTCAACCCGCCGGAGCCCCCGGTGCCGAACAGGTTGTCCGCGCTGGAGGTGGACAGCGTGCCCGCCACGTCGTCAGCCGGGGCGTTGTTCCCGGAGCCGTCCGTGTTCTTGGCGACGAGCGTGTTGTACAACAGGCTCGTGCCCGCCGACGCATCCAGCCCGCCTCCGGTTCTGCTGCCGCTGGAGATGTTGTAGACGATGGTCGTATTGACCGCGGTCAGCTTGCCGGCATTGAAGATGCCGCCGCCGGCGGCGGCCGTGTTCCCCGTGATGGTGTCATTCGTGGTGGTGAGGATGCCGCTCGCCAGGTTCGCGATCCCGCCGCCGTCGGCGGACGCCGAGTTCGCGTTGAGTGTGGAGCTGGTGAGGATCAGTGTCCCCGAGTTGGCGATCGCACCGCCGGTCACGGCCGAATTGCCCGTGAGGGTCGAGTTGGTGACCGTGAGCTTGCCGGCGTTGTTGATGGCACCGCCGGAAGTGGATTGGCCGCCGCTGATCGTCAAGCCCGAGAGGATGGCCGTCGTGCCGCTGGCGATCGAGATCACGCCCACCGCGCCGCCGCCGCTGATCGTCAGGCCGTTCGAGGCGGTCCCGTCGATCGACACCGGCGTGTTGGCGTTCGATACGACGATGGTGCCCAGGCCAGGGGCCGGCGAGAGCGTGATCGTCTGGGGCGTGGCGAAATTGCCCGAGGTCGGGAAGACAACGGTGTTCGGCGGAGCGACCCCGTTATTGGCCGTGGTGGCCGCGATGGCCTCCGGGTTGGCATTGGTGCTGAGGTTGGCCCACTGGATGCCGGCACGGAGGGTCCCTACATTCGTGGAGTCGGTCACCGTGCTGACCTGGTACGAGGAGCTGGCCTCGTAGGCGCCGATGTCGACGTTGGCCCCGGCGTCGAGACCGGCCGCTCCGCGCAACGCACCGCGCTGGTCGGTGGCGGGAATGGTCACACCGGAGATCGTGTTGGTCCCCGGCGTCGATCGCCGGGCTGCCCGCCAGCAGTGCGACGGTTTCAGTCGGGCCGCCGTTATACGCCAAGATTCCCAGGTCGGCGTTCGCGACATTGATCAGATTGCCATCGATTGTGCTCAGCCCGCCGGAGCCCCCGACGCCGAACAGGTTATTCGCGCTGGTCGGGGCCAGTGAGCCGACGGCATTGTTGGCCTTACCGCTCGCGTTCGTGTTGGAGGCGACGAGCGTGTTGTACAACGTGGCCGTCCCCTGGCTGGCATCCAGCCCGCCACCCGAACCGCCGCGCTGGAGAGGCTGTTGGCGGCGATCGTGGTGTTGACGAGCGTCAGTGTCCCCGTGCTGAAGATGCCGCCGCCGCTGCCGCCCTTGTTCGCGGCGATGGTCGCATTGCTCAAGCTCGCGGTGCCGGCATCGGAGAGGCCGCCGCCAGTGCCGGCGGCCGAGTTCCCGCTCACGGTGGAGTTAGTGAGCGTCAGGGTGGAGCCCGCTTCCTCGCTGATGCCGCCGCCGTTAGCCCCGGCCGTATTGGACGCGATGCTGGAGATCGTGATCGTCAGCGTTCCATTGTTATCGATCCCGCCGCCAGACTGGGCGGTGTTCCCTTGCACGGTCGAGTAGGTGGCCGTCGTGATGCCTCCCGGCTCATTATCCAGCCCGCCGCCAGATCCCGTGCTGGCCGAGTTGGTCAGGATCTGCGCATTGGACAACGTCAGGGTGCCGGCGTTGGCGATCCCGCCGCCCGACCCGGCCGTGTTGCCCGAGATGGTCGATTGGGTCACGGTAAGCGTGCCGGTGAAGACGACACCGATGCCGCCGCCCGTGCCGGTCGCCGTGTTGTTCGTGATCTGGGAATTGCCGGAGACGGTCAAGGTGCCCCCGACGGAGATGCCGCCACCCGAATCAGCGGTGTTATTCGTGATCGAGGAGTCGTTCAGGGTAAGGCTGCCGGTGTCGAGGACACCGCCGCCGGAGCCGGAGGACGAGTTGCCCGAAATCACTGATCCGGGTCAACCGTCAAGTCGAGTGCCCAGGTCAGGGTGCCGGTGTTGTTGATCCCGCCGCCCGCGGTCGCGGAATTGCCCGAGATGGTGGTGCCGGAAAGGGTGAGCGAGCCGGCGTTGTTGATCCCGCCGCCCGTGGTCGCCGAGCCGCCCGTGATGGTCAGGTTGCCGAGGCTTGCCGTCACGCCGGAATTCACCTGCAACACTCCGACCGCGTTGCCGCCGCTGATCGTGACCGCGGCTCCGCTGGTGTTGTCGATCGCCTCGGCCGTCGCGGTATTCGACAGTACGAGGGTGCCGAGCTTGGCAACAAGAGACCGATGGGCTGGACCGTGCTGATTTGGACCGTGTTGGGGGCAGGGATATTCGGGGAGAGATTCTCGGGGTTGTCATTGGTGCTGACGTTGGCCCAGGCGACCCCCGAGCGAAGGGTGCCGGTCGAGGGTCGTGTCGGCCGCCGTGGCCACCAGGTAGGACGAGCTGGCCTCGTAGGCACCGATGTCGACATTCGCACCGGCATTGATCCCCAACGCGCCTCGCAGCGCGCCGCGCTGGTCGGTGGTCGGAGCGGTCATCCGCCGGTGAAAGTAGTAGGCTCCCTTATCGATGGCGGGACTGCCGGTCAAGAGGGCGACCGTCAACGTTGGACCGCCGTTGTTCGCCAGAGGGCCGAGGTCCGGGCTGGCGACACTGATGAGGTTGTTGGAGCCAGCGATCGAACTCGAGCCGTCCGACGTCTTTGACGTTCGAGCTGGTGGTGTTGGAATCGACGATCGTGTTATAGAACGTGGCTTGGCCGTTGGAATAGACGCCGCCGGCGGAACCGCTGGTGCCGACGCTGTTGTAGGCGATGGTGACGTTGATCGCCATCACGGCTACCGGCCGTTGTAGACGCCGCCGCCGGTCGAGGCCGTGTTGCTGGCGATCGTCGTGTTGGTGAGCGTCACGCTGCCGTTGGAGTTGGAGATGCCACCCCCCTGAGAGGCCGAGTTCTTGGAGAGGGTGCTGTCCTCGACCGTGAACGTGCCGCTATTGGCAATGCCGCCGCCCAAGCCGTTGCCGCTGGCGGTATTGGAGGCGAGTGGTCGAGCTGGAAAGGTCCAGAGTGCCGTCGTTGCTGATGCCGCCGCCGGAGGTGGTGGCCGAGTTATTGGCGATCTTGCTCTCGGTGATCGTCGCCTGTCCGGCGTTGGCGATCGCACCGCCGATCGGGGCCGAGTTGTTCTGAGGGTGAGGCCGACTCCGGTCATGGACCCCCCGGAGATGAAGATCGCACCGCCGGAGCTCGCCACGGCCGAGTTGCCCGTGATCGCCATGCCCGTGATCGTCAGGGTACCCCCGTTCTCGAAGAGCCCGCCACCTCGCTGCCCATCGGCCGTATTGCCCGAAAGCGTACCGCCGGTGATCGACACCGCCCCGGAGCCGATATACAGGCCGCCGCCGGATGACGCGCGGTGTTCTCGGTGAAGGTGGTCCCTGTGATCGTCAGCTTGCCGCCGCTGCCGCTCGATGAGCTCGGAGTAGGCGACGCCGCCGCCGTTCGTGAAGGCATAGTTCCCCTCGATCGTGGCATTGGCGAGGTAGAGGCTGCCGACGCTGTCGACACCGCCGCCGTTGGTGGCCGAGTTATCCTCGATGGTGCCGCCGGTGATCGACAGCGGGCCGGTGCTGGAGAGGCCGCCGCCCGATGCCGGCCGTGTTACCCTTGAGGATCGTGTTGACGAGCGACAGGGTGCCGTTGTTCTCGATGCCGCCGCCGGAACTGGTGCCGTGCCGCCCGTGATCGTGATGCCCTCCAGGGTGGCCGTTCGCACCCAGGGGAACATTGATGACCTGGATCATGCCGCCGCCGCTGATCGTGACCAAGCCGCCGCCCGGGGCCATCGATTGCCACCGGCTGGGTCGTGGGCATCACCAGCGTACCGAGAGTCAGGGTGATCGTCTGGGGAATGCCGAACGTGCCCGTGGTATCGAAGACCAAGGTGTTGGGGGCCGGGGTATTCGGGGCGAGATTCTCGGGGTTGTCGTTCGTGCTGTAGGTGGCCCATTCGATGCCCGAGCGCAGAGTGCCCGCCGATCAATGGTCGAATCGAAGGCGGAGGTGATCATGGTAGGAGGAGCTGGCCTCGAAGGCGCCGATGTCGACGTTCGCACCGGCGTTGATCCCCGGCGACGCCGCGGAGGGCGCCGCGCTGGTCGGTGGTCGGGACGGTCTGGCCGGCGATCGGTGTTGGCCCCCGCGTCGATGGCGGGGCTGCCGGTCAGCAAGGCGATGGTCAGGGTCGGGCCACCGTTGTTCGCCAGCCGTTGGGCTCGAGGTCCGGGTTCGTGACATCGAACAGGTTGGTGGACCCGCCGAGACTGTCGGCCCCGGAGCCGAACAGGTTGTTCGAGCTGGCCGCGGCGAGCGTGCCGGCGACGTCGGTGCCCCCGCTGGTCGTGTTGCTGTCCACGATCGTGTTGTAGAGCAATGCGGTGCCGCTGACCACGTCCAGCCCGCTGCCCGTGCCACCGTTGTTATCCGCGATGGTCGCGTTGATCGTCGTCAGCTTACCCTGCGAGTAGATCCCGCCGCCGCCGGCCACGCTGGAATTCTCGGCGATGCGTGGAGTTGGTCAGACTCAGCGCACTGGCGAAGGCATTGTAGATCCCGCCGCCATTCTGCCGTCGCATAACCGCTGGAGACGGTGCTGGAGGTGATCGTCAGCGTACCGGCGTTCGCGACGTCGCCGCCGAAGGAAGCCGAGCTGAGTTCGATGGTGCTCGAGCGAGATCGTCACGACGCCCGAGCCGAGGTTGCGGATGCTCCCGCCCTCATCGCTGGCCGAGTTATTCGTGAAGGTCGAATTGGTGATCGTCAGCTTGCCCGAGTTGTCGATGCCGCCGCCGTCGGAGCCGACGGCCACGTTGTCTTGATCACGGAGTTCGTGATCACGACGGTCCCCAGGCTGAGGATGGCCCCGCCGGATACGGCTCGCGGTGTTGTTCTCGAGCTCGAGCTGAGAGTGACCGTGAGCGTGCCGCTGGACAGGTAAATCCCACCGCCTTTGACCGCGGAGTTGTCGAAGATGCCGACTGTGATCCCGGGTGCTGCCGCCACCATCGTCACCTTGCCGCCGGACATATCGAGGGCACCGCCCAGGCCGTTCGCGTGTTGCGGAGGTCCCCTCGGCGACGTTGTCGGTCAGCGTCACGCCTTTGATCGTCAGGGTGCCCCGGCGGTCGAAGATGCCGCCGCCATCGCCGGATCGTGGCTCGTTGGCGGAGACGGTGAGTCCCGTGGCATCCACCTTCGCCCCGCTGACCATAAACAGGCCGCCGCCGTTGCCGGCCGTATTCTGGAGGAGCTGTCGTGTTGACGATCGTCAGGGTGGCCAGGTTGTAGATGGCACCGCCGTCTCCGCCGCTGGTCGTGCTGCCGGTGACGACGCCCACGGCGACATTGCCGGAGAGGGTGCTATTCGTGACCGTGAGCGAGCCGGAGTTCTGGATACCGCCGCCGCTGAGCCCGGCCGTGTTACCCACGATCTGGGCGTTGTCGATCGTCAGCGTGAGGGGATTGAAGATACCACCGCCGTTGGCCCCGGCCTTATTGCCCGAGATCGTCACGTCGTCGAGCGTAAGCGAGGTGGATTTGGTGTTGTCGATACCGCCGCCGTCGGAACTGGCCGTGTTCCCCGAGATCGTCAGGTTGTTGAGCGTCAACGAAGCGTTATTGTCGATGCCGCCGCCGTTGACGGCGCTGTTGCCCGTGATGGTACCTCCGCCGATCGTAACATTGCCGTTCGAGACGAAGATCCCGCCGCCGAACTGGGCCGAGTTGTAAGCCACGGTGGCGCCGGAGATCGAGATCTTGATGCCGGCGGTTCCGCCGTTCAAGCCCAGACCGCCGCCGATCCCGACGGTGTTCGAGCCCTTACTGGTGCCGGTGGATTCGACCTTGTTGTACTCGACTTCACTGACGCCCGTGATCGACAACGAACCCTGGTAGCTGTAGATGCCGCCACCTTTGACCTTTGCCGTGTTCGCCGAGATGTCGAGGTTGCTCGCATGCACTTGTCCGGAGCGAGTGACGCTGCTGGCGCTGGAGCGCGCGACGGTATTGTCGATGCCACCGCCTGCGCCGGAGTAAGCCGTATTGTTGATGACGCTGACACCGGTGAGGTAGAGATCGCCATTGTTGTAGATGCCCCCTCCGGAATAGGCCGAGTTGACGGCGACGACACCGCCGTCGAGCTTGAATGTGCCGAAGTTCAAGAGGCCACCACCGTAGTTGGCCTGGTTGCCCGAGAACTCGCCATGGCTCGCGTTGACCGATCCGGACGTCCCGTTGGCCAGCCCGCCGCCGTTGCTGGCGATGTTGCGCGAGATGTCCACATTCGCCATCGTCAACGAACCGCCGTTGACGTAAATGCCTCCGCCATCGCTGAATCCGGACGAGCCGACCCCGTATCCGGATGTGAAGCCTAAAAGGTACAACGCGAGATTCCCGGAGATACCAGCCGACCCTCCCAAGTCCAGGTTCGAGCCGTGGCTGCCCCCACTCAGGTTGACTGTCCCACCAAAGAGGTAAAGGCCGCCGCCAGCGGCGTTGCCTCCGTTGCCTGCCGTGCCGCCTTTGAAGCCAATGATCTCGGAATCCGCGTCGGACGTCACGGCCTTGGTTACACCCTCGAGGGCCCCGTATCCACCACTGCCTCCCTGGACCAGATTACTGTCGAGGCTAGTCGCGCCCAGGTCAATGCTGCCGCTGGCGACCAGGATGCCTGCGCCGACGGCGGAGCCGCCATCGCCACCATTGCCGCCTCGGCCCCCGGGATTGTCCTTGGAACCGGTACCACCGAAGCCCCCAGAACCGCCTTTGCCCCCGAGGGCCGCGTTGGATTGGAAGATGTTGCTGCTGCCCGAGATCGAGCCGCTAGCGACATAACCAGCGCCGCCGGATGCCGCCCCGCCCGAGCCGCCTTTGCCGCCGCTGCCGAACCCCTCCCCCCCCATGCCTCCGGAGCCGGCGACTCCTCCCCAGGCGATGTTTTGACTGATCTCTGTGTCATTCAAGCTCAAGTTACCGCCGCCCGCCAGGTAGAACGCGCCGCCCCGGGCCGCCCCACCGGCGCCCCCCGTCTTCCCGGCGGCTCCCCTGCTGCCGGTGGCACCGAGCGCTCCCACGGCCCCACCGGCTACGTTGTCGATCAGATCGACGTTCGTCAGCGAGACCTTACCTCCATCAATCAAGAGGCCACCACCGAGTGCTGCCTTACCCCCGAGGACGCCGCCGTTCGCGGCATAGCCTCCGGAAATCGTCAAGTCCTGGAAGACGACCGTCACAGTCGCCCCAGTCTTGCTGACAACCTCGAAGACACGGCTGCCAAACCCAGCGTCGAGCGACGGTTCGATGATCGTCGAGCCCGCCCCCTGGCCGATGATCGTCAACGTCTTGCTCGACACGCCGTTCGCGGTGTCGTTGATGACCAACTGCCCGAGCGACGCGTTGGTCAGTGTATAAGCTCCGGCCTCCAGGTAGATGGTGTTGCTGGCAAAGCTGTTGGTGTCGGCTGTGTCGATCGCGGAGCGGAGGCTGGCATCGCTCGTCGCCGGGTAGAGCGACCCGGCAAGCGGCGTCGGGTTTGCGATGACATTGATCGTGCTGGTTGTCTGGGAAGTGAAGCCCGTGACGCTGACCTGGAACTGATAACCTTGGGCGACCGGAGTCAAGCTCAGGTTATCGAAGACCGCCGTGCCGTTGACGATCGGGACAGTGACGGCAGAGAAGCTGGCGTTGCCGGGGTTGGCCGAGAGCGAGAGCGTGGCCGTGCCATCATAGCTCGTGTCGGTGTTGCCGAAGGAATCCGCGAGAGTGACGGTCAGGCCGAAGCCGTCCCCGGAGATGACGGAGGCTGGAGGTTCGGTCGTGACGGCGAGCTTGCTACCGATTCCATAGGCGGCCAGGTCGGGAACCAGTAGATCGGCCTTGGGTGAACCCAGCCCGGTGACCTCGTCGTAGCCCGGTTTTGCTTGGTAGCCGGGGTCGTCGTCGCGGTAGAGGTACTGGTCGAATAAAAGATTATCAGAAGCGTTCTGGCCGACGGTCACATCATTGAAATCGGTATAAGGGATACTGTAGAGTGCCGGCAGAGTTTGATTGTATCCGGTGAGGGGCGCTGTACCCACCAGCGCCCGTCCCTGGTCGGCGATCGCGATGTAGCCAGCCCAGGTGGGGCAGGCCACGCTCGTGCCGCCGACCTGTTGCCAACCGCCGTTGGACGCGTCGTAGACGGCAACACCTGTGGCGGGGTTGCCGTCGGAGGAGACGTCGGGGATGGTCCTCTTTCCGGTGCTCTGGACACCCTCCTGGTATGCCGGCTCGGATTCTTCGGTGCTGGTGCCGCCACCGCTGCCACCGCTGAAAATGCTTCCCAAAGCTGCCGTTCGACGACCAGGAGCTCTCGTAGCTCACTGTGTTGGTCGAATTGGTGTACAGACTGGTGCCGCCGACAGCCACCACATCCGGGGAGTAGGCGGGGTATGCGCCAGGGGATGCCTGATCGGCCGTGGAGAACAGGAAAGTCACGTTCGCGACGGTGAAGGTCGGATCGTACATCTGCTCGCCAGGGACTTCACCACCATAATCATAATAGGGAGGAGCATTCAAACCCCAGCTATTCGAGACCACGGGGGCCACCGTCGCCGCGTACTGATCGGCGGGGAACAGGCTGCCATCGCCCTCGACGAGGATGATGCTGGCCATTGGCGCGATGGTATGCACCATCTCCACGTCGAGGGCCTCCTCGACTTCCCAATCCGGATTGGTGGCCGTCGGCGGGGCACCACCTGTCTGGCCCACCTTCGTGAAGCTGGGCGGATTCGGCAGCCCATAATAGCTGTCGTAGACCCCGAGATCGCTGGTGGCGAAGTTGGCCGCGGTGCTGTCCACGAGGTTCGGATTGTCGTAGTCGTTGACGATCGCGATGGTCATCCCCGCGCCGTCACCCACGACGTTTCCGAACTTGATGTCGTTCACGTCGTAGGCCGCCCGGATCTGTTGAGGACCGTAACCGTCAACGCCCGGGGTCGCATTCCCGTTAGCGTAGGGCAAAATGCCGTTGGCGTCCGGGACATCGCCCGCCGGATAAGTTCCCGGTGCGTGATAGACCTCGACCTGGGGGACGAAGATGGGGGCCCCGGCCGAGGGAGGACTGTTCGGGGTCAGAACTACGGTGCCCGAGTTGCTGCCGTTGGAAACCACCGGCTTGGGGCCGGGACAACCCCCACCGGGTCGCTGCCGGGCGGCAGGGTCGGACCGACGGCGATCGGCAGTGAGGAAAGTACCAATCGCGTTTCCAAGTCTTCGAGGATCGGACGGATTGATGCGCTTGAGCGGCAATCGGGACCTGCGCAAGGACCGCTGGCGAGAGGACATGAGGATTCTCCGTGTTGTATGACTCTGAAAATCGAACCTGGATCAGACTTGGATCCGAAGTCCCGATGCAATTCGTCGTGTATCGGCTCTCTGTACCGAAACCGCTCGGGAGTGCGTCGATGCCGCAACCCGATGGGGAAGTCCCGATTGTCGTTCGTCCCATCTGCCCCGGCCCTGCGATGGGCTGGCTGACAGATCGATTGGCTCTATCCGGCTAAGCGGTGTAAACGATGAAGATACCCACAGACATACGGTCGGTTCGGATCGAAGGCCCGCGCTGATGCGTTGCGCTGATTACTTCAACTTGGCCGCCGTCCAAAATCAGGCGGCCAGATCTCGAAATCGGCCTCTCGTGCCCGGAGCACGCCTACGCGCACCGGCAGCATCATGACGAGAGAGGCACCTTGCAGACGCGCCTTCCTCCTTTGGAAGGAAGATCCAGTCGAAAGACGCTTGCACCTCGATGGAACACGACCCTCGGGAGTTACACCAGTTTAGGAAGGATGAACAAGATTTTTCAGTTTGCCGTTGAGCCGGGGGGATTGCAAAGGAAATTCCCCTAATACTTCATAAGAAAAAGTGGGTCCTCCTGTCTAGCCTGCCCAAAAATTCCTCTCGGCACTACTAATAAATTCGGAATCTTCCTCAGATCTGCGGAAACCCATGTAACTGGCCCTCGGGCCTGGGTAGGGATGCCCATCTCGGGTGCAGGTGGAGGCTCGTTTTTGCCACCGCCAGCTTCCCAATCGGCACGCCCGGCAAAACACGGGCGATCGGTCTTCCCGGTTTCGTTGGACGGTCGTTTCTGCGGGATCCGTGTGGGTAAACGCCTCCCGGCGCGTCTCCTCGATGAGTCATCGAGCGGAGCGCATTGCGCGGATTTCCGGCTACCCGAACGGTCGCCGGGAGAAGGTCGGATTCGAAGTCATCACCACCTGGGCGATCTTGCCGCCGGAGTGGGACATGATCCGTGTCCAGGAGAACAAAATCCCACGAGCGGGATTCTCCCGGAGCCGCGGACGATCCACCGGATTTCCAACGTGAGCCGACTGACTGAACCGCGAACGGCGTCATCGCTCTCGGCATCGGCGGACTCGGGAAACCTGGAAATACTGGCCTCGGCTGGAATCATTTCGGATCGGTGGCGCGGGGGAGCGGATCGGGGGGGACGGACATGGGATCGTCCCAGACCAGATTGCGGTGCGCGCAGCAGATTACCCACGTACTGGACGGTCGGGTCGTTCTGGGTGTAATAGCCAATGGCGGCCCGGTGGTTCTTCCGGGCCTCGTAGATCCGGCCCAGGTTGGCATTGGCACCCCAACGGAACATGTTGTAGGAAGGCTGGTTCGGGCTGGGCTCGGGGAGCATGTCGAGGGTCATGCGGAACATCAGCTCGGCCTGGTCGAGGTTCTTCCGCTCGAGGTGGGCCAGCCCCAGGTAATACGTTGCGTAGACGTTCAGCGCCTCCTGGATCTGTTTCGGGATCATCATTTTCTTGTTATTGACCTGGGGCAGATTCTCCGCGAACCGGAACCTGACGTAATCCTGGACGGCTTCATCCAGCTCGCCGCGGAGTTGCTTGATCCGGGCATAGAGAAGCGGGAATTCGGACCGGAAAAGTAAGAGGGAGTACTGGATGGACTGGACGAACCGGGGATCGTTGAAGAGCCGGGCCTCGACTTCCTGGGGCAGTCTCCAGAAGGAGACGGCCCCGTGATGAGGGGCCAGGACCCGGGTGAAGTGGTCGCGCTGTTCGGCCGGGTTCCGATAGAGGATCGTCCGATTCGGGCCGGACAGCTCGCGTTCGAGCAACTTCATCTTGGGCATCGAGTAGCCCGACCAGGAATCGATCAGAACGCCGATCTTGGTCGGGCTGGCCAGCAAGGAGGCCCGGCTGGTGAAGTAGGGTGCCTGCCCGGGGATGTTCATCCGTTCCAGGATGGACGGGTCGGCGATGGCGTCCGCGAGCGTGGCCACACCCTGGCCGCCGGGACCGGGGATTTCCAGCCCGAGGCGGGCGTCGAACAGATACGCGCGATCATCGATCAAGACGGCGCAGATCCAGATGATGGGCGTTTTCGGTCGTCCGGCGAGTATCCACCGCGATCGTATTGCGGTCGATTGTTCCCCCGATCTTCGAGACGAATCGGCTCGACCGTATTTCCCTTGGTGTAGGTGAGCAATCCCGAGTCGATGCCCAGTTGGCGGCACATCGCCATGAACAGCCAGGCACGCTCGGCCCAGAACCCTTCGGACTCGGTGGCCATGCCCCGGAGCAGCACGTCATACGGCCTGGCAAAGGCCTGCCCGAGCTGCCCCGCTCCCAGCGTGCCGGCCGGCACCAACTGGACCTGTGTCACGACCCAGTCGAAGACACGGCGGACCCGGTCCAGATTCTCGCCGTTCCCCGCCACGCGGGTCGCGATTCGGTAATACATCATGCAGTCTTCGATATGGCGCGTGTCGGAGCGTTCGTCCCATACCGGGTTTTCGAGATTCTTGAGCATGGCCGGCGGCAACTGGGTCGCGAGGTATTCTCGAGCGGCGGAATCCAGAAGGTATTCGGCCGGATCTGTCCCGTCGAAGTACTGGTTCAATTTCTGCACGGCTTGCTTGAAGTGGTCGCCACCCGGCTGAAGCGCCGCTCTCTGGATCAGGGTAATGGAGCTGTCCAGGATCGCTTTGCGCTCCTCCGCCGACCGATGCTCGCTGCGGCTGCTCTTGGCCGATAGGCCCAATCTGGGCGAGTCGCCATTCCGGCTCGGAAGGACTGGGGCCGTATACCGGCCCCCCGTCCCATCGACGGAGATCGTCGGCGAGTAATCACAGCCGTGACCGGCGAGCAGCGTCAGGCCAAGGCCGACAGCCGACAGTCCACACCAAAGAACAATACGACGATTCAAGGCCGGAAGACTCCTGTGTTGATCCGTCGCCGACGGTTTCGAGGACGATCCGCACAGCCGCGCCGAATGGTCAACGGCGGCCAAGCGTGCGGAATCGGCGCGGCGAAGACGGCGGTTTTCGTTGAAGTTATGGGTTGTCGTATTCCGAGCGGAATTTCAAGGGCCGCTTCGGCCCGCACCGGCCAGATGATCCCGGGTGCGATGCGGGTCGGACGCGTCGGGAGTCGCCTGAACTCCTCGATCGATGCTTGCTATCTGTGCGACATCTCTCCGCGCGCGGCGAGACCAGGCCCATGTCGTTATCGGTTTCTCACCTTACGACCAATCCCGCGGGAAGGTTCGGCGAGAATCGGATGCACTGTTCTCGGACTCGCTTGGCGGTTGCGGGTGCCACGCCCGGTCGATCTCACGCCGTAACGGCCGCCCGAATCCGGAGACAGGTCGCGAGCAGAGTCGGCAAGTCGTCCAGCCGCAAGGAGTTCGGGCCGTCGGACAGGGCTCGGTCCGGGTCCGGGTGAACTTCGAGAAACAGGGCGTCGCAGCCTGCGGCGACGGCCGCGCGGGCCAGGGTGGGAATCATCTCGCGCTGGCCGGAGGAGGCCGTGCCTCCGGGCGCGCCACCGGGCAGTTGGACCGAATGCGTTGCGTCGAAGACCACCGGCGCGCCGGTTGACTGCATCTGCGGAATGGCCCGGAAGTCGTTGACCAGCCGGCCGTAGCCGAACGTCGTACCGCGCTCGGTCAGCAGCACCCCGTCGGCACCCGCCTTGAGTGAGCTTGATGACGACCTGGTTCATTTCCCAGGGGGCCATGAACTGCCCTTTCTTGACGTTCACCGGCCGGCCGGTCCCCGCCGCCGCCTCCAGCAGGTCGGTCTGACGCGCCAGGAACGCGGGTATCTGGAGTAAATCGACCACCTCGGCGATCGGCTGGGCCTGGATCGTCTCGTGCACGTCGGTCGTCACCGGCAGGCCGGTCTCCGACTTGATCTGATCGAAGATCCTCATCCCCTCCACCAGTCCCGGGCCGCGAAAACTCGAACCGGATGTCCGGTTGGCCTTGTCGAACGAGGCCTTGAAGATCAGGGGGACCCCCATCGAGCCGCAGAGTTCGGCCAGATGCCTCGCGATCCGTTGCGTCATGCCGTCTGGTTCCATCACGCATGGGCCGGCGATCAAGGCCAGCGGACAATCCTTGCCGATCCGGACCGGGCCGATCTGGACCGGGTTGCTCGTTTGGTCATTAGTCATTAGTCATTAGTCCTTTGTGACTCGTCCCCTCTTCGGTCATTAGTCGTGAGGCATGGTGCAGTTGTGGCCCTGCTCAAGGAAGGCATTGAGAGCGGCAAGGCTCGGCACCGACTCGAGACTACCGGGTATGACCCATCGCTGACCAAAGAATTGGATCACGCCACGTGGTCGCTGGCAAGCGAGGTCTGGGCCGGCCGCTCGCCGTGTCGGGCATGGGCGAGGATCCTCAAGCGCGGACGGGAGGATCTCAATGTTCCATTCGGAGGGGTGGAGTTGCGGCGGCGCGTCCTCGAGATCCACCGGCGTGCCGGAGGCGAGCCGGCGAGCCGTCGGCTGGCTGGTCTGAGCCGTGTGGCAGCAAGTAGCCGCCTGGGTCGCCGTCGAGTTGAACGGGAATCGGTTCGTCAGCCGTCACGACCACCTTCCGTACCCGGCGATGGAACACGCCGGGATCGTTGAGATGGATGCCGCAGACGACCTTGCACAAGTAGTAAAAGGCCTGGAACGGTCCCGGGTTGCGGAAGATGACCAGGTCGAGCCAGCCGTCATCCTCGCGAGTGATGGGGACGAACGGCAGCCCCAAGGCGTACCGGGGCAGGTTGAAGACAAAGACCGTTGTCCCGCGCAATACCTCCTCGGCCCCGGGATCTTCGATCCGCACGGAGATGCGCCGGGAACCGGTAGGTAAAGCTCGAGCGTAAGATCGGCTCGACGTAGGCGATCCGATGGGTGGGCCGGACGCCGCCGGAACGCGAAACGCGTGACCGATGGTGTCGGGACACGATTTCGGCGTCGAATCCGAAGCCGGCCATCAGGAGGAATCGCCGGCCTTCGGCCTGGCCGACGTCCACTGGGATCGGCCGGCCGGTTGCGATCGTCCTGGCCAGCGAACGGGGATCACGTCGCAGGCCGAAGTGCCGGGCGACGAGGTTCTCCGTCCCGGCCGGCAGCACGCGTGATCGGCCGAACTGGCCGTTCATTCAAGAGTGCCGAGACCGTGCCATCGCCGCCCACGGCGACCAGGCACCGGCACGCCTCATCCGCGGCCGCCGCCCGGCTTACCAGCGCCGATCGCTCTTCGGGCGTCCAGGCGACATCCGCGCCCAGGCCCCGGTCTCGCAACTCTGCGACCAGCCCCTCGACGAGCCGCCGGCCTCGTCCCATTCCCGAGACTTGGTTGGCAACGATTCCGATCCAGCCCGCGGGGCCGGCACCCGGATCGTTGGCTGTTCGACGGAGCCGATCCATCCTCTACGCCGAAGTCCGGATGGTCCCGTGCTTCGGACGTCGGCGCGATCCCCACGCTGTCGCCTTCCTGTGAACAGGTCACTATCTCTTGTTGAGCATCTCGACGTTCGTGTGATAGGTCAACTGGAACTGATCGCGGAGCGACTTGAGCCGGCTCATGAGCTGGCTGTTGTCGGCGATCAGTTCCTGGACTTCCGTTCTCAATCCCTCCATCGCTTTCTCTTCCTCTTGATGCTCCGCGTTTCGGCCCGCGAGTGCTGCGCGGCCGTTCTTGATTGTGTCTTCCACGGTGGCGAGTTGGTACTGCAACCGTGACAAGTTTTCGGCGACCTGGGAGCGGGCGTTCTCCAGATCGTTCTGCCGCGAGCGGAGGACGATGATATCGCGGTCGATCTGCTCCTGAACCGAAGTCGTCTGACTGCGAAGTCGAGGATCTCATGCTTGGCCGTCTCGAGGTCGGCCTGGGCCTTCTCGAGACCGTCGCTCAGTTTTTGAAGAGCCTCGTTGCCGTTGCGATTGAGCTGGGCGACTCCGCCAGCCAGAATCAACCATCCCAGGGCGAAGAGCATCACGAAAACAACAAGAACTTTTCCCGCGGTGGACATCAGACTTCTCCCGCCCGTGGTCGGAGACCTGGCCATTGGCGCCGCAACGACTTCGGCGCAAGCCTCTACGATCCACTCGTCGAGCTGGTTATAGACGAGGGGGAATAGACCGAAAACTTGGCGGGACCGTCCCAATCATGCGCGGGCCGATCCCCGTCACCTTAATATACCCTTCGCCTCGGCCCGCTGCCAAGCGGATCGGCCGAGTTCAGGGCCGCATGCAGCAGGTTTGACGGTCTCGCGGACTGGCTCGTACAATCGGAACTCCCTCTCCGCAGTTTTAAGGACTGGGGCCACCATCGGATCCAAGTCGAGCCGGGTCCAGCCCGCCGCGACCGTGAATGCCATGAAGAGATGGCCTCTCAATCGACACCGCCTACTGCAATGGAGACCTGGTCCCTCATGCGTCCGACCTACCCCGTCACCGAGCTCCTGGGCGATGGCATCGGCCCGGAGCTATCGCGAGCGATCCACCGGCTGGCCGAGGCGCTGCCGATCCGGCTCGACTTCATCCCGGTGGATTTCAGGCTGGAGAACCGCCGGGCGCAGCGGCAAGGCGCTCTATGACGAGGCGGTCGAGGCGATCGCGGCCACGAGGGTGGCGCTGAAGCATCCGACGACCACGGCCGAGGAGAGCCCCAACGCGATCCTCCGCCGCCGGCTGGATCTCTCGGTCATCCACCGGCCGGTCTACACCATCCCCGGCGTGCCCGACCAACTTCCGCCGCGAGCTCGACCTGGACATCGTCCGGATCGCCACGGGCGGCACCTACGACGACCCCGGCCGGATGATCGGCGAGGACGGGGCCGTCAGCCTGCGGATCGTCGAGCGGCGGCCGGTCAGCGAGGCGGCGCGCTATGCCTTCAACCTCGCCCGCAAGACGGGCAAGCGGGTCACCAGCTCCTCGAAGTACACCATCCAGAAGGCGACCGACGGCCTCTTCGAGCGGGTCGCCAAGGAAGTCGCCGGGCAGTTCCCCGAGGTCCCCCACTCCGTCGAGCTGTTCGACGCCCTGCTGGGCAAGGTCATCATGGCCCCGGAGAAGTTCCAGATCGTGCTGGTCCTGAACGAGTACGGCGACTTCCTCTCGGACATGGCCTGCGGCCTGGCCGGCTCGCTGGGCATCGGTGCCAGCGCCAACCTCGGCTTCGACCCGGCGGCGGTCGTCCGCGTCGCGCTGTTCGACGCCGCCCACGGCACGGCCCCCGACATCGCCGGCAAGAACCTGGCCAACCCCACCGCCATCTTCCTGGCCCTGTCGCTGCTTGCTCTACCAGCTCGGCGAGATCAGCGCCGGCCAGGCGGTCAAGAACGCGACGCTCGACCTCTTGCGCCAGGGGGTCCGCACCCGCGACCTCGGCGGCTCAGGAATCGACCGACAGCTTCACCGAGGCGGTCGCCGCCGAGGTCGCCCGGCGGCTCGAGCCCCCGCCGCGGAGCCAGCCGTGATCCCAGTTGAGCCCGATACCAAGCTTCCGCAATTCCGAGTGGGTGCCGACGCGGGGCCGCCCCAAACGCCATGAGAGCGCAGGTCGCCATGCCGAACAATCCGTCTTCCCGACCGTCGGATCGCGACTGGTTTCAACCTGATGATCCAAATTCCGAGCGGAAAGTGGTCAACCGGAGCACTCATGCGGGTGATCGTCCCGCTCGCGCTCGAGCTGGTTCTGTTCAATGAGGTCTGGTTCCTTGTCTTGATGCCGCCGGTCACGCTCGTTGTCCTGGCGTGCAATCTGGGATTGTTCTTCGTTTTGGTCCGACCGAAGTCGTGGGAGAGCCGGATCGTCGGGATGATGCTGGGAGGCGTTGCGGCCGTTTTCGCAGCAGGCGCCTATTACCTGCTGTCCTACCGGCTGGGCAGTTTCCGAGTTGACCAGATCGGCGTGCTCGGAAACCTCGCACGAAGTGGTTTGGGGAGCTGGCGGGCGTCCCTGGCGAATCCGGCCGGAGATCTTGCAACGGTCCTTCTACTGATCAGCCGGCACATGACCGAGATCGAAGGCGTCCTGCTGGTCATCCTCGGGGTGGCGATCATCTGGGCGGGCGGCCGGCTGGACGAGTGGTGCCGTCTCCGATGAGCACGCGGGCGAGAAGGTGGTCAGACTCAATCGGTCCCATACGAGCATGATCCGGCGATTCCCTCACAATGACTCCGTTCCTTGGCCGTTTCACTTGGGGCCGCGATCATGCATTTCTGGAATAAACTCTCCACGGCGGCCTTGATGCGCTTGACGATCCTGGCGGCGATGGACCTGCTTCTGGGCCGGGTGCTCGGCCAGTGGGACATCGTGCTCCACCCGTGGATTTTCCTGAGCGTCGTCACCATCAACCTGGGTTTGTACGCGATCATGGTGTATACTGGCACCTTGAACAGGACGTTGATCGGTATGATGTTGGGTGGGCTCGTCGCGACGCTGGGAACCCTCTCGCTCACCGGAATGGCCCCCCCAGCGTTCATGATTGGCGGCCCCTTCCATGGAATCGGACGCGAAGTCACGTCCCTCCTCAATCGAGTGCTGGAGGCCATGCCGGGCCAGGTTAATGCGGGAAAACCTCTCAGGTTCCGTTCGGAGGCGCTTAACCTGATCGGCTACGCCGTGGTTGACGTGGTCGGCCTGATGGTCATCGTAACCGGGGGCGGGATCGCGCGCGGATGAACCAGCAATCGCGCAGTCAGGACACCCCGACGGCGCCCCCTGCCTCTTGACGCCGGTACGGCAAGTCCGATGTAATCATCCATTTGGTTGTTCCAACCCGATCGAGTCTCCTGGAACGCAATCCTGATGGCCGCTGGCGATTCTCTCCCGAATCCTTCCGACTCCGACTTATCCAGAAAATCGTCCGGGCCGCGATCGCCGCGGCGAGGTCCCACGGCGGGCCAGGTGCTCGTCGTGACCAGCGTGATGTTCACGTTCATCTCGTTCTGGCGGACGGCGGCGATCGTCCTCTGCGACCTGGCGAGCACGGCGTATTACATTGGCGGCATCGTCGAGTCTCAGATCGGCAAGGCGGCGCCTGGTTCATCCTGGCCGTCATGATGTTCAGCTACGGGGTGCGGAGCGTTTACATCGAGAGCTGCTCGATGTTCGTCCGCGGCGGGGTGTACCGGATCGTCAAGGAGGCGTTGGGGAGCAAGTTCGCCAGGCTGGCGGTCTCGGCGCTCCTGTTCGATTACATCCTCACCGGCCCGATCAGCTCGGTCACCGCCGGGCAGTATATCATCGGGCTGCTCAACGACCTGTTCGAGCTCGGGCCCGGCAGCAACCTGATGGCCCACCAGAACGGGATCTCCGCCGCGCTGGCGATCGGCGTGACGCTCTACTTCTGGCGGGTCAACACCAAGGGCATCCACGAATCGAGCGACCAGGCCCTGAGGATCATGGCGGCCACGACGATCATGGGGGTCATCATGGTCGTCTGGTGCCTGGTGACCCTGGCCGTGCGACCCGAAACCCGGCATCTCCCTCCGCCGACCCCCGACCTTTCCAAGAAGGTCGATGTCGAAGGCAAGCCGATCCTCGACCCGTTCGGCAAGCAGGTTGATCCCCTGGGCTTCATCGGCGAGACGCGGCTGGGTGAGGCGCTGCGGCCCGAGCACATCAATTGGTGGGGCCTGATCGGCGTCATCGGCATCCTTCTCTCGTTCGGCCACTCGATCCTGGCCATGAGCGGCGAGGAGACGCTGGCCCAGGTCTACCGCGAGGTCGAGAGCCCCAAGCTCAAGAATTTCAAACGCGCCTGCGCTCGTGGTGTTCCTCTACAGCCTGCTATTCACTTCGCTGATCAGTTTCTTCGCGGTGATGATCATCCCGGACGACGTTCGGATGTCGCGTTACAGCGGCAACCTGATCGGCGGTCTGGCGATGAACGTCGTCGGACCGCAGTGGGCGCGGCTGGTCCTCAATGCCCTGGTCGTGGTCGTCGGCTCCCTGATCCTCTCCGGCGCCGTCAATACGGCGATTGTCGGCTCGAACGGCGTGCTGAACCGCGTCTCGGAAGACGGCGTCCTGCCCGATTGGTTCCTCAGGCCGCATCCGAAGTATGGGACGACTTCGCGACTGATCAACCTGGTGGTCATCCTCCAGATCGTCACGATTCTCAGCAGCCGCGGCAATGTGTTGACCCTGGGCGAGGCCTATGCCTTCGGCGTCGTCTGGAGCTTCGTCTTCATGTCGATGTCGATGCTGATCCTCCGTTTCAAGCGGCGGGATCCGCGCGAGTTCGAAGTCCCCCTGAACGTCCGCATCGGCAATGTGGACTGGCCGATCGGCATGGCCTTGATCTTCCTGGTGCTAGCCGTCGCCGCGATCTGCAACCTGCTGACAAAGGAGGTGGCGACGATCACCGGAGTCGCCTTCACCGCGGGATTCTTCCTCGTCTTCTGGCTCAGCGAGCACGCGCACCGCCGCCGCATGGGAGTCGCGACCGAGCATCACGAGCACCTCGAGCAGTTCAACCAAAAGCAGTCCGACCAGCTCAGCGTCGAGGCCATGAATCTCAGCAAGCCCTACCACAAGCTCGTGGCGATCCGGTCGCCTTACAACCTGGGCATGCTCGAGCGGTGCCTGGCGGAGACCGATCCCGAGACGACCGACGTCGTGGTGATGACCGCCAGCGTCCTGCCCCTGGGTTCGGACGACTTCCATCCGACGATCTCCGATATCGACCGGCAGCTCCTGACCGCGGTGGTCAACCTGGCCGAGCACGCGGGTAAGCCGGTCAAACCGTTGATCGTGCCCACCAACGAACCGTTCTATGCGCTGGCTCAGACCGCCAAGACGATCGGCGCCCAGGAGCTGATCATGGGGCCATCGAACAAGTACCGTCCGGAGGACCAGCTCGATTTGGTGGCCCTCTACTGGTTCAACGTCTGCGGGGCCAAGCCGGAGCCGCTGTCGATCCGCGTCCTGGGGAAGGACCGTGATGCGCGATTGGACATCGCCGGCGGCAGCCAGATCCCCAAGGCCGGTGCGGGCGCCGCGGAATCGGCGCGGACCCTCGCCGAGCTCCGAAAGGGCTGGCACGGCGTCGAGCGCCTGCTCCTGGCCTACGACGGCAGCCCCTTGAGCGCCGACTTCCTCGACACCGTCATGAGCTTTCTCGACCCGGCCATCTCGGTGACTCTGATCGACGTCGTCGAGGAGGAATCCTCGGAGGAAGGCATCAACGGTAGCGAGGAGGCCAAAGACATCATGGAGCGGGGGGTCGAGCGGGCTCGCGAGCTCGGTCGGATCGTTGAGCGGCACATCACCCACGGTGAGGCCGGTCCCGAGATCGTCCGGGCCGCCGTCGAGGGCAAGTTCGACGCCATCTTCATGAGCCTTCGCGGCGTCTATCGTCGCGGTGATACGACCGCCTTCGCCTCCAACACCCGCTACGTCCTGGAAAACGCCCCCTGTCGCGTCATCCTGGGTTTCGCACCCAAGTCGATCCCCGCACCCACACCCAACGGCAAGGCCGATGGCTCGTGAATCCGCGAAATCAGTGCTTGTGAAAGAATCCGATGAAGGATTCCAGATTGCGAATTGCGAATTCATAAATGCCTTTAAAATCAGGCTTTATATCCATTCGCAATTCGGAATTCGTCATCCTGAATCGATTTCTTCACATCCTCTCAGTCGGATTCGAGGACTGGCGGATCCCGCTCGATTGGTTCGGTCGTTTCGTGGTTTGACGGATCGATCAACCGGCGACAGGCGCAGGCCCCACTTGCGGGGCAGCTTGTTACGGCCGAACTCCGCGAGTCGGGGAACGAACTGGTTCCAGGTCAACACGGTCAGGCAATTGGCCTCATGGAGGATGGCCACGAGTACCCGGCCGCGATAGATGGCCAGCACGGCGACGGCCCCACTCTCGGGGTTTCGCCCGAGGCGACGCGTCCGGGCCAGGGCCCGGCGAGCTCCCCGGCAGCCATGTCCGGTTCGGCCGAGAACCGTTCGACGAACCGCTCGAGCGCATGCCGCGAGAGGTGCACCGTGCTGTAGTCACGCTGTCCGGGAGGAGTCACCGCCGCGTCTCTCTCCGTTCAGTCCGACTTCCCGGTCGCCGCCCAGATGACACCTCGTTGTAGCCAGCTCTGATAATTCGGATCGGCCATCGCCCCGGTGTCGTGGCCCAGTACGTTCTCGTACACGCGGCCCTTGCCGTAGTGGTCGATCCAGATCACCGGCTCGTTCTTGCCCGTACCCTTCGGTTTCCCAGGGTCCGAATAGGCGGTCGCCAGCACCTTGCTGTTGGGTGTGAGCATCGAGTTCTGGTACAACTCGTCGGTCGCGTGCTCAAACTGGGCCGGCAGGCCCTCGGAGATCGGATGCTTGACGTCGGTCTTCTTCACGGTGAAGACATGCGCCGGGCCATGGTTTCCTTGTGACCGCCAACCGCCGGCCACGGCCTTCTCGAACTCAGCCCAGTTCGGTTTGACGAAGGCGGCGGACCCAAAATGGTAGGAGACCAGGCCCTTGCCGTCGTACACGGCCTTGAGGAACGCCTCCTTGTTGGCATCCGACCACCGGCTCTCGGGCGGGCCATTCGCCGTATCTCGATAGTTCAGGATGAGCACGTTGTACCTGGCCATGTTCTCCGGGGTCAGGTCTTTCGACGGCGTGGACGTGATGTCAACCTTGATCCGGCCGTCCTTTTCGAGAATCTCCTTCAACGCCTGGCTGGTTTCCTTCCACTTGTGCGCCCCCACGTTGTCCCCGGTGATGATCAGGGCCTGGACCATCGGACTATTGTTACTGGATTGGCCACCTGAGAGGTTATTTCTCTGCGGTCCATTTCGTGGCTTGGCGGGAGCTGCGGTCACGGTGGTCGTGGCCTCGGCGCCGCCGATCTCGTCGAGCGGGATAGGTCCGAACACGGGCACGGCCATGTCCATCCCATCGACCAGGTTGCAAGTAGGGATCCATCCCATAACCGTACCAGAGGGCCGACTTCGGGGGGATGGTGCCCGAGAGCTTCAGGACCACAGTATCCCGCGCCTTGCCGACGCACGCCTCAAAGATCATCGGGACCTCGCCGCCGTCTTCCTTGCGGATCGAGAACCCCCCGATGTGCCGGTCGGGCTTCAAGCCGATGCCGGCAGATTCTCCCAGGCTGAACGGTGTGACCGAGTTCGGCGACGCCATGCCGGCGGCACTGCCCATGCCACCCATCGTGCCCATCATGGGACGCCCGCGGTAGGGGCCCGGCATGCCCATGTTGACCCCTTTGAACTTGGCGACCAACGTGTTCGGGGAACCCTTGGTGACCCGATCGAACGTCGGGGTGGTTGCCCCGACCTGACCGAAAAGCTCGCGCTCGGCGATCCGGGCCAACCTCTGACCGGCTCGTTTCTGCCCCTGAGTACCGACATGGATCGCGTCGTCCAACTCCAGGTCGATGACCGAGATCACGGCCGTGTTGGGCACCCGTTCCGGGAGTAGCCGCTGAGCATCCTGAACAGTGTTCCATCCCTTGGGGTCGCCGGCGCGGACGAACCGGCCGATCTGGACGAAGTAAAAGGGCAACTCGGGCTGGCCGAAATCCGAGCGGACGGAGGCGATGAAGTGGGAGAAGACCTGAGTGTAGGACTTCCAGGCATCTCCGCCCATGGCATCGCTCTCGCCCTGATACCAGAGCACGCCCTTGACCTTGCCCCCGGCGAGGCGGAATTGCCGCATCATCGAGCCATACAGGCTATTTCCCCCCTCATCCTTCTTGGCCGGGTTCCACTGCTCCATGCTCGTGCCGCCGTGGGCGCAGGCGACCAGGCCGATCGGAACCCCCGTCGCGTTCACCAACGCTGATGCAAACGGCAATCCCAGTCCAGCGCCCTTCTTCCGGCTCTTGTGGGTCTGTGCCGACCGCTCCGCACGGGTCTTGGGGTCGCCCGAGTGGACCGGGTCGGGCGAGTCGACCAGCCAGTGGAGTGGCTCCTCAGCCTGCGACCACTTGCCGTCCATGCCGAGCATCATGACCTGCCGGTGTGGCGGAGTCACGTCGATCAGGTCGCCGACTCCCTCCATGTTCGACTGTCCGGCAAGCACCCAGAGGTCGCCGACGAAGACTGGGCCAACGGTCCCGTTGCTGATCCGCTTCTCGTGTTCGACCCGGAAGTTGATCGTGTAAGGCCCGCCGGTCGGCACGCCGGCGAGTTTGCCGTCGACGAACTTGATCCCCATCATGATGTTCGGGCCAACGAGGGACGCATCGAGCAGCTTGGCGTCCTTCTGGTTTTCATCCAGGACGATCGGAATCTCGGCTCGCCCGTTTGCGTCTCGCTGGTAGACGCGCGAGGCCAGAGGTTCCTTGAGCTTGACGCCCGACAAGGGCGTTTGGGGTTGGAGCCCGGTTCTGAATCCTCCCGAGCCCGAGAGCTGGGCAAGCACCGGGGAATTGATCGTCGCCATTCCGAAGGCTGCGACCATCACGAAGGCGAGGCAAGACCGAAAACACCGTGATCGTGGCATGGCTGGAGCAGCTCCCTGTTGAGAACGCGGTTGACGATTTGTCCTCAATCCTACTCGGCGCACGCGCAGGGGAAAGAGTCTGGGGGCCCGCCACCAGACCGAGCCCGACCTGATGAACATCCGTCAATGGGCGATTCGAAGGTTTCGACGCGACCGGGGATGGCCCGGTTTCCCGCGGCCTCATGATCGGCGTCGCCGCGACCTCCTCGCCGGGCTCGCGGCCTCGGCGCGGCGCGGCCTGGGCAGGACCAGGATGATGCACGCGGCGGTCGCGGCGGTAACCCAGAGCCGGGCTATCAACCGGGATGGCCAGATCGGCGAGACCGGATCGCCCATGTCCGCCAGGGGAAAGAGACTGGCGCCGGCCAATCCAAAGGCGAACGCCCCCAGCACGGCCCCCGTGAGACCCGCCATCGTGGCACGAATGAGCAGCCGGCGCTGGCCCAGCCCGACCGCGAACGCCAGCCCGCCGGCCGCCCCGGCGAGGCCCCAGATCAGCCCGTGCATGGTCATGGAAATGAGGAAGCCATGATCCGGATGAGCGACAGCGTGCGTCCGCAAACAGCCTGAGCGACCCGAGTGAAACGCCCGCGGACAAACCCGCGCCCAGCGTCGAGCCGAGCACGCCGGCCTTCACCGTGACGACCGCGACCGTCGTGACAGGCCCCCGGCGATCCCCAGGCTTCCGCCCAGGCACAGGCCCAGCACGCCGAAGGCGATCGCCCCGTTCCGCACGTCCGCCACCGACGGGGTCGCCACTCTGATGGCCGGCGCAGCCCAGGCCGCACGTTCATCACAACTTTCTTGGCGGGGATGCGATTGTAGGTCGCCTCCCCGATTCCGAAGGCGGCCAGCCCGGACAGGATTCCGGCCATTGCCGCCAACCATCGTGCCTGGTCGAGCCAGTCCGGCGCCTCCGAGCCGTTGCCCTGCGGCGCCGCTCGGGCGTCATCATCTTGCGAATGCATCAACGGCCGCCTTCATGAATGCGGATCGCATCTTCTCGCTCTCCCCACCTGGTCCGGCGTACTGCACCATGAAAATCGTGATGAGTTGACGCTGGGGGTCGATCCACATGTTTGTGGCATAAGCTCCGCCATGGCCACAGGGACCCGGCATGATCGAATCGGCCCCTTGGCCTTTCTTCCCCGAGGTGGACCAGCCCAACCCATAGCTTTCTCTGATGGAGTCGCTGGTCTGGCGGATGCGGTCGATCATTTCTTGCCGCCTGTTCGCCTGCCCTTGGCCTTGGGTTTGGCCTCTTGCCGGGGGAGCAGGTCATCGACGGCGATCGGGGGGAGGGCCCGGCCGCCGATCGTGACCGGGATGTACTCGCCGGACGCATAGATCTTGCGAGATCGGTAACCGTTCTTGCCAGGCCGCGTGTAGACCTCGACCTGGCGACCATTCACGTCGACGATCCAGTAGATCGCGACGCCTCCCCGCCCGTAGACGACGGCCAGCTCCCGATCGGCGAGCAGGCTGGAGGTGGCCACCTCGACGACCAGAGCGACGTCTCGCGGTCTGGGGTGCCGCTCCGCATAGTCCTGATAGTGCCCGCGGACGACGCTGAGATCTGGTTCGGGCATGTTGACCGTCGGGATGTCGATCGGCTTGTCCGGGCGCAGGTACCAGCCATCGGGCAAGATGGCGTCGAGCATTGCGTGCGCCGCATCGCAGGAGGTCGCGTGGGGTGGATTATGGACCATTTTGGCCACCAGAATCCCGTTGATAAGTTGGACTCGGTCTCTCTTGCCCAGCACCGGATTCGATCAACGCCTCGTATTGCGCCACGGTCAACCGGTAGGGCGATGACGGGACCCATGCCGGATCCGCCGTGATCGTGGACATGGTCACTTCCCTCCCGTCTTCCGCTTGGCCAGCCACTCCTCGACCAACTGCCTGGCGATGGCCGCCATACTGTTGTCTTCCTTCGCCGCCTCGACCCTGAATAGCTTGTGCATGCTCAGAGGTAATTCCAGACGCACGGCCCGGACTTCCTCGGTGGTTGCAGTGGTTGCGGTTGCAGGCACGACCTTGCCCCCTTGCTTCTTGGCCATCGGCGTGTAGCTCCTCATCAGATTCCGTCGCGGCGGAGACCCCCGGCTTCAGCCGTGGGGAGGAGCCGCGCCTCCAGGTAATAGGAGAGAGGGAAAAAACGAGACTTCTCGCTGGACACCACCGCGATCTGCCCCGAGGAACGCTGACGAAATAACTTCCCGATTTCCCCGTCACTCGCTCTACGTTTCAAGGCTTGAAAAGCGTTTGGCATGGGAGTTATTTCGTCAGCGTTCCAAGGGGCCAAACAAACTAGCCCGGGGCAACGCCCCGGGAACCGAAATGCCCCCAGAAATCAAGCCCTGAAAGGGCGTTACAGCGGACGCCCTTGGCTCGGCGTGTGTCGCCCTTTCAGGGCTCGGCGAGGAGGTGAATGTCACCTCGTTCCTGGGGCGTTGCCCCAGGCTGGTTTGTTGCGGCCCCTTCGGGGCAGGAATCCGACACGCACGGCCCGAATTCGGTGGTGAGCGAGGAGTGTCGAAAAAACGGCGGGTACAGTCTCACGACGTTCCGGCCGGTGTCGGCCTGGACAGGGAATAATCTGGGTTTGCCGACAAGCATAAACATGCGTTAAGCCTCTCCGAAGAGAGTGTGTGCAACCCTTCGCGACTGACCGACCTCTTGAAGGATGAAGGCGGAAGGATGAAGGATGAGCCAATCCGCCCATTTCATCCTTCCGCCTTCATCCTTCATCCTTCCGAAGTTGCCTTCAGACGGCCCGCCTCGCGGCGGACCTTGGCCAAGCTAGTCTCGTGTTTAACCTGTCGTTTCGCGTGTGGCGAGCACCCTACTCCGACAAGCCCCTTAGCTTCAGCTATGGGGTACTTGACGGGGTCACGATATCCATGTGGATGATAGCACAATGCCGCTATGGCATCACGTAGTATACGGACGCTTTTGGGATAAGCCAACACAATCCCAGCGTCATTTTGTTAATATCGTTGCGTCATCTCGGCATGATGAAGTGATCGGGTCGAACGTCCGACCCGCCTTCACCCTCTTGAGGATCCCCGAATGAACGACAGCCCCGCCGACATCGCCGCCTCGCTCGCGAAGGTCGATGGCCTCATCAACTCCATCTCCGCCGATCTCCGGAAGGCCCCGGACTGAAAGATCGGCACGCGGTGGCACGATGACC
Source organism: uncultured Isosphaeraceae bacterium (assembly GCA_963842405.1). Lineage (GTDB taxonomy): Bacteria > Planctomycetota > Planctomycetia > Isosphaerales > Isosphaeraceae > CAVZRC01. The sequence goes on along the minus strand of CAWJGW010000063.1, from coordinate 130,660 downwards.
GCGTCAAGGAACGCCGCCGGCTGATGACGCAGCGCGATGGCCTCATCGCCCGCCAGTATGCCGCAGCCGAGTTGAACTGAGAGCAGAAATGAGAGTGGGCCCGAATTGGTGTCGGCCCGAATTGATGTCAATTCATTTTTCCGCCAAAGATGAACTGACACCAATTATCCTTAAGCTTTTACGCTTAAGCTAGTGCCATTCAGGAATGTCCCCTTTTTCCGCTTTCTCCCGACGTGCCTCCAGCCGCGCCCTTGCCGCCACCAACGTCTCGTGGAGCTTCCGCCGGAGCAGTTGCCTCGGCGCAAGATCCGTCAGGTAGGACGCCACCCGGATGGCGCTCTGGTCGAGCTGGAGCAGCTCGACCTGCTCGTCCCGCTTGTCGGCGCAGAGAATCAGCCCGAGCGGCGTCCCCTCGCCCGGCTCGATCTCGTGCTTATCCAGCCACCTAACGAATCGCGTCCCCGTGTCTTCACCTGGCCCCCAACTCCGCCCGCAGCTTCCTGAAACGACTCACCCGATTTGCAGAGGCAGCAAGTTTGTTCGTAAGCGGCTTCCAGGTCAAGCGACACGGTCAAAGTTTCCGTCAGCCAGATGTACAAAGGCGGCAACGATTCACCGACGACGAGCGGTACGGCCCAGGTGTCCAACTTCGTCTTTCGGGCCGCCTGGCGCTTGCGACAGGTGGCCGCGTAGATCGGTGGCGGGTCGGGGGACATCGACGGGTCCGTTTGTCCGAGGAGGGTCAGCAACTCCGTGTACGGGTTAAACCGGCGTACGGTAACCAGATCGACCAGGGAGACGCAGACGTCGTTCCGCAGCAAGTTTGCACATTTGGTGATGAACAGTTGGCGACTCTCCGTACGGTCCTTGTTTGCCGGGCTAACGATCTCCACAGCCGCCACCAGCCGACGGTCGCGCGTCCGATCAAAGATCACGACTTCGTAAACATACTGATCCGGGAAATCGACGTCAACGGTGAGCGTGGGTGCGGGCGGCGCCAAGGTGGCCGCGGCAGCGCCGCCATTGGTAACGGAATGCGGATCAGAATGCCAATCCCTGTTGCCATCCTTGTCGAACGTGCATACGTCGATCCCGAAGTAGCTGCCCAGATGAACGCGCAGGCTCGGCCACAAAGCCCTTTGGTAATTGGGGTGCGAGGTTTAGAACCATCATCATAGGCCAACCGCCGTGGAATCCTTCCCACGAAGCCTGGTTCCAAACCGGCGGCCGGAAGTGGTCTCTTAGCGGCATTTAGGATGCTCCTTTGGCGCATTCTACCGTTATAGGCCAGGTCCAGCCTACTCGAAAGGGAGGCACTATTCTGTTGCCTGTTCAGCCCGTACCGCAGCCCGAGCAATCAGAAAAGGAGATGGCGGTCGGCGGCAGCCGTCAGGGGCAAACGGGGAAGCAGCTCAGGGGGAAATGGGGACGAGGGGGAAACGGGGAGGTGCTCCAATGGTGCCAATACGAGCTGCGTCCTCGTTTCCCCGTCCCCTCCGCTCGCAAGACGAGCTGGGCGCGCAGCGCGTTGCGCTCCACGGATCGGGCCACAGCCCAGAAATGCTCGTCGCTCTCCACCGGGAACGACTGGTATCGACCTTGGTAGACATGGCCCAATCCCGCAGAGCCCCGGTGTTGTTGCAGTCGCCGCACATGGGTGATCGTCAGCCGTCGCATGAAGGTCGCCAACTCACCATCGCACTCCGGCCACAACAGCAGGTGCCAGGGGTTGGGCATCACCGTGTACGCACAAATCCGCATCGGTGATTGATCGAGAGTTTCCCGCAAAACCTGCTCGAAGGCTTGGTAGTCCGCCGCCTTCTCGAACAACGGCATTCGCGCCACGCCGCGATTCAGGACGTGAAAAACCATTCCACCAGGAGCGCCCGCGCTATTCGTGGCATCGCGGAACCAGAATCCAAAACCCCCCATCTTGTCAATATCGAACCTGTCCCGCTTTGTGCAATCCTGTCCCGCTTTGTGCAATCAAAAGCCCCCATCTCGAACCTGTCCCGCTTTGTGCCCCCCCCGCTTTGTGCCCCCCCCTTGTCAATATCGAACCTGTCCCGCTTTGTGCTCCCCCTGGTTAGGGGCCTTTCCCGAGGTTTCCCGACCCTCGGCCTTGCCGTTGGCGTCTAAAAAGTGTTCCAGTTCTTCGCATCTCTTGTCCAGCAAGGTTAAGTTTTTCGTCAACTCGGCATCTTGGGATTTACAGCATAGGATCAGGGCGTCGCCGACATCGGCGAGCATCTTCGGCGCCTCCGTCGAAGGCGTCTTGGTCTCACCGTACCTTTCCATCCCTCGGAACTCAAACCTGTCCGAAGTCTTCGAACCAGCCAGTGAACGATCCTCCGTCGGCGTAGCGGACGCCCTTGAGCATCCTTGCCCAGAGTTTGTAGACGCGGATCGCCCGGCCTCGGTCCAGGGGTTTGGTCATTTTGACGACCTTGACACGCACGTGTTCCGCTTTCTTACCGCCCGCGCGTTCCGCTATCTTACCGTCCGCGTCTTTGTCGTCATCTTCCTCAGCATCTTGAGGCATGGAAGACCAGATGTTGCGGTCGGCGGGGTGTAAATCAGGTTGTATTCGCGGGCGCCGTCCTCCTCCCTCAGTGCGATGCATTCCTCGGGCTCGAACGAGGGCCTGTGGACCATGACGGCGGTCCCCCACTTGCGCCTCTTGAAAAAGCTCGTACGACTCAGTCTCAGCGACTTGCAAGAGTTCATTACACAATTTAACATATTTCTCGTGTATTGCCGGGGGGTAAGGGTTCACGGGAAAGAGGTATCCGGGTACCGGCAAGGCCCTCTCTGGGCTGGTGGTTGGGCTCTCGCGACCGGCGTACAGACAGCGAGCGAGACGAGCAATGCTTTCAACAGGAAGTGTCCCATTGTTCCTCCACAGAAGACACACTCAGCGGCGCCAGTCTGCGTTTCCGCGACGGCCAATGCCGCTTATTTAGGGCCCGTATTGGTGTCAGTTCGTTTTTCGGCCCGAATTGGTGTCAGTCATCGCGGCCCGAATTGGTGTCAGTTCATTTTTCCGCCAAAGATGAACTGACACCAATTATCCCATCAGTTCATTTTTCCGCCAAAGATGAACTGACACCAATTATCCTCCCGCCAAAGATGAACTGACACCAATTATCCTCCCGCCAAAGATGAACTGACACCAATTATCCTCCCTGACACCAATTATCCTCCCGCCAAAGATGAACTGACACCAATTATCCTCCCCAAAGATGAACCGACACCAATTATTCTCCTGACACCAATTATCCTCTTGGGGGGTTCGCACCTCCTACTTCCTGCTTGTCTTCCCGGACCTCACCTGGCGAAGCAGCGAAGAGTGATTCAAGATGTTTTACATTGTCATGGCTCAAAGCAATGAGTCGCATCAGGCGATCGGCCGTCCGATCTTGCCAAAGTGTCCCATCCTCCCACTCGGTGAGACGCTCGGTCGTGATGCCGATCAGCTTGGCGAACTGGTCGAGAGACTGACCCAGCCGCTCGCGAATGGCCCGGATCTCTTGGGGAGGTGAGAGCCTCAACGCACGACCGATCGCCTCGTGGCGAATCCTCGCGGCCTTGGGCCCGCTGAAGGACTCGCCGCAGACGTCGCAGTCCTCAACAGGGACATCGTGCGTCTTCACCAGGACAGAGTCTCCATTTTCACCATACTCGAAAACTTCGCGGATGAGACGGGCCTTCAGGATGCCGCGTTCGCAGACGGGGCAGCGTCGTCCCTGCTCAATCGTCGTCGAGTCCCTCATTTCCCCCTCGCCTCAGCCGCCCCCACCTTCTTCTGCGGGGTCGGCTCCTTGGGCTCGGCCACCCTCGCACTCCGCGTGGGGGGTGCCGTCGAACGCGCACCGAACGAGCCATTCCTTGACGAACTGAACCGTCTGCATAGCGGGATGCGGTCCGTTGAAGATTTTCGTACTCGGAGTATAGTAGCCGACGAATTCCTTGAGTTCCTCGAGGATGTCCTCGGGCAACAGCTCGAGCGCTTCGACAACGGCACGCTCGTCCGTCAGCCTCAACACATCCATGATCAGTCCCGTATCGGTGACGTGACCTTCTTCGTAACGTTTCAGGATTCGTTGAGGAGTCAGACATCGTCTGAGCCCCCTTTTTCCTCAGCGTGAGATCGGCGTACAGTGCAATCCGTTCCCCGGGGCGAGAGGAATGCCTAAAATCATGACTGGCCCAGCACTTCCCGGATCGTCCGCGCATTCACAGGCCGAATGACTCCTTTCTCGGTGATGATGCCGGCGATGAGCTCGGCGGGGGTGACGTCGAATGCGGGGTTGTAGACTTCGACCCCATCGGGGGCGGTCTGTTGACCGAATCCGTGGGTGACCTCGCGCGGGTCGCGCTGTTCGATGGGAATGACCGATCCGTCGGGGATCGAGAGGTCGAAGGTGCTCGACGGCGCGGCGACATAGAAGGGGATGGCGTGGGCCCTGGCCAGCAGAGCCACACCGTACGTGCCGATCTTGTTGGCCGTGTCGCCATTGGCGGCGATCCGGTCGGCCCCGACCACGACCATCTGGACCTTGCCCTCCTTCATCACCTGAGCCGCCATGTTGTCGCAGATGAGGGTGACGGGGATGCCGCGCCGCTTCAACTCCCAGGCCGTGAGCCGTGCGCCCTGAAGGAGTGGCCGGGTCTCGTCGGCAAAGACACGGAGGGCGATGCCCTGCTCGTGAGCGGCGAAGACGACCGCCAGGGCCGTGCCGTAGTCGGCGGTGGCCAGGCCCCCGGCGTTGCAATGCGTCAGGATTCCCTGGCCGGACTCGACCAGGGCCGCGCCATGACGGCCGATCGCACGACACATGGCGCGGTCCTCTTCTTCGATCTGCCGCGCCTCGGCGAGCAGACCCTCCAGCACGACCAGGCCGTCGCCCTGCACCTCGCAGGCCGCGGCGTCCATCCGATCGAGGGCCCAGAATAGGTTAACGGCCGTTGGGCGACTGGTTCGCAGATAGGCGGTCGCCGATCGCAGTGCGTCGCGGACCGACTCCGCGTCATCGAGGCCCTGAGAACGCGCCCCGATGACGGCCCCGTACGCCGCTGCGACACCGATCGCGGGCGCACCGCGTACCCGCAACGACTTGATCGCCTCCCAGACGGCCTTTACGTCACGGCAGTCCGTCTCGACATACTCGGTTGGTAGGCGAGTCTGGTCGATCAGCCGCAGTAAACCCGTGGCCGCATCCCCTGCCCATTGGATCGTCTGGAACTGGTCATTGGTCATTGGCTGGCTGGTCTCGAGTCTTTGCGGGCTGGCTTCGGTCGGTGTTGGCGTTCGTTATCCTGTCCAAGCGGCGCGGCGCAGTCTCGCCAATGACCAATGACTGATGACTAGAGCGATTCACGGTTGGGTTGCACATACAAGCCCGAAGCGCCAGCGAGTGCATGGATGATTTCCGCCGGAATGCATTCGCTGGCGCTTCGGGCTCGTATCCAATCGATGCTGTCCTCGTGTGTGCAAGCCAACTGTTAAGCGCTCTAATCCTCGTCGTCGTCATCCTCGGCTTCTTCGGGATCGATCCAGGTGTAGAACTCGGAGAAGACTTCCCAGATGTTTTGCAGCGCCCCCTTCAGGTCGTCCTTCTGGAGCGGCGCTGCGCACCGCCAAAACCAGCAACCTCGGTGGCGAGTCGCAGGAGGTCGAGGTTCTGCCGGCGCATTTGCAGGAAGATCTGGCTCTGAGTGTCGAGTTCGAGGGCTTCGCCAGCGCTTCTTCAACCTCGTGCTCGTGCTCGTGCTCGTGGTCGTGCCCGGTGTCGGCGTCAAAATCATTCGGGTTCATGGGGAGGAGTCCTCCGGATAAATAAAGAAACAACGACCCGTGACACAGCTAGAACCCAGAGTTTCGTAGGTCAGGCTTTCCGGCCTGACAGGGGAAGCGTCAGGCCGGAAAGCCTGACCTAACAAGAGATCTTAGACCCGGTTCCCACCGGCGATGATTCTAGCCCTATGTCGGGTCGTTGTAAAGAAATGGATCAGTTGGACGGCTCAGGCCCGCGCCGCCGGCCGTAACGGCCACCGTTGCCAGCGTGGCGTCGAGGGGGTGGATCGGCAGCCCGAAGGTCTGGGCGACGGCCTGATTCGTCACCCGCCCCTGCGAAATGTTCACCCCTTCGGCCACGCCCGAGTCGGCGGCGGCCAGGCCGCGCAGCCGAGCCTGGCCAGTTGCAGGACATACGGCAGGGTGACATTGCACAGGGCGTACGTGCTGGTGCGCCCCACGGCACCGGGCATGTTGGTGACGCAATAATGGACGACGCCATCGACCACGTAGGTGGGGTGCTGGTGGGTCGTGGGCCGGCTGGTCGCGATGCATCCCCCCTGATCGATCGCGACGTCAACGATCACGGCCCCGGTCTTCATCCGCCCGAGGTCCTCCCGCCGCACCAGCCGGGGCGCCGGCGCCGGTGATCAGGATGGCGCCGATGACCAGGTCGGCGCGCTCGATCGACTCGATGATCGTGTGCCTGTCGGAATAGAGCGTCGTCACGTTCGGGGGCATGATGTCGTCAAGGTATCGCAGGCGGTCGAGGTTAATGTCAAGGATCCGGACGGTGGCCCCCAGCCCGGCGGCAACCTTGGCCGCGTTCGAGCCGACGACACCGCCGCCCAGGATGGCCACTTCGGCCGGTGCGACGCCCGGCACGCCGGAGAGCAAGATCCCACGCCCTTCCTGGGGCCGTTCCAGGTACTTGGCGCCCTCCTGGATGCTCATCCGCCCGGCCACCTCGCTCATCGGCGTCAGCAGCGGCAGGCCGCCGCGCAGCGTCGCGCAGGGTCTCGTACGCGATTGCCGTGATTCCGCTCTTGAGAATGGCCGTCGTCAACTCCTCATCGGCCGCGAAATGGAAGTAGGTGAAGACGACCTGATCGGGCCGCAACAAGGCCCACTCCGTCGGCTGCGGCTCCTTGACCTTCACCACCAACTCGGCCTCGGACCAGATTTCAGAGGCATTTGCCACAATCGTCGCCCCGACCGCCTCGTACAGGCTGTCGGCGAGGCCGCTGCCCTGCCCGGCGCCGGTCTCCACCAGGACCGTGTGGCCCGCGTGGGTCAACTCCTCGACGCCAACCGGCAGCATCGCGACGCGATACTCGTCCGATTTTATCTCCCGAGGCACCCCGACGATCATCCCAGCAATCCCCCAGACCCGCGGCGCACGACGGATTCGTCCCGAGACAACCTCGGCGATTCGCGCCAGATCATTCGATCAGAGTAAGACCTCCGAATCAAGTCGGCTGACGGGTGGCGGCTGGCGAGTGGCGGCAAAAGCCCCGTCGTCTCGACGGCCAGAAAGAGTCATCGGCACCGTGAATCCAGGAAGAGAAGCGAGTCCCGTCGATCCTCCAGGGCTGAACATCGTCCATTCATGATCGCTAGCACGTATCAGACATGGATCGGTCAACGCTCCGGCCCCGCCACCCGAGAGGCAGCCGACTCGTCAAGCACCCAGGTGACCGTGGTCGCCACCGATTGGAGGAGCGAGGCGGGCAGAGCGGCGGTCATCGGGCCGGTCAGCGCGGCGGCCGACGGCCTCGGCCTTATGTGCACCGGTCGCCAGCATCACGATCGAACGCGCGGCGAGGATCGGGGCGACGCCCATGGTCAGTGCCCGCGGGATGATCTGATCCTCGCCGCCGAATTCCCGTGCGGCGTCCGCACGGGTAACCGGGTGCAACTCGACCAGCCGGGTCGGCAGCCGCAGTGCCGCGGCGACATCCAGGTCGCTGGGCTCGTTGAAGCCGATATGCCCGTTGCGGCCGATCCCCAGAAGCTGAACGTCCAACCCGCCATCGGCCTCGATCCAGCGATCGAACTCCGCCGCGTGCTGGGCCGTGAACGCCTCGGGCACCGTACCATCCAGCAGATGCGTGCGATGCGGCGCAGGTCGACCCGGCCGAAGAGGTGCCGGTGCATGTAGGCTCGATAGCTCCGCGGATCCAGGGGACTGATCGGGTAATACTCGTCCAGATTGTACGTCGTCACGTTGCGGAACGAGAGTGCGCCCGCCCCGTATCGCTCGACCAGGTGGGCATAAACTCGCTCGGGGGTCGAGCCGGTGGCCAGCCCGAGGACGGCCTGTCCGCGCTGGGCCACCGCCTCGCGAATCGTCTTGACCAGCCGCACGGCGGTCGCCAGACAGGCGGATTCCGCATCGGGCGAGACCCAAACGGCCATGCCGGCGTGTTGGAAGGTTCGGGCCGGATCGTGCATCAGGGCGAGGCTCCTCGATCGGCTCGGGCGTCAAGTCAGAAGGGGGCGACGACGGGCTTCTTGGCCGGTGCGAACGAGCCGAGCTTGGCGTCGTCCTCCGGTGACTCGCCCGAATCGAGCTCGATCTTGCCGCTCAAGAGCCCCAGCACGAGCTGGATCGGGTCGGGAGGATAGGCATTGCACCGTGTCTCGTCGTACGACTCGATCTGGAACAGCTCGACACCGACGAACCGATCGTCGGTCCGGTGTGCGCGACCGGATAAACTATGCCCCTCGGCCCATTCACGCGTCAGGGCGGCGTAAGCCCGGCCCAGGTGCGAGCAATACTGCGTGTAATCGGTCAAGAGACCTGCGAGGCGTGGCAATGGATCGCCCACTCCTTGGTCCGCTCAGCCTCGCCGTCATAGGTGAAGTAGGCGTTCGGCTGGGGGAGCGGGCCCCACGGGGTCCAGCCGCTCAGGACCACGGTTTCGGACAACTCGGCCCCGAAGAGGCCGATGGCCGCCAGGGCACGGGTGACGCGATGCGCCACGTGGGCATCATTGGCCGGTGGCACGATCACCGCCCCGGGCCGACGCTTGGTGAACCAGTCCACGACCTTGGTGATATCCGACTCCGAAGGCTGATATCCAGGTCGGTGGTACCCTTCCAGGTTCCAGCAGACCGCCTCGGCACCGAGGACGTTGCATTCCAACCGGAATTCTCCCTCGCGCACGCTGATCTTCTTCTGGTCGTTGAGCCAGGGTGCGGCCACGTTCCGCTCTCCGGCAAAGACCAAGATCTCAATGACCGGCAGGCCGCGGCGAACTGCGTACTCGTGGATCAAGCAGGCCGCGGTGATCGCTCCATCATCAGCGTGGGGGCAAAGCATGACCAGCGGACGGTTCGGCCCGAGCACCGCGCGGAGCGATTCGCGGACGTCCACCAATTGGCCGTGCGGGCCGCAATTGCGCACAGTACCCAAGAATTGATCGTAGGCACGGTTCTTCCGATTTGAAGCCGTTGCGGACGGTGGAGGAGTATTCATGGAGTTAGCAAGTCTGGGCGACAGCGAATGAAAGACGCGGCGGCCTTGGGAGGGAGTTGTCGCGATCGTTCGATTGGCTGGTTTTTCGTTCGATCGGTCCAGCGACTCAACAGGCGACCGGGGCATGGTCCAGCTAGGATCTTGAGAAGACGCCAATACAGGCGACGCCGATGTCTTCCATCGCTTAACCTGACTAAACGGCCTCGGTTCCTGTGGGCGTTGGGTCAGCCCGGATCGGGAGACTCTCTGATTGTCTTTCCGCGAACGCCCAGATTATTGTCCGATGCAATTCCGCGAGTCAACCATTTCGTTGTCGCTTGTCTGTGGTCAGATCCATCTGACGTCCACGATCGGCTTCCAGGAAGTCACAGGCCGGTCTCGTCGAAGAGCCGGGCGCGGAAGCCGGCCCACTCGGACAGCCGCGAAGAATCGTCCGGATGCCGGGCCATATAGTCGGAGAACAGCCGATCGATCAGGTCGAACCGCTCGGACAGCGCAGGAGGACGGCCAGTGCCAGGGCCTCGGCGGCGCGGGGGTCGGCCGCACGGAGAGTCTCGTGCGCGGGATGATAGAGCGAGAGCAGCCAGACGTCCGACGTGGCGCGGACGGAAACCGCCGGTGGCTGAGGACGGAAGAATGACGTCGTGCCGAAGACCGACGGCGCCGCCAAGGTGGTGAGGGTTTCTCGCCGTCCGTTGTCGAAAGTCCTCTGGATCGAAGCCGTTCCATCGATCAGGAACGACAGGTGATCGTTGGGCTGATCCTGCTCCAGGAGGGTGGCACCGGCCTGTGCACGTCCCTCCACCAATGCACCCAAGATCGCGCATCTTGGATTCAGGATCGACCTCGGCGAGCCAGGGTGCGGACATAAATCGTTCGGTCGCTTTGACATCGATCATTCGGTCAACCTCGCAATCCGTCGCGCGAGCATCAGGCCGCCGTCCGGCGCCTCGATCGACCGACCGATCGACACCTGGTCCCGCGGTCCAAAGAGCTCAATGGGGGGAGAGGGGGATGTCCCATGTCCTTTGTTCTTATTGTTCACATTGTGTCGGGTGCGGCAATTAGGAAGTGTTTTTTGAACCGGACAGTCCTGTCGAGACCGGACGGCGCTGACCGGCCGAATCGGTCGGTTGTCGATGATCGGCATGCCGATGCAATGTCCGACGGAAGCGGACCGAGGGGAGCTCGAGCTTCCCCGATCCGGCTGGCTGACAAGGACCTGGTGGGAGGAACCGCCATGAGACGGCCGCGGGAGGTGGGGATTGTGATGGTGATGCTGCTGGGGCTCTCCGGCTGTGCCGGCATGCCGCAGCAGGGGGGCTGGGCCTCGCCCTCCGGGGCGAATAGTTACGCGAGTGGTGCCAATGAACGCCCCTTGGCCCGGCTTGCGTGGTGGCGTCGGCCCAAGGCCGATTCCGAGACGCCGCCGGGCGATGCGTCGGGAGTGACCAACCCGGGCCGGACCGGGTTGTTGGCCAGCGATTCGGCATCCTCATCGGATGCCTCAACGGCCCGGCCAAGTCTCTTGCGCCGATTCGCGTTGCTGGGCCAGCGTTTGACCGGTAACAGGGACGACGATTCCGACTCGAGCCTTCCCCCCGCCTGGAAGCACGGATCACCGGCAGCGGGCCCGGTCACGACGGCCTACGCCGCGCCGGCTTCGAGCCGGGTGGCATCAGGCTCGACTTCGTCGGCGTCCGCCAAAGCCAACTCAGATCAGAGCTCGGGTTCCCCAGGAGAGGTTGCTCTCGACGTGTCGGGCAAGCAGCCGCAACTGGACTCGGCGGCAATCCCGGCAGGCCATTCCGGGACGACGGCCTCATCAGCCGGGGACTCCGAGGCCGCGCCTCCGGTCCCGTTCGTGCCGGACGCCTACCAGCAGTCCCCGGCGGCCGGCCGGCCCGCCCCGGGCCAGCCCCCGATCAAGATTTGATCCCTCCGGCGCCCATTGCCCAGCCGACGGGAGGTCCGACCAGCTCTCCCCCATCTCCTCCATCCCTGACGCCGTCGAGCAAGCCAGCGTCGCCGTCGGCCTCATCCGAGGCAAACCAGCCTGGCACCGGCACGACCGGCCAACCCGGAGGCAGCATCCCGCCTCAGCAACAGGCCGGGCTCCCGCCGTCCTGGAGTTCCTCGCCGGATTCGAGCCTGGGCTCTGGACAGCAACTCATTGCCACGTTTGGACAGACGGCTTACGAGTCGCCGACCTACGTGGAATCCACCGGCAAGACGTGCAATCTCCTCGACAAGCTCTGCCCGCTCAAGAAGCACCATCAGACGCTCGCCTCGGCGCAGGTTCTGCCGTCTCCGCAGTCTTGCGATACCATAACCACGGTCAAGGTCAAGAAGCCCTGCTTCCTCAAGACCTTCCTGCACAACAAGACCTGTCCCGGTAAGGGATGCGGGTGCGCCGGGGATGGCTGCGAGGCGCACGCACTGATGGCGTCTCCCCAAGAGGTTTCGCCCACGTCACAGTGGTGAGTGCGTCGCACTCAACCAGTCCCGAACCGTGCGATATCTCGGAGGAACGGAAGCTCCTCGACGCCGTCGCGACTGATGACCTCGACGAACCGTCGCAACGTCAGCTCCAGGTGATCGGCAACTTCGACGTGCTGTTCGATCACGTTGTTCTGGTCCCAGCGGTCCTCGGGCTTACGAAAGAGCTCCGGGGACCGCGGTTCCTCCGGGTCGGACTCGACCACCGGGACGACGAGGTGCCAGAGGTGAGTCCGGATCGCAAATTCCGCGACATCCATGCCGAGACAGGCGTAGTCGCGGACCTTGGTCTGCTCGCCGCGGATCAAGCAGAGCAGGTCGTGCCCGTGGACCGGCGCCGGGTCGTCGCTGATCGGCGGGAGCCCCAGTGCCGAGGCGATCGTCGGTAGGATATCGACCGTCTGGACAAGGGCTTGGTGCCGGATTCCGCCGTGTCGCCCGCCTGGCATCCGGATGATCAACGGCGTGTGGATCAGCTCCTCATACAGCCAGGGCCGGAACCGTCGGACGAAGCCGTGCTCGCCGAGCGGCTCGCCCTGATCGCTGGTGAAGATCACGAGAGTATCATCCAGGCGGCCCATTCGGCGCATGGCCTCGAAGAGCTCGCCCAGCCAGCGGTCGACCAGGCTCACGGTTCCGGCGTAGGTTCGTCGCAACCGGAACAGCTCGGCCTCGCTGAGCACGTCGCCGACCGCCCCGGCCGGAACGTCGATCAGCGCTGCGACGTCCTCGATGTTGATCTCCTCGTCCTCATCCTCGGGGGTCTCCTCCACGAGGTCCCCCTCCTCGCCGGCCTCGAACTCGTCGGGCTCGACGGTAACGTACTGGTCGCGATAGGGCTGAGGAGGGTCCCAGGGCCCGTGCGGGCTGAAGATATCGAGCCATAGCATGAACGGCTCCTTCTCGCTGCCCCGCCGCTCGAGCCAGTCGATGGCGGTCTTCACCGTGCGGGCGACGCCTGTGTTCGCCTCGTCAACGTCACCATGGAGCACGGCCCGGTTGCGCAAGAGCTGTTCCCATCGGGCTTTCCAGAGAGCGTAATCGGGATCGTCTTCCCGAGGGAGCCGCAGCCCGGGCTCGTCGGCGAGCCGGACGTTCCGCGCCCGGGGATCCGTCTGCGGGACGAGCGGGTCGTAACCCTGGCCCCGGACCCAGATGACTTCGTCGAACCCGCCGCCCGAAGCCCATGCCGGTCTCGCGGAGCAGCGGGACATCCGAGATGAAGGCGGTGCGCACCCCCTGGTAGGAGAGGATGTCCGGCAAGATCCGTTCGTCGGGCCGGAGCGGGGTCCAACTCTGATCAGGGTCGGCGAAACCATAACGGCCGGTCCACCAGCTCCGGCGGGTCGGCAGGGTGGTCAAGTTTTCGGGGAAATGATGGTCGAAGACGACCCCCTCGGAAGCCAGGCGATCCAGGCTGGGCGTGTCGATCCAGGCATTTCCGTAAGCACCCAGGAATCCCAGGTGCAAGCTGTTGCAAACCACGACGATGACGTTCATGGTGCCCATTGTAGCGAATCGATCGCGAGGAGACAGGAGGCGACCGGCTCACCCGCCGATTCGACGGGTAACGGCCGGCGATTAACGAGTGATCCCGAACGTCGCGGAGGCGAGTCGCTCGAGGCCCATTTGAATGCATTTGTCGTTGATGTCGGGGGCATGCTCCCCGGATTTCGGTTGCCTTGGGTCCCTCTTCGACCTCCACGCGAGCGCAAGCACGAACCGGCCTTGCTGCTTTTGATTGGGCCATTCGATTTTGCAGAAGAATTTGAACTCGGTCCGATCGAGCGTGAGGAGGAATGCGGCGAAATCCCGGCAAGTTGGGAGCAACCGAGCTTTCTTGGCGTTAAGGACAGCGCGGAAAAGATAGGACGGCGAAACGAGCGGATCGATGGTGATGGCGCGGTCCATGTCGGCGAGGGCCTTGTCCCAGTCGTTGTGACCTAGCAACGTCATTACGGCACGGAAAAAGTACGTCGCGGACTCCTTCGGCAGTAGCTGGACGATGCGATCTAGGTCCGACTGGAGGCGATCGTACTCCCCCAGCTTCCAGAGGAGATCTAATCGCTCAATATAAGCCTGGGGATCATTGGGTAGTAGGCGAACGACCTGGTGGATGTCCTCCAAGGCGTGGTCCAGATCGCCCTTGTGCAGATTAGGAATACCCTCGCCATTGGTAAAGTCCAACATTGCTCGGCTGGCTTTCGATCGCCAAGGTCAAGTCGTCGATGGCGCGGTTATAATCGTGCTTGGAGGCGTATATCTGACCTCGATAGCCTAGAATCCATGGGCCGAGCCGTTCAGGACAAGCGGCAGTGGCGCGGTCAAAGTCCGGCAGGGCACGATCGTATTGGCTCTTCATCATAAATGCCATGCCGCGGAAGCAGCGTGCCTCCCCGCAGTCGGCCCCGTGATCGATGGCCCAGGAGAGATCGCCGATGCCTCGAGAGTAATCGTTTTTCTTGACTGCGATGATCCCCTCGATCATCCGCACTCTGGGTCTCATCGGGATTCAACCGTCGTGCCCGGCGACATCGGCGTGGGCGGCCTTCAATGCCTCATCATCGCCCCACTTCGCCATTATGGATCGACAGAGGCTTCGATTTACGAAGACAGCTCCACGATTCGGGATCCTGTTGGATCGCCATGTCGAGGGCCTGGAGCGCCTCCTTGTGGTTCCCGCGCTGGATCAGGATCGCGGCGCGTTCGATGGGTTCGCGAACATCGCCCGTGTCGCGGAACCTCACTTCATCAATCCACTCGCTGATCCTATCGAGAACCTCTTCGAGTTCCTCCAAGCGGTCATCGATCGCATCAAACGAAACTTCGGCCAAATGGCCGATCAGGTCCGTCACGGAGAAGACCTCCTCCCTCTCCAGACGGGTCCTGGTCACGAAACTGTCATTAGGGATGGGCTCCAGGTCCGGCAGTGGGCTCGCCGGATCGGCAGTTGGGGCGGGCTTTGTACGACCGGCTGCGTTGCCGGAATCGGCGGTCTGCGCGGCGGGATTTGAATCCGAACCGCCAGCCAAGGGCCGGGCGCACCTCCGGCCGCGACCGCCACCCCAAGACTCAGACCTCCTGATCTGTGGGATTTTGATGTGGGGCCAAGTTCGGGGTTTCGGCCTCACCGGCGATCGAGTAGACCAGCCGCAGATCGGTGCCTGGATAGGTAAATTCCCCGTCGTTGAGATGCTCCAGCAGATGAGCGATGACGCGGTTGGACCGCGGGTTCGACATCGGATGGACATGCACACCCAATATCCCCTGTTCCACGTCAGGCACCAGGTCGGCCTCGGAACTAAACAGATCGCGCAGCAGACTGCGGGCGTCGTCTGCGCCGGGCCAGTTCCTCGCGCACGATTGATGCCATTGCCGTCTCGGCGCGGTAGGCGATCATCTTCACCGTGTCCACCAGTTGCTTGCGGCTGGGGGCCAGCCGCTCGAATTTCTCGGCCTCCGGCAACTCGTCCCATGCCAGGTGGCTGGGGGTCGTCTTCAACTGGCTGGCGATCTCGATCAATTCGTTGTCGAACTGCTCGATCTCTTCCACCAATTCGGCTTTGCGCTCCTCCCATCTCGCCTGCGCCGACTCGTCGGATTCCGGTTGCAAGGTCAGGGCGGCGAACCGCGCTTGTCGATGAGTCAGCTTGGATTTGACCGAGCGTTTCCGGCGGTCCAGTTCCCGCCATTTGGGGTTGACCACCGGCCGTTTGGTCTCAGGAATCTTCTCCGTGCCGTACTCGTTAAGCAGGTCAATCGCAAAGTGTTGCATCATGTATCGGAAGAAGTTTTCCTGGGACCATCGACTGAACAGTCGAACAGAGTCCTGCCGCGCCGATTCGTCGAATGCCGTGCTGATCAGGCTCACCTGATGTCCGCTGGTGGTCAGCTTGCGGATCTCCCGCACCCAGAGTCCGCTCTTCCTTGAGCCGATCCAGGTCCCGCGCTCGGCCAGTCGCAACTGGACGGGCTCGCCGTTAGGCAGCGTCGCTTCGACCTCGGCGAACTCGGTCACGGGCCAGTCGCCCTTGGGATATTTGTGGTAGGTGATGCAGGCGATGCGGTGATCCTGCCACATCTCCCGGAAGAACTCCGGGCTGTATCCTTCGCGGTCGAATAGGATCACGAACCGCGACCGATAGCGGTCGGCCTTGAGCTCGGCCTCGGTTGGCTGGCCGGGGACCTCCTTGAGCAGTCGCGGCACGATGTCGCTGCGCAACACCTCCAGCAACCCGTGGTCGATCGGTCGTTCGACCGCGAAGAACGGTCGGCCCAGGATGTCGTTGACCCAGTAGTCGGTTGTCCCCCGCAGGCACAATCGCTGTCGCGAGACGAAGCGTTTGGGCAGGTCAGTCTGGCTGCCATGGTAGAGGCGAACGTGCCCGTCCACATACAGGTGCCGGCCCGTTCCGGCTCGTCCTTGAACCAGTCTTGGGACAGCAGCCCGGCCCATTTCTTCGGGGCGTCGTCGCGACTCAGGGCGGCCAGTTTGTTCCGCAGACAACGGACCTCGGGGACGCGATCCAGGCCCAAGAGCTTGCCCAACTCGCCCGGCGGCTGGTATTGCAACTGCTCGACGGTCTTGATGCGGCACAGCGCCATGTAGGCCAAGAGGATCATCACGTGGAGCGTGCTGTAGTAGCCGCGCAACCGTGCCAAGCCATCCCGGATGTGCCGGAACAGGCCATTGGCCTCCAGGGCCGGCAGGGCGCAGAGCACGCCGCCGCAGGCGACGTCGCGGCCGGTCTCAAAACGGGTCGGAGCCCCGTCGAGCAGACCGAAGGACGCCAGGGCGCGTTCGTCGGGCCGGGTGCAGGCCGTGCCCATCTCGGCGGCGGCATCGAGGACCGCCCGCGTGGACCGGTCGGTGGCACTGAGCCTCGGTTGAGGATGGCACGACGCCGCGTCGCCGACGCCCGATCCCGCGGGGATGGATCGGTGGCACTGGGCGTCGGTTGAGCGGGAGCGTTTTCCGCCACAGACGGCTCCGGCTCGAGCGGGCAGGGCTCGATCAGTCGTCCCTGCTGGATGGCCTTGCGGAGGGTATCGCGCTTGAGTCCCAGTCGCTCGGCGACTTCGTTCCGGCTCCGGCCGGCTCCGAGGAACTGTTGTGCTTGGGCCGTGACCTCCGGCGTCATTACCGAGCGCCGCGAGTGGCACGCGGCGTGTAGAACGCCTGCACGCCTCCGGCTTGATACTTGGCGACACTGCGAAGGACGCTGTTCTTGGTGATGCCGAAGGCTCGCACGATATCCACCTGGCGGCACGCGCCCTGGCAGATCAGTTGGGCGCTAAACATCCGAAACGAGCGGCGGTCGTCCTCGGCATGTTGAAAGACGGGCTGAACCCCGCAGAAGTAGATCCATCGGCCGTTTTCGCCGACGACGCTGAT
This sequence comes from uncultured Isosphaeraceae bacterium, assembly GCA_963842405.1. Taxonomy (GTDB): domain Bacteria; phylum Planctomycetota; class Planctomycetia; order Isosphaerales; family Isosphaeraceae; genus CAVZRC01. Next base: position 113,488 of record CAWJGW010000063.1, on the reverse strand, counting down.
CGTGCCGCTAATGCGGGTGGCACCGTCGGCGATAAGCGGTAATAATGCTTGGGGAATGGTACCTTCCTCCTGGTATGTGCCAGGTGATCTTGACAATCAAAGAAGGTACCATTTCCATTTCCCATCACGCACTCTTGTCCGCTCAGACGATGATCTCCTAAACGCCACCGCTGCAAGCAGATAGTTCCTACGACCCTCAACCTGCGCTGGTCACAGATCAGGAGGTCTGAGACTGCTCGCCAAGAAGACCAGGCCGGCGATCGCTCGAATCCATCGCTCGGATGTCCGTGGGACTTGAAACGAGAAGAGCGAGATCACGATTCTTACCTCCATGCGGGAAAAATCATCTTCCATCGCCCGACGGACTGTATCGATTCGTCAGAGAATGTCGAGGTGAGATGACGCAACCGGCCCGGCGACCTCGAGCGAGTCGGGGCGGCCGGGCCGGATGGAGTTCGATTCGTCAATCGAGACGGGGTGATCGGGTTACTCGACGATATGCCCGTGGGGTAGGGCATATCCGAGCTCGAGAAGCTTGTCGATGATGGCGTCGACGCACTGCTGGACCGAGAGCTTGCTGGTGTCGAGCGTGACCTCGGGGTTCAGCGGTGGCTCGTAGGGATCGTCCACGCCGGTGAATCCCATTGGCTTGCCGTCGGCGACCGCCGCGCGAGCCTTGGAGTACATGCCCTTGACGTCGCGCTGCTCGCAGACCTCGATCGGGGTGTCGCAATAGACCTCGATGAAATTGCCCTTGGACATCTTGCGGGCCTCGTCGCGAATGGCACGATACGGGCTGATCACCGAGCAGAGGGTCGTGCCGCCGTGCTGGGTGACCATGCCGGCGACGTAACCGACGCGACGGATGTTGGTGTCGCGGTCCTCCTTGCTGAAACCCAGCCCCTTGGAGAGGTGGGTACGGATCTCATCGCCGTCCAGGAGCGAGCAGTTCCGGCCGAACTCGGCCATCCGCTCGATCGTCGCGTGCGCGATGGTGCTCTTGCCCGAGCCGGAGAGCCCCGTGAACCAGATCGTCACGCCCTGACGGAACTTGGGCGGGTTCATCTCGCCGAGGATCTCGGCCACAGCCGGCCGGCTGAACCACTCGGGAAGTTGAAGACCCTTGGCCAGGTACTTATCGCGGACCTCCGTTCCGGAGATGTCGGCCGTCTTGACGCCCGGCGGGACCTCGTCGACCGGGCTGTACCGGTTCTCGTCCGGCAGAAAGACCATCTGCTTGAAATCGACCATCTGCATGCCGATCTCGCCCGCGTGCTTGCCCATGGACTCCTGGGCGGCATAGGGCGAATAGAAGGGCTTGCCGGTCGAGTCGTTGCCCGGCCCGGCGTGGTCGCGGCCGACGATGAAGTGGGTGCAGCCGTAGTTGCGGCGGATGATGGCGTGCAGGAGCACCTCCCGCGGGCCGGCCATGCGCATCGCCAGCGGCAAGAGGCTGAGCACCACGGTCCCCGGCTCGTAGTAGTTATCCACCAGTGCCCGATAGCATCGCACCCGGGTGTAGTGGTCCACGTCGCCCGGCTTGGTCACGCCGACCACCGGGTGGATCAGCAGGCCACCGCCGATCTGCTCCGCGGCGCGCTTGGTCAATTCCTCGTGAGCACGGTGCAGCGGGTTGCGGGTCTGGAAGGCGACGATCTTGCTCCATCCCAGCGACAGGAAGTGCTCGCGGAGCTCGGCCGGCGTGCGACGGATCTCGACAAAGTCATAGTGAGGCGGCACCCGGATCACCTCGAGCCGACCCGAAGCGTAATGCCCCGGCTGCCGGTTGAGGTGGGCGACCGCCGGGTGCTTGGTGTCGGGTGACCCATAGGCGCTACTGCGCTTCAGTCTCCTTGTCGTAGGCATAGATCTCTTCGACGTGGAGAAACGCGAGCAAGTTGCCGTAGACGTCGCGCAGGGCCAACGGCTTCCCCTCGGCGACGCCGTCGCCGGGCGTGACCGGCAGGGTCACGGGCAGGGGCCAGAGCGTCCCATCGGCCAGCCGCATCTCGCCGACGACCCCTCCGTAATCAGCTTTTCCCAGGAAGCCTTTGAGCGGTGAAAACCCGCCGACAGCCAGCAACTCCAGGTCGCAGAGCCCACGCTCGTCGAGCGTCAGGCTGGTGAAGTCCTTCGCGGTCGCCTTCATCTCAGCCGCCCGCTCTTCGCCGACGATCAGGTTGACCAGCGGCCCGCCGTAGGGAGGATTCAGCGCGCCGGGCTTGGTCGCGGGGTTCGATTTCGTGGTCGCGGTAGGAATGGTTAGACTCCTTTTGAATAGGCAAGAGGCAGTAGGTAGTAGGTAGCAGGCAGTGGAAAGATAGAACAACGAAGGCCCGTCCAGTCCTGTCTTCACTGACTGCGGCCTGCAATTCAAATGATCCATTCATGCGGTGAGGACTGCTCGGCGAGCTGAGCGATGGTCGTGTGGTCGAGCACAGCTCGCTCGGCGGCCCGGACGCTCTCCCAGACCGGATCGAGCACGGAGGCAGCCGTCCGCCTCGTCCCCGGGCCCTCGCGGGCCGCACTCTCGGGCCCTTCGATCGCGACGAGGACCTCGCCGAGCGAGATCGACGTCGCGGGGCGGGCCAGGCGATAGCCGCCGGAGGCCCCTCGTGTGCTCGCCACCAGCCCCGCCCCCTTGAGCTGGAGCAGGATCTGCACCAGGTAGCGCTCGGGAATCGCGGAGGACTCGGAGATCTCCCGGATCCGTAGCGGCGCCGCCTCGGGTCCGTGCCGCGCCAGGGCGAGCACGGCCAGACACGCATATTCAGCCTTCGCGGAGATCTTCATCGAGCCGCAAGCCCTCAGCCAGGTCGGTTGCCGTCTCTCAAAGCTGGCTGCTATCCAGCGAATGCAACCCGCATTCCGTCTTCGCCTGCCCGGCCCAACGGCCCGCACGCTCCTCCTCGCCTTCGGACACCGTTCGCGTACACGGCCAGCAGCCAATTGACGAGTAACCCCGGTCATGCAACGGGTTGTAAGGCACCTTGTGCGTGACGATATACGCCCAGATATCGCGACGGTTCCACCTCAGAAGCGGATTGATCTTGACCAGTCCGAACTTCGGGTCCGGCCCCACCACATTCACCGCCGCGCGGTGCGACGATTGGTCGGCGCGGATCGCCGTGATCCAGGCGTCATATCCCACCAGCGCACGGCGCAGCGGTACGATCTTACGATCATAGCAGCACTGGTCGGCATTCGTCACGTACAAAGGAGCGTCGTGTGGCTTCTCGTACTCCGCCACGGTTGTCTCCGGACGGATCAGCTCGACCTCGATCCCATATCGCTCCGCGATCCGATCGCGCAGCTCCAGCGTCTCCGGAAACTGATAGCCCGTGTCCAGGTTGAATACCCGCACCCGCGGCTCGACCTCCGCCAGAACGTGCAAGAGGATACATCCCTCCGCCCCAAACGCTGTTGCCATCGTGAGATGCGGGTAGAAACGATCCACCGCCCATCGGAGGATCTCGTGGGGTGTTGCCTCCGTGAGACTCGCGTTGACCTCCGTCAATTCGTCCAGGGTCAGCGTTGCGATAGCCGACATGACGCGTCGTGACTCCTCATGAGGAATGGTGCGGCCGTGCATGTCCTGCCTGCCTTCGATGGGGTCCAGGCTGACGTTCGAGCCCAATCCCTATCATCAACCAGAATCCCAATCCCCTGGCTTCTCTGGTACCATCGTGGCAATTGGGGAATCTTACATATCTAGCTCATGAAAGTCAAGATTGAGTTGTGCCTGGCTGGGTCTCGTCGAAACAGACCTGACGGAATGTCTCCTGAATAGGCATAGTGAACATCGTTCCACAGTGCGTCTCGTGCTCATGGATCGGCCCATGATCAGCGATCGCTCGCAAGGCCGCCTCGCGGCCTGCTCAGGATCAGGTCGCAAGTAACTTCCCGATTTGTTCAGGGCACTCGGCGGACACGGAAGCCTGCCATCGGTTCTGCCGTAGAACGGAATTCATTCCGTTTCCTTCCGTTTGGAACGGAAGCCGGCAACTCGTTGGAGAAGCGAGTGGCCCCTCTATCCGCCGTCTCTGGAACCCTTCGCTGACACAGAGGGATGGGATGAGACTTCCGTCCCATTCCTGAGAACCGAATGAATGAAGTTCGTACCACAAAAAAAACGGAATGAATTCCGTTCTACGAAAAGGGGCTTGAGCCAATCGGGAAGTTATTCCCAGCCCGTTCCTCAGTCGACCGTCGTCCGCGGCGGCGGGGGGCGGATCGGCGTCTTGCCACCACCGGGCGGCCCGCTCCCGGTCCCAATACCCCGCGCAAGAGCACGCGCCCAGGGCCCGCTCCAGGCTCTCGGCGTCCGGGAACCGCTCGGTCGGCTCCTTGGCCAGGCACCGCAGCACAACGCGCTCCAGGTCCTCGGGGACATCGGCTCGGTCCCGCGAGGGCGGCACCACCGCGTCACGGGCGTGAGCGATCATGACCCCGATCCCGTTCCCCCCATCGAACGGGGGCGCCAGTCCAGGGCTTACGCACCAGATTTCTCGGGGTTTTCGGCCACTACAGTCGATTTCTCGGGGATCTGGGCCAGTACATCCAAGAGATAGTCGTTCTTCCAGCCCGCAACCAAGCGGCGCGTGGCGATACTCTTGCCCTTGCTGTTCTTCGCCGCCTTGAGCAGACACAACGCCAGCTTGCGGAGCCACCCCAAGTTCTTTGCGCTGTTGCCAGCCCAGTGCCGTTGGTCATCCTCGCGGAAGCAGACGTCCAGCACCCAGTGCAGCGCGTTCTCGATCCCCCAATGACCACGTACCCAACCCAGGTACGGCTCCGCCGTCCCGGACGCGCTGCCGATGAAGTAGCGGGTCTCGCTGCTGGCCTCACCATTGACCACCCGATGGCTGATCACCATCACGATCGCCGTCAGCCCGACCCAAAGGCCCGCGTTTCGGATCCCCTGAGGGTTGGTGATCACGCAGCAACTTCTGGTCTCCTGGCGACCGCTGCGGACCCCTTCGGTCTGGCACTCGGTGAAGTCCACCCCGGGCGAGCCCTGATCCAACGCTTCGTCGAAGGCCCGCGCGATGTCCTCGTAGAGATGCGGTTGGTTCTCCTTGACGGCCAGCACGTACTCGCCACCCCGGTCGATGATCTTGGCGGCGATGTCTTTCTGGCAGCCCATGGCGTCGATGGTCACCACGGCCCCGGTCAAGTCCAGGAGCTCGAGCAACTCGGGAATGGCCGTAATCTCGTTGGATTTGGCGTCGGTGGCCACCTGCCCCAAGGTCAAATGATTCTCGATCGCCCAGGCGCTGACGACATGGAGGGCCGATTGGCCGACGGCGTCGCCGCGCCGAGCCGCGTTGGGCCTTGCCGTCGATGGCGATCGGCGTCAGTTCGGGCGAATCCGCGACGACGGGAGTCAATCCCCGCCGCTGCATCAGCGCGGTCATCCAGGAGGAGAAGCACTTCTGAAAGGCGAGCGAGTCGAGCAGACAGAAGACCCGTCGGAAGGTGTCGTGCGAGGGGACGCCGCCGGGCAAGGTGAGGACGGTCTGGAGCCAATCGATCTTGGAGTGAGCATAGTCCGCGATCTGTACCCAAGTATCGGCGCCGCAGAACACGGCGCAGGTGGCCATGAAGACGATCTCGTCGAGTTGGTGGATTCGTCCCTGTTCGCGGCGGGGATCGGGCAGGTCGGCGAAATGATCGAGGATCGAGACCGGGTCGTGGGCCGGGGTTGCGGAGGTCGTGTCGGAGTTGACGGTCATGGTGTGGACGTTCCTGAAGAGGTCGAGTTATCCTGGCGGTCGATGGTACAAAAGACGCCGGATGCCCGGCCAGTCGGATTGTACAACAGAGGCGATCCACACTCTTCCCAAAGCACCCAGACATCCCAGGCTGGTGCGTAAGCCCTGGTGTCGATTTCGTTTCGGTGTACAACAATGGTACTTTTCTTCACGATGGTAGAATCATTTGGTTCTGGCGAAAGAACGATGTTATCCATTACAGTCTGCAAGGAATAATCGACCTGTTGCCGCAGAAGTACAAGACATCTGCGAGTGCTTTTCGAGGAATGTGGGACGAGGCTGGCACACTTGGAGAGTTAGAGCAATGCGTCGCGTTTCTGAAGGCGTGGTTGCTCGAGAGGAAAGAGGTAGATGACTTGCCACTACGGTGTGTGCGGCGAGACGGGATCGGCTGAAAGGGGGGAATTGGTGTCAGTTCCGAATGGTACTCGATGATAATTGGTGTCGGTTCATTTTTCGATGATAATTGGTGTCAGTTCATTTTTCGGCGGAAAAATGAACTGACACCAATTTCGTTTGAACTGACACCAATTTCGTTCGTTCATTTTTCGGCGGAAAAATGAATTGACACCAATTTCGTTCCCGGCGGAAAAATGAACTGACACCAATTTCGTTGCCGGAGGAGACGACGCAAGTCATCGATCGTGGTCTCCCGGATCTCCGCCACGAGATCATACGATCGGGCGAGGCGCTCCAGTTCCGCGATGTGCACGCCGCGCCGTTCCATCCTCGCATTGGCTTGAATTTCGCTTTCCGGCACCTCCGTGCCAAAGGCGGCCAGGACCATTCGCAGGCAGGCCAGGGCGCACGTGTTATTCTTTTCCTGGTTGTAGTGTGGAAGCTCGATACTCATCCCACTGTCGCAGCCCCTCGGGAGCGTCCGCGATCTTCTGAACTCGGTCATCGATCACCGATTGTTCCGTCAGGAAGGTGAACTTCTCGCCATCGTAGAGAAGCTCGCCGACGTTGCCTTCATGACCTGTCGGATACCGCAGGGTGACGGTGATGATCCACCGCGGGACTCCCTCGTACGGCTCTCTGCGCAGCACCGTAGCGACGAACAGACCGCCGTGATACCGGATCAGGTGCTTGGTCGCCTCCCGGAGGATTCGCTCGTCCTCCGTGATGTCGGGCGTTCTCGCCTGTCGCGACACCGCGGCGGCTTTTGTCCCGGTTCGCTCTCGCGCCTTGCTGACCACAGCCGACTCTCCTTCCAACCCCGCCGAAGGACGGCCGGAATTCTCTGCTGCCAGCGTCTTCCGTATTCGTTCGTTCAGGAAGGCGAGAATACGCCACCATGACGCATTTGTCAATCAGCCTGATGTCCCGGTGACGGCCGTCGGGGTCAGACTCCGGGCCGTCGGAGGGAGCAGTCGCGGGGGCGTCGGGGTCAGATACCAGTTGCGGAACCGGGGAGAGAAAAGGGATCGGGAACCGATACCTAAGGTTCCCGACCCCTTTGCCCTCCGCCTGAACTCTGATGACGTACGACGTGCTCGCGGTCGGGCCGCGCCCCAAATTCGGGCTGCGGCCTCGTTTCCGACCCGTGGCCCGCGCTTACCGGCGACCTTACTTCTTGAGCAGGGCGCCGGCCCAGCGGGCATCGGCCTTCGTCAAGCGGGGCTCGGGCTCGTCGGCGTAGTCGATGTCATCGTACCGGCCATTGCGATAACTCTGATCAACCGCGAGCTGGAGATTCAGCAGAGCAGCCGGATCGGCGGGTCGCAGCGGTATCGAGATGACCGGCAATCGCTCACGGAGCGGAGCCTTGTAGACGAGGACGGACCCGCGCTGCGAGGCCCGCCAGACGCAAATCTGGTAATCCGTCCGATGCGACGGGGGAATCTGCACCCGTCGGATCATCAGAATCCGGTCGCCGCCGCGCAGCAGGTCGATCTCCACCGTGTTGACGCCGGCCCGCGGCAGGTCGTCCCGCTTCTGGAGGAAGAGGCGCTGACCCTCGCCCGCATGCTTGTTGGCCGGGCTGAGCACTTCGATCGACGTGATGACGCGATGACCTGACTTCACGTTGACGATCTCGATGTAGCTCTCGGTGACCGGCTCGGTATCCAGGTGGATCACGATCGGATCGGCCGGGGTGGGGACTCCATCGGCGGTGCGGGCCGTGGCGACGCCTTCGGCGACGGCGGTTCCGGCGCGGGCCGCCCGACGGCGGGGACGTTCGACGACGCGGACATCGGGATAATACTCATGACGCATGCTGGGTGACTCGATATAGACGCGCTCCTGCATCCGCGCCCGCAGGTCTCCCGGCAAGGCGGGCTGGAGCTGGTCCCGGATGTAGGTCACCAGCGCTTGGTGGACATCACCCCAATGCCGTTCGAGGTACGGGTCCATGCCCGGAAAGGGACTGTTCATCACGGCCACCCTGATTGTTCGGCGTTCACGGAACCAACGCATGATACCGCGTCATGGGACAATTGCCGAGAGACTTCGCTCGCGGCCGAGTTCCGGACGGCGCGGCGCGGTGCCAATCGGCGGGGACGAGGGGACGTTCGTCGGGCACCTCATCCAGCCGGCCGAGGAACGCTGACGAAACAACTTCCTGGAATCGGACCACCCGTTCCCGGGGAAACCGGGAGCGGATTTCGTCCGCGTTCTGAGCGTGGGAACGCGTTCGCGAAGACGACGCGGAGCATCGCAGACGGCATTCCCACGCGGGGAACGCTGACGCAATAACTTCCCGATTTCACCGACGCCCCTTCGAAGATTCGGGGACTCCGCAGTGTTTGGCACGGCACTTATTGCGTCGGCGTTCCGAGCGTGGGAACGCGTTCTCGTTGCTGATATCGGGAAGTTATTTCGTCAGCGTTCCAAGGCCGGCAGCACGCCCCGCCATGGTGTCCGCCACAGTGGCCCCTCGGGCGCGGTGGAGAGGCGAACATCGGCCTCGCCGGTCCGCGTCAACGATCTCGTTCCCACGGGGACCGTGAGAATGCCTTCCGGGATGCTCCGGTTCCCTCCCGGCTGCGCCGCGCCGGTCGGACTACGCGGTACTGCTACGACGATCGCTCTCGGCTCAAGAGCCAGTCCGGAGCGTTTTGCTCGTATTGCCGGATCTCCGGTTCGTGGAGCAGGGTCTCGGCGATGGCGTCAAGCCCCTGGAGCAATCGCCTGCGGTGGGATTCAGGAATCTCGAAGGAGAAGCTCGGCTCGGTCTGATGCGAGCCGGCGACTTCTGGGCGGTGGAGTGTGACCAACTGGTCGCGGAGGTCGATGCTGACCTCGGCTTTTCCAGGGTGTTCTCGGCCGGCGGTGGCGATCGACTGCCAGTCATCAGGATTTAACTCGATGACGAGCAATCCGTTATGGAAGGCGTTCGATTCGAAGATGTCGGCGAACCCTTCTCCCTTTCCGGGGGCGATGATCGCCCGATAGCCGGCTTGCATGACGGCCCAGACGGCATGCTCGCGACTCGATCCGCAGCCGAAGTTGCGTCCAACCACCAGTACGGTCGCGCCGCGAAGGGCGGGGTCGTTGAGCGGGAACTCCGGATTCTCCGGACCATGGCGTTCCGGCTCGTCGATCTCAGGCGCGCCTCCTGCGGCGTATCGTTTGTCGGCGAAGAGCAGCGGACCGAAGCCCGTCCGTTCGACTCGCTTCAAGTAGCGCGCGGGGATGATCAGATCGGTGTTAACGTCGGTCCAGTCCAGGACCGCCAGGCGGCCGCGGTGTTCGACGAAGGGCTGCATGGTAATCGGTTTTCAGTGTTCGGTTTTCAGTGTTCAGTAAAGATCGGGTCTCTTTTCGCAACTCGCAACTACTGAAGCAGTTGACGGACGTCCGCGAAATGGCCGGTGACGGCGGCGGCGGCGGCCATGGCCGGGCTGACGAGGTGGGTACGACCGCCGGGACCCTGGCGGCCCTCGAAGTTACGATTGCTGGTGCTGGCGGATCGCTGGCCGGGCGTGAGCTTGTCGGGATTCATGGCCAGGCACATGCTGCACCCCGCCTGTCGCCATTCGGCGCCGGCCTCGAGGAAGATACGGTCGAGCCCCTCGGCTTCGGCCTGGTGGCGCACCTCCTCGCTACCGGGGACGACCAGGGCGCGGACGCCCGGGGCCGTCTTCCGGCCGTGGAAGACCCGGGCCGCGGCGCGGAGGTCCTCGATCCGGCCATTGGTGCAGGAGCCGATGAAGACGACATCGACCGGGATCTCGCTGATCGGCGTACCCGGTGAGAGGCCCATGTAGGCGAGTGCGCGGCGGGCGTCCTCGGGGGCGGTGAAGGGGACCTCCTCGGGACTGGGGACGACGCCGGTGACGTTGACGGTCATGGCCGGGTTGGTCCCCCACGTGACCTGAGGGACCAGGGTGGAGGCGTCAATCGTGACGTGACGATCGAAGGCAGAGACATCATCGGTCCGGAGCCCTCTCCAGTCCTGGATGGCGGCGTCGAGCGCCGCGCCTCGGGGAGCGAACGGCCGGTCGCCCCGAGCGATGTACTCGATGGTCACGTCGTCGGGGGCGATCAATCCCGCCCGGGCGCCCGCCTCGATCGACATGTTGCAGATCGTCATCCGCCCTTCCATCGATAGCCCCGCGATCGCCGGCCCGAAGTATTCGATGACGTGGCCGGTCGCCCCCCCCGTGCCGATCTTCCGGATGATCGCGAGAATGATGTCCTTGGGCTCGAGACCGCGCGGGAGCTGGCCAGTCACTTCCACCCCCAGGGAGTGGGGCCGGGCTCCCTGCCAGAGCGTCTGAGTGGCCAGGACATGCTCGACCTCGCTGGTGCCGATCCCGAACGCCAGCGCGCCGAACGCGCCATGAGTGCTCGTGTGACTGTCGCCGCAGACGATCGTCAAGCCGGGGAGCGTCAGGCCCAGTTCCGGCCCGATCACGTGGACGATCCCCTGGTGGCCGCTTCGGATGTCGTAGAGCGTGATGCCGAACTCGGGGCAGTTCGCCCGCAACGTCTCCACCTGCCGGCGCGACAGGGGGTCGCGGATGTCGAGCTGGTTGTCCGTCGGGACGTTATGATCGACGGTCGCGAATGTCAGGTCCGGCCGCCGAACCCGGCGACCGGCCAGCCGGAGCCCATCAAACGCTTGGGGGCTGGTCACTTCATGCACCAGGTGGCGATCGATGTAGAGGAGCGTCGCCTCCTCCGTCCCGGCGACCACGTGGCGATTCCAAACTTTCTCGAACAGTGTCTCAGGCATTTTCCCAATCGACCTCGCGGGATGCACATCTGGCAGGCTGGTTCCATTTCCGACGGGCCGAAGGCCATCTCAACCCGGTCCATTCCGTTCAATGGCGGTTCCGCCGCTCCGACACACCTCGCCGGAAAAAGTTCGCTCCCGACCGATCCGATCCGAAGGGCCGGTCCAATTGAATCCGGAGCGTACTATCGTATTGATTGTCGCAGCCGAGCTGCCGAACCCGGCAAGGTCTGCGTCAAGAGTCAAAGCCCGTCACGGTTCTCTCGCGAGCCTCCCAAGGAAGCCGGGGCGGAGGTTTGACCCGACGCATTCCGAAGGTTACCATCCCCAGTAGGGGAGTGTTCCTTCGCCCGAGCGTTCCCGACCACACTGCCTCACGGGAAACCCTCATTTCTGGAAAGGGGCCGGCCATGCCCTTATTTGAGGTCGAGACAACGTCACATATCATGATCGCCTGCGTGGCTGACGACAAGGCTGCGCGAGATTTCGCGACGACACATTATCCGAGCGAGGAGATTCTGCGGGTCGTCCACCGTCCACGTGACGCCTGGGTGATCTCGAAGAGTCTCCTGGGCATCCATACCGGAGGGAGACCCGTGCTCGGTCGCCCGCGACTGCTTGTCGAAAGCCCAGGGGGACAAGCTGCATGCTGTACGTCTTTACATGCAATCGACGGGGACTGACCTCGATGGAGCACGCAAGGTCATCGAGTCGAATATGGTCCGCGGGTGGTAATCTGAGAAGGATGTGCTGGCCGTGGGTTCACTGGACCCCGGCAGGGAGCGAAGGTCTGCCGATCGCGTTATTTGAGTTTCTCGCCGTTTTCTGCGACTGCCTACTGCCGACCACCCAACACCGGCTGTACGATGGTATCGTGAGCCGTCGCTGAGGGTACGCGTCGGGTCGCTCGGATCTGCGGGGGGCTCCCCTTGAAGACCAGTTCGCCACGAACAGAGTTGAGTTGATACCGGGAGGGATGCAATGCCTCGGGTGATCTCGCTGATCTTGGGCGGAGGTCGAGGCACTCGGCTGTTCCCGCTGACCAAGACGCGGAGCAAGCCTGCCGTTCCCATCGCCGGCAAGTATCGACTGATCGATATTCCGGTGTCGAACTGTATCAATTCGGGACTGAATCGGATCTTCGTCCTGACCCAATTCAATTCGGTGAGTCTGCACCGGCACATCTACAACACTTACAAGTTCGACCCGTACGGCGGGGGCTTCGTCGAGATCCTGGCCGCCCAGCAGACCATGGAGCACGAATCCTGGTACCAGGGCACCGCCGATGCCGTGCGCCGCAACATCCCCTACTTCACTGAGAGCACGTATGACCTGGTGCTGATCCTATCCGGCGATCAGCTCTACCGGATGGATTTCCAGGACATGATCCGCACCCACCAGGAGAACAAGGCCGCCGTCACGATCGCGGCGCTGCCGGTGGCCGAACAGGAGGCCACTTCCTGCGGAATCATGCGAATCCAGGCTGATGGCCGGGTCGTCGACTTCGAGGAGAAGCCCAAGACGACCGAGAAACTCGAGCGGGTGCGGACCGATCCCAACTGGCTGGAGAAACTGGGACTGAACGCAACCGGGCGTCCCTATCTGGCCAGCATGGGGATCTACCTGTTCAATCGGTCGCTCCTCGTCGACCTGCTCCGCGCCAGCGACGCCACCGATTTTGGCCATGAGCTCCTTCCCCGGGCAATCCATAGCCACCGCGTCCAGGCCCACCTTTTCGACAGCTACTGGGAGGACATCGGGACCGTCGGCGGCGTTCCACAAGGCCAACATCGAGCTGACGCGCGACGACCCGCCGTTCGATTTCTCCTCGGATGATGGGCCCATCTTCACCAGGCCCCGCTACCTCCCCTGCTCGCGGATCGCAGGTGCGACGATCAAGAACAGCCTGATCTGCGACGGTTCGATCGTTGGCCGCGGCTCGGTCATCGAGAACTCCGTGATCGGCGTCCGGCGCCCGTATCGCCGAGAACGTCACGATCCGCGACACCTATATCATGGGCATCGATTTTCTCGAGCATCCCCAGCAATTGGCCGAGAACCAGCGGCTCAACCGTCCCAATCTAGGCGTTGGGGCGAATTCCATCATCGAACGAGCCATCATCGACAAGAACGCGCGGATCGGCCGCAACGTCAAGATCGTCAACAAGGCCGGGGAGGACAATTCGGAGCATCCCACAACGCACGTGATCCGCGACGGCATTGTCGTGACCCACAAGTCCGTCATCTTGCCGGACGGCTCGGTGATCTGATTGGTCCTTTTGTCCATTGTCAGTTGTCCACTGTCCGTGGTAGCCTTGCTCGGTCGCAGTGGGGGCAATCGAGCCAAGGCTTGGCACGGAATCCTACGGACTGCGATCGAAACGCGGACAAGGAACCACGGACGACCGACAACGGATAACGGACAAGAAAAGCATGGCTGAAATAGCGATTCGCGTGAAGGACCTGCGCAAGCAGTATCCCAGCCGGAATGGACCGGTGCACGCGGTCAACGGGATTGACCTGGAGATTGGGCACGGAGAGTGCTTCGGTTTGCTGGGCCCCAATGGGGCAGGCAAGACGACCACTGTCGAGATCCTCGAGGGCCTCAATGAGCCGACCTCGGGTGAGGTGGAGGTCCTCGGCCTCCACTGGCGGAACAACGAGACGGCAATCCGCGAGCGGATTGGCGTGACCCTCCAGGAGACCCGGCTGCCCGACAAGGAGACGGTGCGCGAGATCGTCACGGTTTTCCGAAGCTTCTACAAGAACGGGGTCAGTCCCGAGGATGTGATCGCGCGCGTCGCGCTGGAGAGCAAGGCGAACGCCTATATCGAGCAGCTCTCGGGGGGCCAGCAGCAGCGGCTGGCCGTTGCGCTGTCCCTGGTCGGCGACCCCGAGGTCCTGTTCCTTGACGAGCCGACGACCGGGCTGGACCCGCAATCCCGGCGTCAGCTCTGGGATGTGATCCGCGACCTGGGCGACCGGGGGCGGACCGTGGTGCTCACGACTCATTACATGGACGAGGCTGAGCGGCTGTGCGACCGGGTCGCGGTCATCGATCAGGGGAGGATCATCGCTCTGGGCTCGCCCAGCGATCTGATCGCCCGGCTGGGTGGCGATCACATCGTCGAGTTCGCCCTGGAGGGCAGCGGGCCGGCCGTCGCGGCCGAGTCATTCCTCGGGCTCGACTCGGTACTGGCCGCTCGGGACGAGAACGACGGGTATTCCTTGACGGTTGCCGAACCGCACCGCGCCATCCCAGCTTTGCTCGACGAGCTCGAACGCCAGGAACGGCCGCTGGCCCGGCTCACGACGCGGCACGTCAGCCTGGAGGATGTGTTCGTCTCGCTCACTGGCCGCCATCTTCGCGATGACGAGACCAACGAAGCGGCTCCCGTCGCGGCAAAGGGACGAAGGAATCGCGGGCGGTAAAGGTCGGTTGTCTGCCTCTCCCGGGTGGGGGAGGGACCACAGTGGGGGTCTGGTCTCCCTCCCCTCGATGGAGGAGGGTGCCCCGAAGGGGCGGGTGGGGGTGAAAAAAGCCTCCCTCTCTGGCCTTCGGCCATCTCCCCCACAAGGGGAAAGAATATGCTGCGTTCGTCTCCGCTCTTTCAGCTCTACCTGACCCGGCTCCGCGACTTCTACCGACAGCCGGCGCGGATCTTCTGGGTCTACGGCTTCCCGACTCTACTGGCGGTCGTCCTGGGGTGGGCGTTCCAGAGCCGGCCTCCGGCACCGATCCTGGTGGACCTGGTCCGGGATCCCGCCTCATCCGGCATCAAGTCGGCGCTCCAGGCCCACAACGCGGCCATCGAGCGGGAGCTGGCCGTCGGCAAAGCCCGAACGGACGTTCCCCCCGTCATGATCCATGAGGAGGACCAGGCCAAATCTCTGAAGCGGCTCAATACCGGTAAGGCGGCCCTGGTCATCGAGCCACTCGGCTCGGATTCGTGGGTTTACCGCTATGACCCCACACGGCCCGAAGCGGTCGCCGCGCGGCAGACGATCGATGACATCTTACAGCGGTCCGCAGGGCGCAAAGACCCGATGGCCACAAAGGACGTCGTACGTCACAGAGCTCGGCTCACGCTACATCGACTTCTTCATCCCGGGGTTGATCGGGCTCAACGCCATGGGGGGCGGGCTCTGGGGAATCGGCTTCCTGCTGGTCAACTTCCGGGTCGCCAAGTTGCTCAAGCGGTTCGTGGCCACGCCCATGCCCCGACGCGACTTCCTCCTGGCCATCCTGGGTGCCCGGTTGACTTTCCTCCTCCCGGACCTGACCGTACTCCTCCTGGTCGGGACCTTGATGTTCCACATGCCGATCCGCGGCAACCTGGCCGTGGTCATCCTGGTCGACGTGATGGGGGCCCTGGCGTTTTCCGGGATTGGCCTGCTCGTGGCCTGCCGGGCGACGTACGACCGAGACGGTCCAGGGGCTCATGAACCTGGTGATGCTGCCGCAGTGGCTGTTCTCGGGCGTCTTCTTCTCCACCGAGCGATTCGGGGATTCCGCCCAGTGGTTCATCCAGGCCCTTCCGCTGACCCAACTGGTCAGTGGGATGCGGCGCGTCCTCCTGGAGGGGGCCGTCCTGCTCGATGTCACTCCTTCCCTGGCGATCCTCGCCGCTCTGGGCCGTCGTCACATTCTTCCTGGCCCTGCGGTTCTTCCGCTGGACTTGACGATCGCTTGAATTGCGGGTCTCGCAGGATCCGGCGACAATCCGCCCACCAGCCCCGCGAGCGGACGAAGCCGCGGAGTGGTGGGACCTCCACCTCGTCAAGCAAGTGTCCGAAGAAGGTCGCCTTGGCCAGGACCTCGAGGTCCAGGAACGACGAGGCCGATTGTAAGGGAATCGCCGTCAGCGCCTCCAGGCGATGGAGCCGGCAAGGCGAGTAGACGTCGCGCAACGGGACGGCGAAGATCAGGCGTCGCGGTATCGTAGCGAGCCATCGCTTCCAGGACGCGGCGGGATCGGCCGGGCGGCATCCCACGACATGGTCGCAGTGGTCGATGGCCTTCAAGAGCGGTCCCAGGTGCGCCTCGGTCCACGGCTCCTCGGCGGTGGTCACCAGCACGAGGGGATGTCGCGCACCCTCCAGACCTTGGGATAACGCGCGAGCCGAAGTCCGACCCCGCGATCGGGATGATCCGACATTCCACGGGCCGTCCCAGAGCCTCGATCCGATCGGCCAGCGGCGCGACGATCGCCTCGGCACGATCGGGGGGAAACTCGGTAAGCAGAATGATTCGTATCCCGGCGTTGGGCAGCGGTTCGCGGTGGAAGTGGGGGTCTTGGTTGTCCTCGGTCGTGGTCATGCTTGAATGCGCAGGCGATTCTGCCCCCTATTTTCCGCGATGAGCGTGCATTTTGCGATGGCGAGTCTCGGATTCCCAATCCCAGAACGAGGAAAGCCTCAAGATCCCCACCTGGAATCGGGAATCCTCCATCAGGAATCCTTAGAACTCCTAATTTAACCACGAAATACACGAAATACACGAAATATGAAAAAGTTCGAGAATCGACTTTCCGTCTCCTTCATCCTCTGGTTTTTTAGTGGATTTCGTGTGTTTCGTGGTTGAACTCTTCAAAGGAGAAGGGTCAAGAGCCGTGAGGGGTCGGAGTAGTTTAAGGCTCTCTTATCGGTTGCGGCTCAGCCGTGTCAGGTTGACGTCAGGGCAGGATGTCGGACACCGGGATCTGTCCCACCTCGATGCCGTCGATCACGACCGAGAGGACGTGACCCGGCATCAACACGTCCATCGAGGCGTAACCAGCGGGACCGGGATTGGAGTAAACCTCCACCTGGCCGTTGACCAAATCGATGATCCAGTAGACCGGGATGCCGGCCGGGCCATAGATCTGGGCCATTTTGCGATCCTGCTCGAGGCTCGAGTCGGCGACCTCAACGATCAAGGCGACATCAGCCGGGCCGGGGTGGTGGTCCGCGTAGTCTCTGATGGCACCCCGGACCACGCACCGATCGGGTTCGGGCTCGCTGGACATAGACGGTAGGCTGACGGGCTTGGCCGCCCGGACATACCATCCGGCCGGGAGCTCGCGATCCAGCGCGGCACCGCAAAGGTCATCGGCCGTCACGTGGGGCGTGTGCTGGGTCATCTTGGCCACCAGGTAACCGTTGATGAGATGGAACCGGTCGCGGGTCGTGAAGATTCCCGAGCTGACCATGGCTTCGTATTGTTCCAAGGTCATCCGATAGAGCGGCGAGGGAATCCACGCCGGGGCCACCGGCGGTGCTGGTGCGGTCATCGGATGCGTCGGTGCGATAGTAGACATGGTGATTCGGTCTCCTGAGAACCAAACAGGGACGGGCCTGACAAGGAACCGTGTACGGCTTATTGTATACGGCCCCCGGCTCCCGCCAGCCACCGTTCTACGTCCTGGTGATAGGCATCCCAGAGCCGACGCGCCACCGGGCCTGGCCGCCCGGATCCAATCGTGTCCTCGTCGATCTGGACGATCGGAACGACCTCGCTGGTGGTCCCGACCAGAATCACTTCGTCGGCGTCCTTCAATTCCGGTAAGGTCACGTGGGAGCCGACGAACGGGATCTCCATCGCCTCGATCAGCCGGAGGATGAGTTGTCGGGTCATTCCCGGGAGGATTTCGGGCCCTTCGGGAGTCCCCTCGAGTCGGCCCTGCCGGACCCAGATCAGCGAGGTATGGGTGGACTCGGTCACGAAGCCCGCGGAGTCGACCAGGATCGCCTCGAAGCACCCCGCGCGACGTGCGGCCTCCGTCGCGATGCAGTTGCCCAGGAGGTTGGTCGTCTTGATATCGCAGCGCTTCCAGCGTAGGTCGGGATAGCTGATCACCTTGACCCCGGTCTCGCGGAGCCGGGCCGTCGGGCCGTCGTCATAAGGCCGGACGACGATGAGTTCGGTAGGGGTCACCGGCGGGTCCGGGAAGGCGTGGGATCGCGGTGCGACGCCCCGCGTGATCTGGATATACGCGGTCCCGTCCTGGATCCCGCTGGCCGCGATCGTGCGGTGCATGCGGTCGGCCAGCCCGTCGATGTCGTAGGGCGGGAACTCGAGTTCCTTGAGGCTCCGCCGCAGGCGGGCGAAGTGCTCCGGCTCGAGCCAGCACCGGCCCCGGTACATGCGGAAGACCTCATAGACCGAGTCGCCGAAGAGGAACCCGCGATCCCACACCGGGACGCGGGCTTGCTCGACCGGCATCGTCTCACCGTTGAGACACGCCAAGACCTCCATCAGACGCGATCCTTTCCAGGCGGGTGAGAAACCTTCAAGACCAGCAACCGAGTCCGTGACAGGATAATCTCCCGGCGGGCCGGTCGGCAATGACCGTGACGCAGGTGCTCGGATCGCGACCCGCCTTGTCGAAGCGGAACGATCGGGTCCGGAAGAGACGGATCCGGCAAGACGTCCCGCTTTCTTTGCTCCAGGCCCTACAAACCTACGCAATTCCTCCTCAAGGGCCGCGTCCTGCTTCCAGGACTTCTTGACCGATTCGTCCGTACAGAATAAACTTTTGTCCATGACAGCGCGAATGGGTCCGTCAGCAATTGGGCATCTCGACGCCGACTGTTTCTACGTGTCGGCGGAGCGGGTGCGCGATGGTTTTTGATCGGGAAGCCGGTGGGGGTGCTGGGCAACCAGGGCGCGTGCGTGATCGCCAAGAGCTACGAGATGAAGGCCACCGGGGTCGCGACGGGGATGCCGATCTGGGACGCCCTGTTGAAGTGTCCGGCGGGCGTGTACGTCAAGCGGGATTTCCGCTGGTACGAGGTCTTGAGCCGGCTGATGCTGGGAATCGTGCGGGAGTGGTCGCCGCGGGTGGAGTATTACTCGATCGACGAGTTCTTCTTCGCGGCGATGCCGGGGCCGGGCCAGACGTTCCAGGACCTGGCGGTTTCGATCCGGGACGAGATCCGGGAGCGGATGGGGGTGGCGGTGACGGTGGGGATCGCCCGGACGCGAACCCTGGCCAAACTGATCTCGGACGCGGCCAAGCCGAACGGTGCGCTGGCGGTGCTCGACCGTCGGGCCGAGGAGGAATTGCTGGCCGACCGGCCGGTGACCGAGATCACCGGGATCGCGGGCCGGCGCGCGGCCCGGCTCTCGCCCTGGGGGATCGCCACCTGCCTCGACCTGGCGCGGGCCGACCGACGGCTGGTCCGGCGCTCTTGACGGCCACGGGCGAGGCGCTGTGGTGGGAGCTCAATGGCGAGCCCGTCCACCCGATCCAGAACCGCCGCCCTGCGCACAAGGCGCTCTCGCGTGGCGGCAGCTTCGGCGAGGCGACCGACGAGCCGGTCATCCTCTACGCCTGGCTCGTGCGCAACCTCGAACGGCTGATCGAGGAGCTCGAGTACCACGGCGTGGCCGCCGGTCGTCTGACCGTCTGTATCCCCTACAAGAACGGCCAGTCCGGCGCCGGCCAGATGACCCTCGGGGTCCCCAGCGACCGGTTCGACATCCTTCTGGATGCGGCCCGCCCCTGCCTTCGCAAGGCCTGGATCCCGCGCTCCTGGCGACCCACATGCACCTGATCGCTGAGGAACTCACCACCAAGAGGGATTGTCCCCGCGACCTGTTCGACCCACCCGCGCAACGCAGCCAGGCCCTGGCCGTCGCCCGACTCAAGCGCGAGATCAACGCCCGCCAAGGCCGGTTCGTCATCCGCAGTGCCGCCACGCTCCCGCTGGCCCCGATCTACCGCGATACCGCCAACGAATATGATATTTGCGACATCCGGGGGAAATCATGTTTCTGATCTGAGCAGTAGTCAGTAGCTGGTAGTCAGTAGTCAGGAAAACCAAGCAGTCGAAGGCGAGTCAAACAGGGTAGTCCGTAACCCGGGGGCCGGTTGGCAGCGATAAGGAAGAGCGAGATTTCGGGACTGACCCCCCTGCTCTTGTCCCTTCTTCCACTGACTACTGACCACTGATTACTGACTACTACCCAGAGTAGTCAGGAAAACCAAGCAGTCGAAGGCGAGTCAAACAGGGTAGTCCGTAACCCGGGGGCCAGTTGGCAGCGATTGAGGAAGAGCGAGATTTCGGGACTGACCCCCCTGCTCTTGTCCCTTCTTCCACTGACTACTGACCACTGATTACTGACTACTACCCAGAGTAGTCAGGAAAACCAAGCAGTCGAAGGCGAGTCAAACAGGGTAGTCCGTAACCCGGGGGCCAGTTGGCAGCGATTGAGGAAGAGCGAGATTTCGGGACTGACCCCCCTGCTCTTGTCCCTTCTTCCACTGACTACTGACCACTGATTACTGACTACTACCCAGAGTAGTCAGGAAAACCAAGCAGTCGAAGGCGAGTCAAACAGGGTAGTCCGTAACCCGGGGGCCGGTTGGCAGCGATTAGGAAGAGCGAGATTTCGGGACTGACCCCCCTGCTCTTGTCCCTTCTTCCACTGACTACTGACCACTGATTACTGACTACTACCCAGAGTAGTCAGGAAAACCAAGCAGTCGAAGGCGAGTCAAACAGGGTAGTCCGTAACCCGGGGGCCAGTTGGCAGCGATTGAGGAAGAGCGAGATATCGGGACTGACCCCCTGCTCTTGTCTCTTCTTCCACTGACTACTGACCACTGACTACGGACTACGACCCAGAAATGTGCATCGGCATCGCCCTGGCACGGAGTGAATTGCCCAAGGAGCTGATCGAGCGGCACGGGCTGGATCGTCGCGTCCACGAGCGTGGGGGCGAGCAGGAGGTGCGTTTTCTCTACCGCGACCGCCGACCCCGGCTGCCGGTCTGCGCGACGGCCAGCTTTTCGTCGTGCGTTGGGGCAACGGCCGGGGCGAGAGTCGGTTCCTGCCCCGCACCGGCTGGACATGGCTGTTGACCATCCAGGAAGGGTACTGGCGTGGCCTCAATCCGATCCCCGTCGATATCCCCGCCTCGCTGGGCCTGGATCGCGGGGTCTGGTACCGCATCCGACAAGGGATCCGCGGCCTGCTCGTCCCCGACGAGCGCGGAAATGCCGTCGTCTACATGATCTGTGAACCCGCCAGCCATTATTACCAGGTCATGACCCGCTCGAACCGCATGCCCGTCCTGATCGAGGAGCGGATCTAGAGTGCTTCACGTA
This sequence comes from uncultured Isosphaeraceae bacterium, assembly GCA_963842405.1. Taxonomy (GTDB): domain Bacteria; phylum Planctomycetota; class Planctomycetia; order Isosphaerales; family Isosphaeraceae; genus CAVZRC01. The sequence continues at coordinate 92,435 of CAWJGW010000063.1, read as the reverse complement.
TGGTTTGCGCACAGCTCGACACGCATGTCACTCATACCGATCGAATGTACCGACCGGAACGCGGCCTTCGTGTTAGATGGGCTGCTCTACAACCTGATTCTGTACGGGCAATACGTATTGGACCGAGATCGGGTCTGTTGATCGATGGCCTTGGGGGGTATTCCTTAGTACTACTTTGTCACTTAGCGGCTATCCGGAAAGTCTCGAAGAGACGGAATCGTAAAGCTCGGGGCGTGAGCCCCGAGACGACAGACGCCACGAACCTCCTCCCCGCCCGGCCGCCCCAACGCCCGGCGATGCCGGGCGGGGAGGTTATTCTGATGGTCGGAACTCGGGGCTCACGCCCCGAGCTTTACGATTCCGCCCCATTCGGGGCTCGGAATTGCCGTTCCGGATGGCCTCTAAGTGACAAAGTAGTATTAGCCATCTGGCAAACACCGGCTCAAGGCCGATTCAAGATCTTCTCGATCTCGCGGCCGAAGAAGGCCGCCCACAGCCGGTGGAAGTCAGCTTCGGTCATCGTGGATTCTTCGAGGCCCATGTCTTTGCCGAGGGCCTTCATCGCGGCTACTTCCTCCTTGGTACCGATGCCACTGTGGAAGGCCACGTTCCCCTGGCGGTCGATCAGGACCAGTGTCGGGTAACCTCTCACGCCGTAGCGATCGGCCGTCACGCCGTTGGAGGGATTCTCGTGTTGCCCGCGGTCTTCGTCGAGGGCGGAGACCAGGGAGGTCTTCTTCAGGTCCAGGAAGCGGTGGATCTTTTCGATCTCTTCGCCGGGCGTGTGGATTGACAGGAAGACCACCCCGCGCGGCTCGTACTTCTGCTTGAGGCGCTCGAGTTCCGGCATCTCATTGAGACAGGCGCTGCACCAGATGCCCCAGAAGTTGAGGAAAACGACTTTGCCCCGGTAGTCGGCGAGGCTGCGCGACTTGCCGTCGGTCCAACTGATGACCTGCAAGGGGGGCGCCGGGCCGCCGAGCGCGGGAGGCTGCGGGGTTGTCGGCCTTGCTGCCTTCACCGTGGTCGGTGTGGCCTCCTTGGGACGAAGCTGAATTTTGATCTCGTCGGCGACGCCGTCCGCCAGGTATTTCCCGGCCGCCCACAATGGACCGTACTGGAACGAGACCTTGATCAGGCCCTTTGGTAGATTTTGGACCGTGAACTTGCCCGCTGTGTCCGTGCGGGTGGACTGGCCCCGCATCGCGAAACTACCCAGAGGCGTGACCCAAACTCCTGCCGCCGGCCGGCCCTCGGGGTCGACCACCGTCCCGGTCAGCGAGACAGCCGGCTCCAATCGGATCGGGTCGAGCACGCGTAGGGCGTCGGCCTTGCCCGGCTGGGCAGAGAACTCGGCCGTTTCCAGGCTGGCGTAGCTCTCCTTCCGCACCACGAGCGAGAACGTCGTCCGTCTCCCGTACAAGACCGGACACCGGATCCCTCGGATCACGAACTTGCCGTTTTGATCTGTGACCGCTTGATTCTCTCCGTCGTCCGGGAAGACTCCACCACCCTTTCCGCCCTCATGAATGTGAAACGCTGGCGAAACGAGGACCCCGTCGATCGGCCTTCCTTTATCGTCAACGACTTGGCCGGCCAGGTCACCGGCAGCGATGGACTCCGATTCGGGCAGATTCACGACGATGACGAGCTTCCCACCCGTGATGATCGGTTCCACACGCCCAGCTTCCGGTCGAGTTACGGTCTGGCCGGTCTGATCGATGACGACTCGCCCGGACTCACCGATCGTGGTCACTCGCCGCGCGTCGTCGGTCAGGCGGAAGCGACCACCGAGCCGTTCAACTTTCTGCACGGCGTCTGGGTGGAAGCCCGGAGCCCACTCCAGTGGGATCGCGACCGGTACCGAAGAAGGATAGCGCCGCTGCATGCGGCGATCGGTGGAGACATACGCCGTCACCGAGCCCCCTTCACTCGGAAGGGTCAGGTACGCGAGACCTGACGAATCGACTTCGTTCCGCAAGATCGCATCGGCGATCGACGCATCCACAGAGCCGTCGCGAGCCGGTCGCTGGGCCGCGCCGATCGTCAGGCGGAAGGGCCAGGCGATCCCCCGTCGCACGAGATAGTCCTTGTGGTGAGTCGGCTGGGCCGGCGACAGGACGAAGGTCTCATCCGAGCCCGGCTTGCTGGTGGGGGCCCAGTAACCGGCCGGGGCGACGACGCCCCACGTTCGACACCTGGCCCGGTGGCAGATCGGCGAAGAACTGACCATCTTTGCCGGACGTGACACGGCGGATCCGCTCGGGACGGCTCGAGCCCATCAAATCGCCGAGCTGGATCTTCAGCTCAGCTCCCTGGACCGGCTCGCCGGTCCCCTCGACTCGCACCGAGCCGGTGAACCGATAGGTGGTTGCGGGCGCAGTCGTTTGTGACTTCGGCGCGGAGGCCGTTGTCCTCACGGCGGCCTGCTTGGGGCTGGCTTGTCCCTCGCTATCGCTTGCCGCAGCCAGGGCGCGCCAGGCCCAATAACTGCTCCCGATGCCGAGAAGAATGAGGACCGTCCCAACTCTCACCTGATTGAGCAGCATGGAATTCAGCACTCCTCGCGCAGGACGGCGGCCGTGTTGCCCGCCAGGAATCCCAGCGCAATGCGAATGGTACCCATGGATCAACGTCAACGGGATGGCCGCCTGGGCCTGGCTGGCCGCACCGGCAGCAAGGAGACCGGCCGGGATGGTCACGCCGCGCCGGATCAGTCGGTGGCGCAACCGCTCGCGCGCCCGGGCCAACCGGCCCTGGATCGCGACCTCCGAGAGTCCGAGCTGATGGGCCGCCGCGGCGTAGGTCAGCCCTTGCAGGTAGCAAAGCACGACCGGAGCGCGCAACCGCTCGGGCAAACGATGGATCTCCTCGTGGAGGATCTCCGCATCGGGATCGTTCTCCGGTGGCAGATAGCTTTCCGAGGTCCGCTCCGCGACGAGCTGGTCGAGCACATGCCGGCGTGCGGCGCTCCGCTTACCACGAATCGCCACGCGCTGCGCGACCCCGAACAGCCAGTTCGCGACCGACCCGCGCCGGCGGATCGACCAGGCCCGGTTGGCCAGGATGAGGAAGACGGCCTGAAAAGCATCCTCCGCGTCGTGGGAATCGCGAAGAACGCTCCGGCAGACGCGGAGCACCATCGGGCCGTGCCGGCTCACCAGCTCCTCAAAGGCCGACTCCGCGGCCTCATCGCGCCGCGAGACGAACCGGTCCAGGAGCTCCGCGTCGGACATGGTCCCGACCGCCCCGAAGTTGAACAGCCGGTGCACCTGCCGGAGCACTCGGTCCGATGGGCTGCCCGCCATTGTTTCCGATCCCCTCGATTGTCGGTCTCCTCAGAGTAGTACCCGCTGACCCGAGGTCCCTAACGGGAATTCTTCGAGATCAAGCCCCTTCGCTCAAATCGTGCACTGTCTGCCGGTCGCGGCACGGTCGGCCTCCTCCGGTCGAGCCATGTCAGCAGCGGCCAGGGATTGAGCCACTATGGCGGCCAGGGAGAGCCACCCCTGCGAGGGGGGGGTTGCGCCGATGCGTCTGGCCCCAAGTGCCATCAGCTCCAGGTGAAGGGCACTTGGGGCCAGACGCAAGCCGAGGACCAGGGTGGCTCAACTCTCACCGCGAAAGTGGCTCAGTTTCTGACCGCGGTTGACAACCGTCCGATGCCTTGGCCATTCAGAAAGCTGTTGAGGCAGCCAAAGAACAGTAGCGGCTGGCGAGGCGGGGCAGGCGCGGAGTTTTGGTTTGGTGGCTCTATCGTTTCTTGACACCGCTCGAATTCCCAACGATCCACTGGATTATACGCCCGCCCGCCTTGGCACGGAGGCTTGAGACGTAAGGCAACGGTTGTCTTGAGGGGGTTCACGTCAGGTTCTTCATTGCGCATGCGGTTGTCTATCTTCCCTCACTCCGGATCACGGCGACCGATTAGCGCCTGATCAACGATCACGATCAGGATCTTGGATCGTCTCGCGCATGTCGTTAGAATTGGATAAGTTAAGGAGGCTCCGATGCCGCTGCGCGATCATTTTCATCCGCCGGTCGAGAACAAGCATTCGTGGGATGAGCTTCACGGCATGTGGCCGGCGGTGATTGTCCAGCAACTCTACCCAATCTTGCCGGAAGGTTATGTCGCCGCGCCGCGCGTGCACCTGGGCACGGCATTCGAGATCGACGTGTCAACCTACCAACGCGACGAGCCGACACCCCAGGAGCGGCCCCACGAAGGAACCGGTGGTGTCGCCGTCGCGGCGTGGGCGCCTCCGAAACCGACCCTCACGTTGGAAACCGACTTACCCGACCAGGATGAGTATGAAGTGCGGGTCTACGATGTGCGCCATGGTCGCCGGCTGGTCGCGGCGATCGAAATCGTCAGCCCTTCCAACAAGGACCGTCCCGAGAGCCGGCGGGCCTTTGTCGCCAAGGTTGCCGCGTTGCTTCAGCGCGGCGTGAGTGTGTCGCTCGTGGACATCGTCACGATTCGTCAATTCAATCTCTATGCCGACCTCTTGGATCTGATTGGCGGAAGCGACCCGATGCTCGGCGCAGAACCGCCCACGCTTTACGCGGTCACGGCCCGGGGGCGCAGGCGCGTTCGCAAGCGGCCAGTGCTGGATACCTGGTTCGATCCGATGGCGCTCGGCCAACCGCTGCCGACGTTGCCGATCTGGTTGGACGACGACCTGGGCGTGTTCCTCAATCTGGAAACCAGCTACGAAGCAACGTGCCATGTGCTGCGAATCGAGTAATCCATCGCTTCGCTCATCGAGTCGGGGTCAGGTTTCTGGTTTTTTCGTCGCGACGACTCGGAAAAAACCGACGATGGGCTTGGTCTGTCTCCGACTCTTGACTCTCGACGGAATGGCAGAAAAAGCGTCGGAGGCTGGTTTCCTCTCGCGGCTGCGTGTCGTCGGAGCGGCGCCGCGGCTACAATGGCTGGAGGAGGATTAGCCATGCCGCTGCGCGATCATTTTCGCCCGCCACTCGACGATTCCAGGTCGTGGGACGAGTTACACGGTGCGTGGCCGACCGTGATTGTGACGGCTTTGAACCGGACGCTCCCGCCGCGCTTCGTGGCCGCGCCCCGCGTCCACCTTGGGACGCACGCCGAGATCGATGTGACAGACTATGAAACGGACGCACCCGTTTCGGCCGCCGCAAAAACGGGGGGCGCCGATGGTGACCTCGCCGCCGACTTGTCGGAGCAAGACGAGTACGAGGTGCGGGTCTATGACACCCAGCGGCATCGCCGCCTCGTGGCCGCCGTCGAGATCGTCAGCCCGGCGAACACGGATCGACCGGAGCACCGCCGGGTGTTCGTTGCGAAGTGTGCCGCCCTGCTCCGGCAGCATGTCTCGGTCGCCATCGTCGATCTGGTCACGACGTGGGCGTTCAACCTCTATGGCAACTTGCTGGAACTGATCGGCCTAACCGACCCATCCCTGGTGCCCGAGCCGCCGACCCTGTATGCCGCCGCCTGCCGCTGGAAGCGGGCGGGCGACTCTGGACGGTTGGAAACGTGGGCTCACACGCTGGCCCTCGGCCAGCCGCTGCCGACACTGCCGCTCTGGCTCGCCGACGACGTGGCCGTGCCCCTGGAGCTGGAAGCCAGCTATGAGGAGACCTGCCGCATCCTTCGGATCCCGTGATGACAAACTCCGGGAGGTCGGCGAACATCTTGGCGATCAGCTCCTCGTCGAAGACGATCTCATCGGCCGTGACGATGTCCGCCTCCTCGCGCTCCGGCTCAGGGACGGCCGTCGGCTCGGGCTCGACCGTCCCGACTCGCGGGCTTCTCGCCCCCTTGCCATCGCGTGGGCCGCGGCCCACATCCCGGCATCCGCCTCGGCGAACCGCCTGGGACTGGGTGCCAACGATTCCCGTCAGCGCGGCGGTGGCTTGTGGCTGGAGCGGTGAAAAGCTGGGCTTGATTGGTCAAAATCGCCTTGGGATCGGTCTCCGCTTTTGTTGCGCCCCTCCGAAGACCCCTCACCCGCCCTTCGGGCACCCTCTCCCCGGCGGGGCGAGGGGAAGAAAAAACCACGCCTCCAAAACGGGATGATCGCTCAGGGGCAAGCCCAACTATTCACCGCGCCAGCCTGGGGCTGCTGCCATCCGATCGGTCTGGCTCCTGGGAATTGACGCCGAATCGGAATAATTTCGTCCCATCGGGTTCAGAATGTCGTGACCTTCACCGCCGCGCGGATGAATCCCGGGTCGATGGTGATGCCGAAACCGGGTCCCGACGGCACCCGGACCATTCCGTCCGCAACCTTCAGCGACGAGGTCTCGCTGCTGACGGGGATGTCCGCGTCGCCCTTGAATTCCGTGAACGGGACGGGGTTCGGGATGCACGACGCGAAGTGGGCCGCGTCGAGATAGCCCAGGCCCGAGCCCGACATGTGCGGCGTGCAGAGCATCCCGGCGGCGTGGGCCATCCGGGCGACCCGCATCGAGCGGATGAAGCCCCCGTAGTAGTGCAGGTCCGGCTGGACGATATCCAGCCCCCGGTTGGCGATCACCCAGCGGAAGCCGCGACTCGCTGAACTCCTGCTCGCCGCCGGCCACCGGGATGCGGAGCGCATCGGCGACCGCCTTGGTGTCCTCCAGGTGGTCGAACTCGCAGGGCTCCTCGTAGAAGGCGTAGTCGTACGCTTCCATCAGCCGGCCGATCTCGATCGCTTTCGGCACGTCGTAGGAGCTGTTCGAGTCGGCGTAGAGCGTCATCTCCTTGCCGAACGCCTCGCGGACCATCGGGATCAGCTTCTCGGTCCGGCCGGGCAGAGAGTCGGCGTTCTTGCTCATCCGGCCGCCGAGCCGGAACTTCAGCGCCTTGGCCCCGGTCTCGGCGACGATCCGCTTCAAGTACGCGACCTCCTCCTCGGGCGTGTTGCCCCGGACGCCGCTGGCCCGGTAGACGGCGATCTCCCGCCGCTTGACGCCGCCCAGCAGGTCGCCGATCGACTTTCCCGTCATTTTCCCGAGCAGGTCGAGGATCGGCGAACTCGGCGGCCGCCACGCAGACCCAGAGGGCCAGGCCCTGGTACTTGTAGTTGTCGTTGTGCCGGTACAGTTCCCAGAGCATCGGCTCGAGCTGGCGGGCATCCTTGCCCACGAAGAACGGGGCGACCCGGTTGAGGAAGATCGGGTAGGTGTGAACCAGGTGCATGGCGTTGGGCACGCCGATCCCCTCGGCGCCGTCGGTCGTCCGCACCCGGACGAGGAAGTTCCGCTTGTTGCGGAGCAGTTCCATCGAGGCGATCTTGACCGGCTTCTCCAGTCCCTCGAGCCGGAGCACCGGTGCCCCCGCGACCTCGTCGAGCCGCCGGTATGTCTCCCGAAGGCCCTCGTCGGCGGTCCCTTGCCGGGCCGTCGAGGCCAGGACTCCCGCACCCAATTGCCGTCCCGAGGAACGTGCGTCGCGATGGCCTCATGATCGATCTGCCTTGCTGTGTCAGTTCATGCTGGGATCCGCCGGCATTCCCCGAATTCCGAGGATGTCGAACAATCGTCCAGGCGTTCGAGTGCGCCCATCGAGGCTTCCCACAGGTCATCACTCGCCCGTCCAGAAGACGTATTCGGCACGGGCCGGGAGCGTCTTCCACGAGTCGCGCTCGATCTCGCTTTCCAGTTGCCCCGGGCCCCACCCGGAATAGTTGGCGACGACGAACGACGGCTGGGGTTTCCGGCTGAGGATATGCTGGACTTTCGTGGCTTCGAGGGTCAGGAAGACGCCGGGAATGACCTCGCGATCGGCCATCTCTTCGATGGTATGGAGGACCGCCAGCGTACCCTTCACCGGTCCCCCGATGTGGAGCGGCTTGTCCCACTCGAAATCGTCGTCGAAGAGCTTGCCCGAGAGATCGGTCATCGTGGCGTCCGTCGGCCGGTTCAGGATGACGCCAATCGCACCGTTCTCGTCGTGGTCGATCATCAGGACGACACTCTGGGAAAACATCGGAGCCAGTAAGTCCGGTGTTGCAATCAGGATTTGGCCTTCGAGGGATTGCATGTCTGTTGAAATCGATGACTTGAGTGAAATGGACGTTCCGCCACGGAATCTCTCCCATTATATCCCCAACGCCGACGCCATGCGTCGTGACTTGAATCACTTCACTGCCACGCCACGATGCATGGTCCCATGGGTCCTGGGAGTCCGCTCCATTTCAAAGCGATCGATCGCGACGGAATGGAACGGCTGGCCCCGGACAACGGCTTCGACATCGAGGTCCAGACGGCAACCTTCCGCCAGCATGCGCTGGATGGGATTGAGCCGGCGCTGCCATCGCTGGACGTTCGGGTCGCCGCTGAGGCCATGCTCCAGGAACACGAACCGGCCGCCCGGCTTCAATACCCGGTACGCCTCGGCCAGTGCTCGCCCGACGTCGCGGATGCTGCACAGGGTCCAGGTGCTGACCACGCAGTCGAAGGTACCGTTCTCGAAGGGCAACTGCTCGCTACCAAGCATCCGATGATCGACCGCGATGCCGCTCTGAAGGAGCCGACTCTGGGCGAGACGGTTCATGCCCGGGTTGGGATCGACGGCAACGATCCTGCGGACGTGCTTGGGATAATGCAACAGGTTCAGACCGGTCCCGAAGCCGATCTCCAGGATCTCGCCATCCACGCCGGCGAGGGTCTCCGCGCGGAGCGCGGCCATCCTGGGGTCGCTCATGGCCCAGTCGCAGATGCGGGGGAAGATCCGGCGGGAGTAGAAACCCATGATGGTCCCGAATTGGTCGATCGGCAGAGATCTTTCACTCGCCGATGTCTTCATTCCAGAGCTCCGGTTTCGATCGGATGAACGCTTCCATCAAACTCACGCATTCGGGGTCGTCGATGACATCCAGGACGATGCCCCGCGACCTCAGGTAATCCTCGGGGCCGCGGAAGGTCCGGTTCTCGCCGACGACGATCTTCGGGATGCGGTAGAGCAGCGCCGTGCCCGAGCACATATCGCAAGGAGAGAGCGTCGAGTAGAGGACCGAGCGGCGATAGTCGCTCGCCTTGAGCCGTCCGGCGTTCTCGATGGCATCCATCTCGGCGTGAAGGATGGCGCTGCCCTGCTGGACCCGTCGATTGTGCCCCCGCCCGACGATCCGGCCGTCGATGACCAGGACGGAACCGATGGGGATTCCGCCCTCGGCGAGTCCCTTCCTCGCCTCGTCGATTGCCGCTTGCATGAAAGGATCTTGGTTGGCAGTATCCATGGGCTGGGCCTCGTCGGGTCGATTTCGAGACAGAGTGATGTGGCCCTGGCGAACGAGGAGCTTGCTCGAGGTTTCACCGAAGGTCCGTCACGGACTCGCCGGGCTTCAATGCCCGGATGCGGATGTTGCGCCATCGGACCTGATACGGGCCCTCACCTGCCGGAATGCCGTGAACCTGGAGCCCGATGAAGCCGTGCGAGTCCACGTCGTCGGTGAGGTCGCTGGCGGCCTTGCCGTTGATCCAGGACCGATACCGATTGCCCTGGACCACGATCCGATAGGAGTTCCAGCCGTCGTTGTTGAAGGCGTCCTTGGCCTCGGGCTTGATCTCGCCGAGCCACTTGCCGCGCCGTCCCTCATCATAGAAGCGGGCCGCCGTGCCGATCTCCCGCCGCGCGATCTCGCATTGCGGGCCGTAGACGACTCCCGCCCGGCGGCGATTCTCGGGCACGGAGTCGTCCTTCAGGTAGACGTGGCTGCGGACCTGGACGCCCGAGTTCAGCTTCGGGTCGCACTTGACCTCCAGCTCGAGGACGAAATCCTCGAAGTCCCCCTTGCACAGGAAGGTGTTCGGGCTCCCCTTGACCGTGGTGCCGACGATGGTGCCGTCTTCGACCTTGTACTCGGCGACCCCGCCCCGAACGGTCCAACCTTCGAGTGTCTTACCGTCGAAAAGGGATTCCCAACCCTTCTGATCGTCGGCCAAGGCGGCCCCGTACAGGGCCGCAATGATGGTCAGGCTCAAAGTCAGGATCAGCCCCAAATGACGACGCATGATGATTTCTCCAACTTCGGTGTGGGCAGGGATATCCGGGGAGGTCCCCTCTGGACCCATTATGGCCGGATGACCGGTTTCATTCCACGGTTGCGTGCCGTTTCCAATTTGCGTGAGAGGGCCCAGGCGAACGCCGCGTCTTGATTCCTCGGCCGGCTCGACGGAACGCCGACGCCAGAGTGAGGTCCCACCGCCGTTGCGACCGTCGTTGCGAATTGGGATGATGCTAGCCCTGGCCAGCGAGATGCAGCTTCGACCCTAACGAGTCACGGCGGTTTCACGAATGAAGGCGATCACCGAAACGATAGGGCCGTTCAGCGATCTGCTCCCGGTCGCGAGCGACGCGGCGCCGGCGGTGAGCGGGCGGATCGCCTCAGTCACGCCTTGCGCGGACTGACGATCTTGCTGATGATCTTTGTCAACGACCTCGGCCCGGGCGCCCCCTCGTGGATGCACCACATTCGGCCCTCCAGGGCCGATGGCATGACGCTGGCCGACGTCGTATTCCCCGCGTTCCTCTTCATCGTCGGGGTATCGATCCCACTGGCATTTGAGCGGGCTCGCGAGGTCGGGAAGTCGATCCGAGCCCAGTTCGGCCACATCCTCCTCCGCACCGCCGGGCTCTTGTTCATGGGCGTGATCGTGTACAACAGCGAGGACAGCCACACGAAAGGCCAGCCGCTGTGGGGCCTGCTGGCGTTCATCGCGCTGATCATGGCATGGTGCTCCGTCCCTCGCGAACGCACAGCGAAGAGGAACGTCCTGATCGCCGTCAAGGCCCTCGGGATCGTCGGACTCTGGTCCTGCTGGCGCTCTATCGTCGCGAGCCGGCGACCGCCGAGATCCCGTTCTACGGCCGGGTACAGGGCTGGGTCTGGCTGCGAACGGGCTGGTGGGGAATCCTGGGGCTGATCGGGTGGGCCTACCTGACCGTCGCCACGCTCACGCTCTTCCTGGGCCGGCGTCGCGAATGGCTCATGGGCGCGCTGGCAATTCTCATGTTCCTGCACCTCGCGATGCACCGAGGGGGCCTGTTCACCCGGCTGGACAACAAACCCTGGCTGGGAGCGGCAGTCACAGCCGCTCAAGCTGCCTGGCGCGGGGAGTCGAGAGCATCAACCGGTACGTCGGCCTGGGCGACGCCCTGGGCTCCCTGGCCGCGATCGCCATGGCCGGCTGCCTGCTCGGGTCGATCCTCCGGCGCGACAGCGACGTCGCAACCGACCGCGAACGGCTCTCCTGGGCCTGGACGTTCACGCTCGGCCTGGTGCTGGCCGGGCTCGTCACCGATACCTTCGAGGGCATCAACAAGAATGCCGCGACGCCGACCTGGTGTTTCTGGTCGTCCGCGCTGACCTGCATCACCTGGATACTCCTCTATCGACTCATCGACGTGGCGGGGCAACGCGGCTGGTCGATCCTCGTCCGCCCGGCCGGAGCCAACCCGCTGGTCGCCTACTTCCTGCATCCGATCGTCGTCGAGTCACTCTCGATGGGCGGGCTGGGGGCTACCGTCCTGAACTACAAGGCTCGCCCCAGCCGTGGGTGGTCGTCGCCGGCTCGCTGGGCATGGCGGTTTTCGTCTGCGCCGCGACGGGCCTGATTGGGAGACTGGGCTGCGCGTGCGACTCTGAACCGTGCGAGCAATCCCGGCCCTTCACGGATAACCTCAGAATTGACGGAGCCAGTCCATGCCTTTGATTCCCCATCCCCGAGGCGACTACTTCTTCCTCCCCGGTATTGCTCCCTACTCCTGCGGAGCAGTCTCGGGACCGGGCTTCGAGATCCCGCATGTCACGCTCCATCGACCGGTTCCCTATCGCCGGGGATTTGACGTGATTGAACGGCTCCTTGCCCGGATCGGCCGGCCCAAGGCGGCCCTCTGCGGGATCGAGCTCCGATCCCCTCGTCCCTACAGCTTCGAGGGCTTTGCCGAGTTCAACGCAGGATATGCCCGGATCCTGGAAGACTGGGGCGTATTCGTCGATGGGGTCAACCCAGTGGCGAGGACGAACATCGCACCCGAGGTCGAGCCGCCCGACGCAGCCCGTGCTCTATGGGTTTTCGTATTCGCAGCCGTGTGCGCGAGACCTGGCGCCGACGTTCGTGGTCGCCGGGGCGGGAGAATTGCCCGAGGGCATCCTGTCGCACGAGGCCATTGTCCGTGTCGGGGATACCTCGCCCGAGGCGATGGTGGAGAAAGCTTCCTTCGTCCTGGACCTGATGGAATCCCGGTTGAACGGACTGGGAGCCCAATGGTCTGAGGTCACCGCCGTCGACCTCTACACGGTGCACTCACTGGATCGTCTGCTCCCCGAGGTGGTCATGAAGCGGATCAGTCCCGCGGGGGCCCACGGCGTGCGATGGTTCTTCAGCCGGCCGCCGATCGTCGCGATCGAGTTCGAGATGGATGTGCGGGGAGTGCGGAGCGAGCTGCGGATCGAGTAAAGGTCAACCGCCGAGCGGGAGGGTGAGGAGCGGGCCGACGGACTTGCCGTCCGATTCTTGCAGCGCGAACAGGATCTCGAGGATGGCCAACACCGCCCTCGAATTCACGTCGTCCGGGGCGATGAAGAACCAGTACCCGCGGTACTGGACGGCGACCTCCGCGTTGTGGGGCCGATGCTTCTGCGACTGGACGAAGAAGTTGCCGACAGTGACCTTCGTCCAGTCGAAGGGCCGCCCGTCCGGGCCGGGCGTTATCGGCGCGATCCCCGTCCGCACGTGTTCCTCGGGAACACACACGCCCTTGGAGAGGAAGGTCATGATCTGTAGGACGGACCGTAAGTTCATGTAGACTGTGTCGCTTCTCGACCGGGAGTGGGAGTGAGACGGCCTGGTTGGCCTCCTCCTTCAGCTCCGACTTGATCCGGTAGAGCTTCTTGCCCGGTTCCAGTCCGAAGATCTGCGCCACTTCCTGCATCTCGGGGGAGTGAACGAACGGATCGCGAATCCGGAGGTACAGCTCCTTTTCCCGCTTGCGGAGGGTCATCTGGCCATCCCCCTGGTCGCGGTAGACATAGCCGTCCTTGGCGGCGTTCAGGAGGTCGCGACCCTCGATTGAGCTCTTGGGAATCGGGTCGGAGGAGCTATCGGTCTCGTCTCCTCGTGGGTTCCTAGCTCGAGCTCGGTAGCCTCGCGATCCCGGAGCGAGGCCAGCAACCGGATGCCTCGGAGGAACTTCGCGTTGTCGTCGGGGACCTTGGGAATCAGGGTTGTGGCCCGGGGAGCGTTCGGCACATCGTTCATGTCGTTGAGGCTCATCAACAGGAGCTGCTCGATGTTCGCTCCGGCGTTGACCACGATGAACAGGTCGGCCGACAGCGGGGTCAACAGCGCCTTGGCGATCTCCCGCCCCTCGCGCGGATGGTAGCTCAGGGTGGGCGTGTCGCGGAGGGACAGCTCGCCGTACCCGAGGCTCGCCCGGCGCTGGCGTCCTGGTTGCCGTAGCCCCCCAGGTAGTTGCCCCGGCCGGCCACTTCGAACTGACTGGTGATGTTGGGCAAGTCGATGAACACGGGCGAGTCGGCGTAGCGGAGCCGGACGATGTTCATCAAGAGCTGCTCGTCGTTGGTGGCGCGGACCACTTCGTTATAGCGCATCCGGGTGTAACGGATGGCCTTGGGACCGAGACAGCCGCTCAGACCAGTCCAGGCGGCGAGGAGGACGACCCATCGAAACAGCCGGTGCCAGAGCGACTTACTCTGACCCGGTCCGTCCATGGGACTCTCCTGAATCCGTCAGGCCGTGCGGCCCCCCGTGCCTCACGAGCGGCATCCCCGAGCTCCTCCGAAAGGTATCGTCGGTAAAGCCCGCAAACTTTACGAGATCCGCCAAGGTACACGCTCACTGTGTGGGTCGCCAGCGAGGCGACGTATCGTTCCTTTTGTCATACCTGACCTCATCCGAGGGGGAAGGCGCGGACATGCGGTCGCCGATGGCCTTGGCTCCCATCCCCCCCGGAGCAGTCCAGGAAGAATGCGGTCGCCCGGGGCAGCCAGGCAGCCGTGAAGAGGTCCATGCCGCCGCAGGCTCCCATGCCGCAATCGCCGCCGCGCATGACGCCAGGCTCGAGCAGAGTTCCTCGTCGTTCATGAACAGCCCGAACGCGTTCGGTTCGGTCAATGGGTCATCGTATTCCCTGGGTGCATCTTGCGTCTTCCACATCATCTCCACGAAGAGTTCCATGTCTTCCATGACCCGGCGCCGTTCCTCGTGAGAGGCGAATATCGCCCGGGGGCAGTAGTATTCGGGCGGGGAGTGCTCGCCCCAGCGGAAAAAGGTCGCGAACCAGCTCCGCAGGCGTATTCCCACTCGTCGGAGGTCGGCAGGCGGAAACCCTCGGCGGCCATCGCCGCCATCACCTCGTCATGCGTGACCGTCCTCTCCTCCCAGGCACTCAGGGTTCCGTCGCGGTCCATGCGATACTGGATAGTCCGGCCGCCCTTGGAAACCATGCAGCCCCCGATCCCAGGCATCAAATGTTCGGCAATCGCGGGGTCGAAGTCGGGATCGTCCGGCTCCAGGTGCCGGATGCCAGCCCCGGCTCGCCGAGACTTCGATCAGGAACGGCGCATTCGCACCCGGCGTAGCGGCGTGAGGTGTTCACGGATATACTCTTCCAGCGGCGGCATCTCGCGGGGCGGGACAATCTGGACATGTTCCCGGCCGCCATCGGGTCCGGGGATCGTGAATCGGTACTCCGAGCCTTCGCGGACCTGGGCCCGAAGTTGCTCGTATGCCTCGTTCTCCTCCGGACTCGGCACCCAGGGATGATCGCGGTCATAGCCGAGGACCGCCTCGGCGCCGGGTATCAGGGCGAACTCGATACCGCACCAGTCGAAAAAGGTGACCTCGTGCGCTTGATCGCCCTGGGCGTGACGTGGGATCGCGATGAACTCGAACGCGGGATGCTCGCGCACGCCGCTCGCGCGACCTCTTCACGTTCGGCCGTCTCGAGAGTATCCCAGATCGGCAGCGTCAGGCGGTCGTCCCTCATGTTGGTTCCCGTGTGAGAGCTGGATTCAAGGGGTCATTGGCCCGCTCACCATCCATCCCCTCCTGTGAAAGACCTACGACGCTTATTACACTCCGAACCCCATAGATCGTCCCCATCGCATACCAATCTGACGCGAGAGCTAACTGATCGGCCTCGTCTGTATTGCTTGAAGAGTTGTAGAGGTTAAGTGTACCAGCCCAATCGAACTAAACGGGCAACCCCGCTCGACCATGAATGTTCGGGCGAATAACAGAGATGAATAGGGGCTGACTTCTCCTTTTTTCGCCATAACTACAATCTCCCCAACGTGTTGGGACCAGCAAGAATTCGCGCGGCGTTTTGGACTAGGGTTGCATCGAGCTGATGGATTATAAAGAGGCCCTCCGCTAATGGAAGAAGCCTCTAATAATCTCAGATCCCCTCATGGTCGCGTCCCGGTCAGGGCGTTTCGCCGACGGCCCCTCGCCATCGCCTCACGACGACCATGCCGATGCTCAACGCGAGGAGGGCCCACCAGGGGCGGTCGCCGACCCAGTTGGTATAAGCACTCCGATAGTTCAAGAGTCGGACTTGGGCCGTCGCGGTCCCCTCGGAGAAGGGAGGGATCCGGGCGATGGTCTTGCCGAGGGGGTCAACGACGGCGCTCAGGCCCGTGTTGGTGGCCCGGATCAGGAAGTCGCCGGTTCTCGATCGCCCGGAACGCGGCGATCAGGTGATGCTGGTGGGGGGCCAGCGTGCGGCCGAACCAGGAGTCGGACGTGATGTTCACCAGGAGCTCGGCCCCCTGCCCCACCGACTCGCGGGCGAGGGCCGGAACGGTGTCCTCGTAGCAAATCAGCGGCGAGACCTTCAGGGTGTACGCCGTGCCGTCGGGTCGGTGCATCGGGTAGGCGAAGACCATGGCCTCGGTCCCGGCGCTGAAGACCCCGGCCTTGGCGTTCAGTTCCTTGAGCCCCGAGAAGTAGGACGCCAGCGGCATGTACTCACCGAACGGGATGAGGACCCGCTTGAAGTAAGGCATCGGCACGTCGCCGTCCGGGTAGACCGCGAACGCGGCATTGAAACGCTCCTCGTTCGGCAGGAAGGAATACGAGCCGACGAGGAATGCCGAGCCGTTGCCAATCCAGGGCAGCACGGGCGGATAGCCGACCGTACCGATCGTGGCCGGGATGTACGCCGGGACCGCTCCCTCGGGCCAGACCACCAGGGTGTCGGGATGGGCGGCGGCGGTGCTCAGATCGAAGATCCGGACCAGGTTCTGCTGGGCCGAGGCAAGGTCGCGCTTCTCGGCCAGGGTGGCATTGCCTTGCACCAGCACGACCTCTTGCGGCACGCCCTGGGGCGAGCGAAAGGTACCCATCATCGCGGTTCCGTAAGCCATCGCGAGCCCGGAGAGGACGACGGGGAGGAGGAAGGCTTTCCGCCGCTCGCGGAAGACGACGACCCGGACAACCGCCTCCGCGAGCCAGAACATGAGGAACGAGACGGCGATCGCACCGCCGAGCCCGGCGATCTGCACGAACGGAGTGAACGCGATCTGCGTATGCCCGAAGTGCCACGGGAACAGCACGCGGCATGAGCAGCTCCGAGCAGCGCAACCGCGGTCGCGGACCGCAGCGCGAGGGCGTCGAACGCCGAATCCAGGTGGTGATGGATCAGGGCGAAGAGCAGGAATTGCAGCGCGCCCGTGACGACGAAGAGTCGCGAAGACCAGCGCCGCGGCCGGAGGGCCGAACTCGCCGAAGACGCGGACCGTCTGGTAGACCCAGTAAAAGCCCACGAGATGGCAGACAAGCCCGGCGCAATAAAGTGGGAGATAAGCCCGGCGGGCACGGACCGCGTAGACCAGCAGCAGCGCGGCGATCCCGCCGAGCCAGGCACTCAACCCGGTCTCCGGCACGAGCCAGGCCGCGGCCAGGCAAGGCGCCCCCCAGGATCGAGGCGACATAGGCCGGGACTGCCCGGGACCTGTCTTCGCTCCGTGGTCCCGTCTGGACCGAGGGCCTCGATCGGATCGACGGCCGATGTCGCGGCCGGGCCGGGGAAGCCGTCCCCACGGGCGCGACGAGGGCCGACTGGCCCGGCACAAGCTGCATGGACGACCCCCATCCAGGGCAGGAAGGAAGAACTCGGCGAGACCAGCCGATCCAGGGCGACACGATCCCGCGCAGTGGTTCATCCAGGGCGGGCGGCCGAGATCATAGGCCGAACCGTCGACGGAGGTCAATCTCGGGTGAACGCCGGTGGTCTCCGAGCGGATTCCTCCGACAATGCCCTCGCAGCTTCTCATTTGCCGATTTCCCGATGAAGAATCTCGAGCGGACGATGGCTCGACAATTCCGGCAAAGCAATCGGAGCCCATCGCTCGCCAATCGGGGTGAGCGTTGCCTATCATTGAGATAGGCGCGTCGGTGGATCTCCCATGTGGAAGCAACTGCGGCCGCCCCCAACCCGAAAGAGGATCGCGATGCAATCGGCAACTGAAGCGTCTCGAGAGGCTGTGGTGGTCCCTGACCTTGGCCCTGGTCATCGTGCTCATGCCTTCGAAGGAAGCCGATGCCCAGATGGTGGGTTTCGGCGCGGCCGTCGGCTACCCCGGCTTGGGTATCTATAACGGCTACCCCATGGTCAACTACCCCTTCACCAGCTTTGGCACTGCTTACCCCGGCATGGGCTATGGCGGGATGGGCTACGGCGGGATGGGCTATGGCGGCATGGGCGGATGGTGGCATGGGCTACGGCGGGATGGGCTATGGCATGGGCTACGGCGGGATGGGCTATGGCATGGGCTACGGCGGGATGGGCTATGGCTACGGGTATCCCGGGTTTGGATATGGGGGCGGTTACGCGGGATACTATGGGACTGGCTGGCGGAATCCCATGTTCGGAGTCGGCCTGACCCCCCTCGGGACCCAGAGCTACATGACCGAAACGCGGCTCTTCAACCGAGTCCCGGGTCTCGCCCTATTACGGCTCCGCATACCGAGGGCGGTGAGACAGGGCAGAGGATGGAGACGTCGGCACCTTACTCATGGCTCCACGCGCCAAGGAGTCGGCGCACGGTGACCATCTGGCCCAGGTGGTAGGAATTATGGTCGGCCACGAGCAAGGCTTCTCGGAGGATGGTCTGGCCTTGCCCGTGGGGGATCGGGGCGAACAGATCCGTTTTCGGGTCCGCGACCAGGTCCTTCATCGACTGGAGGTCTGACCGGAACGACTCGACGCTCCGATCCCAGGCCGACGGGTCGGGCGGGGCGTCTCCCTCGGGCCAGTAACCGGCCGGGAACTCCGGCGAGACATGGTTCGGATCGACGCTGAACCGGAGGATGTCCCACTGGGCGATCCGCATGTGTTCGAGCAGTCGCCACGGGGTGTGCGGCAATCCCGGCGGTTTCGCACCTCGCAGTTCCGCGGGGAGATCGGCGATCGCCGCCTCGAAGTCCAGGTGCGCAGGTTCCCCCATCGAGCAACTCGAGCAGGTGTTGCTTGAGCGGGTCGGCGGTTTTCATGAGGTTTGGTCCCTTTGAGGAGCCGTTCCGAGGACGAGGTCGAGCGGTTTTCAGCCCTTCGTGACCGGCTCGAAACCCATTCCGAACCGGCCAGCCAGGCAGAGTCCGCCGTCGGAGACCAGGATGGCCCCGTTGAGGTTGGTCCCGGCGTCGCTCAGCACGAACAGCGCGAGGTTGACGATATCCTCGATGGTGCCCAGACGCCGGGTCGGGATCATGGCCCGGAGCATTTCGGCCGCCTCGCCGGGGAAGAGCCGGCGTGCCCCTTCGGTCTCGCCGATCGGACCGGGGGCGATGGCGTTGACCCGGATCCCTCGCGGGCCCCACTCGACGGCGAGCGTGCGGGTCATGGCGTCGACGGCCGCCTTGGCGGCAGCCACGTGAACCTGGCCGGGCGTGCCCCCGTAGTGTAAGGTCGCGCTGATGTTGAGGACCTGGCCGCCGTGGTCCTTGAGCCGGGCTGCAAAGGCAGCCCGTGATACGTTCCAGGTCCCCTTGGCGTCGATGTCGATCACCGCGCCGAACCCGTTCGAGCTCAGATCGGCCGCGGGACAGTAAAAATTGCCGGCGGCATTATTGACCACGATATCCAGGCCGCCCAGTTCCTGAATCGTCCGGCTCACGGCCGTCTCGACCGCCTCGAAATGGCGGACATCGGCGACGAGCGGGAGGCAGCGGCGCCCCGTCGTCGCGGCGATTTGCTCGGCCGCCGCGCCCACGTTTTCCGGCTTGCGGCTCACGATCGCCACGTCGGCCCCATGTCGGGCCAGGCCCTCGGCGATCCCGCGTCCGATCCCAGTGCCACCCCCCGTGATCAGGGCGACTCTTCCCGAAAACAAGTTGTCGCGAAAGAGGCTCATGTTAATGACCGTCGCCTGGAAACGTTGCGTTCAGGAATGGCGTCGACCACCAACATGATCGCCCCAAGCCTGAGGTTAAAGTCAAGGGGGGTGCCGGCCGGGTCTCATGGAAAACGAGGGGCCATGCTCCCCCCAACAACGAAAACATTCGCACCAAGGTTTGGTCTCTCGCCTTGCTGATCCTGTCTTAATAATCAGGACAATCGACTTCCCGGGACTCACACGCACCCATAACACGTCGCCTTGACTGGCTCGGTGGATTGGTGTTGGATAATCCGCCGTATCCAACGCCGTCGATGTCGCGGCTACCTCGCCGCTCGACTCGCTCGACCTTGTATCCGAACAGGGGGATTGTTTCCCTCTAGCCCACCGGGCCGCCTGCAACCAGTGCCTGGCGGGCCGCCTGGAGCACGCGATCGACGACGTCGGCCATCGGTCCCAGCATCGTGGCGCCGGCGGCCGCCCTGTGTCCGCCGCCGCCGAACTGCCCGGCCAGGAGCGAGCAGTCCAAACCCGCGCGGGCTCGGAACGAGACCTTCACCCCCCGCGCATCTGCTCGATGAACAGCAGTCCGACCTCAACGCCGCGCAGGCTCACCGTGAAGTCGATCAGGTCCTCGGAGTCCTGCGGGATCGCACCCGTGCGCAGCAGATCGTCACGCGTGATCGTCGCGTAGGCGATCCGCCCATCCAGGTCGGTCTGCATACCGGTGAGTGTCTCGCCCATGAGCTTCAGACGCCCTAGCGTATTCCGCTCGAAGAGCTGCCGGTAAATGTTGTCGATCGGAGGCACCCGCCTCGATCAGCTCGGCCACGGCCCGCAGCGTGCTCGCCTTGGTGTTCGAGTGCCGGAACCAGCCGGTGTCCATCGCGACGGCCGTCAGCAGGCCGGTCGCCACCTCCGGCGTGAGCGTGGCCCCCAGGGCGTGGATGGCCCGCATGATCAGGATCCCGGTCGCTTCCGCCGCCGTATCCTTCAGGAAGATCGCCCCCAAGTCGTCCTGGCTGACGTGGTGGTCGATGACCACCTTCGTCCCGGTGAAGCCGCGGATGAAACTGGCCATGTCGCCGAGCTGATTCCACGCCGAGAGATCGAGGATGATGACGACCTCGCGATCCGTCAAAGCCTCGGGAACGACGGCCCTCCCGAACTGCTCGAAGAGCGTGCCGCCCGGATCGAGGAAATCGTAGCGCGGGGGTGTCGGGCTGACGTTCACCACGCGCCACGTCCTTCCCCCGCTGCCGGAGCAGGCCCGCCATGCCGACTTCGGACCCCAGGGCATCGCCGTCCGGCCGTACGTGCGTCGTCACCAGGAATCGGTCGTGGGTCTCGATCACGTCGGCCAGCGGGGTCCAGTCGATGCTCATTTCGGTCTCGCTCAGGTCATTCGCCAGGGCCGTTCCACGTTGTCAGCTTAGCGGGCGATGACCCGGCTTGGCAATTTAAGTCGCATAAGAATCGACCCGGAACCGGTGCAAGTTCTCGCGGACCCAGGCAATCGTCTCGTCAAGGCCGCGTTCCAGCGTAATACCGGAGTTCCCAGCCCCAGAGGCTTTTTGCGAGCCTGGTGCCGGCAAGGAGTCGCTCGACCTCGCTGGCGGCCGGTCGGATGCGCTGCTCGTCAGACTCGACGCGGATGGGGCTTCCCAGCCGTCCCGCGATCGTCTCGACCAGCTCGCCGATCGAGATATCTTCGCCCCGGCCGATGTTGACCACACGGCCGACGGCCGCGTCGCAACCCGCGATTGCAACGAAGCCCTCCACTGTATCCTTGACGTAAGTCAGGTCGCGCCGCGGGTCCAGCCGACCCAGCTTGATCGCCGGTCGCGACAGCGCCTGGCTGATGATGGTCGGGATGATCGCCCGGGCGGACTGCCGTGGGCCGAACGTGTTAAACGGTCGCAGGATCGTGACCGGCAGCTCGAAGGCACGGTGATAGCTTTCGCCCAGCGCGTCGGCTGCGATCTTCGTTGCCGCATAAGGCGACTGGCCCTGTAGCGGGTGACCCTCATCGATCGGAACCGATCGCGCCGTGCCATAGACCTCGGACGTCGAGGTCAGGACTACCCGTTCCAATGTCGAGCTGCACCTGCATGCATCGAGCACATGGGCCGTCCCCAGGACGTTGGTCTGAACCACATCGTAGGGATTGTGATACGAGTAGGGGATCGCGATCAGCGCTCCCAGGTGGAACACCCACTCTTGACCGGCAACCGCCTTGCGCACGGCGGCCGGATCCTTCAAGTCGCCCCGTTCCAGCTCGATCTCGGCTTGAACGTCACCGGGTAGATCCGAGAGATGCCCGCGATCGTCGCGACCGCTGTACCGCACGAACGCGCAGACCCGATGCCCCCCCTGCACCAACCGTTCCGCCAGATGGCTCCCGATAAACCCCCCTGCCCCAGTCACCAGGACCTTCTTGCCCATCGGGGTCCGACTCCTTCCCCTCACGCGACCTGCCTCATGCGGAATACCTATTCCCGTAGGGTGGGTGCAACCCACCGAACGATTCATTCTCGCTCGATCTCTCCTCAAAGAGTCAGAATCCTAAGCCTTTCTCGGCGTCCTTGCCATGTCGAATCATCGATCCTCTGGCCCACCAACCCCGACACCTGCGTTCCTCAACGAAATCGGATCAGCCCACCCGGATTTCCTGGACAACTCCACCATGAGAGTAGCAGACAATTCACCTAATTTATCCCTAACCCTTAAAGTCTCCATTCTTCTGAACCGATATGTTTTACTGAAGCGATCGGGAGACCCACGCCCAGCCCAATCGCCATGAGTCATCTGAGACAAACCGCAGATCTAGAGAGGGGCGGGCGATCGCTCTTGATGAACCATGAAGACGATAGTGAGGCGGAGGACATCCGATGATCTCGCGACTGGTCCTGGTTAGCATGGTCGCCGCATTGGGTCTTTCCGTCCCGAGCTGGCCGGAATTCGAGCGTGGGTTCAACTCCTTCCGATCATGGACAACCGCTCACCTTGCTGAGTGGGACACGTGGCGGCCGAGCAAGGACGATTCGATAACGGTTCCCGAAGTGCCCGTTCCAGCGCGACTCTGAGACCAGCCCCGTCGTGAAAGAGTCCGGACGTCATGAGGGAGCAACAGTCCGTGCTGGCGAGCCACTCCGAATTCTCGGAGTCGGGCGGGTGAGAGACCGAGCGATCGCGAGGGAGGTGTATTGGGATCGTCGGTTGTTGTGAGGCAGCCGTCTCTTACCGCCATCGGGTTCGTGGCGATCACCGCGGTGAACGACCTGGCGTCGGGCGTCGCCGATGAGCTCAATCGCATGGCCGAGGGGCTGAAGATTCGCCAGCCGATGCCGGCGAACGCGGAGACCAGGACACACCGGGTGTCGCTCGACTCGTACGACCCGGTCACGACCGACGACCTCATGTCGGCGGCCTCGAACATCTCCGTCGAGTTGAAGCTGGCTCTGGAGTCTTGCCTCTTCGCCGAGGCTTCGCGAGTCGATCAGACCCTCGCCGGATTCAACGGTCCTCGACCAGGAATCGGACAGGGCGGGCGATCCGGTCGATGACATCTTCGACGAGGACCCGGCTGGGTATGAACCGATCGAGATGGGTTGGCATCGGACGTTCAGCCGCAGTCGATCACGACGGCGGCCAAGCCGAGCTTCGAGCTGATCGAGCCCTTAGACGAGGCTGCGGATCATATCGCCCGGGAGCTGAATCGAATGGCGGATGGGATCACGGTCACCCCGAAGGTCCAGGCCATTCCCCGGCCCGGCCACCGAGCGTCGAGCCAATCGTCCTGGCGGACGATCTGGACTCGGGGACAGCCGATGAGTTGAATCGCGCGTCCGAGGGTCTCGAGCGTCCCCCCGGAAGCCCGACAGGCCAGTCGGCCAGAATCCGCAGGACGACCCGCGCTGAGAGTCAGCCAGTGTTAAACCCGGAGAGAGCGCGTGCTCCCACGCCGAGTCGGACCGGATTGAATCACGATACCAACGACGGGAACCTGCGGCGAGCCGTCCGCATGACGCACGAGACAGCCCGCGCATGGATGGATGTATTGGCCGGGCCGATGTCGGATCAGATGGCATTCCGCTGAGGAGTTGGCGACTTGGCCTGGAGGAAATCGTGCGCTCGGCGAGGATCGAATCGGCGGACGAGCGGCGAATGTCTAGTCCGGCTCAATTGTCGATCACCGAGGCGATGATGACGGACGGTTCCCCTCCCTGGTCATCATCGGGAAGCGGGTCGAACTCGAAGACGGCCCGACGGTAACCGAGCGAAACGGCCACTTTGATGACGTCGCCATAGGTCGGGAACGTCTTCCCCGAGAGTTCCTTGAACCGCTGCATCGCGTTCATGAACTCCATCTCGTCGTCGGTGTATTGCTTCTCGAAGGTGGTCGGATCGATCCGCCGCCGGCGTTCTTTCTTCTGCCGGCGTTCACTGGCTGCCGTCGCCGTTGGCTGGCAGTTTGTTGGCGGATGGGCGGGGACGCGGGATCGCGCCGGTCGCGCCGGTTCCGACGTTCATGAATCAGACTATTCTGCGGGTACGCGGAATAATCGAATTCCGAGGCCGAGGGATTCGTCTGATTATTGTCGTCGGTCATCGGAGTTGAGATCCCGAGTTGGTGATCCGGAGTGGTTTTGAGGTCCGGCCCGGGTCCTCGGCGGGACGGTCGCCTTGATCGATCGAGGCAGCGATTCCCTCGCCGACATCGCGGCCCCGTCGTTCGAGGGAGATGCCTTCGGGGTCGCCAGCCGACGACACGTGATCGGCTTGAAGAACCAGTAGGATACTCAGCATCTCCTGTCAATGTTCGCGCCTGCTGGATTCGGCGTTGCTCTTGACGAATCGCCCGCTTTTGGCTGGTCGGCCAAGTGTGTGGCATAATGGATCACGATGAGATGGAACCCATGGCGGTTGACCGATGCCAGGGTCATTTGCGCAACAGGGATTATGATTCATCATGAGAGTTCCAACCCGATTCCGTCGCCGAAGGTCACGAGCCGACCACGACCTAACGACTCGTTTCGTCGCGAGGTGATTTTCGGCCGGGTTCCCGGCGGTTGGTCCGAGATGGGCTTGTCGTAGCGTGTGCTCATTCCGTAAGTTGATACGAGGGAACATCGAGCGCCGAGCCGGTCCTGGTGCCGGTCACTTCCTTCTCCTGGAGAGCATCAAACATGTCCCCAATCGCGCGACTTTGGAGAGGTGCCGGGTTCCTGATACTGGGTAGCGCTGCTGCTGTCCGGTGTTTCAGCCTTCGGTGCCGAGGACCCGCCCCTCTCGACAGCAATTGGCCGATCTCGGCCGCCAGGCGCTCGCGCAAGGCGCGGACGCCGACGGCCCGAACGTTCTTCCAGAAAGCCCTCCTGCTCGACCCGAATAACAAGGCCGCGGCCCGGGGACTCGAGCAGACCAGACCCGCGGTGGATTCGGTCGTACGGGTCGCCATGCAGGATCCGGCGACGACCCCGCCGGCTCAACCCGCCGCGCCGGCACCGGCCGACCACTGCCCGCCGATACCCAGGCGACCCTGGAGCAGACCCAGGCCGCCGAGACCCTCAGCCGACAGCAGTTGACCAATGACGTCGAGCAGCGGCTCGACGCCGCCCGCCAACTGATGAACTCCGGCCAGCCCGAGATGGCCTTGAATGTCTTGCGCATCACCCTCAGCGTCGTCCGGTCCAACTCCAACGTCCCGGAAGCCGACCGCCAGAAGCTCGAACGACGCATCCAGGCCCAGATGATCTCCACCGCCCAGGCCGAGGAGCGGGTCGTCGCCGAGCGGGCCGAGCACCTCCGCCTCGAAGCCGCCGCCGAGCAACGCACCCGCGCCATCGACGTCTTCCAGCGCAACAAGGAGACCATCGGCGCCATGATGATCCAGTTCGACACCCTGATCAGCGAAGGCGTCTACAACGTCCTCTACAACGGCGGCACCGGCGATATCCGGGCCGCCACCGAGCCGTTCTTCCAGGCCCGGTTGCTGGCCCAGAAGGCGTATGCCTTGCAGCGAGGTGCCCCGCTGCCCTACAGCGATAACGACCCCGCTCCCGCGGCCGGCGAGGCCGTCGGCAACTCCATGCGATTCCTCGGCTCCGAATTGCAGTTCCGCAAGCTCAAGTTCTACCGCTATCTGCTCACCATGTCCGACGTCACCCGCGCCTCGGTCCCGTTCCCGGACAACCAGTACATCGAGTATCCCGAAGCCGATTGGTTCCGGTACATCTCGGAGAAGCGGATCAAGCGCTGGGGCAAGGCGGTGGACCTGTTCGATCGCGACCCCAAGACCAAGCAGATCCTGGAGAAGCTCGACGAGCCGATCTCGATGTCGTTCGCCAACGAGACCCCGCTGGACGACGTGCTGAAGTACATCAAGCAGGCGACGACCACGCCCACGTTCTCGGGGATCCCGATCTACGTGGACCCGCTGGGCCTGCAAGAGGCGGAGCGGTCGCTGAACTCGACGGTGACGATGGACCTCGAGGGCGTGCCGCTGAAGACGACGTTGAAGCTGATGCTCAAGCAGCTCGGCCTGGCCTACACCGTGAAAGACGGGTTCCTGATGGTGACGTCCGAGGACTCGGAAGATCAGCAGACGGAGATCCGCGTCTATCCGGTGGCCGACCTGGCGATCATCCCCATGTCGCTCATGATGGGCGGCGGCGGCATGGGCGGTGGCATGGGCGGCGGTATGGGCGGCGGCATGGGCGGCGGCATGGGTGGCATGGGCGGTGGCATGGGCGGTGGCATGGGCGGCGGCATGGGCGGCGGCATGGGCGGCGGCATGGGTGGCATGGGCGGCGGCATGATGTCCGTCCCGCCCAGTCGATCCCCAGGTGCCCGCTGGGGACGACGTCGACTTTCTGCAAAAAAAAAGCAAGTGATTGAGGCACTTGAAGACAAGCCAGCCCGCAAATCTTCGCCAAACTCCCAGGGCCAGTCCGGCACCTCGCCGGCTGGCCCTTCGTCGTTGTCCAGCCACGAGACGACGGGCCTACGATCCGGCCGGGTCGTCGGGGCCGGCCGGGAATGGCACCCCTGATTAGCCCTCGCGGGGATCCAGTGGACAGAACCTGATCCCGATCGAACCCCGCGGCGGCGGGCGTGGCGAAATTGGGATCGGGCGCCCACACCGACCCGTACGCCTTCTGGATGTCTTACTACCGCACCAAGGACGAGAAGAAGATCAAGCCCGATCGGCTTGGCGAGCACCCCCTTCGCGAGACCGTCGCGCTCTTGAATCTCAGCGGCAAGCTCCGCGACGTCCATGCCGCTTTGCGGGCCTACTTGACCCTCCACGGGAAGGATGCCGAGCCCTGGATGTATGAAGCGCTGGCGATGGCCATCGAGATGAATCATGGCTCGCCCGCCGATATCAAGACCGCCCTGAATTACGCGGCTGACCTGGCCCAGAAGACCCATAACCCCAATTTCCTGGTCAGCGTCGCCGATAAGATGTACATGAAGGGATTCTTCGATCGGGTTGGCCCGTTACTGGACGAGGCCGCGGAGAAGGTCCCGCACCGGTCGATACCCTTGAGTCATGTCCATCAACCTGTGCAGAAGACCAAGGACCCGCGCCGCATGGCGGATTCCATCGACCGGCTGCTCTCGCTCGGCTGGCCCGGCGAGGACGAATACTTCCGCACCGAGTCGCGCAACCAGGCCGAGGCTCCTGGCCAAGACGCTCCGCGAGGACGGGCGCGGCGCGGAGGCCGACGCCTTGCTGGCCAAGGTGACCAACTCCGAGTCGCGCGATTTATTCGTTCGCCTGACGTGGGACGGTCAGGCCGATTTCGACGTGACCGTCGAGGAGCCGCTGGGCGCGACGGCCAGCTACCTGATCCCTCGCACCGTCTTCGGCGGCTCCCTGATCAAGAATGGATACGGCGCGCATCCCGAGGAGGTCTACGTCTGCCCCAGGGGTTTCGATGGCGACTACACCGTCCGGATCAACACCATCTGGATCGACTCCAAGAAACCGGTAACCCGCCTGACCCTCGAGACGATCGCTCACGAAGGGACAGCCAAGGAACAGAAGACGGTCACAATCTCGTCCCCGACAAGCTCGGCAAACCCATCGTCGTCCATCTGTCCGAGGGCCGGCGCAAGAAAGTGCTCCCCTTCATCGACCCGGCCGCCACGATGATGGAGACCCAGGCCCAACTCAACGAAGCGACCAAGGACCAGGAAGAGTGCCCGAGCACCCCTCGATCAACCGGCCAACGGCGATTTGCTCAAACCGCAGCAATCGTCGAAGGATGCGGCGAAACCGAAGTTCTGATTCCGATCCTATCGGTTCTGAGCGTGGTGCTCGGGACCGGATGGCCTGAAGACTGGCTAGCAAGCACCCGGCCGGCCGGTAGGGTGGGTGCAACCATCCCACCCGACCCGGCCAACTGGTGGATGTTCGAAATTCCTTGCGTTTGCATTCTCATTCTGCGACTGGCGGTAGGGGACCTCACCGGCCCAAATTCTCACGTCCGGCTCTGAGGGAACAGTCCATTGGGCCGGATCTCGACGCGGGCTCGCTGATTATCGAATGCGACAGTGAAGTAGCGAAAGAAGCCGACATGACCGAGCGTGAGGGTTATCGTCTCCTCGCCATTGGCTTCCGGCGGGTCGTACAGACAGGCGACCTTTGGAATGACCCATCGGTACGATTTCTTTCCTTGCCTGAGCTCGAACCCGACATCCTTGCCGTAGAAGCCCTTGGCTTGCTGGCCCCCTGCTCCCCGGAATCGAGCCGGCTCACGGGGATTGAGCTCGATCCCAAGGCGAGCGGCCACGTTCATCGGTATCGTCGTTTCGTCCGCCCCCGAATCCACCAATCCGAAAAGCCTGCTCGTCCCCGCGGACCCTGACACTCGGATCGGAACGATTGGCCGCCACATCGTGGGAAAGGGGTGAGCCGGGCTGGGCACGACGTCACAGGGTCTGAAAGGGAATTTCACAGCCGAAGCCCCCCCAAGGCCCGTTCAAAGATGGGGTCCTCTTCGCCGGCCGCGCACGCCGCCGCCTCGGCCTCCTCCAGGGTTTTCCCCGAGCCGATGATGCGCAGGCCGTCGGACGACCAGGCCACCCAGCGGCCAGCCAGTTCCATTGGCATGGACTGAGGTACTTTGCTCTGGTCGGCCTCGACGCGTCGGCCAGACCGCGGATTCTTTGCTGTGTTCTGGCTCTTCTTCATGATTGCGCCCTCACTCGATGCTGCAAATCGGCCACCACCTCTGGCCCGCTGGCCTGATTGTAACACGAAGTGAGCGATGGGGCAGGCTGACCGGTCGGCCAAACTCTGCCCCGTCGTCCTCCTACAAAGTCCAATCCTCGATCACAAGGCCCGGCACCTTGCCGAAATCGCGGACGCTCCACGTCAAGAGGACAAGGCCCCGAGACAGGGCAATCGCCGCGATTCGAAGACCCATCGTCGCGATACGGACTCGCTGCTGGCGCAAATCGTCGTAAGTCGAAACGGCCATGGCATCGAATGGCAAGACCGGTGCCGACGAAAAGGCATGGAGGATCTCAGCCAGGTATTCATAGCCTCGGACTGTATCCAAAGCCGTGCGAGACCGACTGATGAAGGTCTGGGCGCCGAGCACCTGCTCATGGAAACTGACGATCGAAAACGCTCGGTCAGCCGGCGGGCACATCGCGACTCGCGCAATCAGAGCCGCATATTCCGGTCCCGATCGGCGTTGGAGAATGCTGATGTGGTCCGTATCGAAGAGGAACTTCACGGTTTCTCATCGTCTTCATCGGCAGGACGATCGGCAGAGCGGAACTCGCGGCCGTACTTGAGGACTTCTTCGAAGCCCTCCACATCGCTGATGGACCCGACAACCTTGTTCAACCAGTCGCCGGGGTCCGGTACATTGGCCAGCCGTCGCTGGAGATCGGCAAGAGCTTGCTCGACCGTGGAAAGACGACGCTCGAACTCTTCTTCCTTGGTCATGGCTTCAACCCTCGCTGCTCATGCTCTCTCTACGATGAACTCTATCCGGCCTGACCGCCTGGTGCAAGACGAGCCGAGAAGAGCGGTGGCGGGCAGTCCACCACCGTGCCGGGCTAGGTTGGAGCTATGCCCAAAGTTCTCACGACTTCCCAAGGGTCCCGGACGATTTTCGCCGTGAGCTTGTACCCGCCGCCTTTACACCAGAGGTGTTTATCTATAGCTCTCAGTGGAGACTTCGGCTCGACGTCGCCGATCCATTGTGAGTCGTCCAAGAGCTGGCGAGCGACCGCGAATTCCCAGTCAACGACTTTACGGTACCTATCGTCAGATTCCGGTGACTCCGGAATCTGAAGGTAACTACGAACATAGCTATCATAGGCCGGGATATGCCAGGGAAGCAACCAGTGAAGAACTTTGGAAGCGAACGAAATCTCTCGGCGTTTTGCTCCCAGACCCTTCATTACTCTAACAAGACTCGGGTGCATTCGCGTGCGTATTCTTTGTTCAGAGCAGAAAAGACCGAGCTTTCCTCGAATAATTCGGTCGTCCAATTCATGGTCGCGAGGGCACTCATAGCAACCGTTTTCATTTCCTCTTCCATGCCCCGAACTCCCCACCAATCTTTCACTGTCCACAACAGTACCGCAAGGGCTTGATTGCTTTCCCCCTGCAACAAACCCATTCGGCTCGCCCTTGACAAGCACCACAATACCTTCTCCATCTCGCCATAGTGACGGTTGAAGGTACCTACCGCATGGGCTACTTCTGAAACGCTTACCGAGGAAGAGAGCATGGAAGCCTCGAAGACCCGGTTCGACTTGAAGTATGAGTTAGCGGCCGTGCTCCGCGGTCCGGCCCGCCGACAGGAAAGCTCGGATAAGCAGGAGATGACGTGGCGAGCCTGACCCGCTGCAAGGCGGGAACCTCAGACGAATTCCCGTCCGCATTTCGTCGCCTTTCGTCGATCCTACTGCGAAGCGAACTCCAGTGGCAAGTGGCGAGTTTGGAGATTCGCTGCAACGCGTGCATCTGTCTGGGCCAGTGTCCGGCCGCCTGAGAGTCCGCTCAAAACCTTGGTTGGCTCGATTTCTCTGGTAACCCAGATCCGGTGGGAGGATCTCCATGAGGATCGACCCACCTTGGCGGAATGATG
Source organism: uncultured Isosphaeraceae bacterium (assembly GCA_963842405.1). Taxonomy (GTDB): domain Bacteria; phylum Planctomycetota; class Planctomycetia; order Isosphaerales; family Isosphaeraceae; genus CAVZRC01. The sequence goes on along the minus strand of CAWJGW010000063.1, from coordinate 61,981 downwards.
TTCGTCTGGTAGGTTGGAGTTTGGAGGACTCACGATGATGACGATCCATTTGCCCGAAGACCAGGAGCGTTGGGTCCAGACGAATGTCCGGTGCGGACGGTTTGCTTCGGAGAATGAAGCGATCACTGAGGCGGTTCGTCTTCTCGAGCAAAAAGACCAGGAGTTACAGCCGTCCCCAAAGAGTCCGCTCACCGAGGAAGAGTTTGATCAGCACTTAGCGATGTGACACTCGTCTCGGCCGATCAGGAGCTGAACGCAGCCGCTGTCGCATCTGGCCTACGGGTCGAGGAACCCAACCTCCATCCCTGATGCTGCTTTCACTTGGTCCCCTTCAACAACCGATCAACCGACTCGACAGTAATCGGATGATATCCCGGCCGAGCGGTGGCATAGATCGCCTCGGCACGCTGGCGGCCCGCGGGCGTCGCGAGCAGGGCCTTGTAGAGCGGTAAGACCAGCTTGCGCCGGCCGATCGTGGTCAGGTACGACTTCAACCGATCGTCGGCCGGGGCATACTGGTTCCGGATCGCGATCAAGAGCCACTGGTGCGCGAATCTCGGAGTTGCCCCGCGCCGGTCAGGCCAAACGCTTTGTCGAGCTCGGTCAAGCGCTCGCCCGAGCAGCTTCTCGGGGAGGGCCTGCAAGAATCGGATCCATTCCTGCGTCGAACCAGTCCCCTGCCCCGAGCTTGTCGGAGGCAACCGAACCGTCGAGCCAGCCGCGAGCCACCTTGTCGATCGCGTCGAGCCGCGCCGACTTCGGCTCGGCGAAGCCGGCCGGCAGACCGGGGCCCTCCAGCCACGCCGCCAGGTCGATCGTCCTGGACTCGTCCGGATCGCGCGAGCAAGTGTTCCTTGAGGTAGGCCACGAAGTCGGCCGTGGTGATGCTCCGGAAGGCGAAGTGGTCGAAGTACGAGCGGAGGAAGCCGTCGAACCGGTCGCGCCCGAACCGATGCTCCAGCGTCCGGAGGAAGAGCGCGCCTTTCTCGTAGGGTATCCGGTTCATCCCCTCGTCCGGATCGCGGCCGGTCAGGTTGACGTGCAGAACCTGGTCCTTCGCAGACTGCTCTTTCAACTCCTCGCGGAGGTCCACCAAACCGAGTACCGATTCCATGTCGGCGCGATCCGCTCCATAGAGGTCCTCGATGATCCGGCGCTCGAGGTAGGTCGTGAACCCTTCGTTGAGCCAGAAGTCGCGCCAGGTGGCATTCGTCACGAGGTTGCCGGACCACGAGTGGGCCAGCTCGTGGGCAATCAGCGAGACCAGCGAACGATCGCCGGCCAGGATCGTCGGCGTCGCGAAGGTCAGCTTGGGGTTCTCCATCCCGCCGAAGGGGAAGCTCGGGGGAAGGACCAGGATGTCGTATCGGCCCCATCGGTAGGGACCGAACCGCTTCTCGATCGAAGCGACCATGGACTCGACGTCTTCGAATTCGTGTGCGGCCGATTTGAGCACGCTGGGCTCGGCCCAGACACCCGTGCGCGGGCCGAGCTTCTGGAACGCCAGGTCGCCCACCGCCAAGGCGATCAGATAGGAAGGGATCGGCTGGGACATCACGAACCGAAACACCCCCTGGCTGGCCTCTTCGGGCCGGACGCGCGACTCAGCCGCCATGACCGCCGTCAGCCCCTTCGGCACCCGGATCGTCCCGACATAGGTGATCCGCACGGCCGGCGAGTCCTGAAGCGGAATCCACGACCGGGCATGTATCGCCTCCGACTGGGTAAAGAGGAAAGGCTTGACCTTCCCCGCCGTGAGCGACGGGTCCAGCCATTGGAGGGCACTGGCTGACGGGGCGGTCCGATAGGCGACGCGGACCTGCGTCGCCTCGGGGGTCAGCGTGATGGTGAGCCGCGAGCCCAGACACGGGGTCAACCGGGCCGAGCTGGTACCGTGTCGGTGACAAAACCTGCGGGAACAATCCTCATCTTGCGGAGGCCGACCTCCTCGATCGTCAGCCCACGGGTGTCGAGGACGAGTGCAGCGTCCGGCGGACACCCGGGCTGTCGCTGAATATCGAGGATCGCGACTCCCTTGATTTCGCGACGATCGAAATCCACCCCCAGGTCGAAAGTCAATCTGCCAGACCCGGACCTGGGCCGGATTGCTGAACGAATGCGCGTCGATCCGAGCCGCCTCCTCCCGATCCTCGCGTTCCGAGGCCATGCCCGACGCGAAACACGGGATCGTCATGCCTCGACCGATGCACAGGAGTGCGATCAAACCAACCCATAACTGTGATGTCGAGGACATCTCGCAGCCCCTCTCAATCTGGTGTGGGATCCCGGTTATACCAACCCGGCGCGATGGTCGATTGTCTCTCCGACGTTCCCAGTTTGCCATACCGCAGTGCTCAGCCCCGCCAATCGCTTCCTTGGGACTGTTGGGCCGATCGATGAACACCATGCCCGGGACCAGCCAGTTCCCAAAGGCAGCGGCGAAGGAACTGGCTTCTCAGCGTGAATGACCACACGAATCGGGCTCATACCCGAGAAGGGTGATGGGAAATGAAGCGGGTGGAGATCCCCAGGCGCGAAGCTGACCGTCGTATTCCCCGAGGGGAGGTTGTCGGCCATCGACCCGGCCGACCCTGCATTCGTACGACCGGCGGAGGCGGAAGGTGACGCGGCACATGGTCGAGCGAATCTCGATCTATCCTTCGCGCGGGCCGGGTTGATGCATTTCGGGAGGGCGAGGCTCCGTCCGAAGCAAAAGCGGCTCGCCCTCCCATGGAAAACGTTGCACGCTCCCCCGCGCGAGGTATAATCAGCTCATCTCTGATGCAAACGACCGGGCCTGCGAGGCGGCAGGCCCGGCGGCATCGATCCGCCCGACGATGTGCCGCACCAAATGCGAATTGGTGCGGGAGCAGGTCAAAGGACCGCATCGCTCAGGGTGACCTGATCCTTCCTGGCGTTCCGGGTATTGACGAGGATTTCCCCGACGCCGCTGAACGAGTGGACCGGACCGCCGTTCCATTCCACCTGGGCATTCCCCGCACCCTCGTTGGTGATCTGCACGACGTTCGTCCTGGGCCGGTTAACAGTGAGGGTCAGGATCGAGTTGGTCTGGACGGCATGGCCGCTGGTCCTGACCAGGATCGGTTTTTCCAAGCCGAACGAGAGATCGCTAATCTTGCGGTCCACGATCGATTGTTCAATGTCGAACGAGAAATCGTCAATCTCGAACAGATTGGTTCTGGCCCTTTGGGCCTGGATGACGGACGTCGTGACACCCTGGAACGCGTGGGGCTGGCCTGAGTTCCAGGACATCTGGACATCGCCACTGCCGTCGTCGACCACCTGGACCTCGTTCATTTTGGGCTCGCCGACGAAGCAGGAGACCACTGATCCGCTCTGCACGGCGAGGCCGCCCGTACGGGGCGGATTCGGCTGCCAGACGACGCTGGCCGCGTGGGGGATCACCGCACTCGTGTGGAGACGGAATGAGGAGAGGACGAGGCGTCCCTCGAGCCTCTCAATGCTCGGGCGCTGCCGCGCCCTCGATCGTCCGCCCCGGACCTGTCGCCTCGCGAAGAAGATAGACATCGAAGACATCCTTTCGGCTGGAGGTCGCCCGGAGCGGCGTCGCCTCGACCGATCGGGGCCGGGCGGCGCTGGCGGACTTGAGAATCGACTCTACCCCCAATGCGCCATCGCGGCCCTGAATACCTCAGGGCCGGATTTTTTTTCCCGGAATAGGATACCGCTCAGATTGCCGCAAAAGCGACGACGGACATCCCGATAGGATGAGCCGAGAATACGATAGCAACAGGGATCGCCAGCCACAAATGCATTGATGCACTGGCCTTCACGTGGGCCATTCTCACGAGTTCTTTGAAAAACTGCGCCAGGCGCTGGATGCAACCACTCCGTATTTATTTAACAAGTGCTTCGCAATGATGGGGGTCTTCTCCGGACCCTCCAAACCGCTATTGTCGCCAGCAATCCTCCCAATTTCCGTGATACAAAGCACTTACGGCCATGGAGTTCCCTCGATCCCTCCCCACCGCAACACGAGCCGAGCGAGCGATGCCTCGGAATCGCCTGGATCTTTTCAAGGACATTCCACCACGGCCGTGATAACCTACGAGTCCGCCGCAAGTTGACCAACCTGTACCGGACGTATCAATCCCACCAAGAACGGTGATTTCGCGGGCGGCGAGGGATGCCGCAACCAGCCGACCGGAATTGGCGGCGCCGATCCGCGAGATCCCTGAGCCAAGGAGACGAATCGATGGCATCCGCCAGTTTCCACAAACCGGTCAGTCGCCGAGGGTTCCTCACAGTCGGGACGATCGGGCTCGGGGGCTTGACCCTGGCCGACATCCTCCGGCTCGAGGCGCGGGCCGATCTCAAGAGTTACGCGGCGATCACCGCGAAGGCCGACTCGGTGATCCACATCTTCCTTCCCGGTGGGTGTGCCCACCAGGAGACGTTTGACCCCAAGCCCTTCGCACCGATCGAGTACCGGGGCGATATGGGCTCGATCGACACCAAGATCGAGGGGGAGCGATTCAGCCAGACCCTTCCCCAGACCGCCCAGATTGCCGACAAGCTGCTGGTGATTCGCTCGATGACGCACGGCGAGGCCGCCCACGAGCGCGGCACGCATAACATGTTCACGGGCTACCGACCCAGCCCGGCCCTGCAATACCCGAGCATGGGGAGCGTGGTCTCGCACGAATTCGGCCCGAAGAACAACCTTCCGCCTTATGTCTGCATCCCGAACCAGCCGAACGTCTACGCGGGCACGGGCTATCTCAGCTCGTCGTTCTCGCCGTTCAGCCTGGGCCGCGATCCGGCGGATCCCGGCTTCCAGGTCCAGGACCTGAATCTGCCGGGTTCGATCAACGAGCCGCGGTTCGCGTCCCGTCGCACGATGCTCGACGCGGTGAACACCCACTTCGCCCAGCGTGAGAAGAGCGACAACATCTCGGCGATGGATACGTTCTACCAGCGGGCCTATAGCCTGATCAGCTCGCAGAAGGCCCGGGAGGCGTTCAACATCGCCGCCGAGCCGGCCAAGATCCGCGACGAGTACGGCCGGCATGCCGCCGGCCAGCGATTGTTGCTGGCCCGCCGGCTGGTGGCTGCCGGAGTTCGGTTCGTCACCGTGGATTACGGCGGGTGGGACTTCCACTACCAGATCGTCAACGGCATGAACAGCCAGATGCCGCAATTCGACCAGGCGTTCGCGACCTTGATCCGGGACCTCGACCGCAACGGCCTGCTGAACCGGACGCTCGTCATGGTCTCGAGCGAGTTCGGCCGCACCCCGAAGATTAACAAGGACGGTGGCCGCGACCACTGGCCCAAGGTTTTCAGCGTCGTCCTGGCCGGCGGTGGCGTCAAGCGAGGGTTCATCTACGGAGCCTCCAACGCCACGGCCTCCGAGCCCGATCACGACCCGATCGGACCCGAGGACCTCGCCACCACCGTCTACCATCAGCTCGGCATCGTCGCCGACAAGGAACTGATGGCGCCGGGCAATCGCCCCATCGAGATCGTCGATGGCGGCAAAGTGGTCAAGGAATTGCTGGCCTGAATGGGTGTGGCGGGTGACGAGTGGCGGGTGATGGAATACACCATCTGCCCTCGCAGACTTCTCCCGCCACTCGCCACTCGGAGGAGACATCATGGCCATCGTCAGCCTCGAGCCCGGCGAGCTGAAGCGATTGATCCGCAAGCGCCGCGACTCCGGCGGTGATCGCTGGGACGAGGTCTGGGACGGAGTCTACGTCATGCCACCGCTGGCCGACAATGAACATCAGAGGCTCGGACTCGAACTGGCGATCGCACACCGGAACGCGCTCGGCCCCGATGAACGGATCCAGATTTTTGCCGGCTGCAACGTGAGCGATCAACCCAAGCGGTGGCGGCGCAACTATCGATGTCCGGACGTCGCGGTGTTCCTCCCCGGCAACCCTGCCGAGGATCGGGGATCGCACTGGTTCGGCGGCCCTGATTTCGCGGTCGAGGTCATGAGCCGGTTCGATCGATCTCGCGAGAAGTTTGGATTCTACGCCAAGGTTGGTGTCCGCGAACTGCTCCTCGTCGACCGTCGTCCCTGGCAACTGGAACTTTACAGGAGAGAGAATCATCGGTGGGACCTGGTCGGTCGTCTCGGCCTTGACGATCCCCATGTACTCTCGAGCCAGGTCTTGCCGCTCACTTATCGGCTGATCACTGGCGCGACCCGCCCCAAGATCGAGGTCGCCCGCGTGGGACCTTGATTCCCTGGTGATGTGGGCGTCCCGCCTAGACCCGCATCAGGCCGTCTTGTTCGGCCACCCGAACGACCTCACGATCATCGAGAACCTGCCATGCGCTCAAGCCTCATCGGAACCGTCCTCGCCCTCTTTCTGCTATCGACGGCCCATGCCGCCTCGCCGAGCCTGGCCGCGGTCCGTCCGGTGGGCGGCCAGCGCGGGACCGAGCTGGACGTCACCCTCTCCGGCGTCGCGGCTGGGCGACGCCCTGGAGATCGTCTTCTACCAGCCCGGGATCACCACGCTCTCGATCAAGAAGGTGAACGACAACGCGGTCACCGCCCGGCTCAAGATCGCGACGGATTGCGCCCTGGGGCTCCACGACCTGCGGGTCCGGACGGCGACCGGGATCAGCGAGCTGCGGACCTTCAGCGTCGGCGCCCTCAAGGAGGTCAACGAGGTCGAGCCCAACAACGACTTCGCCGCGCCGCAGGCGATCCCCATGAACGCGGTCGTCAATGGCGTGGCCGAGAACGAGGACGTCGATTACTTCGTCGTCCAGGCCAAGAAGGGCGAACGGATCTCGGCCGAGGTCGAGGGGCACCGGCTGGGGATCTTCGAGTTCGACCCGTACGTGGCGATCCTGAATGCGAAGCGGTTCGAGCTGGGCGCCAGCGACGACGCGGCCCTGATCTTGCGCGACGGGTTCACGTCGGTCATCGCGCCCGAGGATGGGAAATACATCATCCAGGTGCGCGAGAGCGCCTATTCGGGCAACGGCGCGTGCCTCTACCGGCTCCACGTGGGGAATTTCCCCCGTGCGACGGCCCTGATGCCCGCCGGGGGCAAGCCCGGCGAGACCCTCGCCGTGCGATGGATCGGCGACCCGGCCGGTGAGGTCACGACGACGGTGACGCTGCCGGCCGCCGCCTCCCGCGAGTTCGGCCTGATGCGGCAGGACGACAAGGGCGTCTCCCCCTATCCGAACACCTTCCGGCTCACCCCGCTGGGCAACGTGATCGAGAAGGAGCCCAACGACGACCAGGCTCACGCCACGCCGTTCGAGACGACGATGGCCGTGAACGGGATCATCGGCAAGCCCGGTGATGTCGATCACTTCGTCTTCAAGGCGAGCAAGGGTCAGGTCTTCGACGTCCATTGCTACGCGCGTCGGATCCGCTCCCCGCTCGATCCGGTCATGTACCTGGGCAAGAAGGGCGGCGGGGCGATGCTCGGCTCCGACGATGCGGTCGGCCCCGATAGCTACTTCCGATTCCAGGCCCCCGAGACCGCCGAGTACGTGGTCTGGCTGGTCGACCAGCTCGGCAAAGGGGGCGTCGACTACGCCTATCGGATCGAGGTCACCCCGGTCGTGGCCAAGCTGGCGATGTCGACGGTCGCGGAGCAGATCCCGCTCGGCACGGGCGTCATCGCCGCCGCCGTACCCAAGGGGAACCGGCAGGCGATGCTGATCTATGGGTCGAGGGCCGACTTTGGCGGCGAGCTGAACGTCGGGCTCGGCAATCTACCGGCCGGAGTGACAGTCGAGGCCCCGATCATGGCCGCCAGCCAGCCCGTGGTCCCCGTGCTCTTCTCGGCCAAGCCCGACGCGCCCCTCGGCGGGTCGCTGGCGACGGTCACGGGCAAGCCGGTCGACGAGAAGCTCAAGGTCCCGTCGGAGTTTACCCAGAGCTCGCGTCCTGGTCCTCGGCCAGAACCAGGTCAACGTCTGGTCGCGATCGGTCGACCGCCTGGCGGTCGCCGTGACCGAGGAATGCCCGTACAAGATCGAGATCGTCGAGCCCAAGGTGCCGCTGGTCCGGAGCGGCTCGATGGGTTTGAAGGTCCGGGCGATCCGCAAGCCCGGCTTCAAGGCGGCGATCTCCGTCTACCTCCCCTGGAATCCGCCCGGCGTCGGGTCGGGCGGAGGCATCGCGATCCCGGAGGGCAAGGATGAGGCGATCATCCCCATGAACGCCGATGGCGGCGCCGAGTTGCGGACCTGGAAGATCGTGGTCAACGGCGCCTCGGGCGTCCCGTCCGGGCCGATCATGGTCTCCTCGCAACTGGCCAACCTGACGATCTCTCCGCCCTACGTCGGCCTGGCGTTCCAGTCGGCCAGCGTCGATCAGGGGAAGGAGGTTGACATGGCGATCAAGGTCGCCAAGGCCATCGATTTCCCGGGCGAGGCCCAGGTCACCTTGATCGGGCTGCCCAACAAGGTCACGACCGACGTCAAGAAGATCACCAAGGACACGACCGACCTGGTCTTCCACATCAAGACCGACAAGGTCTCGCCCGCCGGCAACCATAACAGCCTGTTCTGCCAGGTGGTGGTGACCCAGAACGGTGAGCCGATCGTGCATAACATCGGCAGCGGCACGCTCCGGATCGACGTACCGCTGCCCCCCAAGCCGAACGCCCCGGCCCGGCGCCGGTCAAGGTCGCAGCCGCACCCAAGCCGCCGCGGCCGCACCGGCCAAACCCCTCACCCGGCTGGAAAAGCTCCGGCTGGAGAACCAGCAGGCCAAGGCCGCCGGCAAGTGAGAATCCGAGTAGGTCGGGCTTAAACCCAGCCTGAATATGTGGATTCGCAAGGACTCGGAGAGTTTGACCCACCCTACGAATACCAAGGACCCGATCGCCATGAACCATCAGTTATCCACGATCTTCCGGCAAGCTGGGGTCGGCCTCCTGCTGCTCAGCCTGATCGCGATCGTTCCTTCACGCTCGAGCCGGGGACATCGCGAAGGCCGACCTCCCCGCCGAGGTCTTCGCGCCGGCCCCCACAGCGCCCCTGACCGGCCTGGCGGTCTATCCGCCCGAGATCCAACTGACGACCGCCCGCGACCGGCAGTCGATCGTGGTCCAGGCGACGTTCGCCGACGGGATCACGCGCGACGTGACCAAGGAGGCGACGCTGACCCTGGCCGATCCGAAACTGGTCAAGCGCAGTCGGCGCGATCCTCTATCCCGCGGCGGATGGATCGACCACCCTGACCGTGAGCTACGAAGGCCGGACGGTCCCGGTGCCGCTGAAGGTCGCGCAGGCGACGGCGCATCCGCCGCTCAGCTTCCGGCTCGACGTGATGCCCGTCTTCATGCGGGCCGGCTGCAATACGGGGAGCTGCCACGGTGCGGCACGGGGCAAGGATGGGTTCCGCATCTCGCTCTTCGGCTTCGATCCCGAGGGCGACCATTACCGTCTCACCCGCGAGATGGTCGGGCGCCGGATCAACCTGGCCGTACCCTCCGACAGCACCCTGCTGGAGAAGTCCATCGGCGCCGTGCAGCACACCGGCGGCAAGCGGTTCGAGTCATCGAGCGAGCTCTACCAGACCCTCCATGGCTGGATCGAGAACGGCGCGCCGAATGACGATACGGCCAAGCTCCCCACCGTCGTCGGCGTGGACCTCTATCCCAAGCTGGGCGTCCTCGACGGCAAGGGTGCGACCCAGCAGCTCACCGCCCGTGCTCGATACTCCGACGGCACCGACCGCGACGTGACCAGCCTGGCCGTCTTCCTGACCAACAACGACGTCTCCGCGCCCGTCAGCCACGGACGGCCTGGTCACCGCCGGCGAGCGCGGCGAGGCGTTCGTCATGTGCCGCTTCGAGACGCACACCGTCGGCTCGCAGTTCATCGTCTTGCCCAAGGGCCTCTCCTTCACGTTCCCCGAAGAGCCCGAGGTCAACTACGTCGACAAGCTGGTCAACGACAAGCTCAAGAAGCTCCGGATCGCGCCCTCGGGCCAGTGCGACGACGAGACCTTCCTCCGCCGCGCGTCGATCGACATCGTCGGCCTGCCGCCGACCGTCGAGGAATACCACCGGTTCATGGACTCGACCGACCCCAAGAAGCGCTCCAAGTGGATCGACGAGTTGCTCGAACGCAAGGAGTTCTCCGAGATCTGGGTGTCGAAGTGGGCCGAGCTGCTCCAGATCCGGACCGACCCGAACAAGAACGTGAGCCAGAAGGCCATGTTCCTCTACTACAACTGGCTGGTCGACAAGCTCTCGAAGAACATGCCCATGGACGAGATGGTCCAGGAGCTTCTCGGCGCCAGCGGCGGCACGTTCAAGAACGCCGCGACCAACTTCTACCAGCTCACCACCGAGACCCTGCCGCTGACCGAGAACGTCGCGCAGGTCTTCATGGGCATCCGGGTCCAGTGCGCCCAGTGCCACAACCACCCCTTCGACCGCTGGACCCAGAACGACTATTACAGCTTCGCGGCGTTCTTCGCCCAGATCGGCCGCAAGGGGGGTGAGGACTATCGCGAAACGATCGTCTTCAACTCCGGCGGCGGTGAGGTGGCCCATCCCGTGGGCGGCCGCGCCATGCCGCCCAAGTTCCTGGGCGGCGAAGTCCCCGACGTCCGTGGCAAGGACCGTCGCGTCGTGCTGGCCAAGTGGCTGGCCTCGCCGCAGAATCCCTGGTTCGCCACCTCGTTCGCCAACCGCGTCTGGGCCCACTTCCTGGGCGTGGGGATCGTCGAGCAGGTCGACGACTTCCGGGTCAGCAACCCGGCCTCCAACCCCGAGTTGCTCGAAGCCCTGGGCAAGCACTTCACCGACACGAAGTACAACCTCAAGGCGCTGGTCCGCGACATCTGCAACTCGCGGACCTACCAGCGCACGACCCACCGCAACGCGAGCAACGAGAGCGACGAGCGGAATTTCGCCCATGCCCTGGTCCGCCGGATCAAGGCCGAGAGCCTGCTCGACACCATCAGCGCGGTGACCGACACGAAGGACAAGTTCGACGGCCTGCCGCTGGGCGCCCGGGCCGTCCAGATCGCCGACGGCGGCCGGTCGACCTACTTCCTCCGGACCTTCGGCCGCGCGACGCGCGAAACCCCCTGCTCCTGCGAAGTCAAGATGGAGCCGACCCTCTCGCAGGCCCTCCACCTGCTCAACGGCGATACGTGCCAACTCCAAGATCCAGCAGGGCGGACTGATTCCCAAGCTCCTGAAATCCAAGAAGACCTCCGAGGAGCGGGTCACCGAGCTCTATATCCGCTGCCTGTCGCGCAAGCCGGCCAAGGACGAGCTCGCCAGGATCGTCCCGGTCCTCAACCAGAACCCCAACGCGGCCCAGGCCCTCGAAGACTTCTACTGGGCTTTGCTCAATAGCCGTGAGTTTTTATTCAATCATTGATCGATTCAGGGCACTTTGTAGGGTGGGTGAAACCCACCAAACCGGACCGATCGAATGCCGGTGGGTTGCACCCACCCTACGATAAGAGACCAGCGACCATGCGATCCAAGCTGATGGCTGCCGTGCTTTCCGGTGTGATGTGCTCCCTCCTGGGAATCGTCTCGGTCGGCCGCGCCGCCGACCCGCCGAAGGGGAAGGTGACTTACCAGGATCAGGTGTCGCCGATCTTCCGCAGCCGATGCGGTTCCTGCCACAACCCCGACAAGCAGAAGGGGGGCTTGAACCTCGACAACTACGGCTCGGCGATGCAAGGCGGGGGCTCGGGCAAGGTGATCGAGCCGGGCGACCCGGACAACAGCACGCTGTTGCTGTTCGTCTCGCACAAGGAAGAGCCCAAGATGCCGCCGAAGGCGCCCAAGATCCCCGACGGCGAGATCGAGCTGATCCGGAAATGGATCGAGGGGGGGGCGCTGGAGAACTCCGGGAGCGTGGCCTCGGCCAAGGCCAAGCCGAAGTTCGAGTTCAAGCTCGACCCGAAGTCGCTGGGCAAACCATCGGGCCAGCCGGCGATGCCCGAAGGGCTCACGACCGAGCCGTTCGTCCCCCAGGCCAAGCCGAGCGCCGTGGTGGCGATGGCGGCCAGTCCCTGGGCGCCCCTGGTCGCGATCGCCGGGCACAAGCAAGTGCTCCTCTACCGGACGACCGACAATCACCTGGTCGGCGTGCTGCCGTTCCCCGAGGGGCTGATCTACGTGCTCAAGTTCAGCCGCAACGGCGACCTGCTGCTCGCCGGTGGCGGGCGTGGCGGCCAGTCCGGGTTGGCGGTCGCCTGGGACGTCAAGAAGGGCACCCGCGTCTTCGAGGTCGGCAAGGAGTACGACATCGTCCTGGCGGCCGACATCAGCCCCGACCACAGCCAGGTTGCCCTCGGAGGCCCCAGCAAGGTCGTGCGCGTCTACAATACGGCCGATGGCTCGCTCGCCTTCGAGATGCGCAAGCACACCGAGTGGATCACGGCCGCGGAGTTCAGCCCCGACGGGGTCCTGCTCGCGACCGGCGACCGGAACAACGGCCTGATCGTCTGGGAGGCGCAGACCGGGCGCGAGTTCCACGACCTCCGCGGCCATGCGAGCTTCATCACCGACGTGAGCTGGCGGCTCGATTCGAACGTCCTGGCCTCCTCCAGCGAGGATGGGACGATCAAGCTCTGGGAGATGGAGAACGGCGGCAACATCAAGAACATCGGTGCGCACGGCGGCGGGGCCCTCTCGGTCCGATTCGCCAAGGATGGGCGACTGGTGACGACCGGCCGCGATCGCGTCGTCCGGCTCTGGGACCAGAACGGGAACAAGCAGCGCGACTTCGAAGGGTTCGGAGACCTGGCCCTGGAAGCCGTGTTCACCCACGACGATTCGCGGATCGTCGCGGCCGACTGGTCGGGTGAGATCCGGGTCTGGGACGCCAAGGACGGACGTCGGCTGGCGAACCTGGCGGTCAATCCCGCTCCGCTGGCGGCTCCGCCTCCAGCAGACGACCCAGGCCCTGGCCGCCGCCCGGGCCGAGGCCGATTCACTGTCCAGGCAACTCGCGCCCTTGCAAACTGCGCTCGGCTCGGCCCAGGCCGCGCTGACCCAGGTGAAAGGAAAAGTGGCCGCGGCGAACAGGCCGCGGGCAAGCAGAATGCCGTCGTCCAGCAGCTCGACCAGGCGTTGAAAACGAAGGTAACCGCGGCCCAGGACGCGCGGGCCACGCTTCAGGCGGCCGAGCAACTCGGAAAACAGACGGCCGCGGCCCAGTCGGCCGCCGACGCGGCGATCACCCAGACGGCCCAGGCCGAGAAAGCCGCGACCGATGCCTTGAACGCCGCGAAGACCGCGGCGGAGAAGGCCCTGGCCGACAAATCCGCTCACGACCCGGCGCTGGCCGCCGCGTCCGTGGCGCTCAAAGCCGCGGCAACCCCCGAGGCGGACGCCAAGGCCGCCGAGGAGTTGAAGAAGCAAGCACAGAAAGCGGCCGAGCTGATCCAGGCGCTCGCGGACTCAGGAAGTCGGCTCTCGGCCGCTCGACAGACGCTTGCCAGAGCCTCCGCCGCCAGGTCCGCGGCGCCCCAGACCGCGGCCAATGCCCGAGTCCTCGCCCGAGCGGCCGCACTCTCAGTCCCCTCGGCGGCGAAGGCGTCAACCGCGCCGACCAGGACAAGGTCGCCACGGAGAAGTCCCTCACCGACGCCCGCACGATTCTCCAGGCTGCGACGAACCAGCTAGTCGCCGTCAAGAAGGAGCTGGAACAAGCGACCGCCGTCAAGACCGCCGCCGAGAAGGCCCTCGCCGAGAAGCGAGCACCGCTCGACGCCGCACTGGCGAAGGTCCAGGCCCTCAAGGCTGAGGCCGAGGCCCTGGCCGTCGAGAAGAAGCGATCCGACGGCTCCGGCGGCGGACTCGCCTCCGCCGCTCGCCCTGGCTCGTGACGTCCGAAAGTAGATCAGCCGTTTCCTACCTGACGTGTCCTGGGAAACAGGCGTTCGGCGCGGGTCTCCAGACCACTGCTGTGAATATCTTACAAATGTCAGAGGAGGGCCGATTTCCGCTGTTTTCCCGGGGTTTTCTCGACCTCGGCCGGGATCGCGGACCCCGAAGGAATTCGGCGTCGGGCGGCCTGTGACCACGAAACCCCTATTTTTCAGCGGCTTCACGCCCCTCTCAAGATGTTCACGGCAGTGGTCTCCAGACCCCGCCCTCCCCGGACCGAAGGTCTCCAGTTCGCGTCTCTTCGCTCACAAGACCTCGACGAGATAGATCGTCATCCAGATGTCGAGCTGGCCGAACCGGGCCTTCAACTGTTCCTTGAATTCGAGGAAGAACTGACGATGCTCGGGCTCGTCAGCAACATCGACGAAGACCCGGATCAGGTCGTCGCGGTACGATTCGCCCTCGTGTCGCCAGAAACCGCGAATCGTCTGGGTCTCGGAGGATACAGGCCCGAAGTGCTGTTCCAACTCGAGTAAGGTCTCGGCCACGACATCGTCGGGTACGGGCTGACCATCATTCAATCGGAGCGGGAGCAGCACCTCGTAACGCCGGAGTGTTCTGCTCATAAGTCGCTGGTCCCTCGACCTGGAATGGGATACCTTCGGTGGCCAGGTAGGCCAGCGCCAGTCTCTGGGACGAGCATCTCGCCGGTCGCCCAACTCTTGAAGGGATAGCGCCCGGCCAGTCGGCCCAGTGCCCGTTTCTTGGACTCCAGATCTGTAAAGCGGATTTGAATCATAAGGATTAGTTTACCGCCCTCACCACGCTCTTGGAAAGCCCAATGTGCGTCCTCCACTCGACGCGGCGGTCGCGAAGCTCCAGTCCCTCGAGGCCGACGCCCTCGCCGTCGAGAAGAATCGCTTCGAGGATACCGAGGGCGGACTGGCCTCCGCCGCCAGCCCCGATCGTGACGCACCGTTCCCCAGCGCCGATCGATGGAATTTTGGTCAGGTCTCTGGTAATCTGAAGCGCTGCAAGACTGCCTCTTTTCCAGTCCATCGCAAGTCGCTTTCTGGGACGCTTTGTCATGCCCATACACGATTGGTCGCTTGTGTTCGACGGAGCTTTCCACGCCTTCCACCACGCCGGGATCGCGGAGTTCCAAACGGCCCTCAATAGCGGAATCCTGCCGGCCGACTTTTATGCCATGGCCGAGCAAGTCACCAAACCGATTGTGGCGGACGTCTTGACGCTTCAGAGCACCAACAGCATCGGCAATGGCTGGTCGGGTGAACCGGTCGCCGGCGCGACGGCTGTGGCCACGGCACCACCACGGGTGCGCCTTTACGAAAGCATCGAGGAGGAGACCTACACTCGCCGCCAGCGCAGCGTTGTGATCCGTCACGCCAGCGATGACCGGATTGTTGCCCTGATCGAGATCCTCTCTGCGGGGAACAAGTCGAGCAATAAGGAATTCCGCTCGTTCGTGGCCAAGGCCGTGGATGCCCTGGACCGCGGCTATCATTTGCTCCTGGTTGACCTGCATCAAAGAACTCGCGCGATCCAGACGGCATCCACCCAGTCATCTGGACCGAACTCGGCGGTAAGCCGAAGCCCACTCCGCCCGACAAAGCCCTGACGCTCGTCGCCTACGATGCGGGTCCGCCCAGGACTTACTACGAAGAGCCGGTCGCGGTCGGCGACGTGCTCATCGACATGCCCTTGTTCCTCGCACCGGGCTGGTACGTCTCTGTACCGCTGGAGGCGACCTATCAAGCGGCCTGGCGCGGTGTACCTCGACGATACAAGGAGATCCTGGAGCCGCCGAACCGAGAGCCTTGAAGCCAGTCAGTTCACGGTTTGACCCAAAGCTTACGCCGTCTCGATCCGCGCCGCTTCGGCGAGCCCCAGCTCGCCGATCGCGTTCTCCTTGAGGACGTGCTTGCGGATCTTCCCGGTCACGGTCCGGGGCAGGCTCTCGACGATCATGAGGTATTGCGGGACCTTGAAATAAGCGATCTGGCCCTGACAGTAGTGTCTCAGCTCGTCGGGCGGTCACGCTCTCGCCCGCTCTGGGGACGACCCAGGCCGCGACGACCTCGCCGTACCTGGCGTCGGGGAGCCCGGCCACCGCGACCTCGGCCACCGCCGGGTGATGGTGCAGGAACTCCTCGACCTCCGGCGGATAGATGTTCTCTCCGCCGCGGATGATCAGCTCCTTGCTCCGGCCGACGATCCGGTAATTGCCGTCCGCGCGACGGCGGGCCAGGTCGCCGGTATGCAGCCAGCCGTCGACGTCGACGGCCCGCGACGTCGCCTCGGGGTTGTTGTAATAGCCGGCCATCACGCAATGCCCGCGCACGCACAGCTCGCCCGCCTCGTCGTTGCCCAGCTCGCGACCGGTCGCCGGGTCGACCAGCTTGACCTCGAGTCCCGGGATCGGATGGCCCACCGTTCCGACCCGGACCTCGATCGGGTCGTCGACCGAGGTGAACGTGATGATCGGCGAGGCCTCCGTCTGGCCGTAGCCGATACAGATCTCCCGGATCCCCATCGACGTGACGACCTTCTCCATCAGGGGCAACGGGCACGGGGCACCCGACATGATCCCGGTGCGCAGGCTCTTCAGGTCGAAGCGGTCGAACTCGGGATGTCCGAGCTGGGCCACATACATGGTCGGCACGCCGTAGACCGACGTGCAGCGCTCGGCATCGATGGCCGCCAGCGTGGCTCCCGCGTCGAACGTCGGGGCCGGTACCACCAGCGCCGACCCATACACCGCACAGACCAGCGTACCCAGGACGCAGCCGAAACAATGGTAGAACGGCACCGGCACGCAGACCCGATCCTCGGCCGAGTATCGCAGCCGATCGCCCGTATAAAATGCGTTCATGAGCACATTACGGTGCGTGAGCATCGCGCCCTTGGGCAGGCCGGTCGTACCCGAAGTGAACTGGATGTTGTAGACATCGGTGGCCTGGGCGGACCGGGCGCGGTTCGCCAGCTCGGCACGCGATGTCTCGTCTCCACGCTCGAGCTCGGACCAGGTCCACCAGCCGGGACCGGGCGGGTCGCCCAGGGCGATCAGTCGCTCGAGCCGGGGGAACCGCTCGGAGGACCAGTCGCGGGACGTCGCCACCGGCCACCTCGGGGCAGAGTGACTCGACCATCGCCACGAAGTTCGACCCCTTGAACGGCGAGCCGACGACGAGCGTCGCCAGGTCGGCCATCGCCAGGGTGTCCTTCAGCTCCTGGAGCCGATAGGCGGGGTTCACGTTCACGAGCACGGCGCCGATCCGGCCGGCGGCGAACTGCGCGACCACCCATTCCGGGACGTTCATCGACCAGATGCCGATGTGCTCGCCCCGTTGGACCCCCATCGCGATGAGTGACTCCGCGATCCGGTCCACCCGCTCGTTCAGCTCGCGCCAGGACCATCGAAGCCGACGCCCGGAAACACCAGGGCGTCTCGATCGGGATAGAGTCCAGCCGTGCGCTCCAGCACACTCCCGACCGTCTCATCGACCACCCAGGGGAGCGACGTTCCAGTATCCTGGGCCATGATCGAGTCCTCCACTGGTATCTCAGGTTCCAAAGTTGTCTCATCTACATATTGTCATCAGTCCGTGACAACCTGCGGCCCGCGAGGCGGCGACGCGGCCCAGCGAGGCGGTCGTTTCTCGATGAATGCGCTGATGCCCTCCTGGGCCTCCTCGGAGGCCCGGATGACGGCACTGATGGCCGCGGCCCCTCGAAGGTTCGGCGGCCGCCCCTCGGTCTCGTCCAGGAGACGCTTGGTCGTTGCCAGGGCGGTCGGTGCGGATTCGACCAGGCCCTGGGCGATCAGGATCGCCTCGTCCAGGCACCGCTCGGACGTCGTGACGGCATTCACGAGCCCCCATTCGAGAGCCAGCTTGCTCGGGATGAGGTCGCCGGTCAGGAGCAGTTGCCGGGCACGGCGGTCGCCGACCTGTCGCGTCAGGTCGTGCATGACGATGGCGGCGACCAGTCCGCGCCGGACTTCCGGGTAGCCGATGCGGGCAGTCTCGGAAGCGACCGCCAGGTCGCAGGCCGCCATCAGTCCGGCTCCGCCGGCGAGCGCGTCGCCGTTGACCGCGGCGATCACCGGCTTGGGCAGGGTGTGGATGCACTGGAGCAGGTCGGCGAATTCCTTCAGCACGGCGACCATCGCGTGTTCGCCGTCGGCCGCCGCGTGCATCTCCGCGGCCTCCTTCAGGTCCATGCCCGTGGAGAATGCGACGCCGGCCCCCGTCAGCACGACGGCCCGAACTCCAAGGTCGACACCGAGGCTCGTCGACGGCGTCGCGGACCTGGGCCAGCAAGGCCCGCGACAAGGCGTTGCGGCGTTCAGGGCGATTCAGGGTCAAGACCGCGACGGGACCGCGATGCTCGCGGATGAGGGGTCGTGTGCTCATGGGTTCGAGACCTCCAGGCCAGAGATGGTTCGATCGTCCGGGACGGGCAGGGGCAGTTCCAGGAGCACGACGCCCAGCGCCTTGCCTTGCGTGTCGAGCCGGAGCGAGCGGCTCGCGCCGCCCGCCAGGGCATGCTCGATCACGAAGTTGAACGCATGGAGCCGGGGCAATTCGTATCGACGGACAGCCCCGATCCCGAGCGGGCGCAAGAACTCGGCGACGACCGCCTCGGTCAAGCGAGACTCGAGCCAGGCGTAGGCCGCGCCATCGCGAGCCACCACGCCGATGTTGGATCGATTCCCCTTATCCCCGCTGCGGGTGTGCACAGATCCCCCAGTCGTAATCAATCGAGAGTCTTCAGCCATTGTCGATATTCACCCACCCTGTGATCAAGGACTTGTTGCCGAATGGAATCACGAGGAGCACGGCCTGGCCCATTCCGCAGCGGTCTCGACGTCTACGCAGACTCGGGCCTCGCCCAGCGAACGAGGCACCAGGGCCGGCCAGTACCCGAAGGCGGGGCGGGGCGTGGGCCGTCCGGACGCATAACCGGCGATCCCGGGCGGTCCCGCCGTGACCAGGGGCGCCAGCTCGCGGCAGAACCGCTCGACCGCCGCGCGAACGGGGTCGCGGACCGTCACTCGAAGGACCACCTCGAACGGCGGTGCAGTCGGGAGGACCACTCCAGGCGCCACATCGCCCGCCCCGAAGCATTCGACGAGCGTGTCGGCGAGCTGGTATCCCGCTCGCCGGACCCGCTCGAGGATCACTTCACCGGCTGCACGCGCCTTGGATTCGGCGTCGCGGCCCACGACCGCGAGCATGCCGCTGGCCGTCCAGCCGTCGCGGTAAACCGCGACCAGCTTGAGCCGATCCGACGGCGGATTCCCGGCCGCTCCCGTCACGACGACGCGATTGGTCCCCTGCTCCGCGATCGACAATCCGCGTGAAATCCACGTCCACATCGGGTGTGCGATACCGCGCCGGGTCGTCGATCTCGTAGAGGAGTTGTTCGGTGACGGTGCCGACGCTGACCCGACCTCCGGTCCCCGCCGGCTTGGTGATCGCGAAGGAGCCATCCTCATTGATTTCCGCGATCGGATAGCCGATCCCGGCGAGGTCCGGGATCTCGCGCCAGGCGTTCCACAACCCGCCGGTCGCCTGGGCGCCGCACTCGATCAGGTGTCCGGCCGTCGAGGCACCGGCCAGTCGGCCCCAGTCGTCCCAGCCCCACCCGAAATAGGCCGCCGCCGGTCCGAGCGTCAACGAGGCGTCGGCGACTCGTCCGGTCAAGACGAGCCGCGAACCGCCTTGCAGGGCCTCGGCGATCGGCCTGCGCCCCGAGGTAGACGTTGGCCGCCACCAGCCGCCCGGCAACCCCGGCGATCGGCTCCCCCGTCTCCAGATGAGCCAGGTCGAGCCCTTCCTCGATCCATCCCGGAATCCGGTCCAGGACATCGTCGCCCGTGACGACCCCGACGGCCGTCTCCCCTGCCCCGGCCCGCGCCAGGATCTCGCCGCAACGCACTGCGCACGATCGCGGGTTCAACCCCCCGGCATTGGTGACGATCCGCAAGCCCGGCTGCTGAAGCAGGATCGGGACAAGACGTTCGACAAGCTCGGGGAAGTCGGTCACGTAGCCCGCGGCGGGGTCCTTGCTCCTGCAGATGGCTCAGGATCGCCATCGTCAGCTCGGCGAGGTATTCGAGCGTGAGCACATCGAGCTGCCCGTCGCGCGCCAGCAGGAAGGCGCGTCGAGATTGTCGCCCCAGAAGCCGGCGCCATTGCCCACGCGCAAGGTTCCGGGAACGGGATCTGGGCGCGAGAAACCATCGTTACCAACCTCGATCGGGAGAGTGGATTGACCAAAGCTGCATGTTAGCTCAGAATCAGGAAAGTCGCAAATTGTGACCCGAGGCCCTCCTGTCAATGCGGTTCCCCCCGTCTCTTTCTACGTCTGTGGCGGGCCGTGATCGAAGGGAGTGCACGCCGCGTTCGTCAGACTTTCCGGATCGGCGGCCAAGCCCCCAGGGTCCGATGGAAGAAGAACAAGGGCGGCGTGAAGCGGACCATCGATGAAGCCGTTGAGATCGCCAAGCGATATGGAGTGGAAATCCCGGAAGATGTCATCTTCCACGAGGCGGATCCCGGGGATCTGGAAGGAAGCATCAAAGGCCTCTTCGCTGGCCGACCTTTTGAAACGGCCAGAGGGCCAAGAGTCACTGAGCATGAGGACGGCAGAATCTATTGGCAAGACCACTACAATAGAGATGGACGGATTCCGTTCCGGATTCATCCTGAAATCTTGACGAGCGACGAGGCGATCGTCGCTGTACTCCAACATGAAATGTATGAGTTGTCACTAATCCGGAAAGTGTTCAATCAGTCTCGAAATAGAAGCATGAATGGAACCGACTATGGGATTCAAACCTCGGTAGGGCGACCCGGAAACTTTCATGATCTCGCGTGGGATCAGGCAGACGAGATCGTCGTGCGGATGAGGAGGCGCGGCAAGTGAAACCTTCGTGCGAGAAGGTACTCAAGTATTATAAAGAGGGCCGGATAACGGCAACGGGCTTCATCATCGACTTCTTGAACTCGGCCGACCAGGATGATCTGCGGGAGGCCCTGGAAGTCATGCCGCCCGAACTGCTCGAGCGGCTGAGAGATTTTGTCGCAACCTGGAGGCCGGAGCTGAGGGTCTTTCGCGGGCCTCCGCCAGATCCGAACGCCGTGAAAATGGCCAGGGAATTGCTGGCCATCACAACGAAATCGACGTGACAGAGACGTCTGTCACCGCTCCCACGATCCGACGGCGCGAGCCTCATTGCGAGAATCTCCAGGCCGTGTCGTGAGGCACCACGAGGTCAGCGACCGACGGCCAGCAAGATGCCCAGGATCTTACCTCTACTGTAACAGATTTCCCGCTGGTTTCCGGTCGGGACGAACGGAGCGATCACTGATTTCCCGGGTATCCCGTGGTATCCTGGGTCTTACAGTTCTTCGGGCGCTGATTTTCCCCGATCTTCCGACAAGTGTCGAATGAGACCGACGGGAGACCGCGCGATGTCTCTACTCGACCATCCCGACGCCCGAGCTCTCCTCAATGGCGTCGGCGACGTCGCACGGGCTCACCCGGGCAGGCTCGCCCGGATCGCCTCGATTGTCCCCAGGTACTCCCGATCCTCGCGGTACTTCTTCAGGCTGGCCTGGTAGGACGCCGTCGTCTTGGTGCAGACGAGGGTCTGGGGTGAGCCGATCCGATCGGTGACGTGGGTCAGGTCGATCTTGTTGACGTCGATCTGGGAATGGAGGTGCCGGCGACGTTCCTTGCCCATCTTGAAGCGATGCACCCGTTCGGCCGGGTCTGCGAGGAACCGCTTCAGTTCGGCGCAGTCGGCGCATTTGCACTCGATCGGGGCCGCGCGGCGGAAATCGGTCGGTTCTTGCGGCGCCTCGGCGATGATCGAACTGAGCTGGTCCCGGACCTCGTCGAGCCACTTCGCCAGGGCGGCCGACGGCTTTTTGACGTTCTTCGAGAGCCAGGTCCGGAGGCCCACGACCGCCTTGATGTGGGCGTCCCTGAGCGGATACTTCTGCGGCAGGGCGAGGGCATGGTCGATGAATCGGGACAGCAGCCCGTCCTGCTCGGTCGCGATCAGCGAGCGAGCCAGACCGCCGAGGACTGCCACACGATCGAGGGCCCGATAGCGCCAGTCGTCGGAGGACGGGGGCGCCCGGTCGATCGACCCGATGGCCGACACGAGCTCCGAGGCGAGGGCCTCGCACAGCTCGCTCCATCCCTCCTTCTTCCGCAGCCGGGCCGTGCAGATCGACTCCAGCAGCCGGACGTTCCGCTCCATCGTCATGGGCGTAGTCGCCTTGATCAACGAGGCGAGCTGCGGCCGGAAGGTCGTCCAGCCGAACTTCTGGCCGATCGCGGCGATCGACTTGCCGGGCTGGGCCGTTGCGTCCCTGGTCATGGCGTCTCCCAGGAAGTCGCCGATGCGCCCGGGGTCGTCGAGTGCGGCGAGCGCGGCGAGCAGCTCGCCCGCCCAGTCATCCTCGCCGTCGGGCCTGATGCCGCCCTGGGCGCGGGCGGGCCATTTCGCGACGATCGCGGCGGCGAACTCGCGACAACGCGCCTCGAGTGCCGCCGCTTCCTCGCCGCGGGCCTTCTTCCACGACGCCACCATCCGGACCAGCTCCGGCACGACGGCGCGGCTGTCGCGATCGCAGATGACCTCGAAATGCCGGCTCGCGGGCCAGACGAAGACCGCGGCATTGCGATACCAGCGGTCCAGCGTCATCCCGGCGTTGCCGGTGTAGCCTTCGAAGTCCTCCTCGGAAGGCTCCCCCTCCCGAAGCGCCTCCGAATCGAGGAGCTCGGCCTCCTCGATGTCCAATTCGCCGATCGGCAGCCGGTGGCCCTCGGGGTCGCTCCAGTGGTCCGCGGTGAGGCTGGTCTCGTAGATCTCCCCCATCTCGTAGTCGCTGGCGTCGCCCTCATCATCGTAGTCGCCGTACCAGCTCCGTCGCCGGCCGTAGCCGTATCCTCGGCCGGACCCGCCTTCGTACTCCGCCGAGCCCGAGACATGGAGGGTCAAGAGCGCCAGGTAGGCCCGGCACCCCGCCTGTTGGGCCGCCTCGGCGAGGACGCGCGCCTTGACCCGGTCCGTGCCTTTGAGCGCGTCCCAGGTCAGGCCGTCCTGGGTGTATTGATGGTCCAAGGCGATGCCCAGCTTCTCGGTCGACTCCTCGTCGGACGCCCATTTCCGGATGAGCGGGACGATCGCCGCGATGTACTCCGAGTCGCGGCGACCCAGGGCTTACGCACCAGCCTGGGATGTCTGGGTGCTTTGGGAAGAGTGTGGATCGCCTCTGTTGTACAATCCGACTGGCCGGGCATCCGGCGTCTTTTGTACCATCGACCGCCAGGATAACTCGACCTCTTCAGGGACGTCCACACCATGACCGTCAACTCCGACACGACCTCCGCAACCCCGGCCCACGACCCGGTCTCGATCCTCGATCATTTCGCCGACCTGCCCGATCCCCGCCGCGAACAGGGACGAATCCACCAACTCGACGAGATCGTCTTCATGGCCACCTGCCCGTGTTCTGCGGCGCCGATACTTGGGTACAGATCGCGGACTATGCTCACTCCAAGATCGATTGGCTCCAGACCGTCCTCACCTTGCCCGGCGGCGTCCCCTCGCACGACACCTTCCGACGGGTCTTCTGTCTGCTCGACTCGCTCGCCTTTCAGAAGTGCTTCTCCTCCTGGATGACCGCGCTGATGCAGCGGCGGGGATCGACTCCCGTCGTCGCGGATTCGCCCGAACTGACGCCGATCGCCATCGACGGCAAGGCCCAACGCGGCTCGGCGCGGCGCACCGTCGGCCAATCGGCCCTCCATGTCGTCAGCGCCTGGGCGATCGAGAATCATTTGACCTTGGGGCAGGTGGCCACCGACGCCAAATCCAACGAGATTACGGCCATTCCCTAGTTGCTCGAGCTCCTGGACTTGACCGGGGCCGTGGTGACCATCGACGCCATGGGCTGCCAGAAAGACATCGCCGCCAAGATCATCGACCGGGGTGGCGAGTACGTGCTGGCCGTCAAGGAGAACCAACCGCATCTCTACGAGGACATCGCGCGGGCCTTCGACGAAGCGTTGGATCAGGGCTCGCCCGGGGTGGACTTCACCGAGTGCCAGACCGAAGGGGTCCGCAGCGGTCGCCAGGAGACCAGAAGTTGCTGCGTGATCACCAACCCTCGCGGGATCCGAAACGCGAGCCTTTGGGTCGGGCTGACGGCGATCGTGATGGTGATCAGCCATCGGGTGGTCAATGGTGAGGCCAGCAGCGAGACCCGCTACTTCATCGGCAGCGCGTCCGGGACGGCGGAGCCGTACCTGGGTTGGGTACGTGGTCATTGGGGGATCGAGAACGCGCTGCACTGGGTGCTGGACGTCTGCTTCCGCGAGGATGACCAACGGCACTGGGCTGGCAACAGCGCAAAGAACTTGGGGTGGCTCCGCAAGCTGGCGTTGTGTCTGCTCAAGGCGGCGAAGAACAGCAAGGGCAAGAGTATCGCCACGCGCCGCTTGTTGCGGGCTGGAAGAACGACTATCTCTTGGATGTACTGGCCCAGATCCCCGAGAAATCGACTGTAGTGGCCGAAAACCCCGAGAAATCTGGTGCGTAAGCCCTGCGCGGCGCCCTCAGGGACTTCTTCGACTTCGCCAGCGTGAGGTTGTAGACCAGACAGAGGCGATACCCCTTCTCGAGCGGCCTGACCTCGTGTTCGCAGTCGGCGTAGAAGGCCGCGAAGTGGATGTGGAACGGGTCGCCGGCCGGCCCGCCGAAATCGATCGTCCGCTCCTGCCCCTCGTGGCGGACGACCAGTTCGCCCCCCTCGAACGTCGAGGGCAACACGACGACGAGCGTCGCGACCATCCGGTCGAGCTTCTCGCCGTCGCGATGGGGCAGGAAGAAACTCCCCTTCTCGTAGACCAGCAGGTCGTACAGGTGGCTCTCGAGCTTCTGGCTCTCCAGGCCGAGCTCTTCCTGGACCTTACCGACGATCTCCTTGACGACCCGGTCCCAGTCGGGGTTCTTGAGGCTGAACTGATCCGGCTCCATCCGCCAGACGCGGCGGACCTTCGTGTTGACGAGGGTCTCCTCGCCCTTGCCATAGGGAGCCTGATGACAGTGCTTGATCAGCTCTTTCGCTGTCTTCGGGGTGAGCGGCAGCCCGACTGGCCCCAGACCCTCGACCTCCAGACCGGGCAGGACGGCGGGCACGCTGCCGGCGGCGCAGAACGTACCGGGTCGATCGATCCGATCCAGCTCCCGGCTGAGTTTCTCCAGGTTGGCGGATGGCACGGCATTCCCCTTGCTGAATCTCCGTGGTTTCGGGCCTCTCCAGCATAGCCGAGCCCTGCGACGTAGGCCATGGGGCCCGCGAGTCTTCGCAGTGCTGCTGCACGAAGTGCTGCGCACATAGGGTGCCGCGACGGCTTCTTCGGGCCGATCCCCCAAAAACCCCTCGGATTTCTCGCACTTTGCATTGCAAGGACGATTTTTTCACGATTTTTCGACCAGGTCGCGAACCTTGCGGGGATCTCTTGCGTAGTAGGTGCTATGGACTTCGTTTTGGCTCAATTTACCTCGGAAATCCCAGGTCCCCTCCCATGATGATCCTCCACCCCGTCAAGCCGCTCTTCGATTGGGAATCGCTCGAAGACAGCCCCTCGCTCCAAACCATCAAGGATCTGCTCGCGGCCCTGCCCGATGCCAAGTTACTCGACTCGCTTCGCCAGGCCCGCGGCCACGGCCGCAACGACTACCCGGTGCATGTCCTCTGGGGCGTCGTCGTCTTGCGGATCGTCCTGCGGCACGTCACCACCGAGGCCGTGCTCGGCGAACTCCGCCGCAATGACGGCTTGCGTCGGCTGATTGGCATCGAGTCGGAAGCCCGCGTGCCCAAGCCCTGGAACATCTCGCGATTCGAGGAGGTGCTCGGCCAGGAGCCCCATCGCTCGCTCCTCAAAGAGATCTTCAATGTGTTGATTCAACGCTTGGGGCTGGCCGTCGCCGACCTGGGCAAGGACACCGCCGGTGACTCCACCGGCCTGTCGGCGCGGCGCAAGGACGAGGAGGGCGCCCAGGAGGAGATCGCCGAGGGGTTGCCGCAGGCCAGCGGCGGCCGCAAGGAATACAAGGACGCCGAGGGGAAGGTGACCAAGGTGGTCGAGTGGTTCGGGTTCAAGCTGCACTTGCTGGTGGATGTGAAACACGAGGTCGTGCTGTCCTACGAGATTACCGACACCAAGGCGGGCGACGGCGAGACGCTGCCGATGATCCTGGAGCAGGGTGAGGCGAACTTGCCTGCGGACCGGATCGAGACCTTAGCTTATGATAAAGCGGCCGATAGCGACGATGTCCACAAGACCCTCTCCGGCAAAGGGATCACGCCCTTGATCGAGATGCGGGGCCTGTGGCAGACCGACCCCGAGCGGATGCTGCCGGGCCACGACGGCACCTCGAACGTGGTGTACACGGAAGACGGGACGATCTATTGTTATGATAAGGTGAGCGAACCACCGGTGCGACACAAGATGTCCTACATCGGGCACGAGCCGGAGCGCGAGACGCTGAAGTACCGTTGCCCGGCCAAGCACGAGGACTGGGAGTGCCCGATGTCGGAGATCTGCAACGCGGGCAAGTCGTACGGCAAGACGGTGCGGGTTCCGCGCGATGAGGACCCCAGGCGGTTTCCGGCGCTGCCGCGGGCGACCAAGAAGTTCGAGCGGAAATACAAGGGTCGGACGGCGGTGGAGCGAGTGAACGCCCGTTTGAAGGTGTTCTGGGGTGTGGATGATGGCAACCTGAAGGGTTCGCGGCGGTTCTTCGCGCAGGTGGGAGTGGTTCTGGCGGTGCACGCGGTGTTCGCGACCCTGTTGGCGTCGGCGCCGCGGCGTGAGGGTACGCTGGGCAAGATCAGCCTGAGTCCGATCGCCGAGGCGGTGCGGGCCGCGTCGCAAGCCGAAGCCGTTTCGGTCTGAGAAGGCGGTATCGTCTCGGGTGGGGCCGGTGTCGCGATCGCGGTGTGCGCCGATCGACCGGGCCGACCGAGCGGAGCGGGGCACATCACGGATTCGGACCCGAACCGACGCAGAAATTGTGGTCTCAGGTGTCGGCGCAATGATGGATGCACCATGAAACTCCAAACTACAACGCAACCGCCTCCGAGTCTTCCTGCCCCGGCAGAGCGCCGATGCGGAAATAGCGACCGAAGAACTCGGATGGCTCCAACTCACCGGCCCCCTTGAAATCCGCGAAATTCTCACTCGTGTCGGGCAGAAAGAGGCGGAACAACTGTTCCAGTGGAGGTATTGTTACACTTGAAACACCCCCGTGCCCAGCGGCACCGCCTCGCGGTTCCGCACGGCGACATCGAGGGCCAGGATCAGCACGTCGCGGGTCTTCGCCGGGTCGATGATCGCGTCGACCCAGAGCCGGGCGGCGGCGTATCGGATGTCGGTCTCTCGATCGTAACGCCCGCGCAGCTCCTCGGCCATGGCCGCGAGCTTGGCGTCGTCGACCTGCTCGCCCTGTCGTTTGAGGGTCGCGACATTCACATCGAGCATGGTCCGGGCCGCCTGCTGCGGCGCCCATGACGGCATAACGCGCCGAGGGCCAGGCGAACAAGAACCGGGGGTCGAAGGCCCGGCCGCAGAGCGCATAATGACCCGCGCCGAAGGAGTGGCCCACGATCAGCGTGAGCTTCGGCACCGTGCTGTTGCTCACCGCGCTGACCAGTTTGGCCCCGCGGCGGATGATCCCGCTCCGCTCGGCGTCGCGGCCGACGTCGAAGCCGTTGACGTCCTGGATGAAGAGGATCGGCAGCCGGCCCTGGTTGCATTCGAGCACGAACCGCGCAGGCCTTGTCGGCGCTGTCGCCGTAGATCACGCCGCCGAACTGGAACGGGCCGCCCCCCTCGGGACGGAACCGCAGCCGTTGCGTCGCCACGACCCCCAGCGCGATCCCGCCCATGCGGCCGAATCCGCAGACGAGCGTCCGGCCGAACTCGGCGCGGTACTCATCGAAACGGCCGCCATCCAGGAGCGCCGCGAGCAGGTCGCGCACGTCGTACTGCGCCGATGGGTCCGTGTGGACCACGGTATACAGGTCATCGGCGGGCCGCGAAGGCGGCTCGATCGCGTCCCGGCTGACTCTTCACCTCCGGATCGGGAGGCAAGAGCGCGATCAGCCGGCGCAGCCGCTTCAGGCAGGCGTCATCGTCCGGCTCGCGATAATCGATGGTCCCGCTGATCGCCGCATGGACGTGGGCGCCCCCAAGGTCCTCATGCGAGATCTCCTGACCGATCGCCGCCTTCACGAGCGCCGGGCCCGCGAGGTAGAGCCCGGAGCCCTCCGTCATCAGTACTGTGTCGCACAGGACGGGCAGGTAGTGCGCCGCCCGCCACGCAGTTCCCCATGATCGCGGCGAGCTGCGGGAATCCCCTGGGCCGAGAGCACCGCGTTGTTGCGAAAGATCCGGCCGAAATCGTCCTCGTCCGGGAAGACCTCGTCCTGCATGGGCAGGAACACGCCCGAGGAGTCGACCAGGTAGACCAGGGGCAACCGATTCTGGCCGGCGATCGTCTGCGCCCGGAGGATCTTCTTGATCGTCATCGGGAAGCAGGCGCCCGCCTTCACCGTGGCGTCATTGGCCACCACCATCACACGACGGCCGTGGACCGAGCCGATGACCGTGACGACACCCGCGCCGGTGCCCCGCCCCACTCGTCATAGATCTGGTATCCGGCCCACAGCCCCAGCTCGAGGACAGGCGCGCCGCGATCCAGCAAGGCGTCGATCCGCTCGCGCGCCGTCTTCCGCCCCTTGGCATGCTGACGCTCGATGGCCTCCGGACCACCCCCCAGGCGGAGCCGGTCCTCTTCCTTCATCAGCTTGGCGGTCAGGGCACGAAGGTCGCGGTCGGTCGATTGGTGGCCAGGGGCTCGGGCATCGGCAGGTCTCACGGTCATGCGATTCCTCGGTGGATTCCGGATCATCGACCTCGGCCAGTCGATTGGTGGCTCACAGGAGCCAGCTCCCTGAACGATCAATGGAGCCGCGGGTCGGTCGCGGCGATGATCGAGCTGACGGCCTGCTGATTGAATCCTTTGTAGCCCTCGCGCCGCTCCAGGTTTTCGAGGTGGCTTCCGATCGTCCCATCCCGGAGGAATTTCTCGTGCTGATCGTCGTTGATCCAACCGAGCTGGAGTGCGCGATCGGCGCGGTGTTTCGAGACCGGCCACCGCTCGCCGGCGGTGAAGGCCTGCCTCAGGAACGGGAAGTTCGAGAAGGGGGCCATGACCTCGATGCCGGCCTCGGCCTTGAGGCCGTCGCGCAGGTAATCGAAGTCGAACTGGGCCTCCAGGTGATGCATGCCGGCTTCGAGGATCGACTCGCCGTGGAGCGCGACCCAGAGTCCGACGGTCCCGGGCCGCGGCAAGTCGGCGAGGGCCTGGTGGGCGAAGTCCTCGGTGGCCTCCTCCGGCGCGAGGTCGAGATCGGCGAAGATGACGATGCCCGTGACCGGGTGCTCCAGGATCTGGGCACCCCAGCCCGCGTGAGCACCCGCATGGAACCGCTCGCGGAGCCGGAAGCCCAGCTTCGTGAACATCCTCATGACCCGCGGGAAGAACCGGCGGGAGCAGCGGAAGGTATGATGGTCGTGGTTCGCCCAGCCGAGGCCCAGCCGGTCCTGACGTGCCTTCTGGACCTCGCGCCGCCGTGTTGCGAGACTGCCAGTACTCGCGCTCGGCTTCGAAGACGAGATGGCAGGCCAGGTCGATCGATCCCGACAGCTCGATGACGCGCTCCAGGGTCGCTTCCGTGACCGACATGCCTTCGGCATCGTCGTCGAACCGGCGCCGACGCGCCCGCCAGATGTCGAGCGCCGCGAGGGCATCGCGTGCGGCGTGCGGACTTCATCCGGCCAGCACGCGCAGATCGCCGGGGAACGGCTCGAAACCCAGGTAGCCGCGGCGCTCGACCGCGGCCAGCGTCGTCCGTTCGCCGGGAACCCGCCCGATCCGGTATGGCCCCATCGGGTAGCCCACGATTTCCATCCCCAGGTCGTGGGCGCGGGAGAACGCCGCGACCGAATCGACTTTCAGGGCGACTTCCAGCACGCCGGCCGACGCTCGATCGGAACGGCCAGTCCGCTACGGGCCATCGCGATCCGCGGGAAGACCCCACCGGGATGACCGAAGACCGGTACGCCGACCGCGTAATTCATCGCCTGACGCTCAAAGCCGAGCCTCACGAGCTCGTCAACCAGGCCAGGTCCCTCGGCGATCACCAGGTGATCGACCCACGCCGAGAACCGCGTTCCCGTCTCGGGCGGCATCCGCTCGGCCAGCTCGTGCGCCAGGGCATTCCCGTCGAGGGCCGTCGCGATCATCGCGTCGATGAACGCTTCGGTCTCCGGCCATCGCTGCCAGTCGAACGCGGAGGACTTGGCCACTTCCGTCATGAGCCCCATGGTGATTCTCCCTTTCTCCGCCTTTGAATCATCCGCACGGCCTGTCACTCCACTCGGTTGAACGCCAGGGTGTTCGCTCACGTCAAATCCGGAGCGATCTCCTCCAGCGCGTGGTCGTCCAACTTGCTTCTCGCCTCACTCTCCCTCAGTTCGTCGGCCATCCGGGTGACCTCCTTCACGGCCGCCGACATCGCGGCGTCGAGCAGGTTGAGTCCGAGTTCAACCTGTCTCCTGGTCAAGCACAAGGGCGGGCAAAACCGAAGGGTGCTCGGGCCGCAGGGGAGCAGGAGCAGACCGCGATGGAAACACAGGTCGATGATCCAGTCGCGCAGACGCGGATTGGGCTCGCCCTTGCCCTCGAAATCCTGGATCTCGGCGCCGATCATCAATCCCTTCCCTCGGACCTCGCGGATGAACGGGAAGCGGTGTGCCAGGCCCTCGAGGCCCTCGCGAAGCTCCCGGCCGCGGCGGACCGCGTTGGCACGATAGCGGCGCGGGACCAATCGCAGGGTCGCCAGCGACGCGGCGCAGGCGACCGGGTTGCCCCCGAACGTCGAGGCGTGGCTCCCGCTGGGCCAGTCCATCACCGAGGCCCGGGCGACGATCGCACCCAGCGGGAGGCCGTTGGCGATCCCCTTGGCCAGGCAGACGATGTCGCCGGCCACGCCCCAATGCTCGGAGGCAAACATCTTGCCGGTCCGCCCGATGCCGCTCTGGATCTCGTCGAAGACCAGGAGGACGCGATGCTCGTCGCAGAGCCGGCGCAGGCCCGGCAGGAAATCGTCGGGCGGGACGATATATCCCCCCTCCCCCTGGATCGGCTCGACGAAGATCGCCGCCAGCTCCTCCGGCGGACAGATGGTGCGCAGCAAGGCCCGGACACTCTCGATATCGCCATAACGCGCGTGATGGATGTCGGGGACCAGCGGCGAGAAGCCGCGGCGTTGCAGCGGCTTCGACCCGCTCAGCGACAGCGCACCATAAGTCCGCCCGTGGAAGGCATTCATGAACGCCAGCGCACGGTTCCGCCCCGTGTGATGCCGCGCCAGCTTCAAGGCCGCCTCGATGGCCTCGGCCCCGCTGTTGGTGAAGAAGACCCGCTTCGGCTCCGGGCCCGGCGCCAGCGCGGCCAGCCGCTCCGCCAGGCGGACTTGCGGCGTGTAGTAAAAGTCCGTCCCCGACATGTGGATCAGCCGCCGCGATTGCTTCCGGATCGCCGCGACCACCCGCGGATGCGAGTGCCCCACGTTCGTCACCGCGATCCCCGCCGTGAAGTCGAGGAACCGGTTGCCATCCATGTCCTCGACCATCGCCCCCAGCGCCCGACGCACCACCAGGGGATACGTCCGCGTGTACGACGGCGACATCACCCGACGATCGCGCTCCAGCCACGCGGCGGCCCGAGGGCCTGGCAGCGGCCCGATGATCCGCGGTTCATCACGGCCCAGAGGAATCATTCCGGCCCCCTTCCTGCTTGTACGATAGACCCGGATCAGGCTCGCCGGTTCACCCCTTCGACCATCGTCATCTCGCGAGTTGAGCCCAGATGTTTTGATGGGACGATTCCGATGAATCGATTCGTGCGAGCGTCCAGAGTATTATTAGGAATTGCGTCAGCCCGGTCAAATCGTTCCGGGTGCGCGTCCGGCGCATCGATTGCCGTCTCACGGTTGTCTCACCCGCGATTCGAAAGAAAGCCCGACGAATCTCGGTGTTGGTGTCCCGGCTTCAGCCGGTCCGCTGATCCGGAGAAGATGGTCACATCAGCGGCTGGGCTGAGCAACTGTGTCTTTGACGGCTCTCCGTCGAGAGTCACACGTTCCCGGTTACCGGATCGATCCGACGCCCCCGCGCTCGCACGCAAGAAAACGAGGACCATAACCGTAATCGAGGCACTGGCAATGACCGGCCACAGCATTTCTAGGAATGACCCTCATGGGTGCTCGAATCAGGTGCGGACGAGACCGCATTTCTCCTGGCTTGCCGGTATGGCCAACGATGCTGCCGTCCGGCTTGTAGACGACGGTCCCCAAGGTCCGGCCAGGATCATCTCCGTAGCCCGCGGGCGGACCGTGGCCACCAGTTGGAGACTGAGAGTCGGCGCTTCCATCGGCCTTGATGACGAGTCTTCCGGCCCCGCCATCGGGTTTCATCACAAGGGGATTCCCGTGCGGTTGGATCTCGATCCCGCCGTTGGGCTTGACGAGAAGATCCGCTGTGCTCCGAATGGGGCTCTCCAGCAGGTCGTCGAAGGGGGCGGGAGCCGGCCGGTAAAGGGTGGCCACGAGATTCAGGCCGACCAGCGCCATGACTATCATCAACCACCTCACCACAAGCCACAATCGCCGGAGCCACCTGGGTGAAAGCGAGTCGCCGTTCGAGTGAATGCCCCCTCGCTGCGAGCCCGGACGTTTCCGAGGGGCGACAACCATCAGGATTGTCACCGACACACTGGCGATCAGCGGGGACCAGATCTGGAGCGTGGTCGGGGCCGTCGGCGCGAGCACAATCCTCTTGATTTGTTCGCGCGGGCTTCCATATATCCCCCGGCCGATCTCGATTGTTCCATTGAGACGCAAAAATATGAACGAAGATTTACTTTGCTGCAATCCCCTCCCTTCCTTCGACACGATCGAATGCCATGTTCTGGATATGACTTGGGGATGGGGTGACGAGCCCCGGCCGCGATTCGTCCAGCTAGGATGGTGTTTCGCAACAGCGATAGCACCAGCGAGGTTCAAGCCCACCAGCGCCACGGCGATCATGAGCGATCGAATCCCGAATCGAGTCCGGAGTCGTTTCACGGCATGAGCCCCTCACGGTCGTCCGGTCGGTCTCACCAATCCGTAGGAGGCGGGCTGTAATCGTTTGGGTAAGCCGTTACAGTGTTCACCCATGTGGCGAAGGCGTTGACGCGCGGCGGGCGGATTGGAGCCTCCGGGGCCCGGTTGCGGCATGGGGTTGGGATTTGGCCAATCGCCGCCTTGCTGGCTCACGCTCTCCAATCCTGGGTCGTGGAATTGCCATTGGGCCTGACACCACGAGATACCGATGACGACGAGGGAAATCGATAGGCTGCCGATCACCGGCCACCACACAGCGAGGAAAGAACGCGTCGGTGGCCGGATGACGCGTGGCCGAGATGCCAGCCGTTCCATGAGCCCAGGGTTACCTTCGTAGGCAACCACGCTGCCATCGCTCCTGTATTCGACGGTGTCTTTAACGCGGGCACCGCCTCGATGGGTGTACCCGTCGTAGCCATGCAGCGGCAATGGGTAGTCGGCCGCCGTAGCCGGGCGCTCGCCACCTCCGTTGGCCGATCTCTTCACGACCCGATTGGCTCGATCCCGAAACAGAAGACCCCCTTGCTCATCGGGGACCATCGCTGGGTCCATGAAAACCGCCGGGCACGGCTGCTCCTCGCCGGGCTCCGGAAAGGGACCGTACACGGCGCCAGCGACGTTCAGGCTAATCAGCGCCGCCGCGATCGTCGCCCACCGTACCAGCCTGAGGGGGGACCGCTGCGCTTCGAGGCCACCGGAGTCCTGCGGTGCGTCACGACGACGGCGCGAGGCCGGGCGGCCAAGCAGAACCAGGAACACCAGGAGCGTGATCGACGCACTGGCGATGATCGGAGCGCCGATCTGCAGGAGGGTCGGCCGCCGCGGCAACGACATGACGCGGATCAACTCTTCTCCCGTGGCCAGCGAACCAAATCCGAAGCGAATGTCCCAGGTCTCTTCGTCCCGGAGGGATGGGACCCAAAAGCGCCTTTCCACAAGCTTGACTCGGCTAACCGATACTCGCAGTTGTGCACTCCAGGTCGCGATTGCCCCGGCCATATTGAGGGCCACCAAGGCCGTCCCGACGACCGCCCATTCCAACAGGGGACGCGCACTCGTCCATCGCGTCGAATTCCGGCTCATCTGATCATCGGAACCGTTGGCCCTATTCCGCCAGGCGCGACGCCACAGGACGACAGCGACCAGCACCGTGATGGACGTGCTGGCGATGAGCGCCCACCACATTTCCAGCGACGAGCGCAATGGGTGACGCAGAACAATCGGGTTCGACGTCACTTCGCCCAACTGTCCGCCGTAGGCGAGGACGGAACCATCGTCCTTGTCCACAATCGTCGTCACCTTGATGACGTCGAGTTCCGAACGACACGCGGCAGAGAATGAAAAGTAATCGGGTTCAGGCGGGACGGCGTCGCGGGACCGCGTGAAGATCAGGTCATTGTGTCTGCCCAGATACTCGAAGCGACCATCCGCCTTGATGAGGAAGACCCCGCTTGCTCGCCAGCTCTTCAAATAGTCCAGGGCGAGCTCCGCGCTGGAAGGATCCCAGGGTGGTCGATGCACAGCGGCGGCGAAGTTCAAGCCGATCAGGGCGATCGCGATCGTCAGCCAGCCGGTGACCTGCCACCATCCGCATGGCCCCTCGGCGGGAGCTTCGGCGACGCGACTCTTCGCGCTCCCGCGCAGCGGCGAGCGGCTAGACATCGCAAGGCCCAGGACGAGCAGCGTGACCGATGCACTGGCGATGACCGGAGACCAGATCTGAGGGAGCGTCTCGGGCAGTGGATCTTGCACCACGCGATCGACTTCCTGGAAGACCGCCCCGGGGGGCTGGTGCTCGTCCAAACGACACGTCAGGGCATCGAGGAAAAAATCCCTGAAGTGAGGCCCCTGAAAATGAGCGGAATCCCGGGTCGCCACGAACGGCTCCCTTGGGTGGGTCTTCGAGACCGCGATGGCCGCACCCAGGTTCAAGGCCACCAAGGCCACGGCGATCATCATCGACTGGATCGGGAGTTGTATCCGACGGCGTTGCATCTGGTGGGAACCTCCGTGTGACCAGGACTGCGACGACTGCCGGCACGATCGCTCTGAGATCCCGGACCGGTCCTGTATTCGGTGGGGCTCAATCGCCTTCCTCAGCAGGGGCTGCTATGAAGCTCGGCCCTTCAGTTCCGGACGAAACACGCGAGTTCACCGCGATGATGTGGTCACGATGTTGAGCCCTGATGGGTGTTGCGGAATCAGCGGACGTTTTCCCGGAGTCGGGGCAAGACGAGACGAAGAGCCAGCATAATCTCGCCAGGTACCGGCCTGCTGTCAAGAGTCAGCGTGGGCGCAATCGACTTTTTCCAAAGGATTCGGATTCCCGACTCCCAAGAACGAAGAAAATCGTGAGAGCGGAATCGACCGTCTGGATTTTGGAATGAAGAACCTGGAACCTGGTGGCGGATTCGTCGAGTCCAGGAGAGGTCCAACATGATTCCCACCGTCGTCGTCGGCCACGGCCTGGCGGGCCGATCGTTCCACTGTCCGCTGGTCCGGCGCCAGCCCGGACTAACACTGCACGGGATCGTCGCCCGCGACCCTCGGGTCCGCGACGAAGCCTTGGCTCTCTGGGGCGAGGGTGTCCGGGGCTATGCCGATCTGGACGAAGCCCTGGCCGACCCCGCGGTCGCACTCGTGGTGATCGCCACGCCCCACGACTCGCACGCCGACCTGGCCGTGCGGACGCTCGAGGCGTCTCGGCATTGCGTGGTAGACAAGGTGATGGCACTGACGACCGCCGAGGCCGACCGGATGATTGCCGCACGCGATCGATCGGGATGCATGCTGTCGGTCTTCCACAACCGGCGATGGGATTGGGATTATGCGACGGTCAAAGAAGTCCTCGCCCAGGGCTCGATCGGCCGGCCGTTGCTCTTCGAGAGCGCGGTCTGCCGCTTCGCCGCTCCGCGCGGATGGCGCGGCAGCACCGCGGCCGCCGGTACGATTCTCCACGACTGG
This sequence comes from uncultured Isosphaeraceae bacterium, assembly GCA_963842405.1. Taxonomy (GTDB): domain Bacteria; phylum Planctomycetota; class Planctomycetia; order Isosphaerales; family Isosphaeraceae; genus CAVZRC01. Next base: position 25,830 of record CAWJGW010000063.1, on the reverse strand, counting down.
GGCGCGCACCTCATCGACCAGGCCCTTCAGCTCGGGCTGGGGCCCTGCCGGCGGCTGGCCGCATGGTTGAGCCCAGGTCCCTGGGAGGGCGTCGATAGCGGCGGACACGGCCGCATCATCCTGGAGTTCGACGACACCCTCTTCCAGATCGAGACCAGCCGGATCTGCCGGCTCGACCGGCCCCGATGGTGGATCGTCGGCTCCGACGGTGGGTTCGTGAAATACGGGGTCGACCCGCAAGAGGAAGCGCTCCGCGCCGGCGACATCGATCGCGCATCCGAACCGCCCCAGCACGAGGGCATCCTTCGTCGGGCCGGCGACTCGGGGGAGACCGTCGAGAGCCGTGTGGCGACGGTCCGCGCCCACTGGGACGGCTACTATCGCAATATCGCGGATCATCTCAGCATCGGCGCACCGCTGGCGGTGACCGCCGAAGAGGCCCGCGAGGTCGTCCGCTTACTCGAGGCCGCCACCCGCTCGTCTAGAGAGCATACGCTGATTGAAGGCCCGTGGGGCACTCCGTGAGGCGAAGGAGGTTAGAGTCGGGTAGGCGGCTGGCGAGGTACGTCGCATGACGCCTACCCGACTCTAAGTGCATCGTCCAGAAAGGCGGTGGCGAGAACGTTGCAACGATGTGGCGGGGTACGGTCTCGAATTCTTCCGGTCGTTCGGCAACAATCACATGATCGGCGTTCGGCCCGATCGCAAGCCGGCCCGACGGCGTTCGGTCTGTGCGATTCGTTCCATAGAGTTCCCGCTGTGTTGCCCACCGGAGACCTTCCCCATGCGCACGGTCCAGTATTGGTTCGGGGCGTTCCTCGCCGCGATGAGTTTCTTCTGCATCTCCCCCCTGCTCCACGGCGATGAGCCGCTCAAGCCCACCGCGACGGCCTCGGAGACTAACCCGGCCGTCCCGGCGCCCGGCCATTCGGTCCACGGCGAGGCCTTCAACGACGGGCCGCGACACGCCGCCCACATCATGCCCGGCATGGGCAAGTCCCACTTCCCGGCCACCACCAAGAAGCCCGAGGCGCAGGCGTTCATCGATCAGGGCGTCGCCGCAGCTCCATTCCTTCTATTACTTCGAATCGGAGCGGTCGTTCCGCCAGGCGGCGAAGATCGATCCGGATTGCGCCACGGCCTACTGGGGCATGGCGATGTCGAACGCCAATAACGCCAAGCGGGCCAAGGAATTCCTCAAGGAGGCCCGCAAACGTGCCGCGTCGGCCTCCCGGCGCGAGCAGCTCTACATCTCAGGCCCTGGAGGCCTTCTACAAGGAGGGCGACAGCCAGCAAGAACCGACAGCAGAACTGGCTCCGTGGCCTCGAGTCGATCGTCCAGGACTTTCCCGACGACCTCGACGCCCGCGCCTGGGCGGCGATGGTCGCCTGGCAATTTGCCGGCAATGTGACCATCAGCCGAGTGTGGCTGGATACCATGATCGACTCGGTCTTGCAAGCCGAGCCGATGCATCCCGCGCACACCACTACCGCATCCACCTCTGGGACGGCGTCAAGCCGATCCGCGCCGAGAAGTCGGCGGCCCTCTTTGGCCCGGCCGCGCCGGGAATCGCGCATGCCTGGCACATGCCCGGCCACACCTACACCGGGCTCAAGCGGTATGCCGACGCGGCCTACCAGCAAGAGGCCTCGGCCCGCGTCGACCACGCCTACATGCTCCGCGACCGGGTCATGCCGTTCGAGATCCACAACTACGCCCACAACAACCAGTGGCTCTGCACCAGCCTGAGCCACATCGGCCGGGCTCGCGACGCAATCGCCGTGGCGCGGAACCTCGTCGAGCAGCCCCGCGACCCGCAGAAGAATGGGCCCAACGACGGCGGCTCGCCCCAACGGAGCGGCCGGTTGCGATGGGTCGAGGTCCTCACCCGATACGAGCTCTGGGACGACCTGATCGAGGCGACGACCTCCAACGCACTCGACTGGTCCAACATCCCGATGGAGCAGAAGGAGAAGGCGTACTCTCTGGGTCAGGCCTACGCCGCCAAGAACGACGCCAAGAAACTGGCCGAGCAGATCGAGGCCCTGAAGAAGCTGACCGTCTCGTCGGCAAAGACCGCCCTCGCGGAACTGGAAGGCTACCAGCTCCTGGCCCGCGGTGAGATCGGCCCGGCGTTCGACCAGTTCGCCAAGGCCACCTCGATGCGGCCCGAGGCACTGGCGCGTGCCCACCTGGCGGCCCGTAACTATGGCTTCGCCGAGAGCACGGCAAAGAAGGGCGTCGATCAGAACCCCAACCTGGTCGCACCACTGGCGGCCCTGGTCGAGATCCTCCAGGCCGTCGGCAAGGAGAAGGAGGCCCGCGACGCCTATCGCAAGCTCGTGCCGATCGCCCGATTGGCCGACCGCGACCTGCCGGTCTTCCGCCGCCTGGAACCGGCCATCGCCCGATGGAAGGCCGACAAGAACTGGTCAGCCCCGCCTCCCGAACCGGCCAACGGTCATGGCTCCGACGAAACGGCCATCAACCGGATCGACCTGACGACCCTCGGGCCGCTCGGCTGGATCCCCTCTCCCAGCCTGCCGTTCTCCGCGCCCGACACCAGCGGGAAGCCTGGTCCCTCGCCGGCCACAAGGGGAAGAACGTCCTGGTCATCTTCTTCCTGGGCGGCAAATGCGCCCACTGCATGCAACAGCTCCAGGTCTTCGGCAAGGAATACGAGGCCCTCAAGAAGCTGAACGTGGAGACGGTCGCCATCGGCAGTGACGACGCCGAGGCCACCAAAGCGCTCAAGAACAACAAGGATGCCATCAAGTTCCCGATGCCGATGCTGGCCGACCCCAAGCTGGAATTGTTCAAGCTCTACCGGGCCTACGACGACTTCGAAAGCCAGCCGCTCCATGGCACGATCCTGATCGACGCCGAAGGCAACATCCGCTACCAGAGGATCTCGGCCGACCCGTTCCTGGAAGTCGAGTTCATCAAGGCGGAGGCCGAGCGAGTCAACCGGCTCGTGAAGCCGATAATGCAAAGAGGAATCTCATCGGGCGATGGCAAAACTGGCCTGCACCGGAAATAATGGTTAGAGACGTAAGGGGTCGCCGAACGTGCCAAGGATTGTCCGTCCCATGCGTGCAGACAGCGATGACTTCCCTTTGGTCGGAAATCAATCGAAGTGTCTCGGTGTTCGTGTACCGCCGAACCCATTTGCGGATATCGATCTCGATCCGGCCGGGAAGGTCATCCTGAACCGAAAAGGGCTATCGGTCTCTAAAGACTGGAGGAACCTACCAGGGCATCTTATCCCGGAGCATCTGGATGATGGCTTCAATGGTGCCTCCGGTAAAGGGATGAGGGTATTTGTCCACGGGGTCGGATCGTTTGACGAAGGACTATTTTCCGCCGGTCTCGTACTCGTACACAAGATTCCTTCCACCGAGAGCGGTGTGGTGGCACCTGCCGTTTCGGTGGCACTGAGTCAGTATCAGGACGACTTGGTGGCAACTCGGGCCGGATGGTCCGTCGATGAGAGTTAAGACAATGGACAGCTTCACGCCTACAATGAACGCGGTGTATCTGGAGTATGCCAGCAAACTCCTCCAGCACCATCGTCTTCTCACCGAAGGAAAGGACTCGGCCGACGAGACGATACAGGTCGAGGACGAGATGACCGAGCTCTGGGACCAGCTCGATGCGCTTCGAGCGCAAGAGCCTGTCCGGACTGAGCTCCGACCTCAATTGGCTTCGCCGAGGTGGTACGCCCGCTCCCGCTGGCCCCAAGTCAGAACAGATACCCGTTAAAGATAGACTCCCTTTCTTCGTGGCTTGGAAGTCCTCCGAGTGGCATATGCTCTTGCACCAGAGCCGCATTACCGCTTTTCTATTCGACCCGTTCGCGTTGGCCACGACACGAGCAATGGCCTGGGAGAAGATTGGGCAACCCTCCATCGCGAGGATTTTCTACGATTTCGCCTCGCAGTTAAAGCCTGGCGACGGCGGCGCTGCATTGGGGGCCCTTAGGAACCTAATGAAGGAAGATTCTGTAAGGGGACGTGCTAAAGTGGAGGCGGTCTTGCAGGATGATTTTCGATATCCTACGCTTGTCGTAGTATTCAGCACTTTCTTTCAGCTTCATAGACTCAGTCAAGAAAACAAACCCTTTGATCATTCGAGTTATGCCGACCGACTCAGGCGAAGCCTAGACCAGATGCAGTACGAAGACCTTTCGGATGCCGAAAAGGTTGAGACATACCGATTCGCTGGTTTTGGCTTCGAGCTGCTGAATGAATTTCGAAGAGTCCCTACGTTGTTATAATGAAGGATTGAATCGCTCACCAAATTACGATTGGCTCCTGATTAGCAAGGGTCGTGTACTTGCCCAGCACGGCCACACCGCTGAGGCTATCGCCACCTTTGAGCTTGCTACGCTCCACTCGGATCTCGTGTGGCCTTCTCTGTTTCTGGCACGCTACGCCTTAGATCGGAAGGATTATAGCGAAGGCTTTACTCACTGTCTCCAAGCTTGGAAGAGAGTTCCATCCGACTCGATCAAGGCGATAATCTCGGAATGGATGGCCATCGCCGCTAGCGAGCTTTTGTTGCCAGAGGAAGTAATCCGATCTTTGTTCCAAGAGGCAGAAAAGTTTGAGCCGACCAGCAACCGTATCAAGCGCAACCGAGAAGTCTTCGAGTCTTCACGCGGTCGTGATACACAGGAAGTTTGGGATGTAAACGAGGAAGTCCTCGATATGAAGTGGACGTATGAGGCTGCGACCCAGATCAGCGAAAGAGCTTTCCAGATCGGCTTGGTCGCCTGAGTTGGCTCCCCGGCGGGATAAGGATATCGGCCTCTCCATCGCTCTTTTCTCATCGACGCCGAAGGCAACATCCGCTTCCAGAAGATTTCGTCCGAGCCGTTCCTGGAAGTCGAGTTCATCAAGGCCGAAGCTGAATGTATGAACAGAATCGTGAGGCAGAAATGACTGAGCGGGACTCCGAATGGACGCAATTATCGATGCCACTTCTCGACCATTTCCATCCGCCCCTGGCCCCGCGACGGCACTGGGAATCGTTCCACGTCAACTGGGCCGAGGCCATCGCCGACGACTTGAACGAATCACTCTTGCCCGAGGGCTATTTCGCCGAGGAGCACGCTCGGCTTGGCCCCCGGGTCGAGATCGACGTGGCCACGTTCACCGATCCAGGTCAATCCGGACGTCGAGAGGGCGGCACGGCGACCCTGCCCCCTAGCGCTCGGGCGCCACCGGCCGCCGCGATGGTGGTCCCGGCCGCGTTCCCTGACTCCATCGAAATCTTGGTGTTCGAAAGTGAAGGCGGAGCCCGGCTGGTGGCGGCGATCGAGCTCGTTAGCCCGGGTAACAAGGACCGCGACGCGCAACGCCAGGCGTTCGCAGTCAAGTGCGCCAGCTATCTCTGCCGCGGAATCAGCCTGATCGTCATCGATATCGTTTCCAGCCGGCGAGCGAACCTCCACAACGAGATCATGCGGGTCCTCGGCCACGGGGACGCCTTCGCGATGCCTGCGAGACGGTTTTGTATGGGGTGGCCTATCGACCGATCGTCCGCGATGGTCAAGAGCAAATCGAAGTGTGGCCGTCACCGCTGGAAATCGGCCGGCCCCTGCCGGTCCTCCCCCTGGCGCTGAATGCCGAGCTGGCTATCCCGATCGACCTGGAAGCGACACAATCCTGCCAGCTGACTTATACCGCCGCATGTCAACGCCGCCGGCTGGCATGATCTGGAAAATCGATCGCGGTGGGAAAAAGTTGAGGCGCTCCGACATCGGTCGTGGTACTTCACTATGAAAGCCACCGATGAGCGGGGAGCCGAACCCATGGCGAGTGGACCATCGACGGCCGTCCTGAAACAGCTCAACACCCTGTTTCAGGTCGGGGCGGTCGGCGGGCTGACGGACGGACAACTGCTGGACCGATTCGTGCAGCAGCGCGATGAGGCGGCCTTCGCGGCCCTCGTCGAGCGGCATGGCCCGATGGTCCTGCGCGTCTGCCGTAGCCGGCTCGGCGATCGCCACGACGCCGAGGATGCCTTCCAGGCCACCTTTCTGGTCCTGGCACAGAAGGCGCGATCGATCCGGGAATCCGAGGCGGTGGCGGGCTGGCTCCTCGGAGTCGCCGGCCGCGTCTCGGCCAAGGCACAAGCCGCCGCGCGGAGGCGGTCGATCGCCGAGCAGAAGGCCGTGCTTTCCGCAGACCTTGCTACCGCGGAGAGTCCACCCGAACCCTGGGCGGAGCTCTACGACGAGCTCGAACGGCTGCCGGAGAAGTACCGGCTGCCGCTGGTCCTCTGTTACCTGGAGGGGTTGACTTACGAGCAGGCCGCGGTGCGTCTCGGGTGCCCGGTGCGGACCGTGCAGAGCCGGCTCGCGAGAGGACGGGAGCGGCTACGGGGCCGGCTCGAGCGCCGCGGATCTGGCGCCCTCGGCCGGGTTGGTTGGAGCGGCTCGACTCCCCGAAACGGTCCCATCGATTGTCTCGGTTTCGTTGATCGAAATCACGGTCCGGGCCGCGATGCGGTTGGCCAATCTCAAGAGGGCCGCCGCCGGCGCGCCCTCGGCCGCCGTTCTTCTCGCGGAGGAGGTTTTGCACGCCATGTTCCTGACTCAGCTTGATGCACTCGTGAAACTCGTGGTGATCTTGGGTCTCGTCGGCGCCGGAGGCTGGTTGGCCTGGCCGAAGATGGGACATCCCAAGCCCAATCCGTCGCCGAGGCTCACCGCTCGAACGGAGCAAGCCGCTCCCGCAGCTCGGGAACAGGCTGTTCCCCAGAAGGAAGACAGTCGGTTCCAGATGACCGGATTCGTCCGGCGTCGAGGGGACTGGAGAGCCGGTCGAGGGCGCCAAGGTCCAGGTCGAGCTCGGGATGAAAGACTTGCAATACGAGTTCCGCGAAGCCCTCACGGACACGGACGGCCACTACACGATCGCGTTGCCGGAGGGCAGTGCGCGCGCCTTGGCACCCGAGCCGCCCTCCGGGTACTGGCTCCCGGAACCCGGCAAGAACTCAGAGTTCTTCGTGGTGACCCCACAGCAGCCGGTCTACCGGAAAGACTACCGAGTCCGCCGGGGAACTGCCTGGGCGTTCCGATTGACCGAAGGCCCGAAGCAGGAGCCTGTGCGGTCAGGGATGGTGGCCTCTTACGCAATACCCGGTGAATTCTCGATCCACGTTCGATCCGAAACCAATGACAAGGGGTTGGCGATCGCGACCTTGCCGGGCGAGGCGGGCAAGCTGACCTTGAGCCTGTCACGTCAAGACCGGGAACGAGGCCATGCGGCTGGTCAAGCTCGATTGGGACCAGGGATTCCGACCCGATTCCATCAAGGACGTGAAACGACTGGCGGATCCGGGCCAGCCTGTACGTTTCCGACTGACCGATGACGCCGGCCGAGCCGCAACGATCTCCGGGCCGGCCGAGCCTGCCATCACCGAGGGACGTCTCGTTGTCAATACCTCGCTTCCGGAGCGCACCCTCGAATCGACCGGCACTCTCACCGGTACGGTGGTCGACAAAGACGGCCACCCGGTCGCCGACGCTCATGTCACGATCTCCTACGCCTACCGCCAAGGGGGGGCGATGTCGGGTCAGCCTGAGCACCGAGTGCGGTCCGATGCCCGGGGCCGGTATGTCCTGCGGGCCATACCTCTCCAATCTTACGAGGGCGATCCCACGAAGTTATCGCTGGTGGTTTACAAAGACGGATACGCCGGGGTCGATTCCGGCATCCGTGTCTTCCAGCCCGGCGCCGATGGGACCCAGGTCGTCGACCCGATCCGCTTGCAGCCGGGCACTTCCCTGAGTGGGATCGTCGTTGACCCCAATGGCCTGCCCGTCGTGGGAGCCGAAATCAGGCCCACGGGGAGCTGGGCGCAGAGCGCCTGGACGTACCGATCCGGACCGGATGGGCGGTTCACGATCCCGAACTTGAGAAAGGGAGTGGTCTTTGTCGACATCACATTCGGCAAGCTCACCGGGGCGGGACGTTATATCGTGGACGGCAAAGGAGAGGTGCTCAAGGTCCAACTCCGCTCCGCCCCGAACGCAAAGCTGGCGGCACCTGCGGCCAAGCCGATACCGCCCAACCCCCTGAACGTCGGGCAACTTGCTCCCAGGTGGGTCGTCCGTGGCTGGACCGACGGCAAGGAACGCTCGCTAGCGGATTTCCGAGGTAAGGTCGTCTTCCTCGAGTTTTGGGGGATCTGGTGCGGCCCTTGTGTCGCCTCGCTGCCGGTCGTGGAGGAACTGCGCCGGAAGTACGAACCTCAAGGTGTTGTCTTCCTGTCCATCCACACCCCCGGCGAGCCCCTCGATAAGATCCGCAAACTCTACGATGTCAAGAAGGTGTCGCTCATCTCGGCCCTCGATGAGGGCCCGGACGACGACATCGGCAGCGGAACCACGGCCCGCGCATATGGAGTGGGCGGTTATCCGACGATGGTCTTGATTGACAAGACCGGTAAGATCGCCTATCGATCCAACGATCCGGCCAATCGACCAGCCATGGAAGCCTTGGTCAAGAAGTTGGGCATCGACACGAATGCGACCAACCCAGGAGAAGTTTAACCAGCTTGCTCGAAGTCCTGTTTGGTGAAGCCATCGAGAAAGTGTTGGCTCAACCGTAGAGGCCGAGAGCCCGAAGTGACCAGGACCGCCTGAAGGCGGTCCTCGGTCTGCTGGTCTGGGCGAACGGGCTCAGACCCCGTATGATGAGTCGGGGCGAAAGCAGACCACTGACGACGGGCAGGGCCATGTCATCCGGATTCTTGATTCAAAGCACGACGAACCATTCACTCCTCGGGTCTGCCGGTGGTATCGATCCCCGCACAGCATCACCAACGGCTCAAGCCGCTCGAGGGCAAGCCGGCCGGGACGCTGATGATCCACGAGATCTACCGCAGCCTCCAGGGCGAGAGCACGTTCGCCGGGCTGCCATGCGTCTTCATCCGGCTGACGGCCTGCAACCTGCGGTGCGTCTACTGCGACACGCCGCACGCCTTCACCCAGGGCGCGGTCTTCGGCCTCGACGCGATCATCAATCAAGCCCTGGAACTGGGCGAGGAGCTCGTCGAGATCACCGGCGGCGAGCCGCTCCTTGCAGCCCGAGGTCTACCCGCTCATGACCCGGCTCGCCGATGCCGGCAAGACCGTCCTGCTGGAGACCAGCGGGGCCGTCGACATCGCCGCGGTGGATCCCCGCGTCCGCATCATCCTCGACATCAAGACGCCCGGCTCGGGCGAGGTCGAGGCCAACGTGTGGAGTAACCTGGAGCGTCTCAAGCCGATCGACGAGGTCAAAGTCGTCGTCTGCGATCGCCGCGATTTCGACTGGGCCGCTGAGCTGATCCGCAGGCACCGGCTGCCCGAGCGCTGCCCCGTCCTGCTCAGCGCGGCGTTCGGTCAAGTCAATCCGACCGAACTGGCTGCCTGGCTCCTCGAATCGCGGTTGCCGGTCCGGCTCCAGCTCCAGCAGCACAAGATCCTCTGGGACCCCGCCGCCCGTGGTGTCTGACCGACTGACTGACTGACAACCTGAGACAACATCGCAGCCATCCCGCATCCGTGGCGATGGCCGGACGTCGGCCTCACCAACCCATACCGGGCCGGAGGCCGATCCAGTCGTGGACCAAGACCAACGCGGCCAAGTAGCCGATCAACCGGAGCAGGATCCCCGACAGGTTGCCGACAAGCTGGCGGGCGTCTCGAACCGAGGACAGTTGACGTACGCCGCTGGGAATCGCAATTGCGCCGCCGACCACCAAGAGAAGCAGGATCGGCACTATCTCCCAAGCTTCGACAATCAGATTCCCCGAATGCATGATCTACCGACCTCCCGGACCTATCGACGCGATCGCGAATCCCATTGGTGGTGCGATTCCTATAATAGGTCCCCGCAAATCGGAAAGTCTGCCGGGCTGAGGATTTCCGCAAAGCGCCGAGATTTCGGCGCCCGGGGCACTTTCCCAGTTGTGTGGACCTATTTAGCTGGAAAATGAGCAAACGGTGCGCCGGTCGCACCAAGCGGCATCTCGTGTCGCTTTCTTGAATATAAAAGTACCTCACGAGTGCCGTCGAGGAGGAGAAATGCACTTTTTTCAAGAATGTCAAGTTTGACGGTGTGAAATTTCGATGGACTGGGCAAATCTTGCGGATCGCAGGAATCATAGGGCCTGGTCTGTGGGGAGTCGGAAGAGGCTCCGCGCGTTGTCGGTCGTGATCCGAGCGAGCTCCTCGGCGGGTAGCCCGCGGACCTCGGCCAGGCGTCGGGCGGTCAGAACGACACGGGCCGGCTCGTTGGTTCGACCGCGGAACGGATGGGGGCTCAGATAGGGGCTGTCGGTTTCGACGAGGATCCGGTCGAGGGGAACGCGCGCGGCGACGTCGCGGAGCGCGTCGAGGCTCTTGTTCGTGTAGGTCAGCATGCCGGCGAAGGAGAGGTGCAGGCCCAGGTCGAGGAACGCTCGGGCATCGTCCCAGGTCCCGGTGAAGGAGTGCTGGACCCCGCGGACCGGCCGGCCGAGTCCCTTCATCTGTTCGATCAGATCGCGCTGGCAGTCGCGGCAATGGATCACCACCGGCAAGTCAAGCCGTTGTGCCAGCTCCAGGTGGCGGCCGAACCACTCCTGCTGGATCGGGAACGGAGTCCGGTCCCAGTACCGGTCCAGCCCGGTCTCGCCCAGCGGCGACGACCCCCGGCCGGCCGGCCAGCTCCACGATGGAGGACCAGTCCCCCTCCGCGGCCTCGGCCGCGTCGTTGGGATGGATGCCGACCGCCGCGAAGATGCCGCGATGCGCCCGGGTCAGCTCCAGGACCGCGGCGCTGTCCGCGGCCGTCGTGCCGATGGCCACGACCTGAACGACGCCGGCCTGCCGCGCCCGCTCCAGGACCCCGTCCCCAATCGCTCCGCAGCCGCGGGTCGTCCAGATGCGCGTGCGTGTCGATCATCGGCCTGGACCTGTCCCCCGATCGAGGGAAGGTAGCCGGAGGCCGGATGGGGGCGAGAGTCCCTGACCGGTCGTAGTGGTAGCCCACCAACTCGAGGCGGTATCCGGTCACCTGGAACCCCTGGCGGTTGAGATAGTCCGAGAGCTGAGGGTCGAGCTTGCGGATCAGCTCGGGGTCGAATGGCGTGGGCAGGTCGTGGACTGCTCCGGTCCGCAGGCAACGGAAGTGATAGTGGAGGTCCCGGCGGGCGTCGTAGCGGGCGCTGGTGTCGCCAGCCCCGGGCCGGCTGAGCTTGGCCGCCACACCGGTGGCAACCAGAGTCTCCAGCGCCTTGTAGACCGTGGCCAGGCTGATCCTGGGAATCGCCAATCGGACGGCGTGATAGACCTCCTCGGCCGTGGGATGGTGCTCGGCCCGAGTCAAATGGTCGTACACGGCAAGCCGCTGGGGCGTGGACCGTAAGCCCGCACCCTCCAGGACTCAGGCGCAACGACTCGTGATCGAGGGGGAAGTCGCATCACGCCTGCCGAGCCCTCACTCCAGGTCCTTTGTAGCCAGGGGATGTCGCTGATACCGCTGAGAGCAGGCGTCGCGAAGGCCGGCGAAACGCCCGCATCACCAAAACGGCCAGCTCGATGCGGCGGAGCAAGCCAGGCCCCGGAGTCCCTGGCCACAATCCCTTCAAGCAATCGCCTTTCCATTGTTAGGCCGCTTGACAGCCGTGTCAACCACGTGTTAGATTGATCGCTTGGGCCGGGGTCGGGGACATTGTCGAATCGGTCTCGGTCCTCGAGGGGCTTGGTTCGTTCTCTGCGCCTGAATCTCTTCCGGCCTGACCGCCGAGAGCAGATTGAAGCAGGATCGTGTGCGGCCTGAACCGGCGCGAGCCTTTCTCCCGGCCTGACCGCCGGGAGCGGATTGAAACTTAAACCATTCCGGCACACCGCGGTCAGTATCTCCCAGCCCCGCCAACCGACGGGGCTCGGGGTTCTCATCGGTTGCCGTCATGTCCGATCCTGGTTGAGCACCCCGCCCGCCAACGGCCCAGCGTCTCAAGCACGGCCTCGGAGGAGATGAATGAGCGTCGATCTGGTCCGCATTGTCGATAGCATCCACCGCGATAAGAACATCTCCAAGGACATTCTTTTCGAAGGGATCCAGTCGGCCCTCACCACCGCCGCACGCAAACACTATCCCGAGGCGGGCGAGATCGATGTCCGCATCGATCCCGGATTCGGGCGCGATCGACGCAACCAAGGATGGCATCAAGATGGATCCGGCCGAGCTGGGCCGGATCGCCGCCCAGACGGCCAAGCAGGTCATCATCCAGAAGATCCGGGAGGCCGAACGCGACAGCCTCTTCGATGAATTCGAGGATCAGCGCGGCGACCTGATGACCGGGACCGTGCAGCGGTTCGAGGGGGGGGCGGTCATCGTCAACCTCGGGAAGACCGACGCCATCCTGCCGCGCAGCGAGCAGATCCCCGGCGAGAGCTATCATCCCAACGAGCGAATCCGCGCGATCATCCTGGATGTCCGCAAGGTGGGACAGCGGGTCAAGATCATCCTGAGCCGCACGCATCCGGACTTCGTCCGCCGGCTCTTCGAGCTGGAGATCCCCGAGATCGCCGACCAGATCATCGCGATCCGCGCCCTGGCCCGGGAGGCGGGCTACCGGTCGAAGGTCGCCGTCACCTCCAACGACACCAAGGTCGACGCGGTCGGGGCCTGCGTCGGGGTGCGCGGCACGCGCATCAAGAATATCGTGGACGAGCTGGGGGGCGAGCGGATCGACATCGTCCGCTGGAACGAATCGCTCCAGGTGCTGATCCCCAACGCGCTGCAGCCGGCCGAGATCGACGAGGTGATGCTCTGTCATCTACTCGGCCGGGCCATCGTCCTGGTCCGCGACGATCAGCTCTCGCTCGCCATCGGCCGCCGCGGCCAGAACGTGCGGCTCGCCTCCAAGCTCGTCGGCTGGGACATCGAGATCATGACCGCCGAGGAGCTCGACGAGGTGATCGATAAGGCGGTCAAAGCCTTCGAGAAGATCGACGTGGTCGACACCGAGCTGGCCGAGCGGCTGGTCGAGCAGGGGATTCTGAGCTATGACGACCTGTCGGTGATGGAGATCGCCGATTTGGTGAACACTATTGAGGGATTAACCGAAGAACAGGCCGTGGAAATCGTGACCCGGGCGGAGACCCTGGCCGAAGAACAGACCGAGGAGCTCCCCCGCCGCAAGGGACAACGTTCCGCCCCCTCCGAGCCGATCGTGAGCCGGCCGGACGAGGACACCGAACCGATGCCGAAGCCGACGGCCAGGACCGGCACCGCCGACCGGTGACGGCGACTCGGCCGGCCCCGACATCGGATTCGGACGTGGACGCCGGTTCGAACTCCGACGCAGACTCATCCCTGACCCTACTCGATACTTCGGCCGCGGAACTCGGTTCGGCCTCGCCCACCGCACCGTCCCACCCGGCCGAGGGCAATCTCCGTACCGGACGACGGCACCGACCTGGAGCACCCCAAGGCCATCGACAACGAGTTCCATGACATGCTACTGGCCGTCGAGATGGGCGGCATCTCGACCCAAGGCCATGAAGTGACCTCCCCGCCCCGCAACGACGACCAGAGTGAAACCCTCCGGATCGTGACCGAAGCCGTCGAGCTGGGTGAGGTGGGACCAGTCGAGTGGGCCGTCCCCATCCGCCGACGAGCCGGCCAAGACCGTTCCCGACCGACCGGCCTCCTCGTCCTCCGCGCTCAAAACGATCCTCATGAGAAACGCGAGGACCCAACCGGCGAGGTCCCCTAGCCCAAACTCGAAGCGGAGCCCGGCCCGGGATTCGACCCCCGGAGCCTCCAGGACGGAGCAAGCAGAACCTGACGTAACCAAAGGAATGGAGAAAGGTTCCGGCAACGCTGTCAACCCTCGGCCGGGCGAGTCGATCAGCCGTCGATTCCGCCCCGGTCTGGCTCCCGTCCTCGACTCGGAGCGTGTTCCGATGGGACGGCGGCCGGGATTCTGGTAAAATCAATTATTGGGCCTGCCCGCAGGCCGGCCTCCATCCGCCCCTAAGCCTATGGGATCTGAACGAATCATCGAGAACACCCCGATACCGACCCGGGTCGAGTCCAGCCCGGGAGACCGGAGCCGCGTCCGGGAGGAGTTGCCTTTGTCGATGCGCGTGCATGAGCTGGCCAAAGAGCTGGGCATGAAGAGCCAAGAACTGCTGGATCGCATTCAGAAGGAAGGTCTGGACGTCAAGCTGAGCGCCTTGGCAAGCCTGGACCCTTCCATGGTGGAGCGGATCAGGACCTTGGTGAAGCCTGCCGGCCGCCGGCCGGGAAGGCCGGGTTTCGAGTACGGCCACGGCCCCGCGCCCGCGGCCGCGACGTCAGCCGGGGCTCCGCTTTCGTCTGCGACCGCGACGGGCACGACTGCTCCGGTGCGCGTGGGCGGGGAACCGCCCCGTCCGGCCATGCCCGGCCAGCGGCCGATCGGACCGGCCCCCGCACACGCGCCCGCGACCCAGGTCCCATGTCCCGGCTTCGTCCCTGCCGCGTGCTCCGGTCTCGGCACCCGGCTCCGGAACCCTCGGCGGCGTCGCCCGCGAGCGGCCCCGCCTCCCCGCCGGCCCAACGGCTGGTCCCCGGCTCGTCCCCTTCCGGCCTGTCGCGCCCGTCGGCGCCGGGTGCCCCGCCCGAGGGGACGGCACCGCCGGCTCCCGGGCGTCCGGGTCCGGCTCCATCGCCGTCGGCAGGGCGGCCCGGCGGCGGCTTCGCCGGGCCAGCGAGCGGACCGCCCGAGCGGTGGCGGCGGCGGCGGTCCGCTCTCGGCGCACACGCGGCATGGGAATGCCGGCGGCAGCCCCCGTCCACGGTCCCCGGGTAATGCGCCGGCGCAGGGCCCGCGCTCCGAACAAAGGCCGGGACAACCCTCCGGTGCACCCGGCGGCCAGGGATTCCAACCATCTGAGGCGGAACGACTACATGCCCCCGGCAGGAGTCCGTGCGATGAGCCCGCGGGGTAGCGGGCCGGCCGCTCCCCCGTCGGCACCGGTGCGCCGTCCCGGCGGCGAGGATTCCGCCTCCGATGGCGGCCGCCGCGAGGGCCCCGGCGGACCACGCACGGCCCCTGCCCCAGGTGGCCGCGCCGATCGTGTCGCCGCCCCGCTCGGGCGGCCCGCCGCGCTCGTCATCGCCGCCGCACCCAAGTCCCAGCGTCCCGAGAAGTCGATGACCCGGGACGAGATGATGGCCTTGATGCGTTCCGGAGGCCTGAACACCTTCCAATCGCCGGCGAGCCCCCCCGGGACCGGCCAGGGCGGCCGGACCGGCCAGCCCCAGCGCGGCGCCGGCCCCGCCGGCCCGCCACGTCCGGGTGCGCCCCCCAGCGGCCCCGCGGCGCGTCGACCCGGCCCGGGCCCCGGTGCTCGCGCCGCCGTCGATCCCTCCGCCCCCTGATGACTCGACGACGAGGAGGAGCGCAAGGCCAAGAGCGCACGCCTGGGCTCCGCCGCCGATCGGGCCGGCCGCCGCGCCAAGCGGAACGAACGCGCCGGCGAGCGCCGCGTCACGTCCCCCGTCCCGGCCGCCGCCTTGCTCTCGGCCGATGAGGAGGAAACGCGACGATCCCGCTCCGGCAAGAAGCCCCGCGGCGGGCATCGCACGGCGCTGGCCCCCACGCGCAAGTCGCACGCCGATCTCGAGCCGCCGATCACCGTCCGCGCACTCTCGGAGGCGATCGGGATCAAGGCCAGCGACCTGCTCCGCAAGCTGATGGCCATGAACCAGCTCGTCAATATCAACGCCACCCTGGAGGAAGACCTGGCCGTCATGCTGGCCATGGAGTTCGGCGTCGAGCTCCAGGTGGTCCACGAGACCACCCCGGAGGACGAGATGATCGAGGCCATCGCCGCCTCGAGCGCCCGGAGAACCTCCAGCCGCGGCCCCCGGTCATCACCATCCTCGGCCACGTCGACCACGGCAAGACCTCGCTGCTGGATCGCATCCGAAAGGCGAACGTCGTCGACTCCGAGAGCGGCGGCATCACCCAGCACATCGGTGCCTACCAGGTCGAGGCCGACGGCCGGGCCGTCACCTTCGTGGATACGCCCGGCCACGAGGCGTTCACCGCGATGCGTGCCCGCGGTGCCAATGTCACCGACATCGTCGTGCTGGTCGTCGCCGCCGATGACGGCGTCATGCCCCAGACCGTCGAGGCGATCGCCCACGCCAAGGCGGCCGAGGTGCCGATCGTCGTGGCCCTCAACAAGATCGACCTGCCCAACGTCGACACCACGTCGAACATCACCAAGATCTACGGCGAGCTGGCGCAACAGGGCCTCACCCCGGTCGATTGGGGTGGCGACGTCGATGTGGTCAAGACCTCGGCGACGACCGGCCAGGGCATCACCGAGTTGCTCTCGATGCTCGAAACCATCGCCGAGCTGCATGAATTGAAGGCCGACCCGTCCCGACCGGCCAACGGCACCTGCCTGGAGGCCTCGCTCTCCGAAGGCCGAGGCGTGGTGGCGACCGTGCTGGTGCAGGAGGGAACCCTCCGCGTCGGCGACGTCATCGTCTGCGGCGACGGCTACGGCCGCGTCCGCGCCCTGTTCAACGACAAGGGGCGCATCGATCGACCAGGCCGGCCCGTCGACCCCGGTCGAGGTCTCCGGGCTGGATATCGTTCCCAGTGCCGGCGAGAACTTCGGCGTCGTCGATGATATCTCCCGCGCCCGCGAAGTCGCCGAGACCCGGCGCAACCGCGCCCGCGACCTCGCCCACGCCGATCGCCAGGCCGTCACGCTGGAGAACCTCTACGACAAGATGGCCGAGCAGAAGGTCAAGAGCCTCAACCTCATCCTCAAGGCCGACGTCCAGGGCTCCATCGAGGCCCTCACCAAGGAACTCGAGAAGCTCCAGAACGAGGAGGTCCCGGTCCGGATCCTCCTCAAGGCCGTCGGCGGGATCACCGAGAGCGACATCGTCCTGGCCGACGCCTCCCAGGCCATCGTCATCGGCTTCCGGGTCGCACCCGAGGACCGGGCGATCGCCATGGCCGAGGAGAAGAAGATCGAGATCCGCCGTTACGACATCATCTACCAGGTCACCGACGACATCAAGAAAGCCGTCGAGGGGATGCTCGTCCCCGAGGTCAAGGAGGTCCACCTCGGCCGCGCCGTGGTCCGACAGGTCTTCAAGATCTCCAAGGTCGGGGCCGTCGCCGGCTGCTTCGTCACCCAGGGGACCTTCGAGCGATCGGCCAAGGTCCGCCTCATCCGCGAAGGCCGCGAGATTTACAAGGGCTCCATCGAAGCCCTCAAGCGGTTCAAGGAGGACGTCAAGGAGGTCCCCCAGAACTTCGAGTGCGGCATCAAGATCGGCAACTTCGACGACGTCAAGGTCGGCGACGTCATCGAGGCTTACCGGATCGACATCATCCGGCGGACGCTCTGATTGGTCATTGGTCATTGGTCATTAGTCATTGGTCATTGGGCTGGTACCGTTTCGAGTCTCAACGGCTTCTTTCGGCCTTTGCCTACCTGCGCTCGCTGCCGTACTGTCCAACCACGTGACCAATGACCAATGACAAATGACAATGAGATGCCGTCTCACCGCAGCCTCCGGATAGCCCAGGCGATACGCGAAGTGGTCGCCACCGCGATCTTATTCGAGGTGGCCGATCCGCGCGTTCGCGCGGTCACGGTGCTCCGCGTCGAGGTTTCGGGCGACCTGCGCCAGGCCAAGGTCTATGTGTCGGTCATGGGGACCGAGGCCGAGCAGAAGCAGTGCGCTCCAGGGCCTGAACCACGCGGCGGGCTTCCTCCAGGCCCGCGTGGCCGCCCGGCTGCAGACGCGATTCACCCCGATCCTGAGCTTCAAGTCCGATGACAGTGTGAAGAAATCGGTCGCGATCGGGCGTCTGATCGACGAAGCCGTCGCCTCGGATCAGAGGGAAGCGACTTCCCCCGAGCGGACCGGTCCCCGGCCGCGACGGAGGCCGACGACGAGGAAGGAGACTCGGAGGACTCGTAGACCCGCAGGCGCCCGGGTGGCGGGCGAATCGCCCTTCCACGGCCGTCCGGTCGTGTCCGATCGGAAAAGTGACGAGGCGATCCCGACCCGGATGGCGCCCATGCCGGCCCCGGCCGATGGTCTCCGCGATCCCGCCAGGCTCCGCCTCAAAACCCAGCAGAATAGGCTCATGGCAACACAAAGCAAGGCCCAGTTCCTGACGGACGTCTACACGCTGCTCAAGCGACGCTACAAGCCCAAGGCCGAGCGCAACGCCGCCCGGCTGTCGGTCCTCAAGGCGGTCGTCTACGGGATCTGCCACGAGGACACGACCCGCGAGCACGCCAATCAGGCCCTGTCGCGGTTCAAGGACGAGTTCTTCGACTGGAACGAAGTGCGGGTGAGCAGCCTCGAGGAGATCCAGGAGAACCTGGCCGGCATCCCCGAGGCCGCGGAGCGTGCGCGTCGCATCCGCCGATTCCTCCGCCAGCTCTTCAATCGGACCTACGGGTTCAACCTGGATGCACCTGGCGAAGAAGCCGCTGAAGGAGGCCCTCAAGGTCCTCCAGACCTATGAAGCCTTCGCGTCGGACTTTGTCACGGCCACCGTCATCCAGCAGGCCCTCGGCGGCCACGCGATCCCGATCGACAAGAACACGCACCGCGCGCTCGAGCGGCTGGGGATCGGCGAGTCGACCGTCCCGGAGCTCCGCGCCGTGCTGGAGCGGGCCGTCCCCAAGAATCGCGGCATCGAGTTCCTCGACTTGCTCGAAGACCTCGCCAACGACACCTGCGTCGAGGGCGAGCCGGATTGCCCCCGTTGCGAGCTCCGGAAGATCTGCCCCTTCGTCCAGGCACGCAAGCAGGACCCCTCGACGCCCGACGCCTCCGAAGCCAGCCGGCCCGTCAAGCCCCGCCCGCCCAAGGAGAAGGACGCGGCCAAGACGCACCAAGGAGAAAGTGGGCGAGGCGGCATCGACGGCCGCCAGCCCGAGCCCGGTCAAGAAGGGCACGCCGGCAAGCCCCGCCAAGGATCATCATTCGCCGCACCAAATCCTCCCGCGGCAAAGCACGACACCAAGTAGATTGGTCATGGGTTGTTTGGCAGAGAAGGCATCGCGAACTGTGTTCGATCGCGTGGTTCGCTTCTCAGCGCGGTCGTCGTCCGCGGTGCCGGATCTCCAAGCATCGTCTCGCCCGCCCGAACCGCTCCACGGCCGCGCAGGTATCGGAGCGTCAAGTACCCCAATAGCCCACCGAGGGTATTGAGGATCAGGTCGTCCACATCGGCAATGCGCCGCCCGGAGAAGTACTGTCCCACCTCGATCATCGCGCTGAGACACAGGCAGAACAGGGCCACATGCCAGGCCGTCGTCCTCCGGGGACGGGCGAGCCAACGGTATCAGTGCCGATCGGCATGAATGCCACGATATTTCCCACGAAATTGACCACGAACTCCCGCCCCCCGGCTGTCCAGTCCGCGACGATCGTGTGCAGCGGGATGAAGTTGGGAGGCGGATTCCTGCAGGGGAATTGGAGGAGCGCGAGGTCGAAGATGAACAGGACATAGGCGGAGAGAATCAGCAGCAACGCGCTCTACGGCGAGTTTTCATAAGATCACGCTTTACTCAATTAGGCCCTGATGGGACGCACATCGACAATTTGTCGTCAACGTTCGTTGGGCGAGGGTCTCCTGACCTCGCCCATTGCCGGAACGACCTCATGAACGTGTTGGCGGTGTTGCCGCCGAATAGGCGGAGATGTCCGAAGTACCGCGCGCAGCAAGACACAACAATACAGTCAGCCGGTTGTGGACTCCATTCGAGTCGTTGCAATCGGCCGAGACAGCCGGGTAAAGTGAAGACGTACCCGCGTCCCTAGCGTGGCCTGTTTGAACGGGTCCTCCGTCTCAACATTCCCGTCATGATAAGGATCAAACCATGGCGCCCTCGAGACGAGCTCTCCGCAGAATGGCAATCCGCCGAACCCGGGCATGGCGGAGCCATCAAGCGGTCCACAATCCGAACGGGCAACGTCCGAGCCGGGCGACGCAGAGAGTGCGCCGGCCGGGGCAGGCCGCGTTGGTCGCGGGTTTGGCGGTGGTGGTGATCGGTATCGCAGGCGCCGTGATCTATCCGAGTGTGCGCGAGGAGCTGGCGCAAGCCCGGATGTCCGCCGCGGCCCGACCCTCGCCGAACCAGGCGGCCGCGACCTTGCCCGCCGCGAAAGCTCAGGCCCAAGAGCGGCAGGTCTCGGATGCACCCGACAGGGCGGAAACCCGCACGAGGCTGGTGGTGCTCCGCACCGGCAAGGATGGCGATGCCAGGCCGTTGGTTGCGCCTGGGGCGTCCCGAGGCAAGCAAGAATAAACAGGACACCCTGGGGACCAGGCAAGGCATCCTGGATCGTGAGCTCGTGCGTCAGGCGCTTCTGATCGCTGCCCGCGATGAGCTGGGGCTCTCCACTCGCGACGAGCTCCTCGACGACCTCGCCCCCGATCAGGGTGAGGGCGAGGTCGTCGAGCTGACCACGTTATTCCGCCCGAATGTCTGCCGGGCCCTGGTCCGCCGGAGCGAGGGCCAGAAAACGGAGGTCCTCCTGAAGCACGACCTCGGCACGAACCCGGACGAGGGCGGCTATCTCATGAGGCTCACCACGCTGTCCGAGTCGCTGTCACGGTCCAAGTTCCCTGATTTGTTGAAGCAGCTCGGTCTGACGGGCCAGCCGAATCCGGTCCGCGCCGACGCTCCGGTGCCTCCGGACGTTGAGAAACGGCTGGAGCAACTGGGCCTCGTCGAGCACTTCGCCGCGATCCGAGAGCTGCACGAGAAGATCCGCGCTGACGGCGAGTCGCCGGCGCGGCTGGCGGCCCTCGCCCGGGCGTATGCCCAGCTCGGTGTCCTGACGGAGTACCAATGGAGCCCGGCTCACCGCGCCTTCAAGGCGCGTGCCTTGCTGTACGCCGAACGGCTCGTCGCGCAGAATCCCAGCTCGAGCTGGGCGTTGCGAAACCGGGCGTTCGTCAGGGCACTGGTTGGCCTCCATTACGTAGCATTTGACGACCTCGCCGAGGCAAACCAGCTCGACAAGGAGACGAAGGACGCCGGCCCGATGCCATCGTGGTTGCCGGTGATCGAGGCCTACTTGAAAAATGACCGCAAGCGACTCGCGATCAAGGATGGGCCGCACGCCAAGCTCGCGGCCCTGCTGAGCATGCTGACGGTCGAGTACCCGAGGGACACCCGCGTGTCCGTCCAGGCGGTGCGCGACGTCGTTGAGCTCGATGCCGATTGCCACCGCGCCTACGACGCGATCTGCGAGAATGGCCGGCTCGGCGATTTGCATATCGCGACCGTGATCGGACCGGACGCATTTACACGACTTTTTCCGACCAAGCTGAAATCGCTGGCGTCGCTGCCATCGTCCGTCCGGCAGCCGCTCGACAAGAACCGGGACGAACTGACTATCGTCGAGGCCCTGGCCAAGGCCGGCCAGCCGGGTGAGGACGCGGGCGAGCCGTCGTGGGGCGTCCTGGCGCACCTGGCCCGCGAGGTGCGATTCATACATGTTTGGCGACGAATGATCTTCATGGCCATAAGTGGGCCGTGCCGGTCAACGACTACTGGGCCGACGTCCAGCCATTCGTCGCGCAGCACCGCTACTATCCCTATCTGGAGAGCATCGCCCTGCCCCCCAATGAAAGCCTCCGCGCGCTCGCCGCATTCGCCGACCGTTTCGACCCGACCGGTGTCGAGCCCAACCAACAGCCCATGATCAATGCACTGTTGAAGCTCAACCACCCGGTCGGCGCGGCCGCCTGGGCCGCGCGCTTCTTTCACTCCAGCACGCTGGCGCGCGATTTCTCCGAACGCCTCAAGCGGACGACGGACAAGAAGGTCCACTTCGGCCGCGTCCTCCTGATCGTCAGCCCGTATTCGGCCTACGCGATGGCCACCCTGGTCGAGCACGCCTGGGACCAGGTCAAGGGAGAGGTCCCCGGATGGCGCCGAAGGTCAGCGATGCTCCGGCCCTGCTCGGGGCCCTGGGCAAGAAGTATGCCGAGCTGAAGCAATACGACGAGGCGGAGAAGTGCCTGGAGCGCTACATGGAGCAATCGCCCGACCGATGGGCCTACCAGTCGCTCGCCGCGTGCTACCAGGCCCGGGGGAACATCGACCGCTGGAAGTCAACGCTCGATGACTTCTTGACGAAGACCGAAGTCGCCGGCCTGGAGCACGCCAGGGTGCAAGTGCAGCTCGCCAACTACTACATGGGCCAGAAAAGCTGGGAGGATGCGAAGAAATACGCCGAGCCCGCGGCGGAGACCTGGGCCGCCTGGGCGATGACCTGCGCCTCGCAGGTCAACGAGGGGCTGAAGGATTGGGAGCGGGCCGAGCTCTGGCTCCAACGGACCAGCGAGCGCTATCCCAATACGTCCTGGCCGGACTGGTACCTCTTCTGCAAGCGGACCGGCCACGGCGACGTCGCGGCGGCCCGCGCCTTTGTCGAAGAGTACGTGGCCTCCGTCGAGGGTCGTCCGGACCTTGCCAATCCGGAGGTGGTCGCCTACTTCTACTGGTCGGCCGGCTTGCAGCAAAAGGCGATCGATATCATGGATAAAGTCTACGCGGCCGATCCCTCGCCCCTCTACGGCACAAACCGGATGTTGCTGGCCGACGAGCTGGGCGATAAGGCCCGGCGGGACCAGGGCCTGGAGGAACTCTGCACCAAGCTCAAGGACAAGGTGCCCAAGACGATCTCGATCTGCCAGATGATTCGCGATTCGCTCGCCGACGGCAGCAAGCACCCCTTGATCTGACGGCGGTCGACAAGATGCTCGACAGCATCCCCGCCGAGCACCGGGCGACCACCGAGTTCGTCGTCGGCAAGCACCTCCTGAATCACCGCCAGGCCCGACCTCGCCCGGAAGTACCTCCAGCGCGTCGCCGATTCGCCCGCATACTTACGTATGGATCAAGATCATTGCCGCCGACGCGGCGCGAGTCGTAGGGTCAGGCCGGCTTGCCGAAGATGAAATCGAAGATCGCGTCGCCCGCTTGCTTGTTCTCGACATCGAGCATGTTGGCCTGTTCGCGGCTTTCTTCACGGCTTCGATCAGCTTCTTCACACGTGCCAGCATATCGTGCTGGTCGCGCGCCGGGATGGCCCCGGACTGATTGATCGTCTTCCATTTGCCGACGTTCTTGTCCTCGTGGACGACCTCGACCTGGGCCGGGTGCTTGTCGGTGGCCGGGGCCTTCTCCAGCACGCGCGGGAGTTTCTTCGTGTGGTATTTCCAGGTCTCGGCCGTGACGAAGCAATCCGTGTCGCGGCTGTAGCTCCACTTCTGCGACGGGTCCAAGGTCGGCAGGTGCGTGATGAACGTCTGGATGTCTGTCAGCTTCTTCTCGAGGAAGAGCAGATAGGTGACCGGGACGTCCTTGAGGACGGCGACGCCGTCCACTTCCACGTCGGCGCGGGCGCGGGTGTTGGCGACATCCTGGGTGATCGTGGTGTCGAATACGGGCCCCATGACCTCGCGGAACTGGGCGATCGCCTCGCTCACCTTGAACTGGAGGAGCTTCACCTCGGATGGCATCTCCTCGCCGTTGACCTCGATCGCCTCATAGGTCTTGGTGATCCCCTCGAAGAGCTGCGGCTTCTTGACCTTGTGATAGATCTCCGTGATCGCCTTCTCGGCGTCGGATTTCTTGCCCGCGACCACGGCAACGATCTGGTTGAGCTTCGGCATCACGACCCTCCGCAATGAGGGGAAAAAGGTGGCCCCCATGCACGTACCCGGTGCACGGGGGCCGGTTTTTGGCGGATAAACCCATCGCCGGTGACGATCTCCGGTCGCGACGGTCTCAAGCTGAAAGCGGAGCCGCCTTTCGATTGGGCTACCGGGCCATGTGCCTCCCGCGGAGCCGGGGCAATGTAGAGGCCCGGGCTGGAATTGCACCAGCATCTCTCCGCCAAGTTCCGTCGCGGTCGATTCATCGGCGAAAAGCCAAGTTCAGTCTCGAGCGATAGTCTGATCCTTACCGCGATATCCCTTGCCTCGCCCTTGGGCTACCGCGGCGCTGATTGAACGAGAATGCCGCGGGCAGGACTCGAACCTGCACATTTGGGGATATCCTTTGAATCTCACGCTGAGTCTAAGCTTGCGCTCTGCCCTTTCGGGCATCGCAGGCCCGGGGTCGAACCCTGGAAACCGGGCCCATGAAGGCCGGTCGAGGAACCGCCCGCCTGCCATCTCATCATCGTATCGCTGCGAATCAAAGCCAGCACTGCCCGCGTGTTTCTCACGCGGTCTTCTGTGAATCCAGCCAAGAGGGAATTACGGATTGCGGATTGAGACCGATCGGAAAATCAGAGCCAATATCGTGCGTGACCTATATCGCCACCAAACAGCGGCTCGTTCCTGGCCTCTTCCCAACCTCATGAGCAAAACCGTCTTTTTCCTGGTCTCGCTCCACCGAAAAGTCATGCGGGCATGGGTTTGCCGCCGGCTGAGTCAGGATTGCACTTCCAGGATGACTTCCAGTTCGACCGGCGAACCCCGATAACGGCGCGGCGAATGCAACCATGACCAACAGGTATTTCATCGACGCCCGTGCTGTGCAATGGCCCAGAGGCGGAGGTCTCCGAAGAGTTGTGCGAGGGCGGCGGGCTGATAGTGGGCGTTGAGGCCGCTGGGGTTGGGGAGGACCCAAGCGTGGCTGCCGCCGAAGAGGGCCTTTTGGAGGCCGACGCGGGCGTCTTTGATGCCGGAGACGATGCGGTAGGGGCCGATGCCGACAAAGGCGACGACGGTCGGGCGCCAGCGTCTGACTTTGGCTTGGAGGCGCCGGCCGCCGGCGCGAAGTTCGTCGTCGGTGAGCTCATCGGCCCGGGCGGTGGCGC
Source organism: uncultured Isosphaeraceae bacterium (assembly GCA_963842405.1). Lineage (GTDB taxonomy): Bacteria > Planctomycetota > Planctomycetia > Isosphaerales > Isosphaeraceae > CAVZRC01. Next base: position 951 of record CAWJGW010000063.1, on the reverse strand, counting down.
GCTTGACGATGTTGGTGATGCCTAGCTTGAGGTCGAGAAGAAGGGATCCTTCAAAGGGGGAGAAGAGGCGCGGGGTGAATCCGCCGCCGTGGAGGGCGGGCCAGAAGCGATTGCCGGGGCGGCCGAAGTGGTGGCCGATGGCGGCGGTGTAGAGGCCGGGGTTAATGCCCGCGAAGAGGACGATGAGGTTTTTGGCGACGAGATCCGGGATGAGCTTGTTGTGCGCGGCGAGGATCTGGGCTTTGCTGGGTTTCCACGGGGTGGGCAACGTCCGATTCATAATTCTCACGTCATCCGTTCCACCCACTGGGCCCGCCACGCCGGGGGCTCGAACGGCTCTGCGAAATACTGCGTCTCGCGCACGACCTTGCCTGCCTGGAATTCCATGATGCTTACCGTGTTGATGCGACGCCCGTCATAGGCGATCACATACTCGGTGACCCAGAGCTCACCCCCGCCGACGATCCGCCGGACGACAAAGCCCGACGGCCTGGCCGGATGCTGGCTGCGAAGGGCTTGCACGTTGTGCCGTCCGCGGACCCGCTCCCCCGACTGTGGATACTCGACGACGGCATCGTCGTGATAGATCTCGTGTTCCGCGTCCTGATCGCCCGCTCTCGACGCCTCCCAATGCCTCTCCAGGGCCGCACGGATTTCTCGATCGTACATCACATGCCCCCCCGCCATGGACTATGCCTCTGACTGCCTTCCCGGGGTACGATCTTAGTCCAGCCTGATACTCGCGGCCTACCATCCTGAATAATTCGGTCTCAACCTCCCTATCCTCTCGGAATGAACCCGGGAACACCGGTCTCCACAACGGCATTAAACCTGACCTGCAACGTGATTCCTTCGCTAATCTCCCGCACGGCCTCTTCAGGAAGGGTGGAAACCTCAAAGTTCTCCTTGATCCGGCTGGGGGTCTTCGAGGTGGTCAAGAGGGCCGTCCCG
>CAWJGW010000062.1:0-29440 GCA_963842405.1 uncultured Isosphaeraceae bacterium | reverse complement strand
TAGCCAAAACGAGTCGTCGATCGACCTCCTATCCAGTAGGTTCTTTTCCTTGTTTGCGTAGAGAGCGAGCATGGAGACAATCGAATCCTCCATGGAGCAGATGGCCTTCGTTGCGCCTGAGCCTAATCGAATCTTAAATGCGATAGCTCCCCAGATTGCCCATGCGACCTCGCTACTTTCACCTTGTGTAGCATGCAACAGAATATGCCTGTTTATGAGCGACGCGAGATGCCACCTCGAATGGCGACCTTTTTGAAAAGAGACGCGTCCTGTTCCTTGAATGCGAGCAATTGGTTGAGCACCAATGGCAACACTGCTGGTTCGATCATGACTGCCTGGGAGAGCAAGCGGAAGTACAAAATGCGATTGTCGGCGAGAGTATCGAGTTCGTCGAGTGCGCCCAATAGTGTATTTCAAAACATGATCCGAAGGGTGAAGCCTCGACAGTTCAAAAGCTTCATCGAACAGATAAATCAAGTCGCTTCGCTGGGATTCCGCCTTGCGTGTTCGGACCTCGACACGGCGAATGCGAGACCAAGGGAGATCGAGTGGTTGCAGCACGCTTTCTACCTTGGTCTTGGTTGGATTCAGAGTGATTTCATACTGTGTGAGAATCGATTCGAGCAAGACGATGGCCCGGTCCGCTTCTGCACGCGAATCAAAGTATAATTCATAGTCGTCGTAATACCGGAATCCGCGAATGCCTCGGATGTCCTGCTGCAATTGTTCGTCACATGCAGACAGCAGTAGCTCGGCGATCACCGGCGAGGTGTCTGGGCCAATCGGAATCCCTTTGGTTTGGCCGTCCTGACCATTTTGAACGATCTTATCCAACAGGTTGCCGAAGAGGGTTAACGCATGGTTGGCCTTAGCAATCGGCTTCCCTTCGATTGCCCAAGCGATGCTATGTGTGTAGATGCTCGGATAGAATTGGGCTATATCCGCTTTCATTAAATACCTGAAGGCCCCGCGGTACTCACATCGCTTGTCGAATAGGTCTCCTCTGGCCGTCTCGGGATAAACCGCCCTTGGCTTGCTGGCAACAGGAACTGGCTTGCTGATCGACAAGTCTGATCGCGAAAGTAGAGACTGGATATGGGCCCAGCGTGAGCACATCTCGTTGGCTAACTTGCAGTAGAACGCAGGATTGGGAATCGCCAGCGCCCTTCGCAGGCTTCCGGGTCGTGCGAACTGAAAGCGACAGGCATGTGAGACCTTCATGCCGGTATAGGCAGTTTCAAAATCAGTGGGATTGGAGACCGCCACTTGAGCAAGCTGAGCCGATGTGAACGGCGGGGGCATCTCCTTCGGGAAATACCCCTTCGCGATCATCTCCTGCGGAGTGGGAGGCGAGCTTTGTGCGGTAGCCATAGGAAATCCTCGAAGGAATCAACGAGTGGACACCTGCGACGCCGGACTGCCATACCCGGGGCACCGGCTATCAGGTAACCTGTCACGCACCCGCCTGGACAGACGCGAGTCATCACCCCAGCAGATCGACGATGCGATGGACCTTGTCTGCCCCGAACGCCGCTAAGAGCGGCTTCATGGCTTGCTTCCTTGGGAACTCCGCTCCCTCCGATAGGTTCCGGCCGCCGAGGCGACGCGAGAACGCCAGCGGCGGCCATAGGGCTCACTCGAACAGCCCAACGATCTTCCGCACCTGGTCGGCCCCGAGTCGCTGGACCAGATGCTTGACGGCCGCCAGGTCGTCGATCATGTCGCTGTCGGCAGCTACGGCTGGCTTCGCGGCGTGTGCCACATGGCCAGGTTCTGCTACCTGCCTGGGAACCGAAACGGGGACGCGGCTGAGATTTCCGCTGATATCTCCGTTCAGTCCGCTTCGGTGGGGTGCTCCTCCGTCTGAAGTGTTCGTTCCGCCCGAAACCACCGGACGGGCGACCCATCCACCCATCGTATCCAAGCTGCTGTCCCCCTCGAAACTCAATAGCATAGATCCCAGCACCCGTACCATGCCGGCGTTCTCCTTCAGAAACGCCCTGTACCTGCCCTGTTGGCGGCATATTGGCGGAAAAGAGGTCGTTTAAATGCAAAAGGACTTACGGCATCTTTCGCCGTAAGCCCTTTTGCTGTATGCCGAAGACAGGACTTGAACCTGCACGAGCATGGTTAGCTCACTAGGACCTGAACCTAGCGCGTCTGCCAATTCCGCCACTTCGGCATGAATCTATTAAAAAAGCGAGAAAGGCGCCCGTCAAGAGCGCGTCTGCCTTTATGCCGAGTCGCTCTTCCCGATGATGTTTGCGTTGCCCCAGCTCGCATGAGACAATCGCGGTTGCTCGGAATCGACCGTCATGGCACCAAGGAGGCTTTCAACCATGGTCCGGACTATGGCCCTCGCGATCCTCTTCACGTTCTCGCTGACGGGGCTCTTGACGAACATGTCCACCGCGACCGACGTGAAAGCCGGCGCCGATGATGAGGCCCGGGCGTTCATCGCAGAACACGAGAAGACGGTGCGTCCCCTGGAGCGGGAGGCCGCCCTGGCCTGGTGGAACGCCAACGTCACCGGCCGCGACGAGGACTTCCAGGCCAAGGAAGAGTCGCAGAACCGGCTCGATGCGGCACTCTCCAACCGCGAGCGCTTCGCCCGGCTCAAGGCGATCAAGGAGAGCCCGATCCGCGACCCGATCGTGGCGCGGCAGATCGCCGTGCTCTATCTGATCTACCTCGAGAAGCAGGTCGATCCCGAGCTCTTGCGCGATCACCGCCAAGGCCAACGCCATCGAGAAGGCGTTCAATGCCTACCGCGCGAACGTGAACGGCCGGAAGATGACCGACAGCGAGGTGCGCAAGGTCCTCAAGGAATCGCGTAGCTCCGCCGAGCGGAAGGCCGTCTGGGAGGGGAGCAAGGGTGTTGGCCCGCTCGTCGAGGCCGATCTCAAGGCGCTGGTCAAGCTGCGAAACGAGGCGGCGAAGAAGCTGGGGTTCCCCAACTACCACGCCATGCAGCTCTATCTCAACGAACAGTCCCAGGAACAAGTCCTCAAGCTCTTCGACGATCTCGACGCGCTCACGCGCGAGCCGTTCCGCAAGCTCAAGCTCGAGATCGACGCGAAGCTCGCCGACCAGAGCGGCGTGGCGCTGGCGGACCTCCGCCCCTGGCACTATCACGACCCGTTCTTCCAGGAGTCGCCGGCCATCTTCGCCGCCGACTTCGACTCGGTCTACGCCAAGCTCGACATCCTCAAGCTCTGCCGCGACTTCTACGCCGGGATCGGCCTGCCGATCGACGACGTGATCGCGCGGAGCGACCTCTACGAGAAGCCGGGGAAGAGTCCCCATGCCTTCTGCACCGACATCGATCGCGAAGGGGACGTCCGCGTCCTGGCGAACATCGTCCCCAACGAGTACTGGATGGGCACGATGCTCCACGAGCTGGGACACTCGGTCTATAGCAGCCGGAACATCCCGCGAGACGTCCCGTATGTCTTGCGGAGCGAGGCGCACATCCTGACGACCGAGGGGATCGCCATGCTGTTCGAGCGGTTCTCGAAGGACGCCGACTGGCTCCTGGCGATGGGGGTCGCCGTGCCCGATCCCGAGGCGTTCGACAAGGCCGGGGCCAAGATGCAGCGCGCCAAGCTCCTGGTCTTCTCGCGATGGTGCCAGGTCATGTTCCGGTTCGAAAAGGCCCTCTACGATAACCCCGACCAGGACCTCAACACGCTCTGGTGGGACATCGTCGAGCGGTACCAGATGGTCCACCGGCCCGAAGGCCGAAACGCACCGGACTACGCGAGCAAGATCCACATCGTCAGCGCGCCGGCTTACTACCACAACTACCTGCTGGGCCAACTGTTCGCCGACCAGGTGCTGCACGCGATCGCACGCAACGCCTTGAACGGAGTCGCCCCTTCCAAGGCCAATTTCGTCGGCAAGACCGCCGTCGGCGACTTTCTCAAGGCCCGGGTCTTCGCACCCGGCCGCTCGCTCGACTGGAACGCCCTGACCCGTCACGCGACCGGTGAAGACCTCAACGCCAAGGCGTTCGCCGCCGAGATCGGGCGGGAGTGAAGCGAGCCGTAGATGGGTCGAATGACGCGGAGCGCCACGAAGCCCACCAGCGTCCTCAGTGTGGCAGCTCCAGCACCTCGAGGTGCGACGGCATCTCGCGTGCTGTGGTAGACGCGCTGGGTCGCCGTCTGGAAGTCCGACTCCTTGGCGTTGTAGATGTCGACGAACTTCTGGGGGTTGCGGTCGACGATCGGGAACCAGGAGCTCTGGATCTGGACCATGATCTTGTGCCCGGCCCGGAAGGTGTGGGCGACGTCCTGGAGCGTGAAGTTGACGGGCGTCGGCTGGCCGGGGACGAACGGCTCGGGTTTCGACAGGCTGTTGCGGAACTTCCCGCGCATCACGTCGCCGCGGACGAGCTGCTGATAGCCTCCGAGCTTCACCGCCGCGGGGCCGGAGCCCGACGCGGGCGTGTCGTCGGGATAGACGTCGATCAGCTTGACGACCCAGTCGGAGTCGGTCCCGCTCGTTGAGACGAACAGCCGAGCCTGGATCGGGCCGGCGATCGTCAGATCTTCCTTGAGTTCGCCGCTGGAGTAGACCAGGACGTCCGGCCGTCGCGCGGCGATGCCGCTGATCCTGGATCATATAATCGCCGGTCATGCCGATCTCGATCTTGTCGATGTATTCCACCGGATGGGACGGGTCGCTGATGTACTCGTCATAAGGCTTCGCATCGCCGTCGCCCGATGGTTCGAAGGCCAGCCCGGCGTGGGGTTGGAGGAAGAGCGATCGCGGCTTGACCTTCCGTGGCGGCCAGGCGTCGAAGGTCCGCCATTGATTGGTCCCGGTCTCGAAGACCCACGCCTCCGGGAAGGTGGACGATCCTTTCCCTTTCAAGTGGTACTGGAAGAACGGGAATTCGATGTGCTCGCGGAAATAGGCGGCCGTATCGGAATGAAACGGCACAGGCCCGAGCCTGTCACCCCGACCGCCCGCCCAGCCGCCGTGCCGCCAGGGACCCATCACCAGGACATTCGTCGCGCCGGGGCTGTTGGCTTCGACCTTCTTGTAGGTCTCGAGGGCGCCGAAGAGGTTCTCGGCGTCGAACCATCCGCCGACGGTCATGACGGCCGGCTTGATGCCCTTCAGGTGCGGGCGGAGATTGCGGGCCTGCCAGAACGCGTCGAAAGTGCCGTGCTGCATGATCTCGTTCCAGAACGGCACGTCGTCCTTGAAATAAAGCTGGTTGGCGTGGGAGAGCGGCCCCAGGCGGAGATAGAACGCATAGCCGTCGGGCGTCCCGTACTTGAAGCGTTCGGGCCCCACCTTGGTCGGCGCGGGCGCGGATGGCCGTTCGAGGCGAGGAAGCTGAAGGCGTGCGGCAGGAAGAAGGCGCCGTTGTGGTGCCAGTCGTCGCCGGTAAACCAGTCGGTCACGGGCGCCTGCGGCGACGCCGCCTTGAGCGCCGGATGGGCGTCGATCATCCCGGCCGCCGTGTAGAAGCCCGGGTAGGAGATGCCCCACATGCCGACCCGGCCGTTGTGGTTCGGCAGCTTCTTGATCAACCAGTCGATGGTGTCATAGGTGTCGGTGCTCTCGTCGATGTCTTTCGGGCCGCTCTTCGTATCGAGGTGGGGCCTCATGTTGACGAACTCGCCCTCCGACATCCATCGCCCGCGGACATCCTGGTAGGCCACGATGTAGCCCTCTTTGCCGAAGAGCTCCGAGGGGCCGAGGTTGCCCTTGTAGGCGTCCTCGCCGTACGGCTGACACGAGTATGGGGTCCGCGACAGCAGGATCGGATAGCGCTGGCTGGTGTCCTTGGGGACATAGACCGCCGTGAAGAGCCGGACCCCATCCCGCATCGGGATGAGATGCTCGTACTTCGTATATCGGGCCTTGACCGCGTCCACTCCCTGCGCGGCCAGTGGCGACCGGAGAGAGGAGGGCCAGGAACACCAGCGCCGCGAGCGGCGCGCAAATAGACAGAGAATCCCCGTCGAAACATCATCGCGACTCCCGCTCTTGCGTCGTGCTCGCCCCCGACTACCGGCTCGTCCCGGCCGAAGCCTCCGAGAGGCTTGCGAAACGAAAGAGACCAGGATAGCCGACCGCGGGCTTCGACGTCTGCCGCCCCAGCCCGAGCCGCTCGCGATGATCGTTTCGAGACACACCTGGACCTGTTACGATCGCTTGCATACAATGATGGAATGGGGAATAGCCTGGTCAGATGCGGCGGCTCGTGAATGAGAATGATGATGTGAGTTGCATCGGCTGCGGACCAATCCCGCTTGGTTTCGGCAACCCAAGGAAAATCCGGGCTCCGGAGGCTCGTCATGGCCGCAAATCCAAAGCTCTGCAAGGCTCTCGAGCACCTCATCGATCGATGGGGACCGATCGAGGGCCGCACGCGACTGATGAAGCTGATCTACCTCGCCGACCTCGAATGGGCGGGAACCCATTCGGGTCCGTACACGGAAGCGACATATTATCGCTGGAATCATGGTCCCTTCTCGCGCGAAGTGCTCAAGGCCATCGCGTGGATGGACGGAATTGAAATCGTGCAGGGTCCGGTTTCATGGGATCGAGGGGACACCGATTGCTACCGCTCGGGCGCGAGCACACGTCTGGGGGAGGTCCGGCTCGATCCGGATTTTCTGGCCATCCTTGACCGAATCGGCAGCCATTGGAAGACTCGGCCGCTGAATGAGTTGCTGGAACACGTCTATGGCGGCGATGGGTTCAAGGATCGAGAATTTGGGGAACATCTCTTCTGAAAGCGGGGAGAAGGGATGCTCCACATCAAGCACGGTGAAGACTATCAGCAACGCTGGCCGGTTGCTCAACGTGCGGGGCTCATCCAATCCCCAAACACGAAAACAAAGCCCCCGGCGCCGCTGCAGATCCTCAACCGGGACGGCCTCGTTGACCTATCTTTCGTTTTCTTCACGGGGTGGCTTTTTACCGGCATCCTCAACCGCTCAAAGGAGGTGATCCGGATTTCCCTGCTACCTTTCGGGTTGAGGCGAGAATCGTCCGTGCTCGTCCTGTACAACCCGGAGACCCACCTCGCCGCGCCGTCGAGGACGCTCAGCGAACTGTTCGATGCGGATTACTTCGTCTGCCCGCTCGATCGCGCGGGGAACAGCAGCTCTCCCTGACGCAGACGCACCTCTGCCCGGTCGTCAACAAGCTGCGATACAACCTTGCACACGCCCGTCCGGACTGGAGCGTGGAGGGACTGAAGGAGCCGGACCGGACGCGGGATTGCTGCGACTCGAAGAAGCACAAGCTCTGGGCTTATCTGGAAGACACGCTCCGGACCGACCCCGAGCTTTACGGACCGATGGTCGGCGGCCGCGCCTACCCGATCAATCTGCCATTCGAGTTCGTTGAGGGGTATCTGACGGGCATCGAACCCAGAAACCTCGATCTCGGCAAGCTTCTGGAGGAGACGCTCCTGTGGTTCGCCATGGCGTCTTCGGGCGTCGTCATCGGGTTTGCGCACGCAGAGCCAGGCGTGCCGATCGCCTTCAATGAAATCGACCTGCTGCTGTATGAAGCGGCCGGCGACTTCACCGGCCTGCAAGATCCTCCTGTCGGCGGCTGGGATGGCTACCTCGCACGTCACTCGGTCTGCCTGATGGAATTCACAATCGGGCACCATCCCGAGGTTTCGAAGGAGGGCCAGGCGAGGCAGGAAACCGGGTCGGGGAAGGACGTACCCAAGAACAAACTCATGAACTTCTACGCCCTGAGGTCGTTCGGCTTTCGGCTGGCGCACGGCCATTACTTCACGGTAACCGGAGAGTCCAATCTGGCACCTTCGACCAAACGCACGCTGAACACGACAGTCGGCTTCCGCTATCGCTGCCTTTCCGAAGAGTGCGTCGATGATATCGGGCAGATGGTTCTGAATCACCCCGATGCTCCCGTGCCTTGGGACAAGATCCGCTCATGGCACGCCAAGCTGCTCGAGATGGTCGAGGCGGCAGGGTCCGCATTTCGTGCAGGTTTGTAGTCGTCGGGAAGCGCCTCGCGCCAGTGAAGCGTGACGCGAACCGACCGTCGGATCGGGAATGATCTGGTAGCTACACTCCCTTTGTCGTGATATGATCTCGCAATCTTTGGGTCCCGTCAGCGAATCATACTCTCAGCCCTCGACGACCCACTCGACCCTCAACCGCTATCGGAAGAGCGAATTCCAGTGAGCCTGAAGCAGAAAGTGACGAAACTGTTCGCCTGCTACGGTGCCCCGGCCAAATTCGCCGCCGAGACGATCCTGGGAGCGGTCCTGCCGGGAAGCCCGGGCGTCGTGAAGTTGGTTCTCAAAGCCATCGACTGCGCCCGTGAAACCTCGAAGGACGTCATCGAGTACGACCAGTCGCAGGAGCCTATCGCCACTCCTGCCGACCTTGAGCGTGTCGAGCAGATTCTCGATTTGCTCGCTGGCGACCTACATTCGATCATGGCTCAGGTTGCCGGTCTGTCGGACGTGCCCGAATCGGCCCGTCGCTTGCTTGACATCACCCTGCGGACGGATGAGCGCTCTCGAAAGGCTCTTGACCGCCTGGTCGATCTAGCCGAGCGGTTCGACCGACTCGAAGAACAAAACCGACAGCTCCTGACGGGCCAGGGTTATGCCGCCGGGATGTTGGAAGACATGCTGCCACTGGTTCGTCGGCTCGCTGGCATGATGGACTTTGTCGAGGGCCTGGTCGCCCTCCACGCCTCACCTAATGCATTTCAGACCAGCATCAACCACTACCGCCGCGGTGCCTCCGCCTTCAGCCAGGGCCACATCGCTGAGGCGGACGCCACTCTCCGCACCCTCTGCGACGAGCAGCCTCAGTCGTCGGCCGCCTTCGTCGCCGTTGCGGCGACGCACGCCGCCGGGATGGACCCGGTCGCGGCCCAGCATTCTCTGGAGGTCGCCGTCGGTCTGCGGCCCAGTGATGCCAAACTAGCCGAATTGAGCAGCCAGGTCACTCGCGTCGCCACTCAGGTTTGCCGCCCGACCCCAACCGCCGACGCGCCAACGGGACCGATGCCCAGGATCGGCGACACGCTCGATGGTTGGCATCTCGACGCTTTGCTCGGCCATGGCGGAATGGGCCAGGTCTTTCGTGCTTCCCGCAACGGTCAGACCGCCGCCTTGAAGATTCTGAACGCCAACCTCTCCCACAACCCCACGTTCATCGAGCGCTTCAAGCGCGAAATCAAGGCCCTGATCCGTCTTGGAAGACACTCGAACCTCGTCGAGATCGACACTTTTGGCCACGCCTCGAATGGCGACTGCTGGTATTTCGTGATGGAGTGGATCGACGGTGTCTCACTCAGGCACCACCTCGACCACAACGGTCCTCTCTCGCCCTACGAAGCCCGGCGGCTGTTCCTCGCCGTCGCCGACGGCCTCGCCGTCGCCCACGCCCAGGGCATAGTCCACCGCGATGTCAAGCCGGACAATATCCTCGTGCGCGCCGACAGAACGCCCGTCCTCGTCGATTTCGGCCTGGCGGCGATCCGTGGCAGCGTCGAGCTGACACAACCGGGCCACTCGCCAGGCTACACTGCCGATTTCGCCGCTCCCGAGCAGATCCGCAAGGGCCAAGCGGATGCCCGTAGCGACGTCTTTTCCCTGGCGGCGTCGCTCAACTATGGGCTCACCTATGGGGATCGCCGGCGCCGTGAGCCTCACTTGTTCGATGCCGAACTGGTCCCGGCCGAGTTCCAAACTCTGCTGACAAAGGCCATGCACCACGATCCAGAAAAGCGGCATCGTGATGCCGCCGATTTCCGCGATTCTCTCGATGCCGTTCGTGTCCAGCGGTTCGAGAAACGCGAGCGGATTGAGGAGACACCTGCAAATCTTGCCAAGTTCCAAGAGGCCATCCCTGTGCAATCCCAGGTGTTGATCAACCGCCAGACGAGGCCCCGTGACGATGACATCGATCCCGTTCCGAAGGACCCTTTAGCCTCCAAAGATAGGGTTCTCGTAAGTCAACTATTCGCATTCGGAAGGGGCCAATCACCTAGCAAGTTTATAGCTATAGTATCGATATCAAATGCTACTCTGGTTGCCGCAATCAGTTCTTTCAGTATTATAATCTCTCCGTCACTACTCACATGGATTCCAATTGTTATTTCCTTATTTATGGTTATTTTAAATGGTTTTGTGTTAGGAGTTACGCAGTTGGCCTTCCGGCGACCAGGAGGGCTGGAAAGACAGGCGAAAAAGCAAAAAACCAGCAAGTTTGCTGGCCTTGCCTAATCAGTTCATCTACGGCAGAGCAATAAAAGCAACGTCCGAGAAGGCTGGACTGTGTAACTCCTATGAGTGATATGCTGCGGTGAATATGAGAAAGCCGAGGGATATCGGCTCTGATCGACGGATGCTTTGCCATCAGATTCGTCGGCTTTTCTATCTGTGGGTTGGGCTTCCTGGCCAGACTCTAGTTGCAGCACATCATGCGGCACGCTAAGGCCAGAAAAACTTTATATGATAAATCAAAAAATTACAAACAAATTATAAATCGCTATAATCCGTTGGTCGACTGCGTCTCGTTAAGCAGAAGGCACACGGCCGGACTGGCGGTCACACAAGGCCCTTGGCTTTTGTCCGGCTGCGATCGCAAGATCGAGGACGAGGAAGTCATCGGACCGTTGTCGGGTGGCAGTAAGGCTCAAAACAGATCCCGCTCTTGCGTCGTGCTCCTCCGGAGGGTCTGCCCGTGCCGGCCGATCCCCCCAAGCGTCGTGCGAAACCAAGAAACAGAGAGACCACGATAGTCGAGCGCAGGCATCGAGATCATCGCCCGAGCCCGAGCCGCTCGCGATGATAGGCGAGGCGCTCCACCGGACTCATCCGTGCGAAATCCGGCCGGCCATTGGCGTGATGCTGGCCGGTGCCGTTAGACGTAGTATGATTGTACCGCGAGACCGAGTACGACTCCGTGACGAGCGCACGACCATTCGAACATCCACATGCTTCCGCCGACTGGTCTTTCGCGGCCGGCTGCGAATGGCATGCACAGGTCTGGGAGGATTTCGGAACGGGAGCCGAGCGAGCCCTCGCAACCCCATTGCTGGCCGGCTGCACTTCGGGCTTCGACGGACTGCTGGCGACCGCAGCGGTCGCGTCCGACTTCGAGGTCCCCGCGTAACTCATCGACTGGTCGGTCAGCTTGAGATCGTCCTCGATGCGAGCGATTGGGGCGGAGTCCGAGGCGGCCGAGGACGGCGTGGTACGCCTTGACGGCGTCGATCGGCCCGACCTGTCCCTCGACGATCAGACGGAGGAAATGGACGAACGCCAGTTGATTCTCGGCGTAGTTGATCTTGCGGCCGAAGAGTGCGACCCTGGCACCATACTTCTGGGCGTCGTGGAGGAGCTGGAAGGCGTCGCGGGTGGTGCCCGCCGAGCCACCCAGGATGCCCACGACCAGGCTCGGATCGAATCGGACCAGCTCTTCCATCGCCTTGGGTCCGTGGTAGACCATCTTCAGGAACAGCGGGTCGGCCGGACGGGCCGACGCCCGCGAGCATCCGCGTGATCATGTCGTTGATGTACTTGGGCAAGACCTCGGCGCGACCGCTCCCGGGATGTTCGGGTCGAATACCTCGAGGAAGTAACGGAACCCCTTGCGTTCGGCCTCTTCGCGGAACTCGTGGAATCGGACCAGCGTCTCCAGGTCGCGCTCCAGGTTGTTGTTGAACGTCACGCTGTAGAGGCCCAGGTTGGCCCCGACCGTCCGTTCCCCCGGATCACAATCGAGGTGGCCGCACTGGATGTGATCGATGCTCGCCGTGCGGAACGGCCGCGACGGCGACTGAGAATAGGCTCCGCCTCGGGCGAGGTGGATGTCCGTCGTGTCGTTGGCCCGGACCGCGGGGGTGACCGGCGAATGGTCGAACAGCCGCTCGCTGGATCGTCAGCGCATGGTTGGAGCTGGCCGACATGAGCATGATGTCGACCAGGCCTGATCGCGAGATCAGCCGCATCTGGTCGCGGTACTCTTCCAGGGTCTTGAACCGGACCTCGCCGGCATGCATCTCCGGCGACTGACCGGGGGCGCCCAGGCCCAGCGCCATGTCGCCGTCCTTGGCGTCGGCGATGATGAACTCGCGGCTGTTCGGGCTGGCGAGGATCGCGGCCAGCTTGCGGTCGAGCGACTTTTCCATGGCCTCAGCGCCTCCCCTGTCCTTGCCCGGAGACCGTGACGCGAGAGCCGCTCAACGTGCCGTTACCGCCACCGCCACCCATCGTGACCCGGACAGGGCTGCCGTTGGACGCCGGCTTCGCGGTGGGCTTGCTCGTGCCGGCTGCCGGCTTGGACTCGCCAATCGTGGCAGCCTTGGGATTGCTCTTGTAGACCGCCTCGATGGTCTCGCGAAGGACCGACGCGGAGTGTTGCAGCGCCGAGGTCTCCTTGGGCCAGAGCTCGATCTCGAGCTGGGATTCGACCCCCTTGCGGCCTACCACGGTGGGGATCGAGATACAGACGTCGCGAATCCCGTAGGGGCCATCGACCAGCGCGGAGACCGGCAAGATCCGCTTCTGGTCCAGCGCGATGGCGTGGATCACGTCCCGGATCGACAGCCCGACGGCGAACCCCGCGCCCCCCTTGAGCTTGATCACCTCGGCACCGCTGCCCCGCGTCCGCTTCAGGATCGCCTCCGCCGTGGTTGCATTCCAGCCGGGGAATCGGTCGAGCGGTAGCCCGGCGGCTTGCGCCGTCGACCAGATCGGGACCATGCTGTCGCCGTGCTCGCCCAGGATCAGCGCCGTGACCTGCGTGGGAGGCAGTTGGAGGCCCTCGGCGATCAGGCTGCGGAACCGGGCTGTGTCGAGTTGAGTCCCCAGCCCGATGACCTGGGTCGCCGGGATGTCGAGCTGTCGCATCGCCAGGTACGTCAATACATCCACCGGGTTGGAGACGACCAGGACGATTGCGTCGCGCTTCAAGCCGGCCGACGCGGTCTGGCCGAGGATGTTCAGGAACAGCTCGACGTTGCGGTTGATCAGGTCGAGGCGGCTCTCGTCCGGCTTGCGGCGGAGCCCGGCCGTGATCACGATGACGTCGCTCTCGGGGATCGCCTCGTATCCCGTCGCGCGGATCCGCTGATCGGCGACGAGCGAGGCGCCGTGGAGCAGGTCGAGGGCCTGACCCTTGCACCTGGTCGGCGTTGAGGTCGATCAGGTCGATCTGGCTGACCACCCCGCCGCATTGTAACGCGAAGGCTGCCGACGAGCCGACCAGGCCCCCGCCGCCGATGATGCTGACTTTCATGGGTTCGTTCTCCGTAGGTCAGGCTTTCCGGCCTGACTCCTCCGACACGTCAGGATGAAAAGCCTGACCTACTCTCTTTGCAGCGTAATCGCATTATCTGGCTGCCCCATTCAGGGCTTGCATGACCTGGTCGGTGATCGCCCGCACGAGGGCCTCGGAGTCAACCCCGCCGCTGGCCGCACGACCGTTACTCGATGGTTTGGCCGAGGTAGCGGGCGACGAGGACATCCCGTGCCGCTCCCCAGCGTGATATCGCGGGCCAGGGGCGTCAGGACGCTCTCGATCGGTGACTGGTAGGGCAGGCTGTCGGCGATCTTGGGATGGATGAAGACTCGCGGTTCGGGTGGGGCCTCGTCATAGCCTTCGCGGAACAGGCTGTTACCGCACAGGTCGCAGTTCTCCAGGCCACGATCCAGCCGGGGATCGGGTATCCCCAGCTTCGGCTTGAGGCGGATCAGCTCGGCCGCTTGCTGGTCGCCGTAATAGTTCACACGCCCGATTTGCCTGGCCAGGATCAGAATCCGGCAGTAGGCGTCGATGATTTCGGTCTTGAAGTAAGCGTCTTCCAGGTCGGAGCCGTACGTGACAGTCCCGTGGTTAGCCAGCAGGATCGTGTCGGTGTCCTTGACGTAGGGGAGCACCGTGTCGGCGAAGTCCTGCGAGCCGGGCGTCTCATACGGGGAGATCGCCACCTCGCCGAGGAAGACCTCGATCTCGGGCAGGACGCACTTCGGGATCGGCTCCCGCGCGACGGCGAACGCCGTGGCATGGGGCGGATGGCAGTGGACGACCGAGCGTACGTCGGCCCGAGCCTTCATGATGCTCAGGTGCAGCAGGATCTCGCTCGACCGCTTCCGCTTGCCGGAGACTTGCTTGCCGTCCAGGTTGACAATGCAGAGGTCGTCGGGCTTCATAAACCCCTTCGAGACCCGCGTCGGCGAGCAGAGGACCCGGTCCTCGCCAAGGCGGTAGCTGATGTTGCCGTCGTTCGCCGCGGCGAAGCCCTTGTTATACAAGCGGCGGCCGATCTCGCACATCTGCTCGCGAAGTTTCCACTCGTTCATCACCGAGCCGTTGCCAGTGCCGCTCATGGTATCCTCTCAGGCTTCCGGCATTCGATATCCCAGAACGCCGTAATTTAAAATCGTTCACGTCGATATTTGGTCGATGAGGCACGCACAGTAAGCGTCCACGGGAGTCTTGTTCTTGCCGAATGGGTTCGCGGCCTCGCGGCCCTCGCTCACGCCGATCAGGCTGCCCGGGCCGGCACCGAGGTTGTCGTAGACGACCAGTTCTTCACCACGGTCGGGAGAATCGTCGGTGAGGGCCGAGAGCGGCATCGGCAGCGCGATCAGGAATCGGCCCCCCCGGAGCTGGGGATGGATTCGTGACATCGTCACGCGTCCGATCACTTCGCCGATCCTCATCTCTGGCCCCTGTCTCTAGAGCGCTTCACGGTTGGGTTGCATACAGTACACAAAAGATTCGAATATCGAGATATTTTACTAATTGAATTGACTTTGATGCATCGAGGGTTCGGTTGCCAGACCTGTTCCCTCACCTGTTACCTGGTGCACGGCTCTCGAATGATTGACGCTCGGATCACGCACGCGCCAGACCGGCGCCGTGGTGTGCGCAACTCATTCGTGAAGCGCTCTTAGAGTGGTCGTCTGGAAGTCCCATCACGCTCCACCGCCCCGGAGTTGTCGCCCCAAGCATCGCCTGGAGGGCCGCGCCATCATTCGTGACCAGCACCACGTCGCCGCGCCCGGCCCCGAGCCGGTCGAAGGTGAGCACCGGCTCGCCGTCCGGGCCTCCGTTCGCGGTTTCGAGCTGCACCACCAACATGCGCTCGCCCTCGAAACGTCGGATGCTTCACGGTCGCCGTCGCCGTACCGATGACCCGTCCAAGCTGCATCTCACACCTCGTTCAAATGAATCGCATTCCGCCCACAAGGCTGGTCCGGCGCTGTCGACAGAAGGTCAACGGCGTGGTAACGCCCTCTCCGGTCGGGCCGGCGATCGAGAACGACAAGACGCCCTCGCCGCCCAGGCCGAGGCCGGCCGTACACGGCCCGTTGACCACGAAAACCGTGCAGTCCATGATCTTGCCCATTTTCGACATCACGGACGTATCGCGGGAGTGGAGAATGGCGGTATGGCCATAGCCCTGCTCGCTCTCCTTCGCCAGCCCGATCGCGCGGTCGACGTTCGAGACCCGGACGAACGGGATGAATGGCATCATCTGCTCGTGGTCGACGAACGGATGCTCGGCACCGGTCTCGGCGTAGAGGATCTGCGTTCCTTCGGGAACCTTGACGCCGGCGTACTGGCCCAGGACGGCCGGGTCCTTGCCGATGAGGTCCTTGTGGACGTGCAGTGCGCCGTCGGTCCCCTTTTGAAAGGCGGCCTGGGTCAAGGCGTCGACCTGGCTGGACGTGAGCCGGAACCCGCCATGACGGCCCATCGCCTCCATCAGCGAGTCGAAGATCTGGGCGACCGCGAACACCTGCTTCTCGCCGATGCAGAGTAAGTTGTTGTCGAAAGCCCCGCCGGCGACGATCGACTTCGAGCGGCGTTCTGAAGGCAGGCCGTCGCATCGACGACGACGGGCGGATTGCCCGGCCCGGCGACGATCGCGCGCCTCTTGCGCGCCAGGGCGGCCCGAGCCACCGCCGGCCCGCCGGTCACCACGAGCAAGCGCACGCCCCGGTGGTCGAACAAGTTCCTGGCCGACTCGAGCGTGGGCGGGTCGATGATCGTGAGCAGGTTCTCCAGCCCGATCGCCTCGCGAATCGCCTTGTTGAACCGGCGCACCCCCTCGGCGGCGACCCGTGCCCCGGAGGGATGAGCGTTGAACACCACCGTGTTCCCGGCGGCCAGCATGTTGATCGCGTTGCCGGCCAGAGTCGGCAGGCTGTGCGTGACCGGCGTGATCGCGCCGATGACCCCGAACGGGGCGTAGTCGGTCAACGTCAACCCGTCATCGCCCGAGACATTGTCGGTCCGGAGATACTCGACCCCCGGCACGCGCGGGATCGCGTCGCGGAGCTTGGCGATCTTGTGGTCGAGCCGGCCGATCTTGGTCTCTTCGAGCTCGGCCCGCCCGAGCTCCTCGGCCTGGTCGACGCAGATCTTGCGGACGCACTCCACGGCCTTGCGGCGGTCTTCCAGCGGCCGGGTCCGGAACGACTGGAACGCCGCGTCGGCCGCCGCGACGGCATCGTCGGCCGTCGGAAGACGCCGAGGTTGCCCGACGGCCGCGGCGACGCCTTGCCATTGCCCAGGGCAGCCCCGTTACCCATCTGGGCCAGCACTTGCTGGATCACGTTGCGGATCATGTCTTCGGTCATTTGCATGGCGGACACCGTCTTTCTTTGGATGCCTGTCAGGACCGCCGTCGCGGTCGTCCCTAGCCGGTCATTCCGGCCTGATCGCTTATCTCGCCGCTCCATGTGCCGAGAAGATCGTCTTGCCGCCGATGTCCACGGTGTCGACCAGGCCGATCACCACGGCGTCGATCGGCAGTTTTTCGGTTTCGGGCGTCAGCCGGGCGCTCGAGCCCTGGCAGATCAGGACCATCTCACCCAGCCCCGCGCCCAGCGTGTCGACCACCACGAACGTCCGGCCGGTCGGCACCAGCCGGTCCCGCCCCTTGTCGTCCACCCGGTACGGCTCGACCATCAGGAGCTTGTGCCCGTTCATCGAGGCCACCTTCTGGGTGGCCACCACGCTGCCGGTCACTCGGGCCAGGAACATCGGCCGGCATCCTCATGCAGCCTCGAAGAACAACAGGTCGCCAGGAAGAACGCCCAGGACTATATGAGCCGTGGAATCGAGCCCGAAGGCGAACGGATGTCGGTTCCGCCGATCAGGCTTAGGCTCCCGCGAGTCACGACGATCCCCAGGCCTGCCACTGGGATGATCTCATTTCGCCTCCTTCGCGAATCGGGGTCACTGGTCGCCGGAGGGTCAGGATTCCTTGGCCTGCCTGGCGACGACGATTTCCTCGTTGGTCGGTACGGTCCAGACCTGGACGCGCGATCCGCCGTGGAGACGCGGCGTTCGGCCGGGCCCGAGGCGTTGACGCCGGGTCGAGCGCGATGCCGAACCAGTCGAGGTCGCGACAGACGCCCGAGCGGATCGGCGCCGAGTTCTCGCCGATGCCGCCGGTGAAGACGATCGCATCGGCGCCGCCGAGCTCGACCGAGGTAGGCCCCGAGGTAGTGGCGGACCGAGGCGATGAAGACGTCCAGAGCCAGCCTCGGCCCGCTCGTTGCCGGCCTCGGCGGCGGCCTCGATGTCGCGGAGGTCGCAGCCCGCGCCGCTCAATCCCTCCAGACCCGACTCGTTGGCCAGGATGTCGAGGACCTCGTCGAGGCTCATGCCGGTCTCGCGCAGGATGACCGGCAAGGCGAAGACATCGAAGTCGCCCACGCGGTTGTTGTGCGGCAGGCCGGACTGCGGGCTCATGCCCAGGCTGCACGCGACCGATTGGCCGTTGCGGATCGCGCAAAGCGACGAGCTGCCCCCCAGGTGGCAGGAGATCACCTTGAGGTCGTCTCGGCCGAGCAGTTCGGCCATCCGGCCGGCGATGTAGCGATGGCTCGCGCCGTGGAATCCCCAGCGGCGGATGCCCAGCTCGGTCGCCCAGTCGTCGGGGATGGCGTAGCCGCTGGTTCGCCTCCGGGATCGTCCGATGGAACCCGGTCTCGAAGGCGGCGACCAGCGGCAGATTCGGGGAACCGGCCGCGGAGCATCCGCATCGCCTTGGTGTAGGGCGGATTGTGCGCGGGGGCGACGTCCGCGAAGGCTTCCATCGCCGCCAGCACCTGCTCGTCCACGACATGCACGCCGGTGAGGTCCTTCGCGTGGACCGCCTTGAAACCGATCGCCGAGACCTCGGCCGCATCGGCCAGCACGCCGATCTCGGGGTCGGTCAACTGGTCGAGGCAGAGCTGCACGGCCTCGCCGTGGTCGGCGATCGGGCAGACCTGCTCGCGCTGGCCCCGGCCCGATTTGGTCGCGACCTTGGCGGTTTGCGACCCGATCCGCTCGATCGACCCCGCGGGCCAGGACCGGCTCGGCCGGGTCGGCCATGTCGAAGAGGCGGTACTTGAAGCTGGTGCTGCCGAGGTTGGCGACGAGGATCTTCACCGTCGCGCCGCCTCCGATGAACGCCCGGACCACGGCCGGGTCGGGACGTGGGATGACGTGCGCGGCCGGAGCTCGCCGACCCGGCCGGCCGCCTCGGCGCCCGCCTCGACCGCGGCGCGGACGCTGCTGACGTCACCCCGGACCATTACGCTCACGAGCCCCCGTCGAGCTTGATGCACGGGGCTGGCCAGCTCCACGCTGGCCGCCTTGAGCATCGCATCGACCGCCTGAATCAGCCCGACCAGACCGACGGTCTCGATCAGGCCCAGGGCATTCCCATTCATGATACGTGGCTCCCCTGCTGCTGGACGACCGCGATGCTCACGACCCCAGGAACGTCCGCAGGATGGACTCGTCGGGCCGGGGGATGACGTGGGCGCTGATCAGCTCGCCAACCCGCCCGGCCGCCTCGGCGCCGGCCTCGACGGCCGCCCGGACGCTCCCCACGTCGCCGCGGACCAGGGTCGCGACGAACCCGCCGCCGACCTGGACCCGGCCCGCCAGGGTGACGTTCGCCGCCTTGAGCATGGCGTCGGTCCCCTCGATCATGCCGACCAGGCCCTTGGTCTCGATCAGGCCCAGCGCGTCGCCGTTCGACGCCGTTGCCGTTGCCGCCGATCCGCGAGCCGGCTCGTTGTTGAAGTGTCGCCATGGTGTCAGGCTCCGTCGCTCTTGGGGTTCTTGGAGGAAGAGGCCGCGGCCGCCGGGGTGGCCTTGGTGAAAGTCAACACGCCGCCGAGGTCTTCGTGCGGGCGGGCGATCACCTGGACGCTGACCACCTCGCCGATCCGGCTGGCCGCCGCGGCCCCGGCGTCGACCGCCGCCTTGACGGCGGCCACGTCGCCGGCCACGAAGGCCGTCACCAGGCCGCTGCCGATCTTGTCCCAGCCCACAAGGTCCACATTGGCCGCCTTGACCATCGCGTCGCAGGCTTCCACCAGCGCCACGAACCCCTTGCGTCTCGATCATGCCGAGCGCTTCGATTGATGCTGAGGCCATGAAGGCCCTCCTTCATTCAGATTGAGTCAGCTCAGGTCCCGTCCGGTTCGGTTCGGTCGATAGTCGACCTCTACACAGGTTCCATCCACCCGCGATACGGGTTCACGCCTTGATCAGCGTGACCCGGCTCGCATGCGGCAAGTCGCAGCAGTTCGCCTCGTCGGTGTCGATGTGCACCTCGAGCTTCCAGTCGGGATGAGTCCGGACCAGCAGCCCCTCGAGGACCGACGGACAGGGGCTCTCGACCCGCATGTTCATCCGGTCGAGATGCTTGACGCCGTAGTGCTCGGCATCCTTCGGGCCCATGTGGACGTGCCGCTCCGCGCGGATCACGCCCTGATTGAGGACCAGGCGTCCCCTTGGGGCCGATCAGCAGGCAGCCGGGCGTGCCCTCGATGTCGCCCGAGAGCCGGACCGGCATGTCGATGCCCAGGCTGATCGCGTCGGTGAAGGCCAGCTCCACCTGGCTGAACTTGCGGCAAGGCCCGAGGATCCGCACGCCCGGGATCATCCGCTGCCGCGGCCCGACCACGGCGACCGTCTCGTTCGAGGCGAAGTCGGTGTCCTGATAGAGCCGCTTCATCGGGGTCAACCCGGCCCCCGGGCCGAACAAGACCTCGACATCGGCCTGCGTCAGGTGGCAATGCCGCGCCGAGATGTTCACGACCAGGTTGGGACGGTATTCCCCATCCGCATGGCCGTTCGGGCACGGCCTTGCCGTCGGCCACCGCAGCGGCCCCATTGACCAGGTGCTTCTGAAGGATCGAGCGGACCAGGTTCTCGACCTGGTCTCGCGTCGGTGATGGTGCCGTCAGGATGCTCATGCCTGGTTCCCCACGCCATCGTTGCGGGCCGTGCCGTTCGCCCGCGCCAGCTCCACGATCGCTCCGTTGGTCCGGCTCTCACCCACCGGGGCGACATGGATCGCCACGCCGGCTGCCTTCAGCACGGCCCGATGCTCCTCGGCCAGGCCCGAATCGACGACCAGCGAACCGATCTCTTCCAGCCCGCACAGCCGGGCCAGCGCCAGCCGCCCGAACTTCGTATGGTCGGCGACGATCATCACCTCTTGCCCGCACGACATCATCTGCCGCTCCGTCTCGACCAGGAGCAGGTTGGAGTTGTAAATCCCCTCCGGAACGATTCCCCCGGCGCCGAGGATGGCCGTCCGGACGCGGATGGACTGCATGGTCGCGATCGCCAGGGGTCCGAGGGCGACCCCGGTCCGCGGGTAGACATAGCCACCGATCAGGATCAGGTCGGTCTGCTGGCTGGAGGCCAGGAGCTGGGCGATCGGCAGGCTGTTGGTGACGACCTGGACGCGACGACCGATCAAGGCTCGGGCGACCTCGAGCGTCGTCGTGCCGCCGTCGAGCAGGACGGTATCGCCGTCTTCGAGCAGGGCCGCCGCCGCCTGACCGATGGCCCGCTTCTCGGCCGCCGCGGTGCCGGTCCGCTCGTCAAAGGCCGGCATCGACCGGACCTCGCCCGCGTAGACCGCCCCGCCGTGCGTCCGCTTGACGGACCCCGACAGATCCAGCGCCTCCAGATCGCGGCGGATCGTGCTCTCGGACACCCTCAAGCCGCGCACCAGCTCGTCCAGGGTTGCGTAACCCTGACGGGTGATCAGCTCCAGGAGACGTTGCCGACGAGTCTCAGCCAGCATGCCCGCCCTTGATTGAAAACTTCCTACGACCCGTCACGATTCTTCAAGATCATTCGCGGTTTGTCAAGAACCTTCAGAAAAATGATAGATCTTGAAAGAATCTGAAGGAGCCTGGTGGAATTCGTGGTGTTTGTCCGATGCTTGCTTAGAATGGAGAAGATCGCTGGAATCTGGAATCGGAATCGCTGAATCTGGGGTGTACGATGCCCGAGTTACCGGAAGTCGAAACGATGGTTCGCGGGCTCCGGCCCGCGCTGACGGGTCGCACGTTGTCGCGGATCGAGGTGCGGGACCCGACTCTGGTCCAGGGTTGCTCCGCCACGAGCCTCTCGCGGCGTGGGCGCGGGGCGACGGTCGCGGGTGTCGTGCGACGGGGCAAGTGGGTCGTGCTGGAACTGGCCGATGACCGGGGGATTATCGTCATCCAGCCCCGGATGACCGGAGGCTTTTGGCTGGTCGAACCCGAGCGACCGGAACACATCCGCCTGGCGTTCCATGTGGAGAAACCCCGAGCGACGGTCTGGTATTGCGACATCCGGCGACTGGGCAAGATCTCTTACTTCGCCAGTGCCGATGAGGCGGCCGAGGCGTTCGCGCGATCGCACGGCCCCGACGCTGCTGGAGATCGGCCGCGACCAGCTCGCCGAGCGACTGGCGCGGACCGCGCGCGGCATCAAGCCGACCCTGATGGACCAGAAAGTCCTCGCGGGGATCGGCAACATCTACGCCGACGAAGTGCTTCATCGCGCCCGCATCCACCCCGAGCGTCCGGCCGCCAGGCTCTCAAAGAGGGCGGTCGACCGGCTGCACCAGGCGATCGGCGAGGTGCTGACGACGGCCATCGCGCCTGGAGGGCTCGAGCTTCGACGCGGGCTATCGCACGGTGCTCGGCCTCGAAGGCGGCTTCCTGGCCCAGAATTCCGTCTATGACCGCGAAAACCTCCCCTGCCGGACGTGCGAACGGCCGATCCTCAAGACCAAGATCGCCGGACTCCTCGGCCGGCCGACTTATTACTGCCCTCGGTGCCAGGTGCGGGGGTGACGCGATCGCCCGCAAGCCATCCCGATCTCGTTTCCAGCCGAAGCCGATCGCGGCGGCCCGGGGCGCGGGCGGGGATCCCGCGCCTCCCGACCGCACGAGGCTCGCGATCGCGCGTGCGATCCGGTTGGCTGTCAAGAACGGCCTCGCCGTGGCCCCGAGGGAGGAATGGGACCATCTCCTCTGGGCCAAGTTCGACGGCAACATCTTCGAGATCACTGACACGATCGCGTATTACGACGAAGACGATGACGAACTGGTGATCAATAGACTTGCACCCGGCCTGGGCGGACATGAGGGCAATATATCCAGGCCGACGAACGGCAGGGCCATTTCTCCACGCAGATCTCCGGACCACATCGTCCGCCACGAGATCGGCCATGCACTGCATTACCGCCGTCTTACGGTCTGCCGAACGGGCCGATATTTGGTATAAAGGACTTATTGCCGAAGAGAAGCTCATCGCCTCCGCAGGTCAGCGGTTACGCCAGAGCAGGCCGGATCGAGTTCGTTGCCGAGGTATTCGGCGGGCCTGGGGTGGTCGCAGATTCGGTCCCGACGTGACATCCTTCTACGAGAAGCTGAAAGGGCCCCCGCGATGACGCCCCCCCAGTGTTTCAACTGCAAGCACCTCGGCTCGCTTTCGAGCCGGCGAATCGAGCCACTGTGCGGCGTTCCCCAACGACATCCCCGATGACATCCTCAAGAACCGCCACGACCACCGCCAGCCCTACCCGGGCGATCACGGCATCCGCTTCGAGCCGAGCGAATCCGCCATCAGCCTCGGCCTGATCTCACCCGAGCCGCCTTACGACCACCTGACTCTCCCCCGACCTGAGAACGACGCAGTCACCACCACGACGCCAGCAAACGGCCCAGAAATCCAGGAAAGGGCGTGGGCGCGTTGCTCGCTGAGATCAGCCGGTCCGATCTCGACCAGCTATTGTTTCCGAGTCATCTCACCCCATCGATGAAGGAACCGATGGGAGGTGGAGTGCCGAGACGCAACGAATACGGCGGGCGATCAGCGAGGTGGTGGCGTCGGCCTACGACGAGCACGATGACGAACTGGTGATCAATCGGACGCACCTCGCCTGGGCGGATATGCGGAATACGTCCAGGCCGATGTGCGGCGCGGCCACTTCTCGACCAGATCTGCCGATCACATCGTCCGTCACGAAATCGGCCACGCACACCATTATCGCGGGATGACCGATGCTGAGCGTGCCGAAATCTGGTACCAAGAACTGACGCAGCGATGAAGAAGCGATCGCCAAGGAGGTCAGCCGCTACGCGACCGACGGACGGATTGAGTTCGTGGCCAAAGCGTACGCCGGGCTCTGGGCCCGCAGGAAATTCCGTCCCGAGGTCTTGGCCCTCTACAGGAGCTTGAAAGGACCATCGCGATGATGCCCCCCGCAATGTTTTGAATGCAAACACCTTCTCGTCGGCAAAGTTCACCCGGGCATGGAATGCACGGCCTTTCCCGAGGGAATACCCATAGCGATCCGCAAGAACCGCCACGACCACCGCCAGCCCTACCCAGGTGATCGCGGCATCCGCTTCGAACCGAGCGAATCCGCCATCGAGCTTGGCCTGATCTCACCCGAGCCGCCTTACGACCACCTGGCTCTCCCCCGGCCTAAGAATGACGTCGTCACCTCCCCGACCGCCCGCGAGCCCCGGAAAACCAGGAAAGGGCGCGGTCGCGTCGCACGCTGAGACGAACCGGTCCGATCTCGACTAGCCGTTGTTCCCGAGTCATCTCGTCCCATCGGTGACGGAACCGATGGGAGGTGGAGTCCCGAGTCGCGACGAAATAGAGCGGGCGATCAGCGGGGTGGTGGTGTCGGCCATCGCACGGGAGCGCTCCGAGCTTTGGAAGCGGGCTATCGCACGGTCCGGGGCTTCGAGGGCAGCTTCCTGGCCCAGAATTCCAACTGTGACCGTGAATACCTCCCTGGCCGCACATGCGAACGGAAGATCCTTGAGACCAGGATCGCCGGACTCCTCGGCCGGCCGACTTCTTACTGCCCTCGGTGCCAGGCGCGGAGGTGATTCACTTCGCCTTGTTATGAAGGCACTTGCTTAGATTATTCACACTCGATCACCTTCGATCTTGCTATCGGTATTTCCGTTCAGTATGATTGCTGTGTTGTTTGTTAGCCGCCAATGGCGGCGCGATGGCACACTGCTTCTTTAGTTGAGGCATTGGACTAAATGGATCGCTGGGCATGAGGCGTTTGCACAGACTCTGACAACATCGACCGAGTTGAATCCGGTAGATGGGGCCACGTCAAGAGTTCCGAAACACCAACTGCGCATTCTCTGTATTTCGGAGGAGACCCATGCGATGGATTCGAGTTGTTGCTGGGGTGGTCACGCTCAGCGTACTCTTCGCCTGGATCTCCTATGGTCCCACCTGGCTTGCTTCGAGTTCGGGATCGGAAAATGAGGCCGAGCGACGTATTCAGATGCTTGCTCGGGAAGACCCGAAAGCGGCTGCGGAACTTACCCGACTTCGGGAGAAGCACGACATCCGGGCGGCTCGCCGCATCGTTGCTGGATGCGGAGAACCGACAAGGGATTTCCGGACTCCGAAACCTGGCCGATCGGGCACGCTCGACGGGCAAGGTCCCATACGAGGTGCAACTCGCCGAGCAAGCCCTCAATCCCCGTCTTTTCTCCAACCAAGAAAGCCGGGACTCTTTCCTGCAGAGCGCACGGTGCGGTGTGCGGGGACGCCACTCGATTTTCGGCTAGTTCCTCGACGAGAACGATGACGCGCGAGAGGAGATGCCGGCCTACCTTGACCATCTTCACAAAGCCGCAGAGGACCCTGCAACTTGTGCGCTGTCAAAGATGATCCCGTGGCGCTTTTAATCTGGGATGATCTCCGGAATGCTGACTCGCGTGACTTTTATATCCAGGAACGAGACTGGCTCGCCGAGATCGTCGTCCAACTCGCACCGCTCGCGACAGATTCAACCGACAAGGGGCACCGTGCCGGGCCAAGACCTCGGCCAGCCGACCTAGTCGAGGTTGCTAGGTTCGCTACCATCCGCTCCCCAAAGAGGCGGTCGTGGATCACGAGCTTGGCCCGATCGGATTCCAACTGTTCCTTTCCTTCGGCGAGGTTATCCAATCCGCCGTCAACAAGCATCACCTGCCCATGATTGAGGTCCTGGAGATCCTTTTTACCAACGGCGATGCCCTTGCGCCAAGGATCCGAGAGAAGAGGTATTGGCAGCCCGGCTCGCCATCTTGCATCAACGCAAGCCGTCAGTCTGGAAAGAGGCGCGGCATCAAACGCTGGCTCTGAGACTCGAAGAGGACGCCCCTCAGTATGCTGACGCCCTGCTGAAACGCTACGGGGTTGACGATATCGCCACCTTTCTGTACGCCAATTACCCCAACGCAATCCTGCCCGCCGCTGCCGCCGTGAATGAGTACAGCGACCTGGCGATCTATTTGCTCCGCAAATATTCCGACGACGGACAGAGTCGGATGCATCGGTTCCTCAACGATCCAAAAATCGGTATGCGTGCGATCCCGTTCGTGGCAAGGTTCGGCGACCAAGGGTTGGACCGCCTCCAAGAAAACCTTGGTTGGCTGGATAAATACTTTGACGCAGACGGTAAAGCCAAGGACAAGGAGTGGTGGACTCAAATCCCAGGAGGAGCAGCCCTGGATGTCGCTCGAAACTGGGCACACGGTCATCCCAACGAGTGGAGCGAACTGGGATGGTGTGGCTGGATGTTGCCGATGGTGTGCTGTTAATTGCGAGTTTCGGCAGCTCTTCGTCCGTGACGATAGCAAAAGAGACGCTGACCCAGGCTGGAAAGAAGACGGTTGAGCTCTCGAAGAGTGAAGCTCGGAAGCTTGTCCGCAGTCTTGGCCGAGACGCGGTGCGAGGAGTTCCCCTGGGGGCGCGCGACCGCGATCCGATCTGCACAAACCTGCCTTCCTCTGCTTCAGCGGTTCGCTCGCGGAGGCGAGGCAGTGAGGCGAAGTACGCGTTATGTCATGGTATTTAGCAAGCGGTTCATCCTGGAACCGGCCGAGCATGCTACACACGCCGCTCGCAAGCTCATCACCACATGGAAGTCTGTACCGCCAAACGTCCGCCGGCTCGTCTACCGATCCCTCCTGGCAGTCGGACTGATCATCACTCTCAAGGAACGCACTCTTCCGAATCTTGGCAAGATTGGCGATGCGGCCGGACACTTTGCGGGCGAACTTATCAAGGGTTCTGTCGAACTCGTCGGCCGTGGGCTCGCGGAAGCCGTCCGGTCCATCCTCGGCACCACCGGCTCCTCACTCTGGCAGACTGCAATCATTTACTGGGGCGGCCTTGCCTTCATGGGCATCGTGACCCTGTTCGTCCTGCTTCCCGTGCTATTGGAGCCTCTAGACGTGGGAGAGTAAAACATGCATGATACAACTGAGGCGAAGGAGGTTCACGTCAGGGAGAGCCCGACCCACGTCTGCCTGCTTGGCGCGAGGGCCGCTGGCAAGACCTGCCTGCTTGCCGGTCTCGCGATCCTGGCGGAAGCCGATCGCCGTACCTCAATCGTGGTCCGGGGTCTTGACGGGTTGACCATTGCACGCCTCGACGAACTGGCCAGGACACTTCGGGCCCAGGATTGGCCCTCACCGACTAACAAATCTCAGATCCTCCGCCTCAGAGTCGAGATCGGTAGCGACGTGATCCAGCTCACCACGCTCGATTATCGAGGGGATTCGTTCTCGGAGGAGTTGCGGCAACTTAGCAACGATCAGATCGAAGAACTCAAGGCGGCTTTTGACAACGCCGACACCTTCCTTCTCGTGCTCGATCCGAAACTGGACCTGGCGCCCCTCGATCAAGCCGAACCCAGGCCACGTGAGACCATATTGAATCGTCTCCAAGCACACCTTGACGCCATCGGCGATGCCTGGGCGGACAGAACGGGTAAAGCTTCGAAGAAACCGGGCCGGGATGTGGCTATCGCGGTCGTGTTGACCAAGATCGACACCCTGCCTGATGTCAAAACGGGCAAGGATGCCCGCGAGTACTGCGAGATGCAGAATGGAGCGCCGTTCGAAAAGCTCGAGCGCGTTTCAATAAAGTGGCTTTCTTTCCCGTTTCTGCGGTCGGTGCTACGGGGTCGATCGAGCGCCCGGAAGGACGACGATTGTCCCCGCCAAAGACCTCACACCCACTGGATACGAGCCCTTGCTTCGGTGGATTTTAAGTCGTCACCGCTGGCGAAAGAACCGCGTTCGTTCACTTCTGGCAGCCAGCGCTGCCGTCGTCGTGGTGCTCTTTCTTGCCGCCGCCGGCTTGTGGTGGTTCTACGAACGACTGAGAATCAACCAAATCCTCGACGATCCCGGCCGCAGTCGGATCGAGAAGATCGAATTATCCACGAACGTGTGCCCTCTCGGCGATGACCTCGTCCAAACGCGGAGCGAACTCGTTCGGCAAGAAATCGAATACCTGAAGGATCGGATCGACCATGCCATTACGACCAAAGAGCTTGAAGACCTGGAAGAGCCAGTGTCCAAGCTCGCGAAGAGTAATCCTGCGGGGAGACAGTCCCTTATCGAAGAGCTACGCGGACAACTGATGCACAAACACGAAGCCCTGCTCTTCACACAGCTCAAGGCCGCGTTCGAATCCGGCGCCGCAAACCTCCAGACGCTGGCTCGGGTCTACACCGAGAAGTTCCCCGGTGGCCCGCACAAGTCGAATGTTGACGATTACATAAAGAAGCACTGGGATGATCAGATGCGGAAGCGCGACAGGTACCCGGGCGATAACGGTTGACAACCCAGCCTCCCTCGCGGACAAGGCCAAGACTATCCTCGATTACGTCAATGCGAGCTACGCCGATGATCCTGCTGAGATAACTCGGATGAGACGGGCCGCCGATCTCGCGCTTCAGTTTTGTCAACTACGACATTATCGCGTCTTGCTGAAATGCACGGGGGGATTTCTCGACCCGCGGAACCACAAGGTTCAACTATTCCAGGGGGATCGGATCATGATGGACCTCTGGTCTACGAGTGAGGCTACAGAAGTCCGCTGGGAAACCCAGGCGGGAACGGCTCTGACGATCGAGTGGAATGCGGGCGAACCTCTCAGTGATCGCCTCATCGGGGCTCATTTCATTCACGGGAAATCTGAAGTGGGCTCGATGGTGGACCGTAGTCCGATAGCGATCCAACTCCTTGGGAGAAAGCATGTCGTTAACGTCACGAGCGACTGGAGAGACTACGTCGACGAGCCTTTCATTCATTTTCGAGTGAGGCATCGGCCCCGATGATTGGAAGGCCGCGTCGATTACGTCCTGCCAGGAGATCGATCGTGAAACAGCGAATCTTCCCCGGGGCATGTTTTGGTCTCGATCAAACGGAGCGAACCGGAGATCTGGTTCGGGACTTTCCTATTCTTGATGCTTCCTCGGGAGTTCCCGTCAGAGGCCGAGACGGCCTTCAAAGGAATGGCCCGGGGTGTTGAATGGAAGTCCGACGGCGAACCCGAGATCTATCCCCCTTGTTTTCTGCTCTCTTGGCCAACCGAGCCTGGCATCCTGGCGATCCGTTTACGTGACGTCGGCCGCGACGATCAAGGACGACCGCATGTCCTTCGGATAGAGGCCGCTTACATCGAAGATCGAGACATCCTCGACGACCCAGGCGTCTCGCCGGTCTTCTTGAAGACTCCGCCTGGCCCCCGAGCGGATGGGATTGGAAAGAAAATCCCGCGATTGAAGTATGTTCTGAAAAACAAGCTAAATGTAAATCAAACAACGAATTGGCGGATTTCTTAAGAGGGAGTAGTCTGTGCCCCTGCCTTCTCCTTGCGGATAGACATCTGAAGTATGACGAGCAAAGGTACGAGGGGGTCTTTTCAGTAGACGGTCTTGTGGCTATCTCCATACGATCTCCAAGGGACGGCGACCATGTCATGAACGGCCCCAAGACGAAGGTCGCATCTGTTTCTAAAAGAGTCTATCGACGGTCCGCCAAGGAGGTCTACTCTCATGCAAGGCCGCCGACATTACATGCCCTGGGTTATACTATCTGTATTCATCCTGTCAAGTGTCATTTGGGTCTGGAGCCTAAAGTTGCAAATTCATGATTTGAGGTCGAAGAATGGCGGTTTGCAGTCACAAATAAGGGAGTTGGAGTCGAAGAATAGCAACCTGAATTCAAAAAACGAATCGCTTCGGAGCGAGACGGAAAAGCATAAGAACGACGTCAAGAGGTTGATGCAAGATCTAAAGGACGCCCAAGAGGATAATGACATCCTGGCGTCTA
>CAWJGW010000061.1:0-54732 GCA_963842405.1 uncultured Isosphaeraceae bacterium | reverse complement strand
CCTCGGCCAGCCGACCTAGTCGAGGTTGCTAAGCGTGACCATCCGCTCCCCAAAGAGGCGGTAGTGGATCACGAGCTTGGCCCGATCGGATTCCAACTGTTCCTTTCCTTGGCGAGGTTATCCAATCCGCCGTCAACAAGCATCACCTGCCCATGATTAGGCTATGGAGATCCTTTTTACCAACGGCGATGCCCTGCGCCAGGAACCCAGAGAAGAGGTATTGGCAGCCCGGCTCGCCATCTTCAGCATCAACGCAAGCCGTCAGTCTGGAAAAAGGCGCGGCATCAAACGCTGGCTCTGAGACTCGAAGAGGACGCCCCTGAGTATGTGACGCCCTGCTGAAACGCTACGGGTGAACGATATCGCCACCTTTCTGTACGCCAATTACCCCAACGCAATCCTGCCCGCCGCTGCCGCCGTGAATGAGTACAGCGACCTGGCGATCTATTTGCTCCGCAAATATTCCGACGACGGACAGAGTCGGATGCATCGGTTCCTCAACGATCCAAAAATCGGTATGCGTGCGATCCCGTTCGTGGCAAGGTTCGGCGACCAAGGGTTGGACCGCCTCCAAGAAAACCTTGGTTGGCTGGATAAATACTTTGACGCAGACGGTAAAGCCAAGGACAAGGAGTGGTGGACTCAAATCCCAGGAGGAGCAGCCCTGGATGTCGCTCGAAACTGGGCACACGGTCATCCCAACGAGTGGAGCGAACTGGGATGGGAGCCCACTGGATGTTGCCGATGGTGTGCTGTTAATTGCGAGTTTCGGCAGCTCTTCGTCCGTGACGATAGCAAAAGAGACGCTGACCCAGGCTGGAAAGAAGACGGTTGAGCTCTCGAAGAGTGAAGCTCGGAAGCTTGTCCGCAGTCTTGGCCGAGACGCAGCGAGCGAAGGAGTTCCCCTGGGGCGCGACCGCGATCCGATCTGCACAAGAGCGCCTTCCTCTGCTTCAGCGGTTCGCTCGCGGAGGCGAGGCAGTGAGGCGAAGTACGCGTTATGTCATGGTATTTAGCAAGCGGTTCATCCTGGAACCGGCCGAGCATGCTACACACGCCGCTCGCAAGCTCATCACCACATGGAAGTCTGTACCGCCAAACGTCCGCCGGCTCGTCTACCGATCCCTCCTGGCAGTCGGACTGATCATCACTCTCAAGGAACGCACTCTTCCGAATCTTGGCAAGATTGGCGATGCGGCCGGACACTTTGCGGGCGAACTTATCAAGGGTTCTGTCGAACTCGTCGGCCGTGGGCTCGCGGAAGCCGTCCGGTCCATCCTCGGCACCACCGGCTCCTCACTCTGGCAGACTGCAATCATTTACTGGGGCGGCCTTGCCTTCATGGGCATCGTGACCCTGTTCGTCCTGCTTCCCGTGCTAAGACGTGGGAGAGTAAAACATGCATGATACAACTGAGGCGAAGGAGGTTCACGTCAGGGAGAGCCCGACCCACGTCTGCCTGCTTGGCGCGAGGGCCGCTGGCAAGACCTGCCTGCTTGCCGGTCTCGCGATCCTGGCGGAAGCCGATCGCCGTACCTCAATCGTGGTCCGGGGTCTTGACGGGTCGAACCATTGCACGCCTCGACGAACTGGCCAGGACACTTCGGGCCCAGGATTGGCCCTCACCGACTAACAAATCTCAGATCCTCCGCCTCAGAGTCGAGATCGGTAGCGACGTGATCCAGCTCACCACGCTCGATTATCGAGGGGATTCGTTCTCGGAGGAGTTGCGGCAACTTAGCAACGATCAGATCGAAGAACTCAAGGCGGCTTTTGACAACGCCGACACCTTCCTTCTCGTGCTCGATCCGAAACTGGACCTGGCGCCCTCGATCAAGCCGAACCCAGGCCACGTGAGACCATATTGAATCGTCTCCAAGCACACCTTGACGCCATCGGCGATGCCTGGGCGGACAGAACGGGTAAAGCTTCGAAGAAACCGGGCCGGGATGTGGCTATCGCGGTCGTGTTGACCAAGATCGACACCCTGCCTGATGTCAAAACGGGCAAGGATGCCCGCGAGTACTGCGAGATGCAGAATGGACGCACTGTTCCGAAGAGCTCGAGCGCATTCGAATAAAGTGGCTTTCTTTCCCGTTTCTGCGGTCGGTGCTACGGGGTCGATCGAGCGCTCCGGAAGGACGACGATTGTCCCCGCCAAAGACCTCACACCCACTGGATACGAGCCCTTGCTTCGGTGGATTTTAAGTCGTCACCGCTGGCGAAAGAACCGCGTTCGTCGACTTCTGGCAGCCAGCGCTGCCGTCGTCGTGGTGCTCTTTCTTGCCGCCGCCGGCTTGTGGTGGTTCTACGAACGACTGAGAATCAACCAAATCCTCGACGATCCCGGCCGCAGTCGGATCGAGAAGATCGAATTATCCACGAACGTGCGCCTCTCGGCGATGACCTCGTCCAAACGCGGAGCGAACTCGTTCGGCAAGAAATCGAATACCTGAAGGATCGGATCGACCATGCCATTACGACCAAAGAGCTTGAAGACCTGGAAGAGCCAGTGTCCAAGCTCGCGAAGAGTAATCCTGCGGGGAGACAGTCCCTTATCGAAGAGCTACGCGGACAACTGATGCACAAACACGAAGCCCTGCTCTTCACACAGCTCAAGGCCGCGTTCGAATCCGGCGCCGCAAACCTCCAGACGCTGGCTCGGGTCTACACCGAGAAGTTCCCCGGTGGCCCGCACAAGTCGAATGTCGACGATTACATAAAGAAGCACTGGGATGATCAGATGCGGAAAAACCGCGACAGGATCCGGGCGATAACGGTTGACAACCCAGCCTCCCTCGCGGACAAGGCCAAGACTATCCTCGATTACGTCAATGCGAGCTACGCCGATGATCCTGCTGAGATAACTCGGATGAGACGGGCCGCCGATCTCGCGCTTCAGTTTTGTCAACTACGACATTATCGCGTCTTGCTGAAGCACGGCGGGAATTTGACCCGCGGAACCACAAGGTTCAACTATTCCAGGGGGATCGGATCATGATGGACCTCTGGTCTACGAGTGAGGCTACAGAAGTCCGCTGGGAAACCCAGGCGGGAACGGCTCTGACGATCGAGTGGAATGCGGGCGAACCTCTCAGTGATCGCCTCATCGGGGCCCATTTCATTCACGGGAAGTCTGAAGTGGGCTCGATGGTGGACAGTAGTCCGATTGCTATCCAACTCCTCGGGAGAAAGCATGTCGTTAACGTCACGAGCGACTGGAGAGACTACGCCGACGAGCCCTTCATTCAATTCGAAGTAGAGGGTATCGGCCCCGATGATTGGAAAGCCGTGTCGGATTACGTCCTGCCAGGAGATCGATGGTGAAAAAGCGAATCTTCCCCGGGGCATGTTATGGTCTCGATCAAACGGAGCGAACCGGTCATCTGGTTCGGGACTATCGTATCCTCTATGCTGCCGCGGGGTTCCCGTCAGAGGCCGAGACGGCCTTGAATGAAATGGCCCGGGGTGTTGAATGGAAGTCCGACGGCGAACCAGAGGTCTATCCCCCTTGCTTTGCGCTCTGGCCAACCGGGGATGGCGTCCTAGCGATCCGTTTACGTGACGTCGGCCGCGACGATCAAGGACGGCCTCATGTAATTCGGATAGAGGCCGCTTACATCAATGATCGAGTCATCCTCGACGACCCTGGTCGTCTCGCAGGTTTTCTTGACAACTCCGCCTGGCCCCCGAGCGGATGGGATTGGAAAGAAAATCCCGCGATTGAAGTATGTTCTGAAAAACAAGCTAAATGTAAATCAAACAACGAATTGGCGGATTTCTTAAGAGGGAGTAGTCTGTGCCCCTGCCTTCTCCTTGCGGATAGACATCTGAAGTATGACGAGCAAAGGTACGAGGGGGTCTTTTCAGTAGACGGTCTTGTGGCTATCTCCATACGATCTCCAAGGGACGGCGACCATGTCATGAACGGCCCCAAGACGAAGGTCGCATCTGTTTCTAAAGAGTCTATCGACGGTCCGCCAAGGAGGTCTACTCTCATGCAAGGCCGCCGACATTACATGCCCTGGGTTATACTATCTGTATTCATCCTGTCAAGTGTCATTTGGGTCTGGAGCCTAAAGTTGCAAATTCATGATTTGAGGTCGAAGAATGGCGGTTTGCAGTCACAAATAAGGGAGTTGGAGTCGAAGAATAGCAACCTGAATTCAAAAAACGAATCGCTTCGGAGCGAGACGGAAAAGCATAAGAACGACGTCAAGAGGTTGATGCAAGATCTAAAGGACGCCCAAGAGGATAATGACATCCTGGCGTCTAAGAGTCTGTCCCATAAGTAGCATCATACCGCAGTACGATAGTGGAACTCAGGCTCCGCGTCCGAGGGCCGGAGACGGTTGAGCATGAGCTGGATCATGGCCAACTTGATGAACGACTCCGACGACAGCACGCTCTTCTCGCGGTCCGCCGTCAGGCGACGGCATCTGCCCAGCCAGGCGAATGTCCGCTCGACGGTCCATCGGATCGGCAGCGTCACCCAGCCCTGGGCATCCTTCGGGCGGCGCACAATGTTGAGGTCGTACTCCGCGTTATTCTCGACCCACTGGTACAGGGCGAAGTTGTGATATTTGCTGTCGGCATACATCCGCGTCACCTTGCTCATCGGCTGGCCCTCCAGTCGGGCGAACAGCGTCGCGGCCGCCGTGGCATCGTCGACGTCGGCTGCGGTGACCAGCACGGCCAGCAGCAACCCCATGCTGTCCACGACGATATGTCGCTTGCGGCCGTTAACGTTTTTGGCGTTGTCACGGCCCCGCTGCTCGCCGCCGGAGGTCGTGTCAACCGACTGGCTATCGACACTGGCCGAGGTGCGGGGGTGGTAGGGCTTCTCCAGGGTGCGGGCCTTGCAGCGAAGCCGGTCGTGGATCCGGTCCAAGGTCCCATCGCGACGCCACTGGTCGAAGTCAGCGCCAGACGGTACTCTTGGGCGGGAAGTCGACGGGCGGGTCAGCGCCACTGGCAGCCGGTGCGGAGGAGATACAGGATGGCGTCGAGGACGTCCCGTAGGTCGGTCTTGCGGGGCCGCCCGCCGCCGGGTTCGGGCGGAATGTGGGGCTCGATTAGAGCCCACTCAGCGTCGGTGAGATCGCTAGGGTAATGGTTCATTCTCATACCATCACTACGCCGGCCACTCCCCGTTTGTTCACCTTATGGGACAGACTCTAAGAAGTCCGTGCAGATCAATGACCAGGTTCGGGAGAAAAAACAGCGAGCGAACCTCTCGAGACAACTGGAGGGTTTGCACAAGGAGATAGAAGAGAAATTGAGGCAGATGGACGACATCCTCCGCCAACTCCGTCAGAGCCGGTAATGATGGCTCAAAGTGATACGTCCCGTCTCCACGGAGCAAGGCACGCGAGCAATGACGCAAGCTCGATCGATCGCGAGACGTAACCTATCGCGGGTCGCAAGCCGAAGGGACCGCAGACTGCGATCATCCCATTCTAGCCTTAGGGTACTTCCCCCTGACCCCGCGAGTCTGACCCGGTCAATCTCCGAGCATGGATTTCGAGTAATCTGAGGGACCAGCCCCCGTACATCGATGCGTCTTGTCCGGTGAAGGTAGCCATGGGAGGTGGAGATCCCGAGACGCGACGGAAAGTGCATGTGGCGATCCGCAGAGCGGCCCGAATCGCCAGGAGCCGAGGCGTTCCCGTGGTGCCGTTGAAGGAGGCCCGGCAACATCTCAACATCATGTTCGACGATCCTTTGGAATTGGCCGGAGTGATCGCGGCTTACGATCATATCGATGACACGATCGTCTTCAATCCAGACCATGGAGCCTGGTCAGACATGGTCAGGTTTCTGCACGAACGTCAACACTATTATTCGACCCAACATCCTCAACATATTGTCAGGCATGAGCTTGGTCATGCGAAGCATTATCGAGCGATCTCATCCTCCCGGAAGGATCGTGATGCGATCTGGTATGTAGAGAATCTCGATAGCGAGCAAATGCGCCTCGTCCAAAGGGTCAGTGGCCGGGCGATGTGGAACCCCAAGGAATTCGTGGCCGAAGTCTATGCGGGCCTCTGGGCGAAGGTGGGTTATGATGACGATGTGATTGCCCTCTTCAACGATTTTGGAGGCGTGCTGCCATGACCAACGACCCCCAGTGCTTCCATTGCGCGAATCTCGACCGCTCCAACTCATTCAATCCACTCCGCTGTCGCGCCTTCCCGGATATGATCCCCGTACCAATCCAGATGAACAAGCACGACCACCACCAGCCTTACCCGGGCGATCACGGAATTCATTTCGAACCGATCGAGGTGTCGAAAGCCGTTACAACCACAACCTCCCTCGAACCTCACGAGACCAGAAAGGGTCGCGGCCGGGTGGCTCGATGAGCTGGTCCGATAGGTACTGGTGCTTTACGAGAAGTTGAAAGGGCCATCGCGATGATGATCCCCCAATGCTACGATTGCAAGCACCTATTCCCGTTCGACCGTACCAAACAGACAGGCGTGCGCGGCCTTTCCCGAGGAAATCCCAAGGAAATCCGCAAGAACCGCCACGACCACCGCCAGCCCTACCCGGGCGATCATGGCATCCGTTTCGAGCCGAGCGAATCCGCCATCGAGCTCGGTCTGATCTCACCCGAGCCGCCTTACGACCACCTGACTCTCCCTCGCCCCCAGAAAGACGCAGTCTCCACCACGACCGCCAGCGAACGGCGGAAAGCCAGGAAAGGGCGGGGGCACGTCGCTCGTTGAGATGGGAGATCTGTCTCGATATATGGATGCATCTTGTCCGGCGAAGGTAGCCGAGGATCAGGGTTTCTTGAGGGCTCGAGCGACAGATTCCTCGATCTCCTCGTTGCGCATCCCCTTGGCCACGATCTTGCCGTCCGGACCGATGAGGACCAGGGCCGGGACTGCGCGGACGCCGTAGCTGTCGGGGACGGCTCCGTCGATACCCTTGCCGAGGAAGCCTTGCATCCAGGGGAGCTTCTGCTTCTCCTGGACTTGCCGAGGCGCGTCGATGGTCTGGTCGAGGTTCAGGCTGAGGATCACCAATCGTTTGTCTCGACCAAACACACGATGAATCGCCTGGAGGTGGGGAAGCTCGAACATGCTAGGCCTGTAGGATGTCGCCCAGAAGTCGATCAGGACGTACTGGCCGCGGAAGTCTTCCAGCGCGATCGAGCGGCCATCGAGGGTCTTCGCCTCGAACTTCGGTGCCGGATCGCCAACGGCCGGTTTGCCGAAGCGGAACGACCAATACCGGTTCCCTGTCCCGACCTGGAGCGTCCCCAGCTCGAGCGCACCGGCCTCCCGCGGCTTGACCGCGGCGACGATGTGCCAGCCCCTCTTCCCCGCGGGGACGGTGATCTCGTACTCGTGCCCCACGAGCAGCTCCGGGAGCACGAACCGGCCCCGGTCGTCCGTCAACACGGTCGGAGTGAATCCCTCGCGAGTATGGCCACGACCCTCGTTCTCGCGGATGTATCGGTCGGAGCCCACCTCGACGTTCGCCATGGGATGACCGCGCTGGTCGAGGATGATCCCGGTGGCCGTCGCCATCGGGCTCACTGGAATGACGACCTGGCTTTCATCGCCGCTGAGCTCGATCAAGCCGCCGAGCGATCCATCGGGGCTCCTGGCGTACACGGCCGTCTTCTGGAGCCGGCGCTGGGTGTGGAAGCGGCCCTCGGCGTCGGCGAAGGTGGGAGCCCAGGTCGGAGGCATGGCAAGGCCCTGCACTTTCGCGCCGGCAACGCCCCGCGCCGGGTCGCCCGCGACGACGACTCGCCCGGAGATCGGTCCCTCCTCGGGCTTCGGAATCCACAAGTCGTGGACCAATTCTTTTTCATCCTTGACTGTGATCGTTTCCAGCGTGACCTCCCGGTGCTGAGTCCTGCCACCAGGGTTCTTCGGGTCGGTTTTGATCACGTCCCGGGCCGTGCCGCCGGAGGTCGTCTCACCCGGAACCGCGAAGCCATAGGTCCCGGGTCCGACCCAGACCTGGTAGTGACCCTGGGCGTCGGTCGTCGCGGAGCGGTCGATCAGAACGTTGGTGTAAACGCGAATGGTCCTTCCCGCGCCGGGCTTCCGGTCCGGGCCGATCCGGAGCGTCCCGTGGATCCGGGTGCCAAGGGTCAGTCGCAAGTCGATCCCCTCGACCGGCCGGCCCTCGGGCACCTGGACTTCGACACGGGGCGTCGCCGCCCATTCGTTGTCGGCCACCGCCACGGTGTAAGATTCGTTCGAGGGAACGGTCAGCTCGTAGGACCCATCGGCCGCGGTACGTACCCTCAGGCGACGAGAATATCCCCGGCCGCGGCCCTCCTCGGTCATCACCACGATGCCGCCGGCCGGCTTTCCATCGGGCCGGAGGACGTGACCCCGGATCGTCCCGTCCCGCACGAGTCTGCGCGGTGAGTATCTTTCCCGTTTCGTCCTCCTGGAGATTCTGGAGACCGGCGATGTGATAGTCGGAGGAGCGGGGCCCGAAGAACAGGAGGGCCGTGGTCGGCGGGAGCCAGTCAAACGTCGCGACTCCGCGCCCATCCGTTTTCGTCTCGGCGATCTCGCTCTGGAAGGTGAAGACGTTCCCGTCCCGCTTCCCGACCTTGCGGACGACCGATGGCGAAAAACCGATCCCCGCCAGGGGTTTGCCGGCGCTGTCAACCGCCCGGATCTGGACCGTGCGCCGCGCCATTGAGGACGAGATGGATCCTCCCCGGAAGCAGCGCGGCCGGATCGCCGCGACCCGGCTCGCCGTGTTGATAATCGTCGAACCCGCGGCCTGACTTCAGGCCAATGATGCGCGAGATATTCGCATCGGCGGGGATGTGCAGGACCGCCGTCCCCCGATCATCGGTCATGGCGACGGCCCCGTAGAACGCCAGCGCCTCGACCGCCGCACCGGGCACGGGCACGCCCGCCTGATCGGTGACCCGCACCTCGACATCCCGGCTGGGCTTCAGCACGATCTGGATGGGCTGCCTGGTATCGGCTTCGAATTCGAACGGGTTGGGATCAAACGAATAGATCCCTTGCCGGGTGCGGTCTGGCGTGCTGGCCCGGAGTGACGTCCCACCGAGGAAGGGCCTTGGGACCCGGAAATCGAACCGACCGTGCTCGTCCGTCACGGCGAGCGGCGAGCGATTGCTGAGGTCCCTGACTTCGATCCCGGCAACCGGCTTCCCCGCCTGGTCGACGACCACGCCATGGACGCGAGCCCGGTGAGCGTCGGCGCCGGTGACGGCCCGATCGCCAGGGGGCGGCGGATCGGCCTTGGCCGCGACCTGGGCTTTCGGGGGCTCGGCCTGCCCCGCTGGGACCCCGGCCCGGACGACATACGCGCTCAGGCACGCCAGACCAACGGCCATCACGGCCGCGACGAGCAAGGTCAGTCTGGTCAGGACCATCATCTTGAGCACTCCTTCGGCCAACGCCGCGACGGTTGTGGAAACGGTCCCCGATGCGACCCCGTCGGCCGCATGTCCCAGCGCCGCGTGGACCGTGGCACCGAGCAACCGGTCCGGCACCGCGGCCTCGATGGCGCCTTGCGGCAATCCCGCCCAGGCCCCAACCCCGAGGCTGACTCCGCGTTTGACGAGGCGCTGGCGCAGCAGCTTTCGGCCGCGCGCAGATGAGTCGAGAGCGTCCCCTCGGAAAGTCCGAGCTGCTGAGCGGCCTCGCGACGCGACTTGCCCTCCAGCTCGCAAGTCACCAGCGCGGTTCGATAGCGATCCGGTAGGCGGCTCAATTCCTCGTCGAGGATCGCGGCCAGGTCGTCCCACTCCCCCGCTGGCTCCGACTCGACATGGGTCCTTTCCATCGCCCGCCTCTCCCGCGCCTGCTCGCGCGCCGCCCGGCGCCGGCCTTCCTTCGCCGTCCGGACCGCCACGCCATAGAGCCAGTTCGCCAGCCGCTCCTGCCGGCCGATCGCGGCGGCCCGCCGCGCCAGGATCAAGAAGGTCGCCTGGAACGCGTCCTCGGCGTCGTGCGAGCTGCTCAGCATTCGACGGCATACGCCCAAAACCATCGGGCCGTGCCGATGCACCAGCGCCGCGAACGCATCCTCGGCGTCGGCTCCCGACCGCGTGAGGAACAGCTCCAGCAACTGGCCATCGGTCAAACCGCCGAGCGTACCCAGCTCGTAGAGCGTCCGAATCTGTCGGAGAGCACTCTTCGTTGATCCTCTCTCCATGGCATGGACCCTCGCCGGCCTTCTCTCAAACTCTCTCCATCATGGTACTGGCCGCAGAGCGATCGGCGCGTTCAGGAATTGGAGAAAAAATCGCTTCTCGACGAGTGAGTTGAGCAGGCAATCCGGTGTATCCTACAAGGTCCCCAATCCCCTCCGAGACAGCTCCCCAAGAACGAGAATCCGGGAACTCGACGTTGGGAATCGAGTACCCGGAATCTTGAATCTTGAATTCGTGTTGGTCCGTCGCCGCGATGGGCGGGCACGGCCTCAGAACTTCGGCTTTTCGGGCAGCCGGTCGGCGGTCACGTCTTCGGCATGCAGGTCGCCGAAGATCGCCCGGTATTTCTCCGCGCCCTTCTTGCGATACCAGAAGAGGACCTTGTCGGCATCACCCAGCTTGACCCCGTCCGCCTTGTAGCCGAAGTTGCCCTTCAACTCGAACTGGAGGAAGGCGACGCTTCCGGCCACGGACTGGACGCGCCGGATCATCTTGGGGTCGTCCGGGCCCTTGGGCTCCTCTTTGGTCCTATACGCCCCCCAGTCATCGGGCTTGGCCGGGAAGGCGCCACCGGAGCTCTCGGCGTAAACGCGGAACAGGTTGATCAAGGCGTCTTCTCCGAGGGCGATGGGGGCGTCGATCTTCTTGACGGTGTAACCCTGAGGCGGCTCGAGGCGGAACAAGCCGTCATCGAGCTTCGGATCGATCTGGAAGTCGCTCAGGCTGGCCGGGAGGTCCTGGTCCATCGATGTGCATGGTCGTCTCCATCACGAGCGGCATCTTTCGCACCGGGTCGATCCATGCCGTCCAGATGATTCCGTCGGCCTCGACGCGAAAGCCCTGTGCTTCCACATCGCCGATCCGTCGCTTGCCGGCGGGTTTCCCCTCCTTGCCGGCCATGGCCCGCAATTGCTCGATCTGGTTTCCCGCCCGGTCGCGCAGGCGACGCTTCAAGTCGCCGTCGATCTTCCATTCCTGGAGCATCGCGAGCTTGGAGGACGGATCGAGTGTGAGGATCTTGCCCTGGTTCGTATCCATGATGGTAACAACGGCCTGGGGCGGGTCGAACTCGGTTCGGACCAGGCCCGGGTCCTTGTAGTACTCCCGCCCCGTCATCTTCAATGGACCTTCCTTCCCGGGCATCTTTGGCATCTGAGTCGAGATGCGGAAGGAAAGGGTGTGAGCGTCGTGGAGCTTCTGGGCGACCTCGGCGAACGTCACGGTGGCCTCGGCCCGAGGCATGAGAGCGAGGTACGAAAGTCCGGCGGCGGCCGCCAGGGCGGCTGCGGTTAGCTTCAGCATGGTCAGCATGGTTCTCCTCCAAGGAAATGGGATGAAGGTCGGTCGATCGGCCGCCATTCGGAGAGCGGCGCGGGTCCGGGCGATGACGTCAGGGGCCGGCCCAACGGGCAGCGGTGCGTCCCGGAGCACGGCCTCGGCCCGGGCGAGACGGTCGTCGGGTTCGGGGTCCGGTGTGGTCGCGCTCATGACAGCTCCTCGCGGCTTGTCGGACTGGAGTCCTGGGGGTGTCGGGTTGCCTGCGAGAGATCAGGCGAACCAGCCATCAGTTGTCGAAGGCGCATTCGCGCCCGATGAACGAGCACGCCGACCGCGTTGGTAGTCGCGTCCATGTGCTGGGCGATCTCGCGATAACTCCATCCCTCCAGGGCGTGGAGGCAGAACGCCTCGGCTTGCTTCGGGGGAATCTGGGCGATCGCTTCACGAAGTTGCGTGGAGAGCTCGGCGTCCTCGACGGACTTCGAGGGAAGGGGCGCGGGCCCTCCGAGCGCGTCCCAGTCGGCGACCGGCTCATGGCGTCCGCGACGAAGGCGGCTGCGGAGCCGGTCGACGGCGCGGGCGGCGGCCAACCGCTGGAGCAGGGCACACCAGTGCCGAACCGATCCTCGTCGGGAGATCTCCAGCGCGGCGAGGAACGCCTCCTGGAAACACTCGTCGGCGTCGGCATGGTTGCCGACGATCCGGTAGGCCGTCCGCCACACGGCCGGCCCATCCCGGTTCAGGATCTCGTCCCAGTCCGGCATACGTCCCTCCTCCACCCGGTTGATCCAATGACCAAGTCGTCGGAGGGAGCGGTTTTCTTACAGAGAGAAGTCGATAATCAGGATTTGGACCGCGAGGGCTCACTCTCCTGCCAGCCAGTCTTCAACCGAGAGTCCAGGTACCTGGCGAAAGTCTCGGAGGTTCGCCGAGAGGAGTTTCGCTCCATGCCGCAGGACAGTCGCGGCGATCTTCAGGTCCATCGTGCTGATCCGAATCCTCTGGGATTTCAACTGATGAAACTGGTCCGCAGCGAGATGATCGAAGGGCAGCAAGAGCCAGTTGCGAAAGAACTTAACGACTTCGACGAGATTGGTATACTCCTCAACTTGGCTGGTGCCGGCTGGCCGCTTGTTTATCGCCGAAAGCCAACCACGCATCTGTTCCTCAAAAGTGACGATGGTCGTGGCCGACTGATCGCCCTCGAGGGAGTTCAGCCGCCCGAGAAGCCGCGTCCCTCGAACCGAGTTCGGATACTGCAGCTCGGAGATGTGATCCGTATCCAATACAATCATGGATCCTCCTGCTCCGCATCCAACTCCATGAGCGTCGCTTTTCGGTCTGCTTCACGGATCGCTCGCCCTCCGCAATCATCGCTCGGAATGCAGGGGTGTCTTGAACAGTGCCAACGCTGTCCCGCCATGAGGGCTTCCGAGGACGCCTGCGGCGGCTCAGGGACGATCGTAATCATCATTCCGGACTTCAAAACCAGAGCTTCCTCGATGGGACGGCCATCGATCAGCATGTTCGGACTGCCTACCGTGGCGCCGGCCTCACGGAGCAGGTCCGCGAGTGTCGCTCCCTCGGGCAGCGTATAGCTCTGGGTGCTCTCCCTCCGGACGGAGCAAGGTGACCTCAGTGCATTTCTCTACGGTCGAAGCCGTGCTCATTTTTCAGCTCCTCGATCTCAGGGGCCAAGATTGGCCTTCGCCTTCGTCTTCCTCGTGCTCTACCTGATTATACCGAATCCCGGCCGAATGGCTCGATGGCCGCGAGTCATGGCATGGTTCAATCGCCCTGGCACTCGGCCAGGATCCGCTTGTAAGCATCGCGGGCGACGTCATAGGCTTTCTTCGCAGCCTCCTTCTCGGCGGCGCGGATGGCCGGCTCCTTCTTCGACCAGCATTGGTCGACGGACTTCAAGCACCATTCGGCCGATTTCTTCGAGGCCCGGATCGGCTTGCCGTCGACGACGACGAAGACGGGGTTGGTATGCGAGGACGGGTAGATCCGCAGCGCGACCCAGCTCGATTTCTGGATCGGGACGTCGAACGAGACGCCCTCGATGTTGCCGTCGGCCGTGACCTCGGCCCTGGCGACCGACTGGCCGTTGACCACGACCTCGACCGGGACTTTCCGCGTCGTGCCGAGTCGGGCGCGCTCCAGGTCCCAGTACGGCTTCTGCTCGAGCGAGCGGTTCTTGAT
Organism: uncultured Isosphaeraceae bacterium; assembly: GCA_963842405.1. Taxonomy (GTDB): domain Bacteria; phylum Planctomycetota; class Planctomycetia; order Isosphaerales; family Isosphaeraceae; genus CAVZRC01. Next base: position 41,075 of record CAWJGW010000061.1, on the reverse strand, counting down.
CGAGCGGGCCTCGGCCGAGATGTTCGGGTCGAGATGGGCGGCGACCTGGGCGGTGACCTTCACGGTCCCCGGCGCGCCGAGCTTCAACTCGCCGCCCGATTCGCCGGGCGCCACGTTATCCACCCGGAAATCGATGAGGTGGCTGCGGCCGTCGCTGACGTACGACCGGCCTTGCTTGATCCCCTCGCACCATCGGTCGAAGTCGAGCTGACCGTCCTTGAGCTTGACGTAGACCCGGCCCAGGCCGACGCGCTCGCCGTAGATGCACGGGAAGTCGGTCTCACCGCTGATCTTGGCTCGGTACCCGCAATTGAGCGTGTGATACCAGATGTTGAGCTCCCACGGAGCCGGTGTGTCGACGCTCGAGATGAAATCGACCGCGTCGTGGACCACGTTGACGATGTATTCGTTGGCGCCGATCCCGTCGAACGGCGGGACCTCGTAGGACGGCAGCTTGTCGTCGGAGATCTTCAACCCCCACCCCGAATGCGAGAAGCCGACGACGCCTCCCTGCGACTTCCCCCACTTGAGGACGGGCAGGTCCCAGCTCGGCCATTCCTCGATCCGGGTCGTGCCCGGGTAGTCGTCCTCCTTGAGTCGGAGCAAGCACAGGTGTCCGGCGTGCGACGATGGGAAGCCGGAGACCTCGACGTCGTACCGCATCAGATAATCGGGAGTCGACAGCGGGTGGATCTTCCCCTGGAAGAATTGCTTCTGGGCGTACCAGCAAGGTCCCCACGAGAGCACGCAGCCGACGTCGAGGTCTTCGCCCAGGATGTGCCGCCACATGTCCTCGGGCTTGACGCCCTCGGTCGGGCTCTCGTAGTGCGCACAGCCGGCGGCGTGCACGTGATGATCGCCCGAGTACCAGTTCAATTTCGCGAGGTTGATCCATCGCTTCAGGCGAAAGTTCTCGTGATGCGACCGGGCCTTGGGGACCTCGATTGTCTGCTTGTGCACGAGGTACTCGGGCCCCCGGGTGACCTCGACCTCATACATGCCCGGCGGCAGCGAGACCGTCTCGCCGTTCTGGCGATAGATCTGGGGATGAAAGAAGAAGTCCGGGGCGAGTCGGCGGCTGGGGGAGGGGTAGACCCGCCCGGTTCGGTCTCGGAAGATGAACGAGGCCATCGTCGGCTCGCCGTCGTCGTCGCGAACACCCAGGACCACCGGCACCGCCGGATCGACCTGGAACAGAATGTTGACATCGCTGCGGAACCCCAGGTCCTGGGTTCCCTGCCCGACGTTGAAAGTGAGCTTCGCCTCGCGTTTGCCGGCATCGCGGCTATAGATCTGGATGATCCGGTATTCGAGCCCCAGTCCCGACAGCGACCGCTTCAACGGCCGATCCTTGAAGATGGCCTCGTCCATCCAGCGTTGGACAATCTGGGCGGGCAAGATGGAAGGCTTCGGCTCGGCGCGGTTGGTTGACAGCTTATAGATCGGTCCGGCGTTGGGGCTCACCGCGGCGAGCTCCGCGGTGACCCCCGCTTCGTTGTGGACCTTGACCAGGAAAATCGACCACCCATTCTGAATCAGGCGAGGTTGCGCAGGGCCCTGAACTGCCTTGACCCGGCTCTCGGGATTGATCTCGATCCCGATCAGGCAGTGCCGATCCAGAACATCCTGGATCGTCCGGATGGCCGAATCTCCGCCCGGTCGAATCCAGGGCGCGATCGAGCCGGGCCGCCTCGTCCCGCTCCAGCGGCTCTCCGAGCATTTTCGAGAGCCTCCACCACCCGCCTCACCTGAGCCGAGAGCGGCTGGAACTCGACGTCCCGAACCCGGGGAAGCTCGTCTCCCCATGCGACGACGTTCCACGACGTCAGCCATGTGATAGTGCCAAAGAGAGGCCACAGCCAGGACGATCTCAAGCTCGCTTGCATGGTCGAGTCCTTGAAGAAATCGGGAGGTCGTTGCAGCGTGCACTCCCGGGGTCGGACCCGCGGAACACCGATGGGCTTAAGGCTCTCAAGTTAACGAAGCCGCTGGCTAAACACCACCCGGTGAATCCCCGACGAGGCCGTCGCGGCCCTGGCGGAGGCTCGGAGAGTATCCTGAGATGAGACCCGCCTCTCAAGAGCCGGAGGGGAAAACCGTATGTCAGAGAGAGAAGCAGAGCCACGATCGTCAAGACCTCGTGGAAGGTCTTGGACTGAGAGATGCGTAGCTTCTGGAGGGGGCCCCTAGTCGCGTGGTAGTGTGTGAGTGTAGAAGATCTTGATGCCAGCGACGAGGGCCTCGAGTGAGCCGGCGGCAAGGCGGCCGTCCCATTTCGACCGCGGCTTACTTGAACCTCGGGTTATTCGGGTAAGCTGCGGCACCGGCTGGGCTGTCCGATGCAGACAGGCCCCGCGGACACCAGAGCAGGAAGCCACTTCAAGCTATTTCTATGAAACAAGTTCCGTCACAATTCGGCGCGATACAGTAGGACAACACAACGCTCCGTAACAGGTGCCTGCGAATGCGAAGAGTCGACATCGAGGGTCCTCTCCTCCTCTGGACGCTTGGGCTCGCTGGCCTTCTGACAGCGATTTGGATGGGGGGGCGATTCGGCTTCATCGGTTACGTCATCGGTCTCATGACTGGTCCCGCGGTCATGCTCGGCATTCTTTCCGGCGCCACAGTCACCTGGGTTTTCATCCAAGGTCTCCTATTCAACGGGATTCCCGCGGTTCCCGGTTTGCCGGAACGGATGCTGCCGAGGCGGCATTCTCACCGATCCTGGGGACTACAAGACGGTCTGGAACGACGACTGGACCGTGCGGGGTTTCCGCTGCCGTTGCGGGGTCACCTATCAGAAGGTTGGCCGAAGGTTCGTCGAGCTCGCCCCGGATGGTTCACCTGAACCCTACCTCATCTGGAGGCGGTTCAAGGGCTGGTGCCCCGACCGCCAGCCAGAGACTGACGGAGGCCGCCCTCCTCCCGCTTGGTCTGAAGAGTCCCGAGAAGAAAAGCATCCTCGTCCCTGAGGCGGACCCTGGTCGCTTGGCGCGGAGGAGAATGACCAGACCTCGCGATTCGTGCCCTAACCGCCGATTCCCCTAACCTCATGCCACCAAGGTCGGTAGGACGTAAGGGCCCTTGGGGATGACAGCGACCTGAGCCGACGCGCCGTAGTCCGCCAAGGAATCGGCCAGCGCCGACTCCACACTGGCCGCCGGCTCGACGAAGCATGAGGCGAGGACGTCCGCCGGCACGCCGTCCGAGACGATCTTGACCCGTGCCTTGCGCCGAACCTTGGCCAGCTCTTCGACCTGCCACTGGTCCATCACGAAGTAATCCTTGCCCAGGATCCGCTCCATGAACACGTCGAGCGAGGCGTGATCGCGCAGTGCCGACACGAACTCGGGGCTACCGAGGCCCTCGGTCAGGCCGGCGGCAAGGATGATCGTGCCCCCTTGTTTGACGATCGGCAGGCAGCCGGTCAAGCCCTTCACCGCCTGGTAGAACGTCGTATCCAGGGGATAACCCGCGGAGCTGGTCACCACGATATCCACCGCGCGGGGAACCGCCGCACGGCAGATGCCGTCCATGAACCGGACACCGGCGAGGAAGGCCTGCTCCATGTCGCCGGCCACGACCGAGGTGACCTGCCGCCGGCTATCGAGCGTGACGTTGACGATGAAGTCGCAGCCGGCCATCCGGGCGATGGCGGTGTTCTCTTCATGGACTGGGTTTCCATCGAGGATGCCGCAATCGGCATTGGGGTGTTCGAGAAGCTCGGGTCCATGCCAACGCTTGACCGTCTCGAGCGCGGCGACTCCCGGGCAGATCAGCTTGCGGCCTCCCGAGTAGCCGGCCATCAGGTGTGGCTCGATCAGTCCCGTCGTGATCTTCAGGTCGGCCTGGACATATCGAGTGTCGATCCAGCCCGGGATTCCGCGGGACGTCGTTCCGACGAGCGTGTGCTCGTCCAGCCGGGTGCCGTAGTGATCCTCGACCCGATAGTCCGCCATGATTTCCGGGCCGAGCATCTCCTCCTTCTCGGCGGGTGTACTGGGTCGGTGCAGCCCGGTGGCGACCAGGATCAACGTCCGCTCGCGGGGTAGTCCAGCCTCTTGCTAGGACCTTGAGCATCGGCCGCAAGATCGTGCGATTGGGGACCGGGCGGGTGATGTCGCAAATCAGGATGCACGCATCCTTCCGCCCCTGAGCGATCTGTCGGAGTGCGGGGGTACCGATCGGTTTCTCGAGCGCCGCGGCGACGGCCTGCTCGGGATCGTCCAGGGCCGCAACGTCACGGATCGCCAGCGGACCGACGACCCGATCCGCGGGAAGCTCGACCGTCAATCCGGTCCGGCCATAATCCAGCGTCAGTTTCATGAATTCCCTCGCGCGGCTTACCCGTCGTTAGTGGTTAGACTATCGCATTGGCGATGGTGTTCCAGGATGGCGCAACAAATGCACCTGAAGTCGAAGATTCGGCCGCTGGACGGCCTCTGATCCTTGAGCGTACCATGTTCGCGCGGTATTGTCCTGGGGTCCCGAGCACGCGAATCTGGGCCGGATCTCGCGATGTGAGCGACCTACCGATCCCAACAAGGACCGCAATCTGTGACACGATCGACGAGGAGAAACATCCATGACCCACCCGAGTTCCAGTCGTCGTGAATTCCTCCAAACCACCGCCGCCGGTCTGGCCGCTTCCTCGATAGCCGGATCGGCCGAGGCCCAGCAAGCCCAGCAGCGGGCCAACGCTGGAGGTATCCCGTTGCGACCGCTGGGGAAGACCAAGGAGATGGTCAGCCTCCTCTGCCTTGGCGGCCACTCCAGCACCAATCCTCAGAAACTTTCTGAGGCGGCAAGCCTCCGGCTGATCCAGCGGGCCGTCGATGAGGGGATCACCTTCATGGATAACTGCTGGGACTACCATGACGGCGGCGCCGAGGAGTGGATGGGAAAGGCCCTCGCCGAAGGTGGCCGGCGCGACAAGGTCTTCCTCATGACCAAGGTCTGCGGGCGGACCGCCAAAGAGGCGCAATCCAACCTGGAAGACAGTCTCCGCAGGCTCAAGACCGATCGCATCGATCTCTGGCAGTTTCATGAGATCGTCTACGACAATGATCCGGACTGGATCTTCGCCGCGGAGGGCGCCCTCCAGACCGGCCTGAATGCTCTCAAGGAGGGAAAGGTCCGTTACCTGGGTTTCACCGGGCACAAGGATCCGATCATCCACCTGAAGATGTTGAGAATGCCGTACGATTGGGCGAGCGTCCAGATGCCACTCAATGTGATGGACGTCCACTACCGGAGCTTCCAGAAGCAAGTGCTCCCGGTCCTGCTCGAGCGCAACATCGGCGTGCTGGCGATGAAGAGTCTGGGCGGCACGGGCGTGATCGTGAGCCAGGCGGGGATCGCCATCGAGGACGCACTTCGCTACGTCCTCTCATTGCCCATCTCGACGCTCGTGACCGGGATCGACTCGGAGAAAGTACTCGACCAGAACCTGAAGATTGCACGCGAGCTCCGGCCGATGACCCTCCAGGAGCGGGCCGCCGTAGAGCAGAAGACCCTGGCGATGGCCGGCGACGGGCGGTTTGAGCTGTTCAAGTCGTCCAAGATGTTCGACGGTCCCGTGCATCGGAAACAGCATGGGTTTTCGACTCAGGTAAGCTGAACGGCTCGTCATCCGTGGTGAAATGCAAGTAGCGGGTAGCCGCCGCTTTCCCGATTCCGTCGCGACGGCCAGTCGTTGAGATTTGGCAACATCTCCAGATTCGTTGAGAGCAACCGGGTGAGTGCGAGCGTAGGATCTATCATTGAGGAGGTAGGACCGCTGGACGGGAATAAGACCCAGGCGAATACTATCCTGTCCAAGCTGCTGGTCATGATGTTGGCTCGCACTCATGAGTAGGAAATCGCGATGAAGCACGGCTTTCCTTCCCGGTGGGAAGTTGGAGAATCTCGTTCCAAACCGATGAAAACGAGTCCGCCCGAGAGCACCGTCTACCGAGTAGGCGAGCTGTTTCGTCGGGGATGTCGGGAGTGGCCCGAGGGGGTTCAACTCGTCTTCAGTTCCAGCGGCCCCGAACTGACGATCTTCCATCGCGAGATCAGCGATGATCTGGTGGACGATGTTCGACGAAGTCCGGCGGAGTTCGCGCTGATCGTTGACTTCCCGGTGATCGTCCTGGCCTATCGATTCGGGGAGTCGATCCCCTGGAACAACGTCCCGTACTCGTGGCATCTGCAACCGGAACAGAGTCGTGCGGTCCCTTCAGACCACCATGCCATCGATGAGCGGGCCCTCCTCTGGATCACGCTGGTCGGCGCGGCGGACGGGATCATTCATGCCCAGCGGGGAATGACGTTGTCGCCCCCCTTCACTCAATCGCTCCACGAAGCGATCCGCGCCCAGGCGATGACCGCATTTGATGCGATGAAATGCACTGCGGCGATCTCGAGTATCTATTTGAGCAAGACGCCGGCGTTCAGCCTGCTGGCAATGGCGAAGGCGCGAACCATGGGAAATGCTTAGGCCGAGTCGAGTAGCGGTAGCAGCAGGCTGGCCTGCCCTTCCGCCGACTCTACTGAGATCGGTGGTTCAACCTGCTCGGTATCTCATCCGCCGGCGGAGAGAACGCACAACCGATCCTCTTCCGTCACTTCAGTTTGCGTCCATTCGGGTAAAGAAATCCAAAGGGATTGAAGATCGGGGCGGCGGAGTGCCGATCAATAGGGACACGGCACTCGCTCGCGGAATGCGAGCGCGCCTGCGGCGCCGATCCCAACCTGTTCCGCATCTTTGGTTGATGTGGGGAACGATCAGGACGATAGTTCCCTGGTGGACTCTGAATTCGACAAATCGCGCGGCGTCGTCCCGATCAGGAGGAGAATTCGACTATGCACACCCCGAGATTGGCGTCCTGTCTCCTTGCGCTGGCCGGTTGCAGTGTTGCAGGATGCACTCAGACGGGCTTGCTGCGATCGAACAGCCCTTCGAACATGAAGACGGTCGCCTCGATCGGCGACAAAACGCTGCCAATCGTGGCCGGCGACCCGAGTACCGGTTCGACGACGCAGGCGGAGACCGAGCAGCTTGATCTGGCCCAGTCGACCGGGTCGAAGATCTCGGGCCGGGTCTTCGATGACCGTGGAAAGCCTGTCCCCAATGCGCGCGTGCGGCTCGTCGTTGGGGGCGCACCCGGCGGGCCGGGACAACTTCGCGACGACGGATCGATCCGGGGCATTCACTTTGCACGGACTGCGGGCCGGTCGGGCCTACACTTTGATCGCCGAGTCTCAGGGTGAAGACGGGATGATGTCGGGTCGGGCCGAGGCGAAGGTCCCAGCAGACTGACGTCCGGATCCGGGTCACGACTCATGGCAGTTCGTCCGAGCCGCGATCCGATGTCCATTCGCCCGGTCGGTCGCGGGTCCAACCGCCTCCGGATCCTGATGCCACCGATCAAGACGGCTTCCCGCCGATCCTCAAGCCGGGTGCCGACTCCGACGAGGACGAGGTCAAGGACCCACCCGCCGAGGAGGCGGCATCCCTCTCGCCGAGGTCGAATCGTCAATCCGCGACGCGGGTGGCCGCGACCTCGTCGGCCCCGATCCGGGCGGGCTGGAATGTGACCGAGCGCGCTGCCAACTCCGGGGCGCGCACACGACGGCCCGGTCGAGGAGCCAAGCCGTCGACGCCGATCCGCGTACCCGCCAATCTGCGGCCGAGGACCCCGTTCGCGAATATGACGACGGCGAGAATCCGCTCCCGCCCGCGCTCGATCCCGAGGAGTCCGGTTCCACGCGGCAGGCGGGCAGCCGTGGGGAAACCGTTCCCCGTCGATGCGATCCGCGACGAGCCCGCCGGCTCGCGAACACGGGCCGGCACGCGGCGAACGTCCCCCGTCGTCCTCGATCCCGACGACGGCAACCCCGAGGACGTGGACCGATACTCCCGACAAAACGCCGGGGAGCCTCGGCCCATCCCCGAAGACGTCCTGACCGTCGCGAGCCGGGATTGACGCCCGCGTCGTACGCGCGGTCCGGACGGGGCGAATCCGATGGCGACGCCGAACCGACGGCTCGACCATCCCAGCAGGTGCGGCGCGGCACGCCTGCCGACGGTCCCGTCGTCGAGCCGATCCCGCAAGTCGGCCATTCCCGCGGACCCCAACCCGGATGATGCCAGCGAGTCTTCCGAGGACGACCCGCCCGCATCCAGCGAACAACCGCAACGCCGACCCACCTGGCGGGAATTGTCGATCAACTCGGATGGCGTACCGGTCGACGAGTCGGTCCACCGGAGTTCGGGTGAGGAGCGGATCGACGACCGGGATCAGGTCAAGCTGGCCAGTACCCGGGGAAGCAGCGTGATACCCCGTGAAGTCGAGCCCGGCCAGTTCCGCCTGCCCTCGGGGGCACCGCCGTCGACTCCGTCGAATTCCCGACCCTCAGTCCCAAGACCGGCGAGAGCACCTGCGAGATCGACACTGCCGACAGCCGCGTCGTCGATTTCCAGCTCCCGGGCCTCGACGGCAAGATGGTCTCCTTCCGGGACATCGATGCCGACGTGATCCTCCTCGACTTCTGGGGAAGCTGGTGCGTTCAATGCCGGAAGTCGATCGCATTCGAACGCGACCTGCAAACGAAACTGGGCGCCAAGCGGGTCAAGGTCGTCGGGATCGCCTGCGAGAAAGGGGCGAAGTTAGAGGAACGCCGGGCCTCGGCGGCCAAGGCAACCCGACAGCTCGGGATCAACTATCCCGTGCTCGTCTCGAGCATGGACGGGGCCTGCCCGCTCCAAAATGCGTTCCAGGTCCAGTTCTATCCGACGATGGTCGTGCTCGATCGCGAGGGACGAATCCTCCACATCGAGCGAGGGGCGACCGACGCCACCCTCGGCCGGACGACCCGCTCCATCGTCACGGCACTCCAGGACGCGGACAGCCGCGTGGAATAGTCTCTAGAGCGTTTCACGCATGATTCTGCGCACAGCTCAAAGCGCCTGCCGCTCATACTAGCCCGACGCGCCAGCGAGGGGAAAGGCGTCGGACCCTCGCTGGCGAATTTTGAAGTTGCGCATTTCTGGGATTTTGCCCCGAAGGGGCCCGACAAATCGAGCCAGGGCAACGCCCTGGGGACCGATCAACGATCCGAATCCACCAAGCCCTGACAGGGCGTAACACGTTAAGGCGACTACTTTTTTGTCTCAATCGCCTGCGGAGAACCATCGCTGGGATTGAGCGCCCGGTTGAGCCCTTTCAGGGCATGGATTATTCACATGTATCGGTTCCCAGGGCGTTGCCCTGGGCTGATTTGTGGCTGCCCCTTCGATCCAGACAAATGTCGTGCCGGTGGACAGCATTTGGTCTGGATCAGCCTTCTGAAACATATGTCCGACCGCGTTTTTTGCGTGCGAAGGAGGCGGTCGGACATATGTCTAGAAGGTAGGGGCGACAGAAGAAGCAGCAACTTCAAAACTCGGCGATCGGGTTAGTCTGATTCTTGTGCGCGAATTCAATCGTAAAGCGCTCTAGCCCAGTGATTTCTTCTCGACGTGCACGCATCTCTGAGAATTACAGATTGCACATTCCGGATTCCAGAATCGGAGGAAAAAGAGACTCCTTGATTTGGAATCTGGAATCATGATAAACCGATGATCCGCCCTTCGGGATCGACGTCGATCCGCTCGGCCGCGGGGCGAGGGGCAGTCCGGGCATCCGGACAATATCCCCGGTCAGTGCGACGAGGAATCCGGCGCCGGCGGCGATCTCGATGTCCCGGACGGTCAGCGTGAAGCCCCTGCGGCCGGCCGCGGAGCTTGGGGTTGTCCGAGAGCGAGTCCTGCGTCTTGGCCATGCAGATCGGCAATTCACCATAGCCGAGCTTGATCGGCCTTGCGGAGCTTGGCCGTCGCCGCCGGCAGGATAGCTCACGCCGTCGGCGCCATACATGATGCGGGCGATTTGCTCGATCTTCTGCTCGGCGGGCCAATCCAACGGGTAGAGCGGCCGGAGTGCCGTCGCGGGCCCGGCCGTCGCCGCGACGACCTTCTCCGCCAGCTCGATGGCCCCACCGCCGCCCTCGCCGAAGACGTTCGCCGTGGCGCACGGGACGCCACGTCCGGCGCAATAGTCGTGGACGACCTTGAGCTCCTCGGGGGTGTCGGTGCCGAACTGGTTGATGGCCACGATCGTTGGCTTGCCGAAATGCGAGGCGCTGTCCAGGTGGGCGGCGAGGTTCGCGAGGCCCCGCTCGACGGCCCCGGGATCCGCTTCCTTCAACGCATCGAGTTCGACGCCGCCGTGCATCTTGAGCGCCCGGATGGTGGCGACCAGGACGATGGCGGCCGGGTTGAGCCCGGCTGCGCGGCACTTCAGGTCGAAGAACTTCTCGCCTCCCAGGTCGAAGGCGAAGCCGGCCTCGGTGACGGCGTAGTCGGCCATCGCCAGGGCCATCCGCGTCGCCAGGACCGAGTTGCAGCCGTGGGCGATGTTGGCGAACGGGCCGCCGTGGATGAACGCGGGCGTCGACTCGGTCGTCTGGACGAGGTTCGGCATGAGCGCCTCGTTCAGGATCGCCGCCATCGAGCCGGTCACGCCCAGGTCGTTCGCCAGCACGGGCTGACCCTTGGGGCGAATAGCCGACGAGAATGCGCTCGATCCGCGCACGGAGGTCGGCCGGCGACTCGGCCAGGCAGAGGATGGCCATGACCTCGCTGGCCGCCGTGATGTCGAAGCCCGACTCGCGAGGCACCCCCTGCGAGCTGCCCCCCAGGCCGATGACGATGTGGCGCAACGCGCGGTCGTTCATATCCAGGGCGCGCTTCCACAGGATGCGCGTCGGGTCGAGGTCGATGTCGCGGAAGTGGAGCCGGTTATCGATCGCCGCGGCGAGCAGGTTGTGAGCGGCCGTGATCGCGTGGAAATCGCCGGTGAACTGGAGATTGATCGTATTCGACGGCTCAACCCGGCTGGCGCCGCCGCCGGTGGCGCCTCCCTTGCGGCCGAAGACCGGCCCCATCGACGGCTGTCGCAGCGCCAGCGCCGCGTTCTTGCCGATCCGGTGCAGCCCCTGCGCCAGCCCGATCGAGGTCGTCGTCTTCCCCTCGCCGGCCGGCGTCGGCGTGATGGCCGAGACCAGGATCAACCGGCCCGGCGGACGTGCGCCCTCCGCCTGATGAAGGGCCTCGAGCCGGACCTTCGCCTTGTCCCGGCCGTAGGGCTCGAGATGCTCGGCCGCGATCTTCAGATCGGCGGCCACCTCGGTGATCGGCCGGAGTCCGGCTTGTTGAGATTCGGACATGCCTCAAGTTCCCTCACGGGTTGATTCGGCTCGATCTTCCGAGCCCGCGTCGTTCGCGTCTGCCGCCGGGCCATCCGGAGACGCGGGATGCCCCGGATCGCCCTCGGTTCCCGGGTCATCCTCCGGGTCGAAGTACCTGTCGAAATAGATCCAGATGCACCCGAGAATACTGCCAGACCCAGGGGATCAGCGGCACGCAGATGAGCGAAGCCAGGACCACCAGGCGGAACAGCGACCAGCTCGGAAGGATCAGATGTTCGATCAAGGTTAGCAGAGCGATGAGGGGGATTGCCAGGGCATAGCTGACGTACATGGCCCCGGTGAAATGCCCGGGGTCGCCGCGGTCGAAGTCGAGCTTGCAGATCGGGCAATCGTCGTGCATCACCCACATCGACGCGAAGATCGGGCCGCGCCGGCATCGTGGGCATCGGCTGCTCGACGATGCCCGCGCAGCGCGGATCGACTCTTCCGGCACGTCGCTCGGATTCTCCGGATGACTTTCATGGCTATCCAACCTGGACATAGTCTTTGCTGGCCTTGGGAATCGCGGGCACGAGGCGATGCTGGCCCGTCAGCCGCCAGCGTCTCAGCTTCGGGGGGGTCGTCAGAGCGATCAGCGACGAGCACCGCCGACGAGAACGGGAGCGGCCTGACGCGGATCCATCCCGAGGAACGCGTGCAGTGCGATCACCGACGGGAAAGGCCAGGATGGCGAGCCAGATGAAGAGCGAAGCTTGATCGTAACCCGGGATGATCCAGCGGAAGGTGGCGATTCGCCCTCCGAAACTGATCGGAGGCGCGTATCCTCGGAAATAGTGGACTCCGCGCTGGAACAAGTACGAGGCGGGCAAGCATGAAGGCCACCTGGAACAGCATCTGAGCGTGAGACCCAGGTTCCAGGGCATAGAACCACCAGCCGATCAGCATGCTGATCAAGACGCGCATCGCTGGCGCGGATCCCTTTGGCCATCATCACGTCGCGATGGAAACGGTCGTGGGGCCAGCCGCAGGACGGGCCGAACTCCTTCTCCTGGCGCGTCACGAGATGATTCGGATCGCTCGAATGTCCTTCCGTGGACCAGGGGAAACTGGCCAGCGAGCGCCAGAGCCCTTCATGCACGAAGAGGTAGATCGTCGTCAGGACCGCGAGGTCGATGACCAGGGACTCTCCCAGAGCCGGGGGACGAACCCCAGGAACAAGGCCGCGCAATAGCCGAAGCCCGGAGCCCCGGTCCACCAGAACGTCGCGACCAGTGAGATCAAATGGCTGAACAGGAAAACATTGATCAGTTCGATCGAGTGGGTGTCGGTCTGAGTCATGCTGAATAGCATCAATCCGCCGAGTGCCAGCATGTCCTCCGGGACCAGTTCCAGCGGTCCAGCCGGCAATGGCTTGCGTACCGTCCATGGCGTCGATTTGAGCCATCGCAAATAATCCGGCTGGAAATACGGATGAAACGCTCTCACGCGATGGAAGCCGAGCAGGGCGGCGCCGGCGATCAACAGAGATTCGGCCGGGGCGGATCGGCAGGTTGAGCGGCCCGCCGACTTGCCGCTCGAAGTAGAGGACAGGCCCTTCGAATGCCGCGAATGACGCCAGCCAGACGACGACCCACCAGCCCGGCGGTGCCACCACCCGGAATCGGGACAGCACGCGGCGGATCATCGTCCGAACTCCTGGAAATAGGAATCGAGCTTATCGGTCGTGTCGGGGAAAATCAGCCGCTGGAGCACATGGTCCAATGAGCCGCGATAACCCGTCAGGCGCTGGAGGCCGTCCACGGTATCGAAGGCGAGGATCTCGCCGTTGTGAAGCACGATGATCCGCGTGGCGATCTCCTCGACCAGCTCGGGGACCGGGCTGGTCAGGACGATCGTCGAATCGTTGCGTTTGGCATGGTGCTGGATGATTCGCTTCAAGGTGAGGATGCCCGAGGGATCGAGCCCACCGGAAAACGGCTCGTCGAGCAGGAGGATCGGGGCCTCGGCCACCAGGGCCGAGCAGAGCGCCACCTTCTTCTTCTGGCCGGCGGATAGCGATCGAATCGGGCTGTCGCCTTGCTCGGAGAGGTCGAACAGGTTGAGGAGCTGGTCGATGTGACCCATCAACCGTTCGGCCTCGACATCGTAGAGCCGGCCGACGGCCAGGAGAAACTCGCGTGCCGTCCGCTGGGCGGGCAGCCACGGCTGGTCCGGGAGATAGACGGACATCTTGCGGATGGCCAGCTCCTCCTCTTCCGAGCCGCGGCGCCTCAGGCCATCGATGAGGACCGAGCCCTTCTGAGGAGCGAGGACGCCGGCCATCACTCCCAGCAGGGTCGACTTGCCCATGCCGTTGGGCCCGAGGATCACCACGACCTCGCCGCGTCTCGATGCGCAGGCTGATCCCGCGGAGTACAGGCCGCACACCATAATGCTGGGTCACGTCGTGGAGTTCAATCACGGGAAGATGCCGCCTGGGAGCTCGTCGCTTCAGTGCTTGAGGTATTTATCCAGCCAGGCCTGGACTTCGTGCCACCACACGATGCGGTTCGCGGGCTTGGCGATCCAGTGCCCCTCGTCGGGGAACCAGACATAGCGGCTCGGCACTCCCGCGACGCTGGAGCGACGTGAACATGCCCAGGCCCTGAGCGTCCGGGACGCGGAAATCCAGCGCGCCGTGGATCACGAGCGTCGGCGTCTTGAAGTTCGCCACGTAGCCGCTCGGCGACCGCTCGCGATAGTGCTCGGGCTTCTCCCAGGGCGGGCCGCCGAACTCCCACTCGGGGAACCACAGCTCCTCGGTCGTGCCGTACTTGCTCGTCAGGTCGAAGACCCCGGCGTGGCTGATCAGCGCCTTGAACCGGTCGGTGTGCCCGGCGAGCCAGTTGACCATGAAGCCCCCGTAAGAGCCGCCGCAGGCCGCGACCCGCTGACCGTCCAGGAACTCGTACTTCTTCACGGCATGGTCCAGGCCCTTCATCAGGTCCTCATAGACCTTGCCGGTCCAGTCCTGGCTGATCTGGTCGGTGAACTTCTGGCCGTAGCCGGTCGAGCCCCGCGGGTTGATCGCGACGACGGCATACCCCGGCGCGGCGAACATCTGGTAGTTCCATCGGTTGTGCCATTCGTCGTGCCAGGCCCCTTGAGGTCCGCCGTGGATCAGGAAGACGACCGGGTATTTCTTGCCCGGCTCGAACCCCGGCGGGCGGAGCACCCAGCCGTGGACCTCGTCGCCATCGGCACCCGGAGAAGGCGAAGCCCTCGAGCTTGGGCAGATCGAGCTGGGAGAGCAGGGGGGCGTTGTGGTGGGTCAACTGGGTCAGGCCCGAGCCGTCCGGATCGACGGCGAACACCTCGGCCGGAGTGGCGGCGTCATGACGGGTGAAGACGATCTTGCCCAGCTTGGAACGTCACGTTAACGCCGGATTGGACACCTCCGGTGACCAAAGCAGGGGACAGGACGGGGAGACCGTGGCCGTCAGGGTCAGAGCACCGGTAAGCACGAACTTCGAGAAATCGATCCGCAGGATCGGCTCGGTCCCCTTGTCGTCGACGATCGCGAGGATGTCGCTAGATCCTTCGTTCAGTCGCGCGCCCCAGATGAATGACAGGACGGGGCGATCCAGCGTCTTGGTCAGCTCGATCGGGGAGCCCGTTCGGTTCGTCCGATCCAGGACCTTCAGGACCCATTGATCCGACTCGAATCCGGCGCGGGCCTGGCTGACATAGCCGATCCACTGGCCGTCGGGCGAATAGGCCGGCTGGCCATCGGCGCCCTTGTTCGCCTCGGTGAGGTTCTTCGGATCGCCGCCCTCGGCGGGGACGGTCCAGATGTCGGTATTCGTCGACCAGGCCGCACCGAGGGCCGGCTCGGCGGTGAAGGCGAGCTCCTTGCCGTCGGGCGACCAGGCGTAGTCGGACGAGCCGCCGAACGGGGCAGGGGGGGTGTTGACCTCGAGCTTGGGCGTCAGGTCCTTGGCCTCGCCGGAATGGGCATCGGCGACGAACAGGTGGCTCCGCTTCCCCTCGTCCCAGACGTTCCAGTGGCGGATCATCAGTCGGTCGTATGTACGCACCTTGCTCTTGGCGGCTTCTTTCTCCTTGTCCTTGGCGGCAGTCTCCTCGGGATTCTTTGCCGGGTAGACCTCGGCCGTGAACGCGATCTTGTCCCCCCTGGGCGACCAGAGCGGGCCGGAGACGTCGATCGGCAGCTTGGTCAACTGCCGAGGCTCGCCCCCGTCGATCGGCAAGAGCCAGACCTGGGCCGATCCGCCTCGGCTGGAGACGAATGCGATGGTCTTCCCGTCCGGGCTCCAACGGGGATGGTTGTTGGT
Source organism: uncultured Isosphaeraceae bacterium (assembly GCA_963842405.1). Lineage (GTDB taxonomy): Bacteria > Planctomycetota > Planctomycetia > Isosphaerales > Isosphaeraceae > CAVZRC01. The sequence continues at coordinate 25,506 of CAWJGW010000061.1, read as the reverse complement.
CCCCGGAGTGGTCGTGAGTTGCTTCGGCGGGCCGCCGGAGGCCGGCACCAGCCAGAGGCTGGTGTTGGACTTGTCCGTGGCGCGGTCCAGCTCCGAGACCACGTAGACGACCAGCGAGCCATCGGGGGAGAGCTGGGGGTCGGAGACCCCCTTGACCGCGAGCAGGTCGTCGACCGTCATGGGCCGCCCGGCCGCCAGGAGTGGAGATGCCACCGCCATCAAAAATCGCCATAGTCACGAGCACTCGCATGGTGCCTTCCCTGATAGGTGAAAACTTTTTGGAATCTGGAATGTTGAAATCTGATATCCGGTGGTGTCGCTCACACGCCGGGCATCGCGCGCTTCAACGGCTTCAAGAGAGCGAGGAGTACGAAAGCCATGCCAAGCGCCAGCAGTGAGCACAGCAACCAGAACGACGAGTGATACCAACTGGTCCAGAGCTCACCGATAGCCGTCAACTTGCTGCCGATCGACGTGGCGACGAACCAACCGCCCATCATCAGTCCGCGCATCCGGGAGGGGGCGACCTTCGACACGAGCGAGAGCCCCATTGGACTGAGCATCAACTCACCGAGCGAAATCACCATGTAGGCCGCGATCAGCCAGAGAGGCGAAACTCGGTTCTGGATGGCCTTTAACTCACCGTGCTCGTCGAGCAGGAACTGGCCATGGTCGTCGGTGAGGAAGGACTGATCCCCACCCGACTTGGCCGCGACGAACAGGATCAAGAAGGCCAGGCTCGTGAGTAACATCCCCAGCGCCATCTTGGTGGGCGTCGAGGGCTCAAGCCCCCTTTTCCGCAACCAGTTCCAGACGCCGACCAGCGGGATCGAGAGGACCACAATCCAGAACGGGTTGATCGCATTGGAGACGACTCCCGAGACATTCCACGATGTGTTTTCGTCGGCCCAGTACGTCATCGTGCTCCCGTTTTGGTGGAACACCATCCAGAATACGATGACGATCCCGTAGACGACCAGGAGGGCGGCGATCCGGGCCGATTCTGGCACCTGATCGATCGCCGAGGTGGGCGGCCTCGACCGGCGGGAGGTCCTCGGTGACCGCGACGGCATCGGGGGCAGCCGCTTTGAGTGGGACGTGGCGCCGATCGGCGTCCGCCAACTTCCGGTAGAAGACCGACAGGATGATCGTGCCCAGCGTCATACCGGCCGCCGCCGCGTAGAAAGCCGTCAGGAAGCCGGCACGCAAGCTCGCGGCTTGCTCCGGTGAGAGGGGGGTCCCCTTCTTGGCCATCTCGAGGACTTCGGAACCCGCGAGCGGCTGCAAGCGCGCCTCAGCGACGACCGGGGCGAGCAGCGCGCCGACGTTGATCCCCATGTAGAAGATACTGTAGGCCGAGTCCTTCAAGGGACTGCTGGACGGATAGAGATTGCCGACCATGGTCGAGATGTTCGGCTTGAAAAACCCGTTCCCGGCGAAGATCAGGCCCAGGGCAATATAATAGGTCGCAATCGATCCCTGTCCGAGGAGTGCATAACCGGCGACGAAAAAGAGCCCCCCGATGAGCACCGCACGGCGATACCCCAGGAACTTGTCGGCCAGCCACCCGCCGATCAGTGGCGTGGCGTAGACAAACATGAGGTAGTTCGACCAGAGATCGGTTGCCTGAGTCTTGGACCAGCCGAAACCGCCGCGCTGAAGGTAGAGAGTCATCGCCGCGGCGGCCGTATAGAAGCCAAACCGCTCCCACATCTCGCTACCGAACAGGATGTAGAGTCCCGCCGGGTGCCGGTCTTGCCCTGTGCCTGGGGATGGCACGGCATCTTTCGGAGTCACAACGGTCTGCGACATCGGAGCTTCCTTGTCAACAATTGAGGGCGGGATGATCCCTGGTGTTGGATCAGATTAATCGAACCGGCGCCAAATCCCAAGACCCTCGCTCCTGCTGAGGACAATGAGGGGCAGCATCCCAGCTTGACAGACCTCGGGTGATCCTCCAACAATGGACGTAGGTTTCCGAGGTTCCGGCTACCGCTTTCGCCAGGACCAGGCTCATGTCCTCATCTTCTTGTTCCGTGTTACGACAGAAACCAACCCTGCTCGACGTGGTCGTCGTCGCTTCGGTGGTTGGGCTCCTGATGGGCTTGCTCCTTCCTGGCTCAGACTTTGACCGAACTTATCGATATCCACCTGCGGTTCCCGATACCGTGAGCGATCTATCGGACATCTCCGGCGAATACCACAAGGGGTTCGGCCACGGAGGAGGCTGGAGCTTGTCGATCCTCCCGGATGGCCGGTATTCGAGCTTTCTCGCAGGATGCACCGGAGTTTGTAATCGAGAATCAGGCTATGTGTGGAGGCTCGGGGCGGACATCGAACTCTCTCCGAGCCGCGATCCACCAGTTCACAGATCGAACGGAACTTATTTCCCATCCGCTGGGGAGGCCGTTGTTACTTGATCGGATCGGACGAGTTGCAAGAATTCTGCGACGCGATCGTCGAGGGCGATGAGCCTCGCGATAGGGAGCGAGGAGCTTTCTATCTCCAGGAACCGACGGTTCGAGTTGACGGGGTCCCCGAGCTTCCCGAGAAATGGGCGGCCTATCTCCGGGATAACCTTGTCATCGGACGGATCGTTGAGGTGACAGAGGGAGGTCACGCGAAGCTCGATCTGGGCTCGGCGGACGGCATCGAGAAGGGCAATTTGATGACAGTCCAGGGTAGCGGTCGATACAGCCACCGCTACGTCCAGATCGAATCGGTCCAGGAACGGTCCTCGGTCGGCGTTGACCCACGCTGGCAACCAACGGAACCACCCCTGCCAGCGGGGCGGTGCGTTGTCATGCAGAGAGATACACGCAAGCCGCCACCGAGCCGGTGAGGCATGCCTCCAACCGCTGAGCTACTCGACGACCCTGGTCCTCCTGACACCAGCCCCACTCGACCGAGGTCCGTGTCGTTCATCGCCCTCGGTTCGTGTCGTTCCGTTCTCGATCCGCCTTGAGAAACCGCAAGAGGTCCGGCATGCAGGCGACCGGACCGGGGTCGGCGAAGAGCAGGGGGGCGCGATCAGCTCGGCGTGGTTGGCGTGGAGGATCACAGGGTCGGCGACGCCCTCGAGCCGGGTTCGCTTCACGGCGACGCTGCCATCCCCCGTGCCGTCGGTCAGCTCGTCGAGGATCTCCGGGAGGTCTGTGGTGGCCGCCTGCGTCAGTCGGCCGAACAGGCCGGAGCCGCGGTTCAACGCGTCCAGCCGGGCCTCGATCTGCGCCCTCGCATCGCGGGTCAGGAAGCCGCTGTCGCCGGCAATGATGTGGTACGGCAGCCCTTTCCGCCGCGGACGCCGGTTCAAGCCGGTGAGGAATTTACTCCCCGGCAGCATGTCCTGAGCCGCCTGACCGAGACCGTCGGAAAGGTGCATCATCGCCCTGGACGTCTTCTTCTCGTTGATCGACTGGAGACCGTTCATCAGTTGGAGCACCGTCTGCACCCTCGCCAGGTTCGAGCCCTGATTCACCGGGGCAATCAGGACCATCGAGTTGACGTCGCCGGCCCAGGTTGCGTCGTCCTCGACCAGCGATCGCGCCAGCAGTGCCCCCATCGAGTGGGCCACGATCGACCACGAGAGCTTGTCGCCGGTCTGACGGCGGAACGCGGCCCAATCGCGCGCGAACCCTGCGCATGAATCCTCGATCCGCCGGTTGAACGGGTAGTCGTAGACCACGAGGCCATAACCGGCCTCTTCGAGCCAGGGGATCATGTGGACAAACCCGCCGGAGGAAGAATTCAGGCCGTGGACCAGGCAGATGGTCGGCCGCGTCGGGTCGTTCGGCTCGATAGGAGGGCAGGGCCCGCATCCCGTAGAGCTCGCGCCGACGTGAGGCCTCGGTCGCGCGATCGGCCAGCTCGCGGAGCCGCCCCAGCCACTCCGCACGCCGTCCCGGAGCCAGGATCCGATCGTCCACTGTCAGGACCATCCTTCCGGGCTGGAACGTGATGGCGACCTCGGGGCCGAGCGTCTCCGACAGGAGCGCCTTCGTCAGCGCGCGCGAGTCCCTGGGTTGACAAGGTCAGGCTGGCCGCGGGCCGCTCGAAGGCGACCCCGCTGGCCTGTGCCAGCCGCGAGACGATCTCCGCCACCTGGACCTCGCCCGCCTGGCCGATCGGCACTTCCACCGATCTCGTGGCCTGGGCCTGGGCCAGTCCCGGGGAGAGGAGCAGAATGATCGACGCCCATTTCCTCCACGCGCCGTGCATGACGAACAAGTCTCCATCGAAACCGCGAATCCTGGACTCCAATCCGTCGCAGTTCAGGCTGACGCAATCCGACCCAATCCGCAAGAGAAGATCACGGACCGATGGACATCCGCTAGAGCGCTTTACGATTGGGTTGCGCACGCAATGACCGCAGGGATGTGCGGTCGTTCCCGCGGCCTGAAGGGCCGCCGGAGCCCAGCCCGGGGTGAAACCCCGGGACTCGGTCGCAGGCTCCTGGCATTGCACCCTGAAAGGGTGCCGGAGACGGGCTCTGCCGAGTCCTGCGGCCTTTCAGGCCGCGGAGTCTTGTAGGGTCGGCCAGTCCCCGGGGTTTCACCCCGGGCTGGGCTCCTTGCGGCCCTTCAGGCCGCCGGAAAGACCGCACTCCACCACGGTGTGTCGCGTGGTCCGTCCAATCGTGAAGCGCTCTTAGCTCGCTCAACGAATGAGGCGAACACACAGCGTCGGCATCGGCCACCCTCCGAGCCCGAAGCGCCAGCGCGTGAATTCCGGCGGGGACCAGCCACTCACGAGCGGACGCTTCGGGCTGGTATGACTGGCGTTCGCGTCGAGCTGTGCGCGAAACCATTCGTGAAGCGCCTCATTTCCCTCGGAGGATCCCGCGCAGATCTTCGATGTGGTCGCCTTTCTGGGGGGTCATGTCGAACAGGTCATCGGTGACGCGGTTGATCTCGATCTTCTGCACGCGGACCTCCTCGGTCATGACGGGCTTGCCCTTCCATTCGGGCGGGGCGTCGTCGGCGAACGCATGGTGGCGGCAGAGAGTGGGCAGCCAGACGCCCGGTTCAACCTCTCGGAGCTCCGAGTTCTCCCATCGCATCTGGACTTGACCATTTCGGGAGAACTCGCGTCTCCGCAACGCGAGGCCGTGGTCGCGGTCGAGCCAGATCCGGTCGGTCAGGTTGCCGACGAACATGGCGGGCTGGAGGATCGAGTTGAGACTCCCTTTGAGAACGACGCAGGTCGAGCCGTCGATGACGTCCGTCTTTTCCTCGAGCTCGTACGAATGCTCCTTGACCCATTCCGCCATCTGGAACATCGCCTGGACTTTTCGCGCCATCGAGTTCGCGGTCGGGTCCGGCACGAACAACCCCGCCGCTGTCTGGTAGGCCGAAGGCTGGAACCAGTTGGCCTCCGACGAGGCGGGCCAGATTTGATAGTCGATCACCTTCTCGGACCTCGGCCGCCGCATCCAGAGGGTATGGCCGTTGAAGGCCCGGGTCACGTCTCGCTCCATGCAGGGGACGCACGTTGGGATCTCTGGGCCGTGGAGCGTGTCCCCGTGCCTTCTGGGCCTTGACCTGGCGCCACCGCTCGTTCGTACTGCTCGATCATCTTCTTCTGGTTTTCGCGGACCCATGCCGGCGCCTTGGGGTCGACCGGTTGTGGGGGCCTCCCGCCGAACTCGTCGATCGGTCCCAGACCGTTGATGCGCTCGGGCTGGAGCTGGCGGGAATACCGCTTTGTCCCCTTGAACGCGATACGCCATTCGTCCTTGGGGAGGGAGATCTGGTTCCGGAACTCGGACATCGCGAGCAACTGTTCCGGTTTCAACGGGGTCTTGGCTTCGAGTTTGAAGGACACGTCCAGGCTCTGGATGCGCTGCGCCTGCCGCAAGAGACGTGCCTTGATTTCGAGTGCCTCCGGCGTGTCGGCACCCTGGGCCGTCAGGCCCGCTACGAGTGCCATCGTGCCCAGGATGATCGTCGCTCGGTGGGTCGGGAGCAGTATTCTCATCACTCGCCTCCTTTTTGAATGCGTGGGGCCGGATCGGCCGGCCGCCTCTGGGCCTCGGAATAGACCTGCCGACCCAGGTCGGGATCGTTGATCTCGATCACCACGTCCGGGGGCGGCCGGAACGTGAAGAGGTCGTCCGCAACAGCGTCGGGCGCCGGATAGTCGATCCGGGTCTCGATCGACTGCCCATCGTCAAACTCGACGAGGCGCTTCACCGGACGAAGCGACTCGGGATCGAACCAGATCGTCTCGGCTCGCGGCACGGCTCCTCCGTTCGGAGGGCCGGGCCATCGCAAGACAATCTTCCGAGCCCGACGGCCCTCGATCGTGTCGGGCTCGACGCGGATCTCGGCGCGGTTCGACTCCGCCCAGCGAAGCAATGCCTCGCTGTCCTGCACGAGCCCATCCGCTTCCGGGTTGTGGTGGCCGGTCGCGAGGTCGGTCGACCACGCGGCGACGATCCGGCCTCGCACATCCCAGCGGAAATCCCATCGGCGGTTTCGGACAAACACGGCGATCAGCTCATCCTTGTTGCGCACTTCCTCGCGGCGGCCCTTGTCGCGGACGAACCATGTCTCTTCACGCCGCGTGCCGCCTGCCCGTCGCGTCAGCACTCACGGAATGGGACGCCGGGACCTTGGTCCAGGCCCATTCCACGGCCTTCAGGAGTTGTGCCGCGTCGGCGGGGCGAGGCCGCGCGACGACGCCGATGGCCCCGATCAGGAACACGGCCGCGGCTGCGGCGGTGGCCTTCGCCTTCCAGCCGGCCAAGGGCCTCCGGCGGGAAACCGAATCCCGATCCGAACCGGGGATGGTTGCCAGGCAACGGCCCAGCAAGTCGTCAGGGACTGCGCCGGCATCGATCGCCTGCAACCGGCGATCGAGCGGTGTCGGATCGGCGGGCTCGCCATCCGGGAGTAACTCATCGCGCATGTTGATCCTCCTCGGCCCGGTCTCGTTCCGGATCCCAGGCCGCAAGCTTCTCCTGCAATCGCCGTCGCGCGGCGAAGAACCGCCAGCGGGCCACGCCGGCGGTCACGCTCTGGATCGCCCCGATCTCGTCGTAGCCGAAATCGTGCCAGAATCGCAGAGTGAACGCCTCACGAAGGTCGTCGGGCAACTCGGTGACCGCCCGCTCGGCCGCCTCGCGGAATTCGCGATCCTCGGCCCTGCGTCCGGGTGATGGGGCGCCGTCCAGGACGAACTCGGGGAGTTCTTCCCGGTGATTCCTCTGGTCGCGAGCCTGCTTGCGCCAGAGGTTTCGGCCGATCGCGTAGAGCCAGGTCCTCAGCGAGACGTCCGAGCGGATTCGGTCGAGCGAGACCCAGAACGCCGCGAAGGTCTCCTGAGTCAGGTCGGCCGCCCGGTCGGAGGAGCCGGTCAGGCGGCAGAACCACCGGAACAGGCCGGCATACCACGGCGCGGACAAAGTCCACGCGCGATGCCCGGTCGTCCAGGCTCTGTCTCAAGCGGTCCCCCGACTCGCTGTCGTTCACTGGCCCTGCGCCCCCGTGGTGTCCGATAGGTTGTACCCCAAGCGGTCACTTTGTTGGCGCGGGTGGAATGGTTTTTCGGTTCGTCGGCCGAGATGGGTTGTGGAGCGAATCAGGACGAGATCGGCTTGCCCAACCGCTTTGGCGGTTTCGCCAGAACTGACCGCAAGTCAGTGACCGAGCCGATTCCCGGACACTCCTCGGTTAACACCATCGGACTTTTGCCGCAACCCGAAATGAGCCAACGACTCAATCTCGTTCCCACGCTCTGCGTGGGAATGCCGTCTGGGACGCTCCCGCGTCCGAGGGCCTCCGCCGACCACGCTGAGCGTGGAAGACGGCATTCCCACGCAGGGAACGCTGACGAAACAACTTCCGGGAATTGGAGCACCCGTTCCCCCAGAAACCGGGAGCGGATTTCGTCCGCGTTCCGAGCGTGGGAAGGCGTTCGCGAAGACGACGCGGAGCGTCGCAGACGGCATTCCCACGCGGAGCGTGGGAACGAGTTCTCGTTGCTGATATCGGGAAGTTATTTCGTCGGCGTTCCGAGCGTGGGAACGAGTTCTGGTTGCTGATATCGGGAAGTTATTTCGTGAGTGTACCGAGCGTGGGAACGAGATGGGATGCTCCGCATGGTGCTCGGCGAGAAGTGTCGATTCCCGTCCGCTTTTCCGTGGGCGTTCTCAACCGCCGGATCGGCCAATGCTTTGCGCTCAGGAGTGATCGCCTGCGCCAGGGTGCGTCCCGGCGGTGCGTTGGCTCTCGGTGGCCGGCTGAGCCGGCGGAGCTCGTCACGAAGGTCGTTACGGCGCGGGTTCGCCGAAACGGCGATGGTCAGGAACGCTCTCGCCTCGAATCCAAGGCCGAGTCTGGTTGCCAGCCGGGCCATCTCCTCGGCGTCCCGGGTCGGTTGGTTTCGGGCCTGGAGCTTCTGATATCGAGCCTGGAGCCGCTCGATCTCGTTTTTCTGCCGGCCTAGCTCGGCACTGCGCTCCGGTTGGCCGGCTTTCTCGGCCAGCTCGGCCAGCCTGTCGAGGGCGGAAAAATCGGCAGGATCGACCTCGATGAGGCGTTCCAGTGCGCGCCGCTCGGACTCGAGATCACCGCGTTGCCTGGCGATCCAGGCGGTCAGCTTGTGAATCTGGGCCGGAGCGGAGTCATCGGCCGGCAGATGCTCGAGCGCCTGCAGGACCATCGCGAGCTGATTCGTCGCCAGCGCCCAGTTGAGCCTGGCGCGCCAGACCGGGACATCGTCGGGACGGCGCCGCAGGCAGGCGTCGAGCAATCGTGCGGCCAGATCGAATGAGCCGTCGCGAATCGCCAGATTGGCCCTGCCCAGCCACACGCGATCGTCGTCGGGAGCGACGCTGCGCCGCCTGCTCAAAGTAGGCGCGGGGTGTCTCCGGTTGGGCCCTCGCCCGCATGAGATCCATGTGCAACCGAACCAGATGGATTGCATTCTCCGAGGCCCCTCTGCCTTTCTGGTCGAGTCCTTCCCACTCCTCCTCGATGAGTCGACTGGCTTCCTCGAAGCGGCCCTCCCGGCGATAGATCGGAGCGAGAACCACGTTCAGAATGGACGCGTAATCGGGAGCGTTTCGCTGGGCGAGCTTGATGAGCTGCTCCGCCTCGGCCAGCAATCCGCGATCGATTTTCAGGTCCGAGCAGGCCACGATCGCCTGGCTCCAGAACGGAGAATCCGGGGGCACGCGCGCCCAGGCATCGGCGGCTGCGTCGGGCCGCCCGCGCGCCCGTTCACAGACTCCGAGGAGGTACATGGCCTCATCCGAGCCTGGCTTCCACGCCAGGAGCGCGGCCAGGTTTCGCGCGGCCAGGCCGTGCCGGCCGGCTGCCATCAGTCCGTTGACCTCCGCCATCGCCCTCTGGTATCGCCGGACCTGCCACCACCTCCAGCCGCCCACGGAAAGGATCGCCACGATCAAGACCGCCGGCACCACCAGCCTCCACGGTCGGCCGCTCTTTGCCGTCGCCGATCTTCGCTCCAGCTCGATCCCGTGGATCTCCATCAACACCGCGTCCCCCGGCCTCGACCTCCGAAGCCTGGTCGACCGCCGACGGCCGAACGGCCTTGCTCCACTCGCTCGGTTCTCTTGCTCTCGTTGCTTTGCAGTGCTAAGCTAAGTTCGGACTTGGGCCGAGGATTGATCCAGGCTCTCTCCGGCCGTAACGCTGCATCACCCGGCCCGGTTTCGGGTTTTTAGAGCCCTTAACCCCAGAGTAGCGCACACCGAGGCCGAATCGGCCACCACACTAGCCAGCGAGGGTCCGACGGCATTCTCCTCGCTGGCGCGTCGGGCTAGTCTGAGTGCCATTGGTGTCGAGCTGTGCGCAACCCCATCGTGAAGCTCTCTAGCCGCAATCCACATCCATGATGTTTCGTCGAACTGCCGTTGTCAAGCCAGTCAGCGGGGCCGGCTCGATGTCCCAGGATCCGGTCGCTCGCCCCCTCGGCCCCTTTTCGATTCTGGGCCTTTCCGCCTGGTGCGGGGTCGTCTCGGGTCTGCTCGAGGTGGTAACGATCGTGCTGCGCAAGCACACGTTCGATCCCAGCCGTCTCTATGGAATGAGCCGGCACTTCCTGTGGATCATTCCGATGACGAACCTTTGCCTGTTCCTGGGGCTGGGTGTCGTCCTGTCCCTGGTTGCCTGGGTATGGCCGCGGCGGGGGAGCTGGCTGGCCGCGCGATTGCTGTGCGCGCTCACGCTGCTTCCCTGCCTGCTGGTTGCCTTTCCCCAGATCTATGGTCTCGCCTGGCTGGTCATCGTGCTCGGAATCGCGACCAACGTGGTCCCTTTCCTGGAGCGCCGCGCCGCCGGATTCGGACGGCTGGCTCGATTCAGCTTCCCGGTGGCCGCCCTGCTGGTGTTGATGCCGGCGGCGTTTCTCTGGGGAGGAGACCGGCTCAAAGAGTGGCGCGAGCGGCGCGGCCCCTGCCGGCCGATCGCTCCGCGAACGTCATCTTGATCGTGCTGGACGCGGTCGCGGCCGGCCACACGAACCTGTACGGCTACGAGCGCCCGACCAGCCCGACCCTGGTCGAGCTGGCCGAGCGCGGCATTCGCTTCGATTTCGTGCAGTCGACGTCGTCATGGACGCTGCCGTCGCATGCGAGCATGTTTACCGGACGATGGCCTCACGAGCTTTCCGCAAGCTGGCGAACCCCGCTCGACCAGACGTATCCCACGCTGGCTGAGTTCCTCTCTTCCCAGGGCTACGCCACGGCGGGCTTCATCGCCAACACTCAGTATTGTGCGAGCGACTCGGGGCTGGGCCGCGGGTTTACCGAGTACCAGGATTTCATATTCCCTTATCTCGCAGCCTTCAGGATGGCGAGCCTGGTCAAGCGGCCCCTGGAAGGGCTGCGGTGGCTGGACGGTTTCCTGGAGAATCTCCTGGATCTCTCGCCCTCGCAGCTCTATGGAAAATACATCTCGTGGCTCGTGGCCAGCGATCGAAAAGAGGCGCAGACGGTCAATCGACCAGTTCCTCGATTGGTTAGCACGGCGGCCCCCAGATCGCCCGTTTTTTGCCTTCTTGAATTACTTCGATGCCCATTGGCCCTATGAGCTTCCACGCAGAGAGAATGCACCGCTTCGGGATCGGGCCCAGGAATGGCTATCAAAGAGCACTGATTCAAAATTGGTGGTCACTCGAGAAGCATGGACTTTCGCCCCAGGATCTCGGGTTCGTGTACGACTCGTACGACGACTGCGTCGCGGACCTCGATGAGCAGCTCGGACGGCTGTTCGACGAGCTCGATCGCCGTGACGATCTGGAACGCACCTGGGTGATCGTCGTGTCAGACCACGGCGAGAGCTTCGGTGAGCACCCGGGCGTGTTCTGCCATGGAACAAGTCTGTACCAGACGGAGCTGCACGTTCCGCTGGTGATCATCCCGCCGGCCAAGACCGCCTCGAAACGGATTGTCACCGAGACGGTGAGCCTTCGGGACCTGGCGACGACGATCGTCGACCTGACCGGGCTCAAGGTCCCCTCTCCGTTCCCGGGCGATTCTCTGGCGCGGTTCTGGAACGGCAGGCAGGCGACCGGCGCGCGCCGAATTCTCCGGCTCGGAGCAGGTGCTTTCGGAAGTGGTGCCCAGCGACGCGATCAATCCCGATCCATCGCCGCTCTCCGAGCGGAACTGGCCGCTGGCGGCCCTGGTCGAGCAGGGCTGGAGCTACATCCGCCGCGACACCGACGCCCGCGAGGAGCTGTTTCGCTTCCCCGAGGACGGCAACGAGCAGCACAACCTCGCCGCCAGCCCGGACGCCCGGTCGACGCTCGAGCGGATGCGCGCGGCCCTGAGCCAGCTCACGGCCGGGCCGTTGACACCGCAAAGGTTCAAGCCGTGAAACTTGCCGATTCGACGGGCTTTCCCAGCCGCTCGCGCTTGGCTCGCAGGAAGACGAGGTGATGCTCGAGATGCTTGGTGTAGTTGACGACCATCTCGCCAAGGGTCAAGACGCCTTTCCGGTTGTGTGTTCCCGTGCGGGAGAAGACCTCGTCGGGCAGCCTGCGGAGCACGCGGCTCCACTGCCTGCGTCCGACTTCGACGAGTGTCAGGGCATCTTCGATTGACTGCTCGTGGGGCAGGAGGCGGTCGATGTAGGCCGACTCGTCGGCGTAGAGCAGGGGGGGATTGTCCTCGGTCACGATCCGTTTCATGCGATCGATGGCGATCTCGTCGCTGTCGGCCATGTGGATGACCAGTTCCTGGATCGACCAGTCTCCGGGTCCGGGCCGGGCGATCAGGTCTTCGCGAGACAGGCCCTGCACGGCCCGCCGTAGGATCTCGCCACCGGCGGCGAACGATTCGATCAAGTCGCGGTTCATCGCAGTCGGACTCCGATCTTCGTCAAGAGGGTGGGGCAAACCGGTCCGTCGCCTGCCGGACACCCGGAGGCATCCGATGGTTCGCACCTTGTGGCTCCGGTCGAGATTACACCGGCGTTTCCGAGGACTGAGTAAAGCGGATTCGCGCGATTCGGTTTGGTCCTTCCGGCCTTCTCCCGACGCCGAAATCTCGTTACATTTGTCGTAGACTAAGGGATAAGGAGAGTGCCGGAGGTCACGCCGATGAGCACGAAAGTCGAGCTGGAGGGTTCGGACGCACGATCGTCCGCGATGGCAGATCAGCCTGGCGAACCTGATGCTGATGGTGCTGGCGGCCGGCGTCGCGGCGGGCCTGGCTCGGGGAGCGCGGGAATCCTGGACGAATCGCATCGTGCCGTCCAGTACCAATTCGAACGTGCCCCTGGAGCGGACGCTGGGCGTCGCGCTCGAGGTGTTGGCCGTGTTCCTGATCTTCGTCCTGGTGCGAGCCCTCCTCGGCCTCGTCGGCAGGGGTCGATCCGGAGCCAGGGAATCGGATCAGCCTCCTGAGCTCGATCGCCTGGCGTGTCGCGGCGGTCGCGGTTCTCGTGAGCTTCCTGGCCCAGGCGTGGGACGTCCTCCAGATCGATTTCGTGGCTTACATGCGTGCTGTCCGCAGAGCAACCCGGATGGAGTGATGCATACCACAAACGGGAGGCCATGCTACCCGTTTGCGGGCTCCTGGCGATGCTGGGCCTGAGCTTGGGCATGGGATCGGGTGGGATCATTGGGGGCCCCTCGACCGCGGCGTCCCCGGCCTTACTGGCTGTTCGTGCCTCTGGCGACGCTCGCTGGTCTCCTCTTCCTGGCCCAGCCCGGCTGGCGGACCTTGTTCCCCCAACTCGTCCTGGTGGCTCTCGAAGCGGTCATCGAACGCGATGCCTCATGTCCTCGTTCGAAATCCCAGCCTGGCGACTCGCCTGCTGCGAGCGGGGATCGATGCGGGAGTGGCCGGCATCGTCTGTATGGGGCTGGCGCTGATCGTCGCGCGCGACTTCGAGCGGCCACGGCGGGCCGAGCCCCTGGGCGACGACCCGGCGCGGGTGGCTCCTGCGCGCTGACACTCCTTACTACGATCGGGCTGGGGACCTATATCGCGATCGTCACCATTCCCGCGATCCATCCTTGCTTTGCGGATGGCTTCCGTCAGGTACTCGGTGCCGCCGACGTCCTGGCGATACTCGGCGGCTTCGGCCTCTTCGCGGCTGGTCTGGCCGCTCGGACCGTCGCGGCACGTCCGGGTCGCGAGCGACCGCGGTGGCTCGCCCGCTGCTCGGCATTGTTCCGGCTCGGTGTGTTGGGCCTGCTCTGCCTTTCCGCCCTCAAGTGCCTGCCCTCATCATCGCAGTTCTCGCCCGGTGTTCCGCCCGGCATTGGTCGCCTGGTCGATGGCATCCAGGCGGGCCAGAACCGAGTTTGGAGTCTGGCTCCGGATCCGGTGGTGATGGTCATCCAGGACTGTCTCGAGCCGGAGACGCTCGGCTGGGGCCTGGCGATGCTCGGCCTGGTCGTACTCATCGGCGATCTGGCACTCCGGCCCGCCTCGGAGGATGCCGCTCCCTTCGATGCCGTGGCCGAATCCCCCGGGCGTGCGCTCCGGTTCCTCTGGCTCGCCATGGGCCTGACGGTCATCTGCCTGGTTGCCATACCCGTCTTCATCGTTGCCAGCCAGACGCTCGTCTATATTCAGCTTCGCGCCGAGGACTTGGCTACGGGCGGTTGGCACTCGGTCTTCTGAGCCGTTGAATCCCGCCGCGATCGCATACACTGGGCTTTCGTTGCGGACGCGATCGAGGGGAGCTGGGTTTCAACACGGGGGCCGGAACACACGATGAGGTCATCCTGGCGGTTCGTGGCGCCCCTCGTCGTGTGGCTGGCGATCCTGCTGATCCCTCATCCCGCGGGGATTTCGCGCAATGCCTGGCATTATCTCGGACTCTTCGCGGGCGTGATCGTCGCCCTGGTGCTCGAGCCATTCCCACCCGCGGCCGTCGGGCTGATCGGCGTCACGGCGGCCACGATGCTCGGCCTTGTGGTCCCGAAGCCGGCCGATGCGATCAAGTGGGGGCTGAGCGGCTTCTCGGACGGCACCGTCTGGCTCATCTTCGGCGCGCTGACGCTCTCCACCGGCTACGAGAAGACCGGGCTCGGGCGCCGGATCGCCCTGTCGCTGGTGAGGCTGATGGGGAGGAGTACGCTGGGCCTGGGATACGCCGTGATGCTGGCCGACCTGGCGATCGCGCCCTTCACGGCGTCCAACACAGGCCGAAGTGCTGGGGTCATCTTCCCGATCGTCCGGAACATCCCCGCGCTCTACGGTTCGGCGCCGGGACCGACGGCTCGGCGGATCGGTGCTTACTTGATGTGGACCGCGTTCGCCACCACGTCCGTAACGAGTTCGATGTTCCTGACCGCACTCGCGCCGAACCTCCTGGCACTCGGCCTGGTGCGTCACGAGACGGCGATTGACATCACCTGGTCCCAATGGCTGCTGGGCTTCTTGCCGGTCGGAGCGCTGCTGATCGCGGTCTTGCCGCTGCTCGTGTACGTCATCTACCCGCCGGAGATCCGATCGAGTCCGGATGTCCCTGCCTGGGCGGAGGCGGAGCTGCTGAGGATGGGCAAGCTCTCGGCTCGAGAAGTGGTCCTGGGGCTGTTGATCCTCCTGGCGTTTCTTCTCTGGGTGTTCGGGGCGGAGCGGATCAACGCGACCACCACAATCCTCGCCGTCGTCTCGCTGATGGTGCTGCTTCGGGTACTCGACTGGAACGAGGTTGTCGGCAACCGTGCCGCCTGGGACACCCTGATCTATTTCGCGACACTCCTGACCCTGGCCGACGGCCTGAACCGCGTCGGGGTAGTCACCTGGGCTTCGCAGGGCGTGTCGCGGCAGTTGATCGGCGTATCACCGCTGACCGCGCTGATCGTGCTGGTGTCGTTCTTCTTCGTGGTCCATTATTGTTTCGCCAGTCTGACCGCCCATACGGTGGTCGTCTTCCCCGCACTCCTTGTGGCGGGGGTGTCATTCCCCGGCATGCCCGTGAAGGTCTTCGCGCTCGTGCTGGCCTACTCGATCGGGCTGATGGGCGTGCTCACCCCTTATGCCACGGGACCGGCACCGGTCTACTTTGGGAGCGGGTTCATCCCCCGCAAGGATTTCTGGGTCCTGGGATTCGTGTTCGGACTGATCTATCTCGTCGTCCTGCTGGGAGTGGGTCTTCCCTACCTTCTCACATACTTTCCTTCGTAGCATCTCGGCGCCATGCGCACATCTTCGTGGAATTCCAGATGACCGATATCCTACTGGGTTTTCGTCTCGCCTGGGATCTCGGCCAGCCAGGCCCGCAGGCGTTTCGCCCGCTCAGACTGGCCCGACGCCTGAGCGGCCTCCGCCGCCCGGCGAGCCTCTGCCACGGTCATGGCTCCCGGGACCGTCTTCGCGACGCGGCGGACCCGCTCGGACTCGGCGTCGTCCAGTGCGACCCCGGTCGTGCCCAGGGCCAGCAGGCTGGTTCGTGGCTCCCGCTTCGGCCGCAGACTCAGGGCGACGCCGAGCGTGTGGCCGAGCACCCGCGCGACCGGCTCGTCCGTTCCCCCCTCGACCGCATTGAGCTCGGCCTTCTCCTGAAGGATGACGTTGTCGCCACCGAGGTAGGCCCCGTTGAACGGCAGTTCGTGGAAGAAGTAGGCGTTGAGGCCGTCGAACGCCTGGCTCTGCTTCGGCAAGAGTAGCTGGAAGTCCTGGATCCCCAGTTGCCCCTTGTTGAGCTCGACCAGGAGAAGGAATCGATTCGTCTGGGCGGTCGGCTCGCGGACGATCGACTCGATTCCAAAGTGAATCCGCCGCCGGCTTCCAGATGGCGTTGAGCTTGCCGACGATCCGCGTGACGTCGGCATCGCGGAGCTTGCAGTTGGCCAGGTCCAGGTCGCGAGACTGAAGGATGTGGATCCGGAGCGGGATTACCAAGAACTCGTCGCGGGCGGGTGGCTGATTCTCCACACGCGCCGACTCCAATCCGTTTCCCAGCGACGCAATCCCGATGGCGAGGACCAAGCAAGAGGCCGTCATTTCACGTGCTCCTGGTTCACAACGTGGTCTCGAATTATCCGTGCCGACCGTCATAATCCTTCAATTTGGGAAAGTTGATAGCCGATGTTATAGAAGATCGACAAGGGAAACGACAGGAGTAAGTGCTGTCGCAGGACGGGAATGAGAACGAGTCGCGCGGAGACGCTCTGCCGGTGGGTATGGCTCGCCGTCGCGATTTGGGGGGCGTGCGCGGCAAGGTCGGCCGGTGCCGGCGAACCGGGAGACGACCCGCCGCCAGCGGTACCCGGAGCCATGAGCACCGCGATGCCGTCGTCCTCCGCCGAGCCGACGGCTGGTCGGTCGGTGCTCTCGGCCGAGCCGCCGAAACGGGACGAGCCCGAAAGCCGGCGGCGATCGTCGTGGCTGCGGGATTTCTGGTTGAGACGCGTTCGTCGCGTCCAGCAACCGAGGTTGGAATCCCAGCCGCCCTCGAGTCGGTCGCGATCGCCGTCGAACGTTCCTTCCTCGATTTTCCAGCCGGGTGCACCCGGAGAAGCACAAGTCACAGGTGTACGTCTCCCCACACCCGGAGCGACTACTGAATCGGCGGCGCCTCCACCGTCATCGCCCGCACCGACTCCACTGCTCCTCAACAATGCGTTGGGTCTCCAGGATCGCCAGGTTCGCGTCTATGGTTGGATCCAGAACAGTTTCAACGGCGATACCAATGGCATGCCTGCTAACCGCGAGAATTTCTCCATCTATCCCGACCATCTGTCCAACCAGTGGATGGGCAACCAGTATTACCTCGTGCTCGACGACCCGCTCGAACAGAACGATGTGGTCAACTTCGGCTTTCGTTTCGACTTCCTCTTCGGCAACGATTGGCAGTTAACCAAGGACTACGGCCTGTTCGACCGCGCGTTCCCGATCAACCACTTCGCGGGCATCGACCTCCCCCAGATTTATGGCGAGGTCCACCTGCCGGTCCTGACGCCCAGGGGCCTCGACCTCCGAGCCGGGCGGTTCTACTCCTTGATGGGCTTCGAGAGTGCAACGGCGGTCTCCCGCCCCTTGATGTCGATGCCCTACGACCTGGTCTACACACCGTTCACGTTCTTCGGTGCCATCGCTGCGCTGCACCTCTCCGAGCGGCTCAATCTCGTGCTCGGGACTCTGGATGGCTACGACCGTTGGCCCAACGAGCCGTACAAATGGGGCTTCCTCGGCGAAATGTCGTGGACGTCGCGCAATCAGAAGTTGAATCTGATCTTCGGCGGAGCTGATGCGTACGATCAACTCCCGCGATTCGCCCCGGCCAATGCGCCCTACGTGCCCGAAGGTGTGCCGCCGCCGCCGTTTCTGGCCGGCAAGCTCAACCCGTACTACAACCAGAGCCGCCGAGGCTATGTCTCGGGGACCCTCACCTACAAATGGACCGACAAGTTCACCCAGGCCCTGCAGTTTGACAGTCTCTTCGATCCCATGATCCTCGGCTATGGGCATGATCCCTATGTCGCCCATGCCGCGGCGTCATACATCTTCGCCCACTGGTGCCTCTACCAGTTCACCGACAAGGTCACGGGCGTCTGGCGGACCGAGGTCTTCTGGGACCCCTATGGGTTGGCGACCGGTGTCGCCGGTACCTTTCACGAGATGACCCTGGGGCTGAACATCCGGCCCAAACCGTGGCTCTGGTTCCGACCCGAGGTGCGATATGACTGGGCCCAATCCGCCCACCCGTACAACGACGGGACCCGAAGCAGCCAGTTAACGCTGGGATTCGACGTCATCTTTCTATTCTGAAAGTGATTCTTGTCCGCGAGGCCGGGATGGTCCGGCGAGATCAGGAGGACGAGGCGATGAGACGATTGAAAACCTCGGCGGTCGCCGTTCTAATGAACCTGATGACATGCGCGGGGGCCTTGGCCCAACCCCCGGCCGCGCCGGCAATCCCATCGTCAGCTCCCGTTCATGCGCCATCACCACCTCCACCAGCGTACACGATAACGCTCCAGGCCCGGCATGCATGTGTGAGACCCCATGCACAGAAACTGGCCCGGGCTGAGGGAGGGTTCATCGACGTTACCTTGCCGGCGGCGAATACCGTCTCGGCCACGATGACGGGAACGGTGGCCGCGAATAGCTACCTCGGTTGCACGGGCACGGCCACCGAGACCTTCCAATTGATCCAAGATCTTGAGATCACCTGTTCAGATCCCGGTGTACGGACGGTTTCGCTGATGCTCGACACGGCCCTGGTCGGTTTCGTGCGCAGCAAGGGTCGGGCAGGCGCCTGCGTGCGCCGGGCGGAAGTGAGCGTGACGCCCGTCGCTCTGCCCGGTCTGCCGCTGGCGCAGGCCTATCCGTCGCTCCGTGTCGAAGGGACCGGCGGCCAACTTTGCAACCAGCACCTGCCTCCTCTGGAAGTCGCCGGCCATGCCGGTCGGGCGGTATACCCTGGTGGCCACGTTCGTCCTCGACTCGCGGGGCAGCGGCGTGTGTGACTCGCACGCCGTCGCCGACTTTTCCCCGGACACCTCGCTGCCGCCGGATTGGGTCCGGACGCGAGACCCGTTCCAGGGCGTCTCCAAGAAGTCGTTCGGCTTCACGGTCTCGGTCACAGCAGTGCCGCCCACTGGCGGCCCGGCCGTCACGGGCCTCCACCGGAATCGTCTCTCCTCGACCCCGGACGCGGCTGTTCGGCCGACCAGAGTGGCTGACAGGCAGAACCGGAGGCCGTCCAATTGATCGAAGCCGGGCTGTAGGTCCGATTCCCTGTCAGCCGGCACGACGTCGGCACTAACTCGGACCGTCGGCCGCAAGCTGAGAGAGATTCCCAATCCCAGATTCCAGGTCCTGGACGACCTCATCGGAAATCGGGACTCGGCCATCGGAAATGCTTGAGGCGACGCTCGACCCAGCATGTCTCGAACCATCTCCCAGGCATCCCCATGAGAGTATCTACTAGTTCATTCGGATACGGAGTCGACATGGATAATTCTTAAAGAATTCGTTTGACATTTTTCTGGTAGTGACTTCCCAGGGATCGACGGAGGGTTTATCATAGCTACGCTCAGGGATCGAGCTCAGTCCCCAGCGATTGAATCCGGCAGATCGTTCCCGCGCTTTCACAGGCAGGTCTCCCTCCTCTCCCGTGGTGATCGCGCGGGATGCTCATGTTCATTCCCGGCCAAAAGTTCTCCTTCATCCTGAGTGTTGCGCATGTCAAGAAATTCGCTTTCGCCGATGAGTCGACGTGGACTTTTACGGTTGGGCATCCTCGGTGGGATGCTCGGCGCGGCTGGCTGCGGTGGAGATGGTACAGCTCCTGCGAAGGTTGAGACCCCTCCGGTCGCAGGAGGGGCTCGTTCTCGGCTGGACAAGATCAAAGAGAAGGCCGATGAAACCGCAGCCAAGAAGAAGAAGTAGTGGTTGCATCGACATTTTTTTCGTCATGCTCGTCGGGCCAGACCGAATGGCCTGGAAGTCTCTTCATTGAGTGGTCCCCCAAGTCGTCCGAAGGGAGAGTGATTTCATGCGTTCGATTCCTCGTCGCACTTCGATTCGCGGCTTCACGCTGATCGAGCTCCTGGTTGTGATCGCCATCATCGCGGTCCTCATCGCCTTGCTGCTGCCGGCCGTTCAGGCCGCCCGCGAAGCGGCCCGCCGTGCCCAGTGCACCAACAATCTCAAGCAGATCGCCCTGGCCGCCATGAACTACCATGACCAGCAGGGTACCTTCCCGATCGGGATCATGCATGAAGCCGGACATCGACTTCAACTACACCTTCGTCGAAGATCAGAGCACATTCGTCTCCATGCTCGGACAATTCGAGCAGCAGACGCTGTACAATGCCATGAACTTCAGTCGGAGCATTTACGCCGGCCCCAACAGCACCGTGTATGCGACCGGTCTCTCCACGCTCTGGTGCCCGAGCGACGGTCAGATCATTGGAAAGCGGAACAGCTTCGGCGTCTATGATGATAATCCGAGCCTGACCGTGGCCTACACCAGTTATTCCGGGTTGACCGGGACGTGGCATCCCGAAATCTTGTACTATTGCGGGGTCGTTGCTCCCTCGACGATGACATCGTGCGGGGCCTTTACCACGATCGAAAGCACCATGAACGGTGTTTTCCACTTCCTCCCATCGTCGATCGCCTCGATCACGGACGGAACCAGCAACACCTTCCTCTACAGCGAGAAGGCCAACGGCCTGTTCATCCCATCGGACTCGATCTGCTACAACTGGTGGGGTGACTGCGTCTCCGGCGATACGCTCTTCACGACCTTGTATCCGCTCAACGCGTACAAGAAGGTCCCTCGGATCGCCCAGGAGTATGACCCCTCATGGGTTGACAGCGTGTCGAGCTTCCATCCCGGTGGTGCCAACTTCGCCTTCGCGGACGGCTCGGTCCACTTCATCAAGGAATCGATCAGACCTGGCCATTCAATCCGGCCACGGGATATCCTCTCGGGGTGACCGACAACAAGCCTGGCTTCAGCGGTGGCGGCGGGGACACTGATCGGCGTGTATCAGAAGCTGTCGACTCGCAACATCAATGAGGTCGTCAGCTCCGACTCAGTATTGATGCAACTCACGATGTGACTGCTGCGTAACTGCGACGCCCCCGGCCCGGAACGCGATTCCCGGCCGAGGGCTTTCTCTTCTTATGTCGACACCAGCTGCGCAGACGGCTCGGTGAATGCGTCCAAGAGAAGGCCGCTGGGTCGCCCCGCCAGCATGACCGGCGTGACTCCATGTGGACGAGGTTCGGAATCTGCTGGATTGGCCCGCCAGGCTGGGGTATTGTGAAAGGAGAGTGGTAGGGCTCGGGATCGAGAGCGAGAGGTTGCGTTCGTACGCGATCCCTTGGCAAAGACCCAGCCGATCGAAGGCCGAGCAAGGCTGGTGATTCGACTTATGCCTATTGTGCATCGAATTCGATGGGGAATGTGGAGGGTGCCGGTCAGCCTCTTGACGCTGGCCGTGTCGACGATCGCCGTTGCGAGTGATCCCCCGGGCTCCGGCAAGACAAAGCCCGTCGATTACGCGGGCCAGATCAAGCCGATACTGACCCGCCACTGTGTATCCTGCCACGGCGCGGTGAAGCCTCGGGGAAGCTTGAGGCTCGATACGTCCGCGTCCGCTCTCAAGGGGGGGAAAGCCGGACCGGTCATCCTGCCGGGGAAGGGCGAGGAGAGCCCGCTGATCCTCTCGGTACGCGGGGAGTGGACCACCGAGCGGATGCCTCTGAAACGTCCGCCGTTGAGCGAGGCCGAAATCACCCTCTTGCAAGCCTGGATCGACCAGGGAGCGAACGGGATGACCGGTGAGCGGCCAGGCGTGCCGCCTGTGGCGACCCACTGGGCGTTTCTGCCACCGAAGCGGCCGGCGGTGCCCAACGTCCGCACGGCGGATTGGGCGCGCAATCCGATTGACCGCTTCATTCTGGCCCGGCTGGATCAGGCCGGCCTGGCACCGTCGCCGGCGGCCGATCCGGCGACCTTGCTACGACGCGTCAGCCTGGACGTGATCGGCCTACCTCCGTCGCCCGACGAACTCGAAGGCTTCCTGTCCGACCCATCGTCAATCGGTTACGAACGCGTCGTCGATCGCCTGCTGGCCTCGCCCCATTTCGGCGAGCGTTGGGCACGCCCCTGGCTCGACCAGGCTCGTTATGCCGATTCCAACGGTTATAACATCGACGCCCCG
The DNA here is from genome assembly GCA_963842405.1 of uncultured Isosphaeraceae bacterium. Lineage (GTDB taxonomy): Bacteria > Planctomycetota > Planctomycetia > Isosphaerales > Isosphaeraceae > CAVZRC01. The sequence goes on along the minus strand of CAWJGW010000061.1, from coordinate 3,390 downwards.
CGCTCGATCTGGAAGTACCGCGACTGGGTCATCGCCGCCTTCAACGCCGATATGCCATTCGACCGGTTCGCGATCGACCAGATCGCCGGCGACCTGCAACCCGGCGCCGCATTCCCGCAGCGGATCGCCACCGGTTTTCACCGGAATACGCAGATCAACCAGGAAGGGGGGATCGATGCCGAGCAGTTCCGCATCGAGTCGATCGTCGACCGAGTCAGCACGACCGGCACGGTGTTCCTCGGACTGACGGTGGGCTGCGCCAGTGCCACGATCACAAGTTTGACCCGATCAGCCAGCGAGAGTATTACCGATTCTTCGCCTTCTTCAATAACGCGAACGAGCCCGAGCTGGAGATCGCCACACCGGCGGAGCTGGCCAGGCGTCGAAAGGTCCGAGACGAGATCGATCGGTTGCATCGCGACCTGGTTGTACACCATTCGGATCTCGACGAGCGGGAGCGACGGTGGGAGGCCACGGTCACGCTCGAATTCACGCAGGCCCAGGATGCTGATGTCCGGCTGGCATTCGACACGCCGCGGGAGAAACGGACGCAGTCCCAGCGCCGCGCGCTGGTCGAGCTAATGATGGCCAAGGATACGGGATTCCGGGCCGAATTCGCCACGCTCACCAGGCTCCGCGCCTCGGAGCCGAAGTTCGTCACGACCTTGGTCGTCTCCGAGCGTTCAGGCCCTCCGCGCCGACGTTCGTGCATCTGGGCGGTGACTTCACCCGGAAGGGCGAGCCGGTCGATCCGGGAGTACCGGGAGTCTTGCCCCCATTGGCCGGCGCGAGCCCGGGAGCCAACCCCGACCGCATGGACCTGGCTCGATGGCTGGTGGACCGTCGAAATCCCCTGACGGCGCGGCGTGGTGGTCAACCGGATCTGGCAGACGTATTTCGGCCGCGGCCTGGTCGAGACCGACAACGACTTCGGGACTCAGGGCTCTCCCCCCAGCCATCCCGAGCTGCTCGACTGGCTGGCCTCCGAGCTGATGGATCGAGGCTGGAGCCTCAAGACCATCCACCGGCTGATCGTGGGCTCGGCGACGTACCGCCAGGCGTCGCGAATTCGCCCGGAGGGGCAAGCGATCGATCCCGACAATCGATTGCTGTGGCGTGCAGTCGCGGCTCCGCCTGGATGCCGAGATCATTCGCGACGCGGCCCTTTCCGGCAGCGGGCTCTTGACGCGAGCCATCGGGGGCCCGAGCGTCTTCCCACCCCAGCCCGAGGGAGTCATGAACCTGGGCCAGATGAGACGTCCCTGGCAGGCCGACACCGGGCCGAACCGTTACCGACGCGGACTCTACACCTTCTTCTGGCGAGCGACGCCGCACCCGTTCTTGACGACCTTCGACGCGCCCGGGGGCGTGCAGACCTGTACGCGTCGGCTGCGATCCGACACACCGCTCCAGGCGCTGACCCTCTTGAACGACCCGGCGTTCTTCGAAATCGCGGGTGGGCTCGCGGCCCGGATTCTCGAGGATTGCCCGGATCCGGCGACCGATCGCCAGCGGCTTCGGCATGCCTTCTTGCTCTGTCTGGCGCGTTCCGCCGGCGGACCGGGAGCTCGAGATGCTGGAAAGGGTCTTGATCGAGGAACGCGCGGAGTCCAGGCACCCGCGGAACGCGGACCAACGCAGTGCCTCCGGAATGGGTGACGGTCGCTCGGGTCCTCTTGAACCTCGACGAGTTTGTGACCCGCGAGTGAGAGGCTGTCCGAGTAGGGTGGGTGAAACCCACCGATCTTCTGGATTCGCAGGCACTTGTGAGTTTCACCCACCCTGGATAGGCTTTACACCTTGTGGTGATCGCGAGAGAGGCGAAAGCGACCATGAGCGGCGATCTGGAAATCTGGCAGGCACGGCAATGCGAGTTGCGCGAGCGGACGCGACGGCACTTCTTCGCCGACTGCGGGATGGGGCTGGGGGCGATGGCCCTTTCCTCGCTCCTCGGCGACGTTCGCCCTGCATTTGCCGGCGGCGGGCGCGATGCCAATCCCACGCGATCCCCGGCGACCGGCCGCGGTCTCGCCGCTGAGAATCCGATGGTGGCCCGTCCGGGGCATTTCCCGGCCCGAGCGCGGAGCGTCATCTACCTGTTCATGGCGGGAGGGCCGAGCCAGCTCGAATTGTTCGACTACAAGCCCCGGCTCCAGGATTACAGCGGCCGGCCGATACCGGACTCATTCATCGAGGGGCGCCGGTTCGCGTTCATGGATATCTTCACCAAGGAGCATCCCAAGCTACTGGGAACGGTTCGGAAGTTCGCGCGGCACGGGGAGTCGGGCGCGTGGGTCTCGGAGTTGCTGCCGCATCTGGCTGGCGTGGTGGACGACCTGGCCTTCATCAAGTCGGCGGCCACCGACGTTTTCAACCACGCCCCGGCCAAGCTGTTCGCCAACACGGGGACCGTGCAGTTCGGCCGGCCGAGCATGGGCTCCTGGGTCACCTACGGGATTGGCAGCGAATCCTCGAGCCTCCCCGGCTTCGTCGTCCTGCAATCCGGACCGCGCGGGCCGCGGGGCGGGGCGGTCAACTGGGGGAGCGGGTTCCTCCCCTCGTCCTACCAGGGTGTGCCGCTCCGCGCCGGCGGCGAGCCGATTCTGAACATGGCCACACCGCGAGGCATCTCGCGCGAGCGACAGCGCCGGACGATCGAGGCCGTCACCGCCTTGAACCGATCCCACCTGGACGTCACGGCCGACCCCGAGATCGCGACGCGGATCACCGCCTACGAGGTCGCCTTCCGGATGCAGACCAGCGCTCCGGAGCTGATCGACCTGGGCTCGGAGACCGCCGAGACGCTCAAGATGTACGGCACCGAGCCGGGCCAGCCGGGCTTCGCCACCAACTGCCTGCTCGCCCGGCGACTGGTGGAGCGGGGCGTGCGATTCGTCCAGCTCTACCACACCGATTGGGACCACCACGGCGTCCCCGGCCAGACCCTCACCGGCGACCTCGACCGAGTTTGCCGCGACATCGACCAGCCGTGCGCGGCCCTGATCAAAGACCTCAAGACTCGAGGACTGCTCGATTCGACGCTGGTGGTCTGGGGAGGCGAGTTCGGACGCACGCCGATGGGCGAGATCCGCGAGACGGTCGGCCGCAACCACCACATCGACTCGATGACGATGTGGCTGGCCGGCGGAGGCGTCAAGTCGGGCATCACGCTCGGCGAGACCGACGAGTTCGGGTTCGCCCCGGTCGCCGACCGCGTCCACGTGCACGACCTTCAGGCGACGATCCTCCACCTCCTTGGTCTGGACCACACCCGGCTGACCTTCCGCTCCCAGGGCCGGGACTTCCGGCTGACCGATGTTGCCGGACAAGTCGTGACCAAACTGCTGGCGTGAGGCCAATGAGAGGCTTATCTCCACCAATCTCTTCTAG
>CAWJGW010000060.1:0-171672 GCA_963842405.1 uncultured Isosphaeraceae bacterium | reverse complement strand
TGACATCTCCTGGTCGAGTCCCCTTGAGTCGGGACTACGGCAAGGTTATGCTCTAGGAGTAGATTCCCCGATAGCTCAATCGGTAAGCGAGCGGCTGTTAACCGCTAGGTTCAAGGTTCGAGTCCTTGTCGGGGAGTTGCTTTCCAATCCTTCCCTTCGCTTCGACAAGATGGAATTCTGACGTTCCGTTGTTGGATCGGGCGTTCCCATCCTACGACTTGTTTCTGACAGCTTCGCCTCCGATACGAGGACGATCAGGGAATGCGCCTGCACGCGATAAATCTGAAGCACGGGCACGCGCGGGCCCTGGTCCTCCTCGACGATGTCCTCAGGCGAGGGGAGCGCCGTGTCGACGGCGCAGCGCCACGGGCGGCCCGATGGCGCGGCCGGGATCTTGAAATCCGAGCGGCTCGGACCAGGCGTTCATCGCGACGTAGATGTCGCGGTCAACCAGGTTGGGCCGATCGGAGCGCCGGCCGTCCAGGGCCCAGGCGAGCGACGCGGCTCTACTTCGAAAAGTCGGGCTTGGCGGGCTCGATGCCATGCCAGACGATCTCCGGCGGCAGACCGCCGCGTCTCCCGTGAAAAACGTGCGGCGCCGCAATACGGGGTGGGCCTTGCGCAGTGCGATCATCATCCGGACGAAGCGGACGGAAGCCGGCGTTCTGCTGCCCGAGCGACCAGTCGACCCAACTGACGGGATTATCCTGGCACCAGGCGTTGTTGTTGCCGTGCTGGGTCCGAAGAAACTCGTCGCCTCCGAGGATCATCGGCACGCCCTGCGAAAGCATGAGGGTCGCCATCAGGTTGCGGACCTGGCGGCCGCGGATCGCGATTACGTCGTGCTGGCCGGTCGGCCCCTCGATGCCGCAGTTCCAGCTCCAGTTGGCGTCGCTGCCGTCGCGATTTCCCTCGCCGTTGGCCTCGTTGTGCTTCTGGTTATAGGAGACCAGGTCGTTGAGCGTGAACCCATCGTGACAGCAGATGTAGTTGATCGAGTGCAGCGGCCCGCGACCCGCGTAGAGGTCGTCGCTGCCGCAGATTCGCGTGGCCAGGGCCGACGTCATGCCCGGGTCACCGCGCCAGAACCGCCTGACATCGTCGCGATAGCGGCCGTTCCAGTCCGACCAGCGGCCCTCGCCGGGAAACGTGCCGACCTGGTAGAGCCCGGCGGCGTCCCAGGGCTCGGCGATCAACTTGGTATCACGCAGCAGCGAATCCTCGGAGATCCGCTTGACCACCGGCGCCTCGACCAGCACGTTGCCATGCCGGTCGCGGCCCAGTACCGAGGCCAGGTCGAAGCGGAACGCATCAATCGCCCCCTCCGTGACCCAGTTGCGCAGGCAGTCGAGCAGAAAATTGCGGACCACCGGATGCTCGCTGCTGAACGTGTTGCCGCACCCGCTGTAGTTCAGGTAGCGGCCCCGTTCGTCGAGCATGTAGAAAAGCGTGTTGTCGACGCCCCGGAAATTGTAGGTCGGGCCGTCCTCGCCCCCTTCGGCGGTGTGGTTGAAGACGACGTCGAGATACACCTCGATGCCGGCTTCGTGAAACGCGTCGACCATGTCGCAGAACTCTTGCCATGGGCCCGACCTGCTCGAAATTGTTGGCATACGCCGCCTTGGGAGCGCAGAAGAGGATCGGGTTGTATCCCCAGAAGTTCCGGAGCTTTCGCCGGTCAAGGGATTGACGAACGTGCAGTCGTTTTCGTCGAACTCGTCGACGGGCAGAAGCTCGACGGCCGTGATCCCCAGTTCCTTCAGGTATTCGATTTTCTCGACGAGGCCGGCATAGGTCCCGGGGTGCTTCACGCCGGAGCTCGGGTCGATCGTGTACCCGCGCACATGAAGCTCGTAGATGATCGTGTCTTCCAGGGGCGTGCGTGGGTTGACCACGGCGCTCGCGCTCGATCATCGATTCGGTCATCAAGCTGCGGCGCGGCAGGCTGCCGCCTTCCCCAGGGCCGGCCGCACGAGAGCGCCCGCGAGGCCGGGTCGATCAGGATGATCCGCGGGTCGTACCGATGCCGTTGTTCTTGGGGCCGTCGACCCGATAGCCGTAGCAAAACTCCTCGGGTAGGCCATCGACCCGGACATGCCAGTGGTCGCCCGTGCGATTGAACAGCGGGTCGAGCGGAATCTCGGCGTGGATCTCGCCTTCGCATGGTTCCGAAAGGATCAGCCAGACGGCCGTTCCGTGCCGGCAGATCAGGACGAAGTTGATCCCGCTGGGCGTCGGCGTCGCTCCTTCGGGCATCGGGCTGCCGCGACTGACCAGCAGCAGGCGGTCGCGATACGAGTACTCGAGGCCGCGGATCAACTGTGGCAGCGCGGTAATGGTCGCCATGGAGGTCGTCGTCCGAATGCGTGGACAAGCCCGACCCCAGGTGGGTCGAGACGGATTGCGTGGATTCTTTCTCGGACCGGTTCGCACCTGGATAACGCACGACAAATTCTATCCGGGACTTACGTCGAGGACCCAGGCATTATCCGATACTCCAGCACCGATTAGCGTCCTGGGCTCAACGCGACGGCGGGCATCCGCCAGGCATCCTCAGAAGCCGTCGCGGTTTGCGGCATCATTGGATCGCAGGGGGTCCCGACCGATGCCTCATCGAGGGATCGTTGACGTCAGATGATCCTCAAACGCCGAGCTTGTCAAGCCGACGCCTCGGACGACCTGTCCGGGGGGACTCGAGTCGCCGAGGCAGCGGGACCGGAGGTCGTTCCCAGGCAGGTCGGAAGGAAGGCTTCGAGTTCCTTGACGAACGTCTTGGGCACGATTGGTTTGGTCAGATAGCCGTCGAACCCGGCCGCCACCGCCAGTTCGTCATCGCCGACCATCGCGGATGAAGTCACCGCGACCAAGGGGATCGCGCAATACGGGATCGCTCTTGAGCCGCTTGGCCACCTCGTAGCCATCGAGGCCCGGCATCTGGATATCGCAAACAATCAGGTCGGGGCTGGTGCGCCGGGCGGTCTCGATCCCCTCCAGGCCGTCGGCCGCGGTGAGCAGGACGTGGCCGGAGGCATGGAGCAGGTAGCGCATCAGCTCGAGGTTGGTCGGGTTATCCTCGATGATCAGTATCCGCGCGGCCATCTTATAGGTTCTCCGCCAGGACGAGTCGGAACGTACTTCCCTTGCCGAGCTCGCTCTGGCACTCGATGCGGCCTCCGAGCAGGCCTGCGAGCTTCTGGCTGAGGTACAGCCCCAAACCGGTCCCATCGTGCCGGCGCGAACCTGGGGAACCCACCTGCTGGAACGCCTGGAACAGCTTGGACTGGTCCTCGGGCGTGATGCCCGGGCCGGTGTCCACCACGCTGAACTCGGTCAGGCATCGCCCGTTGTCCCGGAGGCGGTTCAGCCCGAGGGCGACCCTTCCTGTCTCGGTGAACTTGATGGCATTGTTGGCGAGGTTGATCAGGATTTGCGTGAGCGCCCGGCGATCGGTACGGACGGTCAGCTCACGGCCTTGCTCCGTAATCCCAAACGCCAGCCCCTTGACCTCCGCCAGTCCGCGCAAGGAAGTGGTCACATCCTCCAGCACCTGCCGACAAACCACCTCCTCGAGCTTGATTGGCAACTTGCCCGATTCGATCTTGGCCACGTCGAGCAAGTCGTTGATCAGCGAGAGCAGGTGAGTGCTGCTCGACTGGATCGTCTCGAGTTGGTTCTCCTGATCGGGGGTGAGCGGCCCGGCGAGCCTCATGAGTAGAGTGCCGGTGAATCCGATGATGGCGTTGAGCGGCGTGGCGCAGCTCATGGCTCATGGTCTGCAAGAAGCGGCTCTTGGCGCGGTTGGCCGCCTCGGCCGCTTCCTTCGCCATCAGTAACTCGGCGTTCGTGGCGGCAAGTTCCTGCCGATTCCGGGAGAGCTCGACGAAAACCGAGATCTTGCCGCGCAACACCTCAGGCACGAGGGGCTTGATCAGGTAATCGACGGCCCCCAGAGCGTATCCTTGCGTGATGTGAGCCTGGTCGGGGAAGACCGCCGTCACGAAGAGAATCGGCGTCATCTGCGACTTCCGTCGTGTCCGGATTGTGGCGGCTACCTCGAACCCGTCGATTTCCGGCATCTGCACGTCCAAGATGATGGTAGCGAAGTCCTTGTGGAAGGCGTGCCGAAGGGCTTCGCTACCGGAACGTGCCTTGACCAGATTGAGGTGCAAGTCCTCGAGAATCGCCTCGTAGGTCAGCAGGTTAGCCTCGTTGTCATCGACGAGCAGGACGCTAGTGCCCTCGGTTGTCGTTCATTTTGAAACCTCAAACGGCGTGCCACTCCCACTGTTCTGGCCACCCACCGGGACGGTACCCAGACGACCGGTTAGTTGAGCTCCGATGCGCTCTGGGTGTCGGTTGGCGGTCGTGCGCCTCGTGCATCCATTGCCGAAGGACTGTCAAGAGTCGCTGAGGAACCACGGGCTTGGACACATAGTCGGACGCGCCCGCTTCGAGACACTTCTCGCGGTCACCTTTCATGGCTTTCGCCGTCAGGGCGATGATTGGCAGGGAGCGGAAGCCCTCGATGCGCCGGATGCGGCGAATGGTCTCGTAGCCGTCCATCTCAGGCATCATGATGTCCATCAAGACGACGTCGATCCCCAGAATGTCCTGAAGTTTCTTGAGGGCCTCCAGACCGCTTTCCGCGGAAATCACTTCAACACCTTCCTGCTCCAACACCGCGGCAACGGCGAAGACATTGCGATAGTCGTCATCCACGGTCAAGACCTTCTTACCGGCGAGCACCCCGGGGGCCTCGTCGGTCAGGCGCGCCGGCTCAGCCGGCGCCGACGCGGAATGCGGCATGTTCAGGCACTTTCGAATCTCGGCCAGGAGAAGCCCGGGAGAGAGTGGGTTCTTCTGGATGACCGCTTCGCTGAGGCGCGCCAGCTCTTCTTCCTCGTCCGGCTTCAACTCGGTGCCGGTGTAGACCAGGACCCGGGTCCGGGTGCGCTGGAAGTTGGGTAGCGCGGCCATCTGTTCTAACAGCTCGGATCCGGAGAAGTCGGGCAATTTCAGGTCGAGGACCACCAGGTCAAAGGGTCGGTCCGCGAAAGCGGCCAGGGCCTCGGTTCCCGTTGCCACCTCCGTGACCTGCACCGAATCGTTCTTGATCATGGTCGTGATGCCGAGTCGCTCGACTTCGTTATCCTCCACCACCAGGACGCGGCGGATATAGTCGTCCTCGGGGGCGACGCTTGCGGTCCTGCCATTGTCACGGAGGAGATCGCCGCCGGCTTCCGCCCTTCTCGCGGCGGGTTCGGCGGAAGCGGATCGTTGTTCCCGGGAAGACGGGTCCTTTTTCTTGGGCGGAGAGGAGTCCGGCGTGCGGGCAGGCCCTGGTTTCTCCAAGGTCTCGGGGAGATACAGTGTAAACGTGCTCCCCTTACCAGGCGTGCTCTTGAGACGGATCTCACCACCGAGGAGGTTGCTGATCTCCCGGCTGATGGACAATCCCAGGCCGGTACCACCGTACTTCCGTGCGGTGCCGGTGTCGGCCTGCTGGAAGGGCTCGAAGATCACCTTGCACTTGTCCGGCGGGATGCCGATCCCCGTGTCGCGGACCGCAAAGGCGATGACCCGGCGCGCCCGGTTCAGGCTGACTCCCGCCGCATCCCAGCCACTGGTCGCCGGCGCGATGGACACCTCAACCAGTCCGGCGTCCGTGAACTTGCAGGCATTCGAGACCAAGTTGTTGAGGATCTGATGGAGGCGCTTGGCGTCTGTGTGCATGACTCCGGGCAGCCGGGGATCGACCACGACCGAGAAGGAAAGCTGCTTCTCCTGGGCGAGCTGCGCGAAGGTACGGGACAACTCCTCACGCACTTCCTCGAACCGGACCGGGGCGACTTCCACGCCCATCGTTCCCGACTCGACCTTGGCCATGTCAAGGATGTCGCTGATGAGCGAAAGCAGGTGCGAGCCGGAGCCGTGGATGGTCCTGGCGTACTCGACCTGCTTCGAGGTCAGATTCTCGTCGCGGTTGTCGCTGAGCATCTTGCTCAGGATGAGCAAGCTGTTGAGCGGCGTTCGCAACTCGTGCGACATATTGGCCAGAAACTCGGACTTGTACTTTGACGTCAGGGACAGTTGCTCGGCCCTCTCCTGCAGGGCCTCGCGGGCCAGCTCGATCTGGTGGTTCTTCTTCTCGACTTCGGTCTTCTGGCCGGCAAGCAGTCGGGCTTTGTCCTCCAGCTCCTGGTTGCTCTTCTGGAGTTGATCCTGTTGCTGCTTGAGGAGGACCTCGGAGTCGCGGAGGGTGGTCGTCTGCTGCTCCAGTCGCGCGTTCTTCTCCTTCAACTCCTCCTGCTGACTCTGCAGCTCGTCGGCCAGCGACTGAGATTGCTTGAGCAACTGCTCCGTCCGCATGCCGGCGGAGATGGTGTTGAGTACGATGCCGATGCCCTCGGTGAGCTGGTCGAGGAATGTGAGGTGAATGTCGGTGAAGCGGTTGAAGGAGGCCAGTTCGATGATGGCCTTGACTTCCTGCTCGAAGATGATCGGGATGACGACGATGTTCCGCGGGCGGCCGTTGCCAAGCCCCGAACCGATGCGCACGTAGTGCGGCGGCACGTCGGTGATGAGGATCCGCGACTTCTCCAGCGCACTGGCCCACCAACCCCTCGCCGACTGCGAAGTGGCTGCTCAGGCCGCGACGCTGCTGGTAGGCGTAACTGCTCAGCAGCCGTAGCGTTGCCGTTTCCCCTTCGTTCTCCATGATGTAGAAGACGCCATGTTGGGCTGAGACCAGCGGCGCCAACTCGTCCAGAATGAGCTTGGCGACGGCCACCATGCCGCGCTGACCCTGGAGGAGGCGGGTGAACTTGGCCAGGTTGGTCTTGAGCCAGTCTTGCTGGGTGTTCTTCTGCGTGGTGTCACGCAAGTTGCCGATCATCTGGTTGATGTTGTCCTTGAGCTCGGCGACCTCGCCGCTGGCCTCAACGCCGATCGATCGGGTCAGGTCGCCCTTGGTGACGGCGGTGGCCACCTCGGCGATGGCCCGCACCTGGCTGGTGAGGTTGGCGGCCAACTCGTTGACGTTGTCGGTCAGGTCCTTCCAGGTGCCGGCGGCCCCTGGGACATCGGCCTGGCCGCCCAGCTTGCCCTGGACGCCGACCTCGCGGGCCACCGACGTCACCTGGTCGGCGAAGGTGGCCAGCGTGTCGATCATGCTATTGATGGTCTCGGACAGGGCGGCGATCTCACCCTTGGCCTGCACGGTCAGCTTCTGCTTCAGATCACCATTGGCCACGCCGGTGACCACCTTGGCGATGCCGCGCACCTGGTCGGTCAGGTTGCCGGCCATGAAGTTCACGCTGTCGGTCAAATCCTTCCAGGTGCCCGAGACGCCACGCACCTGGGCCTGGCCGCCCAGCTTGCCGTCGGTGCCCACCTCGCGGGCCACGCGGGTCACTTCCGAGGCGAAGGAGTTGAGCTGGTCCACCATGACGTTGATCGTGTTCTTCAGCTCCAGAATCTCACCCTTGGCATCGACAGTAATCTTCTGGGTCAAGTCGCCCTTGGCGACCGCCGTCGTCACCTGGGCGATGTCGCGGACCTGTCCGGTCAGGTTGCCACCCATGCCGTTGACACTCTCGGTCAGGTCCTTCCAGACGCCGGCGACGCCGGGCACCACGGCCTGGCCGCCCAGCTTGCCGTCAGTGCCCACCTCGCGTGCCACGCGGGTCACCTCCGAGGCGAACGACCGCAGTTGGTTGACCATGGTGTTGATCGCATCCTTGAGCTGGAGGAACTCACCACGGACGTCCACAGCGATCTTCTTGGACAGGTCGCCGTTGGCGACTGAGATGGTGACATCGGCGATGTTGCGGACCTGTCCGGTGAGGTTGGCGGCCATGCCATTGACGCTCTCGGTCAAGTCCTTCCAGGTGCCGCCGACCCCCTTGACGTCGGCCTGGCCGCCCAGCTTCCCTTCCGAGCCCACCTCGCGGGCCACGCGGGTCACTTCCGAGGCGAACGAATTGAGCTGGTCCACCATGACGTTGATCGTGTTCTTCAGCTCCAGGATCTCTCCCTTGGCGTCGACGGTGATCTTCTTCGATAAGTCTCCGCGAGCGACGGCCGTTGTGACATCGGCGATGTTGCGGACCTGTCCGGTGAGGTTGGCGGCCATGCCGTTGACGTTGTCGGTCAGGTCCTTCCAGGTGCCGCCAACACCCTTGACGTCGGCCTGGCCACCCAGCTTGCCCTCCGAGCCCACCTCGCGGGCCACCCGGCTCACCTCCGAGGCGAACGAATTGAGCTGGTCCACCATGACGTTGATCGTGTTCTTCAGCTCCAGGATCTCACCCTTGGCATCCGCGGTGATCTTGCGAGTGAGGTCGCCCGTGGCGACGGCAGTGGTGACGTCGGCGATGTTGCGGACCTGTCCGGTGAGGTTGGCGGCCATGCCGTTGACGTTGTCGGTCAAGTCCTTCCAGGTGCCGCCAACACCCTTGACATCGGCCTGGCCGCCCAGCTTACCCTCGGTGCCCACCTCGCGGGCCACGCGGCTCACCTCCGAGGCGAAGGAGTTGAGCTGGTCCACCATGACGTTGATCGTGTTCTTCAGCTCCAGGATTTCGCCCTTGGCATCCGCGGTGATCTTGCGGGTGAGGTCGCCCGTGGCGACAGCGGTGGTAACGTAGGCGATGTTTCGGACCTGTCCGGTGAGGTTGGCGGCCATGCCGTTGACGCTGTCGGTCAGGTCCTTCCAGATGCCGCCGACCCCCTTGACGTCGGCCTGCCCGCCCAGTTTGCCGTCAGTGCCCACCTCGCGGGCCATGCGGGTCACTTCCGAGGCGAAGGAGTTGAGCTGGTCCACCATGACGTTGATCGTGTTCTTCAGCTCCAGGATCTCTCCCTTGGCGTCGACGGTGATCTTGCGGGTGAGGTCGCCCGTGGCCACAGCGGTGGTGACGTAGGCGATGTTACGGACCTGGCCGGTGAGGTTGGCGGCCATGCCGTTGACGCTCTCGGTCAGGTCCTTCCAGGTGCCGCCGACCCCCTTGACGTCGGCCTGGCCGCCCAGTTTGCCCTCTGAGCCCACCTCGCGGGCCACGCGGGTCACTTCCGAGGCGAACGAATTGAGCTGGTCCACCATGACGTTGATCGTGTTCTTCAGCTCCAGGATCTCACCCTTGGCATCGGCCGTGATCTTCTTGGACAGGTCCCCCCGAGCAACCGCCGTAGTGACGTCCGCGATATTACGGACCTGGCCGGTGAGGTTGGCAGCCATGCCGTTGACGCTCTCGGTCAGGTCCTTCCAGGTGCCGCCGACCCCCTTGACGTCGGCCTGGCCGCCCAGCTTCCCTTCCGAGCCCACCTCACGGGCCACGCGGGTCACCTCCGAGGCGAACGAATTGAGCTGGTCCACCATGACGTTGATCGTGTTCTTCAGCTCCAGGATCTCACCCTTGGCGTCGACGGTGATCTTGCGGGTGAGGTCGCCCGTGGCGACGGAGGTCGTGACGTCGGCGATGTTGCGGACCTGTCCGGTGAGGTTGGCGGCCATGAAATTGACACTCTCGGTCAGGTCCTTCCAGGTGCCGCCGACCCCCTGGACGTCGGCCTGGCCACCCAGCTTGCCCTCCGAGCCCACCTCGCGGGCCACCCGGCTCACCTCCGAGGCGAACGAGTTAAGTTGGTCCACCATGACGTTGATCGTGTTCTTCAGCTCCAGGATCTCACCCTTGGCGTCGACCGTGATCTTCTTCGAGAGGTCTCCCCGGGCCACCGCCGTGGTGACGTCGGCGATATTTCGGACCTGGCCGGTGAGGTTGGCGGCCATGCCGTTGACATTGTCGGTCAAATCCTTCCATGTACCGGAGACGCCGCGTACCTGGGCCTGGCCGCCCAGCTTGCCGTCGGTGCCCACCTCGCGGGCCACCCGGCTCACCTCCGAGGCGAAGGAACCGAGCTGGTCCACCATGACGTTGATCGTGTTCTTCAGCTCCAGGATCTCCCCCTTGGCATCCGCGGTGATCTTGCGGGTGAGGTCGCCCGTGGCGACGGCTGTGGTGACGTCGGCGATGTTGCGGACCTGTCCGGTGAGGTTGGCGGCCATGAAATTGACGCTCTCGGTCAGGTCCTTCCAGGTGCCGCCAACCCCCTGGACGTCGGCCTGGCCACCCAGCTTGCCTTCCGAGCCCACCTCGCGGGCCACGCGGGTCACTTCCGAGGCGAACGAGCCGAGCTGGTCCACCATGCGGTTGACCGTATTCCCCAGGCGGAGGAAATCGCCCTGTAGTTCCACACCGTCGGCCTTGAGCTCCATCCGTTGGGACAGGTCGCCCTTGGCCACAGCACCGATCACGCGGGACACCTCCGCCGTGGGCCCGACCAGATCACTGATCAGCTTATTGAGAGATTCAATCCGGATTGCCCACCCTCCCAGGGCCCCCGGCAAGCTGGCACGCTGTCCGATCTTGCCCTCCGTGCCGACCACCTCACTGACTCGGTGCATCTCATCCGTGGACCGTTGCAGGAGGTCCAAGAGGAAGTTAAACGACATGGCGAGCTCGCCGGCGATTCCGGGATCGTCCATCGGCAATCGACAGGAAAAGTCGCCCTGGCCAGCCGCCCGGAGGCCCCCCAGCAGAGGTCGGCCGTCGATGTAGAAACCAGTGGTGGAAAGGTCTGAGGACATCAGAGCGTCTCCAGAAAAGGATCTGTCGAGGTGTAAGTCGCAATGGAACGAAAACCGGCGTAAGGCATCTCTACAAGACGATTGAGCGGGGTTTCGACGTAGACGACCAGCCCGAGCGAACACGGCGCCCCGTTCTCGGTGTCAAGTTGACGCATCCGAAGTGGACGTCCATGCGATCGTCGTCCACCCGCAAGATCTCGACGAGCTTTGGAGTCGGGTCCGTATTCATCGTTCGGTCTCCCGGGAGTCCTGGCAGGTTGGAATGGTAAAGTAGAACGTTGCGCCCTTCCCCAGTTCGGAATCCACCCAGAGCCGCCCTCCCTGGCGCTCGATCGCCTTCTTGCAGATGGACAGGCCGATGCCGGTACCCGGATACTCGGTCCGGTTATGGAGGCGTTGAAAGATCACGAAGATGCGTTCCTTGTACTGGGGATCGATGCCGATGCCGTTATCGCGCACCGAGAAGACCCAGTCGTTGGCCCGGCGCTGGGCGTGGATGTGCACGCTCGGCGTGTCCGGTCCCTTGAACTTGACGGCATTGCCGATCAGGTTCTGGAGCACCTGGACGAGGAGCTCCCCGTCGGCCGTGACCGTGGGCAAGAGGTCGTGGGTGACGACGGCCCGGCTCTCCTCGAGCGTCGCCTGGAGGTTGGCGAGCGAGCACCTCAGGACCTGTTCGCAATCGATCTGCCGGAGCGCCTCGAGTCTTCGACCCCACCCGCGAATAGGCCAGGAGTTCCCGGATAAGTTGCTGCATACGGGTCGCACCATCGACGGCACAAGCGATGAACTCGTGGGCTTCCGAATCGAGCTGGCCCTGGTAGTGCTCCGCCAGGAGTTGCGTGAAACCCACCACCTTGCGGAGGGGTTCCTGCAAGTCATGGGCGGCGACGTAGGCAAATTGCTCCAGCTCGGCGTTGGAGCGGCTCAACTCGGCCGTGCGCTCCCGAACGCGGTGCTCGAGCTCGTCGTTCAGGGTCCGGACTTCCTCCTCGGAACGCTGGCGCTCGGTCACTTCCTGCTGGAGTACAGTGGCTTGGTGCTGGAGGTCGCTCATGCCGTTTCGTGTTTTCGAAAGCGATGGCGACCGTGGATGCGATGGTGAGGGCCAGGCGCTCGTCCTGGTCGGAGAAGGCCTCGGCGCCCGGCTTACCGATGAAGTAGAGCACGCCGTAGCTACACGACGGAGAGGCGATCGGCAAGCCGAGGAGCGGTTGCGAGAACCGCGCCCACGAAGGGATCGACCGGACTCGAGCACCTCGCCGAGGAATCCTTGTTGGGGCTCGGGAACGATGACTCGGGCGGTCGCGTCCGCGTTCTGTCCGCTCAGAAAGTGGTATCGAAACGCCCGGCCGCTCTCGTCGAGGACACCGAGGCCTGTGGACCCCGCGTCCAGGATGGCCCGCGCGCGGTGGCAGGCGTGCTCGAGCAGTTGCTCCGGGTGTCGCTCCAGGCCCAATTCCCGCCCCAGCTCGATCAGCATATTCAACCGAGCGTTGGCCTCCTCGAGGGCACCGGCTTTTTCTGAGAGCTTGTCGGTAAGGAGGCGGAGGTGCTCGCGGTCGAACTCCGCCAGCGGCGGTGGGTCCGGGACGGGACGCTGAGCGGTGCCCAAGACCGAGCCCACCAGGCTCAGGACCGTCTTGGGCTGGGCCGGCTTGCGGAGGATGTGTGAGACGCCGCACGCGCTGGCCAGCGGACGCACCTCGCGCTCGTCGTAGGCGGCGCTGTGGAAGATCACGGGCGTCCCCGCGATGGCCGGGTCGGCGCGGATCCGGCGGACTAGCTCGTAGCCGTCGATCGTCGGCATCAGGAGGTCGGCGATGACCAGATCGGGATGATCCGCTTGCACCCGCGCCAGGGCCTCGGCCCCGTCGTCCGCTTCGAGCAGGTCATGGCCGCAGTGACGGAGGAGATGGACCAGATATTCCCGGTTGTGAGGCTGATCGTCGGCGATCAAAATCTTGGCCATGTTCGGGACCTTCGCTGGTGATGTCCAATTTTCGAACTGAGGTCGTGTGAGCGACGGGCCGGCACGGCTCTCGACGGCGAGTTCGTCCGTCATCACAGTCTGCATGAGAGCATGGACAAGGTGGAGTCAGTCAACTTCGGCCGGGTCCACCCGCCGCGGCTGCCACATCCGCAGCCGTCCCAAAGGAGCCTGACGAGAGGCCTACCCCTCGTACGCCCAGGCGACCACCATAACAGCAGCCATAAAAAACTTGGTCAGCTAGTCTAGAACATATTATGGCACATTTGGCTCGACCTGTGAGAATTATTGGCCTCGAACCAGCTTTTTTTGATAATGCATCCGAGCGTCCGTGAAAGCTTGCTGGCGAGCGAGTTCACAATCTTAAAGGGATTCTTGGTGAAGAACTGTGAGGAGCATTACTGTTACCATCGTATCATCCTTCCTCTAACACTTATCTTGAGGATCGGTTGTGGCCCCGCGGTGATGATCGCCGGGAGACGTGTTGTCCGAACGCGTGAAATGGCTCGCTCTCCGGCCCGGGTGGAGGCAGATCGTGACGATTCGCGGTCGGACCGGGATTTGAAACAACTCGAAAACCGCGATATCCTGAAACCCGTGGGCCCGAGCCGTCCCGGAGGAACTCCGCTCCGGCGCCCGAGCCCGTAGCGAGCGACCCGCCTCAATGACCCGCCTCAACGGCCCCCGCCGGCCTCGGGCCGGCGGATGGACCCCCTCGGCATGGCCGACGGACGGAGCAGGAGCCGATTTGATGAGATCCCCGCGACTCACAGCCTGGCTGATAGCGGCGACCGCAATAGTCGCCACGGACTCCAATCTTGCCGCGGCCGGCCCGGCGGACGTCGATTTCAACCGCGACATCCGGCCAATCCTCTCCGAGACGTGCTACCAGTGCCACGGCCCGGACCACAACAAGCGCAAAGCCGACCTGCGGCTCGACACCCGCGCCGGGTTGTTCCGGTCGGCCGACGGCACGACCGTCATCGTCCCAGGCAAGCCCGACGAGAGCGAATTTCTGCTTCGGATCACCGCGGAGGACGACGAGACCCGCATGCCCCCCCCAAGGCCGGCAAACGGCTGACGCCCGTCCAGATCGACCGAATCAAGCGATGGATCGAGCAGGGTGCGGTCTGGAAGGGGCACTGGGCCTACTTGCCCCTCAGTCGGCCGGAGGTCTCCGGTCCCAACGCCGCTGTCGACCCGATCGATCGGTTGCTCCGCGCCCGGATCGACGCGGAGGGACTCGAGCCCTCCCCCGAGGCGGATCGGCCGACGCTGATCCGCCGCCTCACTTTCGACCTGATCGGATTGCCTCCGACGCCCGAGGAGGTCGATGCGTTCGTTCACGACGACCGCACCGATGCCTACGAACGGCTCGTTGACCGGCTCCTGGCCTCGCCCCGATATGGCGAGCGGATGGCCGTCTTCTGGCTGGACCTGGTCCGGTTCGCGGATACCCAGGGTTATCACAGCGACAACCACGTCGACATCTGGTTGTTCCGCGACTACGTGATCCGCTCATTTAACGCGAATAAGCCCTTCGACCGGTTAACGATCGAGCAACTTGCCGGCGACCTGCTCCCGTCCCCGACCGACGAAACCCGCATCGCCTCGGGTTATAACCGGCTCCTTCAGACCACGCAGGAGGGCGGGGCTCAAGCCAAGGAGTACATTGCCAAGTACGCGGCGGACCGGGTGCGCAACATCTCGACGGTCTGGATGGGCACGACCCTGGGCTGCGCCGAGTGCCACGACCACAAATTCGACCCGTTCGCGACCCGCGAGTTCTACAGCCTGGCCGCTTTCTTCGCCGACGTGAAGGAGACCCCGGTCGGCGCCCAGGCACCGACCCGGTTCCCCAACGCCGAGCAGTCCGCCGCCTTGAAACGGCTGGAGGAGCGCCGAACGACGATCAAAGCCATCAAGAACGCATCACCCGAGCAGAAGAAGGAGCTCGCCGATCTGGACCGCCAGGTCGCCGGACTGCTCCGGAAAATCCCGACCTCGCTGGTTTCGACGTCGATCCCGCCCCGGGTCATGCGCGTGCTGCCGAGGGGCAACTGGATGGACGACTCGGGTCCGATCGTTCTCCCGGACGTCCCGGCCTCCTTGCCGCCGCTGGGTGTCAAGGACCGCCGCGCGTCGCGGCTCGACCTGGCGCGTTGGCTCGTTTCGGGCCGCAACCCCCTGGTCGCCCGCGTGATGGTCAACCGCCTCTGGAAGCTGATGTTCGGACAGGGACTGGTCACAACGCTGGACGACTTCGGCTCGCAAGGGACCTGGCCGACCCACCCCGAGTTGCTCGACTGGCTCGCCTGCGAATTCGTCGACAGCGGCTGGGACATCCGGGCGATGCTCAAGCGGATGGTAATGACTGCGGCCTACCGCCAGTCATCCCGGCCGCGTCCCGCCGACCTGCAACGCGATCCCGGCAACCGTTGGCTGGCTGCGCCAGAACGCCTTCCGGCTCGAGGCCGAGTTCGTCCGCGACAATGCCCTGGCGATCAGCGGCCAGCTCTCGGACAAGATCGGCGGGCCCAGCGTCAAGCCATATCAACCGCCGGGCTACTGGGTGTTCCTCAATTTCCCCACGCGCGAGTACCATCCCGACCACGGTGTTGACCAGTATCGCCGCGGCCTCTACACCTACTGGCAGCGGACGTTCCTCCACCCGAGCCTGCTGGCATTCGACGCGTCGACCCGCGAGGAATGCGTCGTCCAGCGTCCGCGTTCCAACACCCCGCTCCAGGCTCTGGTCTTGCTGAACGACCCGACCTACGTCGAGGCGGCGCGCGTCCTGGCGGCCCGTGTGATCCGGGAGGCGGGGACCGATCCGTCGGCCCGCCTCGACCGCGCATTCCGGCTGGCCCTGGCGCGCCCCCCTCGTCCCGAGGAGGCCGCGATCCTCACCCGGCTCTTGATCAAACATCAAAGGCAATTTCAGGACGATCCCGCCGCAGCCCGCGACCTGCTGGGCATCGGCGATTCCCCGGCCGCCGCGGGCGTCGCCCCGGCCGAGCTGGCGTCCTGGACCTCCCTGACTCGCGTCCTTCTCAACCTCCACGAGACCATCACCCGGAACTGACCCATGCATTTCCTCTCCGACGACGACAAGCGACGCCTCCATCGCCGGGCGTTCCTGGGCCGCTCGACCACTGGCCTCGGCACGCTGGCGCTGGCCTCTCTCCTGGACCCGAATCTCTTGAGGGCCGGCGAACGGCCCCCAACCCCTCAGCGCGACCGATGGAGAGGCATCATCCAGCCGCTCCACTTCGCCCCCAAGGCCAAGCGGATCATTTACCTCTACATGGCTGGAGGGCCGTCGCACTTGGAGACCCTCGACGCCAAGCCGGAGCTGGCCCGGATGCACGGAAAGCCGATGCCTGAGTCGTTCACCAAGGGGATGCCGATCGCCCAGCTCCAGGGTCAAAAACTCGTCTGCTTCGCCCCCCAGCACCCATTCCGTCGCTATGGCTCCAGCGGCCAGGAGATCAGCACGATCTTCCCGCACGTCGCCACCATCGCCGATGAGATCTGCATCATTCGCTCGATGGTGACCGAAGCGATCAACCACGACCCCGCGCATACCTTCATGAACACGGGGACCAGCATCTCGGGCCGGCCGGCGATGGGGTCCTGGCTAACCTATGGCCTCGGTAGCGAGAACGACGATCTGCCGGGGTTCGTCGTCCTGACCTCGACAGGCCGGTTCGGCCAGGCGCAGCCAATTTCGACCCGGCAATGGCATAGTGGGTTCCTCCCCAGCCGGTTTCAGGGCGTCCGTTTCTACTCCAAGGGGGACGCGGTCCTCTACCTGGGGCGGCCCAAGGGGACCACGGTCGAGCGCCAGCGCGACGTGGTCGACGCCGTCCAGCAGCTCAATCAACTCGAGAACGAGCGGGTCGAGGACCCCGAGATCGCCACGCGGATCACCGCGTACGAGACCGCCTTCCGGATGCAGGCCAGCGTCCCGGAGTTGACCGACCTCTCCAACGAGCCCAGACAGGTGCTCGATCTCTACGGCACCGAGGGTGCGGACGGCTCATTCGCCGCCAACTGCTTGCTGGCCCGCCGGCTGGCCGAGCGGGGCGTTCGGTTTATTCAGCTCTATCATCGCGACTGGGACCACCACGGCGCGATCAAGGAGCACGTCGCCGGGACGGCCCGGGAGGTCGACCAGGGTGCCGCCGCCCTCATCAAGGACCTGAAGCAGCGCGGGATGCTCGACGAGACCCTGGTCGTCTGGGGCGGCGAGTTCGGCCGCACCCCCATGGCCCAGGGCAACGGTCGCGATCACCACATCAAGGGCTTCTCGATCTGGATGGCCGGTGGCGGCATCAAGGGAGGTATCACCCACGGTGCCACTGACGATTTCGGCTATTCCGCCGTACACGATGTCGTCCACGTCCACGACCTGCACGCCACCATCCTGGCCCTCTTCGGCATCGACCACCACCGCTTGGTCTATCGCTCACAGGGCCGCGACTTCCGACTCACCGACGTCGCCGGCCAGGTCCTCAAGCCACTACTGGCCTGATCGCGCCACGACAACCACTCCTGAAGTGGTTTTCGTGGACACCGGAGCATTCGAAAAAATCAAGCCGAACCTCATCTCCCGCGGTTGCGTCGGAGAAAAGGTTCGGCTGTGGGGTTTTCGTTCCCAGTCGGGTTTTCGATCGGCGGATGACTTGCGTGGTTGAGCGAGCAAACAGCACGATGGGAATGAAAATGTTGGATTCAATCCCTCAACGCTCGCCAGCGGTACGGTCGGTGGTACGTCCGCCCCGGCTGGAGTTCACATAGGCTGCGGTGAGCATGCTCAGAAGTGCAGAGCGACGACCCGCGCGGTTCGACCGGACACCCCGGCGAACGCGTGCGACGGCACCGGCCCATTCAAAACCATCATGCACAGGTGCGGTCTTCTTAGATTTCGATTCGTTCATCGAACAAAACCCCCAACGAGTAGAAACGCGGCCCAGATAGTAGGTCCACGCTCCACATTCCCTTGGGCCGGAAGGAACCCGAATTCTCTCCGGCGGCGGCCGTCCTGGCATCAGAGATCGAATGGTACGACGGGTCGTGGCCCGTCGCCGATCCTCTCGCGATGGACAGAGGTTGTCGTAACCCCCGTATTGCGAATATGCACCCAGTCTCGCGATCCAATGAATCGCGATCGACCGGAGCCATCGGAAATCGCCATAACACGGTCCCTATCTCATCGGAAAACATCTTGCCTGACATTCAGCTTGAACAGTCCTGTCATCTCAGGCTCTTGGAGAGATAGCGGACGGGTCAGCGATTCCGAGGGCATCCCCCTCAAGGAACTCTCGCACGACAACAGAACTGTAACAGTCCAGTCTGCATTCGTCTAGAAAAATTCGGGGCGAATTCACTTTTTGCTGCCGTCCGGCCGCGGTTGGACCTCCGGAACCACAGATTTGACTTTATGGGCAGGCGCGTTCTGCTCAATAGCCGGCGGGGGGACTTTTTTTTCGGCCGCGGCCGGCACTCCCATTAACAACGCAATGAATAGCATGAGCGTACTGGTGCCATTGAACACCGCGTGCATGCATATTGGCGCGAGCAGGCTACCGGTTCGATGATAAATAAAGCCGAGTCCCAGCGCCAGAAAGAATATGGGAATCGGTGCCGGCCACTGACCGGCATGGAGAATGGCGAAGATCACGGATGTGATGACAATTGCGACCCCTGCCCAAATTGGTGAAGGTGCATAGGGCTTGGAGACAGCAGGAACGGGATCGCCCACCTCCCAATGCGCGGAGGACCATTCCTCGGTCGGTGGATGGCGGTCCGGTTCCTCGTCCGCGAAATCTTCAGCCCAGACGGCGGGCTCTAACCCGTCTACGAGCTCGGGAGACGGTGGCACGGTGACCGGACTCAATCGGGAAGGACACGGATTCATTCGGATCCCTGCACGCTGACCAGCCCGCTCCTGAGTATTTTCCCAAACCGATCCAGCAGATCGACCAACCAGCTTTGGAAGATGCCCCGGAACATCATCTCTTCAGCCAGGGGAGCCAGAACGACTGCGGAAAGGAAGGCCAGGACCGCCACTTCGCTCGAGAACTCTTTCCGAAGCATCTTCTCCACCGGATGGCGAAACTTTTCATCAAAAGGGCCCAGCGCACGTACGGCGAGGTACTGGACCGCGAAGACGAATGGCATCAGCAACAGAACGGTGACAACGCCCGCGGCCACCTGGCGGCGCCAGCCCTCGAGACTCAGGCCGAGATCGCGGAGCCGTGCTCCCGATGTTTTCCGGATGACCAAAGGCAGGAAGACGAGGAGAAAAGCGTTGATCGCCGCCTGGATGGACATCATTTCGACCAGAGTGAGTTTTCTAGCCGGGAACTTGGCAGGAGGCGGTTGGGCCGGGGTGTCGTGCTGCCCGGTGCGATCTCCGTCTCCAGGTTCGGCTGGACCGGCTTTCCCAGCATCGCCGGAGTCCTTTTTCTCGACAGCCTCGCCGAGGGGTGTGGCCGGCGCGACCGCCGGATTCTCGCTCGCCATTCCGCCAGTCGCCCAGATGTAACCCTGGAACGCCAGGACGTTTGCCGCGAGATAGACCAGGAAGACGAGGAGAACAGTCCCCGAGCCCCACGGGGTCTTACGACGCTCGACGAGCGGTCCCTCGGGAAGGACTCGCTGTCCCGTCAGCAGACGCCAGAGCACCCCGACCCAACTCGCGCCGATTCCCAGGAGGATGACCAGGATCATCCAACCGAGAAGGAAAAGAAGGGCCAGCTTTGGTTCAATCGCGCCCATGGGTTGCATCGACCTCCGACCTCGTCCCGTCAATTTCTTCCAATTAGATAGTACCGCCGGCGCCGTGATCGGCTAGGGGGCTGGGAGTCGGTTCGTCGTGGTGAGTCGTTCGCAGGACGGACATTCGTCCGGACAGAGGTTGCTAGCATCGAGCATGTCCGATCGCGGGCACCGGACGGTCTTTACGAGCCGTTCCCGACTTGCCACCATGACTCTCGGCCACTCGCGGACATCTGTCCGGTTTCGTGAGAGGATGTGAAGAAATCGATTCCGGATGACAAATTACGAATTACGAATGGATATAAAGCCTGATTTCAAAGGCATTTATGAATTCGCAATTCGCAATCTGGTATCTTCCATTGGATTCTTTCACAAGCTCTGAGTCAATCGCCACCACAACGCCAGGAAATACTCATGAGAGATGTCGCCGAACAGCTCCGGATCTTGAAACGCGGCGTGGAGCAGATCGTCCCCGAGCCCGAATTCCTCAAGAAACTGGACCGATCGGTCCGCGAGGATCGCCCCTTGCGCGTCAAGTACGGCATCGATCCGACGGGGATCGACGTTCACCTCGGGCATACCGTCCCCTTGCGCAAGTTACGCCAGTTCCAGGATTTGGGTCATACGGCCGTCATCATCATCGGCAATTATACGGCGCTGGTCGGTGATCCCTCGGGCCGGGATGAGACCCGCGCCAAGCTGACGGAGCAGCAGGTCGAACGCCAACGCCCGCGATTACCTCATGCAAGTCGGACGGATCATCGACCTGAACAAAGCCGAGGTACACCACAATGGCGACTGGTTCTCCAGGTGGTCTTTCCTGGACGTCCTTGATTTGACCCGACGCATGACCATCGGCCAGATGACCGCACGCGAGGATTTCGCCAAGCGAATCGCCGCCGAGAAGCCGGTCTATCTCCACGAATGCCTGTATCCATTAATGCAGGGTTGGGACTCGGTCGAGATCCGGGCGGATGTCGAGCTGGGCGGAACCGAGCAACTGTTCAGCTTACTGGTGGCCCGCGACCTCCAGCAGTCCCAAGGGCAGGAACCGCAGGTGGCCATGACCATGCCGATCCTGGTCGGGACCGACGGGGTGCGGCGGATGGGCAAGAGCCTCGGAAATTATATCGGGGTCGCCGAGTCGGCGGAGAACCAGTTCGGCAAGATCATGAGTGTCCCGGACGAGCCGATGCGGCAGTATTTTACGCTGCTCACGGAAATACCCTTCGATGAGGTGGACCGGCTGCTGGCGCCGGGCGTGAACCCGAGGGACGCTAAGGAGGCGTTGGGCAAGGCCATCGTGTCGCAATACCAGGGATCGGAGGCCGCCGAGCGGGCGGCGGCGGAATTCCGTCGCCGCGCCGCGGGCGAGGATCCGGTCGAGATCCCCGAGCTCACGATCGCCGCCAGCAAGCTCGATGCCGAGGGTCGCATTCCGGCCTTCATTCTCCTCAAGGAGCTTGGTCTGGAGTCGAGTACCTCGAACGCCCGCCGCGTGATCGAGCAGGGGGGGTTCACCGTCGGCCCGGACCGAGAGTCCATCACCGATCCCAAGACCCTCATTGTGGTCTCGGACGGCTTGATCGTGCGCGTTGGCAAGCGCAAGATCGTGAGGCTTCGACTCGCCTGATCGGCTGGCGGAGCAACGATTGATCGACTCCGTCGTTTGCCGGCTTCCGACCGTTATAATGAGGGAGGATACCGGCAACGACCGGTTTCTGGTCCCACCGCGTATGGTCTCCTATCTGATCGAGGATCGGTCATGAGCACGATTCCCAGGCACCCACCTTCTTCTGGGCCCAAGAAGCGAGGGGACTCTGTTAACTTCAGCAAGGCGTCGTTCGATTATGGTTATCGATACGTACGACGCAAAGGACCCAACGGCCGCGTCTCGTGGGAGCAGGTTCCCTTGACTCTCCTGGACGTGCTCCACCCTCAGATCGGAGACGTCCACATGCTTAGTGATCCTCACACCGACGATTGCACGTATCTGCGCACGGTTTTGAAGGGGCGTTACGCCAATCGGCCGTCGGTGGCGATCCTGAGCGATTGCGGCATCTTCTGGGACCTGCCGGGCTTGAAGCATCACAGCCCCGATCTCGCGGTCATCTTCGGCGTGAAGCAGCGCCAAGGGGTGGGACACGTTCCACGTGGCCGAAGAAGGCGTGCGGCCAATTTTGATTATCGAGGTGACTTCCCCGAAGACGAGAGTCCTCGACGTCAAGACGAAGGTCCACCAGTATGCGAAGGCTGGCGTGCTGTACTATGTGATCGCCAATCAACGCAGAAAACAGGGACGCCGCTGCCTGGAACTGATCTCCTATCGATTGGATCAAGGAAGTTACCAGAAGGTCACGCTGGAGGATCGGAGTCGAGCCTGGCTTGAGCCGTTGCAATTATGGCTGGCGGTGACGGTCAATGTAGAGACGGGTGAGGACCGGTTGGCATTGATCGACCCGATGAACGGGTCGGAGATCGGCGACTACACGGCAATCCGACAGGAACTCCAGGAAGCCTTGGCCCGCGCCAGGCCGAAGCCCAGGCTCGTAGCGACGCCGAGGCCCGCGCCCAGACCGAAGCCCAGGCTCGCATCGACGCTGAGGCCCGCGCCCAGGCCGAAGCCCAGGCCCGCACTGACGCCGAGGCCCGCGCCAGGCCGAAGCCCAGGCCCGCGTCAACGCCGAGGCCCGGACCATCGCGACCGAAGAGCGCCTCCGCCAGATGGAAGAGGAATTACGCCGTCTTCGGAAGCCCGATCGCCGAAAGCGCGGATAACAAGCCCAATAGGGTCCTGAACAAGGCGGACGCAGCATGGCTCAGCATGGTTTCGGCATCATCGGCTGCGGGATGATCGCGGAGTTCCACACGCGGGCGATCAACGAGATCGAGAACGCCCGGGTGGTCGCCGCCTGGAGCCGCAATCCCACAAACGGCGAGAAGATCGCCCAGATGGCCGAAGGGGGCTGTGCGATCTTCGACGACCTCGATGCGATGCTCGCACAGCCCGCCCTGGACGTGGTCTGCATCTGCACGCCCAGCGGAGCCCACATGGAGCCGGCTGTCAAGGCGGCGAAGGCGGGGAAGCATGTGGTGGTGGAGAAGCCCCTGGAGATCACCCTGCCGCGCTGCGACTCGATCATCGAGGCGTGCGACGCGGCCAGCGTCCGGCTCTGCACGATCTTCCCCTCGCGGTTCTCGGCGGCCAATCTCCGGCTCAAGGAGGCGATCGACCTCGGCCGGTTCGGCCGGCTCACCCTGGGCGATACGTATGTGAAATGGTGGCGGACCCAGCAGTATTACGACTCGGGCGGCTGGCGGGGCACCTGGGACCTCGATGGCGGCGGCGCCCTGATGAACCAGGCGATCCACAACGTCGACCTGCTCTACTGGCTGATGGGCGACGTCGCCGCGATCACGGCCATGACCGCCACGCTGGCCCACGCAGCGGATCGAGGTCGAGGACACGGCCGTCGCGTCCCTGCGGTTCAAGAACGGTGCGCTCGGCGTGATCGAGGCCGCCACGAGTGCCTATCCCGGGCTCCTGAAGCGGACCGAGATCCACGGCGATCGCGGCTCGGCGCGGGTCGAGCAGGACGACCTCACGCTCTGGGACTTCCAGGAGAAGGTCCCCAGCGATAACGAGGTCTTCGCCGCCATGGCCGGACAGACGGGATTCAAGGCCGGCGCCAGCGACCCCCGCGGCATCACCCACATCGGACACCGCGACCAGCTCGTCGACTTCCTCCAGGCGATCGATGAGGGACGTCCCCCCGTTGTCGACGGCCGCGAGGGACGCAAGTCGGTCGAGATCATCCGCGCCATCTACCGATCGGCCGAGACTGGAGCACAGGTCATGTTGCCGCTGGCTATTGACTGGGAAAACGCGAGCCCCATCGCCGTGATATCCGCGGCCCGGATGAATGCCTCTGAAAGCTTGCCGGATGCTTTGGCCGACTGCGAGGCGGAACTCGCCATGGTGACGATCGCACGATCCGGAATCCATCCAGAGCCGGGTCGCCTTCGATCAGCATCGAGGGTTTCCTGGGATTACATTCCGGTCGATCCGGGATGCGGCGAAGTCTTGGCCCTTCTCGTGGGACTGTTGTGCCGGGGCTTCATAGAACTCATCATTATCGCCCCGCTCTTCTCCGCGTCGTACCGACAGATCATGGTGGCGGGTCCTATCCCGGCACACGCCCTGGCGGGATTAGTCTTTGCCGCGGCCGCTTGCGCCTTCGTTTACTGGCTCATCCCTGGAGTCGCCGGCGTCAGGTGATCTTGATCGACGCCGACGAACTGCTGATTCGCCACGATGGCATGCTCGGGAGATCCCGACCTTGTTGCTTCTCTCTGGCCAAGTATCCGCAACCTTCGGTACTCGCCCCCGCCTCGTCGCATTTCGGACTCCGAGTGGCCGGGCCGTTCGTGCCCTTTTGCGGGAAATCATCGCCTTCGATTACGATCAGGGGACCCATCGCTTCGGGTTCCAGGCCTCGGCGAGAACGAATCGTCGCCGCCTCATCAGGACGATCAAAGACCGCTACAAAATACCGGACGACAAGGACGAATCCCTCCCTGTCCAACGGCTCTGAATCCCGTCGCGTCAACGGAGTGACTGACATGCCCCGCCACAAGATCCGCCGGCCCTGGCTCGACTACCTGGTCTACCTGGCCGTCCGCCTCGTAGTCGCGTTCGCGCAGATGCTGACCATCGAGCAATCGTACGCCCTGGCCGCGCTTCCTGGCCTGGATCATCTATCAAGTTGATGCGCGGCACCGCAAGGTGGGGATCGAGAACCTCACCCTGGCCTTCGGCGACCAGTACAACGACGCCGAGCGCGACCGGATCATCCGCGGCGTGTACCTCCACTTTTGCAGCATGCTGATGGAGATCCTGCACACGTCGCGCAAGCTCCACCTGACCAACTGGCGAGACCGGGTCGTGCTGGTCCGATCACGAGGCCCTCATGGACCAGCGGATCACCGGCGACCGGCCGATGATCTTGCTGACCGGCCACTATGGGAACTGGGAGCTGGCCGGCTATCTCTTCGGGCTCTTTGGGTTCCCGACCGTCTCGGTCGCGAGGGCCCTCGACAATCCCTATCTCGATCGCTATCTCCGCTCGTTCCGCGAGCGGACCGGCCAATCGCTGATCCCCAAGTCGGGGGGATTCGACCAGATGGTCGAGGTACTGCAGAGCAACCGGATGCTCTCGTTCCTGGCCGACCAGGACGCCGGCCAGCGCGGGCTTTATGTCAACTTCTTCGGCCGGCCCGCCTCGACCCACAAGGCCATTGCGCTGCTGGCCATCGAGCACCGCGCACCCGTGGTGGTCGGCGTCGCTCGTCGGATCGGCCCCGGCTTCCGCTACGAGATCCGTTGCGAAGACGTCATCGAGCCGGCCGAACTCACCGGAACCGCTGACGACGTCCGCATCCTCACCCAGCGATTCACCTCGGCCCTCGAACGCCTGATCCGCCAGGACCCGACCCAGTACCTCTGGCTCCATCGTCGCTGGAAGCATCAGCCCAAGGTGAAACCCGTCAGGACGGCTGTACCAGTCGGGAACGTGGCCGCCTTGACGCGATCCGGATGCCCTGGCGAAGACTCGGGAGATCCACTTCGTCGGCAACTGCGCGTGAGTATGGCTTCATCGATATCGATGGCTGGTTGATCCGCGTTCAACCCTCACGATTAGTTCCTGCATCAAGTAATGCACGGAGGTTTCACCCAGCATGACGACGATCCATCCCCAGCCCACGGCCCGTCCGAGGCGATCGATCCAGTTCGATTCCTTGCGCCAGGGAGGCAGTCCGACGACCGGCCAGAGCAGGCAGCACGGCGGAGGCCGGGATCACTACCAGGAGGGGACATCCGACGCCTGATACCCACGCAGAAATCCACCAGAACGAAGGTGCATCGTAGCGATGATCGGCCAGAAAAGCACGCCATGAAAGCCAGATTGCCGGACCAGAGTCGCGGAATGGCGGCCGAGGAGTACGCAGCCGCATCACGGGCTGGACCAGCGTCAGCCCCAGGAGCAGAAACTCAACAACTGGATAAGAAACTCGTCCATCATCTGAATAACCGCGAGCGTGGCGTCGTGTGAGATGCCCCTTCGGAAAGTACCAGGGAGACGAGATTCGCACCAACTTCGGAGAGCGCCTGGCCACCAGTAACCACGCGAACTGGGATCCGGTGAAACCATGCTTGGATCGTAGCCCAACCAACGTGAGGGCCAGAGCGACCCGATCAGGATGAGGGCATCACCGAGGTTGAATCGTCGCGGCCTGGGAGTATCCTCGCGAGTTTCCATGCCGACACCCTCCCCGGTTACGCGAAGCAAACCGCCGCTTCGGCCCGTCCTCACCAAGCTGGACCGTGAAACTCGACCCATCCGGCTCGACGAAGACGCGGATGATCTGCCCACCCTCCGCGTCCTTGTTGGCGATCAGCGACGCATCCGTGTTGTCTTCCGGACCGGTGGCCGCGTTGCGGTGGAGCTGATACGCCGCCTCGATCGAGGCGATCGACCGCAGCCGCTTGACCGTCGCCGGCGCACCCCCCTTGCGCGGGCCGTTGTTCATGATGGCGACCGTCGGCGCGATCGTCTGGATCAGCGTCGGGTGGTTGGAGATGTCCATCCCATGATGCGTGACCTGGTACAGGTCGACCTTGCCAATCAGGTCGATCGGGCAGACCAGCTTCTTCTCGACGTTCCAGGTCAGGTCGCCGGCATCGAAGAACTGGAAGCGGCCGAGGGTGAACAGGAGAGCCAGGCTGCGGGCATTATCCGACGTATCGACCGGGTGGTCGGGCGGGGCGTCTTGGCAGGCGGGATTCGTCGGGAACTCGCTGAGCTGCCCCAGTCGCCGGACCGGATCGATCACCTCGCCGCCGGATGCCAGGACCAGCGCCGAAAGCCCTTTGAGGGGCAGCGAGTCGCCCGCCCGGAGTGCCTTGCGCTTCCCTTGGCTCGCCGCACGGTAGGCCTTCCCCAGTGGGTCGTCGGGCTTGGGTCCGTCGGGGAAATCGAGTCGAGGGTCGCCATCCTCGGGCAGCCCGCGATCCCAGAAGTGGTCGATGCGAATGATCCTGGCCAGCCCCTCGACGCCGCCGAAGTGGTCCATGTGCCAGTGCGTGGTGACCAGATGGTCGAGATGGTCGCAACCCGTCAGGTCTTTCAAGACGTGGACGATCCGTTTCGGGTCGCGATCGTTCAGGCCCGGCCAGCCCGAGTCGATCAGGATCGACTCGCGATCGGGTGTCACCACCAAGGTCGCCGCGCCCCCCATCACGTCGATGAAATCGATCTCGAGCCCTCGCGGACGCGAGCGGCCGATTGCGCGGACGCGACACGCCCCCAGCTCAACAGGACCAGGACGATCAGAGACCACATACGGAGTTGTGAGATCATGGCTGTCCACCCTCATTCTCGCAAGATTCCCTAGTGTTACGTCTGCCACCAATCGCCCACGAATCGCTCTCAATCACCCCTTACTCGACTCATCGTCTGATCAATTGACTCCTGGAGACCGGTCAGACCTCCATCGCATCGTCATGATCCGCGAGACGCGTCTGCAAGAGCGGGGTCGGCGGGAAATTGCATCGATTCCTAAAGTTCGAATGACAATAGCTCCCGATCACTTTTTTTCCAAAGATTTTTATCGATTCTAAGTCAATAATTCATGGCGAGTTAAACTATCAACGCCGAAGATTTCATACCAACGAGATCCCAAAATCCAAAAAACTTCGTAGAATATCGTTGTGAAACAAGATGCCGCGGGACACAAGCGAGGCGTGTCCCCGGCACTTGTCACCACCCAAAGAATCCACGGTCTCCTATCGCGGTCGACGTATCCCGACACTGGGCCGTGGGTCTTGGTGCATTCATTGGATTTTGTCCCTGATCGGACAAGCCTCTCATCGTCCCTGTAAGAATGCATGGATTCGCTCTTTCTCCACAGGGAGTTATCCAAGCATGGCCGACTGTACCATTCTGACGATCACGTGCGACGAGCAATTTCTCAAGCTTCTTCGTAAGGAGCTCCACGATCAGGTCGGAGGCGGAAATCCGATGATCGTGGCGTCCACCATCGATGAGGCGTGCTCGTTGCTGCCGATGGCCCATCCGCGGCTCATCGTGGTGCATTGGAACCGCCATGGCGGCCGTTCCGAGGAGCTCAATCGGCTCCTCTGGGCGACCACGGTCCTGGCGCGAGGGGTCCCTGTCCTGGTCATCGCCGATCGCTATCGGGTCGACCAGGCAACCACGTTTTATCGCATGGGCGTGGCGGACTATATCAGCCGTACACACCATGAAGATCAGCTCGGACGGATTCTCGATACGTATCTCCGCCACCGGCCGGCCTCGAGCCCGCCGGATGCGACTTCTCCCGATGATCCGATCCAGTCGGTCAAAGCCTGGTCGGCGACACCCTCAGCCTTTGAAGGCGCACGTCGTCTAGCGGTCGCCGACCGGCCTCGAACCGAGCTCGGCTCTGCGTTCGGGCTTCCGGAGTCCTGAGGCCGAGATCTTCCGGCGGATTCTTGAGAATCCGTCGAACGGAACGCCGAGAGCTTGTCCGGATGCCTCGGACGCTGGTCGAGCCGGGTGCCTGCATCGCGGCCAGCCCCAGATCGTTCTCGAAGGCACCCTCACCATCAACGATGGCTGACATCACGGCCGGAGGCCGGTTCGATCCCGAGCCGAGCCCGGCCGGTGCGGAGTTCCTCCAGGCGTCGGCGATACTTGGCATAGAGCTGGGTGTGGCGGCTCTCCGGGCCGGATGGGCTCGCCGTCGATGAACAAGGCCAGCACGGACGTGGTCGGCTGGAGGATGATGGCCCGCGGTGATGACCAGGTTGGCACGCTTGCCGGCCTCGATCGAACCGACCTGGTCGGCGACGCCGAGGATCTTCGCCGGGGCCGATCGTGACGGCCTGGAGTGGCGGCGTCTTCGGGGAGACCGAAGGCGACCGCGGTGGCCGCCTCGTAGGGGAGGTTGCGCAAGGCCGTGGCCGCGCTGGGACCGCCGGCCTGGGACCGGATCGCGAAGGGCACGCCCGCGGCGTGGAGCTTCGCGGCGGTGGCGTAGACGGAGTCATAAGGGTCGTGGTCCTTCCGGGGCAGATGCAGCGAACCGCCGAGCAGCACCGGGACCTTGGCCTTCTGGAGCGCCTCGACCACTTTCCACGCCTCGGCCGCACCCGAGATCACCGCCTTGAGCTTCAGCTCGCGCGCCAGCTCCAGCGCGTCGAGGATCTCGACCTGATTCTCGGCATGGAAGATCACCGGCTTCTCGCCCCGGGCAAAGGGGACCATCGCCGCCAGCCGGGGATCGGGCTCCGGCGGCGCCTCGCCGTGCTGTGCGAGCACCTTTCACCACGGCGTCGTAGGCCAGCGACTTGCTGGAAGAACTCCTTGATCCGATCGAGCCGTTCCTTCCGCCGAGCGTTCGGGTCGGCGGCCGCGCCGCCGGCCCCCGGGCCGGTCCCCGGCCGGCCCGGGCCGAACCGACGCCCCTCGGGATTGCGCGCGATGTAGGTCGGGATCGTCACGTTCAGGGCCACCCCATCGGCGACGACCAGCTCGCGCGGCACCCAGCCGCGGAGGTCGATCACGCAGCCTTGACCCGAGATCACCCCTCCCGAGGGCTGGACGAATGAGGTCAAGACCCCGTTGGCGCGGGTCACCGGGATATGCTCGCTATCGGCGCGGAGGGCCGTGCTGCTATGGAGCTCGGGCTGGAACTGGGCGGCGTCGGCGAAGTCCTGGGTCTCGCCCAGGCTGCCGACCTCGAACAGGCCCAGCGTGGAGCCGCCGTCGACCATGCCCGGCCAGATGTCCAGGCCGCTCAGCTCGATGGTCTGAGCCATCGGCGGGATCGGGGTCCCGGCCGGTCCGACCGCCGCGATCTTGCCGTCGGCCAGGATCAGGGTCCCGCCCTTGATCTCCGGGCCGGTGACCGGGTGGAGGTTCGCCCCGACCAGCGCGAAGATCCCCTTCGGCTGCGCGGCGATCTCGATCGTCCGGTTGCGCAGCGACTCGGGTGCCGCGGGCATGGCCGACGTGATCGCCGGGCCGGGCGACCAGCTTACCGCCCGGCTCTTTCCGCTGGAAATACGCCTCGCCGTCGATCAGGGACAGCTCGCACCGCGAGAACGCGTCGAACGGGTGGGCGTTGAACAGCACGATGTCGGCGTCCTTGCCCACCTCGATCGAGCCCAGCCGATCGTCCAGCCCGAGCTCGCGCGCCGGGTTGATCGTGATCATCGCCAGGGCCTGCGCCTCGGTGACGCCGCCGTACTTGACCATCTTGGCCGCCTCGAGGTTGAGGTGCCGCATCAGCTCGGCATCGTCGCTCTTGATGCAGACGTTCGCCCCGGCCTCGGTGAGCAGCGCCGCGTTGTACGGGATGGCGTCGAACGCCTCGATCTTGTAGGCCCACCAGTCGGAGAAGGTCGAGGCGCTGGCGCCGTGGGCGGCGATCTCGGCGGCGACCTTGTAGCCCTCCAGGACGTGCTGGAGCGACTGCACCCGCACGCCGTATTTCTGGGCCGTGTTCAGAGCAGCATCAGGATCTCGTCGCTGCGATAGCAGTGGCTATGGATCCGGATCGAGCCGTCGAGGATGCCGGCCAGGGCCTCGAGCCGCAGGTCGACCCGCGGCGGCGGGCCGGGCTGTGTATCCGGTCCGGCCCTTGTTGATTTCCGCCTTCTTGTAGGCGTCCCAGGTTGCACGATAGGCCCGTGCCTCCTCGAAGGCACGCTCGATGACCGCCTCGACGCCCATCCGGGTGTTGGGGAACCGGCCCCGCCCGGTCCGCCCCGCGACGGCGGCCGCGTGACGTTCTCGCCCAGGGCGAACTTCACGCCTTGCGGCGCGTCGCGGATGATCAGGTCGCGGCCCGGCTTGCCGTATCGCAGCTTGGCGACCGCGTCCTGGCCGCCGATCGTGTTGGCCGAGCCGTGCAGCAGCCGGGCCGTGGTCGTCCCGCCCGCGATCGCCCGGTAGATCGCGATGTCGTCGCCCGTGACCACGTCCTTGACCCGGACCTCGGGCACGACCGACAGGCTGCCCTCGTTGACACCGCCCTGGACGGCGATGTGCGAGTGGGTGTCGATGATCCCGGGCATCGCGACCAGCCCGTTCGCCTCGATGACCGTCACGCCCGCGGGCGCCGACAGGTCCTTGCCGACCGCCTTGATCTTGCCCTTCTCGACCAGGATCGAGCCCTTGGGGATCGTCCCCTTGGTCACGGTCAGGATCGTGGCGTCCTTGATCAAGACGTTGCCGCCGGTGTGGATCGTCGGCTTGCGGTCCTCGTCGAGCTCGGTGGCGACATCGACGAACGGAGGAGCCTCGGGCTTGGGTGCGGCCTTCTTTTCGGCCTCAGCCTTGGGTGGCTCGGCCTTGGTCAGGGCCTTCTTCTGCACCTCGGTCTTGGATAACGCATCCGGATTTCTTCTGCGTTTCCTTCGGGCTTGCAGCACCTCGGCGGCGCTCGACTCGACCTGCCCTTCTGGGACTGGCCACTCGGCGCTTCTTGGACGATCCCGGCCCTCTTGTCCTTCGCTGCGACGTCTGGCTGTGCGGGCTTGGGCTTCGCCTGGGGCCTGACCGCCTAGCTCTTCCTCGACGGGCGGTCGGCTTTCCTTCCTGGGTTCGGGGGCCGATTCGCCCTCGTCCTCGTCCGGGTCGATCTTGCCGGCCGCTGCCGCCGCGACCGCCGGGGCGACCACGACCTCCGCCCTTGGCGCTGGCCTTGGTCGCATCCTCGGGCTTGATCTCGAACTTCAGGCCGTTGACCAGGACATACTTGACCTTGGCCCTCTCCTCGGAGAACGGGGCCGTCATGGCGACGACATGCCCGAGCTTGCCGGCCTCGAGGGTGCCCAGGCGTCGGTCGACACCGGCGATGGTCGCGGCGTTCTTCGTGAGGGCGGCCAGGGCGTCATCGGCCTTCAGCCCCGCGGTGATGACCTGGCGGAGGTTGGCCGGGACGGTATCGAGCCGGTCGACCCCGTCGGTGGCGAAGGCGAACGGGATTCCTTCCTTGGCCAGGACGGAGGCCGTGGCCAGTTGTTCCTTCCACTTCGTCTTGCGGTCGGCCAGGACGCGGAGCGGTTCGTCGCGCTCGGCGGCGGCCTTCTTGCGGTATTCCTGCTCGGTGGGGACCCTCGGCTCCTCGGGCACGGTCAAGCGGAGAACGACCGGGACCTTCGCCGCCTTGAGGCGGTCGACGACCTTGGCGGCCTCGCGCCCGCCGACGATCACGGCGGTCGTGCCGAATTCCTCGGCGAGGTCGAGCGCCCGGTGGATCTCGTCGCGGGTGTTCGCCTCCCACCAGACGGGCAGCTTCTTGGCCCGAGCGGCCTGAAGGGCCTTGAGGGCCGGGTCGTACGGGGACTGGGTCCCGCCATGTTCCGCGACGAACGCATCGAGCTTCCGGAGATGGTCGGCGTCGAGCATGGCCTGGCGGAAGTGGGCGATCGAGCCCATCAGGACCCTCGGATAGGGGTTCTCGACCGGCCCGGCCTGCTCACCACCACCGCGACGGCGGCCCTGACCCGGGCCGGGGCCGGGCTGGGGTGTCTCGGTGCGCGGCCCCGCCGTGGCCGCGCCCGGCTCGTTGGGCGGCGCGAGGTTGACGTGCAGCGCCACGGGCGCGGCGATGACCGCCTCGCGGCGCGGCAGTCCGCTCAAGGTCACCAGCGGCGCTCTGCCCGGTCGCGATCGCGCCGGCGGGTGCCGAGAGGAAGTCGGTGAATCCCAGCCGGCGTCTCGGCTCGACCAGCGCGTCGGTCAGATCGAGCACCCCGGCGGTCTCGAACTCGGGGGTCAAGCCCCGCCGGTTGTCGGCCGGCGTGACGATCAGAGGCGCCTCGGCCACGTTGACCGGACGGCCCCGGCCGGTCGCTGGACCGCTCGACCCCGGCGTGCTGGCCCACGGTCGTGTACAGGTCGATGAACCCGGGATAGACGACCAGCCCTTTGCCTTCGATCGTCTCGGCGTCATACGGGATCACGACGTCCTTGTCCGCCCCGATCGCCGCGATCACCCCCCGGCGGACGACGATCGTCCCCGGCTCGAAGACCTTCCCGGCGCGGCGATCACCTTCGCCCCCTTGATCGCATACGCCGCCGGGTAAGTCCCGGCGCCGATGTCCCGGCGACTCGTCGGCCGCGACCAGCGACCGGACCACCGCCAGCCCCAACCCAACCATGCACAACACGCCCAGTCTCACGGCCAGACTACGCGATGCCGAGCCACGTCCATCGCGAGCGCCTCATGATTTGCGTCCTCAAAGGTGCCAGTTGCTCGAAAGAGCTGTTCTCCGGAACATCCATCGTGCGAACCCGTCGATCCTTCCAACCCGGCCAAGGCGTTCGGCTGCCGTGAGAGGATGGCGGCCCTCGCGCCGCGCGACGGCTGCCGCGGTCATCCGATCCTTCGTACGAAATCGTCCCGCCGATTATAAATGCGTCGTCCGGTGGAATCACGTCCCTAGCCGGTTTTCTCGAAAACCCATGCCCTCGGGAGCTCTTACTGTCCCGTGAAGCCTCGGCGCTCCAGGTTGTTGTTCGGGACCATGAAGGGTTGATTGCGTCTCTTCTTCGTCTTCACGTTGGGGTCAGGAGTCGCCACGTGTCCGGGCCGCGAGCCGGTCCGCTTGTCGAAGAGCTGGACGACGTCGCTGTTGACGAAGTGGGCTTTGCCCGACTTGACGTTGAACTGCAGGGCCTTGCCGTATGCCGGCGATGGCCGGCTGGCCCACGGCGTATTGCTCCACCAGCTCGACCCCGCGGTCCCCCTCACCATAGGCATAGAGCACGTCGGTGCCCGAGTCGTAAGTGCCGACGTCGGATTAAATGACCATCGATCGGCCCTTGTTCACGATCACATTATCCCAGGCCTTGAGGAAGCTGCGGGCCGGGGTCCACGGCGGCGCGCCTGGCAAGCGGAGGCTCCTGGATCAATCGCAGGATCTGGCTGGTCAGGTAGAAGCCCTCATCGGTCATCGGCTGGTCGAAGTCGAAAGCCTCCTTCACGCTATTCACCTGCGCGTTCCTGAGCTGGATATCACCGAAGAGGATGGCCGTTCGATCCTGGGTCGTGTGTCCTGTCCTGGCCGGTCCCGAATTGCCCCTGCATGCCCTTGGTGAAGAAGATCTGCGTCAGGACCAGGGGCGGAATCTTCCGCGAGACCGGGGGCGTGGCTGGTTGCGACGCCTGGGCGGCGTTGCCGGCGACCGCGGATCGGGGCGAACGGCGTTCCGCGGAGGTCGTGGTTCGATCGGGACCCGTCGCCCCGCCTGCGCCGGACGGCCGTCCGACCCGAGGTCGGTGTGACGGTCCGTCTGGCGGCAGTTGACCGGCCGGTGTTCGGCCGGCGTCGGCTGACGGCATTCGGATCCTTGGTGGATTCGCCGGCCTGGCCCGTGCCGCCCGGCGGCTTCTCCGACTCGTTCTTCCGCTCGTATTTGTAGAGTCGTCCCTGCTCGGGCACGATGAACTCGCCGGTGCGCCGGTTGTAGTCCAGTTCGTGCTTCGCGTAGATCATGTGCTGCTCGAGAATCACGGCCGGCACGTCGGGATCACAACTTTTGGGTGGCGGCCACCGACTTACCGAAGCAGTAGATGAGCGCGATGTCGACGGCCGACTCGTCCTTGACTTCGCCGTCTCCGCCGTCACCTCGCGGCCCCCGCCGTGCCGCCGCCGGGCTTAGTTGATCCCCTTGGAGATCGAGCCAAGCTCACCGAGCGGGATCTCCCGGTCGGTGAAGACAATCATCCGTTCCGAGCACTTGAGCTGGGCATCCTCCATCATGGCGTTGGGGAAGCCGAAGAACTCGGCCTTGCCCGCGGGCGATCCGGTGGGGTCCTTCGTCCGCCCGGTGAACTCCATGCGATTGGTCCAGGTGATGGTGAGCAGGTCCTTATCGCCGATGGACGGCCGCCCCGGGTCTTGGGCTTGGATTTCGGTGCGGATTGCGTGTGAGCTGCAGCCGGTACCGCGCCGAGGTCGTCCGGATGCGGTTGCCGCCGCCCGGTGGCGAGCCGGGAGCGTTGGCCACGGCGCCCGGACCGGCCGCGGCGGGGGCGCTGCCGTCGGCACTCGGCCTTCGGTTCCTCCTTCTTGTCGGTGAACAAGGAGCGATCGGTCCACTGGGTCAGCTCGCCGGGCCCGTCGCACCAGACCTTGTCGTGCTCCTGGTCCATCCGGATGAGCACGCTCCGGATCGTCTTCTCGTCGGTGGCGACCCTGGCCAGCGGCCAGGGGCCGGGCCGCGGCGGCCCATTCGGGTTGTGGTTATAAACCCTGGAGAGCATCTTCCCCTTGCCCCGGTAGTTGTCCATGTAGACGGCCTCGCCGCTGACATCCTGGGTCTTGGGCTTGGCCTTGGAACCGTCGGGATTCTCGGGCTTGTCGGGGGGTGATTCCTGGTGCAGCGTGACGTTGCCCCACAACCAGGTCTCGAGGACGTCGGTGTCGGAATCCCCCGAGCCCGAGGCCTGGCGCATCGGCGGATCCCGTCGCGACGATCGACGCCGCGTTGCCCGGCGTGCCCGTCGGCCTGGCCGCCGTTCGAGATCGTCGCCCGTTCGATGAGGGATCGAGATCCGAGCCGGGCTTGAGGGCAACCTTGGCCCAGATTCGGTCAGCGACGCCGATCATGCTCGGCTCGGCCGGCGGTTTCTTCGCGGCATCCTGGGCCGCGACCGTCGCGGGAGCCTGGCCCTCACCTTTTGCCGGCTCGTTACCAGGAGGCGTTTCCGTCGCCGGTGTCTCGGCCGTTCCGTCCGGCTTGCCCGAATCATCCGAGACGGCGGGCGTCGTGGAGGCCACGAGCGTTGTGGGCTCAGCCTCGACGAAAGGCGCATCGAGCATCAGCGCGCGCCTCCATCTTCTTGCCGGGTGCGCGGAAGTGGACGTCGCGGAACGCCTGGAGCCGCTCCATCTGGAGGCCCCCACCCCCCATGTCGCCGCTTGTCTTCTGTGCGGCGGATTGGACCGTGGCGACGGCAAGCGGGTCCGAGGCCGACGGCGAGGGCGCCGTCGCCAGAGCGCGATCCGCGTCGCCGGTGGGTGCGTTGGCAGGGCCCGTCCCCTTCGCTTTCGTCGCAGGCTTCGGCTTGAGCCAAACGATGGATTCGCTCGGCCGAGTCGATCGAGGCTTCTTTCACGGTGTCAACGAACGAGGGCCGGGTGCCCGTCAGGGTAATCATCTTCCGCACGAGCTGGGAATTGGGGCCGAGGATGTTCTGGATAGTCATCTCATCCTGCCAGATCGCGATCCGCTCGACCGGCTCCTTGAGGTCCGGCCGGGATTCCAGTCTGCCGGGTCCACGCGCGACGATGTCCGAGAAATCCAGCCCGCCGCCGCCCATGTCGTAGAGGGTCGCGTCCATGGTCATGACCTGCGTGACCCCGGTGATCTTGCCTTGTCTTGGTGGCTTGGCCGATCCCTTACCCTGCGCGAGCGTGCCGGAACCCGAAGCCGAACCCCCAGCGTTGGCGGTCGCGGTCTTCTCGTCTTCCTCTTCGACCGGTTCGCGGTCGATCTTCTCGAGCCAGATCCACCGTGTCGCGTCACCTCCGAAATAGGTCATGTCGGGCTTCTTGTAGAGGGCCCGTCGCTCGTGGATCAGCTCGTTGCAGAGCACCTTGGCACCCTGCTCGCGGAGCTGGAGCCAGACGGCATGGCCGATGGCATGTGCCTTCTGGAGAGTGAGGTTGCCAAAGGGCCCGGAGCTCGCGCTGGGGCTACCTCCCGCGCCGGGATCGACCTCGGCCAGGACGCCCGCAATCGCCCCCACCATCTCGTCGCCGGCGTTCGCGCCTGGCGCGTCGACTCCGCCCCTGGACTCGGCGCGCATTTATCACCTTTCGCATCGGATCGAGCCACGGCGTCGCCCGGCGGTTGGGAAGGGGCCCTACCGGGATCGACCGGGGCCGTCGCGGTCGCGGGATCCTGCCCGGTCCTTTGCCCTGTTCCGCCTTCGAGGGTTTCGGCTGTCGGCGGCTTCTCGGCCGGGATGAGCGTTAACCGTCAGCGTGTCGCAGTTGAGCTGATCCGGCTGGCGGCCCGGGATGGTCTGGAGGGCGACGACGTTCCGATCGAATCGGACTCTCGTGGGGGCCGGCGGCTCGGGAGGACCTTCCTCGACCGGGAGCGGATTCTTGGGGAAGTCGATGCGCATCGGGCCTTCGGACGATGATCATCAATGGTGACGGCCCTTCCGGCGCGGCAGGCTGCTCCTTCTTTCCGGCCGATCCGCCGCTGCTGCCCTTCACCGTGACGACCGTCGTCCTTTTGAGACTTCTTGGTCGGGGCCGAGCCGGGCATGACACCCGAATTGCCGACGTCGTTCATCACCACGCGGGCGTTCTTGTGAATGATCATGACCTCCGCCCCCTCGAAGCCGTCGACGATTGGCCGGCCGGGGCGTTCGGGTCCTTCTTCCGCAATTGGATCAGCATGCCGTCGCCGGTCGTGGTCTGGTCGGCGTCCCTGATGACGACGTGCGAAGCGGTCGTGATCTGCTGCCTCCCCTCGTCGAATACGACGTGGTCAGCCCCTCTCCACCCAGGTGCTAGATATGTTCATGTCATCGGACAGATTGAACCGGCGTACCACGGTCGTCGCGAATCCGGACATCACCCTCGATCAAGGCATGCGTGATCTTCATCGCCTCGGTGCCCTGCTTGCTGCTCAGGCCCAACGGCTGGTTCATGTCCAGGGTCGCCCGTGTCGGCGGTCAGCGTCTGGCGCTTCTTGCCGTCGCCCGACTCAGAGATCATGGCGAACGGCTTCATCTTAGCCGCTTGCCGTCGTAGCGGATGCCGTTCTCTTCCTGGATCTCCTCGACCTCGAGGGCGTACATCCAGAAACCGCGCTCGGAGTTGTAATAGACGTATGGCTGGTCATTGGTGACGCTCCAGTGGTCGGGGCCAAATGACTGCTTGGCCAGCGCGATGGCATGCAGCTTGGACTTCGAGGGGTGAATCTACGAAGCCGAATATTTCCTTGGATCGGTAGGTGCGAAACCGCTGAACCATGAAGTCGAATGCGTGACCGTAAGCGACGTAGCACCCCAGGAGCAGGGCGAACGTCATCCCAGCCTTGAGGAGCTTTTTGAACATTCGACCCTTATCCTTTGTCCTTGTGTCCGTTGTCCTTTAGGCGACCGGCAGTGAATTATCGTACCCGCGAGAGAACCTGGCCATACCAGCCCGAATGGTCAGCGAGGGTCACCGTAAATCCTTGCAGCACAATGGGAAAGACCCTCGCTCGCGCGTCGGGCTCGGTATTAGCGGCATTCGTCGGCCAAGGTGGTTTTGGGTGAGTTACCACCCTCCGGTCGCCTTATCGAGTTCGTAGCCTCTACGCCAAGGGAGGTCGAGATGTTACGCGATTGACTCTGGTCCGCCGCAAGAAACCCGGACTAGCCCCGAGGACCAAGGACCAATTCCCCTGACACTTCAGGATGATCTCGACGACCTCGCGGACGGCGCCCCGGCCTCCCGGCGCTGGGTGACGAGATGGGCGGCGTCGCGGACCTCGGCTGCCGGCATCGGCCGGGCAAGCGGCCAGCCCGACGGCCGCGAGCACCGGCAGGTCGGCCAGGTCGTCGCCGACGTAGCAGACCTGCCGCGGCGCCAGGCCGAGCTCGGCGATCAGGACGCGGAACGGCTTCGGCCTTCTCGGCTCGCCCCTGGAGCACCTGCGCGATCCCCAGCTCGGCCGCTCGACGGTCGACGGCCTCGGCTCGGCGGCCCGAGAGGATCGCCGACCGCTTTCCCGCCCGGTGCCACAAGGCGAAGGCCAGCCCGTCGCGGACGTGGAAGTGCTTCGTCTCCACGCCCCGGTCGTCGATCGCGATCACGCCGTCGGTCAGGACGCCGTCGACGTCGACGACCAGCAGCTCGATCGGCTCGCAACGCTCGGCCAGGTCGGCGCGGACCGGCACGTTGGCACCCATGGCCGTCACTCCTCGAAGTCGGCGGGCACCAGGCCGATCAGGTCGGTCACGTCGATCAGGCCGACCAGCCGGCCGCCGCGATCGACCACCGGCAGCTCGCTGATCTTCCGGGCCTTCATCACCTCGACCGCCTCGGCCAGCGTCGCGCCGACGCGGATCAGTACGGGTCGGGCGTCATCACCTCGCCGATCGGCCGGTCGAGCTCGGCCTCGCGGCGCTTCTCGAACAGCCGGGCGAGGTCGCTGTCGGTGAAGATCCCCAGCAGCACCGGTCCTCGTCCACGATCAGCACCGCCCCCGAGCGCCGCCGCGGCCCGGCCAGCCGGACGAAGACGGCGCGGACCGTCTCGCCGGCGCTGCGCCCGGCGGAGCTGCCGCTCGGTCCGCATCACGTCCTCGACCCGCATCAGCTTCCGCCCCAGGCTCCCCGCCGGATGGTACAGCGCGAAGTCCTCGGCGGTGAAGTCGCGCATCCGGCTGACCAGCAGCGCCAGGGCGTCGCCGACGGCCATCAGCGCGGTCGTGCTCGCCGAGGGGGCCAGGCCCAGCGGGCACGCCTCCTCGATCGGCCCCAGCGCGATGCAGAGGTCGGCCGCCCGGCCCAGCGAGCTGCCGGCCCGCTCGGTGATCGCGATCAGGCACGCCCCCAGCCGCCGCAAGGCCGGGACCAGCCGCAGCACCTCGTCGGTCTCGCCGCTCTGCGAGAGCGCGATCACCACGTCGTCGGCCCGGATCCGGCCCGAGGTCGCCGTGGACCGCCTCGGCCGGGTGGAGCGGGAACGCCCGGGTGCCGGTCG
The DNA here is from genome assembly GCA_963842405.1 of uncultured Isosphaeraceae bacterium. Taxonomy (GTDB): domain Bacteria; phylum Planctomycetota; class Planctomycetia; order Isosphaerales; family Isosphaeraceae; genus CAVZRC01. The sequence goes on along the minus strand of CAWJGW010000060.1, from coordinate 132,456 downwards.
AGGCCAGCGTCGCCGCGAGCTTCTGGCCGACCAGCCCCGCCTTGCCCATCCCGGTGACGATCACGCTCCCCGGTCGAGCGATAGATCAGGTCCGCCGCCCGCGCGATCGACACGCCGAGCCGGTCGCGGACCCGCTCCAGGGCCTCGGCCTCGATCCGCAGCACCTCGCGGGCGAAGGCCAGTCCCTCGGCCTCGGTCTCCAGGCCAGCGACGCATCCGTGATCATCGCCATCGTGGGCCTCCCTGCCCCGGTCGGCAACATCCCCCCACCGGCCCTGCCCACCGGCGCCCGCACCATAGCCCATCCCCGCCGACTCGTCAACGCAGGCTGCCTCAATTCGCGCACGCTCCACCGATTCATCGATTGATTATCGGCACGATGAGTCCAGGACTTTGGCGAATCCAGATGATGAACGACTCTCAGTTGGGAGCGAGAGCCGACTATCAATCAACGATCCGACAGCGGGCCCGAAACAGGCCGGAAACCGTAACGCCGCAAGTGGTTTGGCCGCAGGTATTTGCGAGAGCAAACGAGACACAACCGCTTGTGTGTTGATCGCTTATGGAAACTCGATGAAATATCGGGTTTCTAGCCGTTTATCGGGTCATTGATTAGGCGACCGGCAAGGAATTCTCCTACCCACGACGACGGTCTGGGCCATACCAGCCCGAAGCGCCAGCGAGTGCGTGGATCGCCCCCGCCGGAACTCACTCGCTCGCGCTTCGGGCTCGTAGGATGCGGTCTGGGCCATACCAGCCCGACTCGCCAGCGAGTGCGTGGATCGCCCCCGCCGGAACTCACTCGCTGGCGCTTTGGGCTCGTAGGATGCGGTCTGGGCCATACCAGCCCGAAGGCGAGCGAGTGCGTGGATCGCCCCCGCCGGAACTCGCTCGCTGGCGCTTCGGGCTCGTAGGATGCGGTCTCCGCGTTGCGGCTGTTTTCGGTGGGTTTCCGCCCGCCGGTCGCCTTAGAATGGAGAAGAGGTCTCATCTGGACGGAATCCAATCTTGGTGGGATAGTGTACATATTGGAGCGTGCGCCGATGGGAACCCGAAAAGGCAGCCTGAGGCGTCCGACTCCGCGAAACCCGAACACGGAATTCAAAGGGAGTAAGATAGCATGCCTGGAGACGCAACAATCGAAGATCGTCTGACGGCCGTGGAGGCGGCGGTCGCCGAAATCCGCAGTCAACTGCTGATCCAGCCAGCGGCCCCAGATTGGCTGGAACAGGTAATCGGTTCGTTCGAGGACGAGCCGGCGTTCGACGAGGTGATCGCATACGGTCGGGCCATCCGGAAGGGCGAGATCCCGGTTGAGGAGATCGATTCGTGAAGTACTTGCTAGATACCGACCACATCAGCATCCTACAGCGTCGATCTGGGCAGGATTTCGCCATCCTCTCGGCGCGGATTCGACAAGAGTCACGCTCCGACCTGGGATTCTCGATTGTCAGCTTCCATGAGCAGGTTCTTGGCTCTCATGCTTACATCAACCGAGCGCGGAAGGATGAGGAGATCGTGCGCGGCTACGCGATGCTTGCCCGGATCCTCCGCCAGTTCACAGCGGCCCCGGTCGTGACATTCGACGCCTCTGCCGCGGCGGTCCTGAACGACCTGGGGACTCGCCGACTCCGTGTTGAACACCATGGACTTGCGGATCGCCTCAATTGCCCTGTCCCGCGGCTTGGTTCTGCTGACTCGAAATGCGGCTGATTTCGCGAGGGTCCCCGACCTGGTCATTGAGGACTGGACGAGGTGAGAAAGAAACCCGCCGCATGAGAATCCGTAAGAGGGACCCGACATGTCCGAGATCGTCTAGGTCCCGGAAGTCGATTGCGAGGTTACCGAGGGGTTGCTCGATACGGATATCACGGTGTGTGTCAAGGACGCGAAGGGCTTCCGCCAGTTCATGCACGTCACGCCGACGATGGTGAATTACTATGATGGTAAGCCCTATCTGCCGGTCGGGCTGATCCAGGTCGACCACAAGGCCCGACGAGCCCTGATCGAACTTCCCACGGAAGCGGATTCCGGCGCCAACCGGCTATGGATGCCCTTCGAATCGTTCTTGCCCGAATCGAAGTCGGAACCCGTCGCATGATCCTTTCCGACCGGGAGATCCACTCCGTCCTCAAAGCGGGCCTGATCTTGATCGAGCCCCCGCCCGATCCGAGTTTCTACTCGTTCACATCGCTCGACCTGACCCTCCATGGCGCCGCATTTGACGTGGAAAGTGGGTCGTGGCGTCGTTGAAGTAATCGGAGAGGAACGGGTGGGTGCCCATGGCCTGGCCGAGTCGCTCGGCCGCGAACTCGATGATCCGGACTTCCCCGACATAGCCGTCCTGCTTGATCTTATAAGTCACGTCGCGGGAGCGTACTGACGGCTCGGACTGTCCGCGCGGCGCGTACTGGAGCAGCGAGGCGAAGGCGAGGCTAGAAGGGTAGTTCGCCATTGAGACGTACCGGTGACCTCGGCGGGAGGGAATCGAAGAACTCGTCGAGCGTCTCGTCGGAGAGGATACTCGCCCCGTAGTCCAGCATCGCTCCCGGCCAGGTGAGGGTCGGGTCGTCGGCCGCGGACTTCGAGATGAAGAGCGGCCTGCCGAGCCGGAGCGCCTCCCAGCCTTGATGCACGCACCCGCTGGTGTCGCCGGCCTCAATGATGACGGTGGCATCCGAGATCAGGGCCATGGTCCGGTTGCGAAGCCGGAGATTCCCGCGGCGGACCCGAGAGCCCTGCGGGAACTGGGAGATGAGCAAATGGTCCTGGGCGATCCGGTGCTGGAGGGTCGCGTTCTGCTTCGGGTACACCTGGTCGAGGGGGGTTGCAAGGACGGCGATGGTGCGACCGCCTTCGATGATCGCGGTCGTGTGGGCGACGGTGTCGATGCCTTCGGCCAGTCCGCTGACCACAGCGACGCTCCGCTTCGCCAGGAGAGACGCGAGATTCGGTGCGCCGCGGATTCCCTCGGGGCTGGCGTTCCGGTATCCCACGATCGAGACCCGGGCGCCCTCTTCGAGGAGGTGAGTGTCGCCGGCCGTGAAGAGGGCTTCCGGCGCGTGCTTCCGCTCGACCTCGTTAAGAGGCCCTAGCAGATCCTGGGGAGTGGATGTGCGACAAGTCATGGCCCGGCCTGGAAGCGGAACGGCGAACCTCATTCATGCATCTTCCACATCTTACCCTCGCGAACGTCCGAAGGCTAGAAGAAGGGGGGACCTCAAGTCGCCCATCGCTAGACAGTAGTTTCCAGGAAAAACTACACAATCGCGGCCCGGGGCACACCATCTCCGTCGCCGCGTTGGCTCAACCTCGCCACCGAGCCGTTCTGCCTGCCACATCGGCTACGGGGTCATCTTCCGTTGCCCGCTGAGGACATCTTCACACCTCGTTCATACCGCAAATCCGTACGAATCTCCCCCCAGGCGGTGGTCAAGATCGAACGAGCCGAGAGTCAGTCCCCGTTTTCTGGGTTCACGCCACGCTGCCGGCGACGACCGACTCCTCCGCTATCGGGTTCATCCGATCCTTGTCCTTTGCAGGATCGGAAGGCGACAGTTTGGCTCGTCGTGCACGGCCGGCGACGATCTCGAAGCGCCGCAACGCGTCCCAGGTCAGGAACGCCGCGAGGACCGCAAAGGCCATCAGGCTGATGACGCTGAAGATCGTCAGCCAGCCGAGGCCGTCGTCGAGGGCCCAGAACCGCCAGAGGTGAGGCCAGGACGCCTGGGATAGTCGTTGCAGAATATCGGTGCTCATGACCAGTTTGCCGACCTCATATGGCGTAAATCCCGGCCACAATTGCGGGGCGAAGCCGCGGATCGACAGCATGTTGATGATCCCCTGGCCCGAGACGTTGACCAGCAGCAAGGCGGCAATCGTCAAGAACTGGGCACGCCAGGTCGAGCGGAGCTGGATCGAGATCCAGATCCCCAGCGCCGCGGCAAACCATCCATAAACGGCCAGGGCGAGGGCGAGCACCGGTATCGTGAGCCAATGGAGCGAATTCGCACCGACTCCGGCGATGATCAGCAGGCCGAGCACGGCCCAGAGCCGTCGAGCCCGACGCAACGATCCCAGCAGCTTGGCGAGGACGATCTCGCGGCCGGTCAGGTCGGTCGTCGTCAGGCTGACCCAGGTGTCTTCTTCGTGCTCCGAGGTGATCGACGCCGCGGCCGCACCGGCGACCGTCACAATCCCCACCAGGTAGAGCAATGGGACGACCCCGACCAGGAACGAGTGGAACTGCCACCGCGCCGCGGCGGTGCTCCAATCCATCCGCCCGCCGTAGCCGAATTTCCAGACTTCCAGAAAGGCGTCCCGGCCGAACCACACGGCGTAATACGCCAGGAAGCCCCCGGCGATCAGGGTCAGCAGCCAGCTCACGAACCGGGCGAATCCCCGGCGCGGCTGGTGTTCAGCTCCTTCCAGAGCATGGGCCGGTCGCCGAGTCGAGGATGGGACCGTACCCTTCGCGACGCCAGGATCGCCCGCAACCCTCGTCGCTTCCGAACCGTGTCATCCTGGCGCCGAAAGATCGGCCGCAGTTGCACGGCCGCCAGCGCCGCCAGTACGACGCCCGCGGCCAGTTGCAGCCCGATCATCCAGTAGACCATGTCCTCCCATCTCGCGGTGGATCCGAACACCATCCCGCGGGAAACCACCCACAACACGTCCGCCGGGCTGCTGGCGCCGACCCACTCGGCGATCTTCAGGACCGCGTCATCGATCCTCGGCCAGCCGGTCGCGACGGTGCTGGTCACGAGCGTCGGCAGGACCAGCCAGAGGCCCTCCAGGCCGTAGGTGATGAAGAGCGCCTCGCGCGGCCGCCGCGCGATCGTCGAGACCCAGATCGACAGGGTCGCCAGGAACCACGCCGTGCTCAACGTCGCCCCGCAGCTCAGGACGACCAGCCTCGGATCGATCCCGCCCAGCATCACCAGCAAGCTCATCACCGGCACGCTGACGCCCAGCAACACCCCCACGTAGAGCATCCGGACGAACAGCTTGCCCAGCACGATCTCGGAGCTGGTCAACTGGCTGGCCATCAGGTAATGCAAGGTCTTGCGCTTCTTCTCGTCGGCGATCACCCCGGCCACCAGCGCCGGCGTCAAGACCAGCACCAGGATCTCCTGGCCTAACGTGATCCCGCCCAGGGCCGAGAGGGCGAACCACTTCACCATCGATGTCGGCAGCTCGGCCCCGTCATAGGCCGACGACCAGCCCGAATGGATCGCCCAGAGAATAATCAAGAGGACCGATCGCGTAGAAGGCCCGGACCGTGTAGAACCGGCCCCGCCGCGACGTGGATAAGAGCTCGAAATTGAAAACAGGGCCGGGAAGCATCGGCAAACCCCTCGGACGACGGACCGGGACGCGATCGGACACCATGACGCCATAGCCTCTGACGAACGTCCAAGATACACGGCGTTGCGGTGTGCGCGAAGACGAAGGATTTCGGCTTTCAAGACGACTGTCGCGTTCGTTCTTCGACTGCGACAAGGATTCAAGGCCCGCGCAGCGACCTTCTTCGAGCAGGATGGGCATTGCCCAGTGGCACTGAGCTGCAGCTTGGAGAAACGGAATGAATTCCGTTCTACGCCGACTCGCCCTGCCGTAGAACGGAATTCATTTCGTTTTCTCGTAGGAACGGCTTGGGGAAACGGAATGAATTCCGTTCTACGCCGACTCTCCTTGCCGTAGAACGGAATTCATTCCGTTTGGTCTCATGTGATCCACGGTTGAATTTCTGGCTTTCGTCTGTCTGGGTGCGGCTCGGCCGCCGATCACCCCCGCGTATCGCGCCTTCACCGGCTGACCCTTACCATCCAGCGTGGCGTAGAAGGGCCGCTTCTCGATGTCGAAGGCCGTCCGGGGCGAGATGCCCATCGCGGTGAAGATGGTCGCGTGCAGGTCGGTGATCGAGATCGGATCCTTGATCGTCAAGAGCGGCCGCTCGGGTGCCGTCTCGCCGTAGAGCAAGCCCCGCTTGATCCCGCCGCCGAACATCAGCACCGAGCCCGAGCCGGTGAAATGCCGGTGCAGGCCGTAGTGCTTCAGCTCCTTCATCACGTCGGTCTTGGCCCGCGACTGGTCGCTCGCCGTGCTGCCGGGCACGCCCTCGATCATCATGTCGCGGCTGAACTCGCTGGCCACCACCACCAGCGTGCGGTCGAGCAGCCCGCGCGCTTCCAGGTCGAGGATCAGCTGGGCGATCGGCCGGTCGATCTGCTTCTTCATCTCGGTGTAGGTCGTGTGGCCGTTCTCGTGCGTGTCCCAGCTCAGGAACGGGACGTACTCGGTCGTCACCTCGATGAACCGCGCGCCGGCCTCGGTCAGCCGGCGGGCGAGCAGGCAGCCCTGGCCGAACCGGCCGGTGTTGTATCGGTCGAAGCTCTCCTTCGGCTCCTTGGTGAGGTCGAAGGCGTCGCGGTTCGGCGAGTTGAGCAGCCGGTAGGCGTTGTCCATCGCGCGCACCATCGACTCCTGGTGGTAGTCGCTGGCCAGGCTCGCCCAGCGGGCTCTCCTTGAGCAACCGGCGGTAGGTCTTCTCGCGGCGGGCGAACCGCTCGCGGGTCACGCCCTTGGGCGGTCGGACGGCGGCGATGGCGTCCATGGGGTAGGGCAGATTGAACGGCCCGTACTCGCTGCCGAGAAACCCGGCGGTGGTGAACGCCTTGAGCTCCTCGACCTCGCCGTGCCCCTCCAGCCGCTGGCCGATGTTGATGAATGCCGGGATCGCCGGGTTCCTCGGACCGCGGAGCTTGGCGATCCACGCGCCGAGGTGCGGCGCGGCCACGGTCTGCGGCGGGACGTAGCCGGTGTGCCAGTGGTACTGGTGCCGCGAGTGGAGGATGTTCCCCAGGTCGGCGACGACGTGCGAGCGGATCAAGGTCCCCCGGTCCAGCACCTTGGCGACGTGCTCCAGGCCCTGGGAGATCTTGACGTCGTCGACGCGCCGTGTCGATCGCCGGGAACGTGCAGAGGATCTTCTCGGACGGGACGCCGATCTCGAACGGAGTGTACCGCTTGGGATCGAACGTCTCGGGCGCGGCCATGCCGCCGGCCATCCAGAGCAGGATGAGCGTGTCGGCCGTGGGCTCGGGATGTTTCAGCGGCTCGTCGCCGCGGACCAGCCGCGGCTCGCCCGCGGCCAGCGCGGCCAGTCGCCGCGGCGTTCATGCCGCGGAGGAAGTCGCGGCGGCTCCAGGTCGCTTTCGCCAGGGGATCGTGCGTATTCACCTTGCTTCGCCTCCTCATCGGATCAATTGGAACTCGGGGAGCATGAACACCACCCAGAGCAGGTCGGCCAGGCCCTCCGGCGTCGGGGGCGAGCCGACCAGCTCGCGGGCCGCCGCCAGCTCGTCGGCCGTGGGCCGGCGCCCGAGCGCCCGCAGGTAGATCGTCTCGGCCGTGGCCTTCGATCTTGAGCAGGCTGGCGGCGCCTCGGGCGAGGATGTCGTTGAAGACCTGTCCGTTCGACAGGTCGAGGGCCTCCAGCGTGGTGAGCACATCGCCGCGCGTGGTGACCACCTGCTCGCGGTTCGGGCGGCCCAGCGACCGCATCAGCGCGTCGGACTTGACCAGCGCCGCGCGGACGAACCGGTGCTCCGCCGCGATCGCCTCGCACGGCGGGTGAACCGTCGCGTCGGCCTTGGACGGGGCGGTGCCGGTGACCAACCAGACGGCGTCGAGGAACTGCTCGGCCGTCATCCGCTTGACCGTCGGACCGCGGAAGACGTAGCCGGCCGCTGAGTCCCCCTCCGAGGCGACCACCGGGCTCGACTGGTACGCCCGCGAGTCGACGATGTGCTCGATCAGCGCCTTGAGGTCGTAGCCGTGATCGACCAGGTACGTCGCCAGGTACTCCAGCAGGTCCTCGCTCCAGGGCTCGTTGGCCATCACGTCGACCGGGTGGACGATCCCGCGGCCCATCAGCCGATGCCAGATCCGGTTGACGATCGTCCGCGGGAACCGGCCGTTGTCCGGGTGCGTCACCAGGCCGGCCAGCCGCTCCAGTCGCTTGCCCCTCGGCTGGGCGGCGTCGATCGTGCCCAGCTCGGGCCAGGGGAACTTCGGCACGGCGATCTGGCCCGTCGGCTTGTCGCAGCGGGCGATCTCCAGCGGCTCCTCGGCGATCACCGCCGCCAGGCCGTAGGCGTCGACGAGCTTCCAGCGGTCGATGAAGCTGTCGTGGCACGAGGCGCACTTCATGTTGATCCCGAAGAACACCTGCGAGACGTTCTGCGAGAACTGGATCTCGCGGACCTGGCTGGCGTTGACCCGTCCCCGCCACTTGATCCCCTTGATGAACCCCTCCGATTCCGCCGAGGGACTGATCAGCTCGCGGACGAACCGGTCGTAGGGCTTGTCGTCGATCAGCGACTGATAGAGCCAGCCGGTGATCTGCTTGCGGCCGCCGTCGATGTAGCCGGTCCCGGCGTAGTCGTTGCGGAGCAGGTCGTTCCAGAAGGTCAGCCAGTGATCGGCGTAGGCGCGGCGGTCGCCGAGGACCCGGTGGGCCAGCCTTGCACGCTTGTCGGAGGTCCGGTCATTGACGAAGGCCTCGAGCTCCTCGGGCGGCGGCAGCAGGCCGATCACGTCGAGGAACAACCGGCGCGCGAACGCCGCGTCGTCCAGCGGTCCGGGCGGAGTGATCTTGTGCGCGGCGAAATAGGCATCGATGATGCGGTCGATGGGGTGATCGCGACCCTCCCGGGCGGCGGGCAGCTTGGGGCGTCGCAGCTTCAACGGGGCGACATAGCCGGCCCGCTTGAACGTGAACCCGTCCTGCCAGGGGACCCCCTGGTCGATCCAGGCCGTGAGCCGGCCGACCTCGTCGGCCGAGAGCCGCGCCTCCCTTGGGAGGCATGCGGAACTCGGGGTCGTCGGACGTGACCCGCTCGATCAGCTCGCTCTCGCCGCTCTTGCCCGGGACGATCGCCTCCGACTTGAGCATCGTCTCGCGGGTGTCGAGCGAGAACGAGCCCTTGTAGTTGCCGTCGGTGTGGCACTCGGCGCAGTCGGGCCTTGATCAGCGGGGCGATGTCGTGCGCGAAGTCGATCGGCTTTCGTCGCGGCGGGTCATCCCCGGCGACGGCCCCCGCGAGGGCGAGCAGGCCCGTCAACATGCCAGCCAGGGCCCCGAGCGACCGCCGACGCACGGTGGCTTCGAGGTCCCGGCATCGTCTTCTGCGTTGCCATCAAACACTCCGCGGCTGGTACGACTCCGAGAATCCTTCCATCTGGTATTGGATCCATTCTTCACCGTGCTTTTCAACCCCGAACTCTGTCGGCCTCTCGTCCGTTGCCGTCGTGAGGACCTCTGGACAGGACCGCGGATCGCCCTCGCCGGACGAGGCACTTCGTGAGAAACTTGGGTCGAACGAACGATCTCCACCCACGGTGCGGACCGGCCCCTGTGGCCGTGTTCCAACGGTTGCCCGACATGAGCCAATCCGTCAATCTCGACCTATTGCGGCGAATGCCCGCCGACGCGCGGATCGTGCTGGAGGTCGACTGCGGCGCCGGGGCATTGGCCGAGGCGTACCGGAGGATCAACCCGGACGTGCGCTACCTGGGGATCGAAAAAGAGGCGGAGACGGCCCGGATCGCGGAGGCGGCTGGCCGGCTCGATCGGGTGGCCGTCGGCGACCCGGCCACGATCGTGCCGGCGGCGCTCGGACTGCCCGACGTCCGAGCCGGTCGTTGACTGCCTGGTCTTCGCAGACGCACTCGAGCACATGATCGACCCCTGGGGCGTGCTGGCGCGGCTGTCGCGATGGGTGCGCGACGGTGGGCAGATCCTGGCGTGCATCCCCAACGTGCAGCACTACACCGATGCTGGTCAGCCTGCTGCGTGGCCGTTGGGAGTACCGTCCGGAATGGCCGCCCGACCGCCTCGACCTGCGGCTCTTCACGCTCTCGGGCATCCAGGACCTGTTCGCCCGGTCCGGCCTTCCGATCTTCGAGATCGTGCCGCGATGGGGGCCTGACGCCGAATTCGACCGGTTCCAGCAGGTGATGGCGCCGGTCGTCCGCGGCGTTGGGGATCGACGCGTCGACGTTCGCCGCCCAGACCCGGGCAACCGATTACCTCGTCCGGTCCGTCCGTGCGGCGGACGTACCTCGGCGGATGCTGATCTGGTCGATCCTCGGCTCGGCGATCAGCAGCGATGTCCGCATCGGCGAACCGGCGGCGTTCCTCGCCACGATCCCGGGCGTCCGCGTCCTGAGCGGCACGGGACTCCAGTTCGAGGACCTGGACCGGACCTGGCCCGGCGAGGAGAAGATCTTCCTCCAGCAACGGGTGATCATCCCCCGTGCCGACCACCTGCGGCTGCAACGGGCACTCCTGGAGAAGGGCTATCTCATCGTCGGCGAGTTCGACGACGATCCGGACCATTTCCCGGACCTGGAGCGTACCGACTTCCTGGCCCTGCGCGGCTGCCACTGCCTCCAGACGTCCACCGAGGTCATGGCCGAGTCGCTCCGGCCCTACAATCCCCACGTCATGGTCTTCCCCAACCAGGTCGCCGCTCTTCCGCCGCCGCGCCCGGCGGACCGGCTCGATCCTCGGCCCGGTGACGATCTTCTTCGGCGCCCTCAACCGCGAGGCCGACTCGGCGCCGATCCTGCCGGTGCTCAACCGCGTGCTGGCGGCGCACGGCGATCGGGCACGGATGCAAGTCGTGTATGACCGGGCGTTCTTCGACGCCCTGACGACCCCATACAAGGCGTTCGAGCCGCTCTGCTCGTACGACCGATACAAGGCCCTCCTGCATGACGGCCGACATCGCGCTCTTACCGCTGGAGCCGACGCGGTTCAACCGGCACAAGTCGGACCTCAAGTTCATCGAATGTGCGGCACAAGGCGCGGTGGCGCTGGCCAGTCCCACCGTCTACGATCGCACGATCCGACACGGCGAGACGGGCCTGATCTACCATTCGCCGGACGAGTTCGCGGCGCTGCTGGACCGGCTGATCCGTCGACGGGCCGTTCCGCCGCGAGCTCGCCGACGCCGCGTATCGTTACGTCGCCGAGCATCGTTTGCTCTCACGACACTTCCGCGCCCGGCACGACTGGTACCGCGCGATGCTCGACCGCCGCGAACAGCTCGATGCCGACCTTCGCCGCCGCGTGCCTGAGTTGTCCGTACCTTGATTGGATCAGTGCACGTCCTTGCTCATCCGCTCCCAGAAGAGCAGCGAGAGGACGAACAGCCGCGCGACCGGCTCATTGCGGATCCTTTCCCAGTTGGACATTGCCTGATCGACCTCGTTGATGAGGCTGAGTACATTCTGGCGATCCAACTGTAGCGTGCGGTCATAGTCTGCCTGGTGCCTTCTCTCCTGGAGTCGCAGGAATGTCCGGGCGATGTCTCCTCAGCTCTTGGGGCACTGCGATGCCTAACGTTGCAAATTTTCCCTTGAACGGCTGACCGGCCAGTATCGGCAAGTTGAATGCCTCGGAGGCTTTGGCCATGTGGCCATGTTCAAAAGCTCGGGCCAGAATCGTTCGGATCGTGGCACTGGGCAGTCCAGATCCGATCCAGATGCGACAGGATTCGTCGATGAGAAAATGAAAAAGCAGCATAGTACGCGGTCGAGACGGCACGGCGCAGACTGACTTGCTGGGGTCTCTTGCTTTCCTTGGTAGCGAGGTGGTGGGCCTGCGCAGAAGTTGCTTGGGGTAGGATTTCGGTCGAACTCATAACACCAGGCCTTGCTTCAGATGCTCTTCGTGCACAGATTTTGTCTTGAACCAGATGCTCGGCCGAAGCTCGAGACCCTCCTCCCTCAAATCTGCGCGTAGCGACTCCTCGATCGCATCTTCGATCGCGCAAGTTGGGCCCGGCCCATTCTTCCTCTGTCGTATCGTCGTCAAGAATGACGAAGAGACGGAGATTATCCTTCCCGAAGGAGTCGATGTAAAGCTCCGGTTTGATGTCGAGAACTTTGGGCCGCTCCGGTAGGCCGAGCCGGTCCAGGTCGAGGAATTGGTATACCGGTATGATATCTTCCTCAAAAACGCGCCAGATCCCTGGACTGCGCTGGGGAATCTTCCGGGCGAATGCCTCGGCTTCCTTGCGATCCGCCCACAAATGGAGGAAATCCTTCTCGAGGAGAACCCCTTCGGGCCGAGGGATCAGGCAATAAAGGCTCCCTTGGCTTTCGTCGTAGAGGCCCTCTTGCTTGAGGATCGACAAGAATTGCGCGCGTTCTTCCTCGTTCATCATCCCTCTGCGATGGTTGAACGTAATACCGCTTCATGGTCGATCTCCGAGCATCGAACGCGTCGTCGAGAGCATGCACGGTCCCGATCTGATCAATCCATGCTACCCGATCCTGGCCCGAACGGCGAGAGTGATGACGATGAGGGCCGGCACGACGACATCGTCAGCGAGGTTCGCTCGCCGGACGTGCTCCTCGGGCGAGCCCTGATGAACACTGACCGAACGAGTGGAACATGCTCGGTAAGGAAGGACCCGCGCAAAACCAGGCGGCCTTCCCGAGTCGTTGGATCATTCAACGCCGGGAAGGCCGCCGAGTGGGATCTATCAGAATCGTGGGGATGACGTATTCAATCCGGAACCGTCAAAGGCGATTCGCAGTCGGGCATGAGGGATGGAGCATCCCATCACAGGCCGGCTCCGAATTGCGTCGCGCGGGTTCCCCTCATCCGCGAGAGCCTGGCCCGTCGCTCGACCTGCGGCGGGGCCGGGTTCCTTTGATGGAGTGGTTGTCTTTTCTACGCCGATTCGACCTTATGTCCCGGGCCGGACCGCGGAATCGCCTTCGAGTCGAGGTCAAGCGATTGGCGTTCGCATCCGGCCGAAGATCAGCGAGACCACGAACAGGATCAGGAACAGCACGAACAGGACCTGAGCGATCCATGCCGCCGTACCGGCGACCCCGCCAAATCCCAGGACCCCGGCGATCAGGGCGATGACCAGGAAAGTGAGAGCCCAGCTAAGCATCGGAGCACCTCTTCTTGTTTTTGTATTTCGAACCGTCCAGGAGAACGGTCAAAGGCCACATGCCTTGACCCGAAGGATTCTCACAAACTTTGATAAAGGCAAACGTGGTGCCAAATCCCGTCGTCAGCATCCGGTCCGGGCTGGTCTCTTTCGAGCTATTGCGACATGTCCCGGCCCCGTGCCGCCCAGACCCGCTTGATCCTGGGCCAGAGCCACGACGGACGACCGACGGCGGATGACTCGTGCTTCTCACCGTAGGGCTTACCCAGGGGCGAGGCGTCCTCGATGACCTTGTTCAATTCCGCCGCGGCCAGCAGCTCGACGCTGCACAGCCAGAGCCAGCTCATGAGCACCACGATGCCGCCGAGTGATCCATACGTCGCGCTGTAGTTGCCCCAGTTCTGCACGTAGATGCGGAAGAGGTAGCTGACGCAGACCAGGACGAGGGCACCCAGCAGGCTGCCGGGCGTGATCCATTCCCACCGCTGATCGGCGTCGGGCCCGAAGTACATCGCCACCGCGAAGCTGAGCAGGATCATGATGAAGACCGCGATCGCGTGGAGGGCCGTCGCCAGGATGGCCGCCTCGCGGCTCAAGCCCAGCCAGCCGAGGATCTGCGGCCAGATGATGATGGTCGCGAACACGACGATCAGGATGGCCGCCTGGCTCAACGTCATGAGCACGGCGATCACCCGCTGCTTCCACAGCGGGCGGGTCTCCTCGACGCCCATGATCCGGTTCATGGCGTCCATGATCGAGACGAACAGGCTCGACGACAGCCAGAGGATCGCGAGCAGGCCGAAGGAGATGAATCCGGTGGGGGGCTGATCCTGGAGCCGCCTCAGCTCCCGCGCGACGATCGAGACGGCATCGCCGGGGATCAGGTCGCGGAGTGGCTCGAGCGGGCCGGCGGAAGCCGCCCCCTCGGCACCCGCACTCATCGGAATCCAGGGGAGACAGTAGGCCGTCAGGGTGATCACCAGCGCCAGGAACGGCACCAGGGCCGCGATCGCATAAAACGTGATGGCCGCCGCGCGGGTCAGGATCTCATGATCGATCATCCCCCTCCAGGTCCGGACGGCCACCTCGCGGACCGTCAATCCACCCAGGTTCATCGCCGACCAGAATCGCTTGGTGAAGAAGGACATGATCCGGCTCTTGTAAGTGGTCCGTGGTCCGTTGGAATCTCGATCGAGATCGCGCTGCGGGTCTGCACAGCGGATCCTCGAGTCAAGCACCAACCGGACCAGGGACCACGGACCAAGGAAGCAACGACATCACCAGGGCTTCAGCTTCCAGCCCAGGATGAACCCGATCCCGAAGGCCCAGGCCGCGAAGGGCAGGGGCTTCTCCCGCGCGAAGTCCTCGATCGATTCCACGACCGCGCGAACCGTCGTCTCCGGCCAGTTGTCCTGCACGCTCGAACCACTCCGGCTCGCCCGAACCATGTCGTCGGGATAATGCGGCACATTGTAAGCAGTTGACATCTCATCGATCTCCTGCGGGTTACCAGGGATTCCGCCGATTGCGGACGGCGATGCCGATCGTGCTCACGGCCATCGCGCTCGACCGTCGGCGCGAGACCCAACCCCGCTCCGACGCCCCAATCAATTGTCTTAATTGCAAGTACGATGCCGGATTCCCGGTTCACGGCCCCGACCGCATCCGAGGATTGGCATAATAACTGCTTGGAATGCTAGCCGAGATTGGACAAAGAGTCAGGAATCGCGGACCGTAGTCCTGGTGGACTCGCGACTTCCGCCTTCGCGGATCGGTCATCCGGCAATCTGGATGAAATCAGGAGTCGATGGCGATGGTGGAGCATGAGGAACAACGGGTACTCGAATCCATGACGGCCGCCGACGTGATGACGGCCGCGCCGCTAACCTGTTCGACGTTCAGCACGGTGCTCGAGGCGGTGATGATCTTCCGCGATGCGGATTGCGGCGCCGTGCCGATCCTGGAGGAGGGCAAGCCGGTCGCCATCCTGACCGATCGCGACATCGCGCTGGGGCTGGCCGAGTTCCCCGACCTGGTGAACCGCCCGGTCAGCGAGATCATGACGCCGGGGATCGTGGCCGTTGCGCCCGAGGATACCCTGGGGCAGGTCTGTGAGGTACTCAGGAGCCAGGCGGTCCGTCGCGTCCTGGTCATCAATTCCGGCGGACGCCTGCTAGGCATCATCGGCTGGGCCGACATCGCGCCGGTCCTGTCGAATCGCATGATGGGCCGACTGGTCACGGAAGTCGTCGTCCCGACGAACTAGAGAGGCCTGGCGGAAATGCACGGCGTGTCGGGGTGCGAGATCCGGGGCAGACCGGACCGGCATTTCCCCGCACCCCGCATCCGGCACGCTCGCATCCGCTAGCGTTGCTCGACGCCGCCGTGGCGAGCGACCGCTGTGAAGCAGAATCGTCCGGACCCAGTTGAGGTTTCGAGCGAATTCTTCGGCAGTCAGGGGGAATCCCGCGACCGAGCGGCGAAGCCGGATGAGCGGCAATCGCGACACACGATCCTGCGATGGCGATCGCCACGACGGCAACGCCCAGCAGGGCAAAGCCTGCGCTTCATCCCCAACTCCGAGACCAGCAGCTCGGCGATCCCGGCCAGGACGATCGGGAGGCTGGCGATTCCCAGCACGGCGCCGCCCAGGATCACGGGAGCGGTGAGCTTGGCTGCCTGCGACGTTCTGCTTCAGTTCCAAGACCGGCCAGGCGGGCCTGGAGCTCGGTCAGGGTCAAGAGGTTCTCGCCGAACTCGGCGACATTGGTGACCATGGCGCCGGGGCCGGAGGCATTGCCGTTGTTGGCCGGCGTGGGGCCGGCGCCTGGTCCCGCGGGGATCGCACCAAGGCGATTTCCCGCCGGACCATTCGTCTTTACCGTCGCTTGATCAGCCATCCCAGGACGACTCCCACTGCTAGGGCGGCCCCCAGGGCCAGTGCCGGTCGGTTGTTCACGACGTTCTTGACCATTTCCCCGGCCTCGGCCAGGTACTCCTGCGCCTGGGCGAGGATCTCGGCTGCCGCTGCCACTCTCCGACGACTGAGATGATGCGTTATCGCGTGCGATCGATATCATGAGAGGGACCTCATGGATTAGGGGTAAACATGGTTGACCGCGCCTGGGGTCGCCTTGCGCTCGGGCGGTCCGCTCGGCGACGGGTCGTCAACGAGCGTCGCCGGATCGCCCTGGGACGCCGGACGAGGTCGACGGGTTTGCGCCGGCACCGCCCCTGGTACTGGCCGGCCGGCATCGGCTACGCGTTCGTGCACAGAATCGGGAGCCGGCCCGGTCCCGCTCGGCAGTGCAGCCAGCCACTGTTCCAGGTACTGAATGGCGTAGTTCTGCGCGGCCCGCACCGCGATGGGCGCCACCAGGCTGAACGCCGAGCCCAGGATCCCCAGCCGGTTGCCCCGCGGCGGGGTTGACGGCGGTGCCGGCGATGACGAATCCACGCCCAGACCAGCCGCCACGGGGTTCACCGTCACGATCGTGGGGGCCTCCGGCTGCCGCCGCTTGGGGACGACCAGGTATCCGACTGCCGCCGCCGTCCCCAGCGCCAGCCAGGGATGGTTCCGCACCTGGCTGCGCCAGTCCGTCATCGATTGCGCGCCCTTGACGGCTTCCCTTACCTCCTCATGCAGTTCGTGGCGGACCTGAGCCATCCGGCGCTGAATCTCATTCATATCCGCCGTTGGAATCGACTTCGCCGTTGCCATCGCCACCATCCTCTACCTGATACCTTCCGCGACGTACCGGGACACGTCTTCGTTCCATTCTCCTCTCACTGACGCGCATGCCATTTGATCGCCTCTGTCGTAATGCAATAACTATGCCAATTCTATTCCATCCCGAGACTGTTCGCCACTACTGCCAAACCTGGAACGGCCCCAACACACGTTTGCCGAAGATAACAACATTTGTTAAATACTTTTGAGAAATCATCAGCCGGTTGTTGGGTAGCCGGATAGCCAAGAGCCCGTCGATCGTTCCTGGTAACCCGGGCGCAAGGAGGCATGCGGAAGCAAAGCAGGGAATCTGGCGGAGACCCGGCGCCAGAGCCCGAGCCATTCAACTCAGGACGAGGATCGAGGACGATTATTGGCACGCCTCTTGCTTACTGTTCCGGGTGTCATTGGCAGCCAGTCGCTGGACCTTACGCGAGGTCACTGGCCGCCGTGGTTCTCAAGATCGAAGGCAATCGCTATGCGGAAAATGATCAGCGCAACGATGATGGGCGTTCTGTTGACGGGTTTCGGGATCGGGATCTCCGGTTGCTCGGATGAGAGCAGCACGAGAAGGAAGTCACCAGTCAACGCCCGAAGGCAAGACGGTGGAGACGCAGGAGAAGAAGATCAAGCAGTCGGGCAACAATCCCCCGGCCCCCACGAAGACCCCGTGACGCACCGAGGCGTCTCGTGACGCCACACGAATCAAAGCGGATGGATCGGATTCGTTTTCCTTCAGACGAGAGAAAGGTTGACACCATGGTGAACGCACAAGTGCTGCAAGGGCAGTGGAACCAGGTCCGCGGCGAGCTGAAGAAGAAGTGGGGTCAGTTGACCGAGGACGACCTGAAGTTCACGAACGGCAACATCGACCAACTGATCGGCCGGATCCAGAGCAAGACCGGCGAAGCCCGCGACGCGATCGAGAAGTTCCTCGGCGAAGCGACCTCCCAGGGCGCCTCGATGGTGGCGCAGGCGACCGAGCAGGCTGGCCAGTATGCCCGCTACGCGACCGACCAGGTGCGCGAGGGCTACAACCGGATCTCCGACCAGTTCGGCCGTGGCTACGAACATTCGCAGGACTTGATCCGCGAGAACCCCGCTCGGTCGATCGCGACCGCCTTCGGCGTGGGTGTCCTGCTCGGCGTCGTGGTCGGCATGGCCCTGCGTCGCGCTGACGTTTAACCCGATTCGGTCGAGCCGGTCAATCGGACCGGCTCGGCCATCAACGACTCACGGCGCGGTCCGCATGCGAGAGTCCTCCGTTGCGGCCCGTGCCGTTTTTCCGTAGGTATAAGAGAAGCAACGCTTCGGCTCATCGCCCATGGGCGTGGCCGATGGTCGGACCGAGAGCCTGGGCGTTGCGGTCGTCCTGTTGAACAACACGTTTGGCAACAGAAGGAGAATGGCCGATGTGGAAACGACGTGAGCTGCTCGGCGTGCTGGGCACCGGCGCCGCCGGCCTGGCGTTCCTGACGAACCGCTCCGAGGCCGCCGGTCAAGCCCCCGCGACCGGAGCCGCACCTGCCGGACACGACCCCCGGCACGCCGCGATCATGAAGGAATGCGACGAGGCGTGCGGCCATTGCGAAGCCACCTGCAACATGACCTTCCACCACTGCATCAGCCAGGCCGCCGCCGGCAAGGCCGAGCATGCCAAGATGGCCCAGCTCGTCATCGATTGCGCGGCATTCTGCACGCTCTCGGCAGCCCTGATCGCACGCCATAGTTCGTTGATGGCCGAGTCCTGCCGCGCCTGCGAGCAAGCCTGTCGACGCTGTGCCGAGGAGTGCGGCTCGGACTCAGCCGACGCGATGATGAAAGCCTGCGCGACCGCCTGCCGACGTTGCGAAGAGAGCTGCCGCAACATGGTCCGCGTCATGGGCGGCGAGCACCATCACGAGAAATGATCCGTCCGCGTCTCCGACCGTCCGCGCGCGGGGCGCGGGTCTGCACGACTTGCCGGGATCCGCGGGTCTCGTCGAGCCCTCGCCCGCCGCGGTGCCTGGCTCGCGAATGCCCCGGCTCGACCGCTTGCGTCCCATCACGCTCTTGAATTACGTCGAGCTTGCAGGCCATCCTGGAGGGACCTCAGGGCGAGTCTGAGGTCTGCCGTCGTTCTCTCCACCACGATGACCTTTGCAGGCGAACTCCACCGATGAACCCATCCCGAGCCGACTCTCCGCGTCCTTCCCGCCGTGATTTCCTCCGCACGACCATTCAGGCCTCGGCGGCCGGAATCGCGTTTCCCACGATTGTGCCCGGATCGGCGCTCGGGCTCTCCGGGACGGTTGCGCCCAGCAACCAGATCACGGTGGGCATCATCGGTACGGGCAATCAGGGATTCAATGATATCAACTCGTTCCTCCGCGACGAACGGGTGCGGATCGTCGCGGTCTGCGACGTCAACCGGGAAGGTCCGGGCTACTGGGACGGGAAGGTCGGCGGCCGGGAGCCGGCCCGGCGACTGGTCGAGAAGCACTATGCGGAGCAGCGACGTGCCGGGACCTACCGCGGCTGCGAGGCTTACGTCGATTACCGGGAGATCCTGGGCCGGGATGACATCGACGCGGTCGAGGTCTGCACGCCGGACCACTGGCACGCGATCCCGGTCATCGCGGCCTGCAAGGCCGGGAAGGACATCTACGGCCAGAAGCCGCTCTCGCTGACGATCGCCGAAGGCCGCGCGATGAGCTACGCGGTGAGCAAGTCCGGCGTGGTCTTCCAGACCGGGAGCCAGCAGCGCTCCGACCATCGGTTCCGCCGCGCCTGCGAGCTGGTCCGCAACGGCCGGATCGGCGACCTGCGCTGGGTGCGCGTCGGCATGCCCTGCGGGTCGGACCGACTATGCCAAGACGGGCGACCGCAAGAAGCCCGAGCCGGTTCCCGAAGGGCTTCGAATACGACCTCTGGCTCGGCCCGGCCCCCGACGCACCCTACGCGCCCGCCCGATGCCACGTCAACTTCCGATGGATCTACGACTACTCCGGCGGCCAGGTGACCGACTGGGGCGGCCACCACCCCGACTGTGCCCAGTGGGGGATGGGCACCGAGATGACCGGCCCGATCGAGATCCGCAACGCCAAGGGCGGTCTTCCCCCCCGACCCGCTCTGGAACACGGCCACCGAGTATTCCTTCGAGGCGGTCTACGAAAACGGCGTGTCGATGCTCATCTCGAACAAGGAAAAGATGGGGGTCACGTTCGAGGGGAGCAAGGGCAGGATCTACGTCAACCGCGGCAAGCTGGAAGCCGACCCCAAGTCGATCCTCGACTCCAAGATCGGCCCCGACGAGATCCACCTCTACAAGAGCGACGACCACTTCAGGAACTTCATCGACTGCGTGATCTCGCGACAGCCGACGGCCGCGCCGATCGAGGTCGCCCACCGATCGATCACGATCTGCCACCTGGGCAATATCGCGATGCGCCTGGGACGCGACAAGCTCCGCTGGGACCCCAGGACCGAGAAGATCATCGGCGACGACGAGGCCGCCAAGATGCTGAGCCGTCCCTACCGCGCACCGTGGTACTTGCCGGAAGTGTGACGCGGTCACCGTCGTTCTCAATTTCCAGGGAGGGAACCCATGAAACGTCCACGAATCACGATCGCGCGACTGATGTTCGCGATTCTGGTCATCGCCCTCAATGCCGGGTTGATCCGCGCTTTCTTCGTCCAGGAGATGTTCTACGGCGTCATCCTGCTGTTCTTCGCAATGCAGGTCGGGCTCTTCCTCCTGTTGCGCAGCCAGGGGCGAGCCCGACGCTTCTGGGTCGGGTTCGAGGTGTCCGCGATCGCCGTGGTGCTCGCGCTTTCTTGTGCGAGTTGTTCCCGGACGCCGCATGGAGCAAGTGTGTGTCCGCCTACATCGAATTCGCCATGAACATGGCGATGGAACCACGCCTGCCGACAGCCCTGGACGACTTTCTGATGGACCACGAGGTTCTCCTCTTGGTGCTGGTGTGTTTCCCCCCGGAGCTCGTGATGGCCTCGCTGGGCGGGTTGTTGGCCATTCTGGTCGCCCCCGGGCTGCGACGCCGGGACTTGAGCCCGAATCCTCACTCTCCTCGTTGTCCGCAACCTTCCGACGTGTTAACTTCGAACCGTTGCGATTCCGATTGACGATGCTTCATGACAGTCACAGACACGCCCACTGAAGATTCGACGGCGAGAGCTAAATGGGTCCACGAAGAAGGGAAAGTGAGGGTCGAGAAGCGGCGATCCGGGGATGCTCCTCCACGCCCCGAAGGGGCCGCAACAAACCAGCCCGGGGCATCGCCCCGGGGATCGAGCCCCCCTCCGAACAAGCCCTGAAAGGGCGTCACAAGTGGATGCCCTGGCCAGGTTTGTGTCGCCCTTTCAGGGCTGGGCTTGGGGTGGTCAACCCCGTCCCGGGGCGTTGCCCCGGGCTGGTTTGTTCTGGCCCCCTCGGGGCAAGGATTCACGGCAACCGCGGCCATGTCACACGTTCACTTTCCCTATTGCGAGGATTCATTTAGCCCGCCCGACTCACTCACCGAGATTCCAACAATGATGACCCCGAAGAAGGTGCTCGATTACGTTGCGGCAGAACCATTCCGCCCATTCCGCATGAGAATGGCGAGTGGGCAGTCGTTCGATATCCGACATCCCGAGATGATCCTCGTCGGACGGAGTTCGGTAAGGGTTTACACGATCACTGAGAGTGAAGAGAACGAAAAGTGGCATGACGTGCCGCTGATGCTGATGGAGACCATCGAGCCACTCGATACCCACGTACACCAGACGAATGGTTAATTGCACGGCGAGCACGATGAGCAATCAGAAACGCAGTGAACGGGACTTCTTCTTTTGAGAGCGTCGAGCTACCCCACCCCCTGGAACCACGCCCCGAGATCAGCCACGTCCTGTTCGACTTCGACGGCACGCTGTCGGTGATCCGTCAGGGGT
This sequence comes from uncultured Isosphaeraceae bacterium, assembly GCA_963842405.1. Classification (GTDB taxonomy): domain Bacteria; phylum Planctomycetota; class Planctomycetia; order Isosphaerales; family Isosphaeraceae; genus CAVZRC01. The sequence goes on along the minus strand of CAWJGW010000060.1, from coordinate 110,817 downwards.
GGCCCGAGGTGATGGTCCCCATGTTCGTCGAGGCGCTTCCGCGCCAGCCCGGCGAGGCCGAGGACGCACTGCGGGAGCTGGTCCTCGACGACATCATGCGGCTCAACGGCAAGCAGACGATCTACCAGATGATCCAGCTAACCGAGCGAATCCGGGAGCGCGGGGGAAATGCCGAACGAGCCGCTGTGGTACAAGCACGAGTACCTGCGTCGGCTGGACCAGCACATCGGCGCCCGCACCGACGGGCTCGCGGGCCGCACCATCACCCCCGACGAGATGCTCGTCCACGCCGCCCGGCCACTGCTGGAGCACCTGCGCCAGCGCGGGCTCCCGCTTTATCTCGCCAGCGGTACCGACGAATTCGCCGTCAAGCGCGAGGCCGATCTCCTCGACATCACCCGGTATTTCGACGGCCACATCTACGGGGCCCTCGACGACTACAAGCAGTTCTCCAAGAAGATGGTGATCGACCGGATCCTCCAGGAGCACGGGATCACCGGCCGGCAACTGCTCTCGTTCGGCGATGGTTACGTCGAGATCGAGAACACCAAGCAGGTCGGCGGCCTGGCCATCGCCGTCGCCAGCGACGAGGCCAACAACGGCTCCGGCCGGGTCGACGCCTGGAAGCGGCACCGGCTGCTCGGCGTCGGTGCCGACGCCGTCATCCCCGATTTCCGCGACGCCATCCCGTTCGTCGACTACCTGCTCGGCCGTTGATGATCGGCGGTTCATTCTGGACTGCAATCTCTAATCCGTAATCCGTAATCCGTAATCCGCAATCCGTAATCCGTAATCCCAATCGGAGTCGCCGTTGTCTGCCCAGCCACTGGACCTGACCAAGCTGAAGATCCTCCCGCTGGCCGCGCGCAAGAGCCTGACCCGCGCGGATGAGATCCTGATCGACCCCGACTCGACCCCGCCGCCGTGTCCGGAACGGGTCGGGGAGCTGGTCGAGAGCGCCGCGAAGGCCATCCGAGCGGCCCGACGTCGCGGGTCGGCCGTGATGCTGATCTACGGCGCCCACTTGCTCCGCAACGGTGCCGCGCGGATGCTCGAGCGGATGATGGCCGGCGGCTGGCTGACCCACCTGGCCACCAACGGCGCCGGCACGATCCACGACTGGGAATACGCCTGGCTGGGCGCGTTCGACCGAGTCGGTCGAGCAGAACGTGGCGACGGGCACTTTCGGCTCGTGGCACGAGACGGCCACGAACATCCACCTCGCGCTCCTGGCCGGTGCGCTCGACGGCCTGGGCTATGGCCGGGCACTGGGCCGGTTCATCCTGGAAGACGGGGCGACGCTCCCCGAACCCGACGCGCTGGCCGACGCGATCGCGGCCGAGCCGCGGCATCCGCTCACGGCCGCTCGGGCCGAACTGCTGCGAGTGATGGAGGACCAGCGCTGGCCCGCCGGGCGGATCGACGTCGAGCATCGCTGGAAGCACGCTTCGATCCTCGCCCAGGCGTTCCGTCACGGGGTGCCGATGACCGTCCATCCGGGCATCGGCTACGACATCATCTCCAACCACCCGGTCTTCAACGGCGCGGCGATCGGCCGGGCGGCGGAGTGGGACTTCAAGCTCTTCGCCGGCTCGCTCCGCAGCCTCGAAGGCGGCGTCGTGCTCTCGATCGGCTCGGCGATCATGGGTCCGCAGGTCTTCGAGAAGGCCCTGAGCTGCGTCAACAACCTGCGGCTCCAGGTGGGCCTCGACGTGGTCCGCGGCCATACGTTCTACGTCGTTGACCTCCAGGACGGCGGCGGCTGGGACTGGACGCATGGCGAGCCACCCAAGACCAACCCCGCGTATTACCTCCGCTTCTGCAAGAGCTTTTCACGGATGGGCGGCGCGCTGAACTACGTGCAGTCCGACAACGTCACGTTCCTCCACCATCTCTACCGACGACTGGCCAGCCGATGAACGCCGAACGATTCCTCGCCATCACCGGCCGGTACCCGAAGCTGCGCATCGGGGTCGTGGGCGACTTCTTCCTCGACCGTTACCTGCACATCGACCCGGCCAGGAACGAGACGTCGATCGAGACGGGCCTGACGGTCTACAACGTCGTGGAGGTCCGCGGCCAGCCGGGCGCGGCCGGGACGATCCTCAATAACCTGGTCGCGCTCGGGATCGGCGAGGTCCACGCCGTCGGCTTCTGCGGCGACGACGGCGAGGGCTACGAGCTGCGCCGGGCGCTGACGGCCCGGCCCGGCGTGATCCTGTCGGACTTCCTCACCACGGCCTCGCGACGCACGCCGGTCTACTGCAAACCGATGGTGATCGAGCCGGGCCAACCGCCCCGCGAACTGAACCGGCTCGACTCCAAGAACTGGACGCCGACGCCCGACGACCTCCAGCGCGACCTGTCGGCCCGCGTCCTCGCGATGGCCGGCCGGGTGGACGCCCTCCTGCTGCTGGACCAGGTCGACCGGCCCGAAACCGGCGTCGTGACCGCTCGGGTCCGAGACGCGGCCCGCGCGGCCCTGGACAAGAACCCCGGCCTGATCGTGCTGGCCGATAGCCGGCAGGGCCTCCACGATTTCCCGCCCCTGGGCTTCAAGATGAACGCCGACGAGCTCGCCCGGATGACCGGCTCATCGCCGTCGGGACTCGACGCCGTCCACCGTCAGGCCGCCGAGCTGGCTGGACAAGACCGGCCGGCCGGTCTTCGTCACGATGGCCGAGCTCGGCATCGTCGGCGCCCTGCGCGGCCAGGACCCCGAGCACGTCCCCGCGATCCCCGTCCGCGGCCCGATCGACATCGTCGGCGCCGGCGACTCCGTCACCGCCAACCTCGCGGCCGCGCTGGCTTCCGGGGCCGACCTCCGCGAAGCCATGGAACTCGCCATGGCCGCCGCCTCGCTCGTCATTCACCAGCTCGGCACGACCGGGACCGCCTCCGTACCCCAGATCGCCGAGTTGCTCGGAATGGTATAGAATCAGGCAGTCAGGCCCTGATCCGCCGCGCCTTAACGATCTGTTGGATCGACGCGAAGGACGCCAGGCCGAGAACGATACAAGGAAGACGCCAATGGACGCGATCAAGGCGACAATCCGATCGGGTCGGTTGGAATTGCAAGCACCGCCTGACTGGCCCGACGGAACGGAAGTGCTGATCGAGCCAATGAACCCCCTCAGGGAAAAAATCGGCATCGATGAATCCGAATGGCGGGATGACCCTGCCAGCCTTGCCGACTGGGATGCTTGGCTCACCACAATCGAGCCCCTGGAATTCACCCCCGAGGAAGCCCAGAAAATGGCCGATTTTGACGAGCGAATGCGCCAGTACAACATCGAGGCAGTGAGCCGTCAGATGAGGGAAGAGGCTGCCGGATGAAAAGGTACTAAGCTCTGTCTGAGATTCGACGGCCGTACAGCACTGCCCCTCATCCGCCCTTCGGGCACCTTCTCCCGGGGGAGAAGGGGAGAGGATAACCGGCCGGTGGCGGTTTCACCGCTTCCCCCCTCAGCAACGTCGCCGGGAACCTCGACGCGCTCGCACACACGCCTGCCCTCATGATTCCGTCCATGCATCTTCCATTTTCGACCCGTCCGCGGTATTCTCAAGATGGTGACCGGGCGGCGTGACGAGCCACTCTCGGCTCGCGTCTTGTTCGACTCGGGTGAATGCGACAGACGGAGACGGAGCCCGTCCCGGCCGCACCCAGGGAAAGGACATCGTGAGGATGCCTCTCAAGCACCTGAGTTTCGCTTCATTCCGACGACTGCTCGGACTCTCGTCGTTCACGACCTCTGGCTCGGGCCGGCCGCGGGTGCGACCCCGGCTGCGGCCCGTTCCGGAAGCCCTCGAGCCGCGCCTGACCATGGACGGCGGTATCACCACGTACCAATGGACCGCCCTGGGCGACGGCATCAACTGGAATGACCCGAACAACTGGAGCCACATCGGCTACACACCCGATCTCGGCCTGACGGGCGTGCCCGTCGCCGACTCCAACATCTTCTTCCCGCCCTTCTACACCTTACCGACGGGCAGCTCGACGACGATCGACTTCAACTCGAATTACACCAGCTTCCCGATCAACCTCTTCACGATCGAGGGTCCCTACACCTTCGAGGGGAATCCCGTCACGGTCAATAGCGGCTTGATCGTCACAAATACGCTGGAACCGCAGAACGGCTCGACGCTCCTGAACGGCTCGACGCTCCTGCTGAGCGGCCTGACGATCGGACCGCAGTCCACGATCTACGTCGAGCAGGGGAGCATCCTCAGCCTCGGCGACGCCGACGACCTGACCGGTCTCCAGTTCAACCTCGAGGGCGGGGTCACGATGGGGGGATCCGGCCAGCTCATCATCGATACCCAGAGCGTCGACGCTCCCTACATCGGCTTCAACCTCCAGACGTTCGAGATCGCCGGTGGTACGGTCACGATCGGCGCCGAACTCGACATATACCGGCTCGCGATTCCAGGTCGATCGCAACGCGAGCCTCGACGTGGCCGACGACGCCTCGGTCCAGATCGCCGCGCTCGACGGGTCGGGCACCGTCTACCTGGAGGGCACCGGTGAGGCGAACGACACAACCAGCTTGACGATCGTGGAACCCGCCGCGCAGGCCGACCAGTTCGCCGGGTTGATCGACGGGGTCGGCCAGTTGATCTCGCAAGGAAACGGGACGCTCACGACCGGCGCCATCGACTTCGGCGACGGCGGCGGCATCCAGGTGTTACTCGGTTCGCTCATCGCCAATGGGGCCGTGAGCGTCGGCAGTCTGTCGGTCAGTAACGGCGCGACGTTCGGCGGCGTCGGACCCTGGTACGTCTCGGGCCCCGCGGTCTTCCAGGCCGGCACGACCTTCGCCGTCACGCTCAACGGCACAACACCGGGTACCCAGTACACCCAGCTCGTCGACGCGGACTCGACCAACGGGATCAACCTGGGCAACAGCCTCCTGTCGGGCTCGGTCAATTACGAGTACGAGGCGGGCGACCAGTTCACGATCGCCACGGGGCCACTGGTCCAGGGTGTGTTCCAGAACACCGGCTCCGGCACCGTGCTGCTGGGTAACAACGTCCCCTTCGCCGTGTCCTATTCGAGTACGGCGGTGACGCTCACGGCGCTGCAATCCGAGACGACGACGCAGTTGAGCAGTTCCGCCAACACGACCAATCCCGGCCAGCCGGTCACGTTCACGGCGACGGTCAGCACCCGGACGAGCTCCGGTCACGACCGGGACCGTCAGCTTCGAGCAGGGGAGCACGGTCCTGGCAACCGTCGCGGTCACCGGCGCGGGGACGGCGGCCTTCACGACCTCCGCCCTGCCCCTGGGGAGCACGGCGATCACCGCGGTGTACAATGGGGCCACCAGCATCCTCGGCTCGACCAGCACGCCCGTGACGCAGGCCGTCGTCCCGTACACGACCGCGACGACCCTATCCAGCTCGCCAAACCCGAGCCGGACGAGCCAGCCCGTGACCCTCCTCGCGAGGGTCACCGCCGACGGGATGCCGGTCACGACCGGGACCATCGGCTTCACACGGGGCAACAAGCTCTTGGGGACCATCGCGTTGGGAGCCGATGGCACGGCGAGCCTCACGGTCTCATCGCTGCCCGTCGGCCAGATTCGAATCCAGGCCATCTACTACGGAACGCCCGACTACCTGTCGTCCACCAGTCCGGTCCTGGTCCAGTCGGTCGACAAGCTCAGCACATCGACGAGCCTGACGCTCGACGACGCAGACCCGGCCGAACGGCCGGCTGGTCTACGTCCTCGAGGCATCCGTGACACCCGTCGGGGTAACGGGCATCACCCCGGTCGGAACGGTCGTCTTCCGCCGCAACGGGTCGGTGATCGGCAGGGCGAGACTTAACAACGGCACCGCGATCCTTTCGATCGGCCGGCACGCCCCGAAACGAGGCAAGTTCGTCGCGGCGTTTCAGGGTGGCTCTCGGTTCAAAGCCAGCACATCGCCCAAGTTGACGGTGCAGACGTGAGGGACACGGTTCCCAACCCGCCTCTTTCGCTCACGGCCTGCGCCGCGTAGGATGTCTGACTCATGCCGCCGCGACCGCGACGGCGCGATCCGGCGCCGTGACGCGGGGTTTCCGCGTCCGGCGCAACCCTCTCACCCGTGAGGCAATCTTCATGAAGCGGTTACTCGGTGCGGTCCTTGCAACCCTTTTCCTGACGAGCCCGACCAGCCCGGTTCGGGCCGACGACAAGGACCCGAATGCCATCCTCGACAAGGCAATCAAAGCCCTGGGAGGCGAAGAGAAGCTCAAGAAAGCCGAGGCGATGACCTGGAAATCCAAGGGCACGATCACCTTCGGCGGCAACGACAATGAAGTCAAGGTCACCGTGACCTCTCAGGGCCTCGATCATCACCGGCGGGAGGTCGAGGGCGAATTCGGCGGCGAGCCGCGGAAGTTCGTCATCGTCTTGAGCGGCGACAAGGGCTGGCGCAAGTTCGGTGACGAACCCATGGAGATGGACGACGACGGCCTCGCCAACGAGAAGCGGTCGGTCTATATCGAGATCGTCCCGACCACGCTGGTCCCGCTCAAGGGGAAGGGATTCAAGCTCGAAGCGGCCGCCGAGGGGAAGGTCGGCGACAAGCCGGCCGCCGCCATCAAGGTCACCGGCCCGGACAAGAAGGATTTCACCATCTACTTCGACAAGGAGAGCGGCCTGCCCGTCAAGATGACGGCCACTATGGTCGGCTTCAATGGCGAGGAGTACGCCCAGGAGACAACCTACAAGGACTACAAGGACTTCGGCGGCATCAAGAAGGCCACGAAGGTCGAGAGCAAGCGCAACGGCGAAGACTTCATCAAGTCGGAGATCACCGACTTCAAGGTGCTGGACAAGGTTGAGCCCAAGTCCTTCGCCCAGCCTGAGTGAACCAGGGCCTGCTCTCACTTGATGGGGGAGCGTGGGGTGGCGCGGTGAAAGGTTGATGTTGGCACCCCTGAGCGTTCATCCCGATTTCGTGGCGCGGCCGAACTTTTCCCTCGCCCCACAGCAGTGGGGAGAGGGTGCCCGAAGGGCGGGTGAGGGGTCTGCGCGGGGGCGCAACCCAAGCGGAGACATCACCCACGGCGATATCGACAAGGCAAGGCCAACTTTTCACCGCGCCGGGGTGGGGGTGGTGCGCGTCCCCCCCATCCAGCCCTTCGGGCCACCTTCCCCCACAAGGGGGGAAGGGAGGCAATCGATCAACCCTTGACCCCGCCGACCTTGATCTGACGGGGCTTGGCCCCCTCGGACTTGGGCAGGGTCAGGCTCAGGACGCCGTGTTCGAATTGCGCCTGGGCCTTGTCCGAGTTGACCGCCGTGGGCAGGGAGATGGAGCGCTGGAACGAGCCGACCCGGCGCTCGCGCAGGTGCCACCGCTCGCCCTTCTTCTCCTCCTCGAACTTGCTCTCGCCGTGGATCGTCAGGGTATCGCCGTGGACAGTGATCTGGACGTCCTCGGGCTTGACGCCCGGCAGCGACGCCTTGACCACGAACTCGTTCTCGTTCTCCGAGACATCCAGCGGGAGCGTGGCCAAGCCGCTCTGGCCTGAAGTACCTCCCGTCGGCCGGACGAAACTCTCACGGAACAGAAGATTCATTGCATCGCTAAGGCTGACAGCTTCACGAAAGGGATCCCATCGTTCGATCGCCATGGCTGAATGCTCCTCAATAGTGTCGCTACGGAAGTGTCCGTCCCGATCGCCCGTGCGTCGTCGGCCACTCTCCACGTGCTCGTCTTTATGAATTAGCAAGCAGCATGCCGACGCTAATAAAATGCCGCAAGTTTTTACCAATAAGCGACTTACGTATTTTGCTCGCTGGACTGCCATTTGCGGTACCGCCAATTTGACACCGTTGACTCACGCGGGACCGAGCTTGATGCCAATTTGGCAGCCGACATCGGTTTCTTTCCTGTTTGTGATCGAACATCCATCACTTCGATCGCCCCGCTTGCAGTCGACAATCAGACCACCGATGATCGATCGGAGGCAGGTTGACGGGAGATGCAACGGTCAGCGCTCGCGCCGGGATGGGTCCTGGTCGCAATCGAGGTTCGCCGCATGACGAACTCGCTCAACGAGGACCGCCGCCTCGTTCGCCTCACGGCGATCGGCCTCGCGCTGCCGGAGGCCACCCGCGAGTGCCATGGACAACACGCCTCGTTCACCGTCCAGAAGAAGAAATTCGCGTACTACCTCGATGACCATCACGGTGACGGTATCGTCGCCGTCTGCTTCCGGACGGAGCCCGGCGAGAACGAGGCGCTCCTGGCCACGGACCCGTCGCGGTTCTACAAGCCCGCATACATCGGGCCGAGGGGCTGGGTCGGCCTCCGACTGGACGTCGGCGAGATCGACTGGGAGGAGGTCGCCGATTTCGTCACCGACAGCTACCGCATGGCAGCCCCGAAACGCCTCGCCGCGCGGGTCACCCGACCGCCGGGCTGACGGCGCGCCTGGGCCGGAGGGACGCTGCCCGGGTACGACCTGTGGAAGCTCCTACGAGCCCGAAGCGCCAGCGGGTGCATGGATCGTCCCTGCCGGAATGCACTCACTGGCGCGTCGGGCTCGTATCAGATCCCTGCGGTCATTGCGTGCGATACCCATGAGTTAAACGCACTAAATCGGTCCACGTAATCGGGAAATCGATCGTTGAGAGACCGGGATCAGCGGACGCTTCTCTTCGCCCCGAAGGGGCCGCAACAATCCAGCCCGGGGCAACGCCCCGGGGACCGAACCCTCCCTCCGAATCAGCCCTGAAAGGGCGTCACAAATCGATTTCCGGACGCGGTTTGTGTCGCCCCTTCAGGGCTCGGCTTGGGGTGGTCACCACCGTCCCGGGGCGTTGCCCCGGGCTGATTTGTTCGGCCCCTTCGGGGCAAGGATCCGCAGCAACACGGCACCCGAACCACACGTTCACTTTCCCCATTGCGGGGATTCGTTGAGACCCGTGCTCACTCAACCCGGCAGTGTGCCCAGGAAGCCGGGACCCTCGGAGTCGTAGGCTTCGAGTTCCTGTGGATTGATGCTCCACTTGCCCGCGAGATGCATCACATCCTCTTCACCCGGCAACTCGACCCCTTCCCAGTCCCCATCGACTGTATGGCGGTCAACGAACCGCGAGAAGCCCAGTTCCTCCTCCTCGGGCGTTCGCTCGCCCAGGTCGTGGAGCAGCCCGCGCTCGACGGACCAGCCATAGGCCCGGACGATCCGCCCATCGATCGCCTTGGCCCATGCATCGAGTCCCACGATCCGACTCGTGATGTAGTACTGGACCTCGCCAAGCCGCCGGCTCAGGTCTTCGAGGAGCGGCAGGAATTCCGGGAACTGCGGTTCGACGTACAGCCCCAGGACAAAGGTCCAGCCGAGGACCGAGGGAGAGACGAACACGCCACACTCGTGGTAAGGATCGATGTCCCAGGTGGCCGGCCGCACGTTCTTCAGCCCTACCGCCGAGACCACGGCACTCGCATCGGTCGTGTCGACAACGAACCAATGGAACTTGTAACCGAAGGTCTGGGGCGTGCCCCCGTCCATCACAGGCCCGGGATGATCGCCGCGATAGGAACGGCCCGGTTTGGCCGGCGAGATGGGATCGGTGAACGGACACGCGGGAAGCAATTCGAGCAGGAGCCGTCCGATCTCCTCCGGATCCCGACCGCTGAGTCGCTTCCGCGGTGCGCCAGTCGCCGGTGGTGATCTTGACCCGCGAGCCGTCGTCCTCGACCGAAAAGCATGCGGGACGAGCTCGTCAGCCGCGACCAGCTCTTGAGCCCGGCCGCGCGGAGGACTTCGTTGACGCGACAAGTCAGCGCATGGTAACTCCCGCTCGCCTCGGGTGCTGGGGTCGCGGATGCATCCAGGGCCTGACGGACCGCCTGACCCAGAGCCGAGGTAGACTCGGCGCGTGATGCAGCTTGATGACCGGCTCGCGGATCGATCGCATGAGCGAGTTCTTCTCACCGGGGGTCCAACTGATCACGAAGACCCCCTCCTCCTTGAAAAACACGTTGCACGTCATCGGTCGCATGGCGTTCGCCTCGTCGATGATCGGGACCTTCGAGAACTCGTCTGCCAAACCCCCTTCGATTCGGGATTCAACAGCTTACCTTATCGAGCGAATCAGAGGTCCCCGGGTTCCCACGGCCTTTCAGGCCGTCGCCGCAGGGGCTGGCCCGGTTCCCTCGGCCCACAGAGCCGGCGGAGTTCAGCCCCGGTGAAACCCGGGGAGCTCGGTCGCCCCAAACCCTTCGCACCCTGAAAGGGTGCCGCCTCCCAGAATCTGTGACGATCAGGAAAATCTCGACCCTGGCGCGGCTCATGGGCGCGGTAGATCTTGTCTCTCTCTTGGGAGAGATCGATCCGAAGTGACGAAAAGCGGATCGTTTGGAATCCCAGGGCGAGCGGTTCTTCCTCCAGCCGTCAGGTTGGCGGCGATCATCGTGTGAAGAAGCGGCAGCCCTACCAGGCTCGACTGATCCCCGGAACGAATCCGGTACTCATCGCCGAGCCCGCCCCATGAAAGCCTGAGCCGGCACCGTGATCTGAAGGTACGAGTGTGCCGGCCTACCGAGCCTTGGACGGCTTTCTTTTGGCGGAGAACCTGACGAGGCCCGGCGCTCGGAAATGCTGCGCCGGGACCGCGGGCCATGACCAGGAATCGGACGTTCGCAACCTTTCGATGGAGACCCCGACCATGTTTTCACGCTTCACGCCTCTGGCATTGATCCGCGGTTCCCAGGACCGAGGCCGAACTCGCCCTGCCCGCCGCCCCCCTGGCCGGACCCGGTCCCGGGCGCGGTTCCGACTCGAAGGGCTGGAGGACCGTTGCCTGCTCTCGGGTATCTCCGCCCTGACCGATTTTCCGACCACCAGCAGCTCCCCCGGGACAATACCTGGGGGATCACAGCGGGCCCGGACGGCAACATCTGGTTCACCGAACGAGGGCCAGCAAGATCGGGATGATCAACCCGACCACCCATGCCATCTCCGAGTTCGCCATCCCCACTGCCAACGCCGGTCCTGAGGGCATCACGGCGGGGACAGACGGTAACCTCTGGTTCACCGAGGATGGAGCCAACCAGATCGGGACGATCAACCCGACGACCCACGCCATCTCCGAGTTCGCCATCCCCCCAGGAAGCTCCGGGCCCCAGGACATCACGGCAGGTCCCGACGGCAACCTCTGGTTCACCGAGAATGGGGCCGACAAGATCGGGATGATCAACCCGACCACCCACGCCATCAAGGAGTTCCGCGTTCCCGACGAGCAACTCCGGACCCTACGCGATCACAGTCGGGCCCGATGGCAACCTCTGGTTCACCGAGGATTACGCCGGCAAGATCGGTGAGATCAACCCGACGACCCACGCCATCACCGAGTTCACCGTCCCCGGCGACCCCGGCTCTCTGGTATCGCAACGGGTCCCGATGGGAACCTCTGGATCGGCCACCCCTACTCCATCGTCAAGTTCAACCCAACGACCCACGTCTTTACTCAGTTCGCCACGACCAATGGGCCCATCGGGATCGTGGCGGGTCCGGATGGCAACCTCTGGTTCACCGAGGGTTTCGCCCTTCACCCGCAGAATATCGCCTCGATCAACCCGACGACCGGCGTCATCACCGAGTACCCTGTTAACCTCCCCGTGTACCACCCCTGGGGGATCACGATAGGCCCCGATGGCAACCTCTGGTTCACCGAGGGCAGAGCCCTCGCCACAGTCGGCTTCGCGACTCTGGCCTCGTCGGAACTGGTAGTGACGCCAGCAGCCGCCGGCCAGCATCACCGCGGGCAGCTCGTTCGGCCTGACGGTCGAGGCCGAGGACAGTTCGGGCCATCTGATCACCTCGTTCAACGGCCCGGTCACGGTGGGGCTGGGGACGGATACCAATTACTATGGCAGCGTCACTCTCGGCGGCACGTCACCGTGACGGCGTCCGATGGCGTGGCCACGTTCTCCGGACTCACGCTGTCCAACACCACCGCCGGCGACTACTACTCACTCTACACCTCCGGCGGCGGCTACGGCTGGGGCGTCACCAACACGATCACCGTGACCCCCGCTGCGGCCTCGCAGTTGGTGATCACGACACAGCCGCCGGCCACCGTCAAGGTCAGTACCGGATTCGGTCTGCAGGCTTCGATCGAGGACCAGTATGGCAATGTGGTGACCACGGCCACGAACACGGTGAAGGTTGCGTTCGCCAACAACCCCACGGGGGGCACTCTGGGCGGCACGCTCTCCGTAACGGCCAGCCAGGGCGTGGCGACTTTCTCCGGACTGACCTCAACCAGGTGGGTTCTGGCTACACGCTCCAGCTCAACAGCAGCGGCCTCAGCTCGCCGTCACCAGCGCCATCGACGTGACCAAGACGGGCAAGAGCAGGCGCTTTCCGGAACCACCGCGAACGGGCCCATCGGGGTGATCTCTTTCGAGTCGCGGGTCGATCCCTCGCCAGCATCACTCGCAATCGGCACCATCGAACCGGCCGCGACACCCATCCCGGCACTTCCCGACGCGGGTCTGGTCGCTCAGGCCCTGGACAGCCCGGGCCTCCTCAATGGCTTGCCGCTGGGCCGGCGCCGGCGGTGAAAGCTCTTCATCCCAGATGATGTTCGGTCTGGAAACGACAGATCAAAAGTCACCAAGCACAGGTGACCTACTATGAAAGCTCAGACAGGACGGCTTGCACTGGCCACGGCGATGCTTTGGATCGGGTTCGGCGTGGGTGGCCGAGCGGAAGGCGGCGGAATCGCACTCGGGACCCCGGCGGGGCTCAGCTCTGGTGAGACCTTCCGGTTCGTCTTCATCACCGACGGAACTACGGTGGCGACCTCGCTTCGGGTTAGTATCAGATTCCTTGATCATCGCCCCCAATTGGGGCCCCATGAACCGCCTTTTTTCCGTGGTCCGTTGTCGCTCTACCCTGATTCTCAGCGGGCAGACGTGGCAGCGATCTCGAAGCCCGTGGAAACGACGGACATGTTCGGCGATCCCACTTGCCCGACAAAGGACAAAGGACCAGGGACTAAGGACCAATCATCAAGATGCCTCCGTCCGACCCCACTCTTGACCTTCTCCTGGCCAAGGCCCGCGCCGGCGACCAGCCGGCGCTGGGACGGCTGCTGGAGCTGTACCGCAACTATCTCCGGCTCATGGCCCGCTCGCTGATCCGCCAGCCGTTGCAGGTCCGGCTCGATGCCTCCGACCTCGTGCAGGAAACCTTTCTGAAAGCGCACCGCGACTTCGCCCAGTTCGCCGGCTCGGGGGAACGAGAACTCGTGGCATGGCTCCGCCAGATCCTGGTCCGGACCCTGGTCAACCTGGCCAAGCATCACCACGCACGGGGGCGCGACCCGCGCCGCCAGGAATCGCTCGACGTGCTCCTGGACCGCTCCAGCCTGGCCATCCAGGAGCAACTGGCCGACTCGATCGCCTCGCCCAGCGCGCACGCCGTCCGGCGCGAGCAGGCCGTCCTCCTGGCCGACGCCCTGGCTCGCCTGCCCGCCGACTATCGCGAGGTCTTCATCCTGCGTAACCTGGAGCAAGTCCCGATCGACGAGATCGCCACGCGCCTGGGCCGATCCCCCAACGCCGTGCGAAAACTCTGGGGGCGGGCCATGGTCGCGCTCAAGAAAGCGATGGAGGGACAATCATGAACCCAAACCGCTCGTCTCCCCTTCGCCCCGCCAAGCGAGGCGAGAGTGGCCGAAGGCTGGGTGTGAGGTCTTTCGTTCCGTTTCATTCGTAGAACGGAATTCATTCCGTTTCTTTCGTAGAAACCTCGTTGTGGCAAGGTCTCCCGACCTTGCCACCCGGCCGACCGAAGGTCTCCAATCGGGAGACCTACGATCCAGTTCACGGTGAGGTCTGGAGACCACTGCGATGAACATCTTGCGTCTCCGCTGGCATTTCTGGGGGCAGCGCCGGCAGAGCCGGCTGGACCCCAGCCACCCAGGGGGTTGGGCCGCAAAATCCTGGGTGGCTGGGGTCGAGCCCGAAGGGCAATGCCCCCAGGGGTTTCGCGGCCAAATCGTCCCCAAACCTTTGGTTTCCAGGGTGGTTGCAGACTCCAAGGATGTTCATCGCTGTGGTCTGGAGACCTGAGCCGAACAACCGTCTCCCCCTCGACCCGCCAATCGGGGCGAGGGTGGCCGAAGGCCGGGTGAGGAGTCTTTCATCAGGGAACAATCATGAATCCGAACCGCTCATCTCCCCTCGCGGGCCTCTCCTCCGGTGCGGAGGATGACTCCGAGGTCGTGCGCGTCCTGGACGCCTACCTCTCCGGCATCGAGGCCGGCCAGCCGGCCGATCCGGAAAAGCTGCTGGCCGATCACCCGGCGCTGGCCGGCCAGTTGCGGGCCTACCTCGAGGTCATGCACCTGGCCGGGCGGCTGGCGGAGGACTCCGGCGCCATGCCGGCCGAGCCCATCCTCGGCCGGCTCGACACCGCCCCCCGGCTCGAGCCTGATGAGGACTTTCGACCTCGGTCCCGGCCCGCCGCCCCAGATCCAACTCCGCGAATTGCTCGACGACCGCGAGCCACTGGTCAAGACGCGGTCGCCCGAGATGCCCGATCGGGACGGAGCGGGCTTGGGCCGTTTCCAGCTCCAGGGCGAGATCGCCCGCGGCGGGATGGGGGCAATCCTCAAGGGCCGCGACGTCGACCTGGGCCGCGACCTGGCCATCAAGGTGCTGCTCGACGCGCACCAGGGCAATCCCGAGGTCGTGCGCCGATTCATCGAGGAAGCGCAGATCGGCGGCCAGTTGCAGCACCCGGGCGTCGTGCCCGTCTACGAGCTGGGGACCTTCCCCGACCGCCGCCCCTATTTCGCCATGAAGCTGGTCAAAGGGCAGACCCTCGCCGCGCTCCTGCAAGAGAGACGCGCTTGCCCGGATCCTCCCCCAGTAGGAGCCGGCCGCGCCGAGCCCGGATCTCCCGACCCCGCCGCTGGCGCGACCGAAGGTCTCCCCACAGATTACCCTCGCCCCGTGGGGGAGAGGGTGGCCGAAGGCCGGGTGAGGGGGTCCGGCGCTGGCCGCGGGTCTCCCGACCCCGACCCCAGCGTTGGCCGCGAGTCTCCCGACCCCGCCCCTGGCGCGACCGAAGGTCTCTCCCGGGCGCACGTCCCGACCCACGACGACCTTCCCCGCTTCCTGTCGATCTTCGAGGCGGTCTGCCAGACGGTGGCCTATGCCCACGCGCGAGGCGTGATCCACCGCGACCTCAAGCCGTCGAATGTGATGGTCGGCAGTTTCGGCGAGGTCCAGGTGATGGACTGGGGCCTGGCCAAGGTCTTGCCCCAGGGCGGCATCGCCGACGAGGAGCGGTCGCAACCCGTCACCAAACGGTCATCATGACGGTGCGGAGCGGCTCGGCGGGCAGTGGCAGCGAGTCGCAGGCAGGGAGCGTGCTGGGAACCCCGGCCTACATGGCCCCCGAGCAGGCCCGCGGCGAGATGGAGCGGATCGACGAGCGTGCCGACGTGTTCGGCCTGGGCGCGATCCTCTGCGAAATCCTGACCGGCCGTCCGCCCTACGCGGGCTCGTCGCGGGGGGAGATTCGCGCCAATGCCGCGCGCGGTGAACTGGCCGATGCCCGGGGCCGGCTCGATGCCTGCGGGGCCGACGCGGAGTTGATCGGGCTCGCCAAGGACTGCCTGGCGGCCGAGCGGGATCGACGGCCGCGGCACGCGGGCGAGGTGGCGCGGCGGATCTCGACCTACCAGGCCGGAGTCCAGGAGCGGCTCAGAGCGGCGGAGCTGGCGCGGGTCGAAGCGCAGACGCGGGCCGAGGAGGAAGCGAAGCGGCGCTGGTGGCGGACGAGCTGGCGCGGGAAGCCCACGCCCGGGCGGAGGAGGAGCGAAAGCGCCGGCGGCTGACCGTGGCTCTGGCGGCATCGATCCTGGGATTGGTCGTGCTCGGCGGCGGCAGTTGGTCCTACCTGGCGCGGCAGCGGCTGGAGCGGGCCGCGCGGTCGATCGGAGGCCTGGGCGAGGTCGAGCTCCTCTACGCGGAGGCGAAGCGGGCCGGCGACGACCTGACGCGATGGGTCACCGCGCGGCGAAGCCGCCCACGCATTCGAAGGCTTGCTGGCCGACGCCCCCGACGAGGCGACCCGAAACCGCGTAACGGCGCTGGTCCGAGAAGTGACCCAAGCCGCCGCGGCCGCGGAGAGCGACCAGAAGCTTCTGGCCAAGCTGGTCGATATCCGCAGCGCCAAGGCCGACGACCCCGACGGAACGGCGACCGATGCGAACTATGCCGACGCCTTCCGCGAGGCGGGTATCGACATCGCCGCGCTGCCACCGGCCGAGGCGGGGGCGAAGATCCAGGCCCGGCCGCGCAGGTGAGCGTGGCCATCGGCGGCAGCGCTGGATGACTGGGCGGCCGTGCGTCGGGTGCAACGTGGTGACCAGGTCGGTGCGCGGGCGGCTCACCGAAGTGGCCCGTCTGGCCGATCCCGACCCGTGGCGCAACCGGCTCCGCGAGGTGCTCCAAGACTTCCGCGAGCCCAGAGCGGCTGAGCAATCTGAAAGACCTCGCCAAGTCGGCACGGGTCGAACGAATTGCCCGCGGTGAGCCTCCAGCTGTTGGGAGCGACCCTGCTCAACCTGGGAGACCCGACAGGGGCGGAAACGGTGCTCCGCGAGGGCCAGCGACTGTACCCGGGCGATGTCTGGCTCAACTTCACCTCGCGCAATGCCTGGAACGGTTGGCGCGGCGAGAGGAGGCGATCCGGTACTACATGGCGGCGCGGTCGCTCCGGCCCGAGACGGCCCATGAGCTGGCGCACGCCCTCGAGCAGAAGGGGGAGACCGACCAGGCGATCGCCATCTTCCAGGACCTGGCGCGGCTGCGGCCGAAGGACGGCTAGGCACCTCGTCTGCCTGGGCAAAGCGCTGAAAGATCGGGGCCGGATCGAGGAAGCCAAGGCCGTCCTCGATACGGCGGTCGTCGCGTCGAGGACAACCATCGGGCTCAAGCCCGACAACGCCGATGCTCACTTCCATCTCGGCTTCGCCCTGCACAACCAGGGGAAGCTGGACGAGGCGATCGCCGAGTATCGCAAGGCGCTGCGGCTCAAGCCCGACCACGTCGCGGCCCACAACAACCTCGGCATCGCCCTGAAGGACCAGGGGAAGCTGGAGGAGGCGATCGCCGAGTATCGCGACGGCCCTGCGGCTCAAGCCCGACCACGCCGACGCCCACAACAACCTCGGCGTCGCCCTGAGCGAGCAGGGGAAGCTGGAAGAAGCGATCGCCGAGTTCCGCGACGGCCCTGCGGCTCAAGCCCGACTTCCCCGACGCCCACAACAACCTCGGCGTCGCCCTGAAGAGCCAGGGGAAGCTGGAGGAGGCGATCGCCGAGTTCCGCGACGGCGCTGCGGCTCAAGCCCGACTACCCCGAAGCCCACAACAACCTCGGCGTCGCCCTGACGGACCAGGGGAAGCTGGACGAGGCGATCGCCGAGTACCGCAAGGCGCTGCGGCTCAAGCCCGACTACCCCGAGGCCCACTACAACCTCGGCATCGCCCTGACGAGCCAGGGGAAGCTGGACGAGGCGATCGCCGAGTATCGCGAAGCGCTGCGGCTCAAGCCCGACTACGCCGTGGCCCACAACAACCTCGGCAGTCGCCCTGGGCGACCAGGGGAAGCTGGACGAGGCGATCGCCGAGTATCGCGAAGCCCTCCGGCTCAAGCCCGACTTCCCCGAGGCCCACAACAACCTCGGCATCGCCCTGAGCGAGCCAGGGGAAGCTGGACGAGGCGATCGCCGAGTTCCGCACGGCCCTGCGGCTCAAGCCCGACTACCCCGACGCCCACAACAACCTCGGCATCGCCCTGAGCGACCAGGGGAAGCTGGAGGAGGCGATCGCCGAGTACCGCGAGGCGCTGCGGCTCAAGCCCGACTACGCCGACGCCCACCACAACCTCGGCGTCGCTCTGTAAGGCCAGGGGAAGCTGGATGAGGCCATCGCCGAGTATCCGCGCAGGCCCTGCGGCTCAAGCCCGACCACGCCGATGACCCACTACAACCTCGGCACTCGCCCTGTACAGCCAGGGGAAGCTGGATGAGGCGATCGCCGAGTATCGTGAAGCCCTGCGGCTCAAGCCCGACTACCCCGAAGCCCACAATAACCTCGGCAACGCCCTGAGAGACCAGGGGAAGCTGGACGAGGCGATCGCCGAGTATCCGCGAGGCCCTGCGGCTCAAGCCCGACTACGCCGACGCCCACAACAACCTCGGCGCCGCCCTGTACGTCCAGGGGAAGCTGGATGAGGCGATCGCCGAGTACCGCACGGCCCTGCGGCTCAAGCCCGACTACCCCGAGGCCCACTTCAACCTCGGCCTCGCCCTCCGCGCTCGGGGCGAATTCACGGAGGCGATCGCCGAATTGCGCAAGGCCCGCGACCTGAGCAGGACCAATCCGAGATTCGTCCAGGAAGTCGAGCGTGAACTGGCCGCGACCGAGCGGCAAGCGGCCCTGGCGGCCACGGCTCCCGGCGATACTCGCCGGCAAGCTCAAGCCCGCCGACGCTGCCGAAACGCTCGGCTTCGCCCAGCTCTGCTATGAGAAGAAACTCCACGGCGCCTCAGCCCGCTTCTGGACCGAGGCGTTCCAGGCCCAGCCGAAGCTGGCCGATGACATGCAGGTCCAGAACCGCTACAACGCCGCCTGCGCCGCGGCGCTGGCGGGTTGCGGTCAGGGCAAGGATGAACCACCGCTCGACGAAGCCGCCAAGGCCCGCTGGCGGAAGCAGGCCATCGACTGGCTCAAGGCCGACCTGGCGGCGTGGTCGAAGATCCTGGACAACGGCCCGCCCCAGGCGCGTCCATTCATCGACAAGACACTCCAGCACTGGAAAGCCGACACCGACCTGGCCGGCCTCCGCGATGCGGCCGCGCTGGCCAAGCTCCCCGAGGACGAGCAGAAAGCCTGCCGCGCCCTCTGGGCCGAGGTCGACGCGCTACTGGCGAAGGCCGGTCAGAAGACATTGCCCTGAAGGCGTCTACGAGAAGGATTTCACGCCCGAACGGGGCCGCATCGGAGAGCCCGGGCTCGCGGACTTCCTGATCGGCCTCGAAGGGACGCTCCGAAGAGGCCCCCGGGATTCACCCGGGCCCTTGATTCCCACGGCCTTTCCGGCCGCCGCAGCCGGACTGGCCCCGTTCCCTCGACCCAGCGGGCCGGCGGAGTTCAGCCCAGGTTGAAACCCTAGGGCTCGGTCGCCCCTAACCCCTTCGCACCTTAAAGCGGTGCGGCCTCCTCCAAAAAACCGTGACGATCAGGCATTTTCGAGACTTGTGGCGGAACTTCACCGGTTTCCGCGCGGCTCGTGAGCGGAGTTTGGGGCTGCGGACCTCCGCCGATCTGTTCTCTCCACTCCCCACTTTGGCGACCGGCGAGTGCAAACTTACCGAAAGACCAAGCTCTTCCGATCGCGGTAGCGGATCACGACGGACTCAGAGCCTGTCCCGGAAGGGTTGAAGGCGGATCGTAGGGTGGGTGAAACCCACCAGTTCCCAAGGCTTTATTGGTGGGTTTCACCCACCCTACAGCCGTCGAACCAGACTTATGGGACAGACTCTCGGCGTTCGATCTCTTCCCTCCGGTCCTCTCTTCTCGGAGACCCGCCTCCGACACGGACTCAGGAAATTCCTGATCGGCGCAACGGAATTGAAAACCTGAGGCATACTCCATGGTGGAGCAGTCTGTTGCACATCCACGGCTCGCGAGCCGTTTGGGTTCGTGGGGCGCCCCACTGGGATTCGACATCCAAATCGCGCGAACGAACCCAAGATCACTCACGGATCCGAAATCGCGAAAACGAAGCCACGATGATGCCGACTCAATCGATTGTGCGGGCCAACCCGCCCCCGGCATCGAAATCGCGCGAACGAACCCAAGATGACGCGGCCGGAAACCGCGAAAACGAAGCCACGATTATGCCGACTCAATCGATTGTGCGGGCCGAGCGGCCACCGGACGCCGGAGTCCCCTGCTCGTGAACGTGAGGAAATCACAAGACAACGATCAAGCCGAGAACGACGGTATCCCGGGTCAAGGAATTTCTGCCGTTCGCCTATAATCCGTTCTACGAAGACCGACCTGATCGCCCACACCGTCCCCGATCATCTCCCGATTCTCCGGCAGTCGCCGTAGAACGGAATCCATTCCGTTTTCCGGCCGTTCGACCAAAACGGAATGAATTCCGTTCTACGGCGAATGAGGATCAGCATGTTGCCGCGAGGAGTGCTGACTTGTCAGACTGTGGCTTTCGCGGACGTTCGGTGTGATCGGGCCTCAGGGAGAAAACCAGTCATGAGACGCAGCATGGGGATTGGCATCGTTCTGACGGCGTTTTGCCTCGCCTTGGGCGTACCATCATCGCGGGCACAGACGCCGGCCGAGTTCGCACAGACGGCGGCGTTCGCGGCCGCCCATCAAAACAAGGACGGGGGCTTCACCACCAAGGTGGGAGGACCGTCCAGCCTGGGAGCGACCAACTCCGGGCTGCGGACCCTCCGGCACGTCGGGGGCTCGGTGCCCGACGTCCTCGCCTGCGTCAAGTACGTCAAGTCGTGCGTGACCCCCGAGGGCGGGTTCGCCGCCACGCCCGGCGGGAAGCCCGAGATCGTCGCCACCGCCATCGGGCTGATGGCCGCCACCGAGTTGAAGATCTCCGACCCGAAGATGATCCGCGGGGCGGTCGCCTATCTCGGCAAGCACGCCCGGAGCTTCGAAGAGGTCCGCATGGCGATCGCCGGCCTGGAGGCCATCGGCGTCTCCTCGCCCGACATCCCGCAGGTGGAACGCGCAGATCCAGGACATGCGGAACCCGGACGGCACCTTCGGGGCCGGGCCGAGCCAGGCGTTCGTCACCGGCGGGGCCGGCGCCGCGATCCTCCGCATGGGCTTGAGGCTCGACCGGCGCGACGCCGTCGTCGCGGCGATCAAGGCCGGCCAGCGTCCCGAGGGCGGCTGGTCCAAGGACGCCGGACCTCCCGACCTGGGGAGCACCTACCGCGTCATGAGATGTCTCTTCATGCTCCGCGAGAAGCCCGACGTCGATCGCCTCATGGCGTTCGTCAGCCAGTGCCGGAAGCCCGACGGCAGCTATTCCAGCGTCCCGGGCGGAGACGGGCAACCTCGGCGGCACCTACCTGGGCACCATCATCACCTACTGGACCCGCCAGCTCCTCGGGCTGCCCGCGGTCGTCGAGACGGCCGGATTTACCCCGATGGTCCACGGGAACGACATGGCCGGATGGGAAGGGGATACCCAGCTCTGGTCGGCCCGGGATGGCGTGCTCGTCGGCCACTCTCCCGGCCTCGATCACAACGAGTTCCTGGCCACGACCCGCCCCTACGGCGACTTCGTGCTTTCGCTCAACTTCCGGATGCAGGACGGCAAGGGTAACAGCGGCGTCCAGTTCCGTAGCGTCCGCATCCCGGGGCACGAGATGTCCGGCTACCAGGCCGACCTCGGCGAGGGCTACTGGGGTGCACTCTACGACGAGTCGCGGCGGAATATGGTCCTGGTCTATCCCCAGGTCCGACGCCACCAGGACCCTCAACCGCTCCGACTGGAACCGATACGTCATCCGCGCGATGGGAGACCGGATCAACCTGAGCCTCAACGGCCAGGACTCGGTGCGGGAATACCGGGAGCCGGATGCGGGCATCGCCCGATCCGGGTTGGTGGCCGTGCAGATCCATGCCGGCGGGCCGATGGAGATCCAGTTCCGGGACCTGATGATCCAGCCCCTCCCCACGCCCTACGGCCGAGAACCCGACCCAGCCGGGCTTCCACCTGCGAACGGTCAAGACCGATCAGGGGGAGCGGAAATACACCGTCTATGTACCCGAGGGCTACGATGGCTCCAGGACGTTCCCCGTGATCCTGTTCCTCCACGGCGCGGGCGAGCGGGGCGAGGATGGCATCGTCCCGGCCCAGGTGGGGCTCGGGCCGGCGATCTTCAACCGGCCCGGCGGCATCCCGGCCCTGGTCGTTTTCCCCCAGGCACGCCGCACCTGGTCGGCCGGCTCGACCGATAGCAACGCCGCGCTCAAGGCCCTCGACGACGTGATGGGCGCCTACAAGACCGACCCGACGCCGCGTGATCTTGACCGGCCTCTCCATGGGCGGGCACGGGAGCTGGGACCTCGCCACCGCGATGCCCGACCGGTTCGCCGCCGTCGTGCCGATCTGCGGGCCCGGCGAGCCCGAGGCCGCCGACCGCCTCAAGGCGCTGCCGATCTGGACCTTCTGCGGCGACGCCGATCGCGATGAAACCGTCCTCAATCTCCGCGCCATGGTCGAAGCCCTCCGGCGCGAGGGCGCCACGGCTCGCCTCACCGAGTATCGCGGCGTCGGACACAATAGCTGGGACCGCGCCTACAATAATCCCGAGCTGATCGATTGGATGCTCGCCCAGCACAGATAGAGATTGCGGATTCCACGATTGCGGATTTCGAATCGACGATCTGCATCCAGGATTGGCGATCCGCAATCCGGCAATCTGGAATTCCTCTTGAATCGCTTGCGGTCAAGCTGCATTACGACAGAGCAGGGGAGCGGCAGCAATGAGTCAGGCTAGCAAAGGCTTACAACAATCGGTAGTCCGCGTCACCGTGCTGATCCTGGCGATCGCGATCGTGCCTCCGGGCACGATCGGTCCGGTCGCTCGGGCGCAAGAGGCCAGCCCGCGGGCCGGGAAGCGACTCCTCGGAGATCCGGGACAAGGCCGGCCTGTTCGCCGCCGACGCGATCGCGACGGCGAGCCAGGAGCTGGAGCGAATCGAGCGCGCCTCCGGCGCCGCGATCATCATCGAGACGATCGACACACTCAAGGGCGAGCCGCCGACAAGGTGGCGGTCAAGCTGGCCGAACACTCGGGGATCCACGGCCTCTTCGTCCTGATCGCCCGGAAGGAGCGGAAGCTGGAGGTGCTGGCCTCCCGCCACTATCGCGAGGTCGTGACGGAGGCCCGCCGCAAGGCGATCCGCGAGGCATTCTTCGAAGGCTTCCACCGGCAGGACTTCAATGAGGGGCTGAAGCTCGGCGTCGCCGCGATCGGAAAAGCGCTGGCAACCGTCCATCGTGAGGAGACGCACCCCGGACGACGGTCACCGAGGCCCTGACCTGGTCCGGCACGAGCCGCGCCTCACCGGTTCGAAGGCCGATTCGCCGCTGATCGTCCGCAACCAGGTCCGGCTGACGCTCGCCGGTGCGCGGGCCATCCTGGCCGGTGCCGTGGCGAAGGCCCAGGCGATGGGCCTGAAGCAGAACATCGCGGTCGTCGACGAGGGGGGCCACCTGATCGCTTTCGAGAGGATGGACGGTGCGCGGCCGGCCAGCATCTACACGGCCATGACCAAGGCGACGACCGCCGCCACGATCCGACAGCCGAGCGGACCGTTCCCGCCCGGCACCACGAACCCGGATCCCTTGCTGAACCTGAGTCTCGAAAATGCCGCGACCGCCAGCGGCGGCAAGATCACAACCCTCCTCGGCGGTGTGCCCGTCGTGGTCGACGGCCAGGTCATCGGCGGTGTGGGGGTCGGCGGCGGCACCGGCGAACAAGACGCCCAGGTCGCCCGCGCGGGCATCCAGGCGTTCACCGACCAGCTCTCCGCGCCCCAGGCCGGAACCGGACAGCCCGACCCCGACCGACATCGAGCGGCCGAAAACCGGCCAGACCGAGGGAGCTGCCACGAAACGCGAGAACGGGTCCTTCTGAGCTGGGCATTCCCGGCCGGTTTCGAGCCTCGACGCGGTGCGGCATAGCTCGCGTCGCTCGCGAGGCTTGCGCTCCACATCGAGAGCTCGACCTGGGCTCGATCATGGTCGGTTCATAATTTGCTCAACAATGCCGCATAGTCTACCGAGCCAGGCGAGCCATCGAGTTGGAATTGCAGCGAGAAAGGCCGTGAAGTCAACTTGAGAATCGGCGATAATCGTATCGGTATCCCCCGCAGGGGTCCGACTGCCCGCTCGGACCGACCAGCCCGTCGAACGCCACTCGCCAGCGAAGGAGCCCGATCGCTTGAACCACATCGCATCTCGCCATCGCGTACTGGTCGTGGACGACAACGTCGACGCGGCCGTGAGCCTGGGTATGTTGTTGAAATTGGCGGGCCAGGAAGTCCGCGTGGCCTACGACGGGCCGGCGGCCCTCCGGCAGGCGATCGACTTCCGCCCCGAGCTGGTCCTGCTCGACATCGGCATGCCGGGCATGGACGGATACGAAGTCTGCCGGCGGCTCCGCCAGGAAGCCGGCCTGGAGAAGGCGACCGTCGTGGCACTGACCGGTTGGGGCCAGGATGAGGATCGACGTCGCTCGCATGAGGCCGGCTTCGACCACCACATCGTCAAGCCCGTGGAACCCAGCGCGTTGCATCGGCTACTCGAGGAGTTGCCCGACCACTCCCCCGCCCCGGCCCTGAACCGTCGGCGGCGGCGAATCCTCTCCGAGAGAATCGTCCTGACACACCGGTCGACCGCACGACGAGCCGCTGGAAAGACATCCTGGACCGACCAGCATCGACAGGAGCGGCGATGAAGCGCGCAATACATCTGACGACGATCGTCCTGGCCATCCTGGGCGGGATCGCGAGGTTCGCGGCCGACACCCCGGCCTTCGCCCAGGACCGGGCCGAGTCCCCCGCACCGATCCCCCACGGCCAGGATCGGGCCCCGAACGCACCGCGATCTCCGGCCGAGGCGATCCGGGCGATGACCGTCCCCCACGGCTTCCGCGTCGAGCTGGTCGCCGCCGAGCCCGACATCGTCAACCCGGTGGCCATGACGTTCGACGAACGCGGCCGCATCTGGATCACCGAGAGCCTGGAATACCCGCGCCGCAATCCCGGGCCGGGCCGGGACCGGGTCAAGGTCCTCGAGGACACCGACGGCGACGGCAAGGCCGACAAGTTCACGGTCTTCGCCGAGGGGCTGAACATCCCCTCGGGGATCGCCGTCGGCCACGGGGGCGTCTGGGTCGCCAATTCGCCCGATATCCTGTTCCTCCAGGACCGCGACGGCGACGGCAAGGCCGACACGAAGGAAGTCGTCGCGACCGGCTTCGGCCGCTCGGATACCCACGAGCTGCCCAACTCGCTCACCTGGGGGCCCGACGGCTGGCTCTACGGCTGGAACGGCGTCTTCAACCCCTCCAGGGTCGCCTCGAAGAACGGCAAGACGTATCAGTTCACCTGCGCGATCTTCCGCATCCATCCCAAGACCCGGGTCTTCGAGGTCTGGTGCGAGGGGACGAGCAACCCCTGGGGCATCGCGATCGACCCCGAGGGCTCGTTCTTCGCCAGCGCCTGCGTGATCGACCACCTCTGGCACCTGGTCGAGACGGGCTATTACATCCGCCAGGGCGGTCCGTATCCGCCCTACACCTGGCCGATCGAGTCGATCGTCGAGCACACCCACCAGAAGGCCGCCTATTGCGGCATCCACTACTTCGACAGCCCGGCCTATCCCGCCGGAGTATCGCGGCCGGCTCTACATGGGCAACATCCACGGCAACTGCATCAACGTCGACACCCTGGTGCGGTACGGCTCGACCTATCGCGCCGAGGCCATACCCGACTTCCTCCACGCCAACGACTCCTGGTTCATGCCGGTCTCGCAGAAGACCGGCCCCGACGGCTGCCTCTATATCCTCGACTGGTACGACCAGTATCACTGCTACCAGGACGCCAACCGCGACCCCGCCGGCATCGACCGGCTCAAAGGCCGGCTCTACCGCGTGCGCTACATGCAGACCCCCCGGCGATTCGGGTTCGACCTGGCCCGGTCGAGCGACGACGAGCTGATCGACTTCCTGCGCGATCCCAATGTCTACGTCCGCGACATCGCCCAGCGGCTCCTGACCGAACGGGCCTCGCCCGCGATCCGAGGAAAGCTCCAATCGCTGGTCCTCGATGAGCAGGTTGCCGCGCACGGCGCGGATGCACGGGCTCTGGGCCTTGATCGGAAGCGGTCCGCTCGATCCCGGCTTCCATGCCAAGCTGTTGACCCACCCGGACCCCGGTTTCCGTGCCTGGGGCGTCCGTGCGGCGGGGAACATGGGGCGAGTCGAGCCGGCGATCCTCGAGACAGGTCCTCGTCCCGGGCCGGGGACCCGAGCCACTGACGTGAAGCTCCAGGTCGCCATCGCGGCCCGGAAGCTCCAGGGCGTCGATCCGCTCCAGGTGCTCGATCGCGGTCCAGGCCGTCCAGCTGCTCGCGACGCCTTGCTCCCGCAGATCGTCTGGCAGAACCTGCACCCGTTGCTCGAAGGCCGTCAGGTCGAGCTCGCCTTGTGGGCAAGACGAGTCGGGCCGGGGCGGACTCGACCCCCTCGTTCCGCACCTGGTCGAGTGGCTGCTGGCCAGTCCCAAGGCCGATCCCGAATCTCGTCGTGGGCCTGTTGCAGTCGTGCAACGAACGTCAACGCCCTCCGCGAAGCGTTCGACCTCCTGGCCGAGCGATTCCGGGAACGGAGCCTGCCAGCCCCCCTGGAGGATGGCGATGCGTCGGGAGCTGACACCCTACTTGAAGCGTGCGTGGGATCGAGAGCATCTCGTTTCATGATGACTATTCGATCATGCTGGCATACTGCGGAGACCAAGACGAGCTTGAAGGAGGTCTGGACGATCGCCCGCACGACCTGGAAGGACAAGGACGTCGAGGATCGGAACCATTGGGAAGCGATGAGGATTCAGGGCCGTGAACGCGATCCTCTACCGAAGGATCCAGGGGTCGATTCGTTCCCTGGTCGCGAGCATCCTCGCCGAGGACGACGCGATCGAGCTCGGTCGACTTCCGGGGCGATGTCCTCGATGCGCTCGACAGCCTCGACGATCCGGAGGTGGCCCCGGTCGTGCTCAAAGCCTATGGCAAGCTACCTGCCTCGTTGAAACCACGCGCCATCGAGCTCTTGACCCAGCGTCCCGCCTGGACCAGGGCTTTGCTGGCCGCCGTCGCCGATAAGCAGGTCCCAGCCACGGCGCTGAACGTCACCCAGCTCCGGAAGCTCCAGCAGAGCAAGGACCCCGAGATCGCCGGCCGGATCAAGACGGTGTGGGGCACGATCCGGGAAGGTCGCAATCCCAGGCGCGAGCGAATCGTCGACCAGGTCCGCCGATCGATCCGCAGTATGCCCGGCGATCCCGCCGCCGGCACGGCCGTCTTCAACAAGCTCTGCGCCCAGTGCCACAAGATCTACGGTGCCGGGCAGGACGTCGGACCCGACCTCACCGCAAACGGCCGCAACGACTTCGACCAGCTCGTGTCCAACGTCTTCGACCCGAGCCTCGTCATCGGACCGGGTTACCAGGCCACGACCCTCGCCACGACCGACGGCCGCGTGCTGACCGGCCTGCTGGCCGAGGACGGCAAGGACCGGATCGTCCTCAAGATCCAGGGCGGGAAGCTGGAGACGATCCCGCGCGACCAGGTCGACCAGGTCAAGACGGCCGAGGTCTCGCTCATGCCGGATGAGATCGAGAAGCAGCTCTCACCCCAGGAGATCGCCGACCTGTTCGCCTTCCTCTGCCTCGACAAGCCGCCGACGGACCCGACCGCCAAGCCCCTGCCTGGCGCAGGTCCGATCAAGAAGCGACCATGATCAATGTCATCAGAACTTTCTTGGTTTGGGCCATTGCGATGCTCGATTCGTCCAGGCCGCATGAAGGAAGCCGCCGAACCCGACTGCCTCGCCGATGGCGAACAAGGGCCAGACGAAGGGGTTGGGCATTCCGCCGGATGCGATGTTCCGCCAGTCCCAGCAGAATGAGAGGATCAAGATCAATCCCCCGCTGACGATGGCAGTCCACTCCCATCCCGAGACCCGAAATGCGCGGCCCGATCGCCTCCCGGACGATCACGGCCGACCCCGCCACGACCATCGACGCGGCGACGATCGCCGGTGCCAGCACGGGCGCAGCCCAAGGGACCGGGATCAGGAACAAGATGTCCCAGGTCCAGACCGACGCCGGCCAGCCGAGCAAGAGCTTCAGGAAGAGGTAGTAGCACAGGTCCCAGACGCCGAAGGCGATGAGGAATACGCGAGAATCGTTGAATGAAGCGTCCGGCCAGCCGCCAGGCCGACGCCCGCGAGCAGAACGAGCGTCGCAGCCTCGCGCAAGCACCTCGATCTTCATCAACCGGGCGGCAGACCGGATCGGCACGCTCGAGCCGGTCCATCGGGATCAAGGGAAAGATCTCATCGGCCGAGATGTGGATCGGTCCGACCGGTGACCGGGGCCAGGATCGCGCGGAGGTCGACCACCACAACCGCCTCGACGAACCCGAAGCCGATGCCGAACAGCACGACCCCGGCCAGCAGCCAGCCCGGTCGAAATCGCATGTACGGCGTGGCCGGCAGGATCGCATTGATGAGGATCATTCATGAGCGTATTGAATTCTGGAATCGAAATGGAATTCGGAATCGGATCTGAATCCGGAATCCGCAATCTCTAGTCGGAATCCGCAATTTGAGCTCTGGAATCCGTCCCGATCCACACGAGGGCCCGATGGACTTCATCAATGGTCTCCGGCAACGTCGAGGTCCCCGCGGTCAGACCGACCGTGGCGAACCCCTTGAACCAGCCGGCATCCAGCTCGGCCGCCGACTCGACATGCAGCGCGGGCTTGCCCCGCTCGCGACAGCGGTCGGCCAGCTCGCGCGTGTTGTTCGAGTGGTGCCCGCCGACGACCACGACCGCATCGACCCGATCGAGCAGCCGCTCCAGGGCCCGCTGATGCTCCTTGGTCGGCAGGCAGACCGTGTTGACGAACCGGATCTCGGCGTCCGGGTTCCGCGCGACGATCGCGTCCCGGATCGATGCCACGCGAC
The DNA here is from genome assembly GCA_963842405.1 of uncultured Isosphaeraceae bacterium. Classification (GTDB taxonomy): domain Bacteria; phylum Planctomycetota; class Planctomycetia; order Isosphaerales; family Isosphaeraceae; genus CAVZRC01. The sequence continues at coordinate 81,973 of CAWJGW010000060.1, read as the reverse complement.
GCTCGGTCGCCGTCGTCTGGCAGACGATCCCCAGCCGGCGGTGTGGATAGCAGGCCACTTCCTCAACCGACTCGATCACGTCGAAATGGTCCAGGTCGCCGACGATCCCCTCGACCTCGACATGTCCCTTGCGGCCGATCACCAGGACGTGATAGCCCTCCGCCTCGAGCGTACGCGCGGCCTGGTGGACCCGCGTGACCAGCGGACACGTCGTGTTGAACCAGACGCTTGCCGGCGGACTCCAGCCGCTCTCGCTCCCGGTCACTGATCCCATGAGCGGTGACCAGGACGGCCGGGGTCTCCGGCAGTTCGGCCCCCCGTTGGGCCTCGCTCCGCATCGCGAACCCACGCGATGCGAGCTGGGCCTGAACCACGTCGTTGTGGACGAGCTGCCCGTGGATCGTTACCGTCGCGGGCTCGTCGATGCCGTCGATCACCGCGAGCGCATCGCGGACCCCGAAGCACAGCCCCATCACATCGGCTCGAATCACCCGCATGAAACCTCCTTCCGTCCCTGGAGTCAGCAACGACTTGGCACGACAAAGTCTACGACTCGAGCAAGAACCGGCACAGAGGCTTGAGATCGGACGATCGATCGGTTGTGGTATCGACCAAGTCTACGACTCGGCACGGGCTTTTCAACAGGTAGAACGCCTGCACCACAGCGTCAAGCCGGCGACCAGCCCTCGGCGAGATTGGGGTTGCCGGCGGGAACGGGCTCGGTCTTCGCGGCGTTCAGGGCATCCTGGACGACGGTCTCGAGGACGTTGATATACTCCAGGAACCGGCGCCGTCCATCGTCGGTGATCCGGCAGAGGGTCTGGGGCCGGTTGTGGTGGAAGCCCTTCCAGATCTCGACGAACCCGGCCTCGTGCAGGACCTGGAGGTGCCGGCTCAGGTTCCCGTCCGTGAGATGGCAGAACTCCTTCAAGTCCGCGAAGACCGCCCCGCGCGGGTGGGCGACCAGGGACGTCATGATCCCGAGCCGGGCCTTCTCGTGGAAGACGCCGCTCCAGGCCCTCGTAGGCGAACCGGCCCGTGGGCTCGGCCGGTTTGGCTTTATTCTGTGCCATGGTCGGCGCTCCAGGGTGCTATAGAGCACGGCGGCGGCCAGGAACTGGCCGGCTCCGAAGGGCAACCCCATGGTCCAGGGGGACAGCGACGCACTCACCGTTGCCCAGGGACAAGACCGCCAGCCCGGTGCCGAGATAGAAGACCGCCACCCAGAAGGTCGCCCGGGGCAGGAGCCGGCAGGAAGCGAAGATCCCCAGGCTGTACACGACCTGCCAGAGGCCCGGCAGCATCCAGAGACTCGATCGGTGCCGCCCGGACCAGCACGATCGTCAGCAGCGCACCGGCCAGCAGGCACGGGCAGAATTGTTCCAGTGCCAGCCAGGTCAGCTCGCGCGTCATTGGCGAGCTGGCGTTCCTCGCACGGACCACCATCTCGAGGCCCGCCGCCATACCACTGATGACCGCCGCCCCGATCCACAACGCCAGGTACGGACCGATCTGCACGCATCGGGTCCGCGATCGTCGCCGCCTGGATCAACGCCGCCAGCACGGCCACGACCCCTGAAAACGCCACCGGCATCGCCCGGTAGCCACGAAAGACCTCGGTCCGCGCCAGTTGCAGCCGGATCTCCGTGATCTGTGTCAACGCCTCACGTAGTTCCATCAATGCCCACCTTCCATCCCAAGTCCCTGGATTCGGTGACCATCCATCCGCCTTCGACTCAATGCCCCGGCAACCGATTTCGCTTTACATCGTAAAGCTCGTCGCGTGGTGTGTCAAGAGCGGCAAGGGGAGCAGCCGGGCGATTCAAGCGTTCTCAGCGATTCGAGCCAGTCGAGTCCATTGGTCATTGCCGATCTCCTTGATGCGCGAGTCGGGCCATTTCTCCAGGTAGGTGTAATGGGGGTGTCGAGAGTCCTTGTACGGGTCGTTCCGTGCGGAGTTGTAGCAGCCGATGAGGGCCCAGCGGGGCTCATCGCTATGGTTGCGATCGGAGCGGTGGAGGAGGTTGCAGTGGAAGAAGATGGCATCGCCCGGATCCAGAGGGCAGTTGACCCGATCGAGTCGCTGGATGCACCGCATCGACCCGCTCGGGGTCGGCACCGGTCTGATCGCCGACGGGGCCATGGTTGAGCCGTCCCAGGCGATGCGAACCCTTGAGGACCTGAAGACACCCGTTGGCGCGGGTCGCCCGATCGACGGCGATCATGCAACTGGCCAGGTCGGGGAACAGGCAGCCGGTCTCGTACCAGTATCCGTAGTCCTGGTGCCACTCCCAGGCGCCGCCGACGCGAGACTCCTTGAGGATCATCTTGTGGTGGTAATGGTAGACTTCACCGCCGAGCAACTGTTCCATGGCATCGACAATCCGTCGGCATCGGACGAATGCACTATAGATGTCTTCGTCCAGGGAGTTGCGCACCGAGAGCCGGACGATCCCTCCTTCGCCATCGCGTCGGCCGGCGGACTGCTGGACGAGCTCGTGATCGGCACGTGCGATCCGGCCCAGTAATTCGATCTCCTCGCCGTCGAAGAGCCGCTCGACGATGAGGTAGCCGTCCCGATGGAACTGGGCAAGCTGCGAGTCGCTCAAGGTGAAAGCCATGGACATCCCGGAATTGCTGGGGTCGCGAGTCAGAGCGGGAACGGGCCGGATCACCGCGCGGCGGACGCGCCATCCACCCGTCGGGTCGGTATCCGGCACGACCCGTACTGATCCTGATATAACACGAGTCCGGAAGTTTCTCCAGTCGCCCTCGCCGGAGTTGTATGCGATCCTCAATGGATGCGGGTCCGGAGGACAATCCGGGGCACGTCGGATTCTCGCCGGGGGATTTCGGGAGTGTCAACGTGGCGAACTTCGGTTAGAATCGTCACCCTTGCGACAGTCGCATCAGCGCCGGCGTGATGACGGAGATGAACGGGCCGCGAATCCCTCGGCCGTCTGACGACGCCGGCGTGAGCGACCCGACTGAGGACCGGATTTCGTCCGACATGGGCTACATCGAGATCCTGAGCATCGCCGGCCTGATCCTGATCAACGGGTATTTTGTCGCCGCTGAGTTCGCACTGGTCAAGGTGCGAGCGACCCAGATCGATCAGCTCGCGGAGCAGGGGAACTGGGCGGCCAAGCTGACCAGCAAGGCCCTCGATCGCCTCGACTTCTACCTGTCGGCCTCGCAGATCGGGATCACGGTCGCCAGCCTGGCGCTGGGGCGGGCGATCGAACACTGGGTCGACCCGCTGGTCAAGGTGGCGTTGGAAGCCGCCCACCTGCCCTCGAAGCCGATCATGGTGTTCGCGGTATCGATCCCGATCGTGCCGGTGGCCGCCCTCTCGCTGGTCACGTTCCTGCACATGGCACTGGGCGAGCAGGCCCCCAAGAGCCTGGCGATCCGGATGCCCAGGATCCTCGCACTCATCACCGCCCCGCCCCTGGTGATCCTGTCGTACATCTTCTCGCCGGTCATCTGGCTGCTGAACAAGGCGAGCAACCTGACGCTCTGGGTCCTGGGGCTGGGGCACACCAGCACGGCCGAGCTGGCCCACTCCGAAGAAGAGCTCCGGCTGATCGTCGCCGAGAGCGTGGCGGGCGGCCACCTGTCGCGCAACGAGCGGATGATGATCGAGAACGTCCTCAACCTGGAGGAGAAGACCGCGCGGCGGGTGATGGTCCCGCGGCCGGACATCGTCTATCTCAGCCTGGCCCGGCCCATCGAGGAGAACCTCCGCGTGGCCCGCCAGGCCGGACACACCCGGTTCCCGCTCTGCGAGGACGACCTGACCACGGTCATCGGCATGATCCACGTCAAGGACGTCTTCCGCGCCGGGTCCTACCAGAATGGGCGCGTCGACCTCCGCCAGCTCGCTCGCAAGGTGCCGTTCCTGCCCGTGATGCTGCGGCTCGACCAGCTTCTGCTGGAGTTCCAGCGCAACCGGGTCCACCTGGCCATGCTGCTGGATGAATACGGCAGCGTCGTCGGCATGGCGACGCTCGAGAACGTGCTGGAGGAGCTAGTCGGACCGATCCAGGACGAGTTCGACCGGGAGACGCCGCCGATCACGCCCCTGGGCGACAACGTCTTCGAGGTCGAGGCCTCGTGCCCGCTCGACGTGCTGGCCGAGACCTGCGGGATGGAGGTCCCCGAGACCGACGCGGAGACGGCCGGCGGACTGGTCCTCGACCTGCTCGGCCGGCTGGCCAGGCCGGGCGACTCGGTTTCGATCAACGGCCACCGCCTCACCGTGCTCCGCGCCGATCCCACGAGGATCCGGAGGATCCGCGTCGAGCCGTCGGTCTCCGAGGTCCCCGCAGCCCCGCCGGACGGCGCCCAGGAACAGGCTGGGAAGACCAACCACGGCGCGTGAGATCCCGGCGCGGGTCTTACTCGCTGACCTTCCTGCTGACCCGTTGACCAGGTATCATCGAAGTCAGACCGGACTTGGAGAGGAAGCGCAGAATCGTGCGCCCGAGAGGATCTCCTGGTGACGCGAACAGAATGGCGACGGACTGCCGAGTCTCGGGTGCGCGACGCGGGGGCACTCCTGAAGGCCAGGAGGTGGTCGGCAGCCTACTACCTGGCCGGCTACGCCATCGAATGCGGGTTGAAAGCTTGCGTCGTCGCCTATGTCAAGAAAAACCTTGGTGTGATCTTCCGAGATAGAAAGTTCTCGGAGAAGTGCTGGACCCATGATTTCAAGGAGTTGTTCAGACTGGCCGGCCTGCAAGCCAAATGGGACGCCGACATCGCCGCGAATCATGCCTTCGGAGGAACTGGCGGCTCGTCGAGAATTGGAATGAGGCTGCTCGATACCGGCGCAAGACGCGACTGGAGGCCGAGGAGCTCTACCAAGCCATCATCGATCCCACGAACGGGGTGTTACCATGGATCAGGAACCACTGGTAAGAGAGCAAATCGACGCGGCGCGGAAGTTCCTCGACGAACTGGAGAAGCAGCTCCCGATCCAGGCGGCTTTCTGGCTCAAGGCCGACGAGGAATCGCGCTGGTATCTTTACATTGCGACCGATCGTGTCAGAAATGGTAGTACTGCGCCGACTTACGACTTGGTCGGCGAGGTTTCCGATACGATTGACGACCCCAATTTCGATCAATTCCGCGTGAAGCTGATCGGGATCAAGGACCCCCTGACCCGGGCGGCGCTGGAGATGTACCGGCGTTATCCCACGCGAATCCCGATTTTCCGCTGGGCAGAGCCCTTCGGCAAGACGCAAGTCCAGGGACTCTACCTCTACCCGCCGCCGGTACCGGCACTCAGCAAGTAGGACAGGCCCTCTCGAGTCTGTCGTGTGGTCAAGCAGCTCTCTCATGTCGTTGCTGAGTTGCTCAGGCACGATCGGTTTCTTTCGAGGAGGCAAGTCGCCCGCCTCGATGGTCGTGTTGCCTGTCAGCCATGGGACCGGATGGATCTCGATGTGGGATCGGTCAACTCGCTGAACTTCGGGGTCCAGGCCACGAGCCTCGAACCACCAGCCGAGCATGTCGTAGATCGCGTTCCAAGCCGCCGACGCCCCGAGCGCCCGCCATTCGAGGATGGTTTCTTCCAGGAGCTTGTCCTGGTCTTCCGCGCTGAAACTACGGATCCGGACGGGTATGTTTCGTTGGTCGCTCATAGGTAGAGTGTACCACACGACCAACGTCTCGAGGCAGCACCCTCCAATCGCTGTGTCGATCGAAGGGGGGATGCCAGTGCTTCGCCATCCTATCCGCGAAACGGTCCTGGCCGTCGGCACACCGCTTGAGCTCGGCCGGCTTGCCAGACGGGGAAAACGAGCCATAGGGCGCGAGGGGACTCGCGGAGGCTCTCCCAGGATCCAAAGCGGTGCCGTCAATCTGCCTGTTCGACGACCGCCTGATCAATTATCATGGGAATTCAATGGATTCAAGGATGGAGACACCGACCATGAATGTGGACAACTCCAGCGAGCTCGTGGTGTTTCACCGCTTCCTGGGAGATCAAATCGAGGGAGGATCCGTCGATCTTTCCCCCGAGGAGAGCGTTCAGGCGTTTCGGGCCTACCAGCGGGACTTGGAACGGCTCAGGAATGAGCTCAAGCCGGCGATCGATCGCTTCGAACGCGGCGAGCCTGCAATCTCTTTGGATATCGAGGATGTGAAGCGGCGAGGTCGTGAGCGGCTGGCTCGCCAAGGAATCCGCGAATAGAACAAGGCTCCCCGATGCCCAGAGTTGAGTTCGATCCCGACGCCTTGGCCGACCTTGAAGCTATCTACGACTACATCGGCCGCACCCGCCGAAGTCCGGCGAGTGCCGACCGAGTCGTCGACGGCATCCACGAGTCGTGTCAGACTTACGCAACTCAACCGGGCATGGGACAACGAAGGCCGGACCTTGGCCCAGAGCTCCGGACCTTCGCTGTGAGCCCGCATGTCGTCATCTACCAACCTCTCGAAGATGGTATCCGAGTGCTTCGTATTTTCGATGGACGTCGCGATTATCCGGCGCTCTTCCGGAAGGGGCTTTGATCATCGCCGATTCGACGCCTCATATAAATGATCGCCCTTGCTCCACATCGGATGTTCCCATCGTCTCGTGGGAGTATGCCGGCTCGAGGCGGCGTCCATCCCATCCACGACTTTCAAGGACACCGGGAGGCTCGCCTCAACCCAGGGTCAGATTCTTCCCCAATGACCGGCCCTTCGAGCTGGTGGCCAGCGCCAGGTCGGTCGTGTTGACCGAGCCATCTCCGTTGACGTCCATGGAGAGCGGAGTCAGCCCCGTGGCCGACTGACCCGTCGCCGTCGCGATCTGGCTCAACGACTCCCCTCGCGCCGCCGCGATCTCGTTCAGGTCGTTCTGGTCCACGGTGCCGTCACCGTTGACGTCGCCCAGCAGCCTGTAGAATGGTGGACTGCCGTCTGGCCGCTCGGCAACACACGTCCAGCTCGTAATAGCCGTCGGCCGCGGTCGTATCGGGATTCCCGCCGATCCCGCCGGAACCGAGTCCATCTATACGCAGCACGATTGCATTCCGGTCAACACCTCGAGTGCTTTATTCGAATCCCAATGCGGGTATTCAAGCCCAGGGCCGTGTGGGACGGATTCCCCGTGTTGACTGTGTTGCTTATGGCAGTAAGGTTCCAGGCGTCGGCAAGGCTATTGAGCTGCTTGAAGTTGCCACCAGTGCCGCCATTCCAGACCCAGCCCGAGACTTGCCGGCTGCAATTGCTGGGTTAGTCGCCAGCTCCGCCAGCACTTGCTTTACCTGGGCAGGAGTGGGCTTCTGCGGTGCCTGTAGCTTGAATAGATTACGTGCCACTGCGGTGATATTGGCTACCCGGTCACCTGTATATATCCTACTCCTACACTGGTAGAAGCCGGAACAACTCCGTAGCGAGCCGACTGGGTAAGCGTCGTAAAATTGCCCGTCCTTCTTGGATCTGGCCGATGAATGCTGCCTGCGATTCCTGGTGTTGATCTGATCTGTCTTTATTGCTGTGCTGGAATTCAGAAAATTAACCACGCTGGTACTAGTTTGTTGTAAGCTGCGGCATTACTCTGATACTTCGCAAAGCTCTTCTGGTAGGCTGCTTTGGCCTTTGGGCTGGCGTTTTCTCAGGTGACACCGGAGCCGTAAGGTGGAGCGATCTGGTTGATCTGCTGTACTGTCACCTGTAGAGGATTAGGAGTCGGATTGGGCTGAGTGGGTGGCGTCGGATTCGGCGGAGTGGGCGTGGGCGGTAGTCGGGCTTTGCGTCTCATTAGAGGCAAGCTCGAACGGGTAGTTCGGGCTATAAGGGCTATCAGAGCCGCCTTGTTCGAGCCCCTGGAGGCGAGAAACGGGATCATAAGCATCATCAACTGATATATAAGTAATGATTAGTGTATCTTGCAAAAATAATCCATATTCCGAATCTTGTGCGCGATCGGAACTCCAATATCCATCGAGAGTTACATCAGTGTCATATCCATCAAAATTTCCTCCGCAAGACATGTACAGAAAGTCATTATATAAAACGGGGGGCTCATACACAATGATTGGAGTCGGGAATGGAATCTCGTAGCTGTCATTACCGACTATGGTTGAACAGGTAATCATCCTGCAAAATATTCGTGATGGTAACAGTTCCTTGCAGACCTACTGGAGAATTTGCAGAAGTTATTGTGACCGATATCGTGCTATGGAAGGTGCCGATGTTGACCGGACCAGTAATCTTGCGTAGGAGTAAAGTCTACGGTGACAGGAGCAGTATATGTCCCACTCCAAGTGCCAACAAACGGGCCCGTGCCAAATTGCTCAAGAGACAGCGCCTCTCTAGTTGGCCAGTCAGGGTAGGAATGTAGCCACGACACAAACGCTTCTGGAGCTTGCTCACGGTTGTTCTCCCGAAAATTTTCAGGTCGCCTGTAGTAATTTGTAGCTATGAAGTCGATGGGGTCAGCACCAGGTTCGGGTTTTTTCGCTCGAAAAAACCCGGACCCTGGTCTGACCCCGAGTCCCTCCGAACGTGAACCGTTCTGGGCCAGCCGGGGGATGTGCAAATTGGTGAGTTCCGACAGCCGATGGAACCATCGTAGCTGCATGAGGCGAGCGATCTGCGGTCGGGACTCGCCGATAATCCACTCGTCGTGTCGGTATGTGCCACGAAATTGAGGCTGTTCCCTGTGTTGATGTCCCAAATCCCGATCTTTCCGCCGATGTGCCTGGAGAGAGGAAAGTGGCCCGTCATGTTGAAGCACAAAGATATCAACACCGCCGAGAGTATAGTCTGGGTTGGGGCCAATACAGCGGTCGAAGTCTCGGATTACGGCCCCGTCCGAGTATCCCAGAGGAGTGCCTTTGCCCGCGCGATCGGACGCGAGGTATTGGCCACCGGGATGGAAGAGAACGGTCGTCGAGACCTCCTGGTCGGCCCCCGTGGTCAACGTGTTGAGGTTTCGACCCGTATTGGTATCAGAGCCGGAGGGTTCCGTCATAACCGCAGGAAGCGAGGAGATGCCCGTCTGGGCGAAAGCTCACGCCCTTGACGAAGTCGCGATGGCCCGTGAGCATCGCGATCTCAGGGCCGTCCCTGAGCGGATCCCAGAGTCTCACGATGCTATCGCTCCCGCCGGATGCCAGCATCTTACCGTCTGGGCGGAACGACACGGCCCAAGATGTGCTCCTGATGGCCGAAACGGTCTCCAACCTCTTGCCCCGTGGCTGTATCGAAGATCTTCAACTCGCCTGCGGAATTCCCGGCCGCGAGGAGCCGGCCATCTCGGTTGAAGGCCAGGCAACAGATGAATGAACCGAAGTCTAAATCGCTGACCACGTAAGGGTGTGGGTTTGGAGACCTGCGAGACGACTAAAGATTCCACAGTTTGAGGGAATTCTGCACCTCCGCTGGCGAGGACCAGCCCGACCGGGCTGAATTCCACGCAATGGACGCTGCGACCGTGCGCGAGGTGACGCCCTTTGACCTCCACGACGGTTCCTCCATTCAAGGATTGGGCCGACTGTCGAGCAAGTCAACGTGTATGAGTCGGACTGGTTTCAGCACTTCCCGGGAAGAAAAGAAAGATAAGGGACATTCTATCTATTGGTTATTTAGGCGTAAGCGTCGCATTGTCGCCACAAGAATTAGGCGGATGGTACTCTCTCGAAGATTCCGATTCAAGAGACTCGGGGCGACAAGACGGCTGTTGAACTTTCTTGCCTCGGTCTGACCGGCTGGGACGCCGGTTCGCGGCGACGCCTGGACGACGGCAAGCCATTGCAAGCCAATACGTTATGATTTTGTTTTATCAGCATTCGTTCCTATATGGTCTAACCTTGATATTAAGTTTCTATGCTGAAAGGCTTGACAGGTTGAGTCGAGAGGGAACACGTTAAATCGCCTCTTGTGGCTGCCCACCGGGACAACAAGTTGTCCCGGCCACCCGCGATCGACTTGTTCGTTGCCGTTCCCGCCTCTGTACTGTCCGATGGTGTTTTCCCCGTATCGATTAATGTTGTTACCTTCGGTCGGGGTTGCAGTTCGGGTAGCAATTTGGCATGCAGTCCGGGTTGCAGTTCGGATTGCAATTGGGCGTACAGTCCGGGTTGCAGTTCGGATTGCAATATGGGTTACAGTCAGCAAAACTTCTCTCGGGCTCGCGAGGCCGCGTTGCAAACAGATCCTCACGGAAGGCACGCAGATTGGCCCCCTGGACGATGGGCATCAGGCCATTCATCACGTTTCCCATTGGTGTGTCTCGCGAGAACACGCATGGAAAGCTCATGCCCGAGGGGGTCACGCAAAGCTTCCCGTCCCAGCACTTACCGCAGAGTTCTCCGAAACGTTCTGTCGGCTCAGTCACCGAAACGCGACCGCCTCGCCCGACCCCTCGCATTCGATCAGAGCTGATGCTGCTTACCCCAATGGATTCAGGAGTGCACGTGCCCGCCGCTCGTGGCCGTTGTTCTCTTCCATCTCGATGACCCCGACACGTAATGGCAGGCCAGCCCGGAGGACGGACTCCAAACCGTCGAGAGTCCGACGCCAGCTTCCCGGCCTTTGCGTGATCCGATCATGCACCTCGGGGTCGTCCGATAGAACGATGCCGCCACATGAGCGTCGTTCTCCCGAAAGCAGGAGATCAGCCCCGCACTGAGCCGGGTGGCATTTGTGAAGATCTCGACGAATGTGAATCCTCGGGCACGGGCGTGGACGATCATCCGGTCGAGTTCCGGATGAAGCGTCGGTTCGCCCCCGATGAACTGGAGTTGCCGACAGCCCAAGTCCGCAGCCTCGTCGATGACCTTTGTCCAGTCGCTGGTCTTCATCGTTCCGTGCAATGCGGCGGTTGGACCGCTGTCCGCGTAACAGTGCACACACGTCAGGTTGCACTTGACGGTGATCTCAAGCCAGAGAAACCTGAGCCCATCGAGCATGTCCGTCGTCCGCTCATTCGTGATTGTTCTCATCGCCAGTCTCCTTGTTGCGTGATAATGATAGCCGCCGGGCAATTCGTAATGGATGGAAAACCTACGAAGCTGTCTTCCGCATCATCCAGGGCCTGTTGCGGGCCATTCGAGCCTGCCTCGAGTTGTAGGTTGAAGACGTCGGTGGCGGCCAGGAGTTGGCGGCCCTACAGAACTTCGGGAGTCGCGGGAATGACCTACGATGGCGGTTCTTGGCTGAGTGGTGCATGCGGCGGTCTCCATTGAGTAAGGTGGCGATGTCCTTGGAAATAGGACTCCGTAATCCGGTGTTAGCCCATCGTTTCCGTCCGTTGGGGTCGTGAACTAACGCTGGATTTCCCTCGAATCTCCGTTCCGCCAAGCTTATCAAGACGCGCTCGCGGGCTATGAAGAACATCTTGGCAGTGTAGATCAACTCGGATTCGCATGTCGGTGCGACGAACTCGGCATCCATGCCCGCTTCGATACCGGCCCACGCGTTGGAGAGCCCAAGTACAGCTCCCCCACACAACATGGTTCCCGCTGGAAAACTCAAGGACGTTTGTAGCGCCTGATGCAATGCCTCGAACACCTGCTCAATCTCTCTGAGCAGATACCGCTATACAGAAAATCACATAACGTCGAGAGCACTATGGCCATGCCACGGTAACCCTCGCTTTGGGCGAGGTCTCGGAATCGACTTGGCCAAACATCCCTCATGAGTTCAGCACCAAAAATGGTTGACGGAGCTTGACGACTTTGCGCCAAATCGTTGTCGTCAAGCCAATAATCATCGATGTTTATGCGGAGTCCCCGATCGGGAAGGGCATCAAGGGCGCCGAACGTAAGAATCTACATCCTCTGCGAAATGATAAACCATCGCGATCGTCTTCAATGCGTTCACGTCAGGCCATCCCATCTGCTTCAAGCGAGAGGCCGCTTGCCTTGCTTGCGGAGGATCACCTGTGCATAATCTGATTCGCCACGATTTCTGATAGGCCACGCCAGAATTCAACACTGTATTCGTTCATCGTTGTAACCTCTGACCTGTTCCAAAGCCTTTTCGTTGAGTGATTTGGAAGCCGGACCCGTTCACGGCCAGTAGTAGAAAACTGCGAGAATTCGACGAGACATTGGATGACATAGAAATAACTATGATGATGCTGAAACTCGGTAAACTGACTGAGATTGATTGTTAACAACTCCGCCGAGCCCGCCTTCCAGGAATGTCCTTGAGGAGATGGAAAATGCTGTCGGCTCTGAATAGCACGTCCCGCCGCGTCCGACAACGGCCGGTTCCGAACGAGCCGAAACGGACTTTGAAATAAGAAAGCGTTCCGAGAAGGCCATTCAGCCGCTACATCCTTGCGGCAAGAGTTCACGGGGCGGCCCAATCGGGGCATCGTTGCCCGGGCCCTTGATCTCCCTGCATTCCATCAACCGTGGATGAGTCCTCAAAGGCTAGCATGGTAGACCGATCAAGAAAGAGGCGGAGCACCAGAGCCCTCTTTCAAAGAAAGCAACCGGTTTTACGCATTCAACTTCGATGTCCAGCCTGATCGGGCATGCTCGCCGGTCCTCGCTCTGAGCAACGAATCAGGTGAACCAGAGAAAGTTGTCCTCGTCTTCAAAAAATGGAGTGGGCCCGTCGTGGTCCCCATCTCGGTTGTCTGCGAACGTCGCGACCGTCGTCTCGTTCTTTCTCGTCGTCGCTCTGATCGTTGCGGTCGTCCTCGTCGTCCCAGGACATCGTTCGTCTCCCAGAAGAAGGTTGATTGTGAAAGCGGACCCATGGATAGAGGCGGTGCCTGGTTTTGCTCCTGAAAGGGCTGAAAGGTCTTCTTTCCTGCCACGTGATTTCGGTCTCGAATGGTTGAACCGTTTCACCCCCTTCCACAATCTGAATGCCCGAACCCGCTCGGGCTGCGCGAAAAAGAATCTTGTGACGCTGGTTTTTGCTTGCCGCCGTTCCGTATCGTCGGTCAAAATGACAGCTATCGAAAGCCGTTGGTTTTCTCTGAAACCGAAAAGACGAAAACGGTTATGTCGAACGACTCACAACCGCAGGAAGGCAATGTCTCCGAGCCCGAAGGATCGGTCGCCCGCGCGATCGCGAAGTACCTCGAAGGCGACAACTCAGAGCTGGGCAGCATGGTGTTCGCCTTGCACGCCCAGCTCCTCGAAAAGGCACGCGACAAACTGAGGAGAGCTCCTAACCTGCAATCGGTCACCGACGCCGAAGGGGCGTATCGAGTGCCATGGGAAGTTTTTGGCGGGCAGTGGATGACGGGAAATATCGCGACATGAAACACAACAATGAACTTCTGGGTTTGCTCGTCACGATTGTGGATCGGAAGGCAGGCCACCAGATCAGGAAATACTTGAGCGGCAAGGCAGGGAGCGGCAGGGTACGCAACGAGCCCGAGACCGGCCTGGACGCCGCAGGGCGCGAACCATCACCACTTGAGGCCGCCGAGGAGAGGGAGGCCCGCTCTCAGATGGAAGCTCATCATCACACGATGGCATGGTCTCATGGAGGAAAAGGGCTTGCTTGACGTTGCTGAGTTGATTATGGAAAGCCAAGGCTACCGAGAAATTGCCAGGACCCTGAGCATTCCCGAAGCCAGGGCTAGACGAATGGTCCCGATGGTCAAAGCGCGCTGACAAAAGTGTTCGGGCAAGAAGCAAAAGTTAACGAGTAGCGCACGCAACGAGGGTTTGGGCATTGATTCTCTGGAACCCGTCCTTCGTGGAACATCCCAATGCGCGGTCCCGAGCCGCCTGGCCTCGAATCGCTCACACCCTCCCAGATGGAATGGGTCCACTCGGTCTGTAATGAATTCGAGGAAGAAAGGGGGCGAGACACTCGGCCGGCGATTCATGATTACCTGAATCGGGCGTGCGACGACACCGAAACCGTCACGAGGCTCGTCTTGCTCCGCGAGCTCTTGACGATTGAGGTTGAGTTCCGCGAGGAGGACGCCAAGGCGTACGACCTCGACGCCTACCGCGCTCTGTTCAGAGATCCCATCGAAACCCAGGTTCTCGAGTTCGTCTTCGGAGAAGCCGCCAAGCAGGAAGGCGAGCGGCGGTTCCGCCTCGTCAAGCCACACGCCAAGGGAGGTCTGGGCGAGATCTTCGTCGCGCACGATGAGCAACTGGATCGCGTGGTCGCGATCAAGAGGATCAGGCCCGAACTCGTGGACGCATGAGAGCAGCCGGGCCAGGTTCATCGGCGAGGCCGAGATCACGGGTCGTCTCGAACATCCCAATATTGTCCCGGTCTACGCACTCGGACGAGATCGCGACAAACGCCCGTTCTACGCGATGCGGCTCATCGAGGGCGAGGCGCTTGACAAGGTGATCGAGAAGTTCCACGAGGTCCACCCTTCAGCAGGCGACCCGCGAGCGTGGCAGCTCGCACTGCGTAAGTTGCTCGGGAATTTCATCGCCGTCTGTAATGCGGTCGCGTTTGCGCACAACCGCGGTGTCTTGCACCGCGATATCAAGCCGGCCAATGTGATGTTGGGACCATTCGGCGAGACCATGCTCGTTGACTGGGGGTTGGCCAAAGAGGTCGACATTGGCGCAAGCGATTACGGCCCCTGGGCTCATCCAGGAAGACGGACTGAATGAACCGGGCTGGAGCGAGGCGGGATCGTTGCTGGGGACCTTCCCTATATGAGTCCCGAGCAGGCCGAGCTCGAAGAACGAGCTGATCGGCCCCGCGACGGACATCTATAGCCTGGGAGCGACCTTGTATCACCTGCTAGCCGGCTGCCCCCCATTCGCCGGAAATGACCAGGAAGAACTCCGCCGTAAGGTGATTCAAGGTGAGTTCCGCCCGCCTCGCGAAGTCAATCGAATAATCCCACGTCCGCTCAACGCGATCGTTCTCAAGGCGATGGCCCATGAGCCCCGCGATCGGTACGCGTCGGCGACGGCTCTCGCCGAGGACATCGAGCATTGGCTGGCCGACGAGCCGGTAACGGCCTGGCCCGAACCGTTGCCGATCCGTGCGCGGCGGAGCATGAGACGGCATCGTACACTTGTTCTAGCACGGCTGCGGGACTGCTGGTCGGTGTGGTTGCTCTCGCGGGCTTCACGATCGTCCTCGCAGACAAGAACCGCGAGCTCGAAAGCCAGCGCCAGCAGGTCGAGCAACAGTGGAACCGCGCCGAATCAGAGGCGGAAATCTCCAAGGCGGTCAATGAATTCCTCAACAAGCGAGCTTCTGGCCCAGGCCAGCTCGGAAGACCAAGCCACTCTCGAAATCAAGGCCGATCCCGACATCAAGGTGAGAACGCTTCTGGACCGCGCCGCGGGCCGAATCCAGGAGAAGTTTGCCGACAAGCCGCTCGTTGAAGCGTCCATCCGCCGGACGATCGGCGAAACCTACGCGAAACTCGGGCTAGTCCCGGCGGCAACGCTTCATCTGGAACGCGCCCTTGAACTGTACCGAAGGGTCCTCGGAGAAGCGACCACCGCGACACTCGAAACGATGATCGCTCTGGGCGACCTGTATATTGGCTCGAATAACCCAACGCGGACCGAGACGCTGTTGATCCAGGCAAGAGACGGCTGGAAACAACTGAGAGGCGACGAGCACCCCGACACGCTCTCGGCGATCATGACTCTGGCGCAGTTCTATCAGGGGCAGGGCAAGCTGGATCTGGCCGAACCCATGATGGTCGATGCGCTGAAGGGATTTCGCCGCGCGCGAGGAAACGACCATATCGACACGCTTGGTGCTATTAATAATCTAGCAATGTTGTATCAAAGCCAGGGGAAACTGTCGGCTGCCGAGCCGCTCCTGGTCGAAGCAAGGGATGGATTCCGTCGGCTGAGAGGGCCTGAGCATCCACACACATTGCTTGTGACGCTCAACCTGGGGGAGCTCTTTTATCTTCAGGATAAGTTGGCCGATGCCGAGCGCATCTTCGACGATGTCTTGAAAACGAGTAGGGAAGTGCTCGGCCCCGATCAGCCTCACACCTTGCGCGCAGGAGTGATCTGGCGCTGTTGTATGGACGTCAGCGCCGGTGGGCCGAGGCGGAGAAGATCGAGAGCGAAGTCTTGGAGGGGCATGCGCCGATCGCTAGGCCCGAACCATCGATCGGTGTTCACGACGATGGGCACCCTGGCCGCTTTCTGCGAAAAGCAGAACAAACTCGGCGAGGCCGAAAAATGGTTGACCGAGGCTCTGGCTGGTTCCGAGAAGACGTACGGAGCGAAAGCTCCCGAGACGCTGTGGATCATGACCAGCCTGGGAAGTCTGTATCAGAGCCAAGACAAGCTCGACGAGGCTGAGAGACTGCTGTCGAAGACGGTGGAGGCAATGCGGGAAACTCTCGGTTCCGGCCATGCCGACACGCTTGTCGCAATGGGAAACCTGGCCGCGATCTATGGGGGCCAGGGAAAGCCGGCCAAGGCTGAGCCTCTCTTGGCTGAAGTGCTGAATGTCCGCAAGCAAAACGGCCCGGATCACCGCGACACTCTGATGGCGATGAAGGCCCTCGCCTTGTGCTACTTGACAGAAGGGAGAGCTTCGGAAGCCGAACCGTTGCTGGTCCAGGTGCGCGACGGACTGATGAGGAAGTCAGGCCCTGACGATCCCGACACGATCACGGCGACTCATGAACTGGCGAATTGCTACAGAATTCAGAGAAAGCTGGAGCCGGCTGAGTCACTTTTTCTGCAAGCTCTCGATCAGCGACGACGCTTTCTCGGCATAGACCACCCCGATACCCTGGGAACAATGGATTTACTGGGCTTGGTCCGCATCGCACGTGAGGAATACAGCGACGCCGAGGACGTGCTCAAGGAATGTCTGAAAATCCGCGAGAAGTCGTTGCCTGACCACTGGTCGCGGTTCAACACCGAAAGCCTTCTCGGCGGCTGCCTGATCGGTCAGAAAAAGTACGCCGAGGCCGAGAAACACCTACTGTCGGCTTACACTGGGATGAAGAACCGTGAGAAAACCCTTGTTCCCGCAGTCAGTCGCCGCTTATCCGAGGCCGCCGAACGGCTCATCCAGCTCTACGACGCCTGGGGAAAGAAGAGCAAAGCAGACGAGTGGCGGGGAAAACAACCGCCGACCTCGGCTCCGGAGGAGCTTCCAGCCGATCCGTTCGCGATGCCATGAGCCCCAACTCCTGGCTCGTCGGCAAGAGATCGCATTCCATCGAAACGAAAACAGGGACATAGAACATAGAAGTTACGCAGCAGTGGACGTCTATCCACAAGTTCCGTGTGGGTCTGGGATGCTCCAGGGAACTGGCGAGTAGTGAGTATCGAGTGAGCAAGACAGAGACCCGCTTCTCTTTTCTCGCCACTCGCCACTACGATCAGACCCGCTTGGCGATCGCCTCCTTGCCTTCGGGAACCTCGGGCGATTCGTAGTCGAACCAGCGGGGGTCGAAGTCGATCCGGCGCTTCTGTCGCATGGCGAGGTTGCTCGTCAGCGCGATCACGGCGTCGGCCAGCGCGACCTCGCCGCGGCATCGGGGCTGGTGCTCGGTGTCGGCGTGGTAGTTCGAGGCGTTGCCGTGGCGGACGCAGTAGGCGAAGTGCTCCAGCTCCTCGCGGTAGCCGCGGGAGGGCTCGGCCGTGGCCAGGCCGCCGAGCGACGCCGCCGCGGTCGGGCCGGCCGTGCTCGGGCTGGTCTCCAGCGACGGCTTCTTCCCCTGGGTCTCGATGCTCACGCTGGTCGTCCGCGAGGTCAGCGGCGCGCCCGCCTCCTTGTAGAGCAGGATCTCCTTCTCCTGGCTGACGATCATCGTCCCCTTCGATCCCATCACCATCTCGCCGTAACCGTCGAACCCGTTGGTGTTGATCGACGAATACGTCACGACGATCCGGTCGTGCTCTCCCTTGCCGGGGAACTCGAAGACCGTGAAGACGTGGTCGTCGACCTCGCGGCCGTCGGTGTAGAAGAACGTGCCGCCGATGCCGGTGACGGCCATCGGGTGCTGCTTGCCCAGGAAGATCGAGCAGGCGTCGAGCTGGTGGCTCCCCAGCTCGGCCATCAACCCGGCCCCGGTCCGGTTGTAGAGCCGCCAGTTGATCAGCTCGTCCAGGCTCGCGTAGCCGTACTTCTTGAAGTCGATGTCCTTGTCCTTCAGGTTCGTGACGTACTGGGAATTCGTCTCGAACGTGGGACCGTACTTCGAGAAGTCGATGTTCTTCTCGATCCCCGGATGGAGTCGCTTCCAGCTATCGCGGTAGACGATGTGCCCGTTCTTGTCGTGGACGACTTCGGGCAGGCCCGTGCTCGGGTCGATGATCGGGTTGCCGCTCTTGTCCTTGGCAACCGATCGGCTGCGCATTGTTGCGGTGCCAGAGGGCGCGGATGTGCCGGATGTCGCCCAGGACGTCGTTCTGGACCAGGTAATTGGCGTTGTCGTACAGGACCGAGTAGTGCCGCTGGTGGCCGACGGCCAGCAGGCGGTTGGTCTCGCGGGCGACCTTGCACATCTCCTTGCACTCGGCGATCGAGTGCGCCATCAGCTTCTCGGTGAAGACGTGCTTGCCGGCCTTCATCGCCTCGATCGCCACCGGCGCGTGCAGCCACAGCGGCAGGGCGATGACGACCACCTCGACGTCGGGATCCGCGTACATCTCCTCCTTGCTGGCGTACTGCTTGAGCTTCTTGACGTCGGCGGGGTGTAGTCGCTTGTGGTCGGCGAACTCCTTGACGGCCCGCGCCTGCTGCGAGGGGCGGATGTCGCAGAAACCGATGAAATTCATGTAGGCGCGGTTATGCGAACGGATCATCGCCTGGCAGCCCTCGTCGCCGGTGCCGATGATCGCGGCCCTGACCGGGGACTTGTTCCCCATGTCCTTGTAGCCGAAGTAGAAGGCGCCCAGGGCCGGCGTGGCCGCCACCGCCTTGAGCAAGTCGCGCCGCCGAAGGCCACCCAGTGCCCGATCGGCGTTCTCGCGGCCCAGGACCCGCTGCTCGGGAGTCAAGTTCGTCATCCGTCGCTCCTTGTGAAATACCTTGAGACCTTCGGTCGAGTCCGGCGGGGTCAGGAGACCCGTCGACGCTCGTAGTGAGTAACGAGTTCTTCAAACGACCCGCGCCGGATCGATCAATCGATCGGGATGGGTTTGCGATGGTCTTCGTCCAGCTCCCGGTCGGGACTTGCCTCGGTGACGGGGCGATCCTGCCGCTCGAGCTCGGGCTCGGGTTCGATGGCTGCGGGGCTAGCCGACGACGGCGCCGGGCGCCGAAGAACACCGCATCGAGTCCGATCCAGTGACCGCTCGGCGTGGTGGCGATCACCAGGCAGGCGATCAGCTCGACCAGGTTCTTGCTGACGATGAAGTAATGCCCCTCGGTCTTCGGGTTGGGAGGCAGGCCGGGCCATGGAGGCATCGACAGGTAGATCATGGCCAGGAACGCCGCGGCGCCCAGCGCCGCCAGCGGGGTCAGGAACCCCAGGATCAGGCAGACCCCGATCGCGATCAGCCCGTAGGTCGTCGCGATGTTGATCACGTCGAGCTGGGTCCAGCGGGTCGCGAGGCTTGGCGGCCGGCGGCCGAATCCGAGCTGCGATCCGTTCACGACCAGTCGCCCGCGACTTGGCTGACGGCGTTTTGCGCGACGAGCTGCTCTGTCGTCCCGTTGCTCGACGCGGAGCGGAGCCGATGAGCGGAGCGGCGAGTCGGCCTCCACGCCGCCGCGCGCGTCCCAGGCCCGTTCGAGCTGGAACGACAGTGCGTTCGGGTCGCGCTCGGTCTCCTCGACTTGTCCAGGTCGTGGAAATACTTCTGCCGCTTTTCGGCATTCTCGGGGTTGCTGAACCAGTAGTCGGCCCATCGCTCGGCTCTCGTCGACGAGCTTCGTCGGCCTGGCTCCGCTGGGCCTCGTTGAACTTGAAGTGGTCGGCGATCCGCTCGACGTCCGCCCGCCACGCCGCCTTCAACTTCGTCAGGTCGAGCAGGTCCCGGCCGTTCACGTCCGGCACCATCTCGCGAAAATACGGCGCCAGCGGGCCGTTCGCGTTCCTCAGATAGATTTCGGCCGAGAACCCCTCCTTGCCGTGCTGACTCGACTCGTACTTCTCGACCCCCTCGTTCAAGAAGTGCCAGCCGATCGCCACCCGAAGCAGGATGATGAAGAAAGCCGCCAGAAATCCGGGATAGTTGCGTGCCATGGTGTTGGGAAACTCAGAGTTCTTGGGAGACTTTCGGTCAGCCGTCCGGCGGAGTCAGGAGGACCGCGCCGAACGCCCAGTTGGAGTCCCGGCTTCAGCCGGTCCGTCTGGCCGGATTCCGCCTGAAGGCGGGACTCCAGCGAGGAATTCTCGGTCGGCAGTCCGGCAGCCATCCGGCCAGCCCTGCAACGCTCATTTTATCTTAACGAATCAGCTTCCGCGACAAAATCGGATTCGCTCAAGCCCAAAAGCGCAGGACCCGGGGCGTGCCCGCCGATCTCCGTCGCTCGGCCCTGGTTCGACGATCACTGCGCCGATCTCGGGGTGGGCTTCGACGTAGGCCGCGGTCGCGTCGACTCCCAGGAGGTAGAAGGCCGTCGAACAGGGCATCGGCCGCGGCGGCCGTCGGAGCCAGGACGGTCACGCTGGCTGGCCCGATGGCCGGCTCGCCCGACCGCGGGTCGATGATATGGCCGAAGACGCGACCATCCACGACGAACTGCTGGAACGCCGTGCCCGAGGTACCCAGGGCCCGATTCCGCAGCCGGAATACTCCCAGTGGGGATTCCGGCCGGAAGGGATTGTACAGCGTGACCTCCCAGCGCCCGCCGAACCGGCCGGGCGGCGAGCCGAGCGCGAAGAGGCTGGACCGGCCGCCATGGACGAGGCCCGACGTCGGCCACCAGTAGGCCCGCAGCAATTCGACCACCCGGTCGATGGCATATCCCTTGCCAATGCTCCCCAGGTTGATCCGGATCCCCTCGCGGTCGAAGGCGACCGATAGCGGCTCGGGATCGAGCCGGAGGTGATGCCAGCCGGTCCGTGCCCGGGCGTCGGCCAGGGCGGCCGGCTCGGGAACGCGCTTCGGCCCCTTGACGAACCCCCACGCCTCCGAGAGTGCCCCCGACGTCACGTCGTAGGCGCCGCCGGTCTCCCGGCTCAGGGCGACCGCGTCCTGGAGCAGTCGGAAAAGGCCCGGCTCGACCTCGACCGGCCCCAGATGAGCCGTGGCATTGAGCCGGCTCACCTCGGAATCGTCGCGGTAGACGGTCATCTGGGCCTCCAAGCGCGTCGATCAGGTCGAGCGCGCGGCAGGACAGATCGACCGCCCCGGGGGTGCTCGCCGGTAGCCGGACCTCGAACGAAGACCCCATCGCCGGACGATGGACCCGGACCAGGTCGAAGTGGCTCCCCGCGGCTACACGGCCGACTCGATGCCCGCCGTGCCCTCGGCCATGGGCCGTCGCAGTCGCAGGAGATCGCGGCGATTCACGCCGATACGGGGCGGTTTCACGCAGTGGACTCGACGTCAAGAGAACAGGGGGAGTACTTCCGGCCCGCGACGTCAACGGGAGGAATTCCACCGGGGTTAATGGTACTCACTCAGTATAACGCAACCTTCTCCACCGAAAAGAGGCCAGGCGGCAGGACGGGAGCTAAGGTGGAAGTAGGGCAACTTCACTCGTCGCGGGCAAGGACACCATGCAATCTTCCGAGACTCTCATGACTTCGCGATGGAATCGCTATCGGCTCGCTGGATCCCCGGTCCGGGCGACGTGGTCTTCGCCATTGTGCTGGGCCTCGTGCTGTTCGGTGGTCGTCATGGCCTGTTCAACGATCCTGGTACGCCGTGGCACCTGCGGCTGGGCCGCGAGATCCGCGCCACCGGGACCGTGCCGCGCCAGGACACTCTGACGTTCACCCACGCCGGTGATCCCTGGATTGACCAGTCGTGGGGCTTCGACCTGCTGCTGGCGACCGTGGTCGACAACTGGGGCTGGTCCGCGGCCATTGCCATGACGGCAGTCGGATTGGCCGGACTCTACGGCCGCATGGCGCGCGGGCTGGTCCAGGACGGCGTCGGCGGCACTCGTCGCCGTGCTCGTGGCGATCCTGGCCGCGGCGATCGGGTCGATTCATTTCCTGATCCGGCCGCACCTCTTCACCTTCGCGTTCTTCTACATGACGCTCCGGGCTTGCCAGAAGCAGCACGAACGCGGGGGATGGGGCATCTTCCTGGTTCCCATCTACACGGCGATCCTGGCGAACCTGCATGGCGGCTTCGTGGCCCTGCCCGTGATCGTGGCCACGGCCGCGGTGGGGCATGCCATCTCCGGCCGTTGGGACGAGACGCGACGGCGCAACCTGCTGAAGTTCGCGGTGGCCTTCGCCATCTCGTGCCTGGCGGCCCTGGCGAACCCCTACGGAATCGCGCCTCTATGGTCACGTCGGCCATCTCCTGATCTCGAGCGGAGTGACGAGCCTGATCGCCGAATACCAACCGGCTCCCTTCGGCAAGCCGGACGCCGAGGTCCTGGAGTGGGTGCTGCTGGCCCTGGTCGCCCTGCCGGTCGTCTCGTCGCGGCGACTCGATCGCTACCAGTTGGCCCACGTGCATCGTCTGGCTGCACCTCGCGCTGACGTCGATCCGCAACGCCCCGCTCTTCGCCCTGGCGGCCGCGCCGGCCCTGGCAGCACTGCTCGACGGCCTGCCCATGTCGCTCCGGGGGTCGTGGAAGCGGGATCGAGCGGGCGTCGATCTGGCCGGCCGCAGCGGCATGCGCGCTGCTGATCGTCGTGGCCTGCGGAGTCCACCTCGGCGGGTTCAACCCCAAGAAATGGCCCATCTCGGCGTTGACGACGCTGGACCGTCAACCCACCTCGGCGCGGCTCTTCCACGAGCAGGACTGGGGCGGGTTCATCGAGGCCGAGTGCCGGCCGATCCGGCGGTCGTACCTCGACGATCGGTTCGAAATCTTCGGCAAGGAGGCGATCGTCGAGTATGTCGACACCCTGACCGGCGGACCGGTGTGGGACACCGTTCGCGACCGCGACCGGATTGACCTGGTCTGGCTCCGCCCCGACCGCGGCCTCGCCAAGCGGCTGCTCAAGGAGCCAGGCTGGAACGTCCTTTATCGCGACAAGGTCTCGATCCTGTTCGCGACAGGAGGAAGACGATCCGGCCTGACTGCGCGATAGATGGCTCGCCGTAGCTTCGGTTCTCGGCCTTGAGCTTCTCACGAACGGCCTGGATCAGTTCGTCCGGCAAGGGGATCGTCCATTCGTTGACCTGTCCGGGCCGTGCCTCGAAACTTCTGACCGTATTGGTCCATGCGTGAACGGGAATTTCCCTACCAATGTCGCCGACCTGCGGGCCTCCCTGAGCATTCGCCATTCCACCCCTTCCGTTCTTCCTGGCAGCCTTCGTCAGCGGACCATTCGCGTCATCGTACGTGGGAGGGCCATGCATCATCCGATAAAACGGATGCGGTATTCGTGAGCCGAGATAGCTCGCGAGGACGATCTGGAAGCGCCTTACACTCGCCTTGCCATCGGCCAATTCGCTCGGGCGGAGCACGGCCAGATCGCGGACAGTTCATAGCTGCCCCGCTCCCATTCCCATTCGACCGTTTCCGCCGGCCCCTTGACCTCGCGAAGGTTGCTGGTCGGCAGGTCCAACTGCAGAACTTCCCTCGACTCTCGCCCGATAACGTCCAGATAGGGAGATCCTTCAAGTTGTTTAAGATCTCGGCCATCGCCGTCCGACGGGCCGCAAAGGATCGGACCGAGTCACGCTCCACCTCCACGCCATATTCATGTTCAAGCAGCTTCGGGATCGACCTTGTTCCGAGGGATCCGGAGCCCGATCGATCGGAGATAGCTCCATATCAAGCCGGATCGCGTTGAATCGGTTTGATCGTGAACGAGGCCTAGATTGCCAGCTTTTCCTTTTCGAGATCGGCAGGCCATGCACATCGGACTCGCACGGGTACGCGCTCGGGTGGAGTCTCTGGGGCAGACGATCCGTCTGGTGATCTGGCTGCCCGGTTCGATGCTGAGCTCCCCCGATGCCGGCCAGGGTGCCTTGATCCCAGCTCCTGATGATCTGGAAAGCATAGTCGCCCGGCGTGAACCATGCCGAAATCGGCCATGCCCGCGCGATCGGTGACACGCCAGGACCGCTCGTCTGTACCTGGCCGCTCATCCCACCGGCGACGTACCTGGGGTTCTCGCCGAAGGTGATCAAGACGCTGGCCGCGGGAGGCCCGTCGGGAGTCTCCTCGGTGATCTTGAATGTCACCGGGTTCCAGTCGGGCGATCGGGTATTCCGGATCGCTTCGGACATCTCACGCAACTGCTTCAGCATCTCTTGCTGACTGGCCTGGGCCTGCTCGTTCTGAAGGCGTCATCGCGCGGATGGCCTCGGCCGCCGCACGGGCGGAATCCCGCTGGGCCCGGACCGATTGCTGGCACAAGACCCCGGCCAGCGAGAGGCTGGCCAGCGTCACCACGAGGCACGTCACGATCATCACACGTTGGGCCATGATCTTGCCTTTCATCGCATCGAACCAGAGCCGGCGCGCCACGGCCGCCGGGTTGCCGAACCGTTCCATCACCCGCCGACGCGCCTCGACCGGATTCGCCCCGCGCAGCAGCTCGCGGTTGTAGGCGCAACCGAGGTGGTCGGCCAGCTCGTCCAGGATGTCCTGCCGCAAGCCGGCCGGCTCGTCGTCGCCGGGGCGGAGGCAGTTCGGCGGAAAGTGCGTCGTGGTCGTACATGGTAGGGTGCTCTGCGAGCACCGGTATTGTTGACATGTCCAATCATTGGGTGCTCGCGGAGCACCCTACGGGAGATCCACGCCGAGCCGGCCGGCCCGACCGATCCCCAGCACGCCATTGACCCCGGCCGTGAAGCTCAGCCACGACCGCTTCCGCGAGGCCAGCTCCGCCCGGCCGGCTTCGGTCAGCTCGTAATACTTGCGACGGCGCCCGTCCGCCTCACGCCAGGCCGCGCGGAGCAGCTTCTGCCGCTCCAGCCGGTGCAGCGCCGGGTACAACGAGCCTTCCTTCAGCTCGAAATAGCCCTGCGAACGCTCCGAGACCGTCTGCGTGATCTCGTAGCCGTAGCTCGGCCCCTGGGCGATCACCTCCAGGATCAACATCTCGACCGCACTGCCCAGAAATTGCGAGTCCATACCTCGACCTCCTATGCATCGCTATCTAATACATAGAGCATCGAGGTATCATTGTCAAGGCCCGCCTCGAGGATCGGTTGTTCGCGTTGGTACTGAACGAGTGCGCGTGTAGAATGGTGGCGTACGGATTGATGACCCTGGCGGCAAATCCGAGGGTTCACGGCGATGAGTATTATTCGTGCGTCCTCCGCAGGCGATTGTTTACCCCGATAGCGATGGGAAGCCGATGGCGGAGAATACGCTCCAGTTCCGTTGGATCGTGACCATCAAGGAGGGAGTGGAGTCGGGTCTTTCACGACCGCGCCGGATGTCTTCGTCGCGGGCGACCTCTTCTGGTATCCGGTGGAAGGACACCCCGAGATCTGTCAGGCTCCGGACGTGCTCGTCGCGTTCGGCCGGCCCAAGGGTGATCGCGGTTCATACATGCAATGGATCGAGGAAGGGATCGCGCCGCAGGTCGTCTTCGAGGTGTTATCGCCGGGCAACCGGAAACCGCAGATGGACGCGAAGTTCCGGTTCTACGATGAATATGGGTGCCAGGAATACTACATCTACGACCCGGACAAGGTGAAGCTGACCGGATACGAAAGGACCGTGGCAGGCTGAAGAAGATCCGCAAGATGCATGGATGGACCAGTCGCCGACTCGGCATCCGGTTCGACCTGTCGGGGAGCGAGTTGACGATCTATCGGCCCGACGGCCGACGATTCTTGACTTTTCAGGAGATCGCCGAGCAGAACGACCAGATCTCCCGAGAACGCGACCGAGTCGTCCAGCGAGCGCGACCAGGTCGCCCAGGAACGCGACCAACTCGCCCAGCAACGCGAAATCGAACGACAGCGAATGGAGCGCATGCCGCGCAGACTTCGCGCGCATGGGGATCGAGCCGCCGGCGTGATCCGCTCCGAGCCCTCGGTTTCAGCGTCGCTCACTTCGAGACCCGCAGGTTCTCGAAGAGATAGAGCCCGCTCTTGCCGGGGCAGACGAGGTCGATGTCGCCGTCCTTGTCGATGTCGATGGCAGTGATCTGGAGGCCGGTGCCGGCCGTGCCCGGCGGAAAGTCCTTGAGAGCGAGCCGCTCGCCGGCCTTCGCGGGTGCGTTCTTGGCCGGCTCACCCTGGAAGATGACGTGCCGGACCCATTCCTTGGAATTCGGGTCGAACTGATACCAGGCGATGACGGAGCCGTCGGTCGCGCCGGGCTCGATCTCGTGGGCGTAGACCCGTTTGCCGGTCACCAGCTCGTTGGCCTTGCCGTCGCCGTCGATGTCGGCCCAGAGCAGGGCATGAACCGACGCGATCGTCTTGTCGATCGCCTGCTTGGTCCAGGTCCGCTCGCCGCCGGTGCCCTTTCCCTGGCGGAGCCAGAACAGCCCGTAATCGTGGCCCATGCCGTAGACGACGTCGGAGAGCCCGTCGCCGTCGACGTCGCGCGCGAGGATCTGGATGCCGGTCGCGCCGAGCTGCCATTCGGGATGCCAGGCCCAGGTCGCCGTGCTCGCGCGGATCGGCTGGGGCCTCGAACCAGCCTTTGGGCGTGAGCAGGTCGACGCGGCCGTCGCCGTTGACGTCGCCCGAGCCGACGCCGTGTCCGGCCGCCGCGGCGCCGAAGTCGTGCTTCTTGAGCTCGTAGCCTTTGCCGTCGCCCTTCTTGACGACCTCGTACCAGACGACCACGTTGACCGTGTTCGGCAGCAGGTCGGGCACGCCGTCTCCCGAGAGGTCGACCATCCAGGCCGCTTCGATGTTGCCCGGCTGATCGACCTCGTGATAGGTCCAGGGCGCGCCGGCCTTTCCCGGGTTCTCGACCCAGCCCACGCTCTTGCCGAAGTAGGAGCACGTCACGGAGTCGGTATGGCCGTCGCCGTTGACGTCGAGCGGCAGGGTCGCGAAATCGTTGTAGTACGTGCCCACCCGCGCCACGTCGCGGACGTGAAAGGGCTTCCAGTCGGGTCCCTGGTACCAGGTGTCGCCCGAGAAGATGTCGAGCTTGCCGTCGTTGTCGACGTCGAAGACGCCCGCGGCCTCGAACTCGCTCCGGCCGTTGATCGTGTGCTGCTTCCACTTCGGCTCGTCCGCCCGGAGGGACCCGGCGATGAAGAGCGACAGCCGACCAGGCGGCGAGGATGACTCGGGAACGGTTCATGGGCGATCTCCGGGTGTCGAGGTCGAGAGCCGATCATTGACGTCTGATGTCGTGCGGGCCTTTGGCCTGCAGTCACAGAACGCTTCCATCAGACGCTCGGCAAGCGTCCAGGGCTTGCCGGTATTCCTTGGTGAGGTACTGGTTGGCCTCGGGATGGTTGACGATCCGCTCGGTGACCGGGTCCCATTTCAGCTTTTCACCGGTCCAGAGCGAGATGTTGCCCAGGTTGCCGACGCTCGCCAGGCGATGGCCGTAGGCGAAGTGGCACGAGCACTGGCGCGCGCGACTTGATGGCCTCGAGCCACTCGCGATGGTGGTCCGACCGACCGGGGCAGAGTCCTGGGCGGCTCCTCGATCTTCCGGCCTTTCTCGGGGATGATCTTGTAATGGCCGTAATCGGCCACCAGGGTGGCCTCGGTCCCCTGGAACATGATGCCCAGCCCCTTGTTTTCGAGGCCGTGCGAGTTGGCATCCGTCTGGCTCCAGACCATCAAGAACTTCTGGTCGCCCTTCTGATACTCATAAGTGACCTCAAGTGTATCGGGCACTTCGGCATTGTCGTCGAGGGCGTATCGGCCACCGACCGCGGAGATCGTCCGGGGCGCCTCGACGTCCATGGCCCAGTGGACGAGGTCGACGATGTGGCAGCAGAAGTCGGTGAGGATTCCGCCGCCATAATCCCAGAAATACCGCCAGTTGAACGTGAACCGATTCGGATTGAACGGCCGAGCGGGTGCGGGGCCGAGCCAGAAATTGTAGTCGCATCCCGCGGGCACCGGGCCATCCTTGGGACGCCCCAGGCCGCTCCGGTCGGCGGCCATCCAGACCCGTGTCTTGCTGATCTTTCCCAGCACGCCCGAGCGGACGATCTCCACGACCCGGTGGTAGTTCTCCCCGGCGTGGATCAGGTTGCCCATCTGGGTGATCCGCTTGTATTTCTCGGCCGCGTTGACCATCGCGCGGCCTTCCTGGATGCGATGCGCCAGCGGCTTCTCGCAGTAGACGTCCTTGCCGGCCTGGCAGGCCAGGATGGCGATGATCCCGTGCCAGTGGTCGGGCGTGGCGATGACGACCGCGTCGATGTCCTTGCGATCGAGAACCTTGCGGAAGTCGCCGAAGGCGTCCGGCGTCCCGCCGGCCCCCGACTGCGCCCGGCGGAGGTGCGGCTCGTAAACGTCGCAGACCGCGGCGATCGACACCTGGGGGAACGTCTTGAAGGTGTTGATCAACCCGGTCCCCATGCCGCCCGTGCCGATGAAGCCCAGGACGATCTTCTCATTCGCGGCGACCCGGGCCGGCTCCGGCTTCGCCGCGGCCTGGGTCGGTCCGTCGAACCCCGAGGCGCGTGCTGGAGATGCTTCTCGACCAGCGGCGGCCAGCGCCGAGGCGGCCAGGAACTCGCGACGGGTCCAGTCTTTCATGGTAGTAGGCAGTCGGTAGAGAGATAGGTAGGAGTCAGTGGTCAGTCAGGCAATGTGATCGCGATCTTTCTCGCCTGCCACCCGCCACCGCATCACGGCAGTGCACTTCCGGCTCAGCGTCCGGCCATGGGGATGCCGAAATCGCCCAGCATGTTCCGCCAGACCGAATGAATGTGGTTGGCGCCATTCTGGGTATTGTTGAACTCGATGAGGAAGGTCGGTCCCTGGACGCGGTAGGCATGGGGACGGCTGCGGTCGGCGGGCCCGGCCCAGGTGAATTTGATCGTCTCGAAGCCGGCGCGGCGGATCTCGCCGAGCCAGGCGCTGGCGACTTCGTCGGTCATGTCCTGGGCATAGGACTCGAACAGGGCTCGGAGCATGGTGCGCTGGTCGCCGGTCATGTCGGCATAGGCGACGCCGACGGCCGGGTCGGTCAGAGGCTGAGGGTGTGTGGTGGGGCTGACATCGCGGATTTCGCGGGGCGCCTCGGGCGAAAACATGGCCGTTTTCCGCTGGTTCTCGTCGAGCGCCTGGAGCAGCCGCAAGGCCCGGTCCTCGCGGTCGGCGAGGGTGCGCAGCCCCTGGCGCGGGCCCTGGCGGACCTCGCCCGGATTGGAGCCGAAGAAGGCCGGCGTCGCCGAGATGATCTTGCCGTCCTCCAGGACGAAGTTGAGCGAGAGGTGATGCCCTTCGACCCGCCAGCCCCACCGGCCCCGATTCGTGGGTGTGCCGAAGATCGTCAAGTAATACAGTTCGGGATCTCGGACCGGGCCGCTGCCTTTCTCCAGCTCGCGGAGGATCGCCTCCAGGCTCATGATCGTGGTGACCTTGAGGAACCCGGAGGCCGCCGTACCCGACTGGATCAACCCGAAGGCCAGCGCACGTTGCTCGGCGCTCATTTCCTTGATGGGCAAGCCCTTGCGGGGTCGCGGGATGAAGTGCCAGTCGAGCCGCTCGGCCGCGTCGAACGGATACGTGGCCTTGGCCGTCTGGTCCTTGGACAGGGAGTCCAGGAACCGCTCGGCCGCCACCGCCATGTGGCTCCCGGTCTCCTGGACGTACGCCCCCGCCCAGACAGCCAGCGCCACAACGGCCACCGAGGCCAACACAAGGCTAAGCTTGAAGCCACGCATGTGCTCAACGCCTTTCGGCATCACAAGAGGATGGCATCGCCCAACTCCAACCCCTACTTCTTCATCTCTGCCAGGGCGGAAGTCAAGACCGTGACGGATTTTTCCCGGCGAATTGGGGCCCTCCAACGGGCCTGTGAACGCGTGAGCCACAACAGTCAGCCGCTCCAGCGAGATCGTCGGGGCCAGCGATTTTCACTCGACTCGCCAGATATGGGGTCCAATCCGTCCGATTTGTCGCTTTTCATTGAATGAAGGCCGGAGATGTTGCGTTGACCCGGGCCGGTCGTGGTGCGCCTGACAGAGGATACGCCAGTGGGATCGACCCAAATCGACTGTGCCGGCCCTTCCGAGAGTAGCAACGACATTTTCTCCGCAACCGGTCCCAGAGGCGTGCAACGTCCGAGCCCGTCTTCATACAATGTTTGCTCCGACCCGAGGTCCCCTCCCATCTCGGGGCGCGATCCTGCGCCGTGAAGCTTGAACCAGTCGCTACTTGTGTGCCTCGAGTCCTTTCGGAGACCCGCCACCATGCGAAGACAGCTCAAAATGACGGTCCTGCTGGGCATTGCCGGTCTGATACCGGTCCTGGCCCTGCGAGCACAACAACCGCCGACCACGGCACGAGCCAGCCAGCCCTCGTCCGCAGCCTCGGCGAAGGCCGAGACCTCGAGTGCGTCGACGGACCCGATCGACCGCATCAAGGAAGAGGGATTGAAGAAGTCGCAGGTCATGGCCACCTTGAGCTACCTGACCGACGTGATCGGCCCCCGCTTGACGGGCTCGCCGAACATGAAGCGTGCGAATGAATGGACGCGTGACCAGCTGGCGGCGTGGGGGCTGTCCGACGCCCACCTCGAGGCGTGGGGGCCGTTCGGACGGGGCTGGTCGCTGAAGCGGTTCTCGGCCCAGGTGATCGAGCCGCAGTGCATCCCCCTGATCGCCTATCCCGAAGGCGTGGTCGCCGGGCACCGAGGGGACCCTGACGGCATCGGTGATCTACTTCGATGCCAAGACCGAGGCCGACTTCGCCCGGTTCAAGGACAAGGTCAAAGGGGCGATCGTTCTGACGGCCCCGGCCACGACCGTCGTCGCCCACTTCGAACCCCTGGGCAAGCGGAAGACCGACTCGGAGCTGCTCGAGCTGGCCGATGCCGCTGAGCCGGCCGCTCGCGGCTTCGGCCGCCGTGGAGCCCAGGGCCAGCCGGGACCCAACGCACCGGCTCAAGGTCCAGGACAACGGCAAGGCCGAGGACGGCTCGCCGCCAACGGCGCCCCTGCGGCTCCGGCCGCGCCGGGCACTGCCGCGCCGGCACCAGCCGCAGCAGGGCGGTTCCAGATGACTCCCGAGCGGCTCGCCCAGATGCAGCTCGCCAGCAAGAAGCTCCAGTTCCTGGCCGAGCATGGAGCCGCGATGCTCGATCGAGCCCAGCCGCAATGGCGACGGCGGCACGCTGTTCGTCCAGTCCGCCACCATCCCCGGCGCCCCGATGCCGGGCATGGGCCAGGGACAAGGCCAAGGCAGGCAGGGTCAGCCACCAGCCCGCCGCGTCTCGGTCTACGACAAGGACGCGCCGAAGATCACCCCTCAGATCGTCATGGCCCAGGAGCACTACAACCGCCTGGTCCGGATGATCGAGCAGGGTGAGAAGATCAAGATGGTCGTCGACCTCTCCGTCCAGTTCCACGACGACGACCTGATGGCCTATAACACGGTCGCCGAGATCCCGGGCACCGACAAGAAGGACGAGCTCGTCATGCTGGGCGGGCACATGGATTCGTGGCACAGCGGCACCGGCGCGACCGACAACGCGGCCGGCGTCGCCGTCGGGATGGAAGCCGTGCGCATCCTCAAGGCCCTCGATCTGAAGCCCCGCCGGACCATCCGCATCGCCTTTGGAGCGGCGAGGAAGAGGGACTCCTCGGCTCACGCGCCTACGTCACCAAGCACTTCGGCCGCAGCCCCAGCCAACATGTTCGGCCCCCAGTCCGGCTCCAGCGAAGGCACCAACGACGCGGCACCCAAGCCCGAGTACGGCAAGTTCTCGGCCTACTTCAACCTCGACAACGGCACCGGGAAGGTCCGCGGCATCTACCTTCAGGGCAATGAGGCCGCCCGGCCGATCTTCCGCAAATGGCTCCAGCCGTTCCGCGAGATGGGCGCGACCACCATCTCCCTCTCCAACACCGGAGGGACCGACCACCAGTCATTTGATGGCATCGGACTGCCCGGCTTCCAGTTCATCCAGGATGAGATCGAGTACGAGACCCGGACCCACCACTCGAACCAGGACGTCTACGACCGCATCCAGGCCGAGGACATGAAGCAGGCCGCCGTCATCATGGCCTCCTTCATCTACAACGCGGCCACGATGGAGGAGAAGATTCCCGAGAAAGCCGGCACCGACCGGCACCGCACCGGCCAGGACCGCCGCCACTCGTTGATTGATCCGACGTAGGTCAGGCTTCTCCGGAATGATTCCGGTCAGGCCGGAAAGCCTGGCCTACATTGTCCGGCTGCCCGAGCCAGCACCGCACGGCATTCGTCAGGATCTTGAGCGGGATCGATTCCTTGTAGATCGCGAACGTCTCATGGCCGGGGCGGAAATAGAAGACCTTGCCCAGGCCGAGCGTCCAGAGTGCGCCGCTACGGAACCATTCTCCCGAAGCCCAACGCTCCTCCAGGATCACCTCATCCGGCTCAGGGACGTGAAACGGCTCGTCATACATCTCGGTGTGAGGGAGCTCGAACTCCGCAGGGATCCCCGCAACGATCGGATGGTCCGGACGGAGCACCTTGAGCGGAGCTCGGCTTCCCGTCATTGCGGTAGGCCGGGAAGCAGCAATAGGGCAGATGGAGCGTCGCCTTGGCGGTCGCGGCCGGGAAACTTGCGCCACGACACATGAGGCGTGACTTGCTCGTCAGCCTTCGGGACGGTATAGCGCCGCGGTGGCGCGGCCTCGATGACCTCGACGCGATCGTTCCCGGCCCGTGCCTTGATCACCTTCTCCGCGTCGATCCGTGCCCGCTCGTTCATGGCCTCGACGAACGGCGTTGACCAGTGAGCCGAATGAAGCGCGATCAGGGAAAGATGTACCCGCCTTGATCCTCCGGACGATCGCCTTGCCGAGCTTCCGGCGCGATCTCCGCTTGCCGCACGTGCCCCCACCAGATCAGCACCCGGCAATTCTCGAGCACATCGCCCGCGAGCCCCTGCCCGGGATCATCGAGACGGACCGACCGGACCGAGATGCCCGGACTGCTCGCGGAGGTGGGCGGCGATCTGATTGCCGAGGAAGTTGGCGTAGGCTTCCTTCTGCGCCGGCTGCTGCTCGTCCCAGACGACGACGCGGACGGATGAGGCCCCGGGCGCCGCATCGGGCCGATCCGTCGCCTGGGCACTGACGGTAGAGGCCGAGAGGATCGCGTCGCCAACGACCGCGGCCGTCGAGACTTTGAGGAAATCCCGTCGCGTCGCGTTGGATCCCATCGGAGCCGATGCTCTCTGTCGCCGGTCATTCATCGTCATCTCCATTTGCGCCCGAGGCGAATGCCATTGCACCATGCATGACGTCGAACCAGGGCGGCCGCGGTGGGCGATTGGCGCGGGCCCGGGCTTCCGCCTGGGCGTATTTCGCCTTGTTGTCCCGGACCGTCTCGACGGCGTCGAGGAAGTAGTCGGTGATCGATTTCAGGGGTTGGCCGGTGGCGCGATCGAATGCGTAGAGGGCCTTGCCGTCCTCGATCACCCGCTTGAGGTCGGCGCCGGTAAATTCCTGGGTCGCGGGGACGAGCCGGGGCAGGTCCACCGTGCGCAGCGACGCGGGCAGGGATTCCACCAACTGGCGGAGGATCGACAGGCGGGCGTTGTCGTCGGGCAAGCGCATCTCGAGCCAGAGCTCGATCCGCCCCGAGCGGACCAGGGCCGGCGGCAGGTTGCCCACGTCCATGGCGGTCATCACCACGCAGACGCGGGCGGCGCTCTTGCTCTCCAGGCCGTCGAGCATCGTCAGCAGGTATCGATAGAGGCCGTGTTCCTGACCGCTCTCGAAGATGACGTCGCTGTCGTCGATGAAGATGATCGACGGGGCGTTCTCCTTCGCCTCGTGGAACACGCGATGGATCATCTGGTAGAAATCCCGGGTCCCCGAGATGAAGGTCCCATCGATGAGAAAGAACTTGCCCCTGAGGCGATGGGCCAGCGCCCGGCCGACCGTCGTCTTGCCCGTGCCGGGCGGCCCGGACAGCAAGACCCCTCGCTTCGGCTGGAGCTCCAGTTCCTTGGCCAGTTCGCCGTGCTCGAGCGGGATCACGATGTTCGTCTCGAGGCTGCGGATCACGTCGTCGATCCCCTTGAGGTCGCGGAGATCGACCTCGGTCACTTCGCCCAGCTCGACGTTGCTCGACAGCTTCATGGACCGCAGGTACTCGATGAACCCATCGGTCGTGACCTCGGCGGCCTGGAACCATGGCGCAGGCGCCTCGGAGCTGATGGCCGTTGAGGTTGGGCGCGAAGCGATGAACCTTTTCCAGGTCCAGATCTCCCGCGCGCGCTGTCGCCCAGGAATGCCGTGCAGAGATGCCGGTAGTCGTCGGGGGTGAGCTTGCCGATCGAGACGGAGTAACACCGATGCGCCAGGGGCGCGGGCACGTCTCCGCCGCTGCCGAAGATCAGCCGCTTGCCGGCCGCGGTCGCATACGTGGCCAGGGCGTTCATGGGCGCGTCCAGCAGGCCCGAACGCAGGTAGAATCCGCACCCTTCATGATGGCGGTGGCCACTTGCAGGTCGTCCACGATGACCGTGTCGTGCTCCTGAAGTGCCGCGAGGAGCAGCTCGAAGTAAGCCTCCTCCATCGCCAGCGGGTGGCGCTTGATCAAGGCGTCGACGAAGTCCTGCATCGTGACGAACGCCCCGCCCATCGCCGCGTGGAGGGTCCGCAGGACCGTCGTCCGGCCGCGACCCGGCTTGGATCTCAACTCGAAGACAGTGCTGGCCGGCAAGCGCGGCCACTAGCCTGTTGTACGCCTCTTGCTGAGATGGACTGAGCGGCTCTGCTCCGGCCATGTTACTCCCTCCTGATTGCGTTCTCTCGAGGCGCAGACATCAATCCCTCTTGGACAGTGTAACGAGCATTCGCCGGCGCAGGGAGTCAGCCGTCACACTTTGCTGGGGGCCGGATGACCGGTTTCGATCCGCTCGCGCCCTGTTCCGAGCCAGTTCAGGAAGAAACTCAGGATGATCGCCACGACCATCGTTACCGCACGCACAAGTTCCTCCGCGACCCAGATCCACTTATATCCGATCGTCGAGTAGCTCCGGATCAGCTCCGTGGGCTCGGTGATCGCGACCAAGACGACCGGCAGACCCAGACCTGTCCACTCGAGCCAGGTCAGGCGGGCACGCCCATCGCGACGGACGTCGCGGACTGCGGCGATGGCCGGTACGGTGTACAGAACGAACCTCGGCAATTCGATCAGGATAGCCCCGATCAACAGATTAACGGCTTGACCGATGGGTCGGCCATTGAGGCGGGCGATGAGAGGATCGAACCACTGAATCGCCAGTATTGGGCCAGCCTCGTAAGCCCCGAGCCAGGCGAGGGCCAGGAACGCGGTCAAGAGCCACCCGGGTCGCTTCCGGCGGCCGAGAAAGTATCCCAAGAGCGCCATCGCGCCGATGACCACCAGGGTTTGTTCCCAGACCCAGTGTAAGCTGTCTTGCCACTTCATGATGAAGTCAGTTGACATCCCAGCCAGGCCGAATCCCGGGAGTCTCTGCCCGCTCCGCATGCGCCAGCCGAGCCGGATCAGGGCGGTCTCGATCGAATTGGCCAGGAACGGCATCGCGGCGCAGAGAGCAAGGAATTCGGCGGGCCGGGCCAAACCGCCATAGCAGGCCCGCCGCTGGAGCACGACCGGCACGAGTACCAGGCACGCGGCTCCCAGGATTTGACGAAGGCAGAAACACCACGGAAGCCATCGGGGCCAGGGGCCGAGGAAGTCGGATGGGTACGGCAAGTAGCTCTGACGCGCAGGCAATGCCATGACAACGGCGACTCCAGCGACCAGAGCAGCGAGGTCGCCGAGGGTCACGGACCTGTGCTCGCCGCGGCCCCGAGGAGGTTTCTCCGGCGTGGTGCTCATCGGGTGCTCCTGGGGTTACGAGCCGATCCGACCTCAACCGCCGACCAGCCGCAGCCGGATCGTCTTGATCTCGAAGGGTCGCAAGTCGATGGTCACGGCGTCCCCTCGACCTTCAGCTCGCCTTCGGGGTCTTCCAGCAGGTTGGCCACGCGCGCCGAGGCGACCTTGGCGTGCAGCGTGATCTTCACGCCCGCAGGCCGGTTGACCGGCCGCCTCGTAGACTCGCAAGACGGCGTCACCGTCGCGTGCGGGCTTCAGCGCCGAGACGACCACGTTGGGGCTCGAGACCTCCAGCAGCCCCCAGCGTGCGGGCAATGTACCGGCGTGCGGGAGCACCTTGCGGCAGATCAACGGGTGATTGAACTCCAATCCATCGCGGAAGACGCCCGCCGCACGCCAGTCGCCCGCGTGGGGGACCATCGCATAGCGGACGACCCGCTCCTTGCCCAGTTGGAACCCCGTATCCGACGACATCCCCGGCTCGTAGCCGCCCCCGAAGCCATAGGCACCGAGCGTGTGGGCGCGGAGCAGTGAGATCATCATCGTCCCGCCGGTCACCAGGTTGCCGGGAAGGCCGATGTTGAGCAGGGTCAGGCCCCGGCGGCCGTCGCCGTGATCCACCCAGTTCTGCGCGGGGAACTCGATCGCTTCCGGACGCTCGATCGCCCCGAACGGGATCTCGTGCGTGCTCTTCCCTCCCACGATCGTGGTCGGGAACAGGACCTGGTAGCGGACGTACTTCTCGTTGTTGACCAGCCGGGTCGTGACCTCGATCCGGCGCAGACCTTTGTAGAGCCGGACGGTCGTCGCGAACCGGCCGGATCCGAACGGACGCGTCACCTGAAACTCGGAGAGGACCGGCCCGGTATGCAACGTCCCCGGCTGCGCCTTCCCCTCATCGCTGAAGGCCGACTCGCCGCGCTTGGGGACCGGCTGCTTGGTCGTCATGGCGATCCGGCTGCCGCCGTCCAGGCCCTTGTAAGGCTCCCAGAGGTCGCCTCGGTCCTGCTTGCCGTGCCACGACGTTGCCGGGCCCGGCGAGCACGTCCCAGTCGCCGGACTTGACCCGCAGGCCCGTGATCGCTCCCGTCGAGGAATTGAGGGTGAGGCGGTAGAGGTCGTTCTCCAGCACGCCGTCGGCCTTCGCAGCAGGCGATGGATGCTTCGCGACAGCCACGACTCGGGGCAACGTGATAGGTCGCATATCCCATGGCGGGCACGTCGCGGGCGACGAACGCGACCCGCGCCGTCTTCAGCCCGCCGTCGGCGTAACGGGTCGACTCCAGGATCTGGACCGGCTCGTGCTGGCCGCCGGGCCCGGTCACGTCGACGCCGGCGACGCCCCCCTCGTCGAAGCCGACTTCGACCTCGGCGATGTCCGAGCGCGGCCAGCCCAGGGGATTGAAGACGACGACCGGCGACCCCGGCCCTCGGGTGTCGATCCGAGCGGCCAGGACCTCCCATCGCGAATCGATGATCTCGTCGGACCGGCGTTTGGCGTATTCGTAGCTCCGGATCGTGTCCTCATAGACGTGGTCGGTCATGACGCCCGAGGCCAGGTCGTGCGTCTGGTTGAAGAGCACGGGCTCCCAGGTGCCCAGGATCGCCCCGGGATCGGCGGGCGAACCCAGCCAGGCCGCGATCGTGCTGAGCTTCTCCGCCGTGAGCAACTGCCGCTCCATGACCCGCATCCAGTTCTTGAGCTCGATCCGGCTGCTGTAGATGCCCTGGAAGATCGGGTTGAGCTCCCCTTTGAACACGGTCCGGTCGGTGCGACGGGCGACGACCGCCTCGAAGTCGGCGGGCACGGCCATCTTGCATCGTGAACGGTGCCTTGGGATCCTTGTTGAACGCGTCGACGTTCGGGACCAGGTGCTCCTCCGGCTCGGAGACGTCGGCCCCCGACTGGCCGACGCGGTCGGCCGCACCCCGGCTGTTGGGCGTCAAGGTGTTGAATCGCGCGATGGCGTCCTGGCGGAATCTTGCGGGGTCTTTCGCGTTGGGATAGATGAGGCCGTAGCTGTGGGGCAGCCAGAACGCGGCGATCCGGGTGCCGTCGATCCCCTCCCAGAAGAACTCCGACGGGAAATCTTGCCGGGGCACGCCCCGGAAGAACCAGAAGCTCTTGAACCCGCCGAGCGTGAGCAGTTGCGGCATCTGGGCGTGGTGCCCGAAGGTGTCGAGGAGCCAGCCGGTCGTCACGTCGACCCCGAGCTTGTCGCGATAATACCCCTTGCCGTACTGCATCTGCCGGATGAACGTCTCGCCGCCGGGCATGTTGTCGTCGGGCATGACGTCGAGCGCCCCGGCGAGTTGCAACCGCCCTTCGGCCAGGAACCGGCGGAAATCCGCCTCCTCGGCCGGGTACCGCTCGAGGAACGGCCGGACGTAGGCCACCTGGTCGAGCGTGAACCGGAAGCCGGGCTGTTCTCTCAGGAGCCGCATCGCCTTGAGGATGTTCGGCAGGCCCATGTCCAGGTATTCCTCGCGGGTCTTGAAGACCGCCCCCTCCCAGTGGGTGTGCGGGATGACCCAGAAGGTCTCCTTCTTCGGATTCGCGGCCTTGGGCTCCTGGGCCCAGGATGAGGCTGCAAGGATGAACAGGCCGCACGCGGCGATCAGACAAGATCGAAGGCTCATGAGGATACCCACCGAATCGTCTGGTGAACGAAGTCCCGTCGATGTGCCTTAACCTTACAGCGGACGGCGATGCCGGTTCCAGGCCCTGCGCCAATGACGGCAAGTGGATGCACCCGCACGGAAAGTAACCCTCTCGGGTCCTCAGTCAAGGCACCCGGCGTGGAATCCGCGGCGCCGAAGGTGACGCGCAGCTCGGTCGGCGTCTCGATCGTCGCATCGAGCCAGAGGGTCCGGCCGTCCCAGGCGTACCGTCGGGAATCGAGCAGTCGGCCTCCAAGGATGACCTGAATCTTGCCCTCCGGAGCATGGTCGAGTTCGAAGACCGGATTGACGCAAGGCGGACCCGGCTTGATCGTGATCGCGACTTCGCGGCCCTCGGCGACCAGCCGGATCGCCCGGCGCTCGGGGACGTAGCTGTCGAATCCGAGCCGGGCGCCACGCAACGATTCGATCGATGGCGGCGTCGCGAAGCTCCTGGCCCGGTCGCGGAGAGCGTCCGTCGGATTCGTCGCTCATGCCGATCAGCCAGGCCCAGCGCCGCACGACCATCGACCGCGACCGGCCCAGGGTATCCAGGGTATTGAGATTCTCCGTCCAGAGCGGCACCGGCCGGCTGCCGGCCCAGCTCATCACGCTATTGTGGGTCGGCGTCAGGGCGATCCGGTCGTCGATCGTCCGGCCCGTCGAGTTCCCCCGCGCCAGGGGCCAGTGGCTCCCCCAGTAGCAGGGAGTGACCATCTCGCCCTGGTCGAAGAACGGAGCGAAGACCACGGGAGGCAACACCGTCAGGTTCGGGTTGAAGGAGACAGCCGCGAGTTCCTCGTCCTTGCTGAGCCGCAGCCGGTAGATCGCCGGCACGCCGCCCGGCTCGGGTTGCTTGGCCGCGTTGCCGACGGGGTTCGGGAATCGGTACGCATGCTTCCGGCCGTCGAGGAACAGGGCATCGACCGGGTCGTCCGGCAAGACCTCGAAGGGATAGGCCCCCTTGGGCGTCAGGATGATGAACTCGCTCAGCTCATAGTCGTTCTTGGGGTCGGCCTTGAGGTTCACGACCCTCGTGCCGAAACCGTCCGGGTAGAAGTAGTAATCCTCGACGGCGGCGTCGCCCCAGACCTTGTACTCGAAGTCGGTGGACTGATAGCTCCATCGGACGTGGACCCGGGCCGCGGTGGACTCGACGATCTCGACCCGGCTGTAGCGCAGCTCCTTGTCCATCAGCGGCTCGACGCAGTCCACGGCACCCGCCGGCTGCGAGATGATCTCGGCCCATTCGTAGCACGCGCCGGTATTGTGCCGGCCCGCCCAGAACGGGATGTAGCTGGAACCGCGCCAGAAGACGAACCGCGCCCCGTTCGGCAGCCAGACGACGACGTCCTTGAGATCCGGCGCCCAAGCCCCTTCGTACGGCATGCTCGAGAAGGTCCCGGTCCTGGGGTCGCGCACCGAGATCGGGGCATCGTAGCGGAGCCGCTCGTAGGTGGCCCCGAATCGCGGTCGCGCCGGTGGATTGGAGACGAGCATGACCGGGATCGGCTTGTGCCAGAGCCGTTGGCCTTTGCCATCTTCCAGCACCACCGACAGCACGTCACGCTCTCGGGACGATGGCGCCTCGGGAAGCTTGAGACGTTGCTGAGCCCGCATCCCCGCCTGGAGCGATATCGATGCCGTTGCGACCCGCCCCGGCTCCGATTCGAACCATGCCTTCAGCTCGGCGCGGGGCAAGTCCCGCCTCCGGCTGATCGCCGCGACGTCGAGCGTCGCCGACTGGCTCGGCCCCAGGAGCAGCCAGCCCGAGGGCACCAGGATCGTCCCCAGGTCCACGGGATTGACGACGTCATCGGGCCTGGCGATCGCGTCGGCCTCGAATTCTGGGACCTCGATGGGCATTCGAGTCCAGCTCGACCGGCTTGTCTCCATCTCGCGACCGTACGGAGAGGACCAGCTCGTCGGCATCGTCCTCGATCGAGCACGCGGGCGGAGTAGGGGGGGTCCGCCGGGAATCGCACGTCGTGGCGGCCGACCTCTTTCCCACGGCTCAGGACGGTGAGGACATGCCCGGTTTCCGCCGGTCGCTCGGCCGCCTGGACCACGACCGCGATCGGCCGCCCGACTCGCTCCAGGCCGAACGGAGGCCGCCACGGATGGCCACGGTCGAGACGGACCTCGATAGCCTTCTCCGCGGCTTCGGCGCGGCGACCGGCCGCCTCGGTCGAGGATCGAGTACCAGAATGGCACAGGTCAATCCGGCTGCTCTGATCCCCATCGCCAAGCCTCGGCAACCCATGACGCAGTCCTCCCTCGGTTCGCGACTCGATCGATCTCGAAGACTGTAACCTTCACGACTCATCGCGGATCTTCCGCGCTGCCTCGATGATCCGGACGGCATCGGGCCGGTAGGCGTTCTCGAGCACCGGCGTGAACGGGACCGGCACATCGGCCGACCCGACCCGGACGACCGGCGTCAGAAGGCTTTCCCCGAACCGCTCCATGATCCCCGCGGCGATCTCGGCACTGACGCCGCCGGTCTTCGGCCCCTCCTCGACGATCACGACTCGCCCCGTCTTCTTGACCGACTCGCCGATCGTCTCGTAGTCGATGGGGGAAAGGCTGCGGACGTCGATCACCTCGGCATCGATGCCTTCGGCCGCGAGTTGCTCGGCCGCCTGGCCGGCGAAATGGGCCATCAGCAGCCAGGCGAGGATCGTGACGTCGCGGCCCGAGCGGCGCACCGCCGCGCGGTCGAGAGGGACGGTGTAATCCCCTTCGGGGACATCGCTGGTGGCGTCGACGGCCCCCGGCTCAGTCCGCGCCCCCTTCGAGCCGTAGAGCAGCTTGTGCTCGAAGATCAGTACCGGGTTGTCGTCGCGGACGGCCGACTTGAGGACCCCCTTGGCATCGTAGGCGTTGGACACGGCGACGACCTTGATCCCCGGGCACGCCGGTGAAGTAGCGTTCCATGTTCTGGGCGTGCTGGGCGCCTCGGCCGGTGGCGCCCACGGGGCGCGCATCACCATCGGGACCGCGATCGTACCGCCGGACATGTATCGCAGCTTGGCGGCGTTGTTGACGATCTGGTCCATCGCCAGGAAGAGGAAGTCGCCGTACTGGACGTCGACGATCGGCCGCATGCCCATGATCGCCGCCCCGACGGCCGCGCCGAAGAACCCCAGCTCGGCGATCGGCGTATTGAGCATCCGGTCGGGGAACTCCTCCTCCAGCCCGAGCGTGACCGTGAACGCGCCGCCCCAGCCGCCGGGCACGGCGATGTCCTCGCCCAGGCAGAAGACCGACGCGTCCCGACGCATCTCCTCGGCGATCCCCTCGCGGAGCGATTCGGCAATGCTGAGTCGTCT
Source organism: uncultured Isosphaeraceae bacterium (assembly GCA_963842405.1). GTDB lineage: Bacteria > Planctomycetota > Planctomycetia > Isosphaerales > Isosphaeraceae > CAVZRC01. The sequence goes on along the minus strand of CAWJGW010000060.1, from coordinate 40,083 downwards.
CATGGATCGGGTGTTCCTCGCGCCGCACGGTCTTGCTCGACACTCACGCTTCTCGCAACAGGTCGTCCCAGGTCTCGAGATCGAAATCGACGACCCGCTCGGCAAGGGATTCGAGACGGTCAACGTCCTCGATCTCCCTCAGACAGGTGGCAGCGGCTTTATCGGGCTCGCCGAAACGCTCGGTCCCGACACGTCGCAAGATACGGCGTGCCACCTGGAACCGGCCGATCTCACGGCCTTCCCTCAGAATCTTCTCGTAGGTCACCGATGGATGCGGGGCTTCTTCCTCTTCCCGAAGAAACCACGACCCGCGAATCAGATCATCCCAATCCCGCGAGTTGGGCTCGATCACCCGGTCGCACAAGGCCTCGAGACGGTCAACATCCTGGATCAAATTCAATGCCGCCACAACCGCAGGCGCAGGCTCGCCGAACTTCCTCGATCCCTGGAGGATCAAGACCCTCCGCACCGCCCGGATTTCGCCGGCTCTTACGCCCTCTCCGAGGACCATCTGATACAGCATCGATTCCTTCATCAGCTGCGGCGTTGATCCCCTCATGATCTGTCCTCCTTCGGGCACATGTCACGCCCCTCGCAAGAGGTCGTCCCAGCCGTGAAGACAGCCTTCCAGGAGCTTTTCGCCGAGGGCTTCGAGGCGGTCGGAGTCCTGGATGGCTTCCAGGGTCGCGACGGTGTTGGCTTCCGGTTCGCCGAATTCCTTGGTGGCCAGCCGGATGAGGAAACGGTGGGCCTCGGCGAGTTGGCCCTCCTCTCAAGATCCTCTGATACATCGTCGATTCTTTCATGGATTGTACTCCTCCCAAAAGCTGTACGATCAGCTCATCTGAAAAGCGGAGTCCCATCAGCAAGCCTGACGCGGTACGGAGCATGGCGGCACGAGGCCGGGACTCCCGATCGATCCGCTCCTTCATGCGTCGGACCACGACCGGGCAGGTCCCGCTCGCTTCACCGCCGTCAGTGGCGCCAGAGGCAGCAACGACACGCTGGAGGTAAGGTAGGGCTCGGGATCCTCCTTCCAGAGCCGCACCACCTGATAATGATAACGATTGGTCGGCCGGCCGTCTGGCATTTGACGTTCGTAAAGTCCGGTCAGTCTCGGAGAGTTGGCCTCCTTGCGCAACAAGATCAGGACCGTGAGCACCGGTAGGTTGTGCCGATGGTCGAGGGCCACTTGCCGGAACCAGAGTGTCCGGACCAGGTCGGTCTCGTGGCTCGACTGGAACTCGAAGTTGATCAGGTACGGCTTCTTTCCCCCGACCCGGAAGACCTTGTCCGCGGAGGCCGTGAGCGTCGTGATGCCGGAATCGACCTCCTTGACCCGCCCGCGCGGAGCGATCCCGAATCGCCTCATCCAGCCGGGCGGATCGTCCAGGATCAACTGCTTCATGGTCACGTCATAGTCATTGAAGTCCAACGGGAAGTCTCCCAGGTGAACAATCCAGGTCAGGCGAGGACATCGGTCGTCAGGTCCTCGAGCGTGGGCAAGGGCTGGCGCTTGGCGGCCTCGACGGCCGCCTCGAACTGGGCCTGGACCTCCGACCGGACCCGGTCGAGCTCTTGCTTGATCGGCCAGCCCCGATCTCGCAATAACGTCCCCAGCCTATCGATCGGATCGCGGCGCAGCCACTCCTCGCGCTCGTCTTTCGGCTGGTAGTGGCAGGCGTCGCGGCGGGAGTGGCCGGTTCGCCGATAGGTGAGCAGCTCGAGCAGGACCGGACCACGAGCCGTCCGGCATTCGGCCGCCGCCGATCGGGCCGCCTCGTAGACCGCCAGGACGTCGTTGCCGTCCACCGTCTCGCCGCGGATGCCATACGCCGCGGCCCGGTCGGAAATCCGGTCGTTGCGCATCACGCGATCGACCCGCGTCGAGGCCCCGTACAGGTTGTTCTCGCAGACGAAAATCACCGGCAGGTCCCAGATGGCGGCCAGATTCACGCCCTTCATGGAACGCCCCCTCGGCGATCGCGCCGTCGCCGAAGAAGCAGGCGACGACCTGACGGCTCTTTCCGCATCTTGAAGGTCAGGGCCATCCCCGCGGCCAGCGGGACGCCCCCGCCGACGATCGCAATCCCCGGCACCATCCCCTTGGCCATGTTGCCGACGTGCATCGACCCACCCTTGCCGCGACAGCAACCCGTCACGGCGCCGAAGAGCTCGAACAGCAGCTCCTCGGGCGTGAGCCCCTTGGCCAACGCATGACCGTGACCACGGAAGGTGGACGTGATGAAGTCGCCCTCCTCCAGCGCCGCGCAGACCCCCACGGCCGTCGCCTCCTGGCCCTGGCACTGGTGGATCGTCCCGGGCATCGAACCCTCGAGGAACAGGAACTTCACGCCCTCCTCGAACTCGCGGATCATGACCATCCGCCGGTAGAGGTCCATCAAGAATTCGCGCGGGATATTCCGTCGGTACGCGGCCTTCGCTTCGGACGCCGACCGGGGCCGATCCCCTCGCCCGCTCGATTCCTGCGCGAAGAACGAACGGCGATCCCCGCTCGCCGGCGTCGTGACGACCGGCTCGGGCTGGCGGGTCGCCGCCAGCTCCGCACCACCCGGCGTAACCCCGGCCGCGCCGGCGATCGGCCCGCTCGGAGTGTCGGTTACCGGAGTCTCGCCCGACCTCGCCGGCCCCTTCTCGCCGGCGTCGAACGTCGCGATCGGCTGGCCCATTGCCACCTCCGAGCCGGCCGGAACCGCGATGGCCTGGAGCGTCCCCGCCACGGCCGATTCCACCACCAGGATCGCCTTGTCGGTCTCGACCTCCAGCAGTGGATCCCCACGCTGGATGACCTGGCCGACCTCGGCCAGCCACCGAATCAGCGTGACCGTCTCATCGACCGTTGACAGGTCCGGCATCCGCATCACAACGTCCATCGACAGCCCCCAAATCACCGTTTGGCAAGTGGCAAGCGAATATAGCTGTATTTGTCTCGTACTTGCCACTACTGAGTTGCCATGACCGCAGCAGCCGAGCAGCCCGATGCGTTCGAGCACGGCGTCGCGGACAGCTCGGCGGCCGGCGACCAGGATATCTTCGGGACCACCGATGCCAAGCCGGTGATGGGGATCGGTGGCATCCTGGCCGAGTGCCGTGCGGACCGCGTCGAGGTATCGCTGCTTGAGGTAGGTCCCGTAGTTGACCTTGGCGACGCCCAGGGCGATGGCCTGGCGCAATGCGTCGGCGGCGATGCCGGTGCCGCCGTGGAGGACCAGCGGGATTGCGACGCGACGGCGGATCTCGGCGAGTCGGTCCAGGTCCAGACCCGCTCTGCCCATGGGTCATGATGTGGACGTTCCCGACGCTGACGGCCAGCAGGTCGACCCCGGTCGCCGCGACGAACTCGGCCGCCGCCGCCGGGTCGGTGGAATGACCGCCGTGCGGCGGCCCGCCTACCACGCCGTGCGGCAGTTCACCGAGCTCGGCCTCCACGGCGACGCCACGTGCGATGTGCCAGCCGCGTGAGCTCGACGACCCGGCGGGTATATTCCTCGTGCGGCGCCTCCGGATCGGCCGGCATGACCAGGTTGAAGCCCGCGTCGATCGCCGCCCGGACCCACTCGTCGCGCGGGCACTCGTTGAAGATCAATCCGCAAGGGACCGAGGCCGACTCCGCCGCCGCCCGGCCCAGTGCCGCGTACCATGTCAGCCGTTCGGAGGCCAGGCGGGTCGCCCGGCTCAAGAAGTCGCCGTTGAAGCCGAGGATGATCGGGGATCGCGTCTCCTCGGCCGCATCGACGACTCCTTGCAGCGACTCGAGGTTCCAGCTTTCAAAATAGCCGACCGCGTACCCGCCTTCGAGGCGCGCCGCATCATCGGGCCGATCGCTTCCAGCGGCATGAGCATGCCCCCGCGGAGCCTCGCACGTTTGGACTCACGCTCAAAGTAGCTCCAATACGAATAGGATCGTCGCGGGGACACAGAGCAACAACGAGATCACGCCGGTCACGACGCCGACGACGGCCCACGCACTGGCCATCCGCGAATAGATCCCCAGTCCTATTGCCAGGATCGACGTCATGAAGGCCAGTGCCAGCACGCCTCCACCTAACACGCAAAAAACGGCGACCGACTGGAATGCCGATGGCTATCGCCCAGCCCAGCGGAGTCAGGAGGATGAAAGCCGATCGATAGCAGGCCAACGATGCCGCTGACCTTCGCGACTTTGAGATTCCCCGTGCGCACCGGTTGGACGGCGTGCGGCCTCGACGTCACTCGCGGGGACCTCGGCTCAACTCCCGTCTCCTCGGGGAGATAAGCCTCGGGCGGGTCCAGCCGTGCCAGCACGGCCAGCACGTCCTCACGGCTGAGCTCCTCCGCATCTCGCTCCTGGATCAGCTCGAAGACCTGGGCCTCCACCTCCCTGACGATGGATAACCGATCCTGCCGGGGAACCCGACCCATCAGCATCCGGTCGATCGTGTCGAGGCGGGAGTCCACCAGGGCCTGCAAGGATTCGGGAAGTCGGACCGCGATTGCCGTCGTCATCATCATTGCGCTCCTTCGAGTAACCCGGAAAGGGATTGGGAAATCGTCTTCCAGCTTTCCGCCATCCGGCGGAAGCGTCGCTCTCCGTCCGTCGTCAAACGATAATACCGTCTCGGAGGTCCGGCCGGTGAGGGCTCCGTCCGGATCGCCAGCAATCCATCGCGCGCCAGCCGCGTCAGGACGGGGTACACCGTGCTCTCGGTGAACTCGAGACCAGCGAGCCCCCCGAGCTGCTCCACGATGCGATATCCATAGGTCTCCCCCCGCGCAATCGTCGCCAGCACCGCCAGATCGACAAGCCCCTTGCGCAGTTGCGTCTCCCAGGGATTCATACGATGCCCTCGCCCTCATGGCTACTACGCGATACACAGTAGCGAGGAGCATAACGTTGTCAAGTGGAGAAAGGAAGAGGGGAGTCCAACTTTTCGCATGCAGGAACCGGAAGGGCTGACGTGGGACCTTTGACTTCGCCTGTCGGCGCCGGCGGATCCGTTAGCCGCGATTACGCGTTTGCGCACGTGCGGCACCAACGAAAACGGGACCGGCACCGTTATGAAGGGTGCCGGCCCCGTCGGAGGGTTCGCGCCAATCCTGTAGCTAAGGCCGCAGCTCGTGGTTTGACAACGTCTATGGCCGCTCGGCGGCTGCTTGCTGGCAAACCCTTTTCAACTCGCGTTCGCTAGGATTGATCAGGATTTCGTTGTCGATCTGGATCGTCGGCATCACGCGTTTGCCGCCATTGAGATTGGCGACATAATCATTGAGCTCGGGCGACTCGTCGAGATCTTTGAACTCGTACTGGATCTCCTGGCTATCGAAGAACTGCAAGGCGCGGGTCGTGTCGGAGCAATTGCGCGACCCGTAGACGGAGACATTAGGTTGTTTCATCAGTCCAGCTCATAGGTTGAAGCAGATTGATTTCCTGTCAAGGCCGGCGAGGGCCAGTCCGCAACTCCGCGCTCGCACAGCACGGTGCGCATCAAGCGACCTGACGTGCCGAGGGGGATGTGTGATCGTCCAGTGGCAAAGTCACCGGCTCCATGGTGTCGCAGACCAGGCTGGCCACGAGATATTTCATGGAAACGTGCAACTCCCGCGCCTGTATCCGCAGGCGGTCGAAGAGCTCGTCCGAAAGCGTCACGCGAATCTCTGATCTGTTTTCATGGATTCACCTCCGACGGATTGCCTATCGCAATTCGCGTGCCCTCCGATCGGAATCTCGCGACACTCGATGGAAATCTCGCTCTCGAAGACTCCCGGCCTTCAGCCGATGTTCGCAACATCTCGCTATGGGAACGGGCTTTGCATCCTATTCTCCTCGTCGTCCGGTACGCGATTCGTCGGGCCGGAACTGCCGGGAGAGACCCTGCCGATTTGACGGGGATGTACCTGCTGATATGGACACGGAGTTGGACATGGGCACGGCCGTCGGGGTGGAACAACCTACCACGTTTCGCTCGGACGTCCCGGCGCGGCTGGACCGTTTGCCGTGGAGCCGATGGCACTGGATGGTGATCACGGCGCCTGGGGATCACCTGGATCATCGACGGCCTCGAGGTCACGATGATCGCCTCCTTCAGCGGGGTGCTCCAGGAACCAGCAGACCCTGCACTTCAGCGGTGGCAGATCGGCCTCCTGAATACGGCCTACCTGGCGGGCGCAGTGCTGGGCGCCTTGACGTTCGGCTACCTGACCGACCGGCTGGGTCGCAAGAAGCTGTTCTCGGTCACGCTGGGCTTGTATCTCGTCTCGGCCTTCCTGACGGCATTCTCGTGGAACTTCGCGAGCTTCGCGTTCTTCCGCTTCTTCACCGGTGCCGCGATCGGCGGCGAATACTCGGCGATCAACTCGGCCATCGACGAGCTGATCCCCAGCCGGGTCCGGGGCTGGGCCGACCTGGCGATCAACGGCACCTTCTGGTTAGGGGCCGCGGCCGGCTCGCTCGCGAGCATCGTGCTGCTCAATCCATCTCTCTTCCGGGCGGACCTGGGCTGGCGGCTGGGGTTCGGCATCGGCGCGATTCTGGGCGTGGCGATCATCTTCCTGCGCCACCACGTCCCCGAGAGTCCTCGATGGCTGTTGACCCATGGCCAGCCCGAGGAGGCCGAGCGCGTCGTGGCCGAGATCGAGCGGGAGATCGAGGGCGCCCCGGGCGCGTCGAAGCTTCCACCGGCGAATGGGACGATCACGATCCGGCCCCGCGGACCTCTCAGCTTCGGCGAGCTCGCCGGGGTCATGCTCCGGACCTATCCCAGCCGCACCGTGCTGGGACTGGCCCTGATCATCTCCCAGGCGTTCCTCTACAACGGCCTGTTCTTCACCTTCCCGTTGGTTCTCAGTAATTTCTATCGTGTTCCGCCCGATCGCACCGGCCTCTATCTCCTGCCGTTCACGTTGAGCAACTTCCTCGGGCCGGTGCTCCTGGGCCGGTTCTTCGACACGATCGGCCGCAGGGCCAATGATCGGCGGGACATACACCGTCTCCGCGGTGCTGCTGGCCCTGGCCGGCTACCTCTTCGCGGCGGAGCTTGTTGACCCCGACGACGCAGACGCTGCTCTGGGCATTCGTCTTCTTCTTCGCCTCCTCGGCCGCGAGCTCGGCCTACCTCACCGTCAGCGAGATCTTCCCGGTCGAGTTGCGGGGCATGGTCATCGCCCTGTTCTACGCCGTGGGCACCCTGCTCGGCGGGACGCTGGCGCCCTGGCTCTTCGGCCGCCTGATTGACAGCGGGATCCGGAGCCACCTCTTCTACGGCGACCTCTTCGCCTCGGCCCTGCTGCTACTCACCGTCCTCATCGTCTGGCGATTCGGCGTCAAGGCCGAGCGGACGTCGCTCGAGGAAATCGCCGCACCACTATCGGCAGCCAGCGAGGATGTCCATTGAAAGCTGGTGGATCGTCGCGGCTTCGAACGGGCTCGACCCCGGCGTCATGGGATCAACTCCTGGCATCCCTCACAACGAGAGAAAACTGGCGCGGCTCCGCCCGTTTGTCCCGAGCGTGTTCTTCACATACGCCGGGGGAGGGGTTGGGGGGCGGTGCGAACGCGTTCTTCGGCAACTTCGGTGCCCGGGGGCGACGCCGAAGTCGGCCTTTTCTGGGAACTCCAGAACCTGGGCTTCACCGACGTCGCCATCATGCGCCGCCGGGCGGCCGAACTACTGAGCGTTGCATGGAGAAGTTCAAGTTCCACCGGTCTCCTTGAATGCCGTTGCGGAACCCTCCAATGAGACGAGAGCCAGAAAACCCGCTGTTTCAAGACTCTACGCGCGTCTCGTCGTGGGTCACCTCATTGTCCGGCTCTGGTTGAGGGTCCGAAAAACTTAACTTCTTTATGCAACGCTCAGTAAATATCGCCAACCTGGAGAAGTACCGCACCCAGACCCAGGTCGGCGCCGACGTCGTCGCATCCTTCGAGACTCGCCAGGCCGTAGCCCGCCAGATCGAGGATGCCCGCGAGACCCTCGTCGAATCCATCGAGTCGATGAGACTCAACTTCCTCAACATCCGCCAGGGCGCCGAGCTGCCCCGCGCGACTCGTCCCATCGAGGTCTTGCAACCCATCCAGGCGCTGGCCCAGGGGCGGCTCGACTACCTCGACTCGGTCCTGTCTTACAACCGTGCCCGGTTCCAGCTCAAACGCGCCATCGGCCAGCAGCCTTGATCGGGTTCATCAGAGGGGGGATCTGAGTCGTTCGGAATCGCCTCTCAGATGATGGTCTCGGTTTCGTTGGACCTCCTCGTCACATGGTCATGACTGCTCGCGATGAACCAGTTGTAACTGTGGGGGTGTCGAATCGGAATGGTGCGGCGCGGAAGCTTCCGGCCCAAGCGAGCATCGGCTTCGCTGTCGGTCTGGAGGGATAGAATGTTCCCGTCCGAGAGAGTATTAGCGTTGGGGTCGGTATGGATGGTGTGGGAATTGAACGCATCGACATAGGAGAGGAGGCGCCGGTCCACCACGCGCCTCACACCCCTCTTGATCGTCTGGATCCGCTCCGTGTAGGAAGCGCCGAGGCCCACTCGCCCAGGATGGCGTCCAGGGCCGCGATATTGTCGGGGTGTGGCTGTCGTACTCCGTCGTGCCGCCGACCAGGATGTCGTTGCCGTTACCGACGAGGGCATCGCCCCCGGGGCCGCCTCCGATCAGGATGTTGCGGCCGGTGCCGGTATCGGTCAGCGCGTCGCCGGCGCCGTTGCCGATCAGGACGTCGTTGCCGGAGCCGGACGCCGTCAGCGTGTCGCCGCCGCCTGAGCCGCCGTACAGGATCGCATTGCCGGTCCCCAGGACGGTCAGGTTGGTCACCCCAACCGAAAAGCCGCTTGCATCGATGGTGGAGGTGGGCTGGCCGGCAGAGGTGCCCACGCCCAGGTCGGCGATCCACTCGATGGCGGGGTTCAGATTCAGCGACATGCCATCGCTGGTTTGCAGCAACGTGTTGGTCAGGATGAAGTTGGGCTCTTGAAAGCGGTCACCGTGCCGACGCTGCCTCCCGGGACGGTCAGCGACCCAGTCCCGGTCCAGCCGTTGACGTTGAAGGTCGCGCTGGTACCAATTTCACCGCCGACCAGGTTAGCGACCTTGATGCCTTCGAGGTTGTCCACGATGTCGGTCGAGCCTTGAAACGTTCCGAGCAAGGACGAGTTGGTCAAGGTGTAGTTCGTGCCGAGCGTTTCGACCACGTTGTCGCCGGCACCGGTGCCGCTCAGCGTGTTGGCGCCCGACCCGCCGCCCACCCCTCCCGTGAGGGCCACGTCCGGCACGCTGCCGGCGTTCAGGTTGTTATCACCGGCGTTATTGCTGCCGATGATGGCCGTGATGCCCGACACGGAACCGGCGACGCCCGAGGCCGTTCCGTTGGTGCCGTTTCCGAGGTTGACGGTCGCGCCGACGGCCCAGTTCGAATAGTCCAGCGTGCTCGAACCGCCGCCTTGGATGTTCCCCAGAAGTTGCCCGGGGATGTCGTCGACATTAAGGAATGCGAAGGTGTTCGAGCCGGAGTCGCCCACCAGCGATCCGGACGGTCCGCTGCCGACGGCGCCGTCGATACCGAACCAGTTGTCGCCGGCGAGCCCTTCCGCCTCCACGTCACGGGTCATGCCGGTGCCGAAGAAATTGATCGTCGTGAGGTCGAGGCCATCAGCGGCGTTGAATTCGACCGACGTGTCCGTCACCATGAAGGAGTCAGCGATGGAGCCCGCCTCGCCGTTGATCGTGATGGTCCCGCCGTTGCCGGAGAACCCGAGCAAGCCGAAGCCCAGAACGGTCCCCAGGGAGATCCCCGGGATGGTCCCGAGGGGGCCCAAGGAGATGCTGCCCGAGGTGACGTCCAGTTCGGTGTTGCCATCGATGGGGGTCACGACGTAGTTGTCGCCGGCCACGGTGCTGAAGACGAGGTAAGCGTAGGGTTCCGAGTTCCCGTTGCCCAGCCAGGGGCTGAAAGCGACGTTGCCGGCACTGGTATCGCCGGTGCCGCCGGGGTTGGCTGAGGTGGTCGGGCCGGTGACGCTGCCCCAAAAGTTGAGCGTGGCGTCGACCGATCCGCTCGATTGGAGGTTCCACACGTCGGTGCCGCCTCCGGACAGGTCGTTGTTATTGGCCGTCAGGGTACTGGTGTCGCTCGAAGAGGAGCCCACGATGATGCCGATATGGTTGCTGAAGATAATACTGTCGGTGATCGTGGCGGCCGCGTGGTCCTGGACCGCAACGCAGGTGAAGAAGCCGGCGACCTCGATTTGATTGGCGGTGAGCGTGCCACCTTCGTCCGCGATGCCGACCCCGGTGTTGGTGCCGGCGACGATAAAGCCGGACATCGCGACGGAGGCCCCGCTCGCGATCGCGATCTCGTCGCTGCTCGCAAAAAAGTTGGCCGGGGTCTGGATCGTGGTGTTCGGATACCCCGCACCGGCGAGGGTCAAACTATGGGCGATGCTGACGGCCTCGGTATAGGTCCCCGCGCGATGTGGACGGTTCCGCCCGGGGCGACGGCCGTGACGCCCGCTTGAACGGTGCCGAAGGCATCGTAGCCGACGAAGTGCTGGCTCCCGTCGGTCAAGGTGACCTCCGTGCCGAGCGGGTCGGCGGCGTAAGTTGCGTTGACGTACACGCTGGACGGAAGCGGCGAGCACCTGGAAGGTCGCGGCGGTCGAGGTGCCCCCGCCCGGTGTGGGGTTGACCACGGTGACGGGGAAGCTTCCCGTGGTCGCGAAGTCGCTCGCGGGGATCGTCGCGGTCAGATCCGTCGACGACACGTAGGCCGTCGCCAGCGCGGTCGAGTTCCAGTTGACGACCGACTGACTGACGAATCCCGAGCCCGTGACGGTCAGGGTGAGGGGGCCGGAAGAGCCGACCGCGATCTGGTTGGGTGAGATCGTGGTCAAAGTGGGCACGGGGTTGTTGGTGACCACCTGGACTTCGAAGGCCCCGATGTCCACGGTCCCGCCCACTTCCCGCGGGAAGCCGGTGCCGCGCTGGTCGGTGGGCAGCTCGGAGGCCAGGAGCGAAGTTGCCCGCGTTGATGGCCGGGCTGCCGGCCAAGAGGGCGATGGTCTGAGTCGGGCCGCCGTTGTCGGCCAGCGCCCCGAGCAAGGGATTGGCCACGCCGACCAGGTTGCCGTTGCTGCCGTTGGACAGACCGCCGGCGCCCCCGACGCCGACCAGGTTGAATGAGCCGATGACCGTGCCGCCGATCGTGTCGATGTCGTCGGCCCGGGCGGCGTTGCCGGTTCCGTTCGTGTTGAGCGCGACGATGGTGTTGTTCAGGGTGGCCGTGCCGCCATCGACACCGATCCCGCCACCATAACCCCCGCTGTTGCCGAAACTGTTGTCGGTGATGGTGCAATTGAGGGACGTCAACTTGCCCTGGCTGCCGATGCCGCCGCCACCATCGAAGCCCGAGTTGCCCGCGATCGTGCTGTTGACGACGCTCAGCGTGCCTCCGGCCAGGTTGTCGATGCCGCCGCCGATGCCGCCGGTGTTGTTGTTCGCGATGGTACTGTCAACGACCGTCATTGTGCCGACGTTCATGAAGCCGGCGCCATTGGCCCCGGCCGTGTTCGCCAAGGTGGAGGTGCCGGTGACCGTCACCGTGCCCGTCAGGCCGTTGAAGATGCCGCCACCGGATCCGGCGAAGGCCGAGTTGCCCGAGAGGGTGGAACCCGCGATCGTCAGGGTCCCGGCGCCTTCGTTGTCGATGCCGCCGCCCTCGCTGGTCGTGCCGTTGGCCGAGTTGTCCGAGAGGGTGGAATCGGTGATCGACATCACGCCACCGTTGTTCTCGATGCCGCCGCCAACGCTGGTGAAGTCGGCGGCCTGGTTGCTCGCGAGGGTGGTGCCGGTGATCGTCACCGTGCCGCCGACATTGTTGATGCCGCCACCGGATCCGGTGCTGGTGGAGGTGCCGAAGGCCGAGTTGTTCTCGATCGTGCCGCCGGTGACGGTCAGCGTGCCGCTGTTGTCGATGCCGCCGCCAGAGGTGGCCTGGTTGTCCGAGAGGGTGCAGTCGGTGACCGTGAGCGTGCCGCGATTCCCGATGCCGCCGCCGAAGCCGGCCCGGCCGTCCGAGATGGTCAGGCCCGTGAGCGTGGCCGTCGCGCCGCTCGCGACCTGAAACACCTCGACGGCATTGTTGCCGCTGACCGTCACGAGGCTGGCGCCGGGTCCGTCGATCAGCTCCGGCCCGGCCGGTTCGTTCAGCTCCAGCGTGCTGGTCAGCTTGATCGTCTGCGGCGTGGCGAAGACCGTGGGGTCGAATTCGATCTCGCTGCCGGCGGTGTTCGGGTTGGCGTTGGCCTGGGTGATGCAATAGAGCAGGTCGCCCGTGTTGCCCGACCCCACACCCGTGTCGCTGGTGAGGTCGACGATGTAGACCGTGGGATTGAGGGTGACGGTTCCTTCGAAGGCCCCGATGTCCACGGTCCCGTTCACTTCCCGTGGGAAGCCGTTGCCGCGCTGGTCTGGTGAGGGCATGCCTGCGGATCGACGGCCAGGTTGGTGCCCGCGTTGATGGCCGGGCTGCCGGCCAAGAGGGCGATGGTCTGGGTCGGGCCGCCGTTGTCGGCCAGCGCGCCGAGCAACGGTTGGCCACGCCGACCAGGTTGCCGTTGCTGCCGTTGCTCAGGCCGCCCGGAGCCCCCGGTCGCCGATCAGGTTGGACTCGCTAGTTGAGGAGACCGTTCCGGCGATGTTGTCCGCCGTGGTACTGGCGCCGGTCCCGTTCGTGTTGAGCGCGACGATGGTGTTGTTCAGGGTGGCCGTGCCCTGGTCGTTATTGAGCCCGCCGCCGAGGCCGTCGCCGGTGCTGGCCTCGGTGTTGTCGGCGATGGTGCAGTTGAGGGACGTCAGCGTTCCGGCATCTTCGTCGATGCCGGCGCCGACCCCCCGGCCGAGTTGCCCGCGATCGTGCTATCGGTGATCGTCAGGGCGCCGACGTTTGAGAAGATGCCGCCGCCGGCTTGGGTGTCCGTATTGCCCGAAAAGGTGCTGCCGGAGATTGAAACCGTAGCACCTCGGTCGTAGAGACCGCCGCCGCCGGAGGAGCTGGAACCACCGTTGGCGGAATTGTCCGAGAGGGTGCTGTCCGCGATCGTCAGCTTGTTATGGCCATCGTGGCCGTCGCCCTCGTCGTAGATGGCGCCGCCGGAGCCGGCCGTGTTCGACGAGAGGGTGGAGTCGGTGACGCTCATCGGGCTCGTTCCCGAGTAGAAGATGCCACCCCCAAGGTTGACGGCCGAATTCGACGAGAGGGTGGTACTGGTGAGCGTGGCCGTGCCGCTCTCGTCGTTGTCGATTCCGCCGCCATCGGTGGCCGTATTGCTCTCGAATGTGGAGCCGGAGACCGTCAGTGGACCCTCGTTCTCGATGCCGCCGCCAAAGGAGGCCGAATTGTTCTCGAAGGTGGAGCTGCTGATCGTCATCGTCCCATCATTGGCGATGCCGCCGCCAGCGCCGTCACTGCTCGTATTGCTGAGGAAGGCGCAGCTCGTGACGGTCAGCGTGCCCTGGTTGTTGATGCCGCCGCCGTCCTGGTTGGTCTTACCGCCCCAGATGGTCAGGCCCGAGAGCGAGGCCGTCGTGTCGCTCGACACCGAAAACACCTCGACGGCGTCGTTGCCGGTGATCTTCAGGTCGCTGGCGCCGGGGCCGTCGAGCACCTCCGGCCCGGCGGTTTCCGATAGATCCAAGGTGGCGGACAGGGTGATCGACTGTTGCGTAGCCACCTGGAAGACGGTCGGGGCGAACTCGATCTCGCTGCCCGCGGTATTCGTATTGGCGTTGGCCTGGGTGATGCAGTAGAGCAGGTCGCCCGTGCCGTCGGACCCCGTGCCGGTATCACTTGTGAGGTCGACGGTGTAGATCGTCGGGGAGCCGGAGAGGAGGGTCCTGTTCTCGAGACTCTCGAGCACCCAGTACCGGCGGCGGTGACGCCCGCGCGCCTCGCCCGAGCCTACCCTCGACCGCGTTCCTGAACTGCGCAACTGGTGGCGAAACATGAGAGGATTCCTCACAAGAGGGTCGGAATTGGTAAGTTGAGGACTTCCACGACCTGGGGGCTTGAGCTAGACTTCCCTCTGAGCGAGAGGGTCTGCGCCTCCGGTCGGGATAGGGCGTCCCGCTTCCCTGTCAACACCTTCTACCGGGGCTGTGACCGGACCGGCTCGGAATCTTCTCCGGGGCCGGCCTATCTCGACCATCGGCTCGCCCGCAAGGGAGCAGATCGGATGGACCGCGACGAGCTGGACCAACACCTCAGCCGGATGTCGACCCAGTGGACGATGGTCCTGCAGCGCACGGCGGCGAGGCCGAGGCGGCGAACGCAGCCCTGGCTGATCTGGCACAGCGGTACCTGGCGGTGGTCTACCGATACCTGCTGGGCGCCGTCCGGGACCCGGACGCCGCCGCCGAGTTATCGCAAGAGCTGGCGCTGCGGATTCTCCGGGGCGGCTTCCGACATGCCGACCCCCGCCGCGGGCGGTTCCGCGACTACCTCAAGACGGCTTTGATCCACCTGGTCGATGACTACCACCGGCGCGGCGAACCCGGCCCGGCCCTCTCCCTCAGGACGTGCCGGACACCCCAGGGCCAGCGGACCCGGAAGCGGGGGCGGACTTCCTCCCGAGCTGGCGCAGAGCTGCTGGAACGAACCTGGACGGCGCTGGCAGCCGCCCAGCCGATGTATCACGCCGTGTTGCTGTTCCGCGTGGAGAACCCCGATGTGCCCTCGCCCCAGATGGCCGAGCAACTCGCCGCCCGGCTCGGCACCCCGATGCGGCCCGATCAGGTCCGCAAGGCACTCCAGCGCTCGCACGCCAGGTTCGCTGAATTGCTGGTCGACGAGGTCGCCACCTCGCTGGGCAACCCGTCCCACGAGGAGCTGGCCGAGGAGGTGCGCGAGCTGGACCTGCTGAAATACTGCCGCTCCGCCCTGGAGCGAAGGACGTGATCGGCTAGGGACGCCGGCTGGGCGGTCCGGAGTCCGGCGGGCTCGTCGGACCCAGCCGGGCAGCCCATTCTCTGAAGTCGGCACGCGACCGGATCGGGTCGAAACTCGGGTCCTTGTGGAAGGCGTCGAGGTGATCCGGCGCGTTGAAGTAACCCGCGGCCTGAGCCGCGGTGAGCAGTTCGAGGGGCGCAGGGCGTAGCGCGGGCCAGCGCGTCGGCCCCGGTCCGGTCCGGCTTGCCGTCCCGGAGACAGGCCGCCACCGCGACGGCATACACCCCGGCTGAGCGATAGAGGTCCAAGGCCGTTGCCGATTTGGCACGGGACACGTCCTCGACCTCGGCAGCGGCCTGCGCGTACTCGCCCAGGCGGGCGATCGCCCTGGCCCGCGCGATGCGGGCCGCGGTACGGTCCTTGCCCTCGCTGAGTGGGAGGGCCCTGTCGCAATCCCGGAGCGCGTTGGCTGACCGCCCCAGGCTCTCGTAGGCTTCGGCACGCCCGCAGTAGGCCATGGCGAGGTATTTCCGCGCCTCGGCAAGCGACGACTGACGGCGCAACGCCGCTTCCAGCACGTCGATCGCCTTGCCATTGCGATCGAGAATGTCCTGGGGCTTCGCCCACCGCGACGCAGCCTTACCCTGGGCGGCGTAGGCACACCCGAGGTCAGCCTGATAGTCGATGACATCCGGATACGTCTGGGCAAGCCGCTCCAGGATCCCACACGCCTGCGACAAGCTCGTTTCGGCCTGGGCCGGTTGCCCCGTTTCGACGCAGAGCTCTCCAAGGTCGATATAGGTTCTGGCGAGACTCGACTGATAGCGCGGGACCTCCGGGCGATCGCGCACCACCGCGGCACGGATCGTCACGGCCTCGCGCAGGGATTGCTCCGCGTGCTTCCGGTCGTTTCTCTGGAAGTAGATGAGCCCCAGCTCCTGGTAACACCCGGCCTGGGCGATCCGGTAGTCGCTGACGTCGGGGTGCTCCCGAGCCAAGCTTCGATAGATGTCCAGGGCGTTCTTGTTGGATGTCTCGGCGCGGTCCAGGTCGTTGTTGATCCTGGCCACGATCGCGAGGTTGCCGTGGCTGGCGGCCAGGTCGCTCTGGAAAGCGTGTCGATCGGGGTATTCCCGGGCCAGCACCTCACGCAGGGCGAGTGCCTCACGGAATGCTTGGACGGCCTCAGCAACGGCGCCCGAGTTGAAGGCTTGGCCCCCCTCGCGTTGATCGCCAGTGCGAGTTCTTTGCGATGCTCGGGGACCTGGGACTCGTCACGGACCAGCTCCTCCAGAACGGCGCGGGCGCGGGCATGAGCTTGCCTGGCCTCATCGTTCCGGGCCGCGAAAGAGCAGGCCTGGCCGAGGCTATACCAGGTGTGACCGAGCCTCTGGCGGTAAGCTCCGTGGGAGGGGTTGCGGCGGACGAGTGCCTCCCAGATGGGGATCGTTTTTCGGAACTCCTCCGCAGCCTGGTCCATCCGGCCAGTCTCGCCTAAGAGGCCGCCGAGGTTGGTGCGGCTGATGGCCAGGTCGGACTGGTAATCGGCGTTGTCCGGGTGGGCGCGGGCTAGCGGTTCCTGAATCGCGATCGCCTGGTTGATGAATGCGATCGCCTCGGTCTTGGACCGGGTTTGCCTGGTCAGTTGCCCGAGCCGCTGGTAAGTCCTGCCGAGTTGGACCCGAGCTTCCGGGTCGTTGGCCCGCTCGCGCACGAATCGCTCGTAGAACTCCTGGGCCGTCTCGAGTAACTGCCTGCGGAGTGGCTCCATCCGGGGTGTATTGAGGAGCGTATTCTCGCTGACCTTGTTGTAGTAGCGGTCGACGGCATCGAGGGCCATCTGGAAGTTAGCTTGGGCGGTATCACGCTCGCGTTGGAGTCGCGCGTTGTAGGCGAGGCCCATGATGGCGAGGGCGAGCACCGCCGCGACGCTGACGCCCACCAGCACCGCGATCGACGGCCGCCGCCGCGCCCATTTTGCGACCCGCTCCCAGGACGGCGTGGGGCGGGCCCGGATCGGCCTCCGGTCCAGGAAGCACCGCAGGTCCTCGGCCAGCGCCGCGGCGCCGGCATAACGCCGCGCGGGCTCCTTCTGGAGGCACTTCAGGCAGATCGTCTCCAGGTCGCGGGGGACTCTGGGCTGAAGCCGGGAGGGCGGCAAAGGTTCCTCCGTCAGCAACTGCTGCACCGTCTCCTGCGACGTGGCGGCAAGGAACGGTGGCCGGCCCGTCACCATCTCATAGAGGATCGCCCCCAGGGCATAGACGTCGGTGGCCGGCCCGATCAGCCCGGAATGTCCCTGGGCCTGCTCCGGCGCCATGTAGCTCGGCGTGCCCAGGACCACCCCGCTCTGGGTGGCATGACCCGAGGGGGCATCGAGCCACTTCGCCAGCCCGAAATCGGTGATCTTGGGGATGCCCTCAGCCGTCAGGAGCACGTTGGCCGGCTTGAGGTCGCGGTGGACGACGCCGTGTTGATGCGACATAGTCCATGGCCCGCGCCAGCGTCTCGACCATCCCGGCCGCCTGGTCCGGGGCCAAGGGTCGGGTGGCCATCGCCTGCGCCAGGCTGCCCCCCTCGACGAACTCCAGCGCCAGATAGGGAAGCTGGCCTTGCTCGCCGATCTCGTAGATCGGCACGATGTGAGGATGCTTCAAGCGGGCCGCCGTCTCGGCCTCGACGCGGAACCGCGCCGCTCGCTCTGCCCGGCATGCGCCCCGGCCAGGACGATCTTCAGCGCCACCTCGCGTCCCAGGCTCGCCTGCCGCGCATGGTAGACCACCCCCATGCCACCCCGGCCTAGCTCGCTCAGGATCTCATAGCCGGAGATCGACGGTGGATCGATCAGGGCGCGAAGCCGAGCTTCCGCCGACCAGAGCGTGATGGTGAGATCGGGCACCACCTCGTCCGCACCCCGACGAGGCGGAGGAGGGGGCAGATCATCGCCGAGATCCGCTGCCGATCCGGTCTCCAAGGAGATCCGCGATCGACTCGGGGCTCCACAAACGGGACAGGCTCCCGAGTCGCCGGTGACTCCGAGCGACTCCGTCTCGACCTCCCACTCATGCCCCTGCAAGCACTCAAACTGGATTGCGTGAGGCATTGGACTCTCCTCCGCTACGTCATCTCCGTCCTGAATCCCGCCGACCGTATCTGCGCCTCGGATCATACCCGCTGCGATCCCCCCGGTCATTGTAGTATCGCTTGGCAGGCATCTTCGAGAGTCATCTCATCCGCACCGTAGCTCACAAAGCCGGCTGTCCGTGGTATAAGAGTCCTCAGCGGGTGCCGAGTGAGCCGATACTCGCGGAGCACGCCCGGTATTGGAACATCTGCGAGCCAAGTCGCGGAGAAAGCCATGATCGCGCGAGTTGATCCGGAATCCGACGGGCCGGATATCACGCCAACAATGATCCAACAGACCCTGGGCAGCGCCGTGGTGTGCGACGCTCTGGATGCGGAGGGTTTTCCGCACCAATCGCCGCGGGTCGCATTGCGGCCGATGACCGCTGACGGCGTCCTTGTCGGCCGATGCCGGACCATGCTCTGGGCTGACATGGCGCACCCGGACCCCCGGCCCTACGAGCTGGAATTGGCGGCCGTCGACGGCTGCCGCCTGGGCGACGTGCTGATCGCGGCCGCGGGCGGCTCGGCACGCTCGGGGATCTGGGGAGAACTGCTGTCGACCGCCGCGCGGAACTCCGGATGCGTCGGCGCGATCGTCGACGGCGCGGTGCGAGACGTCCGTCAGATGCGGGCGATGGGGTTCCCTATCTTCGCCCGGGGCACCAGCCCGTACGACAGCAAGGACCGTCAGCGGGTCATCGACTTCGACGTGACGGTCGAGATTGCTGGCGTTCGCTTCACGCCCGGGGACCTCGTTGTGGCCGACGACGACGGCGTGGTCGTGATCCCGAAAGCGGTCGAGGCCGCCGTCCTCCGTCGGGCCTGGGCGAAGGTCCATGACGAGAACCGGGTCCGGGATGCAATCCGGTCCGGGATGAAGGCCACCGCAGCTTTCGAACGCTTCGGGGTCCTCTGAGCACGACGGGGGATCCGCTACTTCTTCACGTCCCGGCCGCTGGGGATCGATGGGGTGTAATACTTGGTATCGCCCGGGGGCCCCGGCGCGAACGATTCGAAGACGTCGCCGATGACCCGGTCGGCCAGGAGCAGGACCTGCTTGACGATGATCGGCTCGGCTTCCCCGGCCAGGGGCGTCATGTTCGGCTCATAGCCCCCCTCCTTGTGGGCCTGGGCCGTGCAGACGTAATAAGCACCGCCGTTGGCGTAGCCGACGACGATTGGAATCGCGCGGTCGGCGATCGCCTTCTCGATCTGGAACGCATACTCGATGAAAGGCTCTCCCGGCAGTGCGAGGAAGAGGAACGGGCCGACTCGCAACGCCTGGAGCTCGCAACGGACGGGTTTCTCCTTGCCGGGTAGTTCCACGACTCCTGACGCGACCTTGATCGGATAAATCTTGGGGCGTTTGGCCATCTCCTCCCGGATCGCGGCGCGGTCGGCGGTGCGAACGACTTCGCAGCCCAGGTCCCGACCGATCCAGCGGATGTCCGCCTCGTCACCGCATCGGTACGGAAAGCCGGGCAGGTTCGGGCGAATGTTCCCGGCACAACCCCTGGAGGAAAAGCGTCTGGGTCGGCTGTCCATAGACCATCTCGACGAACCGCTGGGCCTCCCCTGGAAAGTCGGCGCTCATCTTCGGAAAACCGTTCGGATAGGGTTCTGAGTACTTGTCGCCCCAGGTGAAGACGCACGGGTGGCAGACGGCGTGCATCACGACGGCCATCGGGGCCAGGCCCCGGCCGTCGTCGATCCGGAGCACCTTCACCCGGGGATCATTGGGTCCCTCGGGGTTGAGCCGGACGACCGCTCGGCCGTCGATCACCTTCCGCCGGTTGATCCCGAAGTGGATCGAACCCTCGCCGTAGCCGATCGAGGCCGGGCGCGACGACCGCGCACGGCCTCGGCCGCGGCGGTGGTGATCTGTTCGATCAGCCGCTTGCCGTACGGGGTCTCTTTCGTCCAGCCCGGGCCGGAGTGGTTATGCGAGCAGGCGACCAGGATGTTCTCCTTGGGGATGCCGGTCGCCCGGGAAACTGCCGATCGCACCTCGGCGACCAGATCGTCCCATGGGGCGAGGAGGTCGAAAGTGACGAGGGCGGCCTTGGTCCGGCCGTCGTCCAGCAGCAGGACTGCGGCCCGGATCGGGTCGCGGACGCCGTGGGTCTCACGCACGTGGCCTACGACTTTCGTCTCGGGCGGCGGCGTGATGTCGACCTTGGCGACGCCAGCACGAAGGTTCGTCTCGATCTTGAAGGCCCCCGCGGCGGAATGCTCCGGGGCCGTCTGTGCCGCCGCAGTCGGGGCCCAAGCCAGCGACACCAGGATCGGCAGGGACAAGATGAGGCCAAGCGCATGAAATCGGGTGTGCATCGATTCTACTCCAATGTGGGAACCTGGCATCCATTCTACTCACCTTCCTTGGGGCTTGCTCACGGCTACCTTATCGGCCTTGTCCGCGGCCTGGGCGGCGAGGCGGTATTGCCGCCTGACCACTTCAACCAGAGCAAGGTGGAGTGGCGAGGTTGGCTTGACGCTTCGGAGGCGGTTCAGGATCACCGGCTCGATGGCGGGAGTGGTAACCGGGAGGCCCGTCACTGCGGGAGCGAACGGCAGGAGGAACGCCTGAGTGATCGGCAGCCTTGCCACCTTCAGCGCCTGCTCCACAAGGAGGGCATCCGCCAGTAATCCCTTCCAAAGGGCGGCTTCGAGCCCCCTTCGGCTACGAATGCCGCCAAGGGCTTCGGAGTGGACCAGCTTTCCCAAGTCCACCTGAGCGAACCGTCGGGCGTCGAGAAACTCTTCCAGGATCGCGACGTCCTGCCAGTCTACCGCGCGTTCGGTCTCCTTGCTCCGGATCAGATCGGGGAGCGCCAGGAACGACAAGACGCGACCGCCATAGACTCCCTCTTCCCTGCGGGCGCGGAGTTCGGAAAACGAGGAGAGCAGGTGATTCCCGCACCAGAATTCCAACCACTCTTCTCGCCCGTCGGCCAGCCGGCCGATCCGGAATCGCCGAAAAGTAGGGCGCCAGCTCGGTCCTTCCAGTACAGGTGATCCCGCGAAGAGCGGGGTCTCGGCGAGTTTCGCGGACAGGCCGTCCCAACCGTCCGGTGCGAGGTGCAAGTCGAAGTCGCTGGTGTCACGTCTGAGGCCATAGTAGCGGACGGCGTGCCCGCCCATGACGAGACAGGCAATGTTCACGCTTTCGAGGGCCGTGACGATCTCGGCGAGCCGGTTTTCGGGGTTCACAACAGGGAGTCCTCAAAACCCCGGCTACCACGGAAGCGGAGAAGCTTGAAGAGCGGAAGTCGTGCCAGCTCATCATCGGGGATCGGTTTCCCGAGGAGCTCGAGGACTTCAGCGAGCGACTGATCCAGATACATTTCCTCCGCCTCGTCCAGGCCCCGCGCCTTCCCTTCGAGGATGAGACGAAGGACCGGGTCATCGGTCACGCCGGGGATCTCATCGTGCCCAGGGTCCATGAATCGTCCTCCCGTCTGCCAACGGCCATTCGACCAGTTTATCAAAGGGATCGCGGCAGGCGAGGGAGAACCGCAGGCGTCCCACGGAATCCCTTCGCGCGAAGGCAGGGCTCCGGCGGTAGCCGTTGCCACCGAGCCGAAGACGATTGTACGCCGACTGCCCTTAAGATGGTATCCTGGGATCTGCTCTGAGGGCTGGATCAACCGATGATGTTCGGGATGAGCGTATGACCGTAACGGCCCTTGGACTGGTGCTCGTTGCCGCCGTCCTCCACGCCGCCTGGAACCTGCTCGCCAAGCGAGCGGGCGGCGGCGCCGCTCTGGTCTGGCTCTACGGGACCGCTTCGGCGATCCTCTTGACGCCCCCGGCCATCGTCCTGCTGATCGTCCGACTCCCCGACATCGGCCCGGCCGGACTGGCTTACGCGATGGCCAGCGCCATCCTTCATGTCGCCTACTTCCTCGTACTCCAGCGCGGCTATCAACTCGGTGACCTGTCGGTCGTCTACCCGATCGCTCGGGGCACCGGTCCGGTGCTGACCGCGGTCGCGGCCGTCATCTGGCTCGGCGAGCGGCCCTCAGCGTTGGCCCTGCTGGGCGCGGCCCTCATCGCCCTGGGCGTCTTCACATTGGCGAAGCCGGATCGGCAGACCACGACCCACGCCCGTTGGGCCGTCGCCTTCGGTCTCGTGACCGGAATCCTGATCGCCGCCTACACCATCTGCGACAAGCGGGCCGTCGCCAGTTACGGTGTCCCACCCCTGATCCAGCAATGGGCCACCAGCCTCGGGCTGGCCATCTTCCTGGCCCCGGTCGCATTTCGGCATCGCGAGGAGGTCCGAGAAAGATGGAAAACCAACAGGCATGCGGTCATCGGCATCGGGTACTCGTTCCCGCGGCGTACATCCTCGTGCTGGCTGCGATGACCATCAGCCCGGTCAGCTATACCCCGCGCGCACGGAATAGACGTTTCACGGAGTCAAGGATTTGTGTTACAAGTTTCTCGGAGAAAGCAAGCGGTTATCCTGACTGTGACGTCCCGCAAGGAGGACCACCATGGCTTGGTTTCGCGTGCGGTTGACCGAGGAAGAGCAACGGATCGTCAACGAGGAACGGCGCTGTCATCCCAACCTCCGAATTCGCGAAAAGATGCTGGTGCTTTGGTTGTTGCACACGGGACTCACGCGTGAGCAAGCGGCCAAGGCTGTCGGGTGTCGGTCGGGCCACCGTCCAGCGGTACGTGGCCGCGTTTCATGCAGGGAGGCTTGGACGGCCTGCGGCAGTGGAATCACCATCGCCCGATGAGCGAGATGGCCGCCTATCGCGACGTGATTACGCGAGTCCTTCGCGAAGCAACCGGTCACGCACCATCGCCGAGGCCTGCGAACGCATCTTTCAACTGACCGGGTTGCGACGTGGCCCCAGCCAAGTGCGCAAGTTCCTCAAGGATCTGGGCCTGAAGTTTTACCGTGTCCGTGCGATCCCCGTACCGCCCAAAAAAACTTTGGCCGAACACGTTGAAGCCCAAGCCGCTTTTCGCGAGACCAAACTGGAGCCGGTGCCTGGCCGCCGCCCAAGCTGGCGAAGGTCACGTGTTCTTCGTTAACGCGGCCCATTTCGTGTTCGGCACATTCTTGTGTTACCTCTGGTCGTTCACGCGGATCTTCGTGCGTGCGGCTTCGGGTCGTCAGCGGTTCAATGTGTTGGGGGCGTGGAATGCGGTGACGCGGCAACTGATCGCCGTGACCAACACCACGGTCGTCAACACCGAGACGATGGGCGAACTGTTGCGGAAGATTGCCGCGTTGGGTCTGACCGGACCGATCACCCTGGTGTTGGACAACGCCCGCTATCAACACAACGCCGCGGTCGAGGCATTGGCCACTCAGTTGGGGATCACGCTGTTGTTCCTCCCCTCGTACTCGCCCAATCTGAACCTGATCGAACGCTTATGGAAGTTCATCAAACGTCGTGCCCTCTACGGCCGCTACCATCCGAAATTTGCCGACTTTCAAGCCGCCATCAACGAGGTCATCGACGACATTCCGACCAAGCACGTGGAGAAACTGGAGACGCTGATGACGCTCAACTTTCAGCAATTTGAAGATGTCTCACTCATGGCCGCGTAAGGTATATGTCGCCCCGGCACGGGAGATCAGCATCCTTTTCGCTTCGCTGATGGGAACGCATCTCCTGTCCGAGAACAGCCCAGGGAGGCGTCTGGCCGCCGTCATCATGCTCGTCGGGGTGTTTGCACTTGCCCTCGGTTGAAGAGAAGGACTCACGGATACCCACCGATTCTCAACCGAACCGAGTCCATGCCAGAATCGTATCTTGAATTGGCTCGAGTCGGCCAATGGAGGGAGATGGTGGGTCACCGTCCTCGATGCTTCCCCACTGCTTCCCGCCAGGACCGGACGTCCGCTTCCTTCGGTCCCCGTTGGCCGTTCTGGGTACACGAGGCCGCCGTCGGCAGTTATTGATTGAGAGCGCCTCGCCCACCGGGCGGATCACGCATGCATGAAAGGTCCGATCGCTCGGCGTCGAGCATCACGGGTTTCGAGTCCGCACCGCGGGACTTCTCACGGGCACACCCGAAAGCGAGGAAGATCATGGTCGCCGGAATCCTCCTGTTTTGTGCGATGATCGGCCAGAATGGCACGCCAGGCCCCGGTGCGCCGGCCGATCTCAAGGTGTATGAGACCGCCAAGAGCAAGGCGGGCCACAACGCGAACGCCCACGTCCAGCTCGCGCTCGGCTGCGAGGCGCATGGCCTGAGCAGGGAGCGGATGGAGCACCTGGCGCAGGCGGTCGCACTCGACCCGCGTAATGCGATGGCTCGAGGGCTGCTGGGACTGGTCGCTCATCAAGGAAAATGGGCGGCGGGCCAAGACGTCGAGAAGGAAATGGAAAAGGACGCCGGTTACCAGGCCTTGATCCACGAGTATCTGGGCCGTCGTCGCGCACGGTCCAGAAGGCGGATGCCCAGATGAAGCTGGCGGCCTGGTGCATGGAGAAGGGGCTCAAGGAGCAGGCCCTGGCGGATTACTAACGCGGTGATTCGCCTCGATCCGTCCCGCGAGCTCGCCTGGAGGCACCTGGGATACAAGAAACACGGGAATCACTGGGTCAAGAGCGAGGAGGCCACGGCCGAGCGGCTCGAGGCCGAGCGCCAGAAGCACGCCGATTCGCACTGGAAGTCTCGGTTGGAGAAACTGCACGCGGGTCTGCTGAGCCCGCATGCCGCGAGTCGGGAGAAAGCCGAGCAGGGACTGGCCGAGATTACCGATCCCCGCGCGGTGCCGATGGTCTGGAACGTGTTGGCCACCGGCGGCGAACGGTCTCAACTGGCGGCCGTGAAAGTGCTGGGGCAGATCGAAGGCCCGCACGCTTCCAACTCACTGGCCACGTTGGCGGTCTTCAGCCCATCGGAGGAGGTGCGCCGGCAAGCCATCGCCGCGCTGACCTCGCGCGACCCCCGGGACGTCGTGGGCCGATTGATCAACCTGGTCGCCAGGCCGTTCAAGTTCACGGTTCGGCCGGGCAGCGGACCAGGCTCGACCGGCGAGCTGTTCGTCGACGGAGAACGGTTCGACGTGCGACGGCTCTATCGGTTCCCAACGATCGACTTACGGCTGATTCCGGTCAACATGTCCACTCCGATCACCGCTTCCACCTTCGGTTATTCGCGTCTGAGTCTCTCGTCGTCGCCGTCCGCAGGCATGCCCATGACGATGGGCCCGGCTGGCATGAACGTGGCACAACTCCAGCAGGCGATCGCGGCCCAATCGAGAAATGTGCCGGCGACCACGATCCGTCCGGGGAATTCCCGGGGTCGTGCCGGGCGATCGATCCGCGAATCTCGGGGGCATCGCCGCATACCAGTCCATCATGATGGCAAACTACGCGGCGCAGATGGAAATGATGATGTACGCGGCCATGACCCAGACGATCCAGAATAACCAGGCCGTTCAGCAGACGCTCGACAACGACGTCCGGACGGTCGAAGCCGTGAACGACCAGATCAATCAAATCAACGGCCGCGTCCTACCCGTTCTGAAAACGCTCACCGGCCAGGACCGGGGCGACGAGCCCGACTCGTGGCGTCGGTGGTGGACGGACCAGCTCGGTTATGTCTACCAGTCCAGCAATCCCACGATCAAGCCGACGATCACCGAGACCGTGTCCACGCCAGATTTCCAGCTTCCGGTCGCCGTGCCCGGACGGCGACACACGGCCTGCTTCGCGGCCGGCACCTTGGTCCACACCATCGACGGCCCCCGTGTGATCGAGTCGATCCAGGTGGGCGACAGCGTGCTCTCGCAGAACACCACGACCGGTCTGCTGGCGTTTCAGCCTGTGATCGCGGTCCACCTCAACGATCCCTCGCCGACGCTCCGGATTGCGATTGACGGCGAGACGATCGTCGCGACCGGGATCCACCGCTTCTGGAAAGCGGGCAAGGGGTGGACTATGGCTCGCGAGCTCAAGGCGGGCGATCGTCTGCGGATGATCGGAGGCGTCGTCGAGATCGAAGCAATCGACACCGACAAGACCCAGCCGGTTTACAATCTCGACGTCGCCGATAACCGCGACTTCTTCGTGGGGACGAAGGGCCTGCTCGTTCACGACTTCAGCTTTGTGCATCCGGTCCTGACGCCGTTTGACCGGCAGCCCGAACTGGCGGCGCCGCGGAACGCGGCATCGGCACCGGCCAAGGCCCGCTGAAGAATCCTGCCGCGGCCTCCATTCGCTTATCCCTCCGTCTTGGTCTCAGCACACGGGAACGACGTGCTCGTAGTACGAATCCACGGCGGGCTGACCCGTGTAATTGGGCCCGGCCTGATCGTCGGCGCCCAGGTAGCGATAGGGCAGATCGATCGGTCGATGTTCCCCGGCAGGTCAGCCGTCGCCTCCGGCCATCGTAGCAGAGGCCATTCCGCCGCAGGTCGAGAGGAGCCGCCTCCCGGCCGGCACTTCCGTCGGCGAGCTTGATACTCGCGTGATCGAGGTTGGCCGCAAACAGCCCGTCGTCCGTGAGCCAGGACGGCGACCCGGGCAATCAAGCCGAGCTTATCGCCGATGTAATGGAGGCCGTGGACGCAGGTGATCAGGTCGCAGGGCCGATCAGGACGCCAGTCGTTCAACGAGGCTTCCACCAGCCGGGGGCCGTCCAGGCCCGGATCCGCCCGATGGAAGACCCCCACGAGATCGACGCCGGTTATCGCGATCCGCGACCTCAGCCCCTCGTCGTGGAGATGCGTGCGGCCTGGATCAGGGCCTTCCCTGTCCCGCAGCACAGGTCGAGCCAGTCGGCCTGATCCTGATGAGCGAGCTTCTCCCTGAGGAAGTCCAGGGGATTGAACCCGAGCTCGCGGTCATAACCATTGGAGCCGAGCAGGTCTCGCTCCCGGTTCATCCGGCAGTTGGCGACGACCGCCGACCGTTCGAGGATGTCGTCCGTGAGGAGGTTCAATTCAGGCGCTTCCGATGCATTCGTCGACGATCGCCCGGAATGCGCCGAGGATGGTCTCGACCTTGTCGATATAGTACCGCCGCGGCTCCAGGAGCACTTCCGAGCCGGCCAGCTTCGCGAACTGCCACGCCTCACCGGTCGTCACGCATCCGAACACGGGCAGACTGTCCTTCCCCGCCGCTCGGTTGAAGCGATCCGCGGCGACCATCTGGGCGATGCACTGTCCCAGGCCCCCCTCGATATCGTTCTTCTTGGCCTCGACGACCGTGACAATCGGGGCCTGGAGCGGCAGCACCGGGGCCGTAGCCGACAGGATGAAATCGCACTCGCCGCTGAGACCCTTCGCCGCGTTGACATCCAATCGCTGGCCCGAATAGATGACGAACCGATTTCCGCTCAACTCCCGGCTGGCGAGCAGGAGCGGGGCCACGATGAATTCGCTGCGGGACTTCTCGCTGATGAGGGACAATTGAATCCCCTGCGTCCCACGTTCCAGCGTATCTTTCAACCATTCGGGGATCGGGATGGGCTGGAGATCGGGGAACAAATCCGTCGGCCGCGAGACCACGCCCAGGAGTCGTGCGACGGATTCGAGGGTAAAGTCACTGTAGCCCATGCGGAACATTCCTCATCCTGACAGAACCTGGGCACGTCTAATTTGTGCGTCACCCCTTCAGGACGACGTAGCCTTCGATCCAAGGCTCTCCATCAGGAACGGCAGGTCGATCTCGGGATAGACCGGATACGAGGCGAGCAGGGCGTCGACGCGGGCATGCGCCTGCGACCGGACTGCCTCGTCGAGGGTGTATTTCGCCTTGTCGCGGGCGCCCGACTTCGTGGTCCCCGGCTTGACGTTCTTGAGCACCAGGGCGACGACCGAGGCGATCTCATCCATCTCGGCCTTGCCCATTCCCAGCGTGGTGACCGCGGGGGTGCCGAACCGCAGGCCGCTGGTGTACCAGGCGCCGTTGACATCGAACGGGACGGGGTTGCGGTTGAGCGTGATGCCGCAACGTCGGACGGCATCCTCGGCCTGCCGGCCGGTGATCCCGTGGGTCGAGGCGACGTCGACGACCATCAGGTGGTTGTCGGTCCCGCCGGTCACGACGTTCAGCCCCTCGCGGAGGAACGCCTCGGCCAGCGATCGGGCGTTGTCGACGATCTTCTGGGCATAAGTCGCGAACTCGGGCCGAAGGGCCTCGGTGAACGCGACGGCCTTGGCGGCCATGACGTGGGGCAGGGGGCCTCCCAGCACCATCGGGCAACCGCGGTCCACGGCGTCCGAGAACTCGGGCGTCGTCAACACGAGACCGCCGCGCGGCCCGCGCAGGGTCTTGTGCGTCGTCGTCGTCGCGACGTGGGCGTACGGCGATCGGGTTGAATTCGTCCTTGAGCACCTTCCCGGCCACCAGGCCGGCGAAGTGGGCCATGTCGACCATCAATACCGCGCCGACCTTGTCGGCGATCTCGCGCATCCGGGCGTAGTTGATATTGCGGGAATAGGCGCTGAAACCGGCCAGGAGGATCAGCGGCTTGACCTCCATTGCCTGGCTGCTCGATGGCGTCATAGTCGAGCAAGTAGGTCTCGCGGTCGACCGTGTAGCCGTGGGACTCGAACATCTTGCCCGACGAATTGAGCCGATAGCCGTGCGTCAGATGGCCGCCCGAGGCGAGGTCCAGGCCGAGCAGGCGCTGGTTGCCAAGGGCCTGGCGAACCGTCCCCCATTGTTCCGGAGTCAGCTTGTACCAGTCGCCGGCGGCGAGGGAGTCCGGGCTCTCGGCTGCCCAGGAGCTTGGCGATCGCGCCGAGCTCGACCCTGGCCCGCAGGATGGCCCAGAACGCGACGAGGTTGGCATCCGCGCCGCTGTGCGGCTGGGCATACGCATGGGCCGCGCCGAAGAGTTCCTTGCGCGCTGGTTGGCCAGATCCTCGATCGAATCGATGTTGTCGCAACCGGCATAGAACCGGTGATGCGGGATCCCCTCGGCGTACTTGTCGGTCAAGAGGTTGCCCATGGCGCACTGGGTGGCCAGCGACGAATAGTTCTCGCTGGCGATCAGCTTGATGTTGCTCCGCTGGTCGGCCAGCTCCTGGACGATCGACCGCGCCACCTCGGGTGCCACCCGGGCGACGCACTCGAGATTGGCCAGGTAGGCCAGGAAACCCGGGGGAATCGTCGCGGGATCTTTGGTCTGGAAGTAGCTCTCGATCAGGGAGTTCGCCATGAATGGGCTCTCATGATGAGGGGGATGGCAGCGGCGGGTCGACCAATCCGGCCCGCCGGGGCACCATGCCGGCATTCTCCGGCTGGCGGAGTCGTTCGCTGTGCAGCACGTCGTCGATCCGGTTATAATAGCGGCCCGCCAACGATCAAGATTGTAACGGCCGGGGAAGACATCGCTCAAGAGACGCTGGGGAGGGCCCGCAATGGCACTGGAGTTCGCGCCGGAGAAAACGCGGATCGGCTGGATCGGAACCGGGGTGATGGGCTCGTCGATGTGCGGGCACCTGATGGCGGCCGGCTATTCCGCCACGATCTTCAACCGGTCGGCCGAGAAGACCCGGCCGCTGGTCGAGAAGGGGGCGAAGCTCGCCGACTCGCCCCGAGCGGTCGCCGAGGCCTCTGACGTCGTCTTCACGATCGTCGGCTATCCCCAGGACGTCCGCGAGGTCACGCTCGGCGAGAACGGCACGCTGGCCGGGGCGCGGCCGGGGTCCGTGCTCGTGGACATGACCACGAGCGAGCCGGCCCTGGCCATCGAGATCGATCAGGCCGCCGAGGCCAAGCAGGTCCATGCGGTCGACGCGCCGGTCTCCGGCGGCGACGTCGGCGCTGCGCGAGGCCACGGCTCTCCATCATGATCGGCGGCGAGAAGGAGGTCGTCGACGCGCTCCGGCCGCTCTTCGAGGTCATGGGCAAGACGATCGTGCACCAGGGGCCCGCCGGCGCGGGGCAGCACACCAAGATGGTCAACCAGGTCCTGATCGCCACCAACATGATCGGCGTCTGCGAGGGCCTGCTCTACGGCTACAAGGCCGGGCTCGACCTGAACGTCGTGCTCCAGAGCGTCGGCAGCGGCGCGGCGGGATCCTGGAGCCTGAACAACCTCGGCCCCCGGATGATCGCCGGAAACTTCGAGCCGGGCTTCTTCGTCGAGCACTTCCTCAAGGACATGGGGATCGCCCTGGCCGAGGCCCGGCGGATGAAGCTTTGCCTCCCCGGCCTGGCCCTCGCCGAACAGCTCTATCGCGCCGTGGCCGCCCAGGGATACGAACGCAAGGGCAACTCACGCCCTGATGCTCGCGCTGGCCAAGCTCTCCGCGATCGACTGGGAAGCCCGGCCGAAGTGATTACGGGAGCGTCGTTTACCTTAACGACCTCGCCACACCCGATTGCACGGAGACGAATGCCGTGACGCCGTCATCGTGGCATCTCGGCCTTGAGACTTGGATCGATCTTCGTATAGAATCGGCTCTTTGGCGATTCCGGACGCCAATCCCGGCCGTGGAGGGATCCCGTTGATCCGTTTCTTTCCGACACCCCAGAGGAGAACGCATGGCCAGTCGTCGACGAGGCAAAGGACGTCGCAAAGTAGGGCGTAAGAAGCGCCGCATGCGTAGCCGCATCCGGCATCGCAAGAAATAACACGCCATCGTAGCACGACCAATCCGACCTGCCGGACATCGTCGAGCACACCGTCTCGTCTCGGTTCGCTCCTCGCGCTCGGTCGCGTCGAATTCCCGAGGTCCGATCGGTTCAACTCGACTCGGGACATCGTGTGCTTCACCCGAACGCGGGACTGCCCGGGCGCGAGTTCCCACCAGGACTCCGCGCCGGCATCGTTGGTCGTCGGTCATGAGAGCCTCGAAGTCGCCTGAGTGCGATTGGGAAGGAATCGACTCGTTGCCACCGACTGCCGTAGAACGGGATGATTCGTCTGTAGGCAGCCCACCCAACAGGAATCGATGACTCATGACGACGACCCGAGCACTGGCCTTCTGCTCTCACGGTGCTCGCATGCTCGGGACTTCTGGAAGGGGCACAACCGATCCGCCCGAGAGACCGCGATTCCCGGGCCGCGTATTCACCACCAGCCGCCAGCAATCGACGAGACTCCTGGCCCGGCCCTATGACCGGGATGTCCCGATGGGCTGCACGGGCGATCGCGTCTGGGCGTCGAGTCCCCAGGGCTGGGCCTTTCGCGACGATGTCCACTGGCTTTACTTGACGAACCTGAACGCGTTTGACATCGAGGTCAGCGACGAGCACGGCCTGCTCGCCCCGGCCAGAGCGACGTATTATCCGAGCCATATCCACTATGAGGGCGTGCTCCGCAAGGAGATGACCGCCTCCGCGTCGTTCACCTATCGCGCTGGACAAGGTCGAGAATCCGTTGACCGAGCCGTTCGAGCCCCGCAAGCGATGGACGTGCTGGTCGAGCGGGAAGCGGCAGGATTGGTTCGCCGTCGAGTTCGCGACGCCTCGCACGCTGATCGGATTCAATGTCATTTCTTCAACGATGCCCCTGTCCGGCGGTTGCCGTCCCCCCGACTCATTCGAGGTCCAATACTTTGACGGACGATTCCATTCGTGGAACCCCGTCAAGCTGATCAAGGCGTTTCCCGAGCGGCCCAGAGAAGGGGAGAACCGGGTTCGATTCGAACCCGTCCAGTCCAGCCGGTTCCGATTGGTCCTTCAAAACGCGGGAAGCGACTTCTACACTGGCATCTATGGCCTCAAGCCGATCGACGAGACTCAGAAAGACGCGAGCCCGCCCTCGAGCCCGTTACGATTCACCGGCGACAAGTTCATCACGGCCGACGATCTGCTGGTCTCCGTCATCCGGGTGCACAACCCGACAGACCGGGTGCAGACGATCTACGTCGAGCCGGCCATCCGGCCGGCGGAGACCTTCGCGTACGATTGGGTCGGCAGCGTCTCGGGGTTCGTGTCCCTCAAGGACGGCGAGGTCTCGGGTCGTGAGCCGAGGTTCCTCACGCTCGACGGACGGCAGGAAATGCACGGCGAGGCCATCGATTGGCGGTTCCGCTACGCGGTGGTGGACGATCCCCCTCGCACGTTGAAGGTTGGCGCCGAGCGATCGGCCCGGGGAGTTCCCTTCGACGGCTTCGCCAAGCCATTGAGAGATCTCCCGAACGACCTGTTCAAGATCCACGGCCATCACATCCCGCCCGGCAAGACCAAGGTCTTCAAGGCCGCTCTCCGCTCGGACTGCCGAGGCGTCTCGCCGGCGCGATGCTCACCAAGACGAGCGGCTCCGAAGCGGCACTCGATGCGGTCCTCAAGCCCCTGGATCAGGTCATCGGGCTCGATAACCGCGATCTGATCCTCAAGCCCGAGGAGCAGGATGACCGCGACGTGCTCGCCGCCCAGGTCAAGCATGTATCAATCCTGGTACGACGCCAACGTCCCGTATTTCGACTGCTCCGACCCTGGGTCCGCAAGCTGTACTATCACCGGGCGTATGTCCTGCATAAGAACATGCTCGACCCGAAGCTGGGCCGGATGCAATGGCCGACGCAGAGCGAAGGGCGGTGGCGAAGCCCGTGGTATCCCGAACGTCATCAGCTACGGCGCGGCCCACCAGGTCCGCGAGGCGCGCTGGCTTCGCGACCCGAAATACTGGGAGGGACACCTCCGCACCTGGGCCGAGAATGAGAAGGCCGACGGCGTCTACCCCAGCCACGTCACCCCCAAGGGACCGTCCGACGGCCAGTACACCGACTGGATCACCTCGACGGCCTGGGACGGGCACCTCGTCCACCCCGATAAGGCGTTCCTCGCCCAGGTGGTGGAGAAACTCGCCGCGAATGTCCGGGGCTGGCAGAAAGCCTATGACCCCGACGGCGACGGCCTGCTCATGGTCGACTCGCACTGGTGGACCGGCATGGAGTATCAGCCGTCGTTCTTCTACTTCTCGGATTACAAGACCTCGAAGGACTTCTCCCAGCCCGAGCGGCCGGTTAGCCTCGAACGGGTCGATCTGACGGCCTACAACTACGGCAACGCCGTCGCCGTGGCGCGGATCTACCGATTGCTGGGCCAGCCGGAGAAGGCCAAGGAGTTCGACGACCTGGCCGCCAGGATTGCCGGGGCCGTGACGACCAAGATGTGGCAGCCCGAGAAGAAGTTCTTTTACTCCCTCCGGGCCGGCGATGATGCCGTGGCCGACGTCAAGGAAGTGATCGGCGTTTATCCCTTCTACTTCGGGATGGTCCCCTGGGGGAAGGGGTATGAGTCCGCATGGGCCTCGATCCTCGACCCGAAACAGTTCTGGACGACATGGCCGGTCGCCTCGGCCTCGAAGGAGTGCCCGGCCTACTCGCAGACCGACTGGCCAGGCGACGGCCGAGCCATGACCTGCATGTGGAACGGCCCGACCTGGCCGCATGCCAACTCGCTGGTCATGACCGCCATGGCACGCACCCTCCGGGCGACCCGGGACAACCATATCGGCAACTCGCCGCTCGAGAAGGAGCATCTCTGGGCGCTCTTCCTGTCCTTCACCAAGGCCCAGTTCCGCAACCAGGACATCGGACAGCCCTGGACCGGCGAGTTCTACAACGGCGATACCGCGCAGTGGAAGACGGCCGAGCGGGATTACAATCATTCCACCTGGCTGGACATCCTGATCCCCGAATTGATCGGCGTGGTCCCGCGCGACGACGACGTGCTCGAGGTCGATCCCCTGCTGCCGGAGGATGCCCTCGGCTTCTTCCTGCTCGATGGACTCCGCTATCACGGCCACGACGTGACGATCGTCTGGGACGCGCCGATCCCCGGTTCGCCCGATCGCTACGGAGACGGACGCAAGGGCCTCGATGTCTATGTCGACGGCCGTCTGGTGGCGTCATCGACCCGGCTGTCGCGGCTGCGGACCAGTCTCAGGTAGTTCAGTAGCGAGAGTGGCCGCAGAGCTCAGCAGAGAAGAACGAGATTCCCGGATCATCCGATCGAGAATCTGTCAGGTGCGATCCGCACTCTGCGACGGTTCAGTTCGACTTGGAGAACGTCAGCCCCGGGTCGTCGGGACCGGCGCCGGGCAATTTGAACTGGAAATGGGTCTCGTCGGTCCAGGTCGTGTTGCCCACGATCGCGGGGCCTCGGTCCTGGGCCAGCGTCAGGATCCCGTTGCCGGAAGTCAACCGGCCCTGGAGCGCCGGCTCTGACCCGATTGGTGACCTTCCAGGTGAAATGCCCTGGATCCGGGAAAGTCAACGTGATGGTGGTGTTCTGGTCCGGCTGAGCCGTCCAGGTCCCCTCGAGCCGGCCTTCCCTGACCGCGGGCGCGGGCGATGGCGCCGGTGCCAGCGCCGACGTCTCCTGGAGAGGCGACGGGGGCGGGGCCAGGACGGAGCCGGCCCCGGCCGGTGCGGACCCCGCCGGTGCTGCCGGCCTGCGCCGCTCCCTGGTCGAACTGCCGGGCCAGTTGCGGCGCGAGGTTGTCCTGGGGCTGGAGCACGGCGACCTGCTTCAACTGCTGCAGAGCCGCGAGCGTATGCCCTTGAGTCAAGTAATGGTACGCCAGGACGAACCGAGCGGACGCGGACCCGGTATTCTGCGTGCAGTAGTTCTCCAGCGTCCGAAGCTGCTGGGTGTAGACCGATACGTTGGGATACAGACCCACGAGCGTGGCCCAATCCCAACCGGGCCCGACCGTCAGAACGGCATAGAGCGCGGCCGCGGACTCGTCGTACCGCTGGAGGGCGAACAGCACCAGCGCGCGGAACTCGTGCAGTGCCGCATCGTTCGGGAGCTGGCGAATGGCCTGGTCCGTCAATTGCAATGCCTGATGATAATCGCCCGACTTGAAGGCCGCTGCGTGCGGCGTCGAAGTTGGCCACGGCCTGACTGGTCATCCCCGGGTCGGGCGGAGCGACCGAGCTGTTGATCGGTTGGGTGTAGTCGTACACCGCGTTGGGTCCCCGGCGAGAGTTGTCGGCATGGAGTAGCCGTAGGCATAGGGGTTGTAATAGCTCGAGTAACCCCAGTCGTAGAGCGATGGGCCGTACATCCAGGAGTTCAAGCCGTAGCCGCCATAGTACGCCGATAACCGTAGCCGTAGCCCATCCCGTAACCGCCATAGCCGCCATAGCCGCCATAGCCGCCATAGCCACCGTAGCCGCCATAGCCACCGTAGCCGCCATAGCCACCGTACCCGCCATAGCCACCGTAACCGCCGTAGCCGACATAGCCACCATAGCCCGAATCGCCCAGTCCATAGCCCAGCCGCCAATCGAGCCCAGGCCGAGGCCGTAACCCAGTCCAAGGCCGAGCCCGCCGTATCCTAACTAACCCAAGCCACCTAGCCTAGCCGTATCCGAGGCCGCCGTAGCCGCCGTAGCCGAGCCCGCCGTAACCGCCGTATCCGTAGCCGCCGTTGCCGTAACCGCGACCATATCCGCCCTGCCGCCCCAGCGTCCGTTCAGCCAGCTCTGATGGAGGCCCGCGTACGAGTTACGCCCACCCCAGTTGCCTCCGGCGAACCCGTTACGGCCGCCATTGAACGAATTGACCGAGTTGAATGAGTTGCTGGTTCGGTTGACCGAGACGGAACCATTGGAGATCGCCGTGCGATTCATGGCCGTGGAATTGATCCCACGTCCGTTACCGACCCCTTCGGCCGATGCCGGCCGTCGCGCCCGCGCGATACCGAGTTGATCGAGGAGCGATGCCGATCCCGTAGGGATTACGGCGCCCCAGGCCCCCGTGCCGCTCATGGGCGAACGGCCGCCGGCGCCGAACGGGCTTCGCCCCATCCCGGCTCCCGAGTTGATCGGGGAGCGGGCGCCGATCCCGTACGGGTTATGAGCCGCCAGGCTCCCCATGCTGCTCATGGGCGCGCGGCCGCCGATCGCCGGCAGAGCTACGACTCATCCCGGCCATCGAGCCGATGGATCGGCCACCGACCCCGACGGAGCCACGACCCATCCCAGCCATCGAACCCATCGAGCGGTCGCACCCGGAGAACCAAAGCCACGCGACATCCCCATCGACGGCGCTCGCGACATCCCCATCGACGGTGCCTCGCGACATCCCCATCGACGGGCATCCGCGACATCCCCATCGAGGGCATCCGCGACATCCCCATCGACGGAGCATGGACCGCCCCCCCCGGAAGCCACCACCGCGCGAAACCGCCACCCATGTGGCCGCCGCCCATATGGCCCCGCCGCCCATGTGGCCACCGCCGCCCATGTGACCACCGCCGCCATGGCCGCCGCCACCCCATGGCCACCGCCACCCCCGTGAGCAGCCTCCAGGCGGCCAGTGGAGAGTAACGCCAGGGGGATCACGAGGAGGATACTGAGTGCCTTCCGCATCGTTGTCATGGCCGCCTCCGATATCGAGATCCAACACAAGTTGCGGTGTCTGCGAAGGTATCCGCGTCCGAGCCGAGCTGGCATCGAGGCTTTGCGACGGTATCTTTCTCGTATCGCACAGGTCGTGCCGATCGCCGTCCGGGTCATCCCGGATCGGCTCTGCCCCCCGCGCTCGAGCCGACACTCATTCTACGTCCGGGCTTGCGGTTCCGTTCTTCGATCCGGATCCGGAATCCGAGGGCTCGATGTCAGGGTTTGCCCGATCGATTGTCGCCCCGCAGCTCGGATTCCACCGCCGCGAACGACGATCGCGAACCGACGATGCCGCGCCGTGGCTGACGTTCCTTACCATGTTCACCATTTCCAGTTACATTCGCAAGCGTTGACTCGATGGGGTCATTCTGGATGGAATAGGAGACAGGCGGCGGATTGTTCAAGACAGGCAACCGGCCACCATCCGAGTTGTTCACGCAAGTCCCTCTCAGAGCCAATCAGTAACGTCGCGGCACCGCTGTCTCCTCATCTCCGGCTCGAAGTCTCGGACCGGCGTTGCGAGAATTCGTTGCAAAGGGGATTTGGCGAACGCGTGACGGCCTCCGTATGATGGTATGCAGGGACTGCGGCGTGTTTCCTCGATCCGCCCGGGAGGGGGCCATGGATCATCGTCCTTCCGTCGATCTTCTCGAATCGATCCACTACTTTCCCGGGGTTTACAAGATCAAGGCGATCGGTCGAGCCGACGATGATTTTGAATCCCGCGTGTTGGAAGCCGTCTATTCCCACCTCGCGGCCCGATCGGACCTGGATTATTCCATCCGGAGCACGCCCGGCGGCCGGCATGTCGCGGTGACTCTGGATATCTCCGTACAGACGGCCGAGCAAGTCCGGGCGATCTACGCCGAGATCCGTGATGTCGAGGGCCTGACGTTGTTGTTCTGATCGGCGGTCTGGGAAGCCCTGTGACAATTGAGGCTCATGTCGGTTAATTGGTAATACTGCCTGGTGAGAGTCTCATGACCCCGCCCAGGACGGACCGAAAGTATCCCCTTCCGAACGCTCTCGGGTCTTGCCCCACCTGTCTCCTGGCGAACCGCAGAAACTCACTGATCGGCGAAACCGTCGTTCTCGGCTTGATCGTCATGTCAGGCTTCGGTCACGTCGCTGATCGGGCAGCGCCGGCATCCCTTGAGCCATGCCCCGAGGGGCCGCGGCGCCCGGTCGAGTATCCCTGGGATCGCAATTTTCCAAGTCGGGTTGCGGGACAGCCCGCACAACCGATCCCTCCCGCATAATCGTGGCTTCGTTTTCGCGATTTCGATTCCGCACCCAAGGTGGCCCGCACAATCGATCCCTCCCGCATAATCGTGGCTTCGTTCGACCGTTTGTGCCGCAGCATCGTGGGTTCATTCTGGCCGTTTTGCGTCCGAACTGTGAGTGGCCCGGAGAATTGTTACCTCCCGGATTATCGTGGGTTCGTTTTGGCGGTTTCGCTGGCGAATTCCGGTGGGGCGTCCCACGAACTCCCAACGCTTGCGATATGTGGGCGCACAGAAACACTTTCCGATTTTAGAGTACGGCCTCGGATTCTGAATCTCGGAGCCCCGATCAGGAAAGTCCTGAGGCGGTGCATGGGGCGGGGCTCCGAGAAAGAACGACCGGCAGCAAAGAAACGTCAACGGATTCGGATTCCCGCTCTTGGACGCGGTGCCGGCTTGGCCGGCGACGGCCAGCGTATTCGCCTCGCGACGCACTCATCCACTACCCGTGGGCCCTCCAGTTCTTCCAGGGGAGTCGGTGCCTTCGCCAAGCCTCAGACCTCCTGATCTGCGGGATTTTAATGCGCGGCCAAGATCGGGGTTTCGGCCCCACCGGCAATCGAGTAGAACAGCCACAATCGCGGTCCGCAAGGCTAAACTCTCCGGCGTTCAAGACTCCTGGAAATGATCGTCTCAGCGGTTCTTCCGCACTTTTGATGAGGATGGTGCCACTCCGGGTCGGAACGACCGAGAATCCCGTCAAAATGGGGGCTTCTGCACGAGTTGGCGGTCGCAGATCATCAAGAGTGCGGGAGAACCCACTTTTTCGCACTCATTTCCAAGGTGATCTTGACAATCTAAAGAAGGTATCACTTCCATTTCCCATCACGCACTCTTGTCGGCTGAGACAAGAATCTCCTAAACGCCACCGCTGCAAGCAGGTAATTCCTACGACCCTCAACCTGTGCTGGTCACAGATCAGGAGGTCTGATGGTGAAGGAGCTCGCGTCCGCCACCCGGGCGACTCCTCGACATTCGACGGTCGGTCGGGTGATGTCGTCAGGCGGGTCCCGCTCGGCGGCGTCCGGGCTGACCAGGACGGTCGTCGGCGACAGGATGCGACGACTCGCCGTCAGTGGTATCCCTTCCGACCGAAACCGACACCGTCTCGGGACCCGTTTAATCCGGAAGCCGGGTGCATACATGGCAGCGATGCGGGTGGGGTTCCGTATGGTCTGGCTCGTCATCCACGAATCCGCCTTCTGCACCAGGGCGCCGACCCTCATCGCCGCCGAGGAGCTGACCGAGACGACGACGCGTCGACTGCGGCGTAGAGCTGCATGCCGGAGGCATCGAAGCTCAGCGACGCGGCGGCGAGCCGGGCAACGGTGCTGGACAAGTCGCTGCGGCCCGCGGCTACCCCTGCGCGGAGAAACTCGGCGTGAGCTGTAGCCCAGGATACTTTCACGCGTTCCAGCGTCGGCGCGTTGGCTTCGGCGGCTCGCAAGTAGTCCGCTTTGGGTCGGAAGCCGTCATGGCGGCGGCCAGCTCGTGCTGCGGCCTCGGCAATTGAAGCACATCGATACGGGATCCGTTCCGCACGTGCAAACAGGAGCGAAGCGGAATAGCCGGGCCACTCCTCCGACACGTGGCTCCAAGCCGCCCACCCTTCGCCCAGATACAGGTCGATCAGCACACGTGCTAGCAGTGCGATGTGATGCCTGGAGATGAAAGCCCTTCTGGGACCACAGCCCAATCGCTTTCAATTCGTCGCGGGCGCCCTCCCGGGTCGTCCGCCGCCAGCCGAACGACGGCCATGGTGTGGGACGTGCTCAATCCGTCACCCGCGTAGCGGTCGCCCCGGCTCTCGGAGCTTCCTTGAGCAACGCCGGACCCGCGCCGGCTCACACTCCGCGACCTCTCCCAGATAGGTCAGGGACCACAGGGCGAAGTTTTGCATGGAATCCAACTCCCATGCAACACCGGTGCACTGCTTTCGGAAAATCGTCGCCGCCTCATCGCTTAACTCATGAGCCCTTTTCCAGCTCCCGTGCACGAAGGCCGCGATTCCCTTTACCGCCGAGAGGAGGCCGACCACGTAAGGGTTGTTGACACGTTGGCTCACGAGTTCCGCGGTTTGCCGCAAGACGTGCGTCGCTCGGCGCACTGCTGGAGTGGCCCGAAACCGAAACCCGAGCCGCCTCGAAAGCCAGTGGCCGCGCGATCCCGCAGGCTCCCCGAGCCCTCCGCACTCGCCAGCAGAAGGCCTCGCCTCTGAAAATCCGCCCGCTCACAAGGTCGATGAGGCACAGGCCGACAGCAACAGACCAACATATATCTATACGATCAAGGTCTTTCCGGGCTACCTGGCACGCGTCGCGGGAGCGAAAGCGGAGCCCACGCAGTTTGAGTTCAGCACTTCGGAGAAGTAGGGAGCGGAGGGTGCCTCGGGGCGTAGTGGGCAGCCTCATGCCGACCGTGCTCAGGACGTCTCGGA
>CAWJGW010000059.1:0-16138 GCA_963842405.1 uncultured Isosphaeraceae bacterium | reverse complement strand
CGCAATCACCGAGGGAGCGGACTCCTACCAAGGCCCTTCGCCCTGATCTCCCCGGTTCGTTGAAGCGCATCATGAAGGGCCTACCCGACGCTCCGTGAAAATCTTATTGAGAATTCCGGGGTGTTGCGCGATATCCTTGACCGAGACGAGGGCCCTTCCCGGGCTGCGCCATCCTGGAACGATCGAGCTCATAAGCCATCCAATTTTCTCCATGGGGATTCGCGTGTCCGCCCACGGGGATGACGGCCGGTCGGATGCGCCTTGATTCCGACCTGAATTTCATCCGCCCGATCCGTCGGCGATAAGGGAGGTGAGAATGTCGAGGAAGTCATCTGGGATGCTGGGGTTACTCGGCGCCGTGACTCTGGGCGTGCTGTCGTTAGCCGGCGTGGGGTTCGTCCTGGCCCGGATGGGGACGAGCCTGGATCACCCGGGGTCGGCGGCCGTTCCGACGACCGAGACAGACACGCACAAGGCAGGAGACGCGGGGACCGTGTCACCAGGCCGGGAAGCCCTGGGCAATTGGGGCCAGCCTCCGGCGCTCGGCGAAGGGGAGAGTCCCGAATGCAAATGCCGACCTCACGCTCGGCAAGGACCAGCGCGAGTACCTCTGGCAGGTCGAGCATCATGGCCTGATCCTGAGCCGCGTGGGGTTCACCCGGATCGCCAAGGCGCTGAAGAACGGCGACGCCCAGGCCCTCCTTGCGCTCTTCGCCGACGGTTTCGAGGGCGAGGTGCCGGGACATCCCCGCGAAGTCCGGTTTGATCACGACGCGATGCGGGTCGTCCGACAACAGAGTTCCGGCCAACCGTCCGTCCGCGCTCGATGGCCAGGCGCTGGCGAAGCTCCTCATCGAGGACCGCCGCCGGTTCGCCAAGCCTCCCACCGTGAAGCTCGCGCTCATGGGGCTGGCGCCGGTCGACTCGCAAGAATCTTGACGGGACCTGGCAAGGAACCTGCCAGTTACGGATTTTCGGCGAGATAGGCAAGGGTCAGCCCGGCGAAGTCGTCATTTACCTCCGATATCGCCTTCCCCGGCCGACCGAGGAGCTCCTGAACGCCAATGGCCTGGCTCCGAGTCGCTCGCGATCACCCAGCGGCAAGTTGGCCGAGGCCCCGAAATTCTTGATGCACGAGGTCGCCGCCGATCGCGGGATCAAGGCGAAGCAGTTCCACGACAACTGGACCGAGCCCGAGAATACGCAGATCGTCTCCGGGGGCATCAACCTGTGCGACTTCAACCGCGACGGCTGCCTCGACATGCTGGTCACCGACCTGTTCGACGAATGTCCTTTATCAAGGTCGGCCCGACGGAACTTTCACCGACGTCACGGCCCAGGTTCGTCTGCCGCAAATCCCTCGACTGATCAGTGCGACGTTCGCCGATCTCGACGGCGACGGCTGGGAAGACCTGATCTTCGGCAGCTTGCTCCTGCGAAACAACGAGGGCCATTACTTTACGACCGTCGATGCCCCCACCTTCGCGGTGAGACCGCAGGCGAGCGTGGTCGTCGCCGACTACGACCGGGACGGCAAGCTGGACCTGTACGTATCGACCCTCGGACTGACCAAGGCCGCGACCTGGATCAAGGGCGAGGGCGGCGGCCAGATCCGCAACCGGCTCTGGAAGAACCTGGGGAACTGGGAATTCGCCGACGTCACCGAGTCCAGCGGCGCGTCGGGCGGCAACCGGCTCGACCTTCACCGCAGTCTGGCTCGACGCCGACGAGGACGGCTGGCCCGATCTCTACGTGATCAACGAGTTCGGCAGGGGCGTCCTGCTCGTCAATCGCAAGGACGGGACGTTCCGCGAGCGGACGATCGAGGACGACCCGGGCGACTTCGGCTCGATGGGAGTCACGGCCGGCGATTTCGACAACGACGGCCACGTCGACATCTACGTCGGCAACATGTACTCGAAGGCCGGCAACCGGGTCATGGGGAATGTCTGGCCCGGGTCCTATCCTGAGCCGATCCTGGCCAAGCTCCGCTCGTTCACCAACGGCAGCCAGTTGCACCACAACCTGGGCGGCTTGAATTTCGAGCGG
Organism: uncultured Isosphaeraceae bacterium; assembly: GCA_963842405.1. Lineage (GTDB taxonomy): Bacteria > Planctomycetota > Planctomycetia > Isosphaerales > Isosphaeraceae > CAVZRC01. Next base: position 14,089 of record CAWJGW010000059.1, on the reverse strand, counting down.
ATCGGTCGGGACATCCAGGTGGCCGATGTCGGCTGGGCGTACGGACCGGCGATGGCCGACCTGAATAACGACGGCTGGCTCGACATCTACGCCACCTGCGGGTTCATCAGCCGATCTCGCACCGATCCCGACGGGTGAAACTGCGTCTGGCAGGCTGTCGTGTCACAGCCCTTCAACCGCGGAGCTTCCGTGCCGGCACCCGGCGAGGTCGACAAGTCCCTCGGCGAGTTCTGGGTCACCAACCCCTGGGACATCGTCGAGAAGGGCCACAACCTCAGCGCCGTTCGAGCGCAAGCGTGCGTTCCTCAATATCCAGGGCAAGGCGTTTCTCGACATCAGTTACCTGACGGGCGCGGATAGCGATGGCGACGGCCGCTCGGTGGTCGCCGGGGATTTCCGCAACGACGGCCGGCTCGACCTCGTCCTTCGCCAGGTGGGGGGCGGCCCGCTCCTCCTCTACGAGAACCAGTTCCCCAAGGCCCACTACCTGAATGTCTCGCTCCGTGGTATCGCGAGCAACCGTCTCGGGGTCGGGGCGCGGCTGACCGCCACCGTCTCGGGGCGCGAGCTGACCCGCGAACTCTACCCCCATAACAGCTTCCACTCGCAGATGCCGAGCCGCGTTCATTTCGGCCTCGGGGACGCCACCAAGATCGATCGGCTGACCATTCGCTGGCCCTCCGGGCTCCGTGCAGACGTTCAGCGGCCTGGCCGTCGACCGGCACGTGGTGATCACCGAGGGTCAGGCCGAGACCCAGCCAGGAGCCGTGGAAACCGTGACCCCGGGCCAGCTCATCCGTCCCTGACCCGGCGAACCCGATCGACGAACCTCCGGCGACGACTCGATGGCGAGTGGCCGCGGGGCGGCAGGGTCGTCCCGACGCGGGTTGCTGTCTTCATCGACGATGCGTTGTCGATGGTTATCTTCTCCGGGAGATGGTTTCACCTGACCTTTTTCGAAATCCCCGAGTAAGATGATTGAAGAACAACTCGCCGAGGGCCCAACCTCTCGGACCGAGAGGATCGTGCGGATTCGCGAATTCGGAGAGATCGACGCCATGATACCTTCCTTCATGCGACGGAGAGCACCTGTCCCGATCGTCGTGCTGCTGCTTGGAGTGATCGTCGGACTTCTGGCACGCGATCTGATCATACGCCACACGAGGTGATGAGGGAACCAAGACGAAAGTCAATCGTCAGACGACCCGCTGAAAGAGGGGTCGCACCTGGCCCCGGACACGGCCGCCGCCTATGCTCCCGACTGGGAGCGTCCCTATCCCCAGTACCAGCCAGTCGGCGATGTCCTCAAGCCCATGCCCAGCCTCAAGCCGGGCGAGATCTGCCCTCAGGACGTTTCCATCTATCGGCGGCGCGGGTCGAACCTCGTACGGCTCCGTCGATGATGTCGCTGACTTCAAGCAATTCTGCGACATGTGCATGAAGAACAAGCCTCGGGTCATGGAGGAACGGCGCAAGTATATGGGCGAGCGCTACAACTTCAGCGGCGCCGTGACAACGCGCAAGGTGACGATGGCCCGCGGCAAGCCGCTGCCCGTGGGGCCGGTCGCCAGGCTGCCGAAGGGCATAGCAAGCTGGGAGGAGCTCGCCGCGCTGACCCCCGCGGAGATCCTGCGCCGCGACCTGTTCCCGCTGGGCTTCCGACCGCTCTCGCATCCGCTGCACACGGTCGGCCACCAGCTCTTCCCAGAGATGTGGGTCAAGTTTCACCCCGAGCATCAGCGGTTCGACGTCGATTTCGACATCCCCGAGACCTACCTGCCCGAGTTCCCGCCCCCGCTGTTCCTCACCACGCGCCCGGACCTGGGCGACGTCTCCCGCGGGCATGAGATCACCCAGGCCAACTTTCGCGAGCTCTTCGATGGCATCCTCACTCCCGAGCAGCTCGAGGGCCTGCGGCTCCTGGTGACCAAGTTCCCCACGACCTGGTTCAATCAGACCAAGCACCGGGTGACCGAGAACCCGGTGCGGGGCACAGCCTGCTTCGATTGCCACGTCAATGGACATACCAACGGCGCGATCGCGCTCGACCCGGCCACCCGGCCGACGCTGGCTCGAACGCGGGTCGACACGCCCAGCCTGCGCGGCAACCACAACATGCAACTGTTCAGCTCGCGGCGCTCGATCCGCTCGACCGACCATTTCGCCGAGGTCGAGGAGTATTTTGACGGCGATATCAGCCTTCAACCCCAGCTCGGCGGCCGGCAGCTCGACAAGGTCAGCACAAACCGGATGGGCGACTTCAACTCGATCATCGCCTGGCCCCCGGCGCCAAAGCTCGACCGGTTCGGCCGTCTGATCGCGGCGCAAGGCGACTCCGGCCGAGCTGCGCGGACAGGTCCTCTTCTTCGGCAAGGCCCGATGCGACGCCTGTCACCCGGCTCCGACTTATACCGACGACAAGATGCACGACCTTCGCGTCGAGGAGTTCTACCACGGCCGCGCGCAGGGCTGGATCAAGACCTTTTCGCTCCGCGGCATCAAGGACTCGCCGCCCTATCTTCACGATGGCCGCCTGCCGACCCTCGAAGACACCGTTGAGTTCTTCAACCTGGTCTTCGAGTTGAAGCTGGATGGTGGGGAGAAATCCGATCTCGTTGCCTTCCTGCGCGCAACTCTGAGAGGCTGTGAAGAAATCGATTCCAGATGACGAATTACGAATTGCGGATGGATATAAAGCCTGATTTCAAAAGCATTTACGAATTCGCGATTCGTAATTTGGAATCCGCTATCCGATTGTTTCACAAACTCTGAGTTTGCAGGGACCTGGTCGAGGCGATGGCAAATCCGGCGCAGAGTGACCACCCGCACCAGGCGGAGTTCAGCCGATGCGTAGAGTCCTCCGGGCCCTCCAGGGCCTGGCCGCGCTCCGTCGGGGCGAGATCGAGAACTGCGTCGCGTGCCTCGGACCGTCGAGCTGCATCTTCCCGATCGACCGCCAGTCCGACCAGCCCGACTCGGAGCACGCTTCCATCAAAACCCCCTGGCGGGAATGTGCGACGGCTGCTCGCGCCTATCTACACGCCCTCATCGACTCGCTGGCCGCAATTCGACGGTCGCAGTAACTGGAGCTCGACCTATTCTACGGTGCCGACACCTGTGCAGCCGCCTTCGTCCGATAGAGGTTGGCCAGGCCCGCGCCGTCCGGCTGCTTCCCATAATAGTCCGCCAGCAGCAAGCAGGTCGGCACGTGGTTCGGATTGTTGGCCAGGATTGCCATCGCCCATTCCAATCCAGCCTGGTCGCGACCGTGTGCGAACATCCAGGCCGCGACCTTCGTCCGGGTGTCGTTATCGCCCGGATGGTCCAGGAGCCGGCCTCGCATCTTGAGCAACGCCTCCTGGTCCTTCCTCAAGCGATCGAATGCCTGACGATCGGCTCGCGCCCCATCGGCATCGCCCAGCATGGCCCGCACCCGGGCACTGACGTGGAGGGCCTCGTCATCGAACGGATCGGTCTTGAGGGCCTGTTGGAGCCGGCGCGCGGCGGAGGCCAGGTCCCCGCGCTGCATGTCAACCTCGGCGCGCGCTTTCAGTGCGGCCCGCTCGGTCGGCGCCAGTGCCAGGGCGCGATCCAGGAGGCGGGCCGCTTCCGAGAGATCGCCCAGCTCCAGCGCGTTCAGGCCAGCCCCGGCCAGGGCGACCGGGTCATCCGGATGACGGGCCAGATAGTGTTTGTACTCCTGGGCCGATTCCTCGTTGCGATGAACCCTGCGGAGCGATTCGGCGAGGCCCTGCCTGGCCGGATCGAGGTCGGGATCGCGCCGCAGGGCCTCGCGGTAGTGTCGTTCCCAGGATTCCGGGTTGTTCGACCTCAGTGCGTCGATCGATTTCCGTGAGCCAGAGGAACGGCCGGCCGTCGGTGGGAGCGTCTTGAATCCAGCGTTGGATGACGGTCTTCGCACCGGCCAGGCGATAGGTCTTGAGGTAGATCCGGGCCAGCGCCTCGTCGACGGCGGGGTCGGGATTCGCTCCCTCGCTCCAGAGACGGGCGAGGACCGGCTCCGCCTCGGCGTACTGGCCAATCCGCGACGACCAGATCGCGCGGAGCCGCTCCAGCTTCTCTTCCGGATAGCCGAGGGAACGGGCCCGGTTGAATTCGGGCTTCACCTGGTCGAAGTCGCCCTCGGCGAGAGCGAGCTCCGCCCGCAGGGCGTGGGCCTCGGCGGACCTTGGCCGGGCGCGGAGCCAGCGGTTGAGTGGCTCGCGAGCCCTTACCGTTCGACCGCTGGCCACGGCGGTGCGAGCGGCCTGCGCGTTACGCTCGACGGCCCGGTACTCTCGAAACCAGAGGATTGCGCCGCCGATCAACACCAGACCGAGAAGGCCACAGAGAAGCCACCGAAACCTCCACCTCATGGCGCGCTCCTGAGTGACACGACGTGACTCACTCGTCATGTCGCGAGGTTCCTTACCCGATCGGAGTTCATTTGGGTTTGAGAAACATTGCACTCACCCCGGAGAGAGCCCCGCCCTCCCGGCGGTCTTCAGACGGCTTTGCGATTGGTAGGAGACACTGGTGCAAGGGATTCAGCATAACGGTAGACTGGAACCAATTCAAAGTCCAAGAGCCTGAACGAGGTGCCTCAACGTGGCACCAGGGCTGGGGCGGCGATTCGATCCGTTCCCCACTGTTCGCCTGGGCTCCTTGGTTCGCCGGCACGTTCCATACGTGGGGGCCCTCTCCTCCCACTGATCCGGACCTTGGAACAGGAGAACGCTGGGATGATTTGGCCTCGACCTCCCGGTCAGTCAGAGAAGACCCCTACGTCTCAATTCAGTGAGCTCGCTATCAGCTCGCCGGCCCGGAGGGTCAGGTTTCTCTATCGCGCCGCCGCCAGCCTCGGTGTGCTGCTCGTCGTTTATGCGATCGTGTTGGTCTTCCAATACCTCCCTGCTTCCACATCCAGGTCATCCCTGGATCCGACAGGCGACGTGGCTCTCCGCCCGCCGGAGGACCTGGCCGGGGTGCGCGGCGAACTCGACGGCACTCGTGCCGGTCAGTCCCTTCCGATTCACCGAGGTCGCCCAGGCGAGCGGCATCGATTTCGTCCACGTTTCGGGCATGACCGAGGCCAAGCACTTCCCCACGGCTTACGGGTCCGGGGTGGCGATGTTCGACTTCGACAACGATGGCAAGCTCGACCTCTATTTCGCAACCATGACGTTTCTGCCGCTGGGAAAGACTCAATGCGGCCCGAACCGGCTCTACCGGAACCTCGGCGATAACCGGTTTCAGGACGCCACCCAGACTTCGGGACTGGGCTACGCCGGGTTCTGCCACGGAATCGTGGTCGGTGACATCGACAACGACGGCGATCAGGATGTCTTCCTGTGCAATTATGGATCGAACGTCCTGTATCTCAATAATGGCGACGGCACCTTCACGGACATCAGCAAGTCAGCCGGGATCGACCGGCCCGGCTGGTCCTCCGGCGGGGCCTTCCTCGACTACGACAACGATGGCGATCTCGACCTCTACGTGGCCAACTATGGGTCCTGGAAGCTCCCGGATGACGATCGTTACTGCGATGCCGAGCCGTTTCCCTTGATGAAGGACCCGCCACCCAAGCAACGGATCTACTGCTCGCCCAGCACGATTTCGCCCGCCCGGCATGTCCTTTACCGAAACAACGGGAACCGGACCTTCACGGATGTGACCGAGGCCGCCGGCCTCGGCCGCACCGACGGCCGCGGCCTCGGGGTGCTCGCTTCGGACCTCAACGATGACGGTCGGATCGACCTCTATGTCGCCAACGACATATGTCCTAACTTTGTCTTCCTCAATCAAGGCAACGGCCGGTTTCAAGACGTCACGGAATCCTCGGGCGCGGGCTACGGTCCCAACGGACAAACCCGCGCGGGGATGGGAGTTGACGCCGAGGACGTCAATGGCGACGGCCGGACCGACCTCTTTGTCACCAACTTCTGGTATGAGGCCGTTGCCTTATTCATCAACCTAGGAGAGGGCCTCTTCGAAGAGCGGCACGCGCACCTCCGGCATGTACCACGACAGTATCCTCTGGGTCGGTTGGGGCTGCGCATTGGCGGACTTCGACAACGACGGCTGGCCCGATTGTTTTGTGGCCAACGGTCACATCGACAACAACCTGGAGATGATGGGGGTGGAGACACCGTACGCGGAGCCGGCCTTGCTGCACCGAAACCTGGAGGGTTCCAAGTTCCAGCTCGCGACCCGAAAGGCCGGGGCTTACTTCGATTCCGACCATGTCGGGCGCGGACTCGCCTACGGCGACATCGACAACGACGGCGACATCGATCTGGTCGTCAACCACAAGGACAGTGCGCCCGCCCTGTTGCGCAACGACACTCCGACGCGCCATCACTGGGTTCGCCTCCGACTGGAAGGAACGCGCAGCAATCGAGACGCCGTCGGAGCGCGCGTGGAGGTCGAGGCGGGAAGCCGGACTATCGTCCGGCAGCGCAAGGGAGGAGCAAGTCTCGCCTCCGCTCACGACCCCCGCCTCTTGATCGGGATAGGAGATGCAGATGTCGTCCGTCGCGTGACCATTCGCTGGCCATCAGGACAGGTCGATCGCTACTCCAACCTTCCCGCCGATAGCAGTTTTCTGCTCCGTGAAGCCGCCCAGAACCCTACCGTACTGCCAGGGCCCCTACGGAAAAGAGAAAGCACCTCGCCATAAGGGTGACGGAACTCGAGTCCTACCGTCAGAGCCTGTGAAAAATCGGATCGAAGATCGCGAATTGCGAATTCACAAATGCCTTTCAAATCAGGCTTTATGTCCATTCGCAATTCGGAATCTGGCATCCGCAATCGATTTCTTCACAGCCTCTCAGCTTATCACGGTGCAGCCGGTTCCGCGCTGGTTCGGTGCGTTCTTCGCTGCCGCATTCTTGGTATCCGCCTCCTTGGCGGCCTTTGCTCCAAACCTCCCGGCCGGGTCCACCAAACTTTTATCGACCTTCCCAGCGGACTTCAAGTCGCCTTCGGGCACTCCCGCGTCCATCCCCGCAGGTCCGCAGCCCACCACGCCAAGCAGAAGGGCGACACTCAGGCCATTCACCACGATGCGTTTCATCGGCAAAGTCTCCTATCTCATTGAAGATGCGGCAAAAACTTGTCGGCACCATCCCGACCGGGTTCTGGTGCCGCTACCCTCCCGCAGGGACGTCGGGCAACAGATGTGTCCAGCTTGTCCTCGAGGTAACTCCGAGTGGAAAAACTGGGCTCACATGTCAAGGATGGTGACAACCTACCAAGTAGGGTGGGTACAACCCACCGCAACCCCAAGACTGATCATGGGTTGCCACCCATCGAACAGGCCCCTGGCTGATGGCGATATTATGAGATCCAGGTCGATGAGCCAAAGCCTCTTGGCTACGATCGGCTGAGGATCGGAAATCGTCACTCCAGGCTTTTCAAGTAGGGTTATACGGGAACGTGCCCACCGGGGCCGAATCAATTCGCCATGTCAAAAAAACCAGATTCCGAATGAACCGAGCTCATGGAGATCGGAATGATTCGGAATCTGGCCGTTGCCTGTCGGTTGGATTACGGGGCTCGATGCGAGTCACGCGACCTCAATACTGGTCGGAACTGACGGTCTCCCCACCATTCTTTGTGCCGAGTGCCCACCAGGTTTGCGGGTTGACCGAGTCTTTGAGGAACTGCACGTGACCGTCTGTGAAACAGACGTTCACGCCGCCAGGATGGTTACTGCTGGGCGTCACGAGGCCGGACGCTCCTCCCCACAAGCCGCTACCCGTCGTCTCGTTCTGGATCAGGCAGGTGAGTTTGTTGGGCGTGTTGTAATGGTCGTAGCGATTGTTGGCGCCGTGCCAGGGGTATGACATGACCCATGCCCACCCGAGCAGCCAACTGGTATTGCCGGCCGTTAGCCCTGGCTGGCTATTGCACATTTGCATGAGTTGAAGTGCATACGTCGGGTTACCGGTGGCATAACCGTTCAGCGGCGCGGAGGGGTTGAGCAAATAAATCCCCCGCTTGGCAGTCGATGAGCCGATGATCGGTTGCGGGTCCTGCGTCGAGGCCCCAAGCAGCTTCTCGCTGAAGAGCCCGGTGTTCGAGCTGCCGTCGGTGACGCCTTCCAGGCCGAAGTAAGCGAGGTTGCTGTCGGCACCCCACCAGCAGGTGCCAACCGGCCAGCCGTTGATCGGCATCTGATTGCTGGTCGAACAGGTAAACGGGGTTTCGAAGGTGCCGCTCCAGTGGCGGATGATTCCCGGGCCACCCTGGTTGCCGGCGTAGTTCGTGGGGGCCCAGGGATAGTTGGGGCGCGCCTTCTGGTTGTCGGAGGGGCAGAGCAACGTCAAGATGTTGTTGTAAGCAATGGTGGAGTTTGCGGGCTGATCGGGAGTCCACGCGACGTTCATGGCATTGTACATCGGCGTCTGCTCGAGATTGGGCAACAGGACCACGGCCCAACTCTGGTTCCAGCCCCAACTGCCATTCGATCCGGCAGTGCCTCCAGTGGGGAAGTTCGTCGCCGCCATCCACACGCACTCGGCAGGGAGAGCATTGTAAGTCGAATGATAGTTGTGCACAGCCAACCCGAGCTGCTTCAGGTTGTTGATGCACTGGGAGCGGCGCGCCGCCTCGCGCGCGGCCTGGACTGCAGGCAAGAGCAGGGCAATCAAGACCGCGATGATGGCGATGACGACCAGCAGCTCGATCAAGGTGAAACCCAGATGACTCCGACGCTTAGCCTCGCACATAAACGATGACCTCCGGAGAGAGAAAGGATGAGATCACGCAGATCCAATCTTAGTTAGTACCATAATCCTGCGAGATGGCAAGGGCCTGTTCCCGACTCTTTTCACTTTTTTCGTCCGCAATAACCGGGCGCGCGGTTATGCATAGGAACTAAGGCGTCTTCCGCTGACGCATCGTACCAGGTTCTTTTGCGATGCGACCCGGATCACGGGCGGAAACCCTCCAGGTGTTCCAGGGCGGGCTTCCCTTCGCGTAAGCGATGTCCCCGGTCAACGCGAATCTCGCGATGGTGATCGACTCGTCCCGAGGGCCAGCGCACCTCGACCGACTCCACCCGCTCGCTCGATCCCAGCCCGAAATGGAGTCGCGGGTCGCTGGCCGACTGAAAGCTCCCGCCTCCGAGCCGCGCCGCGACCTGGGTGCGACCGCCGGCCCTGATGGCGACCACGGCACCGACTCCATCCCGGTTCGACCGGGTCCCTTCGAGCTGAAATATTACGAAATGGCTGCGGATTCCCTCGGTTTGGTTCCGGAATTCGACCAAAGGTTCGTTCTGCGCGATCATCAAGGCATCGAGCCGTCCGTTGTTGTCGAGGTCGCCGATGGCGAGGCCGCGGCCAACGTAGAGCCGCTGGAACGGAGGGCCGGCCTCAGCCGTGACGTCGATCAAGGTCCCGGCCGGGCCGTCCGAGGAAGAGTTGCGGCGTTCATCGCATAGGGGAAGAGAGGGCGACTATCACTGACGTGCCCGTTGGCCGTCATGAGGTCGAGCCAGCCGTCGCAGTTGGCATCGAGGAACGCGACCCCGAAGCCGAGCCGTTGCCGGCTCGGGGCCGCCAGCCCGACGGCGGTCGTGTGGTCGGCGAAAAGCCCTTGCCCCAGGTTGTGGAAGAGCGAGGTCGAACTCACCGTAAAAATTCGTAACGGCCAGGTCGAGGCGGCCGTCGCCGTCGAGATCACCGCAGGCCACACCCATCCCCGCCTGGTAGCCTCCACCGGCGTTGGCCGCGACGCCCGCCGCATGCCCGACTTCCTCGAACCGGAACCCACCCAGGTTGCGGAACAGGAAGTTTGCCGTGCTGTCATTGGCCACGAACAGGTCGATCCGCCCGTCCTCGTCCAAGTCGGCGGCCACGACGCCGAAGCCCCGTCCGTCGCGGTCAACGATTCCCGAGTCGGCCGTGACGTTGACGAATCGGCCCGCCGTCGTTGCGGAAAACGTGGTCGGGGAGCGACTCGATCGAGCGGGGATCGCAGATGATGACGACCGTCCCCGAGGGATCCTTGCAAATCCGCGGATTCGCCGTGTCCCAGACCCCATAGTGACAGACGTAGAGGTCCAGGTCGCCGTCGTTGTCCAGGTCGGCGAACGCCGCCGAAGTCGGCCAATCTCGATCGCCCCCCAGCCCGGCCTTGTTCGTCTGGTCTTCGAACGTCCCATCGCCCCGGTTGTGGTACAAGGCATAGGATCGCCATCGGGTGATGAATAGGTCGGGACGGCCATCGTTGTCGTAGTCGCCCACCGCGACCCCGTGGCCATAACCGCGCGGCATGCCGTCGATGCCGGACGTCTGGGTCGACGTCCTCGAACGTCCCGTCGCCGCGGTTGCGGTAGAGGCGATCGCCGGAATCGTCAGCGTTCGGGCCGGGAGGGAAGACGCCCCCCTGCACGCAGTACACGTCGAGGAACCCGTCGCCATCGTAATCGAGCAGGCCGATGCCGCCGCTGGCCATCTCGGGGAGCTGGTGAATCGGGGATGAGCCGTTGTCCTGGATGAAATCGGCCAGGCCCGCGTCAGGGGCTCCGTCTTCGAAGTGGGGGATCGGACCGCGGCCACCGCCGGGCGGGGGGACGCTGGTAGGACTGGGGCGAGGAGGACGCCACTCCGGCCTCCAGGACTTGCGCGAGACTGCCGGAAACCGGGGGGATCGCCTCCCCCGTGCCCGCCTTGAGCCGGGCCAGCGCCGACCGCGACGCGGCGTTGGAGGGCTCGCGATTCCGCACCAACTCCCAGAAACCACGGGCTTCGAACGTTCGCCCCAGCCGCTCGGCCATCGTGGCGAGCTCCGGGAGATGATCGGAGTATCGATCTTCCTTGGAGAGCCGGAAATAACGGTCGAGCACCGCATCCAGTTCGGCCTTGCGGCGCCTAGCTCCGCGGCACGTCGCGGATGGCCGGCCTCCTGGTGCAGCTCGGCCAGGCGCGTGAACGTCGCGATGCGACCCGGCTCGATCGTGAGCAGCTCCTCCAGGACCTGCTGCTCGGCGCGGGCGTCACGCTGCTGGCGGGCGAACCAGGCACGAAGCTCCAGAATCCGGGCGGAGTCCAGCAGACGGACCGGCACGAACCCGAGCGCCCGCGAGCCTGTTCGAGCCGGCCCGCGGCGACGGCCCAATCGAGCCACGCCTTCCAGACCAGGGGATCGTCCGGCCATCGCTCGAGGCACGACCGCAGCGCACCCTCGGCGCGGTGGAAATCGCCGGAGCGCGTGGCCAGGTAGGCACGGGCCAGTCCCATGGCACGCCGATCGTCCTCGGCCGTGGCCGCCGCACCCCCCTCGAGCTGGCTGAGGTTCCACTCGAGGGGGAACGCCGCCAGGTCCAGCCCCACGTGCTCGCGGAGCATCGCGAGCCGGTCAGCCACATCGAGCTGGGGAACGATCGCCGGGTCATCCCAGAGATCTTCGATCAGGTGGCGGGCCTCGTCGATCCGCCCCTGCTGCCCCAGAAGGACCAGGAGCAGGTGCCTCAGAGCGGGGACCTCCGGGCCCGGTCGTTCCAGGGCCGTTCGCAGGACCCGCTCCGCCTCGGTGATACGGCCCAGCGGGATCGCCGCTTCCGCGAACTCCAGCGCGGCCGGGGCCGCCCACGGTGAATCGGTCGGAATGCGGCGCCCAGGCATCCAGTGCGGCCTTGGGCGCCCCCGCGCCGCCTCGCAACGTCCAAGCTGGTAGGCGACGTCCGCCGACTCCGGCCGCTGCTCCGCCAGCCGGGTCAGTCGCTTCCGGGCCGACGCCAGCAGCCCGGCTTCCATTTCTTTCCGCGCCTCGGCCAGTTCCGTGCGGAACCGGTGTCCCGCCAGCAACCTCGCCCCCGCTCCGACCATCATGGCCAGGACTGTGAGGACCACCAGACCGATCAGGAGTTTCCGTTCAACGCATACGCCCCGATACACGGGTCTCGGCCCAATCGACTCCGGCCCCGGCCCGCGCCTTTCTCCGATCCACAGGCCCTGGTTCGTCCTCGAGACACCCGCCTACGTGCTCAACGACTTCCCCGGTTGGTCGTTTCCTCAGAGCTTGTGAAAGAATCCGATGGAAGATTCCAGATTGCGAATCGCGAATTCATAAATGCCTTTGAAATCAGGCTTTATATCCATTCGCAATTCGGAATCCATCATCCGGAATCGATTTCTTCACATCCTCTCAGCCGAAGCGGCCTCGGTGCCTGACTCATTCGACAATAAGTCTCGTGGTGCATCCAAGTCAACGACTCACCAATTCCGGGTGTAGAGCGGAGGAGAGCCCGACACCCGGCCGCGGCGATCGGCCAAGTTCGTCTGGAATAACCGGGCGACCGGTTATCCATTAGAACTCCTAATTTAACCACGAAATACACGAAATACACGAAATATGAAAAAGTTCGAGAATCGGCTTTCCGTCTCCTTCATCCTCTGGTTTTTTAGTGGATTTCGTGTGTTTCGTGGTTGAACTCTTCAAAGGAGAAGGGTCAAGAGCCGTGAGGGTTCGGAGTAGTTTTAGGCTCTCTAAGTAGATAAGGCGTCTTTGTCGGACGCACCGTACCAGGTTCTTTCCGGCGCGAGCCGGATCACGGGCGGAAACCTTCCAGGGGTTCCACGGCGGTTTTCCCTTCGCGTAAGCGATGTCCCCGGTCCACGCGAATATCGCGATAGTGATCGACTCGTCCCGAGGGCCAGCGCACCTCGACCGACTCCACCCGGTCGCACGATCCCAGCCCGAAATGGAGTCGCGGGTCGCCGGCCGACTGAAAGCTCCCGCCTCCGAACCGCGCCGCAACCCGGGTGCGACCGCCGGCCATGATGGCGACCACGGCACCGACCCCATCCCGGTTCGACCGGGTCCCTTCAAGCTGAAATGTGACGAAGTGGCTGCCGATCCCCGCGGTCTGGTTTTGGAGGTCGACCAAAGGTTCGTTTTGCGCGATCATGACGGCATCGGGCCGGCCATTGTTGTCGAGGTCTCCGGCGGCCAGCCCGCGGCCAACGTAGAGCCGCTGGAACGGAGGGCCGGCCTCGGCCGTGACGTCGGTCAGCGCCCCGGCCGGGCCGCCCATAAACAATTGCGGCGTCATGGAATAGGGGTACAGCGGACGCTGGTCGCTGATGTGACCGTTGGCTGTGACGAGGTCGAGCCAGCCATCGTTGTTTGCATCGAGGAAGGCGACCCCGAAGCCGAGCCGGTGCCGGCTCGGGGCCGCCAGCCCGACGGCGGTCGTGTGGTCGGCGAACAGCCCTTGCCCCAGGTTGTGGAAGAGCGAGGTCGAACTCGCCGTAAAAATTGGTAACGGCCAGGTCGAGGCGGCCGTCGCCGTCGAGATCACCGCAGGCCACACCCATCCCCGCCTGGTAGCCGCCGCCGGCATTGGCCGCCACGCCGGCCGCATGTCCGACTTCCTCGAACCGGAAACCGCCCAGGTTCCGGAACAGGAAGTTCGCCGTACTGTCATTGGCCACGAACAGGTCGATCCGCCCGTCCTCGTCCAGGTCGGCGGCCACGACGCCGAAGCCCCGTCCGTCGCGGTCAACGATGCCCGAGTCGGCCGTGACGTTGACGAATCGGCCCCCATCGTTGCGGAAAACGTGGTCGGGGAGCGACTCGATCCGGCGGGGGTCGCAGCTCAGAATGATCGTGCCGGACGGGTCCTTGCAGATCTGCGGATGGTCCGGGTCCCAGGCCCCGTAATGGCAGACGTACAGGTCGAGGTCGCCATCACCATCGAGATCGGCAAACGCCGAGGATGTCGGCCAGTCGCGATCGCCTCCCAGTCCGGATTTTTCCGTGACGTCCTCGAACGTCCCATCGCCCCGGTTGTGATACAGGGCGTAGGACCGCCATCGGGTGACGAACAGGTCGGGCCGGCCATCGTTGTCGTAGTCGCCCGACGGCAACCCCGTGGCCATAACCGCGCGCATGCCGCCGATACCGGATGCCTGGGTGACGTCCGCGAACGTGCCGTCGCCGCGGTTGCGGTAGAGGCGATCGCCGGGGCCGTTGGCGATCGGGCCGGGAGGGAAGACGCCCCCCTGCACGCAGTATACGTCGAGGAACCCGTCGCCATCGTAATCGAGCAGGCCGACGCCGCCGCTGGCCATCT
>CAWJGW010000058.1:0-171097 GCA_963842405.1 uncultured Isosphaeraceae bacterium | reverse complement strand
CCGAAGACTACATCAAGATTCCTGTAAGGCAGTGCTCTGGCAGAGCTGGACTCGGTCCTGGACTTGCAATCATACGAGCCAATGATTCTGAGTCGGTTACATGTGCAAAGTTGTCAGCACGATGAAACTTGTGAGTCCCTGCGGCACATTCGACTTTTTCACAATCAGCGTCAGAGTTCCCGGCAGCTCTCTGCTTTCATGAGTTGAGGGACGTCGCGCGTTGGGGTTCGTTCGGCGAATTGCGTCCGCCTATCATGTTTCGGCCTGGGGGTTTATCCTGAAGGATGGTTGTCCGTCCTCAGGGACGCCACGTCCGAGCCGAGCCTGCGAAACGGCGTTTCGGTGTCGGTTGTGACCGTGGTACAGGCGGATGGCCCGGGACGACCGTCCGCCATGACCGAAGTGACCCAGATCCTCGCGGCGATCGAGCAAGGCAACCCCCGGGTGGCCGAGCAACTGCTCCCCCTGGTCTATAAGGAGCTGCGCCGCCTGGCGGCGCAGAAACTCTCCCGCGAAGCGCCCGGCCAGACACTAGAGCCAACGGCCCTGGTCCATGAGGCGTATCTCCGCCTCGTGGACGTGGACCAAGCCCAGCACTGGGACAGCCGCGGCCACTTCTTCGCCGCGGCGGCTGAGGCCATGCGACGCATCCTGGTCGACGCCGCGCGCAGGAAGCAAGCGGACGTCCACGGGGGAGACCGGGCACGGGTCGAGCTGTCCGACGGCGATTGGCTCTCCCGCCGACCCCGGACGAGATCGTAGCGCTGGATGATTCGCTCTGCCGACTCGCCGAGGACGATCCGGCGTCGGCCGAGATCGTCAAGCTTCGCCTGTTCGCCGGCATGTCCGTGGACGAAGCGGCCCGCTCCCTGGGCATCTCTCGCTCGGCCGCCTACCGGCACTGGACCTACGCCCGAGCCTGGTTGGTCGCCGAACGGCGAGGTTGAGGGATGCCCTCAAACGCGGCTCGCCTCGGGATTATTTTCGAATCGGTGGGACGAAAGGCGCGACTTTTCCGCATTGCAGGATGGCGAGAGCCAACCAAGGGGGTCCGAGATGAACGTCGAGCCCGGACAGGTCAAGAGCATCTTCCTGCACGCTGTCGAGAACTGTGCTCGCGGCGAATGGGGTGCCTATCTCGACCAAGCATGCGGAGAGAACGCGGAACTGCGCCGCCGCGTGTTGATCCTGCTGGATGCCCACGAAACCGCCGACAGTCTCATCGACCTTCCGGAACCGACTGCCACGCTCGGCGACGGCTCCGACGATTCCGGGCAACCCGGCACGGTGATCGGCCCCTACAAGCTGCTGCAGCCGATCGGCGAGGGGGGCATGGGCACGGTCTACATGGCCGAGCAGACCCAGCCGGTGCGGCGCACGGTCGCCGCTCAAGCTCATCAAGGCCGGCATGGACAGCCGCCAGGTCCTCGCCCGCTTCGAGGCCGAGCGCCAGGCGCTGGCCCTGATGGACCACCCCAACATCGCCAAGGTCTTCGACGCCGGCACCACCGACGACGGGCCGCCCCTACTTCGTGATGGAGCTGGTCAAGGGCATCCCGATCACCAAGTTCTGCGACGAACGCCGGCTGACGCTCCGCGAGCGGCTGGAGCTGTTCATCCCGGTCTGCCAGGCCGTGCAGCACGCCCACCAGAAGGGGATCATCCACCGCGACCTCAAGCCGTCCAACGTCCTGATCGCCCTGTACGACGGCAAGCCGGTGCCCAAGGTCATCGACTTCGGCGTGGCCAAGGCGACCGGCCCGCAGTTGACCGAGCGGACGCTGTACACCGAGTTCGGGGCGGTCGTCGGCACGCTGGAGTACATGAGCCCCGAGCAGGCGGAGCTGAACCAGCTCGACATCGACACCCGCAGCGACATCTACAGCCTGGGCGTGCTGCTCTACGAGCTGCTGACCGGCACGACCCCGCTGGAGCGCAAGCGGCTGAAGGCGGCGGCGTTTCTGGAGATGCTGCGGATGATCCGCGAGGAGGAGCCGCCGCGGCCGAGCACGCGGCTGAGCACGACCGAGGAGCTGCCGTCGATCGCGGCCTGCCGGAGCATCGAGCCGCGGAAGCTGAGCGGCCTGGTGCGGGGCGAGCTCGACTGGATCGTGATGAAGGCGCTGGAGAAGGACCGCAACCGGCGCTACGAGACGGCCAACGGCCTGGCGGCCGACCTGCGGCGCTACCTGGACGACGAGCCGGTGCAGGCCTGCCCGCCGTCGGCGCTGGTATCGCTTTCGCAAGTTCGCCCGGCGGAACAGGGGCCGGTGCTGGCGGCGGCCTGGTGCCTGCTGGCGCTGATCGGCGGCATCATCGGTACGACGGTGGGGCTTTGCGCCGCCGTGCGGGCACGGCGGTCCGAGGCCGAACAGCGCGAATTGGCACAAGCCAGTGAGCGAAGGCCCTGGCCGCTGCGGCGGCCGAAAGAAGGCGAAGGAGATAGCCGTGGCGGGGGAAGCCGAGACGAAGGCGGTGCTCGACTTCGTGCAGAAAAGGTCTTCGCCGCCGCCCGTCCGGAGGGGAGGACCGGAGGCTTGGGCCACGACGTCACCCTTCGCGGGGCGGTCGAAGCCGCCCTGCCCTTCGTGGAAAAGAGCTTCACCGAAGAGCCGCTCATCGAGGCCCGCTGCGGATGACGCTGGGAACATCGTTCGCGTACCTCGGCAAGGCCCAGATCGCGGCAGAGCAATATCAGAGGCAGCCCGCACGCTCTACACGCTGCACCTCGGCCCCGACCACCCCGACACGCTTGCGAGCATGAACATCTGGCCGTCAGCTACGCCTCCTCGGCCGGCACGCCGAGGCCCTCAAACTCCGCGAGGAGACGCTGGCGCTCGGAAGGCCAAGCTCGGCCCCGACCACCCCGACACGCTCGCGAGCATGAACAATCTGGCCAACAGCTACTCTGACCTCGGCCGGCACGCCGAGGCTCTCAAGCTCCGCGAGGAGACGCTGGCGCTGCGGAAGGCCAAGCTCGGCCCCGACCACCCCGACACGCTCGCGAGCATGCAGTAGTCTGGCCATCAGCTACTTCGAACTCGGCCGGTACGCCGAGGCCCTCAAGCTCCACGAGGAGACGCTGGCGCTGTGGAAGGCCAAGCTCGGCCCCGACCACCCCGACACGCTCACGAGCATGGACAACCTGGCCGTGAGCTACGACGCCCTCGGCCGGCACGCCGAGGCCCTCAAGCTCCACGAGGAGACGCTCGCACTGCAGAAGGCCAAGCTCGGCCCCGACCACCCCGACACGCTTACGAGCATGAACAACCTGGCCAGCAACTACTCCGACCTCGGCCGGCACGCCGAGGCCCTCAAGCTCAACGAGGAGACGCTCGCGCTGCGGAAGGCCAAGCTCGGCCCCGACCACCCCGCCACGCTCGCGAGCATGAACAACCTGGCCGACAGCTACGCCGGCCTCGGCCGGCACGCCGAGGCCCTCAAGCTCAACGAGGAGACGCTGGCGCTGCGGAAGGCCAAGCTCGGCCCCGACCACCCCGATACATTTTCGAACATGAACAACCTGGCCCTCAGCTACGCAGGCCTCGGCCGGCACGCCGAGGCTCTTAAGGTCAACGAGGAGACGCTCGCGCTGCGGAAAGCCAAGCTCGGCCCCGACCACCCCGACACGCTCTGGAGCATGTTTGCCGTGGCAGAAAGCCTCGCGAAGCTCGATCGTGGTGCGGAGGCCGTGCCGATCATCGACGAGTGCCTCCGGCGCCCGCGGGCAAAGTCCTCAATCCGCTCTTGATGCTGGCAGTGATCGACCTTCGCCTACGGCACTTCGCGAAGACCAAGGACCCTGTCGGCTGCCGGGCGACCGCCGAGATGTGGCAGAAGCTGAAGCGCACCGACGCCGACAGCCTGTACAACGCCGCGTGTTTTTGTGCCGTCACCGCCGCCGTCCTTCGTGCCGGCGACAAAGCGGAAGCCAGGGCGAAGGACGCCGCCGCCGAGGCCGACCGGGCCATGGGCTGGCTCAAGCAAGCCGTCGCCGCCGGATACAACGACGACGCCCACATGGCCAAGGACGAGACGCCTCGGCCCCCTCCGCGACCGCGACGATTTCAAGAAACTGGTTGCGGAGCTGCACGCCCGCCACGAGAAGGAGAAGTAGAGCTAACCCGGCAGCGCGCGAAAGCCGAGTTCACGATCCCATCGAAGTTCCCGTCATCTCCGTGTGTCGGATGCCTGTGCATTTCCCCTGAGTCAGAAATGAGTGGCCGCTGAGGTTCTGCCTTCGAGCAGTGCTCACACCGCCCAGCGCTCGGCTGCCGTGCGCCCGCGGGGTACTGGCCTTTCCAAGTTCGCAGACCGTTCTCACCAGAGTGGAAGTTAGGAACCATGGCTACACCGAGTTCCCCCGCAGGGCCGCTTCTGGACCCTGACAGCCCCAAGATGGAGGACCCAGCGCCGTTGCAGGCGGTCCACACGGCCAACTTTCCCGCGCTGTTGCGGCAGCTCGGTGCGTCACTCTTGGTCACCACCTACCAGGCCGGCAAGCTCGTGGTGGTTCGCGATGAGGGGGACCACCTCAATACCCATTTCCGCACGTTCCAGGCCCCCATGGGCATGGCCCTATCCGGTGACAAGCTGGCCCTCGGCACCAAGATGCAGGTCTGGCAGTATGTCGACGTCCCGGCCGTGACCGCCAAGCTCGAGCCGCCCGGCCGGCACGACGCGTGCTTCCTGCCCCGGTCCAGCCACGTCACGGGCAACATCCAGATCCATGAGATGGCGTGGGGCGCGGGCGGTGCGCTCTGGGTCGTCAACACCCGGTTTTCTTGCCTCTGCACGATCGACGGCTCGGCCAGCTTTCGCGCCGAAGTGGCGGCCGCCGTTCGTGACGGCGCTGGAGCCCACCGACCGCTGCCACTTGAACGGCCTGGGGATGGCCGAGGGCCGCCCGCGCTACGTCGACGGCACTGGGCGAGACCGACGCACCGGTCGGTTGGCGGGCGAACAAGGCCAATGGGCGGCATCCTGATCGACGTGGCCTCGGGCGAGGTGATCACGCGCGGGTTGTCGATGCCCCACTCGCCGCGGTGGTACGCCGGGCGGCTCTGGGTCTGCGAGTCGGGTGCGGGGACGTTCGGCTTCATCGACGCGAACACCCGGAAGTACACGCCAATCGCCGAAGTGCCGGGCTTCACCCGCGGGGTCGACTTCGCCGGCAACCTCGCCTTCGTCGGCCTGTCGCAGGTGCGCGAGAGCGCCGTCTTCAGCGGCATCCCGATCACCGAGCGGCTGGCCGAGGACGAGCGGACCTGCGGCGTCTGCGCGATCGACCTGACGACCGGGCAGGTGGTCGCGCTCTTGCGGTTCGAGACCGCGGTGCAGGAGGTCTTCGCGGTGACGGTGCTGCCGGGCCGGCGGTATCCGGAGTTGATCAACGACGACGACACGCTGCTGGAGAACTCGTTCGTGGTGCCCGACGCGGCGCTGGCCGACGTGTCGGCGGCGCTGCGGGCGCCGGCCGAACCGAGCCGTGGCGCGGGCGAGGAACGGGAGTGCGCCGCGCGGGACGTTCGTGAAGGTGTGAGAGAGGTTGTTCATCACTCGAGGTTGTTCATCACCAGAGGAGCAACAGAACCATGAGTCACAACCAAGCGAGGGATCAGCGCAGGGGCGGGCGGGGAACGGTCGAGGCCCGGAAACGGCGGCGGATGCGGCCGACGTTGATGGCGCTGGAGGATCGCCGGCTGCTGTCAACGTTCACCGTCACCAGCACGCTTGACAACGGCAGTGTCGGCACCCTGCGCTGGGCGGTCGGCCAGGCGAATTCGGCCGGTGGCGCCGAGACGATCGCCTTTGACAAGACGGTGTTCAAGACGCCCCAGACGATCACCCTGACGGGCACCCAGCTCGAGCTGAGCGACACGAGCGGGACGGAGACGATCACGGGCCCGAAGGCGGGCGTGACGGTCAGCGGCGGCGGACAGATCCGGGTGTTCCAGGTCGACGGGGGTGTCACGGCGTCAATCTCGCGACTGACGATCACCGGCGGGCGTCGCCAACGGCAGCGACGGCAGCAACGGCGGCGGCCTGGACAACCTCGGCGGCACCGCCACGCTAACCAACTGCACCGTCAGCGGAAACTACACAGACGGTGCCGGCGGCGGCCTGTGCAACGGCCTCGGCGGCACGACCACGCTGAGTCAACTGCACCGTCAACGGAAACCAGGCTGGACCAGGTTACTATGCCGGCGGCGGCGGCGTCGCGAACCACGGCGGCACCGTCACGCTGACCAACTGCACCGTCAGCGGAAACCACGGCAAGTATGGCGGCGGAGTGGGTAACAAAGCCGGCACGACCACGCTGACCAACTGCACCGT
This sequence comes from uncultured Isosphaeraceae bacterium, assembly GCA_963842405.1. Classification (GTDB taxonomy): domain Bacteria; phylum Planctomycetota; class Planctomycetia; order Isosphaerales; family Isosphaeraceae; genus CAVZRC01. Next base: position 164,761 of record CAWJGW010000058.1, on the reverse strand, counting down.
CAGCGGAAACTCCGCCGAGGTCAGCGGCGGCGGCCTGTTCAATGGCATCGGCGGCACGGCCACGCTGACCAACTCACCGTCAGCGGAAACTTGTACGGCGGCGGCGTATGGAACAGTGGCACGGCCACGCTGACCAACTGCACTGTCAACGGAAACTCTGCCCGGCGACGACGGCGGAGGCGTATGGAATGGCGGCACGGCCACGCTGACCAACTGCACCGTCAACGGAAACTCCGCCTCGGGCGTCGGCGGCGGCGTTTGGAACAGTGGCACGGCCACGCTGACCAACTGCACCGTCAGCGGAAACTCCGCCGGCGCGGCGGCGGCGGCGTGTGCAACCGCGGCGGCACGGCCACGCTGACCAACTGCTCCGTCAACGGAAACTCCGCCATCGTCAACGGCGGCGGCCTCTTAACTGCTTCGGCGGCACGGCCACGCTGACCAACTGCTCCGTCAGCGGAAACTCCGCCAGCAAATACGGCAACGGCGGCGGCATCGCTAACGAGAACGGGACGCTGACGATCAGCGGCTGCACCGTCAACAACAACTCCGCCAACGACAGCAACGGCGGCGGCATGTCCATCTTCCGCGGCACGGCCACGCTGACCAACTGCACCGTCAGCGGAAACTCCGCCGGAATACGGCGCCGCCGAGGGCGGCGGCATGTTTAACTACGGCACAGCCACGCTGACCAACTGCACCGTCAGCGGAAACTCCGCCAGCCACGGCGGCGGCGGCGGCCTGTACAACAAGGGACGGCACGACCACGCTGACCAACTGCACCGTCAGCGGCAACTCCGCCACCGGCAGCGGCGGCGGCATGTATAACGATCGGCACGGCCACGTTGACCAACTGCTCCGTCAGCGGCAACTCCGCCACCGTCAGCGGCGGCGGCCTGTTCATGACAACGGCTACTACAGCACGGCCACGCTGACCAACTGCACCGTCAGTGGCAACTCCGCCACCGTAGCGGCGGCGGCATGTTCAACGGCAACACTTACTACGGCACGGCCACGCTGACCAACTGCACCGTCAGCGGCAACTCCGCCGCCAACGGCGGTGGCATTTTCAACCAGGGTACGCTGAACGTCTCCTCCAGCAGTATCAAAAAGAACGAGGCGACGTCTGACGGCGGTGGCATCGCCACGACTTCCGGCAGCGTGACGATCACCAATTCCGTCATCAACAGCAACCAGGCAAACTTCCTCTGGTACTGCCCTGGGCGGCGGGATCTTCAGTGAGAACAGCCTTCTGTCGCTGACCAACTGCACGGTCAACGCCAATCAGGCCAACGGCGCGACGGCCCTGGGCGGGGGGATCTATGCCCTCGATAGTACGGTAAACCTGCAGAGCTGCACGGTCACGAGCAACCAGGCGAATGGCACCGCGCTGGGCGAGGGGGGTGGGATCTATGGCTATGGCGGCGTCTTGACCCTCACGGCCAGTACCGTGAAAGGCAATAAAGCCACGACCGGCTATGCCGATATCTTTTTCCACTCTTGAGGTTTCCGCGGCCAGGCTCAGGGTCGGGTTTCCCTGGTCGCGATGAGCTTGACCGCCTGTCCATCGAAGGCGTCTGCCAGGCGCCGGCCGATTCAACCTGCGGCGCGGCGGGTTCGGCCGGGAGCGGGAGCGAAGCGCGCGGAGTTCGTGAAGGCGTGAGAGAGGTTGTTCATCACTCGAGGTTGTTCAACACAAGAGGAGCAACAGAACCATGATTATCCACTTAGCGAAGGATCAGCGGAGAGGCGGGAGCTACACAGTCGAGGCCCGGAAACGGCGGCGGATGACGCCGACGGTGATGGCGCTTGAGGACCGCCGGCTGCTGTCGACGTTCACGGTCAACAGCACGCTTGATAACGGCAGCGTCGGCACGCTGCGCTGGGCGGTTGGTCAGGCGAATTCGGCCGGGGGTGCCGAGACCATCGCCTTTGACAACAAGGTCTTCAAGACGCCGCAGACGATCACCCTGACGGGCACCCAGCTCGAGCTGACCGACACGACCGGGACGGAGACGATCACGGGCCCGAAGGCGGGCGTGACCGTCAGCGGCGGCGGACTGAGCCGGGTGTTCCAGGTCGACGGGGGTGTGACGGCGACAATCTCGGGACTGACGATCACCGGCGGCAGCGCCGCCACCGGCGGCGGCCTGGAAAACCTCGCTGGCACGGCCACGCTGACCAACTGCACCGTCAGCGGCAACACCGCCAGCACCGAGAGCGGCGGCGGTCTCTACAACTTCAGCGGCACGCTCACTCTGACCAACTGCACGGTTAGCGGAAACTACGCCGTACAACGCCGGCGGTGGCCTGTACAGCTTGAACGGCACGGCCACGTCTGAGCAAATGCACCGTCAGCGAGCAACTATGGCTTTTTCGGCGGCGGCGTGGCTATTCACAACGGAACGGCCACGCTGACTAACACCACCGTCAGCGGCAACTCCGCCGTCAGCGGCGGCGGCTTGAACAACGATGGCGGCACGGCCACTCTCAACAACTGTACCGTCAGTGGCAACTCCGCCGACCAAGCGGCGGCGGCCTGTACAACGCTTACGGCACGGCCAAGCTGACCAACTGCATCGTGAGCGGAAACTCCGCCCCGAAGGCGGCGGCGTGTATACCTACGGGTCGGCCAAGGTCACGCTGAGCTACTGCACCGTCAGTAACAATTCCGCCAGCGAAGGCGGCGGCCTGTATAACGACGGGAGCAAGGCCACGCTGACCAACTGCACCGTCAGCGGCAACTCCGCCACCGTCAGCGGCGGCGGCCTCTTCAACATGAAGGGCTACTACGGGGGCAAGACCACGCTGACCGACTGCACCGTCAGCGGCAACTCCGCCGCCGTCAGCGGCGGCGGCCTGTTCAACGGCAACGACTCCTACGGCGCGGCCACGGCCACGCTGACCACCTGCACCGTCAGCGGCAACTCCGCCGTCGACGGCGGCGGCATTGCCAACCAGGGCACGCTGACCGTGTCCTCCTGCCATATCATCACGAACCAGGCGGCGTCCGAGGGTGGCGGCATCGCCACGACCTCCGGCAGCGTGACGATCACCGGTTCCTTCATCAACAGCAACCTGGCCAGCTCATCTGGGACGGCCCTGGGCGGCGGGATCTTCAGTGAAAACAGCGTTCTGTCGCTGACCAACTGCACGGTCTCCGCCAACCAGGCGAACGGCGCGACGGCCCTGGGTGGGGGAATCTATGCCCTCGATAGTACGGTGAACCTTGCAGAGTTGCACGGTCACCACCAACCAGGCGAATGGCACTGTGCTGGGCGAGGGAGGTGGGATCTATAGCTATGGCGGCGTCTTGAATCTCGTGGCCAGTACCGTGACCGGCAATAAAGCCACGACCGACTATCCCGATCTCTTCGTCCACCCGTGAGATTTTCGCGGCCAGGATGAACGGCGGGTTTTCTGGTCGCGATGCGCTCCACCTCCCGTCAATTGAAGGTGTCCGGAACTGCGCCGATCGAGTTCCGGACACCGTCTTTTCAGGCTCTGCTCGGAACAGCACGACCGCGCTGACCATTCGCCCTGGCAGCGGCGCCTTCGAGTCGAGTGGGCTTACCATCACCGGCACTTTGGGAAGCGGCCAGTCAACAGGCGTGCTCAGAGCCCTCTCCGACGCACTGGTCGTCACGGTCACAGCCAACAACGCCAGAGCTGCTCCGCCGGATCGGTCTGCCTGCCGATCTGGTTGACCAAGTGCTTCCCGGTGAAATCGGACGGTATGGACGGCGCGTCGCGGTCGAGGCTCCCTACGAGCTGCGCCGACATCCGCACGCAGCGAGATTCTCCTGGATCGCGGCATTTGCGCACTTTTGCGCGAGATGACAGATATTTCCGCCTGTCACATCGAAAGCTGTGGCGTTCGCGAAACATGGAGGTCCGCCGGTTCTCAACGCATAGTCCTCTGCCACGGCAGAGAAACGGCAATAAACCCTCGAGAACCTTGGGTAATTATGAGAAAACCTGGAAATCAGTGCCCGCGTATTCAGAATCCCTAAACCCTTGCAGAATAATGAATTATGCGGCAAAAAACGGTGTTGTGTCAGCCTGCTTTACACGCAGGATGTCGGGGGTTCGAATCCCTCATCGCCCATTAATGCAATCCAGACAAGGGTTCGGGTTGCTTCGCGAGAATTACGCTATCTGGTCTGAAACGCAGGCTTGCTAACCCAGAGGCGCAGCCGCCTTCGTGTCCTTCATGGTTGCATTGAAAGTGCTACTCTTTGCCGGCGAGGGCCTCTCACCGACAACGAATTCCGGTGCCAAGGTCTCGGAGACGCATCGGGCTAGCGATGTTTTCCGAAGAAACGCAGGGCTCGATGCCGACCCGGAGATTCACCAGAACCGGGCGGCGGCCCATGGCCGTGGTTTTCTTCGACTTGGCGGCCTTCTTGATGACCTCCCGCAGTCCCGATGAGCTAATACCGTTGAAATCGGCGTCGCCGCCGTAAATCACCGTGATCGTGTGGGTGCCGAGCGTCAACTTCTTTGTCGCGAGGGTCGCCATGCCGTTGTCGAGGGTCGCGAAACCTATTTTTTTCTTACCGTTATAGAACGTCACGGTCCCGGTTGGTGTTCCGCTGCCCGGGGCGGCCGCGCCCACCGCGGCCGTGAGGGTCATCGCACTGTTGGGAGGAGAGGGATTGGCCGAGGGAGTCACGATGATCGTGGCATCGTCAGGCTGAACCGAAAGGCCCACCGCCGCCGATTCGCTGCCGGTATCAACCGTGTTGCCCCCGAAGATGGCCCGAACGGAATGTGAGCCGAGAGCGAGGCTTGTGGTCGTGAACTGGGCCGCCCCGCCGTTCAACGCGACGCTGGCCATGACCGTTGACCCGTTGACGAACGACACGCTGCCGGTGGGAGACGGCGATCTTGCGGCCTGCGCGGCGATTACGGCGGTGAATGTGACCAATTGGCCAACGACTGAGCTCGATTCGCTCGAGCTAAGAGCGGTCGTTGTCGTCGTCACGGTGACCGTCGGCGCGGTGACAGGTGTCAAGAGACCCGAATCCTTACGAGGTTAGTGAACCCGAACTGTTACAAGGCCTGAGGCTCTCATGGCAGGGCGGTTTCCTCCCAGACCACCCCGGATTCTCGATGGTTTCCCCGATTTTTCGCGTCGGTCACGGGTCCTCTTGGCTCCTCCCCTGACCAACAGGGTGGCAGCTCAACAACAGCTCAACGAAACGCCGATTTCATTCGAAACGACGAGTCCTTCGCTCTGGTTACGGAGTTTGCGGACGGTGGCGATTTGCAAACGCATGTCGAAGCGCGAGGCAACGGGCATGGTCTTGACGTTGATGAAGCGAAACAAATCGCCTGAGTGTAGCCACCGCGCTCGGAGAACTTCACGATCACGATATCGTCCATCGCGACCTTAAGCCCGAGAACGTGCTTTCGCTGGGCGGTTGCTGGAAGCTGGCCGATTTCGGGATTTCCAAGAACCTGTCCCGCTTGATGACGCAAAAGACGTTTCAGCGATACGGAACGCTTGGTTACGCAGCACCCGAGCAATTCCAAGGAGTCGAAGCACGCCCCAGCGCGGACGTGTATTCGCTCGGCAAGCTTATGGTCTTTCTCCTCACAGGGCAGACCGACATTGACTACGTGCAGTTCTCGACCTGGCGAGACTTGATCACCCGCTGCATCAGGCAAGACCCACAACAACGGCCCGTGATTGGAAAAGTAATCGAGGAGATCGCATCAATGCCGGCGTAGACCGACTGAGGGGGATCCCCGTAGAGATAAGAGGGGACATCAGGACAAGTTCAAATCGCAACGGATCGTCCGATCGCCCGCGTCCATCTCCCGGATCGTCAGGCGATATCGCCGGGCGGACAATATCCTGATGAGCTGCATTGATCCAGACTCACCTCACGGAATTCTCGGGAACCGGCCGCCGCGGAGCCTCGGAAGTTTCTATAATCAAGGATGTCGGGTCGAACCGGTGGCGTTCGGGGTGCGCAAGCGAGTGGAGAAAGGGGCGCTGATAGGATGCGAAACCGAACACTCGGTCCGCTGACAGGTCGGATGCGACATCAATCTCGAATCTCGCAAAACGAACCCAAGCTCGGGGTCTCTCGACCTCGAATCTCGCAAAACGAACCCAAGCTCGGGGTCTCTCGACCTCGAATCTCGCAAAACGAACCCAGCCGCCGGGTCGCTGCCCGCGAATCGCGACGAACGAACCCAAGCTCTCGCTCCGGCCGATGCGAATTCCGCCGAACGAACGAACCCAGGCTCGGCGTCCGACCGAGACGAAAACGCGACGAACGAACCCAGCCTCGGCAGTCACTCGAATGCGAGATCGATGGAACGAACCCAGATGCGCTTCGACTGACGCGGAACGCGACGAACGAACCCAAGCCCTGGGGGGCGACCCGTGCGAAATTGACAAAACGAACCCAAGTCCAAACGCATGCATGCGGCCGAACACCAAGACCCGCTCTCGAAATCGAGGAAACGAACCCAAGGCCGAGCGCATGGATGTAACGTGAAGCCGAGACCCGGAATCGACAAAACGAACCCAAGGCCAAGTGCATGGATGCGGCTGAAGAGCGAGCTCTATACGTCGAAACCGACAGAACGAAGCCACCCCGAAACCATGACCATTGATCAACGAATGCGAATCGAGCAGATCGACCTCAAGATGGTTCGGCTTCCGCTGGTGCGGCCGTTCCAGACCAGCTCCAGCCGCAAGGCGCACCTCGACCATATCCTGGTCCGGGTCACGGCCGGTGGCATGACGGGCTGGGGCGAGTGTGCCAGTCCGTCCGACCCGTATTACTGCCCGGAGACCACCGAGACCTGCTGGCACATGCTCAAGGATTTCCTGGCTCCGGCGGTCCTGGGCCGGGACTGGTCGACGATCGACGAGCTGGTCGGCCTCTACCGCCTGGTGAAAGGGAACCGCTTCGCCAAGGCGGGGCTGGAGATGGCTTGCTGGGACCTCCTGGCCCGCTCGCGGGGCGTGCCGCTTCACGCGCTGATCGGCGGTACGCGGTCCGAGATCGTCTCGGGAGTCAGCCTGGGGATCGAGGACCGGGTCGAGGCCCTCTTCGATCAGATCGATCGATACCTGGAGGAAGGGTACCGGCGGATCAAGCTGAAGATCGCGCCGGGGTGGGATGTGGATGTGGTCCGGCGGGTCCGCGAGCGATACCCGGCGATCGCGCTTCAGGTCGACGCCAACTCGGCGTACACGCTCGACGACCTCCCCACGCTCCAGGCGCTCGACGACTTCGACCTGCTCCTGATCGAGCAGCCGCTGGCCCACGACGACATCATCGACCACGCCCGGCTCCAGGCCGCGCTTGAAGACGCCGGTCTGCCTCGACGAGAGCATCCACTCGGCCGACGACGCGCGCAAGGCCCTCGACCTGGGCGCCTGCCGGGTGATCAACATCAAGGTCAGCCGCGTCGGCGGCCTGCTCGAGGCCAAGCGCGTGCACGACGTCTGCCAGGCGCGGGGCGTCCCGGTCTGGTGCGGCGGGATGCATGAGTTCGGCATCGGCCGGGCGGCCAACGTGGCGATCGCCGTCGCTGCCGGGGTTCACGCTACCCGGCGATGTCTCCGGCTCGGACAAGTATTATGCCGAGGACATCGTCGAGCCGCCGATCCTGGCGACACGATGGCGCGATCCGCGTGTTCGAAGGGCCCGGCCTGGGCGTCGAGCCGGTCGAGGAACGCATCGAGGCCCGGACGCTTCGCACGATGACGATCAAGTCATGAAGGAGGTCGCATGGACCGATGAAGGTGCAGGAAATCCTGGCGAGCCTCGAATCGTTGATCGAGCATGACATCGGCGATCGACTCTCGGAGCTTGGTCGGACTACGAGTCGCCCAGCCGCGACAAGCCGGCCCTCGATGCCCTGGGGGCCGTCCTGGCGGACCGCTTGCGCGTCCTCGGCGCCTCGGTCGAGATCATCGCCAACGCGGAGGGTGGCGACCACATCCTCGGCCGATTCCCCGGCCCAGCCGAACGTCGGCCGGCCCTGGTGCTGGGCCACTTCGATACGGTCTGGCCGCAGGGCACGATCGAGCGGATGCCGTTTCGCGTCGAAGACGGCCGGGCCTTCGGCCCGGGCACTTTCGACATGAAGGCCGGCCTGGTGTTCGATTCCTGCTGGGTCATGACCGAGCTCCGGAGCATCCACTGGCCGCTCCGCTCGGCCGATCTGGGTGTTGTTCACCTCCGACGAGGAGATCGGCAGCCCGACCTCGCGCCGCCTGATCGAGGAAGTGGCGCGTCAGTGTGCCTATCGTCCTGGTCCTCGAGCCGCCCCTGGCCGATGGGAGTCTCAAGACCGTCGCGAAAAGGAGTCGGCCGGTTCCATCTCGAGATCCAGGGCAAGGCCGCCCATGCCGGAGTCGCCCCCGAGGACGGCCGCAGCGCGATCGTGGAGCTCGCCCACCAGGTCTTGCGAATCCAGGACTTGCAAGACCTGTCGGCCGGGACGACGCTCAACGTCGGCGTGATCCAGGGGGGACGACCCCCAACGTCGTCCCGGCGAGTGCGTCGGCCGAGATCGACGTGCGGGTGGCCTCGATGGCGGAAGCCGAACGGATCACGCAGGCGCTCCAGTCGCTGAGGCCGGTGACGCCGGATGTCCGGATCGCGGTGACTGGAGGCTTCAACCGGCCGCCGATGGAGCGATCCCCCGCGATCGCCGCGCTGTTCGAACAGGCCCGGCACATCGGCCGGGAGCTGGGCCTGGAGCTGACCGAGGGCTCGACCGGCGGCGGCAGCGACGGCAACTTCACCGCCGCGCTGGGCATCCCGACCCTCGACGGCCTGGGCGTGCGCGGCGGCGGCGCCCACGCCGACGACGAGCATATCCTGATCGACTCGCTCCCGGAACGCGCCGATCTCCTGGCTGCGCTCCTGCTCAAATTGCAGGTCGAACCATGACGGAAACCGCGCTGAGCTTGAAACTCGACGACGAGATCACGATCCGGCGTGCCGAGTCGGTCGCCGACTATCGCGCCTGCCAGGACGCCCAGCGCCGGGCCTGGGGGGTCACCGAGGACGGCTACCTGATCCCGATCGCGACGATGGTCGGGGCCAACCTGCACGGCGGGCTGGTCCTCGGCGCGTTCCTGCCGGGCGGCGAGGCGGTCGCGATGTCGTTCGCCTTCCTCGGCCGGATCGAGGGCCGGCTCTGCCTCTACTCGCAGTTGACCGGGGTGGTGCCCGGCTACCAGTCGCGGGGGCTGGGCTACCAGATCAAGCTCCTCCAGCGCGATTTCGCCCGCGCCGAGGGGATCGACGTCATCGCCTGGGCGTTCGACCCGCTCCAGGCGGGCAATGCCCATTTCAACCTGGCCCGGCTGGGCGCATCGGCCGGGCGTTACATCGACAACATGTACGGCGAGCGGACCGACGCGCTCAACGCGGGTGTCCCGACCGATCGCCTGATCGCCGAGTGGGACGTCAACGGCGGAGTCCGACCATCCGGCTCCGATCCCCCGACGCCGCGTACGGTCTGCCCCGGCTGATCAGACACGCCCGAGATCAGAGGAGAAGGGGAAACCTGGCGAGACAGTGGGTGCCGATCAGCATCGAATCCGACTTCGGGCCGGGTCCGGGTCCTTCTCGAGATCCCCGCCGACATCGCGCGGCTGAGGCGTGAGCAGCCCGAGCTCGCCGAGCAGTGGCGATGCGACCGTCCGACAGGCGTTCCGGACCGCGTTCGACGCAGGCTACCATGCGATCCATTTCATTCGGGATGATACTGATGGGCAGCGCCGAGGGTTCTACGTGCTCGAGCTTCAAGAATCCGACCCGCTGCATCATCCGGAGAAAACCGTATAATCGTGGGACTGGCCTGCGTTGGGCGCGGGTCTCCCGACCCCGCCCGTCAACGAAGTCCAGACCTCTAAAATGGCAAGGCATCGAGGGGAGCCGTAGAATCCTCGACGAGATGCGTGATCCATGAAGCGAGATCCTCTCCAGCTTCCGCACTACCAGGGTTTGAGGAAGGGCGGGCGCAGCCTCGCATTGGTGGCGAAGCTGGTCCAGTTCGGGTTCATGGGCCTGGGGCTGTCGATTTTCCTGGAGCAATCGCGATCGCTCTTGTCGGATGCGCAGTTCACCTGGGGCGAGCGAAACGTGATGGGAGTCGTCGCGCTCTGTCACTGGGCGGCTGCGGGTTCGCGGGCTGGGTGGTCGGTCGGCTGATCAAGGTCGCGGCCGAGTTCTTCGACGCGATGGCCGACACGGCCGAGGCAGCGTGGAGGACGACGGAATTGATCGAGCGCCAGGTTGTCCCGACCCTGGCACGGATCGCGACGGCGCTGGAACAGTCGGGCCACGAACGGACCGAGCCGGTGCGACATCGTCCGGCCAAGCCTTGAGAAGGGATCGACACCCCAATGGAAAAGAGCCGTCGCCGCCCACCCGATCCCGATCCCGATCCTGCCCCGCGTCCCCCAAGGCCGGTACCGCCGCCGACCCGAGCGCGGCCGAATCGGCGTTCATCCCCTCCGAGGACGCGATCCAGCGTCGATCGCGGCGATGGCAATGGATCGGGCTGGGCCTGCTGGCGATCCTGGCCGTCGGGGCCGTGGGCGTGATGGTCTACTGGCCGAGGCTCAGTATCAAGCCGCGACCGCCCCGGCAACGGGACGCCGTCGAGCTTGTCGCCGGTGACTACCTGGATGCGCTGGCCCGCCAGGATAACGAGGCCGCCGGAAAGCTGAGCACGATCGAAGAGCCCCCGGGGATCGGCTCGGTGCGGAGTCTCGGCCGGCAGAGACCCCGCGATCAAACTCTGAAAGGGTCATTCGCGCCTTTGGCGACGTTCCACGCCAAGGTCGATTCCGAGTTCACTTACGACAAGGCCGCCGGCCGGTTCACGCCCAAGAACGCGATGGGACTTGCCGGCGAGACCCTCGACAAGCTCCACGAGGCGAAGGAAGAGGCCAAGAAGTCGGGCATGTACGAGAAGATGCAGAGCGGCGACCCCAACGACATCTTCGACTCGGCCGAACAGCTCGGCAAGGTGTTCGAAAACGTGTCCAAAGTGCTCGAGCCGAAACGGCTTCTCCCGACCTACAAGATGCTGATCGAGTCGGCCAAGCCTCCCCTGCCCCAGGATGCCAAGGCGTTGGCCCTCGCGGTTGCCGAGTCGCCCCAGCAGTGGAATGCCCTGCTCAAGCGGCCCTTCTGGACGCTCAAGCCGGATGGCCCGTTCGTCTACGATCAGGCCGAGGTGATCGCCAACGTGACCGATCGCCTCGCCTCGCTGGGCGACCCGCCGACACGATTACGACTGAAGCTGGTGCGGTTCCGACTCGAAGGGATCGACACTGGCTGGAAAGTCGTCTCGGCCAAACGCATCCTGCCGGGCGACGAAAAGGCCGCACCGGCCAAGACGCCATCGCCATCGTCCTCCTCCTACTCGACGAGCCCGAGCCAGCCGAAGCCCCAGCCTCACCACGCTCCTTGGGCGATAGCCCTACACCGCAATGAGCCGGCCGGTTTCGGATGGAATTCGCGGAGCGAGAACGCTAACGTGGATGAATCACGGTCGTGTTGACCGGATGGGCGATTAGCTCAGTGGTTAGAGCGCCTGCTTTACACGCAGGATGTCGGGGGTTCGAGTCCCTCATCGCCCACTCGCTCGCCAGTGAAATTGGGAAGGCAAGTGTAGGAACGATCCCACGTCGATGAGGGCGGAGAGATTCCATGGCCGGGTGGCGAGCGTGGGTCGGGTTGTGGGCTGGCGTCGGTTTGACGCTGCTTGGCGTGGCGTCGGTCGTGGCGTCGCCGCCAAGCATCGAGCAGATGGCTGACGCCAAGCTTTTCGACAATCAGTTCCGGCCGTTGCTGGTCCGCCATTGCGTCGCTTGCCATGGCCCAGACAAGCCCAAGGGGAAGTTCCGGCTGGACAACTTGACGACCGACTTCGCTGATGCCGCCACCCGCGCACATTGGACCGCGGTGATCGAGCGACTCGAGGCAGGGGAAATGCCTCCGAAGGGAAAGCCGCGTCCTCCAGCGCAGGACGTTCAGGCCCTGACCGGCTGGCTTGCCCCTCGTGTGGCGGCCGCCGATGCTGCCGCACGGGCCGCTCAGGGGAGGGTGGTCCTCCGCCGGCTGAATCGGGTCGAGTACGAGAATACCGTGCGCGATCTGCTGGGCATTCACATCAACCTGAAAGAGCAGTTGCCCGAGGATGGCTCGGCCGACGGTTTTGACAATGCCGGCGCGGCGAATCACACCTCGTCCTTCTTAATGTTCTAAATTCACGGCCTTTGGCCGTGCGACCCGAAGAGCTTCGAGCGATCCGGCGTGCATTCCTCCGTCAATAACATAGGCTCCTCCTTCCAGGAAGGCCCCGTGGGGCAGGAAGGAGGAGCCCATGCACGAATGGCAGAGCTTGTCCCATGTGAGGTGGGAGTGCAAGTACCACGTGGTGATCATACCGAAGTACCGCCGCAAAGTCTTCTACGGAAGGCTGCGGCATCAGATCGGCCCAATCCTTCGGGACTTGTGCCGTCAACGCGGAGTCGAGCTGTTGGAGGGCATGCGATGCCTGACCACGTCCACCTGTGCCTGAGCATTCCACCCAAGTACAGTGTGGCGCATACGATCGGATTCCTGAAGGGCAAGAAGCCGTTCGCATCCATCGCGAGTTGCTTCACGAGCGTCGGATGACGGGCCTTCATTTCTGGGCAACGTGTTACTGCGTGAGCACGGTGGGCCTTGACGAGGCTCGGGTGCGGCAGTATATCCGAGACCAGGATGAACTGGACCGTCGCCAGGGTGAGTTGAACTTCGAGTAAGACCAACGGCCCCAACGGGGCCTTCCTGACTCATCGCCCCCAACGGGGGCTTCATCACGGGAGAGCCCCGGTCGGGCTTTCCGAACCACAGCCCCCAGCGGGGGCTACCTTACCTCAACGGCCCCCTCGGGGGCCTTCCTAATACCACGGCCTTTGGCCGTGGTTGTTGGAGAAGTATCTCGAAGCGGCCGACGCGGCGTTGAACGTGGCGATCGCCAACCGTCCCAAGCCGCCGCCGTCGATCCCCAAGCGACATAGCCTCAAGGACGGATACCCGGTTCGGGGAACGACGGAGAATGTGTATCGCTTCCTCAAAGACGGCGAGGTGGTATGCTTCTGCTCGTCCGAATGGCATAGCGTCGGGGCGACCCAGTTTTGGCCGTCAGAAGGTGGCAACTATCGTTTTCGCATCTCGGCGTCCGCCTTTCAAAGCGCGGGCAAGCCCGTCACCTTTCGTGTGACGGCAAGCGGCACGAGCCTGACGGGAAAGAGCGGCCTGGTCGGCTATTTCGACGCTCCGCCCGGCAAACCGACCGTGTATGAGTTCGTGCGGTACATGGAGCCGCACACGACCATCATGATGCTCCCTTATGGGTTCGCGAACGCGAGCACGGTGCATAAGGTCGGTGCCGAGAAATGGGACGGGCCCGGGCTGGCGGTCCAGTATATCGACGTCGAAGGGCCGCTGAACCCGACATGGCCGCCGGAAAGTCATCGCCGCATCTTCGGAGGCCTGCGCAAAAGACGTTCCGGGATAACAACTACGGGGACCGCGTGGAGGTTGTCTCGGATCGGCCCCTGGTCGATGCCGAGCGAATCCTCACGTCCTTCACGCGTCGGGCGTTTCGCCGGACCGTGACCGCTGACGACGTTGCGCCGTTTGTGGCCATTGTCCAGGCCAAGCTGGCGGAGGGTTATCCATTCGAGCCGGCGATGCGGGCCGCCTTGAAGGGCGTGCTGATCTCGCCCGAGTTCCTGTTCCTCCGCGAGCGCCCGGGAAGCTCGACGACTTTGCCCTGGCCTGCCGGTTGTCTTACTTTCTCTGGAGCACGATGCCCGACGACGAGCTCTTCACGCTCGCCGAACAGCAGAAGCTACGCCGGCCAGACGTCCTCAGACAACAGGTCGAGCGATTGCTCGCGAGCCCCAAGGCGGCGGCCTTCACCGAGAATTTCGTCGGCCAGTGGCTGGCGCCTGCGCGATCGACGCGACGGAGCCCAGCCACATCCTGTACCCCGAATTCGACCACTTGCTGAAAGTGTCGATGATCCGCGAGACCGAGTTGTTTTTCGACGAAGTCCTCAAGAATGACCTGAGTCTCACCAACTTCGTCGCGTCCGACTTCACGATGCTCAACGGCCGTCTGGCCAGGCACTACGGCATCCCCGGAGTGGATGGCTGGGAGTTCCAGAAGAAGACGCTGCCGCCGGGCAGCCATCGGGGCGGAGTGCTGACGATGGCCAGCGTGTTGAAGGTGACGGCCAACGGCACGACGACCTCACCGGTGCTGCGCGGGGCGTGGGTCCTGGATCGCATCCTGGGGACGCCTCCGCCACCGCCGCCCGACAATGTGCCGGTGATCGACCCCGACATTCGCGGTGCCAGGACGATTCGCGAGCAATTGGCCAAGCACCGCTCGATCGAATCGTGCGGCGCCTGCCATCGCAAGATTGATCCCCCCGGATTTGCCCTGGAGAGCTTCGACTGCATCGGCGGCTGGCGCGACAACTACCGCGCCACCGGGCTCGGCGAAACCGTCATCGTCGACGGCCGGCGGATGCCGTATCTCAAGGGCAAGAAGGTGGACCCCGCCGACGTCACGGCCGACGGCGAGCGGTTCGAGAACATCGACCAGCTCAAGCAAGTCCTCTTGCGGGACAAGCCGCGCCTGCGCGAGCCTTGACCACGAAACTGATCGCGTACTCCACGGGCCGAGCGCCTCAGGATCCGACCGGGAGACGGTGGAAGCAATCGTCGCGAAGATCGGCGCGAAGGATTATGGATTGCGATCGCTGATCCATGAAATTGTGCGGAGTGAGCTATTCCGCAATAAATGAAGCCCGAGCCATCATGCCCGAGTCTTCGGTGCACCCGTATCAATCAACTGATCCCGGGGTCCCTACCACGAGAGACTTGCCGATGAATGTTCACCGCCGGACTTTCCTTCGCGCCGCCGGTGTGGCGATGGCACTGCCGCTTTTCGACGCGATGCGCCCGAAACAGGTCCGCGCCGCCGCGTCTGGCGGATGTCCCCGCCGCATGGTTTGCATCAACACACCGCTGGGCTTGCATCCGCCGTTTTTCTTCCCGGAAAAAGCCGGCCGGGATTATCCGCTCTCACCCTACCTGGAGGTCTTGAAAGACCTTCGCGACGACTTCACGGTGATCTCCGGGCTGTCGCATCCCGACGTTGGCCCCAGCCACGATTCCAACTATAGCTTTCTGACCGCGGCCCCGCATCCGGAACGTCGGGCGGGCTTCAAGAACACCATCTCACTCGACCAGTTCGCGGCCGATCATATTTACGGCCAGACGCGTTTCGCCACGCTCACGCTGTCTTGCGAGGGTTCCGGCCTTTCCTGGACCAGGAGCGGTGCGCCCGTGCCGACGGAGGATTGGCCGTCGAACGTGTTCGCCAAGTTGTTTCTGGAAGGGCGACCCGATGAGGTGAAGGCCCAGGCTCGGCGGCTGGTGGACGGGCAGAGCGTCCTCGACGCGGTCCGCGATCAAGCCAGGAGAATGAAGCATGACCTGGGCGCCGGGGACCGCGAAAAGCTCGACGAGTACTTCACCAGCGTCCGCGAGCTGGAGCAGCGGCTGGCACAGGCCGCCGCCTGGTCGAAGAAACCCAAGCCCAAGGTAAAGGCCAAGCCTCCGGTCAACATCCAGAACAGCGCGGACCTTGTCGGCAAGACCCGACTCTGGCTCGACCTGATCCACCTCGCCTTGCAGACCGACTCATCGCGTCTGATCACACTGCAACTCTTGGGCACCAGCAACGTGCCGCCGATTCCCGGCGTGAACCAGGGCCATCACGACCTGTCGCACCACGGCCAGGATCCGGCCAAGATCGCCCAGCTCAAGATTCTTGAACTCGAAGAGCTGAAGACCTTGCGTGACTTCCTGACCCAGTTACGCGCAACGAAGGAAGACGGCGAGAGCTTACTGGATCGAACGATGGTGTTCTTCAGCAGCAACCTGGGCGACGCCGGCAAACACAGCGTCAAGAACATGCCCGTCCTGCTGGTCGGTGGCGGCTTCAGGCACGGCCAGCATCTGGCCTTCGACGAAAACAACCACCCGCCGCTGTGCAATCTGTACGTAACCATGCTTCAGCGGATGGGCATCGCCGCCGACAAGTTCGGCAGCGGCAACGCGACGTTGACCGGGCTCGAACTGCGGGGTTGACGGTCGTCCGCAATGAGTCGTCAAGTGATCCTCATGGCCTGGCCCCGCGGACCTCCCTCGACTTCATCTCGACGAGCGCCCGATTGGCGTCCTCCAAGACATATTCCTGGACCTCGGGCGCGATCGGGACCTCGGCGGCGAGTTGCAGGAATGCGCGGACATCGGCCCGTGCGACGTTCGCGACGCTCTTGATCTCCTTCTCGCGCAGAGGTGAGCCGGATAATCGAGGCGGAGCAGCGCGTCCTTGTCGCGATCCTCCTTGCGGATCGCATTGATCACCAGCCGCCCGCCCGGTTCGAGGTTCTTGAGCGCCTCGACGATCGGAGTCCACGCGGGCGTCGTGTCGATGATGGAATGTAGCTTCTCCGGGGCCTCGTCGGCGGTGTCGCCGGCCCAGGCCGCGCCCAGCTCCCGGGCGAAGGCACGCTCTGCCTCCGCGCGGGCGAACACGAAGACACGGGAGTGGGGGTAACGATGTCGCACCATCTTCAGGACCAGGCTGCGCCGAGGCGCCGAAGCCAGTCAGCCCCAGGCTCTGCCCGTCCCGCATGCCGGTCAATTGCAACGACCGATAGCCGATCGCGCCGCGCAGAGCAGGGGGGCGGCTTCCGCATCCGAGAAGTTCTCGGGAATGCGATGAGCAAACGCCTCGGGCACGGTCATCAGCTCGGCATAGCCGCCATTGACGTCGCGACCCGTCGCCCGGAACTGCTCGCAGAGGTTCTCCTCGCCTCGCAGGCAGAAGCTGCATCTCCCGCACGCGGAGAAGATCCAGGCGACGCCGATGCGATCGCCCGGCCGAAAGCTTCCAGCCCCCGCGCCCAGGGCCGCGACACAGCCGACGACCTGATGGCCCAGGACGATCGGTAGCTGCGGCGGGGGCGTCCGACCCTCGATCTCGTCCAGCTCGGTGTGGCAGACGCCGCAAGTATGGACCTCGATCAAAAGCTCACCCTCGGCCGGAACCGGAGCGGGAAGATGGGACAATCGCAGCGGCGCCGGATTGTCCATCAACAGATCGAGGGCATTCAGAACCATGGCACGCATTGCGATCGATTCCCTATCGTTCGGCTGTTGAGACCAACGTCCTGACGGTCGCCCGTTCGAGGAGGTCACGAACCTCGTCGTCGGTGGTCTGGGAGAAATCCTCGTACCAGACCCCGACGGCAAGAAGGGGTCGGGCCTGATGCCGCAGATGCACTCGTCGGCCTCGAGGCCGAGCTCGGCGCAGGCGGCGGGCGCCCCGGTCGGGACAGCCACGACGATCCGGGCGGGCTCGAGCCTGCGCAGGGCCTTGACCGCGGCCCGCATCGTCGAGCCGGTCGCGAGCCCGTCGTCCACCAGGATCACCGTGCGACCCTCCACCTCGAGCGCCGCGCGGTCGCCGCGATAAGCCCGCTCTCTCCGTCCCAGCTCTTGAAGCTCCCGCGTGGCGACGGCTTCGACCATGCGGATTGGGGGATTCAGCGACTGGATCACGTCCTCATTGAAGACCATGACCCCTCCCGACGCGATGGCGCCCATCGCCAACTCCTCGTGGCCCGGCAAACCCAGCTTCCGGACGACGAAGACATCGAGCGGCGCCTCCAGTGCCTGGGCGACCTCATAGCCCACCGGCACGCCGCCGCGCGGCAGGGCCAGTACCAGCACGTCCGGGCGACCGGCGTACGCCACGAGCTTTCCAGCAAGCTGTCGGCCGGCCTCAGCACGATCTCGGAATGGTCTGAACATGGCGTCCTCGCTCTCTCTTTGCGGTGCGGGATTGGCGCACTCGGGGTTGGAGCGGCCTGGAAGAAACCCTCGTGCGACCCGGCGGCGCGAAACCGGCGGATCGCCTCGTCCACGAATTGTCCGTGGCTAGCTATGGCGACCTCCCAACGGACGCCGGCCGTGAGCAGCGCCTCGGCCCCACGGTATGGCTCGTGCAGTTCCCATGCCGGCTGCGCCGTTGGGGGTCCAGGGCTTCACCGTCGGAGGTGCGATCCCGACAGGATTCGCGCCTCGAACGAGCTTTCCTTTCCATCGGGTTCACCGGCTGGGACCTCTGGGTTCGTCGGTAGGACACACCACAATAGTCGGGAGTCGGCACAATGCCCGGGAACACCCCGACCGGGGCGGAAGCCGGAACCCGCCTTCTCAGGGGCGCCGACTTCGCGAGCGTGTTGCTCGATCAGGGGGTTGTAGCTCGGCACGAGAATGCAAAAACTGCTCGACGAGCTATAAATCACCGGGAACATGCCGCGCCTCCAGGAAACATGAGGGAGTTAAACCCTCCTGAGACCCTTGCATGCGGCAATCGTTACCGCGGTAACGGGAACATCCCGATTGTCCGGTCATCGAACGACTTGGGGCGTAAAAAAACCCCACTGGTGCAGTTTCGCACAGTAGGGCCGCCATAGCCGGAAAGGTGGATGGTCCATCTCGAGCCATCAACAACTGCAAGGTAACGCGCTGGCCCCGCGATGTCAAGACGATTTGGGATATCTTTCTCAATGGCGATCTTGATCCGACACCGGCCCACCATCGAACGGCTCGTGACCTGGCTGGCTGGAACAGGTTGAGCCCCCGCGCTTCAAGGTCATGGTCCGTCGATCTGGACCTCGACCCGCTGGCCGAGCTTCAAAGGGTTCGGTTCCCGGAACCGAACCTTGACGAGCAGGACGCGGGTGTCGGCCGGACGGCCGGGGTCCGCGGGGCGGGTCTGTCGCGCGACGACGACGGCGGCGATCTCCTCGACCTCGCCCCGCCATCGACGGCCGCGATAACCCTCGGCGGTGATCGTCGCGTGGGCCCGAAGAGTGATCCGGGGGACATCGAACTCGTCGACCTCGGCCTCGACCCGAACCCGGGTCAGGTCGACGATCGTCACCAGGGGAGCCGCCGGGCTGACCGTCTCGCCAGGGTCCGCGTGGCGCGCGACGACGACGCCGTCGATCGGGGCGAGGATGCGGTACCTGGCGGCCTCGGCCTCGAGACGATCGACGTCCGCGCGGGCCGCGTCGCGTCGGGCCGTCGCCGCCGTGAGATTCTCCCGGAGCGTCTGCGGAGTCTGGCGGCTGGCCCGGTGCAGCCTGGGCAAGATCCGGTCGAGCCCGGACCGCGCCTGCTCGAGGCGGAGGCCCACCTCGGCCTCGGTCAGCCGCGCGTGTGCGCTTCGCGGAGTGAGGCTCGCACCTCGTCGGCCCGAAACTCCACCAGCAGGTCGCCCTTGTGCACGGCCGCATTCTCCTGGACCGGCATGCTCACGATCGTCCCGAGGACCTCCGTCCCGACGGTCACCTCGGCACCCGGATAAGCGACGACCCGCCCCTCCGCCGTCACCCGGTCGGACAGGTCGCCGGCAACCGGCGAGCCGTCGCTGGGCCTGTCGGCTGACGGCCGGGCCATTGCCGATCCGGACCGGACCGCAATGCCCTGCACCCAGTGCCAGGCCAGGGCGATCGCCAGGAGCAGGGCGGTCGCGGGGAGCACGACCCGGCCCAGGAGCATCGACGCGGACATCGGTTCAATCCTCCGTGTGGTACAACCGGCCGTCGCGGATCGTCACCACGCGGTCGGCGATCGTGCGGACGCGCGGGTCGTGGGTGACGATCACCAGCGCCCGGCCCTCGGACCGGGCCAGGTCGCGGAAGAGATCGAGCACGCGCGTCCCGTTCTCGGAGTCCAGGTTGCCGGTCGGCTCGTCGGCGAGGATCACGCCCGACGGGCCGGCCAGCGCCCGCGCCACGGCGATCCGCTGCCGCTGGCCGCCCGAGAGGTCGCGGGGCCGGAAGTCCTTGCGATCGCCCAGCCCGACCGCGTCGAGCACCCGCTCGGCCTCCTGACGGGCCTTCGGGCCCGTCCAGCCCTTGAGGTTCAGTCCGTACTGGACATTCTCGGAGGCCGTCAGCGCCCCGAACAGGTTGAACTGCTGGAAGACGAAGCCGATCGACCGCTGCCGGAGCTCGCGGAGCTGCGCGGGCCGTTGCGGGTTGACCTCCCGGCCGTCGATGATGACCCGGCCGCCGGTGGGGGTCAGCAGGCAGCCCAGGACGCACAGGAGCGTCGTCTTGCCCGAGCCCGACGGGCCCTCGACCGCCACGATCTCGCCCCGGGCCACGGTGAGCGAGACCCCACGGAGCGCCGGCACCTCGTGAGGGCCCTCGCGGTAGATCTTCGACACGTCGTGAGCCTCGAGCACGGTCATGGAATCGCCTAATCGCTCGTCACGGTGTCGGAATGGCGACTCAACCCCGGAAGACGATCGCCGGGTCGAGCGACGCCACCTTGCGGAACGACAGCGACGCGGCCCCCAGGCAGAGCGCCTGAGTGCCCACGAAGACCAGGGCCGCCAGCGTCGGGGAGACGGTCATCCTCATGTCGAACCGCTCCAGGACCGGCGCCAGGCCGAGCGCCATCGCCAGGGCCAGGCCGTAGCCCAGCGCCGCCGCGAACGACGCCTGCTCGGCGATGATCCCATAGACGGTCAGGTTCCCGCCGCCGAGCGCCTTGACCGTGCCGAACTCGGTCAGGTGCTCGGTCGTCGAGGCGTAGAGCGTCTGCGCCACGATGACCACGCCCACCAGCGCGCCCAGGGCCACGGTCAGGAAGAGGGTCAGCCCCAGCCCGGTGCTCTCGATCCAGTAGCCGCGCGACCGCGACGCCCACTCATCCCTCGAATAAACGTCGTTGTAAGGCAGGCGGTCGCGAATCTCGCGACGGACCGCCGACGCGTCGGCACCCGGCTCCAGCCGGACGACGATGAACGTCGTCCGGCCGTCGAGCTCATAAGGCGAGAGCGACTGGGCCAGCCGGTAGTCGAGGAACGCGATCGGGCTGGTGGTGAACGAGAGCGCCTGGCGGGTCCGGCCGATGATCTTGAGCCGTTGCCCGGAGACCTCGCGGTAGTCGCCGACGTGGAACGGGCCGAACCGCCGCTCGGCCGAGGCGTCGAGCATCACGTACCGCCCGCGGCGGAGGTCGGCCGGATTGCCCGACTCGACGTCCCACGGGAAATGCCAGGCGGGGAAGTCTTCCAGCCCGTAGTAAACGACCGACTCCTTCGCGCCGGTCGGCAGCGCGACGATCGCATACCAGACGATCAGGTTGTCGGCCCGCGCCACGCCCGGGATCGAGCGGACCCGCTGCACGTAGCCCTCGGGGAACGGGTTGCCGAAGTCGACGTTCGGCGCATTCCGCGACGTGACCCAGAGGTCGGCGTCGAGCCGGTCGATGGTGATGCTGGCGTTCTCGAGCAGGCCGAAGAAGATGCCGACCTGGACCAGCACCAGCGCGGCGGCGAACCCCACGCCGAGCACGGTGGCCGCGAACCGGGCCTTCTCGTCGAGCAGCATCTTGAGGGCCAGGTCGATCATCGGGTGCGCTCCGCCGGGTCGGGATGAGGCTTCGTCTCGACGGGGACCAGCCGGGCGACGACCGCGTCGGGGAGCCGGGCGATCATCGACATCAGGATCGCCATCGGCCAGGGGAAGCGAACGACTCCGCCGCGTCGGCGGGCGATCACCCGGGCGATCCGCCGGGCGGCGGCATCGGCCGACATGAGGAACGGCATCGCCGTGTTCATCGTGGTCATCGGCGTCTGGACGAAGCCCGGGCAGACGGTCGTCACCACCACGCCTCGGGTCCGCAGGGCGATCCGCAGGCCCTCCATGTAGGCGTTCACCGCCGCCTTGCTGGCGCAGTAGGCCGACTCGCCCGGCAGGCCCTTGAAGGCCCCCAGGCTGGAGATCGCCAGCAGATGCCCGCTGCCCGCGAGCGAGCATACCCGGCAAGACCGCCTCGATCGAATAGATCACCCCCATGACGTTGACCCGGAACGTCTGCTCGACCTCGGCGGTGTTCAGCGGATCGAGCCGCGTGGGCATGCCGTAACCGGCATTGGCGACCATGACGTCGATCGGACCGAGCCGGCCCTCGATCTCGGCGACGGCCGCGCGCAGCACGGCGCGGTCGCCGACGTCGGCGACCGCCGCGACGGCCGTGCCGCCGGCCGCGACGATCGTGGCCGACCGCGGCCTCCAGCGCGATCGCGGCGGCGGGCGATCAGCCCGACGCGATAACCCTCGGCACCCAGCCGGCGTGCCAGCGCCCACCCGATCCCGCTCGACGCACCGGTCACGATCGCTACTGGTCCCTCCGACGGCATGGCTCACTCCGTTGCGATTGCCACTCGATGTACTCCGATGACGACCGTGCGACGATCGACGTACAGCGCTACTTCCAATGCGATGAATCGGCCACCAACGGACGTGGAGCGCATTCATCAGATGTCCCCGTCGTTGAGTCGCCCCTGACGACGTAGCTCCTTCGCCACGAAGGGCGACTCCTCGGTGAGAACGACCAGCGAGACCCTTCGAGACCAGTAGTTCTCGGCGTCGCGCTCGCGCGAGCGCCGAAAGTCGTCCAGACCCAGCCGGTCGATGGTCTGCTTGACTCGGGTGCGAATTCGGGCCGTGAGTTCGGGCGTCCGGCACGACTTGAAAGCCGAGCAGCTCGAGCTGGAACCACCCGTCCATGATCTCGAAGGGATCGAGCACATCACCGAAATCGTTCTTTCTCGCATTGAGTAGCGACGAGGCCAGCCGGTAGTTCGACCACTCGTAGACCTTGTCATGGCGGCGGGACTTGGCGGCCATATGGTCGACCGATCGGCTTCCGGTCACGGGGTGGATGCGAAAGCAGGAGTAGGCGCAGATCCGATCGTAAGCCGCATGAGATCGTCAAGCGCCTCGGTCCAGTACGGAGGGAATTTCTCCGCGGGTATGTCCTCTCGGCGATCGGCGAGTTTCTGAAATCGGCGACCTCCTCTCCTGTACGGCTTCTCTCCGACCATCTCGGCGATTGCTCTCAAGCCGGGCTTGCGAACTCGCTTATCAAAGGCAGGGGGCTCCGGCGCCGGGATCACTCGAATCATTTTGCCGCCTCGCCGTTCCTCCGGAATTCCGTCCAACGTACCCAGAACCGATCGACATCGCTCAG
Organism: uncultured Isosphaeraceae bacterium; assembly: GCA_963842405.1. Lineage (GTDB taxonomy): Bacteria > Planctomycetota > Planctomycetia > Isosphaerales > Isosphaeraceae > CAVZRC01. The sequence continues at coordinate 141,567 of CAWJGW010000058.1, read as the reverse complement.
GGAATTCCGGAGCAGTCGGTCAACCTCGTTGATCTGCTTCCTGGAGGGTGCAGGCATCTTGACCAATGACAGCGCTTTCGTAATCGCTTCTTCCGCTTCGATCGACCGCGGCTCTTTCAGGTCGAACGCCTCGCTCGTGAGCCAGTTCGAGACGTCGCCACGTCGCACGAAATCACGTTTCTCTAGTTGAACGCGCTCCCCGTCCTCGTTTTGATACAGATCGAGATCGAACCAAGCATCCTTTTCCCGATCAAAAATTGGCTCCGCGGAAGCCAATACCAGCGGCGAGTGCGTCGTGGTGATGATCTGAACGGACACCGAACGGGTTCCCGTCAGGGCCTCCATCACATCGAGGAGGGCCTTCACAGATCCGGCGCTGCCATTGCGGGTGAAGGTGGGCCTCGATCTCGTCGATCAGGAAGATGATCTCTTGGCCGGCTTCGTACTCCCGGATCTGCAGGCCCGCAAATGTTCTTGCCAGGTCCAGACAAGCATGTAGGCCAGCGCCACGATCCGCCTCATCCCGGCGGAGGCCAGGACGAGCGGCACTTCCTGGCCATAAGGCGTCGCCAAGGTGGGTTGATCTCGCGCGTCGTTCAGGGCGATCCGCGTCAACTTTCCCGGTGTTAACGGCTCTTTTGGGGAAGGAGAGAGAGCCCGCAGGACGCCGTGAGCTGACCATAGGCCTCGCCCGTTTTCCCGTTGCCAGCTCGCCCAATCCAGGATGAGTCCGTTGCACAAGCTTCTTCGGACTGTCGACGGGAGTCCATCCCAGACCTCCTCCGGCCTGAAGAGGTAGGCCGGGGTCCCTCGGGTTGTTCCGAGTCCCTTCTCCTTCCAGTAGTTTCGGGCCGGGTCCCAGGCGGAGAAACCGCCGTCCACTTGCGCGTAGATCACAATGCCGGGGACAGACGGACGACCGGGTTTCAAGGGCCAATACTGGTCAACGCGGTTATAGATACTCTCGTTCTTGAAGACCCTGCCCGATCCATTCCTGTACCCGTAAGCGATCGCCGAAGTGCCTCTCGCCGTCCCTCCGGAACCTTCCACCCGCGAGCAGGAGGTGTCACTGGCATCCTGGCCCAAGTCCGCGTCAGCACCCACCATGCGATATCCAGCAGGAATGTCTTGCCCAGCCCATTATCGCCCGTGATGAGATTGAGCCGAGGTGCCAGCTCCATCTCCATCTCGGGAGCGGGTCCGACATTCTTCAGATGCAAGTATTCGAGCATCGCCCTTTCCCCTTGGACCGCGCCGGGACCTCCCGTTCGGTGGGGGCGGACAGCGGTCTATCGAGTCACGATTCTACCACCTGGCCGGTCCGCACGGGCATCCCGCTCGCGGTCGTCCATCCCGCTGCCTTCATCTACACCGCGCGGAGCACCAGGCTGGTATTGCTGCCGCCGAAGCCGAACGAGTTGGACACGGCGATCCTGACCCGGTGCGGCCGGGCCTCGTTGGCGACGAGGCAAAGGTCGACATCCGGGTCGTCGAGGTTGATCGTCGGCGGGATGGTCTGGTGCCGCAGGGCGGTGAGGCAGGCCAGGGCCTCGAAGGCGCCCGCGGCGGTGAGCATGTGGCCGGTGAGGCTCTTGGTCGAGGAGACCGGGATGCGGTCGACGTCGTCGCCCAGCACGATGCGGAGGACCGCCGCCTCGGCGGCGTCGCCGACGGGTGTGCCCGTGGCGTGCGCATTGATGTGGTCGACCTGCTCCGGGCTCGATGCGCGCATCCGCCAGGGCCTGCCGCACGGCGGCGACAGCCGGGGCGGGGTCGGGGCTGGGGATCACGTGGTGGTGGGCGTCGCTGGTCGATCCGTAGCCGGCGACCTCGGCGTAGGCGCCGGCCTTGCGCCGGCGGGCGTCGGCGGCCCGCTCCAGCACGAACGCCACGCCCCCTTCGCCCAGGACGAACCCGTCGCGGCCGCGGTCGAACGGCCGCGACGCCGCGGCCGGGTCCGCGTTCCGCCGCGAGAGCGCCCGCAGGTTGCCGAATGTCGCCAGACCGATCGGCGTGACGGCCAGGTCACAGGCCCCCGCCACGCAGACGTCCACCAGGCCCAGCCGCAGCCACTGGCGGCCGAACTCCAGCGCGTGGTTGCCGCTGGCACAGGCCGCCGACAGCGCCAGCGACCGGCCCGGAGAGCCCCAGCGCGCGACGGGTCCGCTCGATCGTCGATTCCCGGTCCTGGTCCGGGTCGTAGACCCGGTTGCCCGCCGCCGAGATCATCGGTCTCCCAGAGGTACATCAGCTCGGCACCCAGGCCCAGCACCAGCCCGACCCGCGCCTCGCGATGCGTCGCCCCAGAGCCCGGCGTCGCGCAGCGCCGTCACGGCGCACCACTGGGCGAGCTGGTCCAGCCGGCCCATGGCCGCGAAAGTCCGGGGATCGCAACCCGGCGGCGCGGGGATCCTCCCGACCTGCGCGGCGATCCGGCTCGGGTAATCCGCCGTCGCGAACCGGGTCACCGGCGAGACACCGGACCGCCCGGCCAGCAGGTTCGACTCGATCTCCGCCAGATCGCAGCCGAGCGGCGTCGCGGCCCCCACGCCCGTGATCCAGATCGGTTCATCCCTGTCCATTGTCGCGTCACCCCGGGTTCTCGTACCCCTCCACCAGCTCGACCCGCAGCCGACCGCTGGGATCCGTCGCGATCGTCCGGGGCGAGGGACCTCCCCGCATCTCGAGGCTCTCGGCCAGGGAAACCAGGTCGACCGGGGCCGCCCCCGGGGCCGATCCCCGCCCGCGACGACCCGGAGCGCCGGCCGCCCGCGCTCGGCGCCGTCGGCGGTCAAGGCCAGGGCCAGGGCCTGGCATTCGCCGGGGAGGCGCGGCGGCGTCGCGATCGTTCGGGATCAGCTCCGGAGACCAGCCCGTGAGGACCAGCCAGACGCCCGGCACGATCCCGGCCGCCAGCCAGGTCAGGGCCGCAAGGACCCCCTCGGCGGCGGCATACAGCCCACCACCGACCCCAAGGTTCGGCCCATGCAGTCCCAATGCCAGGCTGATCGTCCCGGACGGGGAATGCAGCGCGAAGTGGGGGATCAGGTGGGGCGAGATGCCCCAGACCCCCTCGGCATGGAAACTCCGCAGGGCCGCGGCCAGGTTCGCCCGCCCCAGGTATCGCGACGCGGCCACGACGCCCCAGCCCTCGAACCGACCCGGCGCGACGCCCATGGCCTCCATCGCCGAGAAGACCGCGGCGGTCCCGGCCACCGTCTGCTCGTCCGAGTAGCGGAGCAGCGACGGCGGCATCCGCGACCAACCCTCGGGCACCGGGCCCCGGCTTCCGCCGCGCGCCGGCACGTCGCCGGGCGGCATCCGGAACAGGCCAGACCCCACCATCGCCGCGGCGAGCATCGGTCCGGTCGCCAGCTCCCTCGTCTCGACCCGATTCGCTCCTTCATGGCATCCCTCATGTCGGGGGCCTTCCTTCCGGCCTGTATCCGTGGTTTCTACGCTCGACGCGCAGAACGGTTCGGCTCGCCCTCGATTGGGGAACACGTTGCAGCCCAACAACGCCGCAGTCGGAATGTCCCGGGCGATGCCCCGAATCGCTGCGAATTGAGCTAGCTCGATTCTCCAGTCTATCTCTAAAATTGTTAAGATTTCAATCGCGATCTCAGGACTTCGACTCCGAAGCCCTGGGAATTGTTTGCCCGTCTTGCCCAGGATACCGGCAAGACCGACGATGATCCCATCCATCACGGACTACGCCGGTCCGATCAGGAGGATTCATGACCGCGTCCTCACCGATCCAGAAGTTGGGTCAAGCCTTGCGCCAGAATACGCTCGTGAAGATCATCGAGCAGTTCGGCGCGGAGCATCCCGATTCGCACCTGAAGGACCTGGTGATCGACGAGGCGGGCCCCGGCCGGGAGATCGTGGTCAACGGCCGCCGGGTGATCAATTTCGGCTCGGACAGCTTCCTCGGGCTGGACCAGGATCCGAGGGTGCAGGAGGCGGTGCGCCGCGGGCCTGCAGGCGATGGGGAACGCACAACGGCTCCTCGCGGGCGTTTGCCAGCGTGCGGGCCAATATCGACGCCGAGGAGAAGCTGGCCGAATGGCTGGGAGTCGAGTCGGTACTGATCCTCCCCTCGGTGATGCTGACGAACCTGGGGGCGATCCCCGGCCTGGCCGGCCGCCAGGACGCGATCGCGATCGACGAGCAGGCGCACAGCCTCGATGCAGGAGGCGGCCAAGATCGCCAGGGCCAACGGCACAAAAGTGGCGACCTTCGCGCATAGCGACCCGGAGGCGCTCGAGCAGACGCTTCAGGACCTGCGGCCCTACCGATGCGCCCTGGTCTGCATCGACGGCGTCTACAGCATGAGCGGCCGGATCCCGCCGATGGCCGAGCTGGACGCGGTGGCGCGCGGCCACGACGCCGTGCTCTACATCGACGACGCCCACGGCACGGGCGTCCTGGGCGAGCAGGGCCGGGGGACGGTCCTCGAAACCCTGGGCAGCTATGAGAATACGTTCGTGATCGGCTCGCTCTCCAAGGCGTTCTCCTGCGCCGGGGGCTTCATCGGCTGCCCCGAGCCGTTCCATCGGCTGCTCAAGATCCGATGTGCCCCGTACATCTTCGGCGGGCCGGTCGTCCCTTCGTTCCTCGAGGCGATCGGGACGGTCATCGACATCCTTCGCTCGGACGAGTACCCGGTGCTCCGCGCCCGGCTCGACCGGGCCATCCAGCGCCTGACCCAGCGGCCTGGCGGACCTCGGCCTGATCGTCATGGGCGGGGCGACGCCGATCGTCTCGGTCTACATCGGAGACGAGTCGGATACGCTCAACGCCGGCAAGTTCCTCTTCGACCGGGGCTATTACGTCCAGTCGGTCCTGTTCCCGGCGGTCCCTACCATGCGGGGGTGCTGCGGATCCAGTGCAACGCCAATCACGACGAAGCGTCGATCGACGGCCTGATCGCGGCCTTCGCGGCCTTGAAGCGGACCATGGCCCTACCGGCGCAGGGTGCGGGGTGCGGGTGCGGGATGCATGGATCGCCTCAACGCCCTGATACGAGCGTGGCCAATCCGGGGACCACCGACAGCCCCGACGACTCACGAGGGTTCGGGTTCCGGGCTGACCGGGGCCGTCTCGTCACCGAGCCGTCCGGCCGCTCGGCCAGCTTCGACTCCATCAGGCTGAGCAGGTCGCCCACGCGCCGACCGTGGCCAGTTCCTCGGTCGCGAGCCGGACCCGGAACTCCCGCTCGATCCGCATCACCAGCCCGACCACGTCCACCGAGTCGAGATTCAGGGATTCGCGAAGGTCCTGGTCGTCCGCCAGCTCGGGGTACGATTGGCCCATCTCCTCCTCGAGCAGATTGAGAGCGTCGTGCGGAGCATCTCCCTGGTCCACATTCGTTGCAATCCCCGATCCCTGGCCTGAGACAGAATCGCGACTCTCCAGGAGGATAACAAGGCCGATTAACTTCAACCAGGCCAAAGGTTTGGCGACGGACGGAAAAGTGACGGGTAGCAGTGTCGGGACGGGTACGATGCCGATCGATTTACGCTGAGGCCCATATCGGCCAGGTGATAGTGCAGCGATGGGTACGGGTCTCCGACCACTGCGGTGAACATCTACGGGAGGGCGTCGTCTCGCGATGGCTTGGGGAAAACGGGATGAATTGGGTGCAATCGGTTTGCCTACAAAGGATCGATTTTCCTAACTCATTGCCAGCGGAAGTGATTCGGATGGTTCTCTTGAGATTGTGCTCGAAGTGAAGGCCCGTTGGTGGCCATTAACGGCCAGGTCTTGGCAGAAAGAGAACTGGAGCATACCCTCACCGTATACCTGTGCGCCACACAGACACGGCTCGGAGTATGCTCCATGGGTGTTCAACTTAACATCGGGACCGAATCCTGTCCACCCACTGAAGAATCGGTGGTTGCGGAAGCGCGGCGGCTGTTTGAGGAACTCATCGGCTTCTGCCAGGCTGAGGAACGGACGTTTTGGGAATTCGAGAAGCGTTTCTTGGTTCTCCTGTTCGGCTTGGGTCGTGTGCTGACGCGGCTGATGTTGGTCAACCGTCACCTGCGGTTGGACCTGAAGCCGTATCAGGCCATCGCGGGCTATCGGTTGGGCGACGGCTATGCGGAACGCAAATTGAAGACCGTCTTCGGGGAGATCACCTACGGGCGAGCGCATGTCCTGCCGGTGGCCGGCGGGACGGGGTTCCATCCGTTGGACGTGGCCTTGGGGCTCACTCGGGACGGATTTTCCCCATGGGTGGTGCAGCTCGTGACCCGGTTGGCCACGCGGATGAGTTTCGCGGCCAGTCGGCGGATTTGCAAGGCGGTGTTGGGATGGTCGCCCTCGACCGAGGCGATTGAAGACTTGGTGCTGGGTTTGGGCGACAGGCCGGCCCGTTCATGCAACAAATGGCCGCGCCACCGGACGACGGTGCGGTGTTGGTGATCGAGATCGACGGTAAGTGCCCGCCCACGGCGACCGAACAGGAGTTGCGCAAGCGGCGAGGAAAACGTGGGCATTCCAAGGGCTGCGGTTGCGGATGCCAGCGGCATCGCGGCAAGGCCAAGAGGAAGAAGCGCGGCCAGAAGAAACGCCGGAAAAAAGGGGACAAGAGCAAGAACGGCAAGGAAGTTATCGTGGTGGTGATGTACACGCTCCGGCGCGGTCCGGACGGCAAGCTGCACGGGCCGATCAACAAGAAGACCTGGGCGACGTTTGGAGGGCGAAAGGCGGCGGCGACGTGGGCGCGGGAGGAGGCCACCAAGCGTGGCTTTGGCCCGGACACGACCAAGACGGTCCAGGTCGTGGTGGATGGCGCCAAGGGGTTGAAAGGGATCATGGAGCCGTTATTTCCCAAGGCGATCTTCACGCTGGACGTGTGCCACGTGGTGGAGAGGTTGTGGGAGCTGGGCCATCGCTTTCACAAGGAAGGGAGGCGCGGAGTTGAACGCCTGGGTCGAGGACTTGAAGGAGTTGGTCTACCAAGGGCGTGCCGCGGTGTTGGTGGAACGGTTGAAGACGTTGTTGAAGCAAGTGCCGATGTCTGGGCCGGGAACCAAGGGCCGACGACAGGCCCTGAAGAAACTGATCGGCTACCTGGAGCCTCGACGGGAGATGATGCGTTACCGGGAATGGATCGAGCAAGACCTGGTGATCGCCAGTGGCCAGGTGGAAGCGCGGTACGGCACGTGGTCGGCGAACGGATGGATTGTGCCGGCATGCGTTCGATTCCCGGACGTGCCGAAGCATTGCTGCACCTGCGCTGTATCGAACTGAACGGCGACTGGCAGGAGTTCATCGCTTGGGCTTACCAGCAGTATCAGGAACAACTCCAGGACCGCCAAGCCGTTCAGATCCGCACGGACCAGCCGATGGAATTACCTCGGGCCGCATGAAAATGCCTGTAGCCAAACGAACTGCACCCGAATGAATTCCGTTCTACGGCGAAGAGCCTGCCCGTAGAACGAATCTTCCGTTGGGCCGCAGGCCCGCTTCTCTACTCCCTAAGATGTTCACCGCAGTGGTCAGAAGACCCACTCCGCGAACGTCCGCGGGTTGCCTCCTGGCACGTTACCGAATTTTACTCAAGATCTTCCCCTGGCCACGGCCAGCCGGGCGACAAAGTCGGCATGCTCGGCTGTGGCACAGCCCAGGTCGACCACGGCGGGGAGCCGGCGCGTATCGCCCTTCAGGAGTGCGACCGGGTCGAGCCAGAGTCCCGGGAAGACCGTGGAACGGTAGAGCCCATCTTCACCGATCAGCTTTGGCACCAGCACGCCCTGTTCCTGAACGTACCAGAAGATCTCGTCCGGCTCGATCGCGCGCACGACGTACTCCAGCACCCGGCCCGCTCATAATCGTGCAGCTTCGGCCCGAGGTCAACGGACCGGGTTGCTTTCGAGACCTCGACGACCAACTCCGGAGGCCCGCCGATGAAAGCCTGCTCATCGTGGGTCCGACCGCCGCACTCAGGAAGGATGCGAAGGAGCGCATCCGGCTGCAGCTCACTCTTGGAGCCGAGAATCGTCGTGGCGTGGACCAGGACCCGTAACCCGGAAGTCTGTTCGGCGTAGTAGTCCAGCCAGACGATCACGGGGACGTTGGCGCGGCCGTGCTCAAGGCCAACAGGGCCGGAGAGATAGACCACTCCATCGATCAACTCGGCCCAGGTACCGGGGGGCATCATCTCGTAGAGCGCGTGAAATGTGGGTTGATCGAGCCGCTGGCCCTCGACCAACATGTTCGGCGCGGCACTCGTAGTCATGCGATCGGCCACGAGCTGACCCCCTCCTCTTGGGATGAGACGAAAACCTGTTCAATTCTAGCATAGTCCAGCAGTTCCCAGTAGCCCCTTTGATGGCCCGCGGATTCCCGCTGGTGTTCCGCCTACAGGCGGAATCGGCCCGCGGTCGCCAGTCCGGCTGAAGCCGAAACGCCAAATCCGCGGATTTGTCGGGTCTCATGGCTGCGGATCGCCTCGCGAAGCCCGAGCTGTCACTCCTTTTCAAAGCCGTGGCTGCTGAACTTCAGGGTCCGACTATCTCGGTGACTGTACGCACGACGTGGTCCGAAGCTCCGGAAGGAATATCGGCTTCGACCTCGAGAGTGACGATTACCCTCGCACCAATGAGTCCGGTGAGGTGTGCGATGACCTCTTCGGCAACCCGGCCGGCATCGCGGCCCACGCGCGTCGCATCGAGCGTCACCGTGCCATGGAATCGCCTGGGGAGTAGTGCGGCCGGCGGAGGTTGCGGCGAGAAGGACGTCGTGGGCCCCGGCGATGGAGTCGTCTGTCCAACAACCCCGTCATCTTGCGTGCCCGATCCACCTTCTACAGTCACCTTCGTGTTATCGGCGTCGAGCTGCGAACGGGCAACGCTCCCCTTCACGAGCAGGCCGGGCGAGTCGGCTTCGACCAGGGAGACGAGCTGTCCGCCCCGCAATCCCCGGTAACGGCCCGTCGGCTCATCGAAGCTGTCGGCGAAGGCGAAACTCTCCTCTTCCCACGTCAACAACCCGAGGCCGTCACGGACGGCGCCGACCAGCACGGAGGAGTCCTTGAGACGAGGGAGGTAGACATCGCGCCGAAGTCCTCGGCGAGCTGCTTCACGGCGACGTGATTGTTGCGCCAGAGTGGGACCCGATCGAGCGACATCCTGAGAATCGTGCCCGCGAGGCTGGTGAGCCGCAACTCGTCGTTTCTGAGCTTCTTGCTCGCGCGACGGCGAGCGCATCGTGCCCGAGGGGAGCCGGAACGCCTGCCACTCGACGGCCTCGTGGGGCGATTTCTGCACGGGGACCAGCAGCCAGTGGTAGACCTCTGGGATGCGTGCCGTGACAGCGATTCCTTGGATGACTATTTACGAGCATGCTCAACAACCAATCGGTAGGTAGCCGGGTAGAGGGTCAGCTCACGGGCAGCACATGGCAAGCAGGCGTTCGCCTGATACTTCGATGGGAACACGCTCTGGGTTCAATAGCACTAGGGAGTAGATTTCTGGGGAGCCAGCTATCAATCCCCAGACGTCCGCCTCTATCTTGAGCGAATGATGCTTCAGGCAATGTTCTTCCGGCCAGTAGTAGCGAATGGGATGGTCCGCAGCGTTCACCTTCATCCAAGGAAATGCCCCGCCAGTATTTTTCACGATCCAGCTACCATCGGGATGGCGGAAGCGATGATTCTCAACCTTCTCGAACCCTTGGCTGAGTGCGAAAATTCTGGTTCATCCGGATCCAGCGCACCACACAGTCTTGAAAAAAGGAGACATGCTGATTCCACTTGGAGTTGCGTCAATGGGCTCCAAGATCGGAGGTCAGCATGTCCACCAGCTTGTTGTATCACGCCTTCGGCATTCGTGGCTACGAGTACGTCCGCACGGAATACCGGCGCGGTGAAGTCATCTTCACCATCAGCCAAGACGTCAAGACCTGTCGCTGCTCGGCCTGTGGGGCACGCGAGTTGCGGCCGCGAGGTCGGGTCGAGCGCCGTTTTCGGGCTCTGCCCATCGGCAGCCGGCCCACAACCGTTGTTCTGTTGGTCCCGCGCGTGCAGTGCCTGGTCTGTGGAGTCGTGCGGCAGGTTGAGATCGCCTTCGCCGATCCCCGGCGCGGCTACACCCGATCCTTCGAACGCTACGAGCTGGAACTGTCCCGCCGCATGACCATCCGCGACGTGGCATCGCACTTGGGTGTCGGCTGGGACGTGATCAAGGACATCCAGAAGCGCAACCTCAAGCGCCGCTTCGCCAAGCCCAAGCTCAAATCCCTGCGACACATTGCTATCGACGAGATCGCTGTCGCCAAGGGCCACCGATACCTCACGATCGTGATGGATCTCGACAGCGGCGTGGTCAAGTTCGTCGGCGATGGGAAAGGGGCCGATGCGTTGAAGCCGTTCTGGAAACGGCTGCGATCCAGCGGGGCCAAGGTCGTGGCGGTGGCCATGGATATGTCGGCGGGGTACCGCGGGGCGTCTCGACCGAGTTGCCCAAGGCGAAGATTGTGTTCGATCACTTCCATGTCATCAAGCTCTTTAACGACAAGCTCTCCAACTTCCGCCGCGCGTTGTACCACGAGGTGACCGACGTGCAGCATAAGGAGGTGCTCAAGGGGACGCGGTGGCTGTTGCTGAAGAACCCCGAGAACCTGGACCCGAAGAAAGACGAGAAGCGGCGACTGGAGGAGGCGCTGGCGCTGAACAAGCCGCTGGCGACGGCCTACTATATGAAGGAAGACTTGCGGCGGTTCTGGGAGCAACCTGGCAAGCGGTTTGCCACGACGTTCCTGGATGGTTGGATTCGCCGGGCGGAAGCGTCCGGGATCAAGATGCTCCATCAGATGGCCAAGACGTTGGCGGCCCACCGAAGTGGACTGCTAGCGTACTATGATGTGATGATCTTGAGCGGTCCGATGGAGGGGACCAACAACAAGATCAAGACGATGAACGCCAGGCGTACGGATTCCGAGACCTGGAGTTCTTCAAGCTGAAGATCCTGGCGATCCACGAGGCAAAGTACGCTCTAGTCGGATGAACAAACTCGCGTTTCTTCAAGTTCGGCGCGGCTGGATCCGGATGAACCCGAATCCATGATAGGCTTACGCGGCTTGGGATGGGATGTGTTCTTCGTCGGCCTGTCAATCTCAATGTTGGTGGCAGGTTCGTCTGCACTTTGCCCGCCGACCTCAACGTCTTTGATGACAGGGGGCGGTTCTTCCTCGCCAGTCAACTTATCGATAGGAGGCAATACGTCCTTTCTGTCGCTGATCACGACGGAATCAATTGACTCAGCTTCGGTGGTTCCAACTCGAAGTTCTCCTCAAGGTATTCTTTGATTTCTTCGGGAGACCTGCAAAAGCAGTAGTTGAGGGCGGCCGTTATGTCAGTCCGACCAAATACCTTCCCAATCGATCTGGAACAAGACGCGCCAGCTTGGCGTTCGAGAGGTCATCAACGTGGAGCACTTGGTCAAGCCAGACGACCTCTGCCTCTCTATGAGTCCCGCACGGCGTTCCCCGATGTAAGGGATCACCTTGAGTTTGGATGTTGTTTGCCAGAGAGTGCCTTCCAATCTCGCAGCCAAATTCCTGACTCGATCGGTTTCAGCCACATCTTCCAGCACGACCCGTCGGAGTTCAGCCCCGAACACGATTAGCCAGGGCATTTTCTTGCGAGGATCTTCGGTCCGCCGATCAGAGTGGAAACGCTCTTCAATGCAATGACCGAGACGGGGCAAAGCCGAGAATGGCAACGCCCCGGTGGTTTCGGCTGGGAGGCGATGGAGATCTGCGGTCTTCTGCTTGACCCAATCGTGAAGGTGGCTCCAGGGTACCAGTGTTTGCATTGTGAGGGCATAGCAAAGCGATCCAACCGCAACCCATTCGCCCGCGAGGTTGAGCCAGTGTCCGCACTCGTTCCAAATGCGTGCAGGATGCCGGGCGATCAAGGCTCGAACACGGCGGATCTCATTCTGGGTGGGCGCTTTTCCGGAAGGCAGTTCACGCAACCACTGGATCGCCAAATCTGCCGTGGGGCGATCAGCGACGCCTACTTTCCCCCCAAAGGGTCAGGTCACTACCGCCTTGCGAATCAATGCCGCACCTGGGACGTCTTCCTCGTCCGATGACAGGAACACACTGGACGCCGTAGCCCATTCAGAGTCATCAGTCAGGATGAGCTTCTCTTCGCGGAGAGCCGTTCTAATCTTCGAAAGGTCGCTCGTCGAGCAAGTGTCACCATCTGATCGAGCAGCCGGTATCACTTCTCGACCTCTTGGATTGGAGGGTTTTTCGACTTCGAAAGTCCCATCAGGCAGTCAAATAATCGGTCCGGACCCGTCGGTGTGTCACGGACTCCGAGCAGCACGAGCAGCGGTCGAACCGATTCCGTGTCGAACCGGCCGTGGATGAATGGTTCCACGTCTATGAGAAACTCGGTTTGCGGCGTTCTTCGGAGCAGGTCGGCTGGCTTGCGATAGAAGCCGCGACTATCCAGGAGACATGGCAAATCCCGCAGCTTGAGTATCCAGGCTGGCAAGACCGATTCGTTCGTGATCGCACTCTTGGCACCGCCGGGGGAAATCTGAAGCGCCCGCGCGCACCTTCTTGCTTTCGCCCAGGCTCCCTCGGGCTGTGAAAGAAACTGATTAATGAGCTGTCCCCATAGATTCGGGTTATCGTTCGCGAGAAGTTCCCAGTGCTCCCAGAGGCCGCGCTCGAATCCCAATCCTCAGAACGAAACGATATGTTGCGAATTTGTATGATGGCGTACCTGTGAAGCCGCGTTCTCGAAGCTTAGCCTCAACATCTTCCCGGATATAGTAATTGGAGTCGGCTTCAACGAGGGGGGAATGTGTAGAAGTTCCGCTCGTCCCGAAAAAATCCATTTCGCCCATTCCTCGGAACTACACGACGTAAACGTAGCAGTATATGCCCAGTGCAGAAAGTGAGAGGAGCGCGATCTTCAGGGATGAAATCCTCCAAGGTGCCGTCACTATCCCACAACAGGACGTCCTCGATCGACCGCAAGGTGTCATCTCTAGAAACGAAGTAGAACGATTCGCCGATTTTGGCACCGAGCTTGGCCGCGACTTGTGCAAATCTTACACAGTCGCTCGTCTCCACCGCCTCATTGCAAAAGAAACCAACAGCGACCTGTTCCACCAGATCGCTGACATCACTCGCGTTCGAGGCCGATATCATCGAGAATTTCAAACGCCGCATCGACACATTCCGTGGCCTCTTCATCATCACTCGCGTCCGCATTTCGACGCTGCTCTGCCAGATAGTGTGGCCAATTCGGATCGAGCACGAGAAGATGTGCCGCGAGGAATTCGAAGTCCGCTTCGGATTGGAGCAGCTTCCTCTCTCCAAGTCGGATCGCGTCATTCGCCGCATAGAGGACATCCTTCCCCTGGACGGGGACCAATCTTAGCTGGCACTTGTCAATCTTACGTGAGCGAGATGTCCGGGTCTTGCGCACCACAAAGGCCCAGAGTTTCAGTAGGCCACTCCAGGTTTCTGGATTTGGCAGAGACTTCGTTTGGAGAACCTTGAGGATTTGATCCGGGGTGATCTGTTCGACGAAGCCCCAGTGAAGGAGCTTTTCCTGATCGTTCTCGGTGACGCGACGCGACAATGCAGGACGGTTCTCCACGTCGAGCAGAGAGGCGACCCGATGTTCAGGCCACACGTCGAACATTGCTTCGGGAATGATAACGCTCTGGCGGGGCAGCTCCAAGAGTTCCTTCATTTGTCAGAATGAAAGCTCTGCCTTGGATCGCGGTGTCAAAGGACTCTTCAGCAAGTGTTGCACATATTCCTTCGAGCGAGTTGTCTTCGCGGTCCATGTCAGGTAGCAAGCTATATGCGTGGGAGCGATCGACAACACCCAAAGAGGTTCTCTCCAGCCATTGCATCATCGCAGACGCCGCCAGCGATCCGATCCGCCTGAGAAGCCATCGATTTGTGGGCGATGTCTCTGGGTCCTTGATCTTGAGGCGAGCGGGATCCTGGATGAAGGGTGCGTTGCAAGCGAACGGCAGAGCTGTTTCCACCCCGGTTGGTAGTACCACATAGAGTCGCCCATTGGCGCCGAGAACGATTTCGACCTTGCATGGTGGAAAGTCCGAGTTCTCATCATCCCCTAGCAGTCGTTCTTGACGAATTTCAGATAGCGAATCTGACGGGAATGGTTCGGACTCTGATTGCACCAGGAGATACGTTCGGTCCAGATCGTTATGAAGTGCCATGTATTCGGAGTTCGGAACCGGACCTGGACCCACGCTGACCCAATCGATTTGCTGGTCGGAGATTTGTAGTCGTCGGATATGTTTGAAAAAAAGGACACTGTAGCAAGGAAACCGGGTAGATGCGTCATGCCGCTCTGGCCTTGTGGAGGGTCTTGGTCGTACGGGCCCGGCCCTGGGCCTGACTCTCACGGAGCAGGTCCAGTGCCAAGCGGCCTTCGATCGCTTCCTTGGTCCGCACTCGGTAGACCGTCTTCTGCATCTTCCGGTACCGGCGGTTGCCCCGCTCTACCGCGTTGGACGTCGCACCCAGGAGCCGCTCGTCCAGGAACACCACCGCCTTTTCAAGGCCCGGCGACATCAGCTTCTTCAACACCATGCCGCAGCTTCTTGAACCGCCGCAACCGGGTCCGCAACGCAGCCAGCTTGGCCAAGGCCGTGGCCATCCGGCACCGGCGGTCGAACAGCCGGTAGACCTCGTCCATCAGCGCCAACTGGCGGAACTGGGGCAACCCCCGGCTGATCCGCTGCAAAGTCACACGCTGGAGGGACTCAGATGCTTCTGGACGAACAGGTAACGGTGCTCGAAGAGGTCGCCGACTTTCCCTTGGATTCGCTTCTTGCACCGGGCCGCGTCCTGTGCCGCCTTGGTGGCCTTGGGCCGGCCCCGCGGCAACTGGGGGGCAGTGGCGGCCAACCGCTGCCCTCCTGGGCGAGGGCCGTGAGGATCGCCTTGGTCAGTTCGCGGAGGATGTGGAAGGTACAGAGCTGGTGCGGGACTTCACCGAAGACCGCAGCGATCGGCTCGGGATACAGCGACGAACCGTCGGTCGTGATCCCCTTGAGGGTCAGTCCGCGCACGGTGAGGGCGCCCTGGAACCGCCGAAAGAAGGCCGTGATGTCCGTGTGGTCGGGGTCGTGATCGAGGACTTCATAGGTGAGCCGCTGGAAGGTGCGGTTGTTGACGATCAACAACACGCAGAACGGTCGTCATACAGCTCGTCAACCGCAATAAAACCCGAGAAGTCCGAAAGGGCCCAGTCGAGATGGTCGGTGTCCACCCGTTGCGCCGCCTTTTTTTCCCCCCGGCCTCGACCCAGTTTTGGATCGTGGCGTAAGGGACGAACACGCGATGGTCGCGCCAGAGGGCCCATTCGGCACAGCGATAGGGCAAGCCGTCCTCGACGACCAGCCGGACGGCCAGGTTGACGACCCGGCGGGTGTAATGGCTGCCGGGGTCGGCCAGGTCGGTGGCGTCGGCGTTGAAGTACTTGCGGCAACGGCAGCAGTAGTGTCGGGAACGAGTAGGACGATGTCGCGGGGCCACCGGTGAGGGTATTGCCCAGGTCGTGAAGGGTGCGACGGACGAGCCGATCGCGGGCGGCCTTGCCACCGCAGTGCGGGCAGGGCCGGCGGCGGTAGTTGCGGCTCTGGACGCCAACCTTGGTCTTGGGCAAATCCTCAGGACGAGCAATGCCGATGGTGGGGTCGGGGCGATATTCGCCGGGGCCTGGCATGGTGTCACTCCTGAGAGAAAGGTTCTATCAGGAAATACGTCCCGCGATGGCAAAGTGTTCACTGATTCCGCCCGGTTTTCTTGCTATAGACTCAAAAAAAGGAGTGAAATGGGGCTTCTCAACCATTCTTGAAGGTTCTTCTCAACCTCTCGTTGCCGATGCCTATCGCTGATGGCTACCCGGATTTGCGTCTGACTTACAGGGCTGAACTGTGAAGTATTCCACCTCGGCTCCGTGAATCTCTTGCATCGAAGGAGATCGACAGTGTGGGAGTGTAAAGTTCCACTATGTCACCCAAGCTGAAGGTAGACTTGAACCCGACACCGCGGAACCCGATGGTATGCGAGCGCGCTTGTTTGAGTATCCAAAACGGCAAAGCGATGCGAAGTGTTGTTCAGTGAAATCTTCCCCATTATGAGTGAAGATGAAACAGTTGTCTTTAATCTGGACAGAAGCTTCGGTTGCTAATGCATCGTCGGCATTCTGGAGCAACTCAGACAAGATATGCCGTGGACTCTGCACCTGCTTGAAGAGCTGATGCCAGGGCCCTGCCAGCTCCGGGTCTTGCTCCAACTGATCCCAACGTCGAGAAGCTCGCTCTCGAACAGGTTCGAAGAATTCAGGTCTGCTATTCACGTTGGCCCACTCCCCGCATGAGCAACTCTTGGTAGTCGTAGTTGACGCTTGTCTCACCGAACTCCGGCTCTCTGCCGAACGGCTCCCGTATGTATTGGAATCGGCGCAATCGCCGTCGACAAACTCCATGATCGCGAGGATGAAGTTCTCAGGCTTGTTGAGGGAGTAGAGTATCTCGTTTCGCGTCACGGTGATCGTCTTCGCGCCGGCGACACGACCCTTCACCTCGATGAAGCGTAGCTTGCCGGTCCCGAGGACGCCGCTCTCAATGTCGTAGCCGAGCTTCTCGACTTCGCGGTCGGTTGGCCGAAACCGAGGCTGCGTTCGATTCCGATGACGATGGCCCGTGCCCGTGCGGCGATGGCCTTGTTGATCGCGTTGAGGGGCAGGGCCACTTCGATGAGCTTCTTGCGGTAAGGCATTGTCATGATCTGAGAGCCATTCAGGATGCGGGAAGACCGAGGCTCGCGGAGGAGTTCAAGAGCCTTCTTGTCGTTGCCGTTGTCGCACTTGTCGCCCTTTTTTGGTCTCAGCCGCATCATCGCGTCCTCGTGGTCGGATTTCATTGTGCGGAACATATCGTAGGTGGCCGCGAGTTCCAGTACGACGGCGTCGGCGCTCTCCGTGAGATCAATGGGTCGCCGAAAGGGGGCCGTTTCCGGTATGACGGCGTCCGGCGATGCCGTGAGTACAAAGTAAGTGTCGCTTTGCTGAGACGATCGTTGTTCCTCAGTGACGAGACCGAACGCTTGAAGGAATCGGACCTCCGCGTGAAGCCCCTCGCTGTATGGGCCTTAAAGAAGAGCGTGTACGAGTACTCGGTCGGGTAACCCAACCGCTGGAGCAGCTTGATTTCCTTTTGCAACCGGGTGCGCCCGACGACCTTGCGATCTGTGTGAGCGGCGATGGCCGCTGCGAGCCAGCGAAAACGCTCTATTATGGTTTCCCTCCTTTGTTCAGCGCAGCGCGTGCAATCGGATCGATCTTCGATCGCAACCATTCTGGAAAACAGGTGCTGTCATGACTTCTTGCGGGCCTTTCGCGTCTTCGTGGCGGCGGGAATTTTGCGCGGGGCTGCGGCAAATCCTCGGTTTGGGCGTCCGCCTCCGCCCGCGACTGCGCTAGTGCGTAGAACTCGTGCAGCTTGGCCTGAAGCAGTTTCTTGTCGGGCAGTCGGGTCTGGTACTCGGCTACCAGGGCGGGCGACATGGACCGGCTCAGGGCGTATTCGACGACCTCATTGTTCTTCGTGGCGCACAGGAGCACGCCGATCGACGGCCGCTCGTGCGGCTTTTTCACGTCGCGGTCGAGGGCCTCCAGGTAGAACTGAAGCTTGCCGAGGTGCTCGGGCTCGAACTCGACCACCTTGAGCTCGAAGGCGACCAGGCAATTGAGGGCCCGGTTGAAGAAGAGCAGGTCGAGGGCGAAATCCCGGCCGCCGACCTGGATCGGGTACTGGCTGCCGACGAAGCAGAAATCGCGGCCCAGCTCGATCAGGAACTGCTTGAGCTGCTCGACCAGGGCCCGCTGCAGGTCGGCTTCGGAGTGCGTGGGCGGAAGGTCGAGGAACTCGACGAGATAGGCGTCCTTGAAGATCGTCGCGGCGTCGGGATGCAATTCTCTCAGCGGTGCTGAGAGTTTTGCCGGCGACAGGACCATGCGCTCGAACAGGGCGCCGTTGATCTGCCGTTCCAGCTCCCGGCTGGACCATCTTCTGCGCATGGGCCAGTCCGGAGGTAGAACTCGCGTTCCTCGTCCCGCTTGCACTTGCCCATGATAAACAGGTTGTGGGTCCAGGACAATTCTCTCAGCAGTGCTGAGAGTTTTGGCTGGTCACGATAAGTCTCGAAGAACTGCCGCATCCGCCAGAGGTTCTGGGCCGAGTAGCCCCTCCGCATTGGGTGGCATTGCTGGATGTAATCGGCCAGCGCCCCGACCGTCCCCTGCCCCCATCCGTCGGTCGATCCTCCGGCTGATCTATTCGCCGATCCGCCAGTAGAGGTCGATCAAGAGCGTGTTGACGGCGGCGAAAGCTCGCGCCGTCGCGGAGTCGATCAGCTTCAGCACCTCCTCGAAGCTCGGCCTGCGACCGACCGGCTTCCGGCCCGCTGGCAGCGGACTTCCGGGCGAGTACTCTTTGGTGACTTCGTCATGCCGGCTCCTCCGACGAGCCAGCAACTCCGCCAGGTCGTAGTTCACGCTCGTCACCCCGAAATCCGGCTCTCGTCCGAAAGGGCTGGCGGATGTGGTGCACCCGGTGCGAGTCACCGTCGAGAAACTCGACGATCGCGAGGATGAAGTCGTCGGGCTTGTTGAGCGAGTAGAGAATCTCATTGCGCGTCACCGTGATCGTGTCCGCCCCGGTGACACGGCCCTTCACCTCGATGAAGCGCAACTTACCGGTGCCCGGCACGCGGCTCTCTATGTCGTAGCCGAGCTTCTCGAACTCACGGTCCGTCGGCTCAAAGCCGAGGTTGCGCTCGATCCGCCATCACAATAGCCGCGCCCGTGCCGCGCTGGCCTGGGTTTCGATGGGGCCGCGTAGGCAGCGGCGTCTGACCCGTCATGGCCGCGATCAGTCCCATGGGCACGACCAGCACGCCACCCAGCACCACAGGCGGCAACGGGGAGATCTGAGCCTCGAGCTTCAATTCCTCCAGCCGTTTTTGAAGTCGGCCCTGGAGATTGTCGGCCCGTTTGCGGGCCTCGGCCGAGTTGAGCTTGGCGTTGGGCTTGCCGGCTCTCTCCTGGAGCTTGAGCTGCTCGGCGCGGTGGTCCCAGTAGGTGATCTCCTTGGTCAGTCGGTCCTTCACCGCGACCTCGGTCTTGGCGATCAGCCTGAGCTTGCCCTCGCGCACTTCCTTGAGGTGTTCCGGCACGACATGGGCGATCGCGTGGCCCTGCGGCCTTCTTTTCGATCTCGCGGTCGATCCACGCGCACTCGGGCCGCTCGAGGATCGCCTGCACGCCGGGTTCGCCCTCGGCCAGCGGCCGGTAGTCGAGGTAGGGCGCGTAGTGCATGTGGCGAGCCGTCCCTTCGGCGTCGAGCTCAACATAAAGCATTCGCTTCGATACGACTCGGCGCTCGCCCGAGCGAGTGAGGCTCGCGTCCTGGATCGTGTGTTCGATATAGAACAGCACGCGCGGCCGGTTCCCGGCATCACGCTCGTCGACGAGCACTGCCCGCGCCTGAGCAGGTCGCGGTGGCGTTCAAGGGTGAGGTCGATCACCGAATCGAGCAGCGGGTGCCCCGGGCAAACGAAGGCGGCCAGAGGCAATGCCGTGCGGAGCGACCGAGCGACTTCTCGAAGGCGATTCGCTCATAGCGAGGGAACACCGTCTCGCCGATGCCGATCAGGCGGTCGCGATTGCGCACCGGGGCCGGGACGTGGGTGATCTCGTAGCGGCGCGGTTCCCGCTGCTTGACCGATCCGCCCAGCAGCCGGAAGGCTTCGTGGAAGAATGACTCGATGTAGTGCGGTTGAAGGCGGCGGGCCTCGGCCCGCTCCATTTCCTCGCGGATCCGGTGAACGCGACTAGCGTCCATCGCGTCGTGGGCGAGCGCTCGTTCTTCCAGCAGGTCCCGGAGCTGGCCGCGATCGAGCGCATTATCGAGCACGGTCGTCAGGCGGGCGCGACCTCGGGCTGGTCACCGTATCGGATCGCCTCGATCAGCAGCTCACGCAAGGAGCGGCCCGCGAACTGGAGCTTGCCGAGCACATCGAAGACATGGCCGCCGAGGGCCTTGCGCGCCTCTTCGAGCTTGTCCAACAGCTTGCGATAGACATCGCCCTCGCGAGTCTCGTCGGCCACCAGGTTCCAGAGGTGGCAGACCTCGGTCTGGCCGATGCGGTGGATGCGACCAAACCGCTGCTCGAGGCGGTTTGGGTTCCAGGGAAGGTCGTAGTTGACCATCAGGTGGGCGCGCTGAAGGTTGATGCCCTCGCCCGCGGCATCGGTGGCCAACAGCACCCGCACCTCCGGGTCGTGCCTGAACGACTCCTGGGCCTTCACCCGGTCTTCCCGGCCCATGCTGCCGTGGATCAAGACCACGGCCTCCTTGCGGCCCAGCAAAGTCGTGATGCGTGTCTCGAGGTAGTTGAGCGTGTCGCGGTGCTCGGTGAAAACAACGAGCTTCTGGTGCGGCGAGGGCTTGGGAGGTGGAATCTTGTCCGCCTCCGGCGAGCTTGGGTCGGTTCCGCGATCTCGCTGCCGGTGACGGTGAAGATCTCATTCAGAAGGCTCGCCAGCTCGCGCCACTTGGTGTCCGTGCCGCTGTGGCGGACCGTCGAGCGCGAGCTTCTCGAGGCCCTTCAGCGTCTCGATTTCGATCTTCAGCTCGGCGATGGACCGCGCGGCGGTCGCCTGATCGAGGATCTCTTCCTCGGCGGCCTCGACCTCGTTGTCCGGCGCGCTCCTCCAGGTCCTCGACGTCCTCGGCGTCGAGTGCGGGAATGCCGGCGCGAGGACCGGCGCGGCCTGGCCGCCTCGTTGAAGCAGTTCCAACTCGCGCAGCCGGCTCTCGAGCCGCTCGCGGCGGCGGCGCAGCGACTGGTAGATCGCCTCGGGCGAAGAGGCCAGCCGGCGTTGCAGGATCGTGAGCGCGAAGCCGACGGTGCCGGCGCGCTTGTCGTTCTCCAGCGCCTCGGCGCGGTTGAACTCTTCGCGCACGTATTCGGTGACCGCCTTGTAGAGGTGGGCCTCCGCCTCCGAGAGCTTGTAAGGAACGGTGTACGCGATTCGCTCGGGGAACAGCGGCGTGCCGTCGAACTTGAGCAGGCTCTCCTTGACCATCCGGCGCATCAGGTCGGAGACGTCCGCCACATGGACGCCGTCGCGGAACCGGCCCTCGAAGCGGTCGCCGTCGAGCAGCGCCATGAAGAGCTGGAAGTCGGCCTCCTTGCCGTTGTGCGGCGTCGCGGTCATCAGCAGGAAGTGCCGCGTCAGGGTCGAGAGGAGCTGCCCCAGCCGGTAGCGCTTGGTGTACTTGATCTCGCCGCCGAACACCGTGGCCGACATCTTGTGCGCTTCGTCGCAGACCACGAGGTCCCAGCGGCAATCGGGCGCTTGGAGCTTGTCCTGGACGCCTTCGTTGCGCGAGAGCTTGTCGAGTCGGGCAATGACCAGGTTGGTCTCCAGAAACCAGTTGCCGGTGCGGGCGGCCTCGAGCTTGTCGTTGGTGAGGATCTCGAATGGCAGGTGAAATCGCCGGTAAAGCTCGTCCTGCCACTGCTCGGCCAGGCTGCCCGGGCAGACGATCAGGCAGCGCTGCAGGTCGCCGCGGGCGATCAGCTCCTTGATGAGCAGGCCGGCCATGATCGTCTTGCCGGCGCCCGGGTCGTCGGCGAGCAGGAAGCGCAGCGGCTGGCGCGGCAGCATCGACTCATAAACGGCCGTGATCTGATGCGGCAACGGGTCGACGACCGAGGTGTGGACCGCCAGCACCGGGTCGAAAAGGTGCGCGAGCCGGATGCGCTGCGCCTCGGAGACGAGGCGGAACAGGGCGCCGTCGCCATCGAATCCCCAGGGCCGCCCCTGCTCCACCAGCTCGAGTCGAGGCTCGTCATGCCGATAAAGCAACTCGTTGGCCACCTTGCCGGTGGGCGTCTTGTAGGTGAGCTCGAGCGCCTCCGAGCCGAACCACTGCACGCTGACCACGACGCCAGCGCGTCGGGCACGATCCCCCGCACCGCGCGCGTTGGGCTGAAGTTGTTCGAGTTTGATCATGCAGCATGCCCTATGGCTGTTACTTTGCTCGAATAGCACAGGTCGTATTGCTGGGTGCGACAAAAGCGGCGGTCCAGAGATTCTCCTCGAGGCCGAGGTGGGCTCCGTTCGGCCCTGGACCTTTGCGCCCCCGTTTTCTTGGCACGACCCACGGCGACTCTGCCCTTTCCGGTTTACGAAACTGATCCATTATGCATGGCGACATCGAGCGATGCCATTACCCAACGCCGGACGTCGCCATTTCTCGCACCTGCCACCGATCAAACGCATAAATGGATCAGGCCGAGAATCCTTGAGATCCGGTTGGCGGAAGCCGCGAGATGTTCTATGACTCTTGCAAGTGATCGTGCCGCGGAGTCGAGAATGCTCAGCGAGCGGAAGAAGACGCCCCGAGGTCGCGATTCCAAAATCGAGCAAACGAACCCAAGACTCGCTCACACCGAAATCGAGCAAACGAACCCAAGAGCCGCCCACACTCAAATCGAGCAAACGAACCCAAGACCCCCTCACACCAAATTCGAGCGAACGAACTGTCATGCATCTTTGGTCGCACCCAACCCCATTAAAATGGCGGCCTGTGCGTGCATGATCGCTTTTATCGGGCCTTATTTTCATAGGAACCCAAGACAGAGTCCCCATGAATTCGAGCGAACGAACCCAAGACACGGTCTCCGTGAATTCGAGCGAACGAACCCAGGACCGCGACAGCCCCGAAATCGAGCGAACGAACCCAAGGCCCCTCGCTCCATCCAAAATCGAGCAAACGAACCCAAGACCGGCTCCTACCAAAATCGAGCGAACGAACCCAAGACCCGCTCGCAGGGATCAGCTTGAATGCATTCAGTCCCGATGCGGATGAGGCCGTGCGAGCCGTTTCCTGAAACGCGCAAAGCGAACACTGCACAGGACAGCTCGGCGAATTGTCAGGCCCTTGTCGATTTGGCAGCCGCATCAGCCGGTTTCGTGGACAACCGTTGAGCGCAAATCACATCGCCTCATCGATTTAACAAAAATGCCGCAGCATCGGCATGGGACTTGCGTGAGGAGATCCGGCAACCCGACGAGGGGCCGGAAGTCCACGTGCCGCGACGGAGCGGCGAAGAGTCAAGAAGAGTCCGATATCGAGAGGAATAGGGAAGCTCGAAAATGACCACGGTGATCGATCGCCAGGAATACACGTTTCAGGCCGAGATCAAGCAACTCCTGCACTTGCTCTCGCATTCGCTCTATCAGAGCCGCGAGATCGCGGTCCGGGAGCTGATCTCGAACGCTTCCGACGCGCTCGACAAGATGCGTTATGTGGCCCTGACCGACGAATCGCAGCGCGACGCCGGTCCGCTCGAGATCGTGATCGAGGGCCGGGAGGCCGACCATCAACTGATCATCCGCGACAACGGCATCGGGATGACCCACGACGAGCTGGTCAAGAACCTGGGGACGATCGCGCACAGCGGGTCGGTCGAGTTCCTCAAGGCGATGGCCGCGAACGACCAGGCCCAGTCGAAGTCGGACGTGTCGCTGATCGGCCAGTTCGGCGTCGGGTTCTACTCGGCGTTCATGATCGCCGATCGGGTGCGGGTCCGGACGCGGAGCTACCAGGAGGAATCGGGCTGGGAGTGGGAGTCGGACGGGTCCGGCAGCTTCACCGTCTCGCCCGTCGACGGGCCGCTCCCGCGCGGGACCGAGGTGATCCTCCACCTCAAGGAGGACGCCAAGGATTTCACGGCGACTGGCGGATCAAGGACATCGTCAAGCGGTTTTCCAGCTTCGTCCCGCACCCGATCCGACGGGTGAGGGCGGCGAAGTCCTCAACGACCAGAAGCCGATCTGGGTCGAGCCCAAGAGCCAGGTCACCGAGGAGCAGTACACGCAATTCTATCAGCACCTGACCCACCACCCCGAGGAGACGCCGCTCTGGCATCTCCACCTGGCGGCCGATTCGCCGATCCAGTTCCGCGCGATCCTCTATTGCCCGCCGACCAACCTCGAGCGCCTCGGGTTACACCCGGCTCGAGCACGGCCTGCACCTCTGCGCCAAGCGGGTGCTCGTCCAGTCCGACTGCCGCGAGCTGGTGCCGGAGTACCTGCGATTCCTCCACGGCCTGGTCGATTCCGAAGACCTGCCGCTGAACGTCTCGCGCGAGACGCTCCAGGACAACAGCGTCATCCGCCGGATCCGCACGTCGATCGTCAAGGGCGTCCTCGACCGCCTGGACAACCTCGCCAAGGACCAGCCCGACGACGTTCAAGACCTTCTACAGCCAGTTCGGCGCGATGCTGAAAGAAGGGCTGGTCGTCGGCGGGATCGACATCGCGAATTTCCAGGAGAACCGCGAGCGGATCGCCAAGCTGCTCCGGTTCGCGTCCTCGCGCAGCGAGGACCCCTCGGCGATGGTGTCGCTCGATGAGTACATCGCGCGGATGCCGGAGGAGCAGAAGAAGATCTACTACCTCGGCGGGCCCGGACTTCGCCTCGATCGCCAAGAGCCCGAACCTCGAGATCTTCCGCCGCCGCGGGATCGAAGTGCTCTACCTCACCGACCCGATCGACGAGTTCGTCATCACCGTCGCTGCAGGATCTACCAGGGCAAGGCGCTGACCTCGATCGACTCGGCCGACCTCGACCTGCCCGAGACGGCCGAGACCACCGAGGCCGAGCCGAAGAGCCGAGGAACCCAGGGCCAAGGAGAGCGGATACGCCCGCGTCCTCGACCTGTTCCGCACCGCGCTCGGCGAATCGGGTCCGCGAGGTCCGCGAGTCGAAGCGGCTGACCGATAGCCCCTGCTGCCTGGTCAACGCCGAGGGCGGACTCAGCACCCAGATGCAGCGGATGCTGAAGATGGCGAACAAGGAGTTCCCCGAGACCGCCCGGATCCTCGAGGTCAACCCGTCGGCCCCGTTGATCCGCCGGCTCTGCAACCTCAGCGCCAACGCGGACCACGACGCGTTCATCAAGCAATGTGCCTTGCAGCTCTGGTCCAACGCGATGATCCTCGAGGGCGTCACACCCGACCCCGAGGACCTGATCGCCCGCGTCCAGTCGTTCATGGCCGAGGCCGCCGAGAAGCGGTCGCCACTGATCTTGTAACCCCTTCCCCCTTTGCGGGGAAGAAGGGAGGGGAACGACACCTCGTCAACCGCCGTGATCCCAGTTGAAGTAGAACGGGATCGGATAGGGGCCGGGACCGGGCGCGATCGGGTCGAGGTCGTAGATGGGGACGTAGGTGCCCATCTGGTAGTACATCCCGACCGGTTTCCAGGGGTGGACCAGCCCCTGGATGAATCGGAGCGGGCGGGGCCAGGGGTGGCTGGAGGAATCGATGGTGCTCTGGCCGGGCGATCCGTACCAGTAAGGATAGATGCTCTTGCTGTCGGGGGTCTTCCAGCCCAGTCCATAAAGACCCTGCGAACGGAACCAGTTGATGTGGCTGAGCGTCCCCCGATCGCCGTACCGCGTGTTGTAGAAATAATCGCGGCGGGGGTCCGGGGGCAGATACGTGGGCGTCGCGGAGAACCGCTGGACCAGGCCGCTGCGCTCGCTGATGTCGGGGACCTGGGGCTGGGGCGGCTGAGCCCGCGCGGGCGTGGCTGTGGATAACACCGCCCAGAAGCCCAGGGCGACAATACCGGCGAGCGTCCGGGCACATCGGCTCGAGTTAACGTGGCCGCCCAGTTGCCAGGCGGGTGTCATCGATCCTCTCGGTCTTGGTCGTTCCATTGAGCTCGACTCCTCGCTCGAGTGTCCCCATCCCCTCCGGAGAGAGGAAACTGATCCAACAACGGTCCGGCTTTGCCGGCAGGCACAGACCGGGTCAACCAACAATGCTGCCCAATCCATCCAGGCTGAGCAAGAACGATTCGCGATCCACGATCCCATCAGTCAAGCCCGACCGCCCGGCCCTCGTCCGCTCGGTGCGAGAGAACGGCGAGGGGGGCGGTCGGTGCGGTCGGTCGATCCTCGCCTGAAGGGGCCTCCGGTCGTCAGGTTCAAGGATCGAACGGATTCATGGGCGGGAAGGAGAAGAAGTCGCGCGGCGAACGCGTGACCGAGACATAGGGCACGTACCCCGGAGTGATTGGCACAGGCCCGCCGGCACCCATGAAGTAGTCGATCTTCTGATGACGGAACAATCCGGTCAGCGAGGCGAGTTTCCCATGCAGTTTGGCGAGGCAATGGGAGCAGCCCTTCCCGCCGCAGAATCCGCAACCCTTGCCCTTGCACAACCCGCAACCCGGATCGCCGCAGCCGCCGAGCATCCCGGCCCCTCCGCAGGCGCCGCAACCCCGGCCCCGGCAGCGTCCGCAAAGGCTCGCGTGGAGTCCCTTGCCGTGAGAATGTTTGGTCGAGATCCCGCAACCGAATTCGCCACAGGGGTACTGCGACGACGGTTGAACGACCGCCGTAGCCGACCGGTGCCGACTGGCTCGTGGCCGCGACGACCGGCACCGCCTACGGAGCCGCAGTCGATGGGCGCGAATCGGCCCGCGGACTTGTGGTGTCCGAAACCGCCTCCGTCGCCACAGCCGGGCCCGGAGCAGGCCGAGCCCGCACCGTCGTGCCCGAAGAACCCGCCGAGGGAGCAGTGGCCGCAACCCTTGCCTCCGCACAACCCGCAACCCGTGCCCTGGCCGCCGCCATGTCCCCCCAGCAGTGCGTGCAGCCGGCAGCTCACACAACCCGCCAGATGATGGGAACCCAACAGGCCGCCCTTGGCATAATGCCCGAACGGCACCGGCGGCGCCATGAACGGCTCCACCGGTCGTGTAGTTGTAGGCTGCCACGGTGGGGGGGATCGTGGGGTGAAGGTGATAGCCATCCGCCCGGGTCGTGCTCGACCATCCCAGGCCCAGCACGATCGCTGCGGCCAACGCAATCGCCAGTGGCATACCACGCCAATTCTCGAAACGCATGGTCTGTCCCTTACTTGACTTCCATGAGGCCCTCCTGGAGTGTCTCGAATCCATCGAGCGACGGACGTGCCCGAGCCTTCCTTCGCGCGGACGACACGATCAGCCCCAGCCATCACAAACCAAACGCGACCCGTGTACTGCGACATCCGCTGGAATCCGAGGCGCGGCGACGACTGACTTCGGTCCGTGACTTGGCCTGGTGTCTGTTGATCGGCCCGAGAGCACGTCGTTCTCGACCGAATCCCACCAGCCTCGCAAAAAAAAGACCGGTCCCTCGTCAGAGTCCGAGGGACCGGTCCAGTTTCGTCGTCGGACACCGGAGGAGGAATCTGCAGGATCTGCGGATTGCGGATTCCAAGAACTCCGGCGACGCATGTCTCCGGGATCTGAAATGTGCAATCCACAATCTGCAATCGAGAATCCGCAATCTGGAGGCTTCAAAACGGGGAGTTATCGACCGCCATTGGAGTAAACCATCGAGGCCGGCACATCCGTGACTTTCTGACTGGAATCTCCATAGGCAATGGCGGCGTGCTGCCGGCGTTCCTTCTCTTCGACCTGGCGGCGGTACCAGCCGAGTTTGGGAAGCCCGAAGACGTGGCTGATGATGTGCGGGCGGTCGTGTCCGGGGCCGCTCATGGCCTGCGGGGCCGGGGGTATGCTGGTGGGGACGACCGAGGCGTCGTACGACCCGGCGCCGGGACGGCGCGACATCGCCGCCATGCGGGGGTCGGCCCAGGGGTTCTGGCGCCCCTGGCCACGCCGATCGGAGTCGGCTCGGCCGACGGGCACGCCGCCCACCACGGCAAAGCCGGCCGACGTGGCTCACCGCCCGGTCCCACCACGGCAAAGCCGGCCTCTTGGGATCCCTGGACCACTTGCCCTTGGGAATCTGTGATGATCACCGGACCGGACACGACCGTCTCGCCCTGGACGGCCATACCCGCCATCCCCGGCTGGCTCGGAGGAGGAGGGACTTCGACCCCGTCACGCTGCCTGACGCGGGCGCGCTGGCACTCCACGCAATGTCTCCAGCCGAAGAGCCCCTTGTGACGGTGGGGCATGGGATCGGCCTTCTGCGGGCCGGAAGCCGGAGCAGACTGACGGCTGGTAGCCGGACGTCGGCTGATAGCCGGACGATGGCTGGACGCCGGACGATGGTTGGACGCCGGACGATGGCTGGTAGCCCGACGACGGCTGGTAGCCCGACGACGGCTGGCCGAACGACGGCTCGAGGAGGAGCGGTGACTGAGCGCCGGCGGCCGGCTGAGGTACGGGCGCGGTGGAGGCGGCCGATGGGCCGTCATCGGGGGAGGCCACGGCCGGCAGGGCGGGGGCCGCCAATGCCAGGCCGCAGAGACCCAGGACCAACCGAGAACGGGTAAGCATGAAGGGAACTCCTTTCCCCGGTTCGCGCCCGGCCTCACACGACGAATCCTGCGTGGACCGGGACCTTCCGAACCAAAGCGGTGAACGGTGGCTCGGCCATCCTGTCATCCGAGACCTGGCCCGGCCGAGAAGAGGGGATCCATCCCCCGGGCCGACACTCCGCAACGGCGACCGCGGCTCGTCAGAGACGATGGCGCGCAGCCACTCCGTGCGGAATTCAGCCCTATCATACATTCCCTATGATCGGCACGACCCCGCCTGTTCTTGCGAGAATCCTCCGGTCCGGCCGTCGATTGTCGGCCGCAGATCATCGAGGACATCACCGGACGTCGGACGGGTCAGAAGCTGTCGGAGCTGATGACCTCACCCCCGTTGCGAGTCCCGAGCGACTGCCAGACAGGCACACTGATGCTATTCTTGATGAACTGGACGTGTCCGTCGCAGAGCACGGCGTTGACCCCGCCGGGGTGCAGGCTCCGGGAGACGATGTTCTGCGAGAGCCAGTTCCAGATGGGATCTGTCCGGTTGCTGTGCGGCAGACCGCCCCGGCAGTCGGGCCTCGGATCGTTGGGAGCCCGCCGGTGGTTGTACAGGCTATGCCCGGGTGCCCCGTAATGCCAGCGCACCCCGCGCGTATCCTGGAACTGGGTCGTCGACGGCGGGAGGCTCAGGCACATCGAGACATAATCGGCGTCGGAGGTGAGCGGCGGCCCGGTCGTGCTGTTGTTGCCCGTGATCAGAAATACGTTCAGTGGATTGTTGGCGTAAGTTGCGCCGAGCGTGGAGCGAATCGTCTCGGCGACGGCGACCGTATTCGACATGCCATCGATGATCGCCGCCGGCGACACGGCCGAGTTCTCGAACAGGACCCCGTTGGGAATGTCGGTCAGGGGCGGGGCCGGGGTCTGTACGACCGAATAGCCTGACCCGGTGCTCATCGGGTAGTTGTGGGTCGCGTATGAGCCGTTGCCGACCGGGATGAGCACGGGCGAGGAATCGGTCGGGCAGATCAGCACGTTCAGAAAGGCGGTGAACCCGGTCACGTTCGCGACGGCCAGGGTCGTCGTCGGGTCGGTGTCGGGTGGCAGATTGAAATTGAAGCAATTGAAGAGCACCTGCTGCTCGAGCTGAGGAAGGATCTCGGCGTAGGCCCCCCAGCAGTTCCCCTGGCCGGTGATGTGGCTGTTGACCCGCCCCGGCGGCAGGACGTTGATGGCCGAGATATAATTGTTCAAGGCCAGGCCGATCTGCTTCAGGTTATTGACGCACTGGGCCCGTCGCGCGGCCTCGCGAGCCGCCTGGACCGCCGGTAACAGCAAGGCGATCAACACGGCAATGATCGCGATCACCACCAGCAGCTCAATCAGGGTAAACGCTTTCCGCACTTGTCTCGACGACATCAATCATTTCCTTTTCAGGACCGTGGATGACAGGATCGTGGTCACGATAGATACGATCCTGACGAGAGCCAAAGATTGTAGTGTGTGCTGAGCCGTGATACAATCGTGTCGAAATCGGATACAATCCTGGCGGGTGGACTCATGCTGGACAACGACGTGCGGGCCTATCGGGCCCGCCTGGGCTGGTCGCAGGAGGAGCTGGCGAGCCGGTCGGGCCTCTCGCGGGCGGGGATCAGCGCGATCGAGACGGGCCGGCTGGTCCCCTCCACGGCCGCGGCGCTGGCGATGGCCGCGGCGATGGGCTGCACCGTCGAGGCGCTGTTCCGGCTGCCGGGGACGAAGCCGCCGGAGGAGCGTGAGGAGTGGGCGTGGACACCGCCATCGGCGTCGTGGCGATACTGGCGCGTCGAGGTCGGCGGCCGGCGGTATCTCTATCCGGTCGAAGTCTCGTCGATGGGCCTGGTCCCTCACGACGGAATGTCTCGCGACGGGGCCCTGAACGAGCATCCTCGGGACGATCCGGCGCAGACGCTGGTCATGGCGTGCTGCGACCCGGCGGTGGGCCTGCTGGCCGCCGAGCTGGCGCGTCAGTCGGATCTGCGACTGATCGTGCTACGGCGATCGAGCGGAGCGGCGCTGGACTTGCTGGCCCGGGGACTGGTCCATGCCGCGGGGGTTCATCTGGCGGCGCTCCGACCAGGCGGAGGGGAACGCCGCGCCGATCCGCCAGCACTTCGACGCGGACTCCGGCCGTCGCGGTGATTTCCAACTGCTGCGCGTGGCCGACTGGGACGAGGGGATCGCGATGAGTCCCGGTCTGGGCCTGAGCACGATCCGGGATGTCCTCACCGCCAAGCTGCGCTGGGTCCTCCGCGAGCCGGGGTCGGGTGCCCAGCAATGTCTCGACGAGATCCTCCCGGAGCCCCAATCGCGGCGGCCAAACCGCCGAGGCCACCGGGCGATCGACCATCGCGGCGTGGCCGAGGCCATCCGCGGCGAGAGTGCCGACGCCGGGATCTGCCTGCGGATCGCCAGCGAGGAGGCCGGGCTTTCCTTCCTCAGCGTCCGGCAGGAGGCCTATGAGATCTGCATGCCCGACGACCTCCTCCACGATCGCCGCGGACGGGCACTCCTGAATGTCATCCGATCGACGGCGTATCGCCGGCTCCTCGCCGACCTGCCGGGCTATAGCTCCACACGCACCGGCGACCTGCAACCAGTTCATCTTCGTCGGTGATGACCGGGGATCCGCCGGATCGGCCGGGAGGCGTCTGCCGGCATCCCCTCTTGACTTCGCCACACCCCGGTCTCACGATGTTTTGGTCGTCAATGATGCGGGATGCTGATCCCGCCTGAACCGAACCTGATCAGGGAGTACCGGATGAGATCGTTGATGTGCGTGGCGAGCGTCTTGGTCCTGTTGGCCGTGGCCGGCTGGGTCTCCCACCCCGCGGGTGCCGCGAGCGACGACGAGACGCCCTCGATCAAGAAGATCATGCAGACTTTGCACAAGGGAGCCAAGGCTCCGCTGAATACCGTGAAGGCGTCGCTGAAGGGCGATTCGCCCGACTGGGAGACGGTCCAGAAGGACGCCGAGGTCATCGCGAAGTATGGCGCCTTCCTGCCCAAGAACGAGCCTCCCAAGGGCGAGAAAGCGGCCTATGAAAAGCTCGCCAAGGCCTACGAGAAGAACGCCAAGGCGCTCGAAGACGGCCGCGGAGAAGGAAGAGCTCAAGGCGGCGCGCGACGCCAGCAAGAAACTGGGCGGCTCCTGCACAGCCTGCCACAAGGCACACCGGCCGACCTGAGCCGGCTCCCATGTCGGATCGTAGTGGGTGGTGCGTGGTGGGTGGCGGGTGAACGACAACCCTCCGATCCCACCACCCGTCACCCTCACCCGCCACGACCTTTTGCCCATCCCAGGAGGGTGGGTGAAACCCACCGAACTTCGGAATTCTTAGCTTAGGACTTGGTGGGTTTCACCCACCCTACGAAGACCCCATGCAACTCCCTTTGATTTCCCACAAGGCCGCGCGGTTCACCGAAAGCGTGATCCGGGGAATGTCGATCGAGGCCCGCCGCCACGGCGCCGTGAACCTGGCGCAGGGTATGCCGGACTTCCCGGCTCCGCCGGAGATCAAGGCCGCGGCGTGCCGCGCGATCGAGGCCGATATCAATCAATACGCGATCACCTGGGGCGCGCAGGAGCTGCGCCGCGCGATCGCCGAGCATGCCGAGTGGTACCTGGGCCTTCGGGTGGACCCGGAGACGGAGATCACCGTCACCTGCGGGAGCACCGAGGCGATGCTGGTCGCCTTGCTGTCGCTGATCAATCCCGGCGACGAGGTGATCCTGACCCAGCCGTTCTACGAGAACTACTGGCCCGATTTCGCCCTGGCCGGCGCCACGCCGCGGTTCGTGCCGCTCCGGCCGCCGTACTGGCGGTTCGACGAAGCCGAGCTGGCCGCGGCCTTCAATGACCGGACCAAGGCGATCATCCTCTGCAATCCCAACAATCCGACCGGCACGGTCTTCTCGCGCGCCGACCTCGAAGCGGTCGCCGCGTTGTGCCGCAAGTGGGACGTGATCGCCATCACGGATGAAATCTACGAGCATATTATTTACGATGGCCGGGAGCACGTCGCGCTGGCCGGCCTGGAGGGGATGTGGGAGCGATCGGTCACCATCGGCGGGATGTCGAAGACCTACGCGGTGACCGGCTGGCGGGTCGGGACGATGCTCGCGCCGCCGCGGCTGACGCATGCGTTCCGCCAGGTGCATGACTTCGTCTCGATCGGCGCCGCGGCCCCCTTGCAAGAGGCCGGGGCTGTCGCATACCGGCTCCCCCGCGAGTATTACGCGCGGCTTGCCGCCGACTACCAGGCCCGTGCGCGACCGGTTCTGCCGGGTGCTGACCGAGGTCGGCTTCGAGCTCGAGCTTCCCGAAGGGGCCTATTACGTCATGACCGGCATCACGGCCTTCGGCGTCACCGACGACGTGGATTTCTGCCGATACCTGGTCCGTGAGATCGGCGTCGCGACAGTCCCCGGCTCGAGCTTCTTCCAGGACAAGGCCCTGGGGCGTCCCTATATTCGCTTCTGCTTCTGCAAGCGGGATTCCACACTCGATCTGGCCGCCGAGCGGCTACGGAAACTGAGAGTCATCGTTTAGGGAATCCGTCATGACGACCCTCCCCGCTCAAGCGAACAAGCCCTACTCATCGGGACGATGAATTGTCTAGACGGGTCTTAGCTCGATGAGGGTCCTTACGACAGGCTCAGTAATTCCTGTTGTGACATTTCTCGAGGCGTTCCAGGAAGATCCGGTGGAGTTGCTCTTGGGTGGCATCGGGGAATCGCTTTCGCAACCCCTGGCGGAAGAGGGTTTTCCCCAGTTGGGAAAGTTTCGAAGACTTTCCGGAGCTTCTGTTCGGGCGTCATTGCGCGGAGGATTTCCAGGTAAGCCCTGTGATTGGGTCTCGGTTTGGGGTCCATCACGGCTTTCCACCTACGTCGGAGTCCGGGCGTTCTCTCCATCAGTCATCATACACCCGGGAACTCCGATCCGCCATCGCGCGGTCGGGACGAGTCGAGTCGAGCCGATCCTTTCTCGAGAGTGGATTCATCGAGTTGCCGGCTTGGATTGCACGGTGGGCTGGGCCGGCTTGGATTCCTTGGCCTTGCTCGCGGACCGCGCGGCGATCCCATCGGCCAGGCCGCGAAGGAGCTGGAGCTTGCCGCGAGGGGTCGGCTGTTTCCCGACCCAGTCGAGAATGGCGGCCGCGTTGCCCTTCTCGGCCTGATATCGGGCAACCCGTTCCAGGAGACCGGCCTTCTCATCCTGGAACATGGTGTCCGATCGAGGGATGAGGTCGACGGCCCGCAGGGCGCCGGCGACGTCGCCGGCATCGAGTCGCCCCGAGACGATCTGGTCTATGGTCTGGTATCGGCTGAAGCTAGCAAACGCGGATGTATTCATATCGCCAACGGTCTTGAAAGCTCCGTCAAGATCGCCGATCTCGGCCTGGGCCTTGGCGAGCACATGGTTGACGGGGTACATCGGGTCGAGGTCCCGCCCGAATCCATCGGCATCGGCTTGGCTCGAAAGCCGCCAGAGCGTGTCGTTGGGCGAACGCGCGGCGGCATCGAACCCGCGGCGGATCATCTTCTGAGCGTCTTCGCGACGGCCGTCCCGCGCGTAAGCGACGGCGATCTTGGCGAAGATCGGGACCTTGGACCAACTGAGGCTCAAGGCGTCGGCAGTCCGCGAAGCGGCGACGAGATCGCCGGCCTCGGCCTGGAGTTCGCCCAGCCGGGCCAGGGGGAAATAGGCTTCGGCGTCCTCGTCGGGCAAGGGCGCGATGATCTCCATCGCGGCCAGGACCGTGTCCTTGGCGGCATCGAGGTGCTTCGCCTGGATCTGGGCCGCCGCCACGGACGCCATGACATTGATCCGTGCCTGGGTCGCGCGGCCATTCTGGATGTCATTGACGGGGTGGGGGGCACCGGCTGACCGATAGGCGCCGTCATAGTCGCCGAGCCGGGCTTGCGCCTCGGCGATTCGCTGAAAGACCTTGATCTTCTTGGAGGGACGATCGAACTCCGCCTTCATCGCGAGCTGGCTCAGCCGATCCATGACCCGAGACGCCACCGGACGGTCGCTCGAGGCGACGGCGTCGGCGACGACCCAGAGCAGGTAGTATTGACCGTCGCCCTTGAGGCGATCGGTGATCGTGGCCAGTGCCTCATCGATTTGATCGGCCTTGATCCGGGCTCGGACGACCACTTCCACGGCCTTGCTCCGGGAGTATTCGTCCTTCATCTGCATCGCGAGGTCGAGGGCTTTGTTCCAGATCGGCTGAATCGCCTCACCCCGGCTCTGCTGGGCGAGCTCCAGGAGCGCGCGGATCTTGTTCCTCGGGTTCGCGATCGATTCGGCGGTCTCGACCGCCTGGCGCGATGCGTTGTCGGAGGCTTCCTTGTCGCCCATCCGGGCGTGGAGCTGTGCGATCCGACGGAGCAGGTCTGACTTCTTGGCCAAGGAGTCGGAAGCAAAGTCCATGCCCGGCGGAGGCGGAATTGCAAAAGCAAAACCGGATTCCGCCTTGATCGATCGGACGGACTGGCTCGCCTGGCGCAGGGTGAATCGCGCCTCGTCCTTGTCGCCGGCTTCGAATTGGGCCTCGGCGATCTGGATGAGGATCGGGGCGCGTTCGTTGGAAACCTCGAAAGACGAGATCTCGGCGACCGCATCGATGGCCGATTGCCAGGTCGCTCGAGCCGCGGGTAAGTCGCCCAGTCTGGCCTGCGCCAGCCCGATCGCCCGGACGACATCGGCTTGTAATTCCTTCGAGCACCTCATCGCGAACGCGGCCGGATCCGGCATCTGGAGCGCGCGCTCGGCCTTGACCGCCTTCTCCGCCTCCGACTGGATCACCTTCAATGCATCGCGCATCACGCCCTTGAGCTGCTCCGGAGACGGGGCCGAGGCAGGGCCGCGTCGCGCCCGTCTTCGCCTCCGCCGATTTCTCCGGGATCACCTGAGCTTTCTTGACGGCCTCCGGCTTGCCCTGTCCGTCGTCGGCCCGCACCGAAGATGAGGGGAACAGAAGGATGACAATTGCCGCCACGACAAGTTGCGTGTGCGCCATGAGTTGAATCCTCGTCCAGAGGGGCCACGACAAAGAAGAGCTTCTAGCCCACACTATCCTCCTGCGGCGGACGATGCAAGCAAATATATGGAATTGGGCCATTCCGACCTGGTGGGAACGGAAACCGCCTGGCACCGCGCGGTTTTGTTCAGGAAGCGGAGTTCCGTTCCTTCCAGCGCTCGTAGACCTTGACCCCGTCCGGGTGGGGCTCGTGGACCATGGGCATCCGCCGCTGGTCCCAGGGCTTGCTGAACTCCGCATAGAAGTTTGAGAGCGTGAAGTACCGCCGGTCGTCGACGTAATACTGGGAGTATTCCTCGCGGGAGGTGATGAAGACGACGCGGTCGGGGCTGCAATAGTACATGGCGGCCAGACACATCGGGCATGGGTGCGCGAGGATGTAGAACTCGCAGCCGCGAAAGTCCTCGGATTGGAGCTTGGCGGCGGCCTCGCGGATCGCGCAGATCTCGGCATGCGCGGTTGGGTCGTGGGTCTGCGCGACCCGATTGACCCCCTCTGCAAGGACCTGGCCGTCCTTGACGATCAGGCAGGCGAACGGCCTGCCACCTTCCTCGACGTTGGCCAGGGCCAGATCGATTGTTCGACGGATGAAGTCCATGGTGGTTCGATCCTGCAAGTCCTGAGCTTTTTAGAGGACTACTACGCCGGCAAACCGTTCAGCCGTCCACTTCGTTGACCTCGGCGCCGCGATCGAGCAAGAGCTTGACCGTCTCGGTGTGCCCGTTCCGGACGGCGTAGTGGAACGGGGTGTGTCCCCGAGAGGTCTCGCAGGCACGGTGGTCGGCCCCGTAGTCAAGTAATCGGGCCGCGATCGCGTGATCGCCCGATTCCGCAGCCCAGTGGAGCGCGGTCCTTCCCCATTTTCCAGCCGCGTTAACATCAGCATCAGCGTACAGCAGTGTATCCACCAGGTCGAGCCGATCCTCCGGCCGAGCGTTCAGGGCCTGATGCAGGAGGGTCTCCTCGGAGCCATTCGTCCTCGCGTTCACGTCGGCGCCGGCCGCGATGAGCGCCAGCACCATGTCAAGGCGGCCCTCCCCGATCGCGAGGTGCAACGCCGTCTCCTGGCTGGAGGGCTTCCTCCAGCGAGCCAGGGCCCGGATCGACATGGATCGCCCTTCGTCCCCGACCAGGTCGCGGATCTGGTTCCTGGGCTAGACCCAACAGTCGTGTCACCTGCCGCCATTTGGCGCCGGTGACCATGGGCTGAGCCCGGTCGCTGCAGCACCACCACGAAGTGGGCGTGTTGACTCGAGGGCAGCTCGCCGAAGCGACGCCTGTCTATCATGTCTTGTCTCCTGGGTTTATACTGTAACGACAGTTGTCCGCTCTCAGTGCGGTCTCGCTCAGGTTGAACCGGAGCAATGACGTTTCGGGGTAGGTCGAGATCGTGTACGAGTGGGTGGCCTGGGACGACCACTCGCCATGTCCGAAGTAACACGGATTCTCACGGCGATCGAGCAGGGCGACCCACTGGCCGCCGAGCTACTTCTCCCACTTGTCTATGGCGAGCTGCGCAAGCTGGCCGCACAGAAGCTGGCCCGAGAGAAGCCCGGCCAGACACTTCAGGCTACAGCCTTGGTCCACGAGGCGTACCTCCGGCTGGTTGGTCCTGGGGAAGAACGACCCTGGGACAATCGCGTCCACTTCCTCGCCGCCGCTGCCGAGGCGATGCGCCGCATCCTGATCGACGGCGCACGACCGCAAGCGGTTGAAACGGGGCAGTAATCGTCGTCGCCAGGATCTGGACCTGGAGTCGCTCCTCGAAGACGACGCCCCCGCCGACGATCTGATCGACCTCGACGATGCAATCGCCCGGCTCGAGGCGATCGACGCGCAGGCAACCGCACTCGTCAAGCTTCGCCTGTTCGCCGGGCTGACGATGGAGCAGGCGGCCTTGGCCCTGGGGATCAGCCGTCGTACCGCCGAGCGTGATTGGACCTTTGCTCGCACCTGGCTCTTCGGCCATCTCGGCCCGCGGACGAGCCGGCCTGAGACTCACAAATCGACAATCCACCGAATCAGTTGGCGGGCTCCGGCCTCGGACGGAGCATGTTGGAGTAGAACGGCTCTGTCGCGGAGGAATCCATGGACTCGCCCAGGCTCAAGACGATTTTCACCGAGGCGCTCGTCCGACTCAGCGCTGCCCGAGCGCCACGGTTTACCTGGACGAGGCATGCCCGAGCGACGCGGAGCTGCGGGCGCAGGTCGAGGCACTGTTGCGAGACCACGAGCGGATCGGCCGATTCCTCGGGACCGCGACGGGGGCGACCCGTTTGTCGGTCGAGGGCATGGCCCCGGGCCTGGTGATCCTCAGCCTGGCAACCGCTCGCAGACCGAGGCTACCGGCCTGTGCGCCGCTCCGGTAGGACCAGGGCGCGGCGGTCTGTGAGACGGTCATCGGCCCCTACAAGCTCCTCCAGCCGATCGGCGAGGGGGGCATGGGCACGGTCTACATGGCCGAGCCAGCCCTTTGGAGGCGTCATTTTGTACACACTTGACGAGCTTTTAGGAGCTTCGCGGTGGCGACATGTTTGATCTGCGCCCCACTCTCCTTCTCGGGCATCGGCTTCTTCGGACCGCGGGGGTGCTTACTAAGTTTCGGCAGAGAAACCGACCCGCCAGACTCACCAAGACGTCGGCCAGCTCCACCGGGGACAGATCGTGAAACACTACCCATTCGTCTTCGGGGATCGCGATCATCATCCCACGCCGGGTCATCTGAATCTCGTCGGCCACGTAGTAGCCCGAGACCTCTTGTTCCACCTTCTCTTCGCCATGCACCGAGCGCAAGGCCGCCTTGATCGTGCTCTGTACGTTGTACGCCACCAGGGCCACGCAGAAGGCGAACAAGGCCGCCTTGGGATAACCCAGGGTGTTGATCTCGCGGGATTGTCTCGAACCAGGGGCGATTATCGCCGAGCAAGTTGACAGATCGGTGGAAGAAGAAACCCCTCCGTGGTGAAATGACATCCGACCAAGGCATGTCACCAACACAGAGGGGCCTTCCATGTTCAAGCTACCGATTCGCACCTGGATTCTCAACGCCGCCGCCGTCTTCTCGGGTCCGCATGGCGCCGTGACCCGGCAAGCCGAGCAGGCCGGGTGCAGCCGCCAGACCGTCTACGTACACGCCCGCAAACTGGAGCAACGACTCGCGGACGAGCCGGCCAACCCAGCGACGCCGACCTCGCTCGTGGACGAGAATCGACGGCTGCGCCAGGAGATCGCCGACCTCCGGCGCGATGCCGAAGACTTGATCGCTTGCGACAAGGCCAAGCAGCGGCAACTGGCCACCACCGCCTTCGCCATGGGCCTGAGCCTGCGACAGATCGAGGAACTCCTGGGCGTCCTCCGGCCCGCGGCCGAGGTCCCCGACCATTCGACCCTGGGGCGCTGGGTCCAGGCCGAGGCCCAACGCGCCCAAGCGGTCCTGGCGACGTTGGACCCGGCATGTGTCCCCCACGTCGAGACTCTCGCCATTGACGAGATCTTTTTTGGGGGCGGCCGACCTTGATTGGTGTCGAGCCTGCGAGCATGACGGCGGTCTTCTGCCGCAACACCGCCGACCGCAAGGCCGCGACCTGGGAGAAAGAACTGGCCCCGTTCTCTCGGTTGGAATTCGCCGTCTCCGACGCCGCCAAGGGGATTGCCGCGGCGGTGGCACGCCGGGCCGAAGCCCGACGCGACGACCCATCGGCCCCGGCGCTGGAGCACGGCCTGGACGTCTTCCATACGGCCCAGGAGGCGAATCGGGTCCTGGCCACTCATTGGCGTCGTGCCGAGGCGGTGTGGGAGAAGGCCGAAGCGGCCGACGCCAAGGTCGCCGAGGCGAAACGCCAAGGGATCGATGCGCGCGGGCCGGGCCTAGCCGCAATGGCTCACGGCGCCTGGGACCGTGCCCGGGCGGCGTTCGAGCAGGCCCAGCGGCTTCAGTCGGCCTGGGACCGTGCCCGCGGGCGCTGGACCTCTTCGGTCGGGACGGCCGGCTCAACGACCGCGTCGCCGCAGAGGCCGAGGCTCGCCGCGGCGCGTGAGGACCTGACCGGGCCCGACTGGTCGAAGGTGTGCAACTTCCTGGAGGACCGGCGGAGCCTGGCGTTCCTGGACCGGATGCATCGGCGGTTGGAGTCGGCCGAGCCGCGAGCAGAGTGGTGCGCGGCGATGGCCTGGCGGTGGTGGTTGCGGCACGGCCGGGTAGGCCCGTCGGATCCGGTCACGGAATTGCTCCGCGGAGTGGCACGGGATCGCGAGTTGGACGGGGAGGAACGGGCCAGTTACGAGCGCGGTGGCGGCGGTGCTGGGAGCCACATTCCGAGCCAGCAGCGCCGTGGAATGCATGAACAGCGTGTTGCGGATGCAACAATCTCGGCACCGGCGGATGACCCAGCCGATGCTCGACCTGAAGCGGCTGTACTGGAATACCCGAGCGTTCCGCTCGGGTCCGAGGAAGGATCGATGCCCTTACCAGGCACTGGGCCTGGAACTGCCCACC
Source organism: uncultured Isosphaeraceae bacterium (assembly GCA_963842405.1). Classification (GTDB taxonomy): domain Bacteria; phylum Planctomycetota; class Planctomycetia; order Isosphaerales; family Isosphaeraceae; genus CAVZRC01. Next base: position 101,591 of record CAWJGW010000058.1, on the reverse strand, counting down.
TATGACTTCTGGGGGCTCCTCCAATCCGATCCCGGGGAATTGACGCAAAAACTGTCAACCTCTCAAAATGCGGAATGAGACAATCCCGATCTCGCTGTGGAGTGTCGCCTCCAATTCCTGGAAGGCGGTCTCGATCGTCCAGCGCCGGCGGTACAAATCGGCGATCACCCGGCGCACGAGCGTCCTTGCACGGCACGTTGGTCAAGAGGTGGAGTTCGGTGTCCCCGTCCCGCGTCGGCTGCGTCCAGGACCACCGTGATTCGCCGCAGGATGAGGATCGCGCCCGCTCGTTGCTGGCCCGGATCGTCTGCTCGAAGACCTTGCCGGTCTCGATCCGGCCGCAAGCCCGCCGCTTCCCCACGAACTCCCAGTGGAGCGTCGAGGCATGTTGTCGAATCAGGAAGGACCCATTGCCGCGAGCGATCCCGAAGAGGAAATCGGTCGTGCAGAAGTTGCGGTCGGCGATCCAAAGATCCTTCGGCTGCGACCATCGCCAAGATCTGATCCAACAGCGACGTTCCTGGGCATGACCGTCTTCGCACAGGACCACATCGGTGGCCAACATCAGCCGGGGGTCGAGCACGACCAACGCATGACCGGGCAAGGCCGCGGCGCGGATGGCCCGCAATTCCTTGATCCGATGCTCGGACCCGGGGAGGTGGTTGCCGTCGAGGATCCGGGTGCGATAACCGGGCAAGCAGGCCGACCGGGCGCCCTCCATGGCATCGATGACCGGGGCCAACCGCGCGGCCACCGTGTGGACCAGCGCGGCCGACACGATCGGTCTCGATGCCGTCGAGTTTGTCGTAGACGGCGTCGATCGTGGCTCCGACCGTCTCAGCCCGTGCCTGAAAGGCGGCATGGATCGAGGGCCGGATGCGGCAAACGACCATGCCCATCGAGGTCGACGACCGTGGAGAAGAGGAGCTTGTTGGTGAACTGCCTCTGAGCGACATCCTCGAAGAGTTCGTCGAGGATCCGGGGGTTCATGGCGTTCTCCATGATCCCTTGAGCCATGACGGACAAGGGAGAATCCTGGAAGAAACGCTCGAAGACTTCGTTGAGGACCATCGCTGCCGCCTCCGTGGAGAATCGATAACTCCGTATCTGGCGACAGCTTAACAGAATCATGCGGACTACTCCAAAGGGCTGACATGGCCGAGCAGACCGCAGCCGGTGCGGCGGACGGTCGCGCTCGAAGCTCATCAAGGCCGGCATGGACAGCCGCCAGGTCCTGGCCCGGTTCGAGGCCGAACGCCAGGCCCTGGCCCTGATGGACCACCCCAATATCGCCAAGGTCTTCGACGCCGGCACCACCGACACCGGCCGGCCTTACTTCGTCATGGAGCTGGTCAAGGGCATCCCGATCACCAGGTTCTGCGACGAGCGCCGGCTGACCCTCCGCGAGCGGCTCGAGCTGGTCATCCCGGTCTGCCAGGCCGTGCAGCACGCCCACCAGAAGGGGATCATCCACCGCGACCTGAAGCCGTCCAACGTCCTGATCGCCCTGTACGACGGCAAGCCGGTGCCGAAGGTAATCGACTTCGGCGTGGCCAAGGCGACCGGTCCGCGGTTGACCGACCAGACGCTCTACACCGAGTTCGGGATGGTCGTCGGCACGCTCGAGTACATGAGCCCCGAGCAGGCGGAGCTGAACCAGCTCGACATCGACACCCGCAGCGACATCTACAGCCTGGGCGTGCTGCTCTACGAGCTCCTGACCGGCTCGACGCCGCTGGAGCGCAGGCGGCTGAAGGCGGCGTTGTTTCTTGAAATGCTCCGCGCTGATCCGCGAGGAGGAGTCACCGCGGCCGAGCACGCGGCTGACGACGACCGAGGAACTGCCGTCGATCGCGGCCTGCCGGCAACATCGAGCCGCGGAAGCTGAGCGGCTGATGCGGGGCGAGCTCGACTGGATCGTGATGAAGGCGCTGGAGAAGGACCGCAACCGCCGCTACGAGACAGCCAACGGCCTGGCGGCCGACCTGCGGCGGTACCTGGACGACGAGCCGGTGCAGGCCTGCCCGCCTTCAGCGTGGTACCGCTTTCGCAAGTTCGCGAGAAGGAACAAAGGACCGGTGCTGGCCAGCGCGGTTGTCTTGCTGGTACTGATCGGCCGGCATCGTCGGCACGACGTGGGGCCTTGTGCGTGCCGAGCGGGCGCGGCGAGGCCGAGGCCGAACAGCGCGAATTGGCACAAAGCAATGAGCAAAAGGCCCTGGCCGCCGCGGCGGCCGAAAAAGAGGCGAAGGAGGAGGCCCAGGAGCGGGAAATCGAGACGAAGGCGGTGCTCGAGTTCGTGGAGAAGAAGATCTTCGCCGCCGCCCGGCCGCAGGGGGAATACGGAGGGCTTGGGCCACGAGGTCACTCTTCGCCAGGCCCTCGAGGCCGCCCTGCCGTTCGTGGAGAAGAGCTTCACGAACCAGCCGCTCATCGAAGCCCGATTGCGGGTGACGCTGGGCAGTCGTCGTTCTCGTGCCTGGGCGACGCGCAACTCGCGGCCGAGCAATTCCAGGCGGCCCGTGCGATCTTCACCAAACGCCGCGGCCCTCGACCACCCCGACACGCTTTCGAGCATGATGCTCCTGGCCAGCGAGTTACAGACGTCCTCGGCCGCTTCGCCGACGCCCTCAAGCTCAGCCAGGAGACGCTGGCGCTCCTGAAAGCCAAGCTCGGCCCCGACCACCTCGACACGCTGTGCGAGCATGAAGAACCTGGCCGTCATTTACTCTGCCCTCGGCCGGCACGCCGAGGCCCTCAAGCTCGATGGAAGAGACGCTGGGGTTGCAGAAAGTCAAGCTCGGCCCCGACCACCTCGACACGCTCTCGAGCATGATCACCCTGGCCGACACTTACGCTGACCTCGGCCGGCACGCCGAGGCCCTCAAGCTTCGCGAAGAGACGCTGAGCGCTTCAGAAAGTCAAGCTCGGCCCCGACCACCACCTACACGCTCTCGAGCATGAATAACCTTGCCACCAGCTACTATTTCCTCGGCCGTTACGCGGAGGCCCTCAAGCTCTAGGGAGACACGCTCACGCTCCAGAAAGCCAAGCTCGGCCCCGATCACCTTGAGACGCTTGCGAGCATGGCCAACCTGGCCAGCATCTACTCTGCCCTGGGCCGGCATGCCGACGCGCTCAAGCTCACCGAGGAGACGCTGACGCTGGATCGAAAGCCAAGCTCGGCCCCGACCATCCCGAGACGCTTGGCGAGCATGGCCAACCTGGCGCAAAGCCTACCTCGCCCTCGGCCGGCATGCGGATGGCCCTCAAGCTCCACGAAGAGACGCTGGCGCTGCGGAAGGCCAAGCTCGGCCCCAACCACCCCGAGACGCTGATGAGCATGAACAACCTGGCCGGCCAGCTACACGCTTCTGGGCCGCCACGCGGAGGCCCTCAAGCTCGATGAAGAGACGCTGGCGCTGCGGAAGGCCAAGCTCGGCCCCGACCACCCCGACACGCTGATGAGCATGAGAACCTGGCCGGCAGCTACGCCGCCCTCGGCCGGCACGCCGAGGCGCTCAAGCTCTGCGAGGAGACGCTGGCGCTGATGAAGGCCAAGCTCGGTCCCGACCACCCCGACACGCTTTACAGCATGCATAACCTGGCCGTCAGCTACATGCCGATCTCGGCCGGCACGCGGAGGCCCTCAAGCTGCACGAAGAGACGCTGGCGCTGCGGAAAGCCAAGCTCGGCCCCGACCACCCCGACACGCTTACGAGCATGTGGGGCGTGGCAGAATGCCTTGCAAAGCTCGATCGCAGTGCGGAGGCCGTGCCGATCATCGACGACTGCGTCCAGCGCGCCGCGGGCAAGCGTCGTCGATCCGGGCCTGATCCCGGCAATGATCGACCTTCGCCTACGGCACTTCGCTAAGGCCAAGGACGGTGCCGGCTGCCGGGCGACGGCCGAGATGTGGGAGAAGCTGAAGCGTACGGATGCCGACAGCCTGTACGACGCCGCGTGTTTTTGTGCCGTCACGGCCGGCGTCCTCCGTGCCGGTGGCCGAGCGGAAGCCTCCGCGAAGGACGCTGCCGCCGAGGCCGACCGGGCAATGGGCTGGCTCAAGCAAGCCGTCGCCGCCGGGTACGACGACGCCGGCCACATGGCCAAAGACGAGGACCTCGACCCCCTGCGCGACCGCGAGGATTTCCAGAAACTGGTCGCTGAGCTACGGGCCCGCCACGAGAAGGAGAAGAAGTAACGCGGGCAACGCGAAGTGCCCGTCATCTCCGTCTGCCGGATGCCTCCGGATTTCCCCTGAGTCAGAGAAGAACGGCCGATGAAGCTCTGCCTTCCGGCAGTGCCCACACCGCCCCGGCACCGGTTTGCGCCGCGGGCGACAGCCAATTTGCGTGAGAGAAGTTGTTCATCACTTACGGTCGTTCATGACCACAGGAGCTACAGAACCATGAGTCACAACCTGAGCGAGGGATCAGCGTAGGGGCGGCCAGGGGATGGTCGAGGCCCGGCGACGGCGGCGGATGCGGCCGACGTTGATGGCGCTCGAGGACCGCAGGTTACTGTCAACGTTCACCGTCACCAGCACGCTTGATAACGGCAGCGTCGGCACCCTGCGCTGGGCGGTCGGCCAGGCGAATTCGGCCGGGGGGGCCGAGACGATCGCCTTTGACCAAAAGGTGTTCAAGACGCCGCAGAAGATCACCCTGACAGGCACCCAGCTCGAGCTGACCGACACGACCGGGACGGAGACGATCACGGGCCCGGCGGCGGGCGTTACTGTCAGCGGCGGCGGGCTCAGCCGGGTCTTCCAGATCGACGGGGGTGTCACGGCGTCAATCTCGGGAATGACGATCACCGGTGGCAACGCCTTCTCCGGCAACGGTGGCAGCTTTTGCAACCACTACGGCAACTGCCACGCTGACCAACTGCACCGTCAGCGGTAATTCCGCCAACGATGGCGGTGGCGGCCTGTTCAACCTCGGCGGCACGGCCACGCTGACTAACTGCACCGTCAGCGGAAATTCCGCGACTGGCGGCGGCCTTGTACAACGATAGGCGGCACGGCCACGCTGACTAACTGCACCGTCAGCGGAAACTCCGCCGCCGCCAGCGGCGGCGGCGTGGGCAACTACCTAGGGTCCACGGCCACGCTGACCAACTGCACCGTCAGCGGCAACTCCGCCACTGGCAGCGTCGGCAGGGCGGCGGCCTGTACAACTACGGCAGCACGGCCACGCTGACCAACTGCACCGTCAGCGGCAACTCCGCCGACGGCGACATTCGGACGCGGCGGCGGGCTGTACAACTACGGCGGCACGGCCACGCTGACCAACTGCACTGTCAGCGGAAACTACTCGCCTCGTCGGCGGCGGACTGGCCATCAATCCTTGTTGGCGGCACGGCCACGCTGAACAACTGCTCCGTCAGCGGGAACACCGCCTATCTAGCGGCGGCGGCTTGTATATCCAGGGCAACAGCACGGCCACGCTGACCAACTGCTCCGTCAGCGGAAACTCCGCCGGCTACAGCGGCGGCGGCCTTTACAACGACGGCGGCACGGCCACGCTGACCAACTGCACCGTCAGCGGCAACTCCGCCGGCAATAGCGGCGGCGGCTGTACAGAACTACTATGGCACAGCCACTCTGACCAACTGCACCGTCAGCGGGAACTCCGCCGGCAGCAACGGCGGCGGCGTGTTGAACCACCTATGGCGGCACGGCCACGCTGACCAACTGCACCGTCAGCGGCAACTCCGCCGCTGGCAGCGGCGGCGGCCTGTTCAACGCCAACGTTAACGCCTACTACAGCGGCACAGCCACGCTGACCAACTGCACCGTCAGCGGCAACTCCGCCTTCGACGGCGGTGGCATTTCCAACCAGGGCACGCTGATCGTCTCCTCCTCGAATATCACCAAGAACCAGGCGACGTCCGAGGGGGGTGGCATCGACACGACTTCTGGCAGCGTGACAATCACCAATTCCGCCATCAACAGCAACCAGGTCAACTCATCGGGTACCGCCCTGGGCGGCGGGATCTCCAGTGAAGACAGCCTTCTGTCGCTGACCAACTGCACGGTCAACGCCAACCAGGCGAACGGCGCGACGGCCCTGGGCGGGGGGATCTATGCCCTTGATAGCACCGTGGACTTGCAGTGTAGCACAGTCAACGCCAACCAGGCGGATGGCACGGTGCTGGGCGAGGGCGGTGGGATCTATAGCGACGGCGGCGTCCTGACTCTCGTGGCCAGTACCGTGAAAGGCAATAAAGCCACGACCGGCTATGACGACATCTTCGTCCACCCGTGAGGTTTCCTCGGCCAGACCAGGAAGACCCCCGAGCGGCCCACGCCGCAACCGAGAAGCGGCCCCGCGAGGAGCTGGGGCCGCCCTCCACTCCGATGAGCACCCAAAGACAACCCTCAACCCGACCAAAACAACCCTTCACAAGGAGAACATACAATGTTCCGAAAACGCGTTTCCACCCGCCGGCGCCTTGACCTCGAATCCCTCGAAGACCGCCTCTGCCTTTCGTCCCTGCCGGTCGGCACCTCGACTACCGTGCCCGATGCCGCCACGCAGGCTCATCTGAGTGCAGCCTACGGCCAGCTCCCGCTGAGCTTCGAGGTCAACAAGGGCCAGACCGATCCGCGGGTCAACTTCCTGACCCAGGGTGCCGGCTACACGGCGTTCCTGACACCCACCAGCGCCGTGATGGAGCTGCAGCAGGGCAATGGCGGCAACGTCGTGACCATGAAGCTCGTCGGGGCGAACCCCGGCTCCCACGCCGTCGGTCTCGACAAGCAGGCCGGCGTGAGTAACGACTTCATCGGCAACGACCCGTCGAAGTGGCACACCAACATCGCCAACTACGCCGAGGTGGCCTACAAGGGTGTCTACCGCGGCATCAACCTGGTCTACCACGGCGACCAGCAGCAGCTCGAGTACGACTTCGTGGTCCAGCCCGGCGCGAGCCCCGGCGCCATCCGGCTGGCGTTTGACGGCGTCACGGGGAAATCGCTTGATGCCCAGGGCGACCTCGTCCTGCACACCTCGGGCGGAGACATGGTCGAACACGCCCCGGTCGCCTATCAGGTCGTCGATGGCGTCGAGCACGCGGTGGCCAGCCGGTTCGTGATCGGACCCGGCGGCCAGGTGGGGTTCCAGGTCGGGCACTACGACCACAGCAAGCCGCTGGTGATCGACCCGGTCATGAGCCTGAGCTACTCGACCTACCTCGGCGGCGCCGGAGCCCTCGACCAGGGGCGCTGGCATCGCCGTCGACAGCTCCGGCGACGCTTACGTGACGGGCGTGACCTTGTCGCCCAAGTTCCCGACCACGAAGGGGGCTTTCCAGACATCGGGGGCCTTCATCAACACAATCGGGCTCGGCGCCTTCGTGACGAAGTTCAATGCCGCGGGCTCGGCGCTGGTCTACTCCACGTTTCTCGGCGGCATCAGCCCCACTGGCATCGCCGTCGATTCCGCCGGCAACGCCTACGTCACAGGCTCGACGTACGATGACCGACTTCCCCTCGAAGAACGCCTTTCAGGCCACCTGGCCGGCGGTGGGGGCGATGCCTTTGTGACGAAACTCAATGCCACCGGCTCCGCGCTCGTCTACTCGACCTATCTCGGCGGAAGCGGGCAGGACTATGCCACGGGCATCGCGGTGGACGGCTCGGGCGACGCCTACGTGACGGGCGACACCTATTCGACCAACTTCCCGACGACCCCGGGCTCCTTGCAGCCGGTCATGGGCGCCGGGGATCAGGCCTTCGTGTCCGAGTTGAATCCCACCGGGTCGGCCCTGGTCTATTCGACTTACCTCGGCGGCTCGCGGCTACCGCCTATGCCGATGGCATCGCCGTGGACGGTTCCGGCAACGCCTATGTGACGGGTTAGACCCCGTCGGGCAATTTCCCGACGACCCCAGGGGCCTTCCTGTCAGGTTCTGCAGGCGGCGCCTTCGTGGCGAAGTTGAATGCCACGGGTTCGGCACTGGTCTACGCCGCCCAGCTCGGGGACGGCAAGGGCTCTGGCATCGCGGTGGACGGCTCAGGCAATGCCTATGTGACGGGCATTGCCCTCTTCGCCCGACTTCCCGACGACCCGCGGGGGCTTTCCAGACCACCTTCGGCACGCTCCACGGATGCCTTCGTGACGGAATTGAATGCCGCCGGAACCGCGCTCGTTTACTCCACCTTCCTGGGTGGCAGCGGCGGTGCATCCTTTCCGAACACCTTTCCCGGCGGCATCGCTGTGGATAGTCCCGGGAATATCTATGTGACGGGCAATCACCGGCTCGACCAACTTCCCCACGAAGAACGCCGTGCAGGCCACTTACGGCGGCGGTCAATTTGACGCCTTCGTGGCCGAGATCAATCCTTCGCAAGTGGGAGCCGCGTCGCTCGTTTACTCGACCTATCTCGGCGGCAGCGACCAGGATGAAGCTTATGGCATTGCCGTGGACGGCTCGGGCAATGCTTACGTCACGGGGTTCACGTATTCGTTGGACTTCCCAACCAAGAACGCCTATCAACCGCAAAGGACCCCACAGACGACCAAGCACGCCGCGATCGGCGATGCCTTCGTGACGAAGATCGCGTTCAACTGAAGTTTAACGCCGCCCAGTCATCACTGAGCCCTCAGCCAGAGCGACTGCTCCTGGCTCCGTGGTCGCTGGATTCTCGAGGATCACCGGCGTCCCGCTGCATCCACCCCGAGCCGGCCATCTTTCGAAGCTTGCGCTTTCTTCCGACGCCCCGAAGGGGCAGCCAACAAGAATCAGCCCAGGGCAACGCCCTGGGAATTGAAACACATGAATAACCCTCGCCCTGAAAGGGCGAAACGGGGTGCCGAATCCCAGCGGGTTCTCGCGATGGTCATTCGCAAGCAATTGATACTGAAAGCTTGGGGCCTTAATGTGTTGTGCCTTTTGAGCGCTTGGTGGCTTTGATCGTTGTTCGTCCCCTGGGCGTTGCCCTCGTCGTTCCCCACAACTTTGCACCAAAATGGGAAGGATGGGAATAATAGGTAAAAAAAAGTCTTAGTTGAAAAAGATAGGAAGTCATGACTATCCTGATGGCGCCTGGCACGGTGCACAGGTCGGCGAGGACGATCCTCGGACCCTCCCAGCGAGCCACACCATGCAAGATTGGATTGAACAGGAACTGGCGACCGCCCGGTTTGGCACGGTCCATACCCAGACCAAAACCCGAAAGCCCAAAACCCGAACGTCTCGGGCTCGGAAGTCCAAGGCCGGCAATGTCAAGCTCCAGAAGCGGTTCAAGAAGGTCTTGAATACCATGAGCCAGAAGCCCTCCTTGAAGTTTCCCGCCGGTTGCAACGGCAAAGCGGAGGTGAAGGCGGCCTATCTCTTCCTCGACAACGAGCACGTCACCTTCGCGTCGATCTTGGCACCCCATCGCGATGCGACGCTCCTGCGGATTCGCGAACAACCGGTGGTCCTGATCCCCCAAGACACCACCGAACTCGACCTCACGCGACCTCGCGAGGTCATGGTCGGGGCCGGCCCGCTCAATGACTCCGATCGGGTGGGCTTCTACAATCACCTCAGTCAGGCCCTGACTCCGGAGCGCCTGCCCTTGGGCGCCATCGACGCCAACGTCTGGGCGCGGGATCCCTTGGAGTTCGACAAGGACGCCGCGCAGAAGCGCGCCGATTCGCCGTGCCAAACCGATCGAGGACAAGGAGAGCATCCGCTGGATCGAGGGCTACCGCGCCGCCTGTCAGGTCGCTCAAGAAGCCCCGGCGACGCTCGTGGTCTCGCTGGCCGATAGTGAAGGCGACATCTTCGAGTATCTCCTGGAAGCCCAGGCCGTCGAGGATGTTCGCAAGGCATCGTTCATCATTCGAGCCTGTCAGAATCGCGCTTTGGTGAACCCCCCAGAGGCTGAATCGCCGGGATCGAACCACCATCTGCGGGAACAGGTCGCGAGCACACCGGTCCTGTCGCACCGGACCCTGGAAATTCGCGAGCGCCAACCCCAGTTGAACGGATGATCGCAAACGCAAGCAACCGCGAGAGGCCCGCACGGCCCAAGTGGTCATCCGCGCGGCGCGGGTGACCTTGCGGGGACCGGCTCGGCCGGGCGGAAAGCTGCCGGACCTGGGAGTCAACGTGGTCCTGGTCTCGGAGCCGAATCCGCCGCCGGGTGCCGAACCGATCGAATGGATTCTGCTGACCGACCTGCCGATCGATACCGTCGCAGATGTGTTGAAAATTATTGATTATTATATGTGTCGATGGCAGATCGAGATCTTTTTCCGGGTGCTCAAGTCCGGCTGCAAGGTCGAGGAATCGCAGTTGGAGACGGCGGAGCGGTTCCAACCTTACCTGGCCTTGTGCCTGATCGTGGCCTGGCGGGTCATGTACGTGATGATGTTGGGCCGGGAATGTCCCGAGTTGCCCTGCGACGTGGCTTTCGACGACGACGAGTGGCAGTCGGTGTACGCCACGGTCAAGAAGCGCCGCCGCCAGCCGAGCCGCCCCCGATCAAGACGATCATCGACCTGATCGCGTCGTTGGGCGGTTGGCTGGGTCGCAAATGCGATGGCGAACCGGGCCCGAAGGCGATGTGGGTCGGGATGCAACGCATGACGGACCTGGCCCTGGGCTGGCGCGCCCGAGCGGACCAGAGTGGGGAAGCCCGGGACGACCGTCGCGGCTCCGAGCGGAGACGCGAGTAGGGTCGGCAGAGCCAACCACCACGCACGAGGGTGAGCGGTCGGTCGTGCGCCGCCCCGGAGGGGCCGCTCCACACGAAGCCGGGACGTGGTCCCTGCACCGGTGGTCAAGACGGACAGGCGTCGCGAGCGGGGCGATCGTCTGACGATCGTGGTGCGCCGGGTCCGCCGCGACGGGGCGACGGGAGAGCGGGAGAGCCGAGAATAGCCTATCCAAACGCTCATACAGGGAGACCTTGTGATGGTGCCGCGGATCATCGTATGCTGGGCTGCCAGTGAGAGTGCAAAGTTGTGGGGAACGACGAGGGCGTCGCCCCGGGCTGGTATGTTTCGGCCCCTTCGGGGCAAAACTCCCACTGCGCAACTTCAAAACGGCGGACACCGGTCACTCTTCAGGCCTCGCCTCGATGGAATCTGTGCGTACCTACGGGTCAACTCCAGATTCCTTTCGAAGTGGCTGCCGGCGACGCGCGTGTAATGGACGGTATCTCGGGGATCTTGGTGGCCAAGGTAATCCTGGATCAACCGGAGATCGTAGCCTCGATTCGCAAGAGCGAAGCCGTAGGGTGCCGCCGTATGTACACTATCAACCGGTGGCAAGCCGGCACGCCCCGCCGTGGCCGCGATCAGGTAATTGACGGACTGACGGGTCAGCGCGGCTCGCTCGGATACGAAGAGCCAGGGGACGTGGTCTGCTCGGGTTGCCAGATAGCGCTTGATCGCGCGAAGTTCATCACCCGTGATCGGCTGTTCGACGGCGAGTCCCTTCTTGAGGCCCCGAACCCAGAGGCGGGCCTGATCGAGGTTCACGTCATCGCAGCCGAGGCCGACAGCCTCGCTGACGCGCACGCCGTGGCGGTACATCATTAGCACCAGCAAGTGATCGCGGATGCCGTGTCGCCCCCGCTTGGCGGCCTCGAGCAGGCTCGCCATCTCGGTCTCGTTCAGGAAATCCTTGCGCCGCTCATGGGCATCCGTGGCAACACGCCGAGCCACTTTTGAAATTTCGCTCCTTCGGTAGTTCTACTGTCTCGCGTCGAGAAACGGCGGAACTCATTCTTGGGCCAAGTCTTGCTTCTCCTCGGTGGCGGTGCGCCAGCGTGCCGTCGGGAGCGAGTTGAGGAACTGAAGTGTAAGCGCACGGTCCTACCAGCCGCGCCGGTCCACGGACCGAACGCGGAGCGGCTGGCCCCCGGTCCGACTTGCGAGCCGTTCCCGACCGCAGTGTCGGGATCAACGCACGATCCGACCGGGCAGGGAGCGTGAGCCGACGGCTCGCACGCCCGCTACCCGGCCACCCGATCCGGTTCGCGAGCCGTTGCCGATCACGGTGTCGGCGATCCTCACGCCTTCGGCCCGGCGATCGCGCGACGCGTCTGCCGCGCCGCCGTCTGCCGCGCCGCTTTCCGCCGCGACTCGTCGAGACGGTACTGCAGCACATGCTCGGGGTGGCTGGCTGCCCAGCGGTCCGGGAGCAACGACTCCAGGTCCGTCTCGCCCGCGCACAACCGCAGCAGCACGTCCCGAAGGTACGCCCACGGTTCCAGGCGATGACGCTTGGCTCCTGCCAGGATCGTGAACAACACCGCGGCTCGCGGGCCCGCCTCGGCACTCCCCAGGAACGACCAGTTCCGCCGGCCAATAGCCTGGAGTCGCAAGGTCCGCTCCGAGACGTTGTTGTCGATGGTCAGCCGGCCGTCGCTGGTGTACCGCCGCAGTGCCGCCCACTGGTTGCGGGCGTAGTTCACCGCCTTACTCAAGGCCGACTTGGGCAAGATCCGCTCCTTGAGCTCGGCCAGGTACTTCTCGATCCGATCGAGGATCGGCACCGACTCCTGCTGGCGGAGCACTTGACGCGCCACCGGCGTGAAGTCCCGCGCACGATCTTCGATGTCGTAGAGCTGGCGAATCCACTCCAGAATCTGGTTCGCCTCGCGCGGTGCATTGGGCCGCGCCTCGTAGAACTTCCGGCGCGCGTGCGCCCGAGCACGCGACTTCGATGATCCTCCCCTGGGAGTCGAGGTAGATCCCGTCGTAGCCGCCGTAGGCATCGGCCTGGAGAAAACCGCGATAGTCCTTGAGGAACTCCCCCGGTCCGTCGCGGGACCGGCTCATGGTGAAGTCGTAGACACTATAGGGGTGCTGGGCGTCGCCGATGTAGACCCAGAACCGACCGGTGGAACTGCCGAGAACATCCCCACCCAGCACGGTCACACGGGTGTCGTCAGTCCAGAGGATCGGCGAGCGCAACACCAGGGACTTCTGCAGCTCGGCCAGGGGCTCGAGCAGTAAGGCGGCGTTGCGGACCCAGTCGCACAAGGTGCTCCGCGCAGGAACACCCCGCTTCGCGTCAAGATATCTTCGAGTCGATAGAGTGGGAGATGGTCGGCGAACTTGCTGACGACCACGAAGGCGACCAGGCCGGCGCCGGCGATCCCGCCCGGCACGGGCTTGGGCGGGACCGGCGGGCTGGCCACGCCGTCGCGACACTTGGGGCAGGCATACTTGGGCAGGATGTGGACCTTCACTTCCAGCCGCGCCGGGATGAAATCGAGTTCGCGGGACTCATCCTCGCCGATGCGTTGTTTGGGTCCGCCACAACAGGAGCAGGTCTTCTCGGGCTCGGGCAGATCGTGCTCGATGCGGATGTGCGGGAGATGATCCAGCCGGGTTCGCCGCGGGGTTCGGGCGGCCTTGGGTGGTGGCGGCGCCGCGTCGTCGGGGGCACGGGGTGCGGCCGGCTCGGGCTCGGCGATGAACTCGGGGATGTCGAAGAGATGACCTTGGCCCGGGTCGTCGAGAAAGCGTTCGCGGCGCTGGCCGAAGAGGTAGCGGCGCAGCAGCTCCAAAGTCTCGGCCAACTCGGCGTGTTGTTGCTTCAACTGGTCGTAATCGGCCGCGGTCTGGTCGAGCACGCGTTCGAGTTCATCGATGCGGCGTTGGGCGTCATCGGCCCGCTGCTGGGCGTCATCGGCCCGCTGTCCGGCGGTTTGGGCCTGCTGCCGCAACGCGTCGTTGCGGCACAGCAGGTCCGCGAGCAACCGCTGGCATTCACTCGGATCGTCAGGGATATGCAGTGTGACGCTCATAACATGAATTATACTCGATCTTTCATGTTATGCAAATCCACTTCCGCCGATTTCAGCCGTTTTTCCCCGCTCAGGCGGTGCGGCGAAATCGCTTGCGCTGCCGCGCCGTGTTCAGGTCGATGCCAGAGAGGAGCATGGCTAGTTGCGCCGGCTGGAGTTCGACGCCGTTCTGAGGGACCGGATCGGGAAGTTGGAAGGAGCCGACCTCGAGGCGCTTGTACCAGATGGCCAGGCCGTCGCGGTCAAAGTAGAGGATCTTGATCCGATCCCTGCGGCGGTTGAGGAACAGGAAGAGATGGCCGGTCAAGGGGTCCTGGTCGAAACACTCCTGGACCAAGCCGGTGAGGCCGTCGAAGCTCTTGCGGAGGTCGGTGGGCCGGGTGCAGAGAAAGATCCGGACGGCCGAGGGAAGCATGATCATGGCGTGGCCTCCGATCTCGGGAGGCCGGCGAGTGCGGTCACCAGACGTCCCAGCCATTCGGGCTCGGGCGGGGCGTCGAAGCGAAGTCGGACCTGGTGGGGTAACTCGATCTCGACCCCAGAACCGAGCACCGGGTCGGTTTGGCGAGGAGGGGAATCGAGGTGAAGCGGAACGAACAGGGGCGGCTCGGGACGTTCGGGAAGCGACCGAGCCGTGAGTCGTCGTTTCCAGGCGCGGAACGAGGAACAGGAGACCCCCTCACGAGCGCAGAACTCGGGGATCGACAAACCGCTGGAGAACTGTCGCCGGAGGCGTAGCCGCCAGGCATGAGCGAGATTGAGGTCTTTGGGGTGTGCCATGAACTGACTCCTGGGTTGGAGAAAGGGGACCAACCCAGCAGCATAGCAGCCTTGGCAAGACTGGTTTAACCGTGCGCTTACACTGAAGTCGCAATCGACCCGGGAATCGCTGGGGCTTTTGGAGCGGACCGTCCAGACGTTGGCGATCCGAGGACTCGACCGTCGTGCAGAAAGCCTCTCCCGAAGCACATGGATGGAAACAGCTTACGTGGCTTCGTGCTCCGAGACAGTAGAAGTAGCGACTTTGAGTCCATCAGAACCGCACGAATTTCCGGTGTCGGGCTCGCTTCACTTTTAACAAAATATGTCTTCTGTAAATAGTGAGTTCTGCCCCAAGTCATCCTGATCACGGCATCTTCGCCCGGTGAACGCTCTTGATGAACCGAACCTCCCCGAACGGTGGTCGCTGACCGCTTCTTCGTACACATAAAAGTCCGGCCGGACATATGTTTCGGTAGGCTGATCCGGACCACATGTTGTCCAGAGCAACTTCATATGTAATTATATTATTGATATTTTAGGAAAGTTAAACTTATAAACTATAATGTATTCAATATATAAATTTTGTGTTATACATACATGAATTACTCTAGACTGATCCTTCTTTCACACCTGCAACTTCCCACCATGCTCTTCCAGGAGATCGCAGCAGGGCCGTGCACGATTGAGGATGTGTGCCAGGTCGAGCGGGGTGTGGCGCGGTCGTTGACCGCATTGACGTCGGCGCCGCGATCGAGCAGCAACTCGAAGACATCGGCGTGCCCCACGATCACGGCGAGGTGGAGCGCCGTCTGGCCGTCGCAGAGGAGATAGCACGGCCCCTGGCTGGCCACCAGTGCGCGCGAGAAATCGATCGGGTTGGGCCGAACTTTGGGGGCTTCGGGGGGCCGTCTGGCTCGGCGGATGCGCGTGTCGATCTCGGCGCCGCGATCGAGCAAGAGTCGGACCGTCTCGGTGTGCCCATTCCGGACGGCGTGGTGGAGCGGGGTAGATCCCCAGAAGGTCTCGCAGGCACTGTGGTCGGCGCCGTAGTCGAGCAATCGGGCCGCGATCGCGTGCTCGCCGGACTCGGCGGCTCGGTGGAGCGCAGTCCTTCCCCATTTTCCAGCCGCGTTAACATCAGCATCAGCGTACAGCAGTGTATCCACCAGGTCGAGCCGATCCTCCGGCCGAGCGTTCAGGGCCCGATGCAGGAGGGTCTCCTCGGAGCCATTCGTCCTCGCGTTCACGTCGGCGCCGGCCGCGATGAGCGCCAGAACCATGTCGAGGCGGCCCTCCCCGATCGCGAGGTGCAACGCCGTCTCCTGGCTAGAGGGCTTCCTCCAGCGGGCCAGGGCCCGGATCGACATGGATCGCCCTTCGTCCCCGACCAGGTCGCGGACCTGGTTCCAGAGACGATCGTGGGCCGAGTCGCCAAGGCAGGAGACCCGACGCACGTCGGGCGACGTCGGCACCCTCGGCACCAGGCCCAGCTCGGGCGCGATCGGCTCCAGCATCGCCGGATCGCAGAAGACAATCGTCGCGCACTGGGACTGGACGTCGCTGATGTCCACGAAGCGTCGGGGGTCGTCGGTGTGAGCCAGAGCGGCGTTGGCCGCCTCGAATACGGAACCCGCGTCGTACCAGTCGCCACAGTGCGGGACATAGAATCGATAGAGACGGCCTCGGTGAACGAACTGGACCCGGTAATCGTCACCGCGATCGATCGAAGCGTCGCGGTCCTGGAAAACCGCCTCGGGCTGGAAGGCCCCGAGGCTGATCTCGGCCAGCTTGCGGATCAGATTGTCATGGGGCGGAGGGACGTCGACACACTCCGTGTCGAAGGCGAGCCAGATCTCCGCGGCGCGGAAGGCCATTTTCGCACCCCAGTAGGATTCGTGATACCAGTTCCCCTCCTTCAAGTCGCTAAGCTGAACGAGGGCCTTGTCTCCGGCCGCGCGGTCGATGATCCCGGCCGAAATGATTCGCTCGACCTGAGCGGTCGCCCGCGCAAGTTCCTCGGGGTAGGATGTTTGCAACGCGGCACGGTACGCGTACCGATCCCGATAATGGTTGAGGCTCTTTCGCTCTTCCGGGAGTACACTATCCCCCTCGTGGAGCGTCTCCATCATGTTCAGGGCCAGCGACGCGTTGCGCGGGTCGTCGCTGTCGGCGAACCGATCGAGGAGCTTCAGAGAATGGTCGTCTTCGACCGATCGGCC
Source organism: uncultured Isosphaeraceae bacterium (assembly GCA_963842405.1). Classification (GTDB taxonomy): domain Bacteria; phylum Planctomycetota; class Planctomycetia; order Isosphaerales; family Isosphaeraceae; genus CAVZRC01. The sequence continues at coordinate 84,848 of CAWJGW010000058.1, read as the reverse complement.
CAGGTTCTTGAGCGAGGCGAACGCACGCTCGAGTAAAGCCGTCTCTCGCCCCTCGCCGGCCACCGCCAACTGGATCAGCTCGCCGAATACCGGGTCGTCGATCCGGGGCAGCAGGACATGGTCAAACACACCTGGCGGCTTGAAGTTTTCAAGCAGGCGGATGGCGGTGCGCACCACACGAGGGTTCGAGTGGTCGAGGAAACGACAGATGCGTTCCAGGTTGTCCGGCTCCAGCACGAGGCGGGCAAGCGTCTGCGGTTCGTCTTCGGACACGAACCAAAGCCAGCCGAGTTCCTCCATCACCTGGAAGAGGGTGATGGGATCATCACTCTTCAGGAGCGACAGCAACGCTCGAAATCCGACGATGCGGTCGACCTCGGCGAGCATGACTGCGGCGAAGACCCGGGACGGCTCGCCCTCACCGCGGCGCCCTTCGGCGATCGCTCGGAGTCGTGGTACGACGTCCGCCCGATGACGACACAAGGCGTCGGTCTCGTAGGACGCCCGGTGCAGCGAATACCAGGGCGGATCGGGACATTCGATCTCACGGTTGACGATCTGTGTAAAGACCCCTTCAATGATAGTTTGCTCGGCCTCCTCAGCGTGTTCCTGGGCGTCGACGATCGAGTCGAGATTGGTCGTGACCACGAGGTTCATCGGAGACATCGTCCTGACTTCGGAAAACGAGCCGTCCCGCGCACCGAGATCCGCGGCGACGCTCAGGGATGACCCCGATCCCACCCGCCGGGTTCACCTACTGGCCAGATACGCTTCGACGTCGTACTTGGCCTCCGCCAGGCCGACTCCCGTTCTCTCCCGATGGATCTTGATCGCCCCGATCTTGTCCCCGCGATCGGCCTGGGCTCGCGCTTCCGTCCGACAGGTTCCAGGTCTCGGTATAGTCGATCCCCAGGTGCTTGAGGACCAGGTCGAGCTTTTGCTCGACGCGCCGCAGCCGCACCGCGTCATCGTGCGAGAATTCGGACGAATGGCCAAGAATATCAATCATGGGTGATTCTCCATCTCTCTCTGTCCACGAGCTGGTTCCGACAGTCCATTCGTCGGAAGCCCGGCGAGATTGAGCCGGTCGTCGACTTTCCGTGGACACGAGCCGGTCGACCATTTCCCACACGGACCGGACTTGTGGTAGAAGCGATACACCCAGGGCGGACGGTCGCGGCTGCGGATGCTGGTTTGCGGCTTCTGATCGACCCTTTCAGGCGTGGAGCTTGGCGATGGACTTTGAGCGATCGATCCTCCGGAATATCACCCGATTTGGAGTCCTCGCCGTTTCGGTGATGGTCATCGCGATGCACTCGGCGAGCGCCCAGGCTCCGCCGGCGTCGAGCCCCGCAACCGGCCGATCGACGACCGTCACGGCGTCGCCGACCTCTTCGGCCGCCATCGCGCGAAACCCGCTCGATCCCCTGGAGCCGGCCGAGATCCAGGTGGCCGTCGAGACCGTTCGAAAGGAAAAGCAGCTTCCGGATTCCGTCCGCTTCGTGACGGTGACCCTGAACGAGCCGTCCAAGGAGATCGTCCTCCACCCGCGCGGCCGATGGCCGTTCCCCTCGCGAGGCGTTCCTGATCCTGCTCGACAACGCGACCGGCCGGGGCTACGAGGCGGTCGTGGACCTCTCCAAACGGACCGTGACCCGATACGACGCGCTGCCGGAAGGGGTCCAGCCGCCGATCATGCTCGACGAGTTCGGCGAATGCGAAGAGGCGGCCCGGCGGTCGCCGGCCTTCCGCGAGGCGTGCAAGAAGCGCGGGATCGCGGACCTCAGCCTGGTGATGATCGACGCCTGGTCGGCGGGCCACTACGGCAACGAACCGCCGGAGGACCGAGGCAAGCGGCTCTGTCGCGCACTGTGCTGGGTCCGCTCCGAGCCCAGCGATAACGGCTACGCCCGACCGATCGAGAACCTCGTGGTCGTGATCGACCTCAATCGCAAGGAAGTCCTCCGCGTCGAGGATGGCGGCGCCATCCCGCTCCCACCGCAGTCCGGCAACTGGGCGCGCCAGTACAACAAGGAGACCCGGACCGGCCTCAAGCCGCTGGAGGTCACCCAATCGGAGGGGCCGAGCTTCGGCATCCGCGGCCACGAGGTCTCCTGGCAGAAGTGGGACCTGCGCGTCGGCTTCAACCCGCGCGAGGGGCTGGTGCTCTATCAAATGAGTTACGACGGCCGTCCCGTGCTGTACCGAGCGTCGATCTCCGAGATGCTCGTGCCCTACGCCGACCCGAAGGTCTCGGCCTATCGGAAGAACGCCTTCGACCTGGGCGAGTACGGCGTGGGGATGATGGCCAACTCGCTGGCGATCGGCTGCGACTGCCTGGGCACGATCCGATACTTCGACGGTCACCTGGCCGACAGCCGCGGCCGAGTGTCACGATCAAGAACGCCATCTGCGTCCACGAAGAAGACTTCGGCATCCTCTGGAAGCACACCGACTGGCGCATCAACCAGTCGGAGGTCCGACGGGCGCGGCGACTGTCGGTCTCGATGGTCGCCACCGTGGGAAACTACGACTATGGCTTCTACTGGTACTTCTATCAGGACGGGACGATCCAGATGGAGGTCAAGCTCACGGGCATCGTGAACACGACCGGACTGAAGCCGGGCGAGATCGCCGCGATACGGGACCGAGGTCGCCCCGCAATTGAGCGCCCGAATCATCAGCACTTCTTCGGCGCCCGGCTCGACTTCTCGGTGGACGGAGAGAACAACACCGTCCATGAGGTCAACACGCGAAGCGTGCCGACCGGCCCGGAGAACCCGTACGGCAACGCCTTCTTCGCCGAGGCCACGCCGCTCTTGAAGGAGCTGGACGCCCGTCGAAGCACCAACCCGCTCTCATCGCGGTTCTGGCGGGTCGTGAATCCGGGTCGCAAGAACGGCCTGGGCCAGCCCGTGGCCTATCGCCTCTGTCCTGGCGAGAACGTGCTGCCGTACGCACAACCGGGCGCCTCGGTGATCAAGCGCGCCGGCTTCCTGACCAGTAACCTCTGGGTGACGCCCTATGATCCCGGGGAACGATACCCGGCCGGCGAGTATCCCAACCAGAACCCCGGCGGCGACGGGCTGCCGAAGTGGACCAAGGCCAATCGCGAGATCGGCGCCCGCGACCTCGTCGTCTGGTACAACTTCGGCCAGACCCATATCCCCCGGGTCGAGGACTGGCCCGTGATGCCGGTCGTCTCGGCCGGCTTCTTCCTCCGGCCCGACGGCTTCTTCGACCGCAACCCGGCGATGGATCTGCCGCCGCCGTCGCCGTCATCGTGAGATCGGTCGCTTTTATGCATCAAGAGGTGGGGTAGATATCGTCAGGCGTGTTGTCCACAATGCTCGTGTTGCTGGACGTGAACGTACCCTGGTTGAAGATGCCTCCACCGTGCAGGCAGCCTGGTTCTGGGTGACGAGGCTGTTGCTGATCGACAAGGAACTCCCGTTCCAGATCCCGCCGCCATCACCCGTGGCGGTGTTACCGCTGATGGTGCTGCCGTCGATCGTGATCGGGCCGAGGTTCGCGAAAACGCCGCCGCCGTCTCCGATCGCCGGCTGGCCGCCGTCTTGCTGGCGAACCCGTTGTCACTGATGTCGCTTCCTCCGCTGATCTCGATCGGCCCGCCGAGTGACCGAACTGATCCCGCCACCGACCTGCGACCGTACCGTTCGACGGAAATGCGTTCAGCGGCTTGCTGGAGCATCGGAGCGCGCTCGGCGCAGGCGTTGACGAACAGTTGGAGTGCCGCCTTCAACATGGCATCGCCCCGGCCTCCGGAAACGAACGGCCGCTGATCGGCGGGGTCAAGGCCGACGCTGATCAGCCCGACTCGTCGCGTGGGCGTCCTCGACGTTCGTCAGGGTGTTGTTGGAAACCTGGCTCTGGCCGGTGACGCTGATGCCGAATGTCTCCGAGAAGTTGACGATGCCGCCGCCGAGCCCCGCGCCGGTGTTGCCGTCGACCTGGCTGCCGTCACTGATCGTGACGGCCCCCTCAAAGTTGGCGGCGATGCCGCCGCCCGGGCCGTTGGCGGAGTTGCCGTCGATCTGACTCCCGTCGGTGACGGTCACACCGCCGAGCAGGATGACGATCCCGCCGCTATACATCCCGACCGCCGTGTTATTGTTCACCTGGCTGGCGGAGATCGATCACATTGCCGGCCATCTCGCCGATCCCGCCGCCACCCAGGTCGCCCGTGTTGAACGAGTTCCCATAGGAGGAGTTGTTGTTGACCGTGCTGCCGTCGAGGACCTCGACCGAGCCGAAGACGTTCAAGATCCCGGCGGCATTCCGCGCCGTGTTCGAGTCGACCTGGCTGGCGATCAGGGTCACACCCTGATCCGTGTAGACGCCGCCCGCGTGGCCCGAGGCGCTGTTGGGTCCGTTGGCGCTGTTGGCCGAGACGCTGGTGTGATCGAGCGTCACCGTACCGCTCGAATAAATCCCCCCGCCATTCCCCTTGTACCGAGCCGAGGGTGGTTCACCTGAGTCGGCCGAGTTCCCGACCACGTTGACGTACGCCAGGTCAGAACGTTCTGCGGGTTGTCGACGAGGATGGCCCCGCCGTTTCCGTTGCGCACGTGGCCGCCGGTCAGGGTCAGAGTGCTGGCGGCGCTCAGCCCGGTGATGGTCACCGCGGTCGTTCGCGGGTTGTTGACGATCTGGAAGACCCGCGAGTTCGGGGATCGCTGTTGAATCGTCAACGGGTGTCCCGACTCGTTCTCGATCGTCATGCTCGAGCGGATAGCGAATCTCCCCGGCACGGAGAGTGATCGCGCCTGGCACGGCCGGAGTGATCGCGACGGTGGACCCCTGGTTCCGCGGGAGATTGGCCTGGGCGACCGCCCAGCGTAACGATCCGCGCACGAGCGCCCCCCGCGGATCGAGCGCGTTGGTCACCAGGAACGTCGAAGGCGTTGTCCGGTCCTCGAGTACCTCGAGCGAGAGCCGAATCGCTCGAGGCCGAACACCACGGCCGGCTCGAGTCGTCGATTCCAATGCATGCTCCACGATACACTTCCTCACGATTAGCCAATGGATGATGCACGGATTCGCGATTCACGCCGGGGGTGCTGCGGCCATGCTCCAATCGGACTGGAACTGGGCGTTGAGCTGGCGGACCAGGGTCGGCAGCCGGAACTGGATCCCCAGCTCACGGTCCTGGGTCGCTTCCGTGGTCTCGAGGTCGATCGACCCGAGGTAGGCAATCCGGCCGTCGACGACCATCGTCTTGGCATGCATATAGGGCAACGTGCCCGGGGGCGGATACTGATCGACGGTCACGCGGACGTTGATCCCCTCGCTCGTCAAGAATGCAATATCCGGGGCATTGGTCGGGGCCCCGATCGGGTTCAGCGGAGTGATCAGGCGGACTCGCACCCCGCGATGGGCTGCCGCGATCAACTGGCCCTCGAGGTAGGGATCGCCGAGCAGCTCGCTCGTGACATTGATGGTGCGGCGGGCCGACTGGATCAACTGCGAGAGCTTGGCGGTCGCGTCGGTCGGGCCCCAGATCAGGTTGGGAGCGTGCAGGGCGGGCGTCGGGTTGTACGGGGGAGTCGCCGTCGCCCGGAGGCGCGGAGTAGGCCCAGTCGGTGTCGAAGACCGACGTCACTTCGTGGATGACACCCGGGTTGTTCAGGACGAGCCCGTAATCGCGGCTGTCCACAAAAGTCGTCGGTATCAGGCACATCGTCATGATGAGGACCTGGCGCTGGTCGATCACCAATTCCTTCTCGAAGCTCTGGGGGAAGACCGAATTGCTCAGGTGAACCGAGACGCCCTCTCCGATGAGCGTGGCGAGCTCCGCCTGCTCGTCGGGCTTTTGCGCATAGTCGGCTTGATCGGCGATGACCTTCACGTTGACCCCGGCGCGACCGCGGCGGCGAGCGCATCACCGATCTGAGGGTCGCTGAGGTTGCAGATCCCCAGCCGGATTTCGGATCGAGCCGCGTTGATCGCCTGGATGATCGGGGCCCGGCCGGCTTGCGGCTCGATGAAGAGCGAAGGTGCCTTATCCAGCGGACCCGCCCGGGCAAGAGCACGCACTTCGGCCGCCGGAGCGGCCGGACATTCGGCCGAGAGGAGCCGACGCTCTTCCAGGGTCTCGCAGGTCAGGCTGGAATTCGCCCGTTTCCGATACGCACGGTGCCGCCATGGAATCGACCCCAACAGAAAGACCACCGTTCGGGAGCATCCATTCCGTCCACTCCGACCTGTCTCACGACCTTGCCCAGACGGCGAGGCTAGACCAATCTGTGGCTCGAAGCGAGTCCTCCCATAGCTTCTCCACGTGAGCTAACCAAGCCTAATTATACCTCCTATTCTTCTGGTGTGGCAGAAAGAGGCGATCCACTCTTCGGGTCTCTTTTCCCGCCATCCGTCACCCGCCACCTTCTTATTCGGCGCGGGCCTCCATACCACTGCGGTGAGCATCTTCCGGGGAGCGTCATATCGCGATGGCTTGGGGGAAACGGAATGAATTCCGTTCTACGTCGAGGCGCCTGGTCGTAGAACGGAATTCGATTCCGTTGGGCCGCAGACCCGCTCCCCGGCGTGGGAGACCTGCGGTCGGCTCAGTGGCAAGGTCAGAAGACCTTGCCACAACGGTGAATGCTCGGCGCCCTCTACCGATTCCCGGTGGGGCGTGGCGCTGACGGAAGCTGTTCGCGGAGCCTCTCGTCTCGCCAAGTTGTGTAGGCCACTGCTTCGTCGATATCCTCGGGCTCGAGGTAGGGGTATGCCTTGAGGATCTCCTCACGGCTCTGCGCCCGGCCTCGAGCAATCCAACAACGTTGCCGACCGTGACTCGCAGCCCTCGAATACATGCCTCGTCCCCCATCACTTTCGATCATATCCGACGAGGTGACTCTATTGTCCACCCGTAGCGGGGGCATCGGGCAGGGGATTGCCCTCCGCATCGAGGCGCCGGATCGCTTTGACAAACGGCAGGCTCTTGAGCGGCCCCTCGACCCGGGACCGGTCGCCCACGACCAGGACCGTCATGGTTTCCGGCGTGATGTACTGCCTGGCGACGCGGTCGACGTCGGCCTTGGTCAGCGCCTCGACCCGCGACTGGTAGCGGTCGAACTCGTCGTCGGGCAGTTCGTCGGAGATCAGGGTCGCGAGCTGACCGGCGACGCCGAAGGTCGTCTCGAACCGGCTGGGGAAGCCCAGGACGATCCGCTCCTTGGCGAACGCCAGCTCGGCGTCGGTGATGGGGCGGTTACCGGAGAGATCGGTCAGCTCCTTGAACATCTCGACCAGCGACTCCTTGGTCACCGTGGTCTCGACCGTGCCCCCGGCCTCGAAGGGGCCCGGCCCCCGGTCGAAAGAGAAGCTCGAGTTGACCCCGTAGCTGTACCCCTTGTCCAGGCGGAGGTTCGCGTTGAGCCGGCTCTCGAACTGGCCCCCCAGGATCGCGTTCATCACCACCAGGGCGGAGAAATCGGGCGACTTGCGCGGCTCCGATCCGTCCGACGGTCAGCACCGACTGCGCCGCGCCCGGCTTGTCGATCAGGTAGAACGTCCGAGACTGCGGAGGCGTCGGCATCAGCGTCAGAGGACGGGGATGGCGGGACCGGGCCATCGGCCCAGGTCGCCCAGGCGCGCCTCCAGCGCGGCCGCGATCGCATCCGGCCGCACGTCGCCGACGACGACCAGCACGGCGTTGCTCGGCACCATGATCCGCCGGTGGAACGCGACCACGTCATCGCGGGTGATCGACCGGACCGAGGCGGGAGTCCCCAGATCGGGACGGCCGTAAGGATGGTCCAGCCCGTAGATCAAGCGCGGGAAGACCGCGGCGGCGGTCTGCTCGGGGTCATCGGTGCGGGCCTTGAGGTGCGACAGCCGCTGGAGCTTCAGCCGGTCCAGCTCCTTGTCGGGGAACGACGGATTCTTCAATACGTCCGCGAAGAGGTCCAGGGCATGGTCCAGGTGACGGGTCAGAGTGGTCAGGCTGACGGTCGTCGAACTCGAGGCTGGCCCCGGCCCCCAGGGTCGCCCCGATCTCGGATAGCTCGCCGGCCAGTTGGAGCGATGTGCGCGACTTCGTCCCTTCCTCGAGCAGGCTGGCGGCCAGCGTGGCCAATCCCTCCTTCCCCATCGGAGCGAGGGTCTCCCCGGACTTGACGACCAGGTCGACCGTCACGATCGGCAGCTCGTGTCGCTCGACGACGCGCAGCTCCAGGCCGTTGGACAGGCGTCGTCGCTCGAACCGAGGGGGCTGGTAGTGAGGCGTCGGGCCGAGCTCGGGCATCACCGAGCGGTCGAAGTCGTCCTTGACCTCCGCCACCGACGAGGCGGGAGCGGGCCGGACCGGAACCGGATTCGGCTTCGCGGCGACGGCATCCGCCTGGGGCGGCCGGGGCATCGGCTCGCCGGGCGACGATGTCGAGCTCGATCCGATTCGCTCCGAGGTACTTGTTGGCCACGCGACGGACGTCCTCCGGGGTGACGGCGAAGACCCTGGCCAGCTCGGTCCGGTAGGCCAGGGGATCGCCGAAGATGGCCTCGTACTGGTTGAGCACCGCGGCCTTGCGGATCACCGACTGGAGCCCCATGATCAGCTCGCTCTCGCTGCTGGTTCTGCCCCTTGCGGACCTCCAGCGCCGTGGGGCCTTCACGCTTGAGCCGCTCGATCTCGCGTCGGCGATCTTGACCAGCTCGTCGAGCTTGCTCGTCGGGATGGGCATACAGCTCGACCTCGAAGGTGCCGGCCAGCACGTGGGTGGGGTGCGAGGCACTCACGCTGGCGGCGAGCTGCCGGTCGTACATCAGCTCCCGGAACAACCGGTTCTCCTTGTCCAGGCCACCCAGGACGGCGGCCAGCATGTCCAGCGCCGGCTCGTCGGGATGGCCGGCGGGGACGGTCGGCCAGATCAACTGGGCGCGGGGCAGGCTCACGGCGTCCGTCAGTCGGATGTGCTTCGGGGCCGACAGGCTGGGCACGTCCGGCCTGAGTGGCGTGACTTGCGGGCCGCGGGGCAGTGGGCCGAAGTAACGCGCGATCCACCGCCGGGCCTGCTCGGGCGCAAAGTCGCCCGTCACGCAGAGGATCGCGTTGTCCGGGGCGTAGTAGGTCCGGAAGAACGTCGACACGTCGGCCAGCCCCGCGGCCGAGAGGTCCGCCATCGAGCCGATGACGCTGTGCCGGTACGGATGGCCCTCGGGATAGAGCGCCTCCCGCATCGCCTCATCGGCCTGGCCGTACGGGGCGTTTTCGACCGTCTCCCGCCGCTCGTTCTTGACCACGTCTCGCTCTTTGTCGAGCTTCTCCTGCGTCATCGCCGGCAGCAGGAAGCCCATGCGATCGGCCTCGAGCCAGAGGGCACGTTCCAGCGCGTTGCTGGGGACCCGCTCGTAATACTCGGTCCGGTCCTCGTCGGTCGTCGCGTTGTTCTCGGCGCCCAGCCGCTCCAGCGGGCGCGAGAAATCCTCGTCGTGGTGCTTCGAGCCCAGGAACATCATGTGCTCGAAGAGGTGGGCGAAGCCGGTCCGGCCCGGCTTCTCATCCTTCGAACCGACCTTGTAGTAGACGTTGACGGCCGCCACCGGCGTCTTGTGGTCCTCGTGGAGCAGGACCGTCAATCCATTGGGGAGCGTGTATTTTTCGACCTTGAGCTCGGGCACCTGGGGTTTCCTCGACTCCTCATCGCCCAGAACGACCCGCGTCAGCAGGACCCAGCACGCAACGACCGACCAGGCGAAGCCGCATGTGACCCATTTCATGCAAGAAATCCCTCCGTGAACAGTGGCCATCGATCGGATCCGCGCCATTGACTGACCTCGGCCGCAGACGTGCGCGACTCTGTTCTAGCCCACGGAAGGCCGATCGTCCAGAGATCAAGTTGCCCCACAACGTCGTGGAGGGCCTGGATCGCCTCTCATTGTCGCGGTGTCAGGGTGGTCGACTTCAGTATCTGCTGGAGCTGGCCGGTCTGGACGTCGATCATCCCAACGGACTGCAAGTCGCAATACGCGAGAGTCTTGCCATCCGGTGAGAAGGACAGAGCATTGACCTCACCGAGCTCCCCTTCGAACGCCCACAGCAGCTTGCCGGTCGCGATTTCCCACATCCGGATATCGCTGAGGGCCCTCGTCTCGATTCCGAAACGCCGCATGTGGCCGGCTCCTCCCATTGCGATCGTCTTGCTGTCCGGCGAGAAGGCGACGGGCGCGACGCCGACCGCACGCACCAGACCCATTTGCCCCTCCAAAGTGTGCAGAATCTCCCCCGTCGTGACATTCCAGAGGGTCACGAGTTCGGCGGCCTCTCGACCATCGCGACCATTGAATTTCTCACCGCCGGCCAGCATCCGGCCGTCCGCTGAGAAGGCTACAGCATAGATCCCGCCTCGCGACGTGTTCAGAGTTCGCAACGGCTCCCCGGTCTGTCCGTCCCAGAGCTTGACCGCCCGGTCACCGGCGGTTGCGAGAGTCTTTCCGTCCGGAGCGAATGCCAGAGAATAGACCCATTCCCCGCGACCCATGTGCGACCACACCGGCCGACCGTCTTTCAGGTCCAGGACCCTGACTTCATAGATGTATTTCGACTTCCCCGTTTCCACACCCTCACCCCACGCCGAGACCGCGAGGTGGTGTCCATCCGGCGAGAAGGCAATGGCGCCGGAACTGGGCCGCCGGACGACCTGGCGTATCGACTCGCTCGGGCTGGAAAACGTCTTCTTCAACGTCCCGGCTGGGACATCCCAGAGCTTCACGAGTCGTTCGTCACCCACGCTCGCCAGGGTCTTGCCGTCGGGAGCGAATGTGACATGTCTGACAATGGAATTCTCGCCCTTGAAACCGCCCGACGCTCTTGTTTTCGATCATGTCCCAGAGGTCGATGGTTCCCTGGAATCCGGCCGTGACGAGTGTCTTGCCGTCAGGGGAATATGTGAGCGACAGGGTCTGGTCGCTGACCATATTCGAGATCTTTTCCTGAACGACCCGGGGAGGCGGCGGTGCTGGGTCCTGCTCGGTCATGAACCGGCTGTCGGGAGGGATCGGGAATTCCAGAACCCGATCGTTGATCAGGAAGACATCGGAATCGTGACGGTAATGCTGAATTTCAGCCTCATCAAGGACCACGCGGACGATCTTCTTTTCCAGATTGAAGCGAAAAACCGCACGCTTGGCAAGAATCATGAGGTCGAACTCGTTGTCCTTCCCCCTGACTCTGTGCTTCAAGGTGGTGTCGATCAACGTCTTGTCCTGGACGTCGCGGACTTTGATCGAGTAGGGCCATCGCGGATCGTTGAACTCGTGATCCCGCTTGAGCCGCTCGTAGAAGGTTTCTTCGAGCTCGCGTGACGGGACCGTCTTTCGAACGTTGGGACGCGGTTTTTCCTCGGGCGGCTGCAATTCCTGACCGGGGAAAGAGGCGAGTGAGCCGGCGCCGAAGATCGGGCGCACGAAGGGGATGGTCGCGGCGGACAGAACGGCGACCGTCACCAGGACTGCCGCGGCGAGTGCGAGTCGGGTCATCATTAGGGTCCTCAGAGTGGCCTGGGTGAGCGCGGCGACGACCGGCGAGACGGCCGTCGTGAGAGCCACGCGGCCCGCCAAGGTCCGCGCGGCGGCCTGAAGAGTGGAATGCACCGGCGCGGTCGCCAGAGCAGCCGTGGCTTCATGAGGAACCAGGTTAGCCGCCAGCAACCCCGCGGGGACGGTCAGGCCGCGCCCGGCCAACCGCCGTCGCAGTCGGTCCCGACCACGCGCCAGCCGCGAGAGAATCGTCCCGTGAGCACAACCGAGCCGCTGGGCCGCGACGGCAGTCGAAACCCCTTCCAGATGACAGAGCACGACCGGCTCCCGGTATCGATCGGGTAGCCGCGCGATCTCTTCGTGCAACGCCGTCCGGCAGTCGGAGGTCCCGCTCTCGGTAGCCCTTCGTGTCGCCGCAAGGGCGCCGCCTTGCCGCTCGTGAAACCGCCTCACGACTGCCGCGTACCGCGCCCGACGACCCACCCGCATGGCAACCCCGAAGAGCCAACTGGCCACCGACTCGCGCTTCCGGATCGACGACGCCCGGCGCAAGAACACCAGGAACGTGGCCTGGAACGCATCCTGGGCATCCTGCGGTTCGTCCAGAATACCCCGGCAAACATGCAGCACCATCGGGCCGTGACGCTCGACCAGGCTGGTGAAGGCGGCCTCGGCCGTGACGTCGTCCGCAGTCAGGAACTGCTCCAAGAGCTGACCGTCCGTCAACTCGCGGACCACACCCAGACCGAATAAGGCCTGGACCTCCCTGAGCAAAACGGCGTCTCTCGATTCAATCGCCATCGCGACAGCCCTCCCTTCGGTGCCTCGCCTGGTAGTGCGCGACGTCCGTCGATTATTCCCGATTTCCGGGCAATCACGACAGTTCTGGGCCGCCCACACCCACAGGATTCTTCATGGATCGGGTCCTTGCGTTCCGGATTTTGTTTGAACTCTCACGCGGCAATCCTTCAGACTGATGGAGAGATCAATCTCTGAATCTTTTCGGGCATCTGGGAAATTCGCGTATCCCAACCGGGTCGTGCGCAGTACCTAATAGCAGAGGCACATCTGGACGGCGGTCGGCCCGGGATTACGGTCAGTGAGGGTCGGTATGCGGACCATGCTGCGAGGCCAATTCAACAGTGCACTCATCCACCAGCTCGAGCAGTTGTTCCACCACGGCACGACGGTCGGATTGACCGAAGGCGAGCTGCTGGAACGGTTTGCAAGGGGACACGACGAAGCGGCGTTCGAGGCTCTGATCGCCCGGCATGGGCCGATGGTGCTGGGGGTCTGCCGCCAGTTGCTCCGGGACCCCAACGACGTGGATGACGCCTTTCAGGCGACGTTCCTCGTCCTGGTCCGGAAAGCCGGCACGCTCCGCCGCTGCGACCTGCTGGGCAACTGGCTCTATGGGGTCGCCCACCGGGTGGCAACCCGGGCGCGGGTCATGGCGGCAAGACGGATGGCGATGGCCCCGTACGGTCAGGAGGCTTTCGACCGGCTCGACGCGGGCGACAGCGGGTTCGCGTTGGTCCGGGATGAAGCTTCGGACCTGGCTCCCGAGCCGAGACCGTGGCTGCATGAAGAAGTCGGCTGGCTGCCGGAGAAGTATCGCGTCCCGGTCGTCCTCTGCTACTTCGAAGGGCTGACTCACGAAGAGGCAGCCCGGCGGCTGGGCTGTCCGCTCGGTACGGTCAAGGGCCGGCTCTCCCGCGCCCGCGACCTGCTCCGCAAGCGGTTGACCCGCCGCGGCGTGACCCTCTCGGCCGCCGCGCTGGCCTCCCACCTGGCCATCCCCGACGCCAGGGCCGCTGTCCCCGCCTCGCTGGAATACGCCACGCTCAAGGCCGCGCAGGCCATCGCCGGCACGGCCGCTGCCTCGATCGTAGCCGCCACCGCGGTCTCATTACCGGTCGCCGCCCTAACCGATGGAGTCTTGCAAGCCATGATCCTGACAAAAATGAAGGCCATCGCACTCACCATGTTGGTCGTCAGCGCCGTGACCGCCAGCGTCGTCATCGGTGCCACTCAGTTCACTCCTCAGGGAATCGAGACCAGCCTTCCAGACCAGGCCACATCGACATCCACGGAACCCGAGGACGCACCGGCGACCCAGCCCGTCGCCCAGAATAAGTTCACGAAAAAAAGAAGGGATTGTCAGTGGGATCCGCCTCATCGAGCCCGGTAGAGAAGGCCGAGAGCACTCCTGCCAAAACCCAAGGAGGCGGCGGAGCCGCACAGGCTGGCAGTATGGGCGCCATGATGGCCTCGATGATGGGTGGCGGGCCTGGGGGCGATACTGGCGAAACGACTGTCGCATTCCGGAACCGCATCGAGATTGCCCAGTTGGCCGCGGCGCTGGCCTCCTGGGACAAAAACCCCAAGAACGAGGCCATCCTCAAAAGGCTGGAGGAACCGATCTCGATGTCCTTCTCCAACGAAACGCCGCTCCAGGATGTGCTCAAGTACATCAAGAGCCGCCACCGCGAAACCAGACCAGTCGCGGATTCCGATTTACGTCGATCCCATCGGGCTCAATCAGGCAGAGCGAAGCCTGAACTCAACGGTGATCATGGACCTGGAAGGCGTTCCGCTCAAAACCTCGTTGCGATTGATCTTGAAGCAACTGGGCCTGGCCTACTGCGTTCGCGACGGAGTCCTGATCATCAGCTCGGTGCAAGGTATCCGCGAGGAACTGGCAGAGGCCGCTCGTGAGTCGTACGGCAGTGGCAATGAGGAGATCGACATGAGGAGGCTCATGGGAACGATGGGCTTCGGCGGAAGGATGACCGGTATGGGTGGAGGAATGGGCATGATGGGCGGCATGGGCGGAGGAATGGGCGGCATGGGTGGAGGAATGATGTAAGACTCGCTCAGGTCAATCGAGCATCGCCGCTGCCTCGATCGTTGCCGCCTCCGCAGTCTCAATTACCGGTCGCCACCTTAACCGATGGAGTCTTGCAAACCATGATCCTGACAAAAATGAAGGCCATTGCACTCACCATGTTGGTCGTCAGCGCCGTGACCGCCAGCGTCGTCATCGGTGCTACTCAGTTCACTCCTCAGGGAATCGAGACCGGCCTCCCAGACCAGGCCGCATCGACATCCACCGAACCGGAGGACGCGCAGACGCCCCAGCCCGTCCTCCAGAAGAAGTCGAAAAAAGCGAGAGGTTCCGCCTCGTCGAGCTCCGCCTCGTCGAGCGCGGTACAGAAGGCCGAGAGCACTCCTGAAAGCCCAAGGAGGCGGCGGAGGCGCCAGGGCGGCGGCATGGGCGGCATGATGAGCAGCATGATGGGTGGCGGTCCTGGGGGCGATACTGGCGAAACGACCGTCGAATTCCGGCATCGCCTCGAAATTGCCCAGCTTGCCGCGGCGCTGGCCACCTGGGAAAAAAACCCCAAGAACGAGGCCATCCTCAAGGCGCTGGAGGAACCGATCCCGATGCCCTTCGCCAAGGAGTCGCCGCTCGGACTTCGTGCTCAAGTACATCAAGAAGCGCGTCGCCGACGAAATCCGGCCAGCACGCCGATTCCGATCTATGTCGATCCGCATGGGGCTCCAGCAAGCGGAGCGGATCGTTGAACTCCACGGTGACCATGGACCTGGAAGGCGTTCCCCTCAAGACCTCGTTGCGGCTTGATGTTGAAGCAACTGGGCCTGGCCTATTGCGTTCGCGACGGCGTGCTGATCATCAGCTCGGTGCAAGGCGTACGCGAGGAACTGGCGGAGGCCGCCCGCGAGTTGCTCGGCAGTGGGAATGAGCAGGTCGATATGCGGTTGATGCAATGATGGGCATCGCTCCGAGAGCGATGGGCATGGGCGGGCATGGGCGGATGGGCGGGATGGGCGGCATGGGTGGAATGGGTGATGAGGAACCCCGGGATGGGCAAGGGGGAGGAATGATGTTAAACCGCGCCGGTCAGTCGATCATCGTTAGCCCCCTTCGGCGACGGTGCCGGAGTCGGGCTCGCCGGACATGGGGAGCTCGATGAGGAACGTCGCTCCCTGGCCGGGGCGGGACTGGACGACGATCTTGCCGCCGTGCTCGCGGATGATCTTCTGCGAGACGGGCAAGCCCAGCCCGGTCCCGCTGGAGCCCTTGGTCGAGGCGAAGATCTGAAAGACGGAGGGGATGTCGGCCTCGTCGATCCCCGGGCCGTTGTCGGCGATGGTGATCCGGGCCATGGACTGGCCGGCGTCCCACTCGGTCCGGACGACGACCCGCGCGTCCGGGGAGTCCTCGCTGGCGTCGATGGCGTTGGTCACGATGTTGAGCACGGCCCGGTGGATGCCTTCGGGGTCGATCAGGACTCGCGAAAGGTTCTCGCCGGCCTGCCATTCCAGCCGCACGCCCAGTTCCTCGGCGCGGGGCTGCATCAGCTCGATGACCTCGCCGACGGTCTCGTTGAGGTCGGCGGGCTCCAGGGCCGGCTCGCGGTCCTTGGAGAAGGAGAGCATGTCCATGACCAGGTTGTAGATCCGGGTCTGGTTCTTCTCGACGATGGTCCAGCCGCGCCGGACGATCGACTCATCCTTCTCGTTGAGACCCAGGTCGATCAGGTAGCTGCCGCTGCGGATGCCCTGGAGGATGTTCTTGATGTGGTGCGAGAGCGTGGCGATGGTCTGGCCGACGGCGGCGAGCCGCTCGGCCTGGATCTTGTCGTTATAGAACAGGGTATTCTCGATGGCGAGCCCGGCCTGGTGGCCGATGGCGACCATGAGCATGAGCTGGTCCTGGGTGAATCGGGTGCGCGCGGGGCGACCGCCGGCCGCGGGCAGTCCGAAGCCGGCGCCGGCCTGGATGTCGGCGTAGAGGACGCCCAGGGTCGTGTGCCGGCCCTGGATCGGTACGCAGATGGCCTCGCGGATCTGGAAGTCGACGATCGACTGCGCCGTGTTGAACCGCTTGTCGCTGGGCGCGTCGGTGGTGATGACGCCCTGGCCCTTCTCCAGGACGTGGTCGATGATCGTGCGCGAGATCGTCATCCGCTCGTCGGACTGGTCGGGTTCGCGCCATCGGACCGCCTTGGGCACGAGCTGGCCCGAATCGTCCTTGAGCAGGATCGCGCCGCGATCGGCGCCGATCGACTCGAAGACCAGCTCGAGGATCTGCGGCGACAGGGCGTCGATGTCCAGGATATTGCTGATGGCCTGGGTGGCGCGGTACATGACCGACAGGGGCATCAGCCGCTCGCGCAGCCAGCCGGCGGCGGCGGCGTCCGGGGCCTGCAAGACCCGCGAGCCCTCATCCGACGGGATGCTGCGGAGGATGGCCGAGCGATCGTCGGGGCTACTCCGCGCCAGCAGGTCCACCCGGGCGGTCAGGTCGCGATTGGCGCCGGTACCCCCATCGTTGAACACCATGACGGTCTGGCCGAGCTGGACCCGGTCTCCCGAGTGCAGCGCCGTCCGGTCGACCGGATGGTCGTTGACGTACGTTCCGTTGGCCGAACCCAGGTCAACGATCTGATACCCGTTGGGGGCGAGCCGCAGCTCGGCGTGGCGGCGGGACACCTCGTTATCGTGGAGCTGCACGGGATTCGAGATGTCCCGGCCCACGGCCACGGGACCGGAGGAGAACTCGAACCGCTTTCCCTGGTCGGCCCCTTGGGAGATGACGAACAAGGAGGCCACGAGGCAACGTCTCCTTGGCTCACTCAGGTGCGACTTCGCGCACAATATCCACGCGGACTTCACTCAAACTAACGAACTCGTTGCCGGCCGTCAACCGGTCAGAGGTCGGAGTGGGCGACGGGCGGCGGCGTGGACGACGAGCCTGGCTTGTCCGTCGGGGCGGAATCCTTCGGCGGGATCAATTTCAGTTGATCTTCTCTCACCTCGGTGTAAGTCGGCTCTTGCCTGCCGTAAATCCGGACGCGATAGATCTGGGCACCCCCCGGGCCGAGCGGGCCGCGCCATTCGACGATTCGACCGCGCATCCCTCCGGACAGGCGGATCTTGACGCGGTCGCCAAGCTTGAAGAGAAGAGCGGGGGCTCTCCAATTTTGCATAGCCATGGATCTTGCCTCTGCCACTAGGGTGCCCAAGGTGCTCGCCTGAGTATTCTCCTTAGCCGATTGTACATGGATCCGCTAAAAGATGCTGTTCCTCTGGTCGTTGCACTGCGTACTAAAGTGCCAAAAAGCCGCCGAGGTCGCCGGGGTCGGACGAGCCACCGTCCAACGCTACCTCGCCGCGTTCCGAGACAGCCGCTTTGGACGGCTTGCGGCAGTGGGACGTCAGGGGGCCGGTGAGCTAATTGGCCTCTTATCGGGACCTGATTCGCGCGTCGTTCGAGGAGAACCTCGTCTGCATCAGAGCCTAAGCCTGCGAACGCCTCTACCAACTGACCTGACTGCGGCGCGGGCTGACGCAGGTGCGGAAGTTCCTCAGGGATTTCGGTCTGAAGTGGCCGCGCACCGCGCCATCCCCGTGCCGCCAACGAAGAGCTTGGCTGAGCACATCGCTATCCATTCTGATTTTCTCGACACCGAGTTGAAGCCTATCCTGGAGGCCGCTCAAGCCGGGCGAGGCCATTTGTTCTTCGGCTATTCGACCCATTTCGTGTTCGGTACTTTCTTCTGTTGCCATGCCGTCAAGCGACCGTGCCAGACCATTGCAAGAATCCTTCCAATCTTGCAGGTCGGCGAGCGATGGCAGGCCAGTCGGAGGGACAACTCCCTGATGCGCCGCGATATTCCGCCATCTGTTCAATTCATTCAGATGTTGGAGACGGACCGGATTCCCCGGGTCGGCGGCAGCCAGATCCAACGTGAAGTCGAAACGTTCGAAGTCCCTCCTCAAATTCTGCAAGTTCGGATTGCCGTGGTCCAGAGCGTAATGGTCCGTGAATTGAGATTGGATGAGGAACTGAAGGGTGGGACGCACCCTGGAAACAACAACCTGGGACGATTCGACGTACAGATCGCGGCAGAACCCCTGGAAGTGGGCACTGAGCAGAACGACGTAACCACGCAGGTTCTCTTCCTGAAGGTGGAGATTCGGCGGAACCCGTGCCAGCGATGCAGCACACTTGGGTATCGAGTTCATCCAGCCGAGGCATGCGATCGTTCAGCCAGGACTGCAAGGCCATGGAAGGCATCGCCCGCTCCTCGGACCTCGGGATCGCAAAGCGGTCAACGGTCCGTCTCGTCCGCGTCCTCGTCGACGCCTCGGGCGATCTGCAAGGCGTCGGCCCAGTCTCCGCGGAGGAGCTGGCAGACGGCCAGCAGCCGGTGTGACTCGGGGCCGGGCCAGAGCTCGTGGCACCTGCGCGCGTGTCGCAGGGCCGTGTCGAGG
Source organism: uncultured Isosphaeraceae bacterium (assembly GCA_963842405.1). Taxonomy (GTDB): domain Bacteria; phylum Planctomycetota; class Planctomycetia; order Isosphaerales; family Isosphaeraceae; genus CAVZRC01. The sequence goes on along the minus strand of CAWJGW010000058.1, from coordinate 66,044 downwards.
CGGCCGGCGTCGAGGTCCAGCAGGCGTGGACCGGCGGTGCCGATCGTACGCCTCGAGCGCGTCGCCGAGCAGCCTCAGGTCGCTCTTGCAGCGCCGGCAGGTGTCGGACCACCCCTGCCGGGCGCCGCAGGTCGGGCAGCGCAGCCCTTGGGTCGGGACGGGATCGAGTCCGGATTCGGGATCGCCATGGCAAGTCCTGACGTCAGGCGTCCTCCAGGTAGAAGACCAGGTCCTCGACCTCGCGCATCGCGGCCCGGATCTGCTCCTCGGACTGGTTCTGAACGGCGTTGCGGAGGTCGGCGAGCATGCCTTGCAGCTCGACGGCGTCCTCGGCGTTGGCCGAGGGGAGGACGCCCTCGGCCTTGGCGATGAGGGCCTTGGCCGACTCGATCGCCTGGCGCAACGTCGGGGCCAGCCCGTCGCTGGGAGCGGCCGGCTCGGCCTGGTCCTCGGCCGCGGAGGGACCGGGCAAGCCGAGGGCCGCCGCGGGGCCCTCCGCCCCCTCGGCTGTCCCCATCACCGCCTCGAGCCGATCGATCGCGTCGCTGCGCCTCGCGCTTGCGGAACCGCTCCATCGCGTTGTCGATCACCACGTGCTTGGCCAGGCCGGTGGCGCGCTCGGTGGCGGTCACCTTGAGGATGCCGCTCAGGTCGAGGTCGAGCCGGACCAGGATCTGGTTGCCGGCGGGGACCTCGGCCAGCCCTTCGATCAGTGAACTCGCCGACCAGGGTGTTGTAGCGCGTGTCGTGCGTTCTCCCCCTGGAAGACCCGGATCTCCGCCGCCGGTCTGCTCGTCGCACGACCGTGGAGTAGATCTCGGTCCGGTTGGCGGGCAGGGGCGTGTTGCGCTCGATGATCGGCGAGAAGCAGTTCGTGGACATGAACCCGTAGAGCTCGCCCAGCACCTCGATGCCGAGGGTGTGCGGCGTGATGTCGACCAGGATCGGCGCCGACGTCGATCCCGGCGATCAGGCCGCCCTGCACGGCCGCGCCCATGGCCACGGCCAGGTCGGGCTCGATCTCGCTGTGGACCGGCCGCCCGAGCCGCTCTTCCAGCAGTCGATGCACCAGCGGCGTGCGGGTCGCTCCGCCCACCAGGACGACCTTGTCGATCTGGTTGGCCTGCACCTTGGCGTCGGTGAGGGCCTGGTCGAGGCAGGTCAGCGTCTTCAGGAGCAGGGGCCGGATCAGCTCCTCGTAGTCGTATCGGGTCGATCTCCATCTTCAGGTTGAGCGGACGCCCGTCCTTCTCGGCGATGAACTCCTCCTCGACCGTGGTCGACGGCCTCGAACGAGAGCTGTTTCTTGGCGTCCTCGACGGCGCGGAGCACGCGGGCCTTGGACGCCGAGCGACTTGCCGGAGGTCGACGCCGTGCTCCTCGGCGAACTCGTCGCAGACGAAGTCGAGGAGCAGCTGGTCGAAGTCGTCGCCGCCGAGCTGGGTGTCGCCGTGGCTGGCGAGGATCTCGACGACGCCGTTCTCGACCTGGGCGATCGAGACGTCGAAGGTGCCGCCGCCCAGGTCGTAGACCAGCAGCCGCTCCATCTCGGGCGGGTGCGGGTCGTAGGTCAGCACCGCGGCGGTCGGCTCGTTGATGATCCGGACGACCTCCAGCCCGGCCAGCTCGCCCGCCTCGCGGGTCGCCTGCCGCTGGCCGTCGTTGAAGAAGGCCGGGACCGTGATCACCGCCTTCGACACCGGGTGGCCCAGCACCTTCTCGGCCCGGTGCTTTGAGGGTCCGCAGGATGATCGCCGAGATCTCCTGCGGCGTGTACTTCTGGTCGCCCAGCGTGACCGTCGATCTCCTGGCCCATCTTCCGCTTGATCGACCGGATCGTCCGTTCCGGTGCCAGGACGTACTGGTTGCGCGCGGCCTTGCCGACCAGCAGGTGGCCCTGCGGGTCCAGGCCGACGACCGACGGCAGGATCGGGTCGCCGTCCTCGTCGGGCAGGACGACCGGCCGGCCGTCGCGGATGACCGCCACCTCGCTGTTGGTCGTCCCCAGGTCGATGCCGATGATCGTTTCTTGATCCATAGCTGCAATTCCTTGACTGGATCGGATCCGTCCGAGCTAAATCGCTGGTCGTCATTCCGGAGGGCGAGGCTCCGCCGAGCCAACGCCGGAGGCTGGACGGAGCCTCACCCTCCCAGGATCATGCAACCTCATTCGGCCGGGCTGCCCCGCGGTTCCGGTCGGTGTCGATGTCGCAGGTCAATGCCCGTGTCGCCGTCGCCGTCGCCTCATGTCGATGTCATCGAGCTCGCCGGCGCCCGTGAGTCCCGATTCGTCGCGGTCTTCGTCCTCGTCCGAGTCCGTGTCTTCGCCGGCGTCGACCGGCTCCGGGGCCGGGGCGCGGACGGCACTTGCCGCCTGCACCTCGGCGTATCGGAGCAATCGGCCCTTCCAGGTATAGCCGCTGCGGAGCTCTTTGACCACAGTCCCCGGCGGCCGGTTCGCAGTCCTCGACGACCTCGATGACGATCATCCGTTCTGGGTCGACCGGGTTCCCTTCGCAGGGAATGCGCTCGATCCGCTCGGCCTTCATCACCCGGCCGAGCCGGTTCTGGATCAGTCCGTAGCCTTCGAGGAGCGAGTCGAACAGCTCGCGGCGCACCTGGCCGGCGTCCCGGACGACATCGAGGACCTGCTCGTGATAACCGCGGGTCATCCGGCGCCGGAGCCACGACTGGCCGCGGAACCGCTGGTTCAAGGCATTGGTCAGGGTCTGGGTGGCCTCCTCGACGATGCGGCGGCTGGCCTTCTCGATCGCGCAGCCGGCCGCGATCGAGGGCCTCGTGGAGATCGCCCAGGGCCTCGGCCAGCGGTTTGCCCGACGGCCCAGGCGGCCTGCGCCTCCTTGGGCTCGACCGACCGGAACTGCTCGATGGCCTGTCGGATCGCCGAGACCATGGCCTCGGCCTGCTCGAGGAGGCCTCGCCCGCTCTTGGTCTGGAGCTTCAGCTCGTGCCGCAGGGCCGTGAATTCCTCGGCCATCTGGATCAGCCCGAACTCGGCGCCCGGGCCGTCGGCGTCCGGCATGCCGAGCCCCGGCCGATCCAGGCCAGGACCGTTCCCGAGCTGGTCGATCCTCCGGCCTCGATCCGGGTCGCTCCAGCCAGTCTCCGGAACCGTGCCAGGAGGCCCTCGACGTCCTCTGTGTGGGTGTCGTTCATGGCGAGTCCGCGAGGTTCAACAGGGTGGCGACCGGGAGCCGGGTATCCCGCAGCCGGCGCCTCAGGTCGGCCGCCAGCGTCTCGAGCGAGTCCACCGTGGTCTCGCACTCGAACAACTGCGCCTGCAACCGCCGGGCCGGGTCGCGCAGGGCCTCGTAGGCGGCGTGGACCGCCGTGAATCGCTCCGGCGCCCGGTCCGGTGGAAACTGGCGGACCAGCTCGAGGTATCGACGCCGGATCTCGGCCTCGCCGGCATCCGGGGTCAGCCCCAGGGTTTCATAAGGGTCGCTCATGGCTCGTTATCACTTCTTCTTCTTTTTCTTGCGCTTGCTCGGGGCGCGCTTCGGGGCGGGGCCGGGATCCGGGAAAACGCCCGAAGACGGGCCCGTCGTCATCGTCGTCGACTCATCGTCATACTCATCGTCGTAGTCGTCGTCGTCCTCGAAATCCAGATCGTCGAGGAAAGCCGGTCCGAACGGACCGCCGCCGAACGGGCAACGCCGAATGCGCCCGAACCGCTCGGTGATCTCGCCGAGCATGCCGAGGTGCTTCCGGATGTCGGGCAAGAGGGCGTTCACTTTCGGGTCGGTCGACGCCTCGGCGAGCTTCAGCGCGGTCTCCAGGACTCGCTGGGCCGTCTGGATGCCCCCGAAGAACTGTCCCTTGATCAGCTCGATATCGGCGGCGTGCATGTTCGAGCGAGGCCGAGTCGGGGTGCTGCTTCAATCCCGCCTTGACCAGCTTCTGGAGCAGCTCGAACTCCTCGGGAAGGTGTTTGAGGAAATCGACGACTGGCTCGATGTCCTCGCGGCGGTACTTCAAGCGCGTGGTGCGCTTCAGGTAGGCGACGACCTGCTTGACGTGCTTGTCGCGGCCGCGATACTCGATCCCGGAGGCGAGGAACGCGCCCATCAACTCGGCCAGCTCGCCGGCGGTCTCGCTGCGACACTTCTTCTTCAGGTCGGCTTCCCAGAGCTTGGTATAGCTCTCCAGCGTGCTCTTGGGCATATGGTAGCGGATCGACTCGATGGCCAGCGCCAGCCAGAGCGGGGCCGGCTCGACGAGCTGGGCTCGGGCCTCGTTCAAGTATTGATCGCTCCGCTCCGCCCTGACCGGCCTTGTACTCGAAGATCACCTTGCGGGCCAGGTAGCTGTAGTCCTGCCGAGACTCGGGCAAGAGCTCGTTCGGCGGCGGCGAACTCCGCGCGGCCCTCGTCCCATTTCTGGGAGAGCGCACAGAGCCGCGCCAACCCGACCCGGATCATCCATTCCATCGGCGCAGGGAGTGGTCCAGAGGTTTGGTCCGCCGCGCCTGCTGGATATAGGGCAGTGCGGCGACCAGGTCGTTCTTCTGGAAGTGGTGCCGGCCCAGGAGCTCGAGGGTCTCGCTGTCGTCGGGGAACGCGGCCAGGAGCCGTTTCGCGGCCGCCTCCAGCCCCCGGGAATCCTCCCAATCCCTGTGGACCTCGACCAGCTGCTTGTAGGTGGGCAGATGCGTTGGGGCCAGCTTCAGTGCTTCGTTCGAGACAGTCGATGACCTCCTTCTTGGCGGCGGCAACCTCCGGATCGTTCGTCTTCTTGCCTATGACTCTCCGTCCCGGTGGCCTGAACGGCGACGAGGGCGGCCCGTCGGATTCCTCCAGCAAGGCGCTCGACCTCCTCGCTGTGCAGCTGGGCCACGTGGCCCCAGACGATCGCCTGGGCCAGCGACCGCTCCGAGGGACTCAACGACGCGACCGTCTCGAGATCCTGGATATATTCGACCCAGTGCTCGATCGCCCCGTCGGGATCGGCGTGCGGTCCGTCCCAGACGATCGCCCAGAGGCGGTTCCATCGCGGGTCGATCGCCATCGGCTGGGCGACCCGGGTGAACTGGGTAATCAGTCGCTCGGCCTCCGGCCAGGGCTCGTCCTGAGCGGACTTGATCAGCGACCCGATCAGCACGACGGTGAGTCGTTCGGCCAGCTTCGGGTCGATCTGGTTCAGGCTGTGGCGGAGCGGGCCGACCAGCCGAAAGACCTTGTTCCACTCCAGGTTGGCCGCGAAGGTTCGTACCTGCTGGAGCCGGTCGAGGATCGGCTCGCCGAAGACGAGCTTCTCCATCGGCTCCAGGCTGGCCGAATCCATGCCGGCGCGACTGCACCGCCATCCGGCGCAGCCGCTCCGAGATCGCTGAGGCCGTCCGCTTCCGGTCCAGACGGTCCCAGTTGGCCCGGACCTCCGCCTCGTCATGGCGATAGAAGGCGGCCAGGCCGCGCACGAAGAACTTCCATTCGCTCAGGGGCGAACTCCGCGCCAGGTCGCGGAGCACGCCCATCGCTCCGGCCTCATCGTCGGCCTGGAGCTTCTCCAGCGCCTGACGAACCAGTCCGGCGTCGCGGACCAACTCCGCCGAGGCAGGCCCGGCTCGCTCCGGATGAATCACGACCTGGTCCGCGGCCAGCTCGCTGATCCGCTCCTTCAGCTCCGGCGAACCAAACCGTTCCTGGATCTGGATCGCTTGCTTCTCGAAACCCAGCGCGATCAGCAGCCGGACCAGTTCCTCCAGCAATTCGGACGACGTCACCCCGAAGTCTAGCAGGTGCTGCGCGACCTCGACCGCCGATGTTCGCATCCCCTGCTGGAGGAGTTGCCGTGCTCGAAGAAAATACGCGCGCTCCAGCAACCGGTGGTTCTCCGGCGAAGCTTCCTCCTTCAAGGTCACCTTTGCCTGCTTGACCGCATCCTTGTACCGCTCTTTCGCGATGAGACGTTCCGTCTCGACCCGAAGAGCGGCGCTTGCCCCGACAGCAGGCTTGGCAGCAGGGCCTGGAGAAACTTTTGACGGCATGATTGAATGCAAGCCAGTATGAGGGACCTGTCCTTAACGGGAATTATGGTTGCTGAGCAAGATCCAAATTCTAGCCTGATGACAGGGCAGAATCAAAAAAACCTGAGAGAAGATTCGGGAATCGGGAGATGAGATCTCGATGGGGCACATGTCATGCCGGTCAGGGCTTCCGGCAGAACGCTGAGACCGGTCCTTGGGTTCGTTTGCTCGGTTTCGAGTGCCAGCCACGGCTTTATACTATACGATTGGATAGATTCCTGGGTTCGTTCGCTCGATTTCGAGTACCGGAGACGGCGTGATACTGGGCGTTTGGACAGAAGGTTGGGTTCGTTTGCTCGATTTCGAGCGCGAAGCCAGGGCTTTCGGCCGGGCGATTGAACGGGGTCTTGGGTTCGTTTGCTCGAGTTCGGGCTCGGCTCTCCATATGACGGAGATTCGCAATGCTGGCTCTCCATCAGATCGGCGCACAGTCCCACTTACAGGGATTATAGAACATTCGAGCGACCTGGCGCAGGCATTCGGCAATAAGTCGTGGCAACCAGTCATGGATGCTGCCGAGAGGCCGTGTCAGAGTGGATCGTGAATACGTCTCACCCCAGCGTCCTCACGTGGCCCCGTCGTTTCGATGAAGCATGATGTGCTCCATCAGTGTGCCTGCTCACGGCTGGTTCTCATCCTTGAAGTTTTGGAGTGCCCGCAACAGCTCGGGGACTTTAAACTCGACCACGTTCCAGAGGATATCGCTGTCGATCGAGAAGTAGGCATGGACCATCCAGTCACGTATCCCGGCGATCTTCTTCCACTCGATGCCCGGCATTCGAGCTCGCATGTCGTCCGGGATGCGTTTCGCCGCCTCACCGACGATGAGGAGACAATGGACCACGGGATGATACGTGCGTTCGCTGAAGAACGCCTGCCGGTCCATCCCCATAGTGAACTGCATCACCTTCTCGCAGACGGTGGTGATGTCGGCGAGGTAGGTTTGCCAGTTTACGGGACATGAATGAGGTCTCTTTCGACTGCCGCCCTGATCTCGGGCCGGAGTGTATTGGGGGTGCCAAGGTCGACCGGACGGCCGAACATCTCCTCCAGGTCGAGCTTGAGGCCCATGAAGCGGTCGAAGTCGGCCTTCCCCTCGAACATGACGAAGACGTCGACGTCGCTCCCCTCGTGATCGTCGCCCCGGGCCATCGAGCCGAACACGGCCAGCGATTGGATGCGGTACCGCGCTGTGCAGGGCGGGAGCCTCGGCGTTCAGGCGTTCGAGGATTTCCAGGCGGTTCATGGCGGCGTCTCCGGTTCGACGATTCCCTCTCGCTTTCCCACCAAAAGTGGCGAACCAGCGGACTGCGGGACGCGATCATGAGGCGACGCGTGGTCCATGCCCCGAAAAAGTTGACCTCTGAATCATAACGGCGCGTGGCGTCGCGATTCAACCTTGGGACGGTATTCCAGCTACGTCCCCGTTTCTGCTCCCCGTCCCCGTTTCTGCTCCCCGTTTCTGCTCCCCGGGATGAACGGCGCGTGTCACACGACCTTGGATCGCACCAGCCCGGGCGATACAATCCCGGTAAAGGGGACCTTGTCATGCCGCTACGCGATCACTTTCGGCCGCCGGTCGAGAAACGCCATTCCTGGGACGAATTGCACGGCGGTTGGCCGATGATCATCGTCCAGCAACTCTTCCCGCGATTACCGGACGGATTCGTCGCGGCGCCCGGCGTGCACCTGGGGACCGCGTTTGAGATCGATGTTTCGGCTTATGAGCAAGACGAACCCCTTGCGGCTCCGATGCCGGGTGGCAGCGGCGGCGTGGCCGTGGCCGTTCACGCGCCACCCCAACCCACGCTGACGATCGAAACCGAATTGCCCGACCAGGACGAATACGAGGTGCGGATTTACGACGAGCGTCACGGACGGCGGTTGGTCGCGGCGATCGAACTGATCAGCCCGGCCAATAAAGATCGTCCCGAGAGCCGGCGCGTCTTCGTCGGCAAAGTCGGGGCCCGGTTGCAACGCAACGTGTGCGTGTCGCTGGTTGACGTCGTCACGATTCGCGATTTCAATCTCTACGCGGACGTCCTGGAATTCATCGGCAGCAACGATCCCGCGCTGGAAAGAGAGCCGCCTTGTCTGTATGCGGTGACGATGCGCGGCCGAAGGCGCCCTCGCCGGCGGTCATTGCTGGAGAGCTGGTTCTACCCGATGCACATCGGACAACCGTTGCCGGCTCTTCCGATCTGGCTGGACGTCGATTTGAGCATCGACCTGGACCTGGAATCCAGCTACGAGGAAACCTGCCGCTTCCTGCGCATCTCCTGAGCGCGAGAACCTGAATCGCGCGGCGGAAAGTCGCGATGAGGCTAATCCTGCGCGTCATCGCTTACGTTGAGCCCTATCCGATAGCGGAGCCGGCGGATTTTTTGAACATGAATGGCGTCCAGGTCGTTCCTTTTCGAAGGATTCAAGGCTCGGGCGTTCAACTTGATCTTCAAGCAGGTGGAGTGAGACGATGCCCATCTACATGTGTCCTTATTGCCACTGCCGCAGTCTGGCCTGGGATTCTCGGTCGAAGGCATTCCTCTGCAGCAATCGCTCGTGCAACGAGGCGATCCCTCCTCCCGAGAGCGATGTGCCAGGCAACCCGATGGCCCTCGCCATTACCACCGGTCGCGTGGTGGTCACGCAACAGTGGTTGGATCAGCAGGGAGCGAGTTCCGGTGCTCGCGCCGGTTTCGCTTCGTGATCCACAGGAACTCATTTTTCCAGTCCCGGAACGCCGGCCGCCACCAGCATCGGCACAAGATATCCATCGACGAGCCCCGGATGCAGGAACAGGCGGAGCGGCAAGACGATGACGGCGAAGGTCCACGCTCGCCCCAGCCGGGGATAGTCCCGGAGCCAGCGACGGGCGGGTCGGCTATTCTCGATAGCCACCCCGAGATACTGAAGCAGGAAGTAGAGGGTGGGCCCGCCGTATCCCGATCCGGTCATGAAGCTGACGACCTCGTGGTAAAGGCCACTGTAGAGGAACACGGCGAACAGGGCGACCCGCGCGCCGACCCAACGCGCCACGGGGAAGAAGATGACCTCTCGGACCATCCCCGAGACGATGCGGTTCCAGGCTGTCCCCAGAACTCGCCGAGAGTCGTGGCGGCGACCGGGCAGTCCATGATCCTCTCGACCGGGAAGCCCATCACCCGCCGGAAGATCAGGGCCACGAAGTCGGGCCGCGCGAACAGACTCAGGAAACAGAAGCCGACCAGCGCGATCCAGAAGCGGACCGTCAGGGGGGTCGCGACCGGCAGCAGGCGCGGAACCAGCCAGAGCAGTGCCGACCCGGTGAGGGCGTTGAGGAGGATTCCGGACACGGACGGCACAGGAGCCCGGGCGGCGGTGACTTCGCCCTCGAGGAACTGCTTCGGCTGCATCCCGTACCAGATGCAATAGGCCAGCAACCTGAGGGGGGTGAGGCGCACCCATGCCCCGGGCGGCAAGCAGATCAGCGAGGCGATCTTCCACGTCACGAGAAGGACGGCGAGTTGACCGTAGTTGAACGCACTCGTCCCGAGCCAGGGCCGGCAACACCAGAAGCCGACCAGGCTGCCGATCATCAGGGACCAGGCCAGCACAAAGCGGCGAGTGGGGGCGGATCGACGGGGTGTGGGTATGGCCTGGTGTGTTCGTCCGCGAGTGTCCATAGGATCGTTGTAGCCGAGATCTGTCAGTCACGGATTCCGAGAGATCGAGAAGGACACTTGGGAACAGGCTGCGAATAACTTCCCGATTTGCTGAAACAAACATTCGTAGAACGGAATTCATTCCGTTTCCCATCGAACGGATTGAATTCCGTTCCACGCAATTCTGGCCGGCCTCCTCACACGCGAGTGCCCTCAGCAGGACGGGAAGTTATTCCCGATCTGGGTTTTAGTGTGTCAACGAATTCGAGGAGGTCCCGTAAGGAATCAAGCCCCGCCGGTGCTGGAGAAGCCACTCATAGAAGCTCGGGTTCGCGTAGGTCGGCGTCCAGGCATCGTGACCGACTCCCGGGTAGACCGTCAATCGGGCATCGCCTCCGGCCTGTTTCAGTGCCTTGACCATTCGTTCGGACTGCTCCAGCGGGACGACGCGATCATCGGCCCCATGAAAGGCCCAGGTCGGTACACCCCTCAACCGCTCGACCGAGGCGAGATTTCCCCTGCCGCAGATCGGGGCAATCGCCGCGAACCGCTCCGGGTTATGTGCCGCCAAGTCCCATGTGCCGTTGCCCCCCATGCTATTCCCGACGAGATAGACCCGGCCCGCGTCGACACGGTATCGCTTCAAGACCTCGTCCAGCAGTCTATCGAGCGCCCCGACGTTCCAGGCCCAGTCGGGACTCTGGGGAGCGACGATCACGAACGGCAGCCCTCCCTTCTCTTCGACGCGTCGAGGCAATCCCTGGCGTCGCACCAGGTCACTGTCGTCGCCCGACTCACCGCGACCGTGTAACGTCAGGATCAGCGGCCATCGTCCAGACGACCGGTAATAGCCATCGGGCAAGTAGACCAGGTAGTCGAGTCCCGAGGATGATCGACCCGCCCAGACGGTCGCGATGATCGGAAACTGGCCGAGTTGCGACCGGTCGATCGCGATGCCGATCGCCCCCGCGACGAGCAATGACACAGCCAATCGCCCGGGATGCGAACCCAGCCGCGCCGTGGGTTTCGGTGCCGTTCGCCATCGCAGCAAACCAACGAGGATGAGCAGATCGCTGAAGAGGACCCACCAGGACCCAACGGCGACCCGGCCGAACACTTCGGCGCGGGGTAACCGGCCGCCGCCCGCGACAGGTCGTAGGCCAGAATGCCTCCACAGGCGGCAATGGCCGCGATCCTGGCCCAGTATGAAAATCGCCCGCTGAGCAGCCAGAAGCCTCCGAGCAGCTCGAGGTCGGCGCGAATCATGAGCGGCCAGTCCGCATCCCGGGCCGAGACGGCCACATCATGGCCGTCGGCTGACCCGGCGGCGAAAAGGAATATCCCCAGGACCGAAGGGACGAATGACCATCGCGCTCCTCGGGTGGTGTCCATCATCCGGATTCCTGTCGTCTCCAGGCGGACCAGGATCCTCGGTTCGGCATGCGCACCATCGATTGGCCAGAGTTCGCTCTGTCTACGACAATTGTCATATAGTTCACGACCGGAATCAAGGGCAATCACCGGGGACCGACGGAGCCGTCAGGGTCAACTATCCCAGGACGGATGGAGCAAGCTGGCTCCAGCCAGTATACTGGAGTCGCCGCCAAGGTCGCGGATCAATTGAGAAGGGCATCGTCTCGACGAATCTGGAGACGGCCCGGTCGGATCCGTGGATCCGTAGCGACGGCGTTACCGAAGGCGGTTGGAGAGGGCACGATGATCCCTGGCAATCGGAACCTGTTGTTTGGAATCCTGGCGGTACAGATGAACTTCGTCTCCCGCGATGCCTTGATCGCGGCGATGAACGCCTGGGTACTGGCTCAAGATCGGGCGCTGGGAGGAATCCTGGTCGAACAGGGGGCGTTGACGTCGGCGCGGCACGATCTGCTGGAACAACTGGTCGACGAGCATGTCGCGTCGTACAGGGGCAACGCCAAGCAGAGCACGGCGGCCGTCGACGAAGACGGCGCGATCCGTCGCGAATCGAGGCGTCGAGGCGAGCCCGAGGGCGAGGTGGTTGACAGGGGCCGTGCGGCGACCGAGTTGGATAGTGAGGCCACGTTCGTTTACGTGGGGAATGTCGTCGCGGAGAACGGCTCACGGTTTTCGGTCTTGCGTCCTTATGCCAAGGGGGGGCCTGGGACAGGTTTCGGTGGCCCTGGATCGCGAGCTCAACCGCGAGGTTGCGCTCAAGGAGATCCGGCCCGAACATGCCGACAACCGCGAGAGCCGGGCTCGGTTCATCGTCGAAGCCGAAATCACGGGGCGGCTGGAGCACCCGGGTGTGGTGCCGGTCTACGGCCTGGGCCAGGATGCGCATGGCCGGCCGTTCTACGCCATGCGGCTGGTCAAGGGCGAGAGTCTCAAGGAGGCGATCGCGGGCTTTCACCGGATCGGGAACCCAGCCGGCCGCAATCGGATGCAGCGGCGACTGGCCTTGCGACGGCTCTTGACGCGGTTCGTGGCCGTCTGCGACGTGGTGGCCTATGCGCACAACCGCGGCGTGATCCACCGCGATCTCAAGCCGTCGAACATCCTGCTGGGCCCGTTCGGCGAGACCGTGGTCGTCGACTGGGGGCTGGCCAAGGTCGTCGGCCGGCCCGAGACGGCTGTCGGCGGCGGCGTCGAGGAGACCCTGCGGCCGGCCCTCAGCTCGGGCTCGACCGTCTCCCTGCCCGGCATTGCCATCGGGACGCCCGCGTACATGAGCCCCGAGCAGGCCCGGGGCGAGCTCGATGACGTCGGCGCGGCGAGCGACATCTACAGCCTGGGCGCCACGCTCTATTGCTTGCTGACCGGTCAGGCCCCGATCGCCGACGAGGAGATTGCGGTCGTGCTGCAGAAAGCCCGGACCGGCACGGTCCTGCCCCCGCGTCAGGTCAGCCGACAGGTCCCGGCGGGACTCGAGGCGATCTGCTTGAAGGCCATGGCCCTGCGTCCAGTGGACCGTTATGCCTCGCCGTGCGCCCTGGCCGATGACATCGAACACTGGCAGGCCGATGAGCCGGTCGCCGTCTACCGCGAGCCCCTGTCGATCCGCCTGACCCGCTGGGGCCGACGGCACCGGACTCCTGGCGACGGGAATCGCCGTGCTCTTGATCACGGCCGTGCTCGGCCTGGCCTCGGGCAACATCCTGCTCGGCCGGGCCAACGAACGGACGCGGCGACAGAGCGACTTCGCCGCCGAGCAGTGGCGCCGCGCCGAGCTCAAGACCGCGCGAGGCCAGCGAGGAAGCCGCGGCCCTGGAATGACAGCTCTACATCAACCGAATCAGCCTGGCCCAGCGCGAGGCGCTGACCGACGTCGCCGGGGCCGAGCGGCTGCTGGAGCAATGCCCTCCCTCCCTGCGCGGCTGGGAATGGGACTTCGTCAAGCGTTCCTGCCACCTCGAGCGTCGTACGCTCCCGGGCCACACCCGCCTGGTCAACGGCGTGGCCTTCAGCCCCGATGGCCGGCTGCTGATCTCCGGCGCCGGCGAGCAGTATAACGACTCCCAGATCACCCACGATGCGGAACTGATCCTGTGGGATGCCCGGCTCGGCCGGCCGATCCGCCACTTTGATGGCTTGAAGGGAAGCGCCAAGAGCGTGGCCTTCAGCCCCGACGGCCAGCGGATCGCGGTCGCCAGCGGGTACCAACGCGCGACCAACCTGTCCGACGGCCATCTCTCCGTCTGGGATGTCGAGTCCGGCGGCCTGGTCTTCGACCGGCTCGAGTCCGGCAGCAGGTTGCTGAGCGTGGCCTTCAGCCCCGACGGCCGGCTGATCGGCGCGGGCGCGGGAAATACAGCTCGAACGAACCGAGCCAGGCCAAGCTCTGGGACGCGAAGACCGGCAAGGAAGTCCACACGATCGCGCCGACGCCCGGCGGAGTCAACAGAGTGGCCTTCAGCCCCGACGGCCGGCGACTGGCACTGGCCTGCTCCGGGGTCGTTGAGGTCTGGCAGGTGGATCCGCCCGCCAAGCTCCACGAGCTGCGCGGCCACACCAGTTGGGTCTATAGCGTGGCGTTCAGCCCCGACGGCACCCGCCTGGCCAGCGGGGGCTTCGACTCCACTGTCAGGCTGTGGGCCCTGGCGACCGGCGACGAGGTCTTGACACTCCGCGGCGACTTCAACGGGATCGTCAGCCTGGCATTTAGCCCCGATGGCCGGCTCCTGGTTTCGGGAGGAATCGACTGGGCGGCCCGGGTCTGGGACGCAACGCCGCTCGACGACCCGATCGAACGCGGCTCGGGCACCGAAGTCGCCAAGGCCGCGTCCGATTGATTGCTTCCCCGAAAGCGTAACCGTTTGCTCGTCCTGACCCCTTTGCTCTGACCGAGGTGGCAGTGGGAGTCAAGAAACCGTTCTGACCCCTTTGCTCTCGTGCTGATTCGGGGCAAGGAGAATACTCAAAGAGACTCCGCAGCGTGATCGGTGGAAAACAGGCCCTTGCTTTTGTTTAACAAGGGTTTTACACTGAACGCGACTTTCGTTGCTCACGGGCTTGCCGGGGCGATCCCTGACCCGTTGGGGCTTCCGACCGTGCCGTCCTCGACAGGGGCGCGGCCGTGCCCCAGACCGGTGCGGGTCGGCCCGCACGAGGACACAGTCGTGGTGACCATGCCGACCGCCCTGATGCTCGTGGCCACCGCCGTGTTGGCGGAGCCCGGGATCGTTGACGTGAAGGCCGACCCGCCGGTGATCCGGTTCGCCGGCCGGTCGGCCCGGCACCGGATCCTGGTGGAGGGGGTCGGATCCGAAGGTCAGGCCGTCGACCTGACCCGGTCGGCCCGCTACCGGTCACTCGACCCGTCGGTCGCGAGCGTGGATGGCGGGGGTGTCGTACGGCCGGTCGGTGACGGCGGGACGACTGTAATGATCAGCGCGGGCGGCCACTCGCGGGCGGTCGAAGTGCGGGTCGCGGGGTCGAGGACACCCCGGTCGTTCAACTTCACAAATGAGATCGTGCCGGTCCTGAGCAAGCTCGGGTGCAACGCCTCGGGCTGCCACGGCAAGGCGGAGGGACAGTACGGGTTCAAGCTGTCGGTCTTCGGCTTCGACCCGGAGGGCGACCACGCCGCCATCACCCGGGCGTCGGGCGGGCGGCGGGTGTTCCCGGCCGCGCCCGAGCGAAGCCTGCTGCTGACCAAGATGGCCGGCGTCGTGCCGCATGGCGGGGGCGTCCGCGCCGATCAGACCTCGGAGGATTACCGGTTGGTCCGGGACTGGATCGCCGCCGGTGCGCCGTTCGGTTCGGCGGGCGACCCGAGGGTCGTTTCCATCCGGGTCGAACCCCGTGAACGGCGGCTCGAGATGACGCGGGGCCAGCAGCTCCGGGTCACCGCTCGCTATCTCCGACGGGCGCGTGGCCGACGTGACCGCGCACGCCAGGTTCCAGTCCAACAACGAGGCCCTGGCCAAGGTCGACGCCGACGGCCTGGTCACCGCGGGGCGTACCGCCGGGGACGTCGCGGTGATGGCGTCCTATCTGGATTCGGTCGACCTCTTCCGGGCCTTGATCCCGCGCCCGGGCGGACCAGAGGCCGCCCCCGGCCCCGTCGCCGCGGTCGGCGGGAAGCCCTTCGAGGCGATCGACGCCCTGGTCGCTCGCAAGCTGCGGGCACTGAACATCGAGCCGTCGGGGCCGTGCACCGACGCGGAATTCCTCCGGCGGGTCCACCTCGACGTGATCGGCACGCTGCCCACGCCCGCAGAGGCGCGGCGGTTCCTGGCCGACCGCGACCCCGGCCGACGCGCCCGGCTGGTCGTCAAGTTGCTCGACCGCCCGGAATACGCGGCGTTCTGGGCGTTGAAGTGGTCGGACCTGCTCCGGGTTGACCGCGAGAAGCTGGGACACAAGCGTGCGTTCGCCTTCTACCGATGGATCCGCGACCGGGTGGCCGACGGCACGCCGCTGGACCGGTTCGCCCGCGCGGTCGTCACCGCGGAAGGTCCGCTCGACGAGGTCGGCCCGGCGAACTTCTTCAGGGTCGTCTCGCAACCGGGCGAGGCCGCCGGTTCGCTGACGCAGGTGTTCCTGGGCGTCCGGATCGCCTGCGCCGAGTGCCACCACCACCCTTACGACCGGTGGGGCCAGGACGATTACTACGGCATGAAGGCATTCTTCACCCCGGTGATGGTCCGGCCCGGGCCCAGGGGCGATGCCGTGCTCGCCGTGGGCGATGCGGTCGCCAGGAACCCCCGGACGGGGCGGACGCTCTCACCGCGACCACTCGGCCGGCGCGAGGGATCGGTCGCGACCGGGGAAGATCCCCGAGGAGCACTGGCCGACTGGCTCGTCTCCGCCGACAACCCGTACTTCGCGCGCAACCTGGCCAATCGCTACTGGGCCCACTTCCTGGGCCGGGGGCTGGTCGAGCCGGTGGACGACGTGCGAGGCACGAACCCGCCGTCGAACCCCGAGCTGCTCGACGCCCTGGCGCGTGCTTCTGGTCGAGGGCGGCTTCGACGCTCGGGCGTTGATCCGCGCCATCACGGGCTCGGCGACGTACCAGCGCCTCCTCACAGCCAAACGCGACGAACCGCGATGACGAGCAGAACCACTCGCGGGCGCGGCTGCGTCGCGTCGAGGCCGAGGTGTTCCTCGACATGGTCTGCCAGGCCACCGGCGTGCCCGAGAAGTTCGCCGGCGTGCCGGCGGGCACCCGGGCCGACTGAGCTCTGGGACAGCAAGGTACCCCACGACTTCCTCCGGCTCTTCGGCCGGCCCATCCGGGCGACGACCTGCGAGTGCGAACGGATCGCCGAGCCGGGCGTCGGCCAGGTGCTCCTCCTGCTCAACTCGCCGGGGCTGCACGCGAAGTTGACCCACGAGGCGGGGACGGTCGCGCACCTGGAACGCCGTCTGCCCGATGACGCGGCGCTCGCCGACGAGCTCTACCTGACGTTCTTCAGCCGGTACCCCAGCCGACGAGGAGCGCGGCGTGGCCGTGGGCCACCTCGCACGCGACCCCGCCCGCCGCCGACAGGCCGCGGAGGACCTGGCCTGGAGCCTGATGAACACCCTGGAATTCCTCTACAATCACTGACAACGAACGGGAGGGTCACCGTGCCGAACCGCGACTCGTTCTGCGACGGGGTCATCCGCCGGGATTTCCTCCGGCTGGGGATCGCGAGCCTGTCCAGCATGGGCCTGACGCTGCCGGGCCTGCTTCAAACCCGGGCGATCGCACAGGCCGCGACGGCCGGAGGGGAGCCGCCGGCCCGCGACGTTTCCCTGATCTTCATCTTCCTCCACGGCGGGCTGAGCACCATCGACACGTGGGACATGAAGCCCGACTGCCCCGGTCGAGTACCGGGGCGAGTTCAAGCCGATCGCAACGACCGTGCCGGGCATCTCGATCGGCGAGCACATGCCGCGCCTCGCCGGTCAGATGGACAAAGTCTCGTTGATCCGCTCGTTCCGGCACGGCAACTCGAGCCACGGCCACGCCGACCACTACATGCTGACCGGCTACCACCCGACGGCCGCGTTCAACCCGAACCTGACTCCGAACAACCAGTGGCCGTCGCACGGCTCGATCGTGGCCAAGAAGCTCGGGCCGCGGGGCTCGGTGCCGCCGTATGTCTGCCTGCCCAAGATGCACCCGAGCACCGGCCCGGCCTACCTCGACGCGGGGGCGGCGCCGTTCGTGATCGACGCCGACCCGAACGCGCCGGATTTCTCGGTGCCCAACGTCATGCCGCCTCCGGCCCTGGAGCTGGCCCGGCTCGATTCGCGGCGAGCGCCGCTGAACCGCATCGACCGCTTCCAGCGGACCGCCGAGGCCGCCGCCAGCCGGGACGCGCGGACGGTCAACGCGTTCCGCGCCAAGGCGTTCGACCTCATGACCTCGGCGTCGGCCAAGGCGGCGTTCGACATCCACGCCGAGCCCGACGTCCTTCGCGATGAGTACGGGCGGAACTCGCTCGGCCAGGGGTGCCTGATGGCCCGCCGCCTGGTCGAGGCCGGGGTCCGCTGCGTGACCATCGACCACAGCAACTGGGACACCCACGCCGACAACTTCGGCACCCTGAAGAACTCGCGCTGCTGCCAGCGCTCGACGCGGCGATGGCGACGCTCTTCCGCGACCTCGCACGCCCGCGGCCTGCTCGATCAGACCCTCGTGGTCGTCTCGGGCGAGTTCGGCCGGACTCCGCGCATCAACAAGGACGCCGGCCGCGACCACTGGGGGCCGGCTTTCACCGTGGCGCTGGGAGGCGGAGGGATCAAGGGGGGCGTCGTCGTCGGCCGGACCGACGCGCGGGCCGAGAAGCCGGCCGAAGACCCGCACGGCCCCGAAGACCTCGCCGCCACGATCTACCGATGCCTCGGCATCGACCCCGACGACGAGTTCCACACCCCCGAGGGCCGGCCGGTGAAGATCGTCAATAACGGTCACGTGATCCAGGATCTGATCTGATCTGATCGGATCGGCCATTGCCGGCCAGAGGGAAAAGCCATGCTGAGCCGAAGGACGCTGCTGTCCTGGCCCTGGTCCTGGGCCTCGCCCAGCCGGTACTGGCCGACACGCCGGTCGCCTCGTACATCTTCCCGGCCGGCGGGCGACGCGGGACGACCGTCGAGGTCCGTGTCGGGGGCCTGAACCTCAACTCGAAGGCATCGTTCGAGATGCTCGGCCCCGGGGTCGAGGCGTCGGCGACGATCCGCCGGGTCGAGACGGTCTGGTTCGAGGGGCCGATCATCCCGTTGCCCGACTCGCAGCAGGTCGAGGATTACCCCAAGGATTATGCGGGACGAGTGACCCTCGCACCCGACGCTTCGCCCGGCCCTCGGGCCTGGCGGGTCTGGACGGCGCAGGGGGCGTCCGGTTCGCTCCCCTTCATCGTGGGCGACTTGCCCGAGGTCGTCGAGCGCGAGGTGGACCGCGATCCCGTGCCCGAACCGGTCGCGCTGCCGGTGACGGTCAATGGCCGGATCTTCCCGCGCGAGGACGTAGACCTCTGGTCGTTCCCGCTCCGCAAGGGCGAGGTGTTGACCGCCCTGGTGGCCGCGGGCCGGCTGGGCTCGCCGCTGGACCCGTGGCTCGAAGCTCTCGACTCCGACGGCCGCCGGGTCGCCGAGTCGTCGCCCGCGTCTGCATCCGCCTTCGACGCCAGGCTGGCCTTCGTCGCCCCGAGAGATGGGACCTACACGCGTCAAGATCCACGACGTCAACGTCAAGGGCGGACAGAACTTCGTCTACCGCCTGACCCTGTCGACGGGCCCGAGCATCGCGGGGGTCTTCCCGCTGGGCGGCCGGCGAGGCGCGGTGGTCCACTTCGCCGCCGTGGGCCTCGGTCTGTCCGGACGGGATGAGGCCGTGACGTTGCCCGCGGAAGAGGCCGGACGCGGCCCCGGGTCCGCGGTCATCTCCATCGAAGGGGGCTCGGCAGTCGTTGAGGTCGACGACCTGTCGGAGGCGTCGGAATCGGAGCCGAACGACGAAAGGGCACGAGCCACGCCGCTGCCCGTCCCCGGCGTCGGCGACGGCCGGGTCGGCCGCGAGGGGGACGTTGACCTCTGGGCGCTCGCCCTTCAAGAAGGATCGGTCTTACGTGCTGGACGTCCGGGCGGCCCGGCTCGGTTCCGAACCTCGACCCCCTCCTGAGCCTGAGCGACCCGGCGGGCAAGGAGGTGGCCCGGGCCGAAGGCGTCGCGGCCCACGGCGGCGACCCGTCATTGACCTACCGGCCGCCGGCCGATGGCACCTTCTTCGCACGGGTCAATGACCGGTTCCGCTCGCGGGGCGGGACCGCCTGGGCTTACCGCCTGCGCGTGGCCGAAACACCCGCGGCGGATTACCGGCTCACGGTCGCCGCCGACACCCTGAGCCTCCCGCGCGGCGGCTCGGCCCTGCTGAAGGTCGAGGTCGAGCGGCAGAGCGGGTTTGACGGCCCGATCACCCTGGAGGTCGAGGGTTTACCGGAAGGCGTCTCGGTCGAGAAGGCGGTCATCGGGCCAAGGCCGACTCCCTCGGCTTATCGTTCAAGGCCGCGGCCGGCGCCGCGATCCGTTCGGCCCGGCTCACAGTCCGCGGGTCGGCCCAGATCGGTGGGGCGACGGTCAGGCGAGTCGCCAGCCGCCGGGGTACGTTCGGGTTCCCGGACGTCGAGAGCGTCCGGCTGGCCGTCGCGCTGCCGACGCCGTTCCGGATCGGTGGCCCGGTCGACTTCGGCTGGACGCCCCGGGGCACGGTCCGCCGCCGCCGGTACAGGATCGCGCGGGCGGGTTCACGGGGCCGATCGAGGTCCGGCTCGCCGACCGCCAGGCCCGGCACCTTCAGGGAGTGACCGGGCCGGTCGTGAGCGTGCCCCCCGGTGCCGAGGAGTTCGAATACCCGGTGACGCTCCCCCCCTGGATGGAGATCGGCCGCACGAGCCGGACCGTGGTGGCCGCGATCGGGGTGGTCCGAGAGCCCGACGGCAGCGATCACGAGGTGAGCTTCTCGTCGCCCGGCGCCGAGCTTCAGATCGCAACGGTCGTCGGGCCGGGCCGACTCGGGCTGGAGTCGCGGCGGACATCGTTGGCCTTCGTGGCGGGGGACGTCCTGGCGGTTCCCGTGAAGGTCTCGCGCGGCCCGGGGGTCGACGGACCGATCCGGGTCGAGCTCGCCGTGCCCAAGCCGTCGCACAGCCTCTGGGCCGACCCCTTGATCCTCGCGGAGGGCCGGGATGAGGGCGTCGTCCGAATCGTCTGTGGCACGACCGGCGAACGGCCTTTGACCGATCGCGTGGTCCTCCAGGCCGTCGGCCACGCGCAGAGCGGCCCGGTCACGGCCGAGACGAGACTGACGCTCGTCGCCGGCCCTTGAGCGACCACCTTCCACGTCGCGCGGCTTCCCGGCCGGTGGCGAACACCCGAGATCCCTCTTCGACAAGGAGACCCCGTGAATCGAGAACGATTGGGTGATGGCGTCACGCGCCGAGGCGCGTCTGGGGCGCTGGGCGCCTCCAGCGGGCTGGCGCTGCTCGATCAAGCGGTGGCCCAGGAGAACAACCCGGCGGCCCAGGTCGGCGACGCCGCGTCGGCCGTCCGTATCACGGGCATGAAGACGCACCGCGTGCAACACAAGGTCTATGTCGAGGTCGAGACGAACCAGCAAGATCACCGGCTGGGGCGAGGTCAGCGCCCTGGTTCCCGCAGCGGCCGAGGAGCTGGCGAAGGCCCTGTTCGCGCTCATCGACGGCGAGAACCCGACGCGGATCGAGCACCTCTGGCAGAAGATGTACCGGGCGCACCGCGACATGCGCGGTGGGCCGTTCATGTCCCACACCATCGCGGGCATCGACATGGCCCTCTGGGACATCACGGGCAAACTCTGGGGCGTGCCCGTCCATCGGCTGCTGGGCGGACCGTGCCGCGACCGCGTCCGCGTGTATCCCGACCGCAAAGGCGGAGAAGGTGCCCCCGCACGGCGATCTACGAGCACTCGGGCCGCCCCGCGGACATCCAGAGGATGGTCGACGCGATCAAGGCGGCCCGGGAGCGGGTCGGGCCGGACGGCACGGTCATGTTCGACGCCCACTGCGCCGTGCCGCCGGCCACGCTGATCCAGTTCGCCGCGGCCCTCAAGGCGTACGACGTGCTGTTCATCGAGGAGCCGGCGGTGCCGGGCAACATCGAGGTATTCAAGCGATTGAAGGCAGCGATCGACATCCCCCTGGCCACCGGCGAGCGTGACCGCGACGATCTGGGATTTCATGCCCTATCTGCACGAGCGGGCCGTCGACATTCTGCAGCCCGACGTGGCCCACTGCGGCGGGATCACGGCGATGAAGAAGATCGCCGTCCTGGCCGAGGCCTACCAGGTGCCGCTGGCCCCGCACTGCACGACGTCGTCGCTGGGTGCGACGGCCAGTCTGAGCGTGGCGGCCTCGATCCCGCTGCTGCTGATCCACGAGACGGCCCCCGGGGCGTTGAAATGGGGCGAGCCGTTCCTGAGCCGCCCCTGGAAGGTCGACGAGCGGACCGGTTACGCCACGCTGCCGGAGGGTCCGGGGCTCGGAGTCCTGGTCAATCCGGAGCGGATGGCCGAGGTGGCATCCGACCCGAAGTACCGATGGCGCTGGCCCGGGGCGAAGTTGCCCGACGGTTCGGTGGCCGACTACTGAGTGCCGGTGCCTTCGACGAACCAGCGCGATCGGGGTGGTCCGGACGTTTCCGCGAACGACCCTCCGCCAGACTGCGTGTACAGGACGGCTTATACGTCCGGTCCGACAAGGATTCGGGGGCGAAAACGGGTCAGATGGGCTCTGTCTCCGAGGCCGTCTGGTCGGGAGTACGCGGCTAAAGCGAAGGTATCAGCCGCAGACCTTCACGTCTGAACGGCCGTCACCCTCGGCCCGTAAACGTGTACCCGACAGCTTCCCGTTACGAACTCCATTACGTCTGGGGCGTGAACAGGATAATCTCGACGCGGCGCGAAGGGCTGGCCCGGTTGAGCCGGGTCGAGGGTCCTGGGTACGTGGGTGCCGAAGCCGACGCTGGCGATCTTGCGGTGCTTGAACCAGCCGGCTGATTGGATCGAATGCTTCTCGACCAGGTAATGGCGCACCGCCTCGGCCTGTTCCTGGGTAAGGATCTCGGCGAGGCCCTCGTCGCGGTCATCGTCGGTGAACGCGGCGATGACGACCTCCGAGCTGGGCCGGATGGCCTGCTTGCACCATCGGGCGACCTCGTCGAGCCGGGTGCGGCCGACGGCGGTCAGGACGGATCGGCCGGGCTCGAAGAGCTCCTCGGCGCGGAAGGCCGCGGCTGTTCCGCTGAGAGCCGGGCTGGAAGAGCACGCGCTCGCGGTCGAGGTAGGCGCGACGGTCGAAATACCGCGACAACGGCCAGGTCTGCTTGAGGGCGTCGAGGTTCTCCTCCAGGGCGGTGAGCGTGCGATCGCCTCGTCGCGACAGGGCAAGCAGGTCGCGATAGAGCGTCTCATCGCGGACGAACTTGCCCAGGCTGCCTTCGCCCCGCCGGATCGAGCCGGCGATCGCGTTGACCTCGCCGAGCCCTTGCTCGGCGGACCGGGCGAGGGTATCCAGCCGCGCCAGCGAGCCGGCGGCTTTCTTGAGAAGGTCGGCGACCTCGATCGGCCGCTCGGAGCCAATCCGGTCGAGATCGGCAGCCGGGGGCGCATCGGGACGGCCGGGGGTCAGCTCCACGACCTTGGCGCCGACCAGTCCCTCGGAGACGATCCGGGCCACCGCGTCGGTGCGGACCAACGGCCGAAGCCGCTCGTCGATCCGCAGGATCAACTCGACCGGCCGGCCCGGCTCGACCGGCGGGACCACACGCTCGACGACTCCGGCGTCGATCCCCTGGAGCCGGACGCGATGGCCGGCCTCGAGACCGGCGATCGTGTCGAACTCCGCCCGGACCCGGAACGTCGGCTGCACTTGCCAGTGCCGGCCGGCGACCTGATACAACCCGAACCCCGCGAGGGCCAGGACCGCGAGGACGAACCCCGCATTGGCCGCCAGCCGCCACCGCCCGATGCTGAGCCTCATCTGAGTCACCTCCACATTCGATCGATACGCTCGCTCTCGTGGTAGGTGGCGGGTTGGGAGTTTGCTCGCGTCAGTCCTGAGTCTGAGGAATCCGTGGCCTCCTTGCCGATCAAGGTCAGTGGTGCAGGATCGTGGCGCACGCCGCCAGCCATCACTCACCACCAGCAACTCGCCCGCCGACACCCGTGCCCTCCTGGTGGGCCTCGCCGCGATAACTCGCAGCTCGACACACCCTTCCTAACAGCTTGCAACAAGATGTGTGTCACGATCAACGGTTGTATCCCAATTCTTCGAGACCCGCCTGAATCAGCGGGACCATCACGACGTTGGCGGCGAACACGGCCAGGATGGCCCGGACGACGCCATGGATTGCGGCCCGGCCGACGTCCTCGGCCGATCGGCCGGCGTTCAAGCCGGTCCAGCAGGCGATCAGTCCCACCAGCAGACCGAAAACGATCGTCTTGAGGGTCGCCGGGATGATGTCGCAGAGCCGGAGGAACACCAGCGCCTTGCTCCAGAACAGGGCCGCCGTCAGCTTGCCGGCCGACAACTCGGCGCCGAGGCCCCCCGATCAGCGCCGAGGCGTCGAGAATCACCGTTAATAACGGGACAGCCAGGGCGCACGCCATCGCCCGCGGCGCGACCAGGCTCGGCACCGGATCGACTCCCAGCGCGTTCCGGGCGTCGATCTCCTCGTTGAAGACCATCGACGCCAGCTCGGCGGCCAGCCCGGCCCCCATCCGGCTAGCAACCAGAAGTCCCGCGAGGACCGGGCCAATCTCCACCAGAACGGCCACCGCCAGGAAGCTGGGCAGGGTCGATTCGGCACCGTGCTCGGCCAGCAGGCGGTGCGTCTGGAGCCAGGTGACCAGCCCCACGCTCAAACCGGCCCCCAGCACGATCGGCAGGCTTCGCACCGCGACCTGCTCGAACTGCCCGATCACTTCCCGCGCATGCCAGATGAGCGCACCCGGAATCGAGCCCGTCGCCCGGACCGCGAAGGCCGTCAGACCCACGAAGCCATCAAGCCAGCCCACGTCATCGACTCGCATCCGGTTCCCTCACGCCTCGGCCAATCGCACGGGCGACTCGGTCTCCAGTCCGTCGGGTTGCGGCTCTCTCAATGCTATCGGCAGTTCTTCCCACCAAGCTTGCCACCGATCCGGGTCCTCGCCCAGGGCCATGCCCGACACCATCGCAAGCGCCCAGACGACCTCCTCTTTCGGGATCTCGCCGCCCTCACGTAGCCGTCCGATCAGGATATCCGCACCGAGGACGAATCCCACCCTCGCCCACTCACGGATGGCCAAGATGCGGTCCCCACGCTTGGATTGGCTGTTCCCGATGACAGGAAGCACGCCGTGAAGCAAGGCATCACGGATTCCCGTAGGCGGCGGCTCGTGAGGACCGATCCCCTGATCGAGAACCCACTCTCGCCACGAGTCCAGCAAGGAACCGAAGCCGAAGCCGAAACGCTGAAAGAAGGATTCCTCCTGGCGGCCGCCCGATGTTTTGTCCATCACGAAGGCGCGGAAGGCCGTCTTCCGCTCCTCGGGAGCCCGATCGCCGCAGAGGTATTCGACGATCGACGCCGACTGTTCAATAAATTGCTCGGTTTTCTGGTAAGCCGCCGGGCTCTTCGACCGGCGGAACAACTTGAAGAGGCCCTTTGCGGAGGTTTTGAAGAGGTCGTCCGACCACATTGTGCCCCTGGAGATTGAAGCGAGCATCTTCCGATTCAGGCGGATGAGGTCGGATCGTTGGCCGGAGTAGACCAATGACTCGGTAAGACCCGTCTGCAGCCATGGAGCGGGGAAGCGCCCGAAGAATTTCTCCATCAGGACTAATCCAAAGAGCGATCTGGCGGTGGCCCGAGGGTCGGTGACGCGGCACGGGCTCTCGCCCGTGAAGAGCGTGATGATCCCCAAGGGCCGCTGGAAATAGAGGCCGTCCTGACGCGAAAGGGCTTTGCCTAGCCCGAAGCGGGAATGGAACCTATCGAAGGCGCCGCGATCGTGGAAGCAGAAGATGCGGAGCGGCGCCTGATCGACGGCCGCCTCGCCCACCATCGACCCGAAGCGTGTCCGTGCGGCCTCGCTCTGTTCCCGGATCACGGGCGGGATCGATCGGCCCGGAGTACCAAATTGTCAACGGTCCGTCCTCGACGATCTCACCGGGTTCGCCGGCGCAATTCCGGGCCTTCGCGAGGGTGGCCGGTACGCTCAGGAGCGGGCGGGATGCCCGGACGCGAATCGCGAACCGACCCACTCGCATCGCGATGAACGCCCCGCCGATCGCCGTCAGGACAACGACCGGGTAACGGACCCGGGGCGAGCCGACAACCACCAGTCGGCGAGCCCTGGTCGATGATCGCCAGGAGGACACACCCAAGCACCACCCAGACAAGGAGACCGATCCACAGATTCTTGGTTTGCGCCTTCTTCGCCTCGTCGGAGCTAAGCTTCCGGCTCTGACATGCGGGGCAGATCAGTGAGCCCGCCGGATGTGCCGGGATCACGCCATCGCAAGTCTCGCACATTCGTTCCTTCGGTCGTTCCTGGATATATCGATAGGCGCCGACGATCATGGCGGACAAGAGCGTCAATAACATTCCCCCGGTTGCGATGAACAAGACCGCCAATCGGGTTCCATCGGGTGCTGAGTGGGTAGGGTCGATGCCGGAGGAAAGTGCCGCGGCCATGAAAAAAGGGAGGAGGAGCACCAGGCCCCAGAAAATGCGCGTCATCCGCTTCAACGACCGCAGGTGCGCAGTCTGGAGTTGACCGCACTGAGGACATTTCAGCGGGGGACTTGCCTTCTTCGGTTGAATGAACCGCCGACCACACTCTTCGCAGAGAGGCCCCGTACGCTTCGCCCTCAAGGTGGCCCATACGGTCAAGACGATAAACGAGAGCACCAAGACGGCCACCTGTTCCGGTCCGACGGTGGATCGGACAAGGGCCGCGATCAGCCCGCACATCAGTACCAGCGCGACCAGATCGGCCAGGGAGAAACGGTCCGAACGGCTTCGAGCCATCGTGGTCCTCTCCTCTGAACAAATCCACACCGCGTCATCGACCAATCGATCGGGGCGAGCCGGCGCCTTCACCCAGCCTCGACCGGACCGCGAGGGCAGGGGGAGCCGGTCCGTTCCGGTCAAGGCCGGCTGCCGTTCCCGGACGACTTCTCCAACTTGCCTAAAAAGTGATTATAATCGAGCGGAGGTCGTAGGCGATGCAGGTCCACCGGCTCGAGCATCCGGGAGGATCGAGGGAAGAGGTTCGGGTACGGGCCTTGAGAAGTGCTCGGAAATCGCCTGGCCCCATGGAGATGCAGGCGACGCACCTCCATCCGCGGGGTAGCCAGCCGATGCCCGAGGATGAATGCCAATCCGGTTCGTAGAGCCACGGGGGGAACGATGCAGGAACGGGAGGGCAACAGCCGCGATGGGGACACCTGGCATGAGACCACAGCCAGGGCGTTAGCGTTCCTGGCTCCCTTCTCTCAGGTCCGCCTCACACTCCGGCTTCCCGCCGATGCATTGGACTCGACCCTTTATCGGAACTTCCCGCTCCGAGCCGATGAGCGACTTCTGGCCGTGATCGACTGCGGCAAGGGGAACCCTGACGGCTTCTGCGCCCTGACGACACGCCGCATCTACTGGCCTGCCGGCGCAGGAGGGGGCCGAAGGCACCTCGCCATCGGGTGGCCGGGACGGAGAAAGGCACTCCCAGGCCGGTCCACTGCCCGTACCGCCGGTTGGCAAACACGACGTCTTCGCCACGGTCTCGATCACTGCCG
Source organism: uncultured Isosphaeraceae bacterium (assembly GCA_963842405.1). Lineage (GTDB taxonomy): Bacteria > Planctomycetota > Planctomycetia > Isosphaerales > Isosphaeraceae > CAVZRC01. The sequence goes on along the minus strand of CAWJGW010000058.1, from coordinate 39,069 downwards.
CGGCCGGCATGGAGGGGTCGGGCACCGGCGTCGTCTCGGACGCAAACCCGCACGCGAATGGTCGTGCCCTGGATTGCCGATGGTTGGATTACGTTGCGCTCCCCGGCGATCTGGGGCGAACCATCGCCTCGGCCGGCTCGAACCGGCTCGACCTGGGAGGCGGACGGACCCTCGCGCTTACGCGGGGCGGATCCGCGATTGATTCCCGCCCTGGAGCGATTCCTGGCGACCATGGGGGCGGGGCCCGGCGGCCCGGATCGTGACGGGGCCGGAGTGGGCCGGTGTCGCGCCCGCACCCGCTCGGTCGACGGCCTTCGTGCCACGGGTCGCCAAGAGCCATCGCGGGATCTCCCCGACCGATCTGCTGGAATTCCGCCGCGCGCTCGACGCCGCCGCGCGCCTCGTGGTCGTGACGCCCCTCATGGTCATGGCCTGTGTGGCGGTCTTCGCCGTCATGGTGATCTCGGGCGTCCCGGTATTCCAGCCCAATTCGACGCAACTGATCGATTGGGGCGCCAACGACGGGGCGCGCGTCATGCTCCGCCACGACTACTGGCGGCTCGTGACCAGCGTGTTCGTCCACGGCGGGCTGATCCACCTGGCGGTGAACATGTGGAGCCTGATCGTCATCGGATTGCTGGTCGAACGGATCTACTCTCCGCTGGCCTTCGCCGTGATCTATCTGTCCGCGGGGATCGGCGGGGCCATCGCCAGCGCGGTGATACCGCCGATGCGGACCAGCGTCGGGGCCTCGGGCGCGATCTGCGGGGTCCTGGGGGCGCTGATGGCCTTCCTGGTCGTGAATCGCCGCACGATCCCGCCCTCCGTGCTCAAACTCTTCCGGGGCAATCTCCTGGGGATCGTCGCGTTCATGGCTGTGCTCGGAGTCCTGGTGCCCAACATCGACCAGGCCGCCCACCTGGGTGGCCTGGCCACCGGCTTCGTGAGCGGCCTGCTCCTGAGCCGTCCCTGGCCAGTCGTCCCGAGCCGATGGATCACCGCGCGACGCCTTGCAATGACCGCAGTGATCGCCGCCGGCCTGACCGGCATCGCCATCGCCGCGCACGGTGGGGCGAACCCTTCTTGCCCCCCGCCCGACGCCTCCAAGACCTCCTCGATCAGATCGCGCTACCCATCGACGAGTTCGACTCCATCGACAGAGCCATCTCCGACCCTGTGGTCGTCTCCGACCTTGACCACGATTCGGCGGGCCGTGAGGAGGCCTCGCGGGCGGTCCGGGAACTCGCCGAACGCGGAGGCGCCAACCTGGCTCGGTTCCGCCGCGTGACCACTACGGACCCCGAACTCCGGCCATGTCCGACGCGCTCATCCAGGCGCAAGCCGGGCAGATTGAACGCCTGGAGGCCCTTGGCCGATTCTTTGACACCGGCGACGACGCAAACCTGGCTAAAGTCCGCGAAGCGGACGCCGCGAAAAGCCAGGCCATCCGGGAGAGTAAACGCCAAGAACTCGAATATCTGACCCGGCATGGCTTGACCGTTGTCCCCAGGGCCAGTAAACCGTGATCGCCGCGACCGGGCATGATCCGGGCGGAACGGGCGAACCGGCCCGGACGTTTCGCCAGGCCGGTTGCGGATCGCCGGCGCCGCGTGATATCGTCATGACTCGGCTCGACCCGGTGGGCAAGTCGTGACCCGGCCGGGGACGAGCTCGAACCTAATCTGGGCAGCATCCCGGAACACCGGGAGCCTGAAGGAGCCTTCATCGTGGCTGAACTGCGCGGGCGGATGACATCGGTTCGTCTCGGACTGGTCGTGCTGGCCGGTGGGTTCCTGGTCTTGGCCATGAAGACCGAGGCGCGGGCCGGGCTGGACGATTACGTCAAGAAGCCGGATCCGGCGTTCGCCTGGACGCAGGTTGGCGACCGATCCACCCCGGCCGGGACGATTAACGAGCTCAAGCTGACTTCCCAGGTCTGGCAGGGGATCACCTGGACTCATTCGCTCTTCATCTACGAGCCCACCCACATCACCTATCCCGATGCCGCGCTCCTGTTCATCACAGGGAAAGACAACGGCGAGCGGCCCAAGGACGACGACCATAAGGTCGCCTTCACGTTGGCCCAGGTCTGCGGCGCCCGGGTGGCCGTCTTGTACCAGGTCCCGAATCAGCCCCTGCTCGACGGCAAGGAAGAGGACGAGCTCATCGCCGAGACTTTCGTCCGCTTCCTCCAGACCAAGGACGAGAACTGGCCGCTGTTGTTCCCGATGGTCAAGAGCGCCGTCCGGGCCATGGACGCCGTGCAAGCCTGGGCCAAGGACAGTGGCAAGCCGCCGGTGGCGCGGTTCGTCGTCACGGGAGGGTCGAAACGAGGCTGGACGACCTGGCTGACCGGTGCGATGGATGACCGCGTCATCGCGATCGCTCCGATGGTCATCGTCATGCTCAACCTGGGCAAACAGGGGCCCAACCAGCTTAAGGTCTGGGGCAAGTACAGCGAGCAGATTCACGACTACGTCGAGCGCGGGCTGATGGAGAAGGTCCAGACGCCCACCGGCACCAAACTCTGGCAGATGGTTGACCCGTACACGTACCGCGACCGCCTGACCAAGCCCAAGCTGCTGATCAACGGCACCAACGACCGCTACTGGACGCTCGACGCCCTGGACTTCTACTGGGACGGCCTGAAGGGGCCGAAGTACTTGGTGGAACTGCCCAACGCCGGCCACGGCCTGGACCAGAACCGGGATTGGGCGATCAACGGGGTGGGGGCCTTCTTCCGGCAGGTGGTATCGGATCGCCCACTTCCCCGGCTCTCCTGGAACCTCGCCCCCGGCGAGCAAGGCGAGGCCACGCTGACGATCCACGCCGAGCCGGCGCCGAAAACCGCGCGGCTCTGGACGGCCCACGCCCAGACCCGCGACTTCCGCGAGTCCCGCTGGGAATCGACGCCGATGAAACCCGGCGCGACGATCACGGGAAGCGTCCGCACCACGGGCGACGACCGACTCGCCCTCTTCGGCGAGTTGGAGTATCAGGTTGACGGAATCCCCTACCACCTGACGACCACGTTCTTCGAGCCCGGCATTACTCCCCACAAGGACGCGGCAGAGTAGGTTCGAGAGCGACTCACGTTTGGGTTGCTCGCGCGCAGAGCCGATGCGAATACCCCCCCTTCGTAAAGTTTGGCAATCCGTTCGCTAGTTGGGCGCGGCCCCTCATCCGGCCCTGCGGGCCACCTTCCCCCGCGGGGGGAAGGGGCCGAACTGGCGCCGACCGCTCATCTTCTCCCCCGGGGAGAAGGTGCCCGAAGGGCGGATGAGGAGCTTTGGGACGGACGTCGATTCTCAGACAGAGCCTAGGCCGCACGGCGGATACGGCGTCGAACCCAAGTGGCGGCGGCCAGGGCAACCAGGGCAGTGCCGCCCATGATCATCGAGCTTGGCTCGGGGATGCCGGCGGCCCCGAACGATTCTCCCGGCAGACTGAGACCCGGGAGCAAGCCGAGGTTGGGGGCGATACTGTCGATGCTGGCCGGGTCGGCATAGAAGGTTATCGTCGAGGTGACGTTGATCGTCGTATTGGCCGAGAAATTGGCGGCGTAATTGTCGATGGCCAATCCTTCGAACGCCCCCGTATTGGGGTTCACGAGGATGGCCGAACCCGAGGCGGCATTATTCGCGGCGAGAGCAACATAGCTGTAAGTGCCCAGGCCGAGGTTCGCGGCCGCCAGGATGAGCGGGGCGAAGACGTACTCGGTCGTGGCCCCGCCATGAGGCGTGACAAAGACTTCCGTCTGGATGGCCGCAGCGACCGATGAGTTCACCAGCCCGATGTTTCCTCCGATCGAGAGGTAGGTCCCGAACGTGCCGTGGTAGGCCGTCGTCTGAGTGTAAGTCGAATTCCAGGTCTCGATGCCGTACGAAGCGGTGCCGTGGCCCCCCGCGGTGGCGTCGCTGAGGGCGAAGCTGGCGAAGGGCCCGTAAATCCTCGCGGCGCCCGAGCCGAACGGGGAGCCGTCGCCGCTGGTGCCGCCGGTCCAATTCAAGAACTGGGAGGTCCCGGGCCCGTAGGTGGCCGGGCCAATCGATGCGACATTGTTGCCCACAACGGGGTTGGCCAACTGGAACGTGCCGCCCGGGCTGGCGAGAATGTCGTTCAGGCCGGTGACGTTATTGGCAATCCACTTCGGAGTGACCTGTGAGCCACCGCCGTAAGTCGTGGCCCCGAATGAGATGACTGAATTGGAGGAGCCGTCATACACCAGCCCGGCCCGTGCCGGCTCGGGCGCAATCAGCCCGAAGCCCGCCACGGCCGCCAGTACCAGCAACACCCGGACCAGGCCCCGACGGCCGGCGTTCAACCTCTGAGATACCATCTGTGAAGTCTCCTCAATGGGGAAGTATTGCAGAGCAAGGGAAGATGATCGCATCCGTTTTCGCGCGTTGCGCGGCGGCATTCGGCCGTACGCTCGCCCCCTCCGGGAATGTCCCGTTCCAGGAAGCTCGAGTTCCAGTCCGGATCCGGTCGTGAGAGAGGAAACAACGGATCGATGACGATCCCCCTCGTGAACGAGGGGGCTTCTTGGGCGACGGCCCGATGGCCGCTACCGCCCACTGGCCCCGTCCGGGCCAGCCAGCCCGAAGGCTGGTGGATCCCCACCCCGGCCGTGTCTCACGGATCCGCGGGAGGGTGTTCAGGCACAGCGTCGAGTCGTCCCCTGGCTCCCAACGGATTTGTTACGTCAAAAAAAGCGGAGACTTCAAGCACATACCGTGTACTGCGGGATGACTCGGGAGTGCAACAAACGTCCGCACTATACCAGGAATCACGCCTGGTGTCTCGATGCGTTTCGTTTTATCAACATGAATAAGGGGTGGTGATTCCCTCGCCAGCTCAAGCCGGCAGTCCCTCGCCGAATTCGCATGGACCGTCGCCAACCCAGAGGCCATCCGGAACGCCCCTGCGAGGGCTCAAACACCTTTCCAGACGGCCAGTCAAAATCCGATCCCCTCTGCTCCGAAACTGGCGGGCCTCGCCTCGATCTGCTGTGATCGTCCCGGAAAAACGCCGGGAATTGGGGGCGTTCCCGAGAACAAGGCTGCTTGCCCCACCACTTTCAGAGCGACAGCCCCCCGGCCGAGGACGTCAGCGCCCGAAAACCGGGTCGAGACCACTCCCATATCCACAACAGGCCGAAAGGGACGACACAATCTCTGATCGGCTATGACGATGGGCGAAAGGCTCGAGCCCGATTTCGGAGCTGACGACCTCGGCCGGGAGACTGCTATGATTCACGGAGTCGCACCGGCGTCCTCAACCGGATGCAATCACATCGTGGCCGGACCCTCCACAAGGCCGCCGCGCGGAACGAACCTCGAGGGTTCAGCCACCGCAGGCTGCCCGATCGCGACTTCGTCTGACGTAGAATCGAGGTAACACAGCAACGCGACGAGTGAAGCCATGCCAATGCCTATCGCCTGGCAAGCTTCTGGAAGCTGCGATGCCGATGGACTGCTTGCTGGGGGAGGGGTTCCTGAAGCGATTGGAGCCAGCGCCCCGAATCCTCGATACCCTGATCTCCCCCGTTGTTCTACACTCTTATCTCGGGGATCGACCCAATCCCCTCACATCCCACCGAAATAATCTCATCGCGTATATCGTGATGCAATCGATTGCGGCATTATTGGCATCGGTTTCTCTTTTCGTCCAGAATCTTCTCGATTCTGTCTATGGATTTTGTGGCTGGAGCAGGGAATCGACCGCGGCCCAGAGGGCCTCCCAGTCGTGGCGATCGGGCTCGGGGAGCTGCGACAGGGCTTGGGGCATGCGGATGCTGGCCAGGTCGGTGTTGACCTTCCAGTGGGAGAGAGTTTGCCGGAGCTGGGCTTTTTTCGAAGGGCTGGCCAATCCTGAGGGCCTCCAACCCGGCGAGGTCGGCCTCGAGGCGCAGGTAGGCCTGGCGGCGCAACCGGGACCTGGCTCTCTCGTCGAGCGGGGGCTCGTCCCGTCCCTGACCGGAGGCGGCCAGCGCCGCGGCGCAGGCCGCGTTGTAGCGATTCGAGCTGTTGCGGTCTTCGGCCAGCCTGGGCTCGATCTCGAACGCCCGGTCGAAGAGTCGCGAGGCGGCTGCGAACCGCTGCTGCTCGTGGGCCAGGTAGGCAAATTCCAGCGTTTCGGCAGCATCCTTGGGATGAGCTTTGCCGTCGAGGACGGCGATGAGCCGCGGCGCGAGGGTGGCCCGCCGCTCGGTCCGCGCCAGCTCCTGGCGGACGATCGCCTGCCATTGGGGGTCCGAGTACAACTCGAAGGCCGTACGAAACTCCGCGGCCGCCCCGGCGAAGTCGCCGCGCTGGCGCAGGACGGCGGCGAGGTTGGCGTGAGCGAGCGCGAACTGGGGCGCGATCCGGATCGCCTCGCGGTATTCGGCGACGGACTCGTCGAGCCTCCGCAACGCCGCCAGCGACTGGGCGAGTCGCGCATGGGCCGGGGCGAAATCGGGCACCAGCCGAACCATGTCACGGAACACCGCGAGTGCCTCGTCCGGCTTCCCCTGGTTCAGGAGCAGGTCGCCGAGGTTCGCATAGCCCAGGGTGTATCGCGGCGCGAGCCGGATCGCCTGCCGGAACGCGGCAGCCGCCTCGTCCGGCTTGCCGGAGGCATTCAGGGCCAGGCCGAGGCAGTTGGGAATCGTGGGGTCGTCGGGCTGGAGCCGCTTCGCCTCGCGGAGCTCGAGGAACGTCTCGTCCCATTTCCCCACGTTGAGCTCGGCGGTCGCAAGGAGGAGGTGCGCCGAGCCGAACCGCGGTCGCAGGGCGACGGCCGCCATGAAGTACGGCTCGGCGCGTTGATAACGCGGATCGGGGATGCCCCGGCTGGTGATCCAGGAGCTGGTCGCACCGAGGCCCGATCGGGTCCCTTCGAGCAGGGCCAATCCCAGCTCGGTATTGAGCCAGTAGTCGCCCGGGTAGGTGCGGTGGGCACGCCGCAGCACCTCGAGGGCCCGATCGTGGTCGCCAGCCATTTCGAGGCCGTGGCCGAGCAGCCAGAGGCTGACCGGTCCCTGGCGGTCGAGGTCGGGGTCCTGGGCGAGCCGGCGGAGCGGTGCGGGGTCGGCCGAGGGCAGGCAGTCGCGGAGGGCGTTGCGCCAGGGGTCGGGATCGGCGACACGGGCCGCGGCCAGGAGGCGACGGGCCTCGGCCTGTCCGCTGGCATCGCCGGGGCGGGAGAGGCCGCGACGGACGACGGCCCAGGTGTCGAGGGCGGCGGCCGTCGCCAGGGCGACGGCGCGGGGCCGATCGACGAGCCGACGGCCGATCGCCTCGGGCTCGAGGGTCGTTGACGTCAGATCCAGCCCGGCCGTCGCGGAACGCCTCGGCAAACGCGGCGTCGGCCTTGTCGTCGGTGACCATTCCGCCCCGGACCTCCTCCAGGCGGTCCACCAGCTTGCGATCCACCGCCGCCGCCTCCGAGCCACGCTCGAATCTGCGTCTCCAGGGCCTCGAGCCGGGCACGCAGGCTCGCGGTGAGGCCGGCATCTCGCAGGTCGTCGAGTCGCCGCAGCGCGGCGCGGGCCGCCTGCCACTTGCCGAGATCGCCCTCGGGATCGGCCGCGGCCTGGTCGCGCAGCAGCTCGGCATCTCGCAGGACCACGTTGACCCGCGCCCACCAGGCCTGGCGTTGATACAGGAACGCGGCGAGCCCGCCGCCGCCACAGACCACCAGCGCCACGATCGAGGCGGCCAGCGCCACCGCCAGCCGACGCCGGCGCCGTTCGTCGAGGGCGCGGTGCCACGGCCGAGGCCGCGAGTTGGTCGGCCAGGCCGCGCCGCTTGGCCTCTTCTTCGGCGCGCGCCTGGGCCTCGACCCGGGCAAGCTCGGCGGCGCGGAGCCGCTCCTGCACACCCGCCCGGTAGGCGGTGATCCGCCGTGCCATGTCCCGAGCGTCGCGGGGCCGCCCCGATGGCTCGGCGGCCAGGCACTCCTTGGCCAGCCCGACGAGCTCCGCGTCGGCCCCACAGGCGTCGAGCCGGCCATGCGACTCGCCGACCTCGCCGCGCGCGGCCCGCCGCTCGATCTTCTCCGAGGTCCCTCCGGCGAAGGCCGGGGCCCCTGTCAGGACCTCGCAGAGGATCGAGCCCAAGGCGAAAACGTCGGCACGCTCATCCAGAGTCTCGACCTCGCCGCGCGCCTGCTCGGGCGCCATGTAGGCCGGGGTCCCCATCACGCTCCCCGGACGCGAGCGGTCACTGTGCGCACCGCTGCGCCCCGTGGCCACTGCCGACTCGTGCGACTCGACCGTGATGACCGGCCCGTTCTCCTGCTCCGGCTCAGTTCCGCGGTTCAGGACCTTGGCCAGTCCCCAGTCCATCACCTGCACCTCGCCGAAGCTGCCCACCATGATATTCGACGGTTTCAGGTCGCGATGGATCACGCCGCGGGCGTGCGCGTAGGCCATGGTCTGACAGACCGATTCGAAGGTCCCCAGCAGCCGCGGGCGATCGGCGTCCCGATCGCCGCGCCCGGCGAGCAGCTCGGCGAGGGTCTGGCCCCGGATCAACCTCATGGCGATGTAGGGCCGGCGATCGGCGAGCGCGCCCAGCTCGTAGACCGGGACGACCCCCGGATGCTGGAGCTGACCGCCGATCTGCGCCTCTTCGATGAACCGGCGGACCATCTCGGGCTGGTCGCGGAACTGCTCGCGCAGCACCTTGACCGCCAGGTCGCGGCCCAGGTCGGTATCGTACCCTTTGAGGACGACTCCCATCCCGCCACGGCCGATCACGCCGAAGAGCTGCAACCGCTCCAGTCGGTCGGGATCGGCCGGCTCGGGCATCCCGGCGGGCGACGGAGCCGACTCGAGCTCTGAGTCGGTGCTGCCGAGCAGCAGGTGCGGCACCCGGCCCAGCGTCTGGGCCAGGGTGGCCAGGATGCTCGACGACGCCGGGCCCAGGGTGACCAGCATCTCGTCCCGGTCCCATTCGCTCCCCGACTGCGCAATGTTCCCCGCGCCGGTCCGCAGCAGGCAGAGCGGGCAAAGCTCGCCCAGCGCTTGGGCAGGCCGTGCCTGGCCGCACCCGAGACAATGTTTCGATTCGTTCATCGTCGAGACCCTCCGATGATCAGTATTTACGTCACTTCTCCTCCGGGTGACGATCAATCGAACCGGCGGAGGTGAACCGAAACCCGCTGTTCACATTCCTCTTTGCAACGATCTCTACACGCTGCCATGGATTAAAGTGAAAAGACGAACTCAATTCGATTTTTGAGACACGAACGCTTGCGAATCGAGTACAACTAGAAGCTGGAAAGAATGGAAGCTCTCGTCACAGAAGGAACCCGGCTGCATGGACCACCCCGGAACCATCACGCGGATCATTCGCGACCTGGAGGGCGCCGAGCGACCGCGACGTGACGACGCGGTGCGAGAGCTCTGGGAGCGATTCTTCGCCGATCTGACGGTCTATGCCCGGAAGCGGTTGCGAGCGATGAATGCCCCGATGGGCCCCGCCGACGAGGAGGACGCCGCCTCGCGCGCCTTCATGAAGGTCTGCCGCGGGATCGAGCGCGGCCAGCTCAAGCTGGCCAGCCGAGTGGACCTGACCAAGATGCTGCGGTCGGCCACCTCGCGCGAAGTCTTCTCCCTGCTCAGCCGGGCCAAGGGCCCCGGGAGCGGGCCCGACGATGACGCTATCCTGAGGCAAGTCCCCGACCCCGCCCTTCCGCCCGACCTCCTCCTGCTGGCCTTCGACGCGTGCCAGCGGTTGCTCGATCTGCTCGAGACCGACGAACTCCGCCATGTCGCTCTCTGGAAACTGGCCGGTCACACCAACGCGGCGATTGCAACCAAGCTCGGCTGCTCGAATGCCACGGTCGAGCGCCACCCTGTCAAGTACTCCGAGAGACCTGGAGGCGGACCTGGGGCGACGCGGTGCCGAGGGGATCGGCGAAGTCCGGTCCACGCCGCGGCTCCTCGAACTCGACCGACGTCCCGGGATTCTGTGGCATCGATGATGTCGAGGCCGACGATGCGGACAAGATCCTCCGCGACCTCGCCGGGCTGAGCTAAGAGCCATCCCAGTAGGATGTGTGCAACTGCGCTGTGCCAGCCCCTTTCCTCAGCACTCGAATCGTGAGAGGCTAGCACTATCGGCGAACGGCCCGTGCCGTCGAGAGTGCGCATCACGTTAACGGTTCGAGCCCGACAGGGCTTCCAGGAGGCGATGGTGATGAGGGGGATCTTGTCCCGGGTCGGCACTGATTGGTGTTGTCGTGGGTCTCTCCGGATTCGCGGAGCCCACCGACGTTGGGGTCAGGCCCAAGCCGATCGCCTATACAATCCGATTCCCGACGCCCGAAAAGCACATCGCCGAGGTCGTGGCCACGATCCCGACGGGGCAACGCCCGACGGTCGAGTTGATGATGGCGGTCTGGTCGCCGGGTTTCTATCGCGTCGAAGACTACGCCAGGAACGTCCACAATCTCACGGCCATCAGACCGGACGGTACCGAGCTCGTCGTCGAGCAGACGAAGAACCGATGGCTCATCCGCGACACGGCCCCATGGACGACGGTCTCCGTGATCCTATCGTCTCACTTGCGATCGCAGGTCCGTCACGTCGAACTGGGTGAGCGACGAACTCGTCGTTTTGAACGGGGCGGCGACCTTCGTCACGCTCGCAGGGCAACCCGGCCGGCCGCACGAAGTCCGGCTCGAGCTGCCCGCCAAGTGCAAGCGGTCGATCACCGCGATGGCCCCGGCGCCCGACGGCCTGCCGAACCACTATCGCGCCGAGGACTATGACACGCTGGTCGATTCGCCGATCGTCGCCGGAGATCTGTCGATCCACGAGTTCGAAGTCGAGGGCAGCAAGCACATACTGGCGGATGCCGGCGAGATCGGCCACTGGGATGGCGAGCGTGTCGCGAAAAACCTGGAGAAGATGGTCCGCGAGACCCATCGTTTCTGGGGCTTCCTCCCGTTCCGGAGATACGTCTTCCTCAACGTCTTCCGCGCCGGGGGCGGCGGGCTGGAGCACAAGGATTCCACCCTGCCTGACCGCGAGCCCGCGGGAGGCGCGGGAGCCAGGCTCCGTGCGATGGCTCTCGTTCGTCAGCCACGAGTATTTCCACGCCTTCAACGTCAAGCGGCTGCGGCCGGTCGAGCTGGGTCCGTTCGACTACGAGCACCCACCGTCGACGAAGAGCCTGTGGATCTCCGAGGGCCTCACGACGTATTTCGGCGACCTGATCCTGGTTCGCGCCGGACTCGTCACACCGCAAGACGCCCTGAACTTGCTCTCGACGCACATCGGGCAACTCCAGAACTCGCGCGGACGGCTCGTCCAATCGCTCGAGAAGCGTCTCTGGATGTCTGGAGCTCGGGCACGTCGGGCGTCGGCCGGGATTCCGCCACGAAGCTCAGCTACTATGTCAAAGGCCCGGTGGTGGGGTTCGTACTCGACGCCCGGATCCGTCGCGCGACCGGCGGCAAGAAGAGCCTTGATGATGTGATGAAGCTTGCCTACCAGCGCTATTCGGGAGAGCGCGGGTTCACGCCGGACCAGTTCCGCGCAGTCGCCGAAGAGGTGGCCGGCGTCGATCTCAAGGAATGGTTCCGCAAGGCGATCTGCGTCGACCGAGGAGCTGGATTACCAGGAGGCCCTCGACTGGTTCGGCCTGCGATTCACCCCGGCCGACGATCCGGCGAAGGCCTGGAAGCTGGAGGTCCGCCCGGATACCATGGATGCGCAGAAGGAGCATCTCCGAGCCTGGTTCGGCGCCGCTGGCGGAGTGAAGCACCCCTGAGCACGGGGTTCGGCTCGTCACCTGCCGCTCGTGATCGAGCCGCCGCGCCGGCATTCGCCCTTCGAGCCGGTCTCTTCAACGACGGAAACGGAAACCGATCCTCTGATCCCTCACCTTTCTTGAGGAGCCATCCCAGATGGACGCCGATGACCGGTTCGACTCGTCCCACAACCCAGAAACCCCGGTCGGTCCGCGCTCGATTCGTCCGGAGACTGGCCGGCCATTGGTGGCGGATTCTCCTGTTGTGGCTTGTGCTGTCCACACCCGTGTGCTACTTGATTTTCAGTTCGATCGAGCCGATCTACGAAGCGTTCAGCTTGCTCCAGGTCCAACCGACCCGGCCTGATCTCTTTGGCCCAGGTGTCCACGACAGCAGGGACCAGGTGAACGCCCAGCCCTACCTGGAGACCCAGGTCCAATTGATCGGCAGCGACAAGGTGCTCGATTCGGCCATCTCTCGACCCGCATCCTCGACAACTCCCGCGATCGCGAAACTCCCTATGATCGCGAAATCGAAGGACCCGAAGACCGACCTTCGCAAGGAGATGGTCGGTCGAGATCGTGAAGAACACCTTTCTGATCCGGGTCGCCCTGGCTTCCCGGGACCCGGAAGAAGCCGCCTTGATCGTCAATGCGGTGGTCGATGCCTACCTGGAGCAGCATGGCGAGTATCACCGGTCCGCCAACAAGGCCCTCAGGAAGAGCTTGGAGGACGAGAAGAACATGCTGGAAATGAAAATCGCGGAGAAGAAGAAAGAGCTGAAGGCCCTGTTTGAGACGGGTCATATCGCGATGAAGCGACCCGAGGTGAACTCGAATGCCTCGAAGAAGGACGATGCGGGGATTCATCCGGCGCTCGCCACCGTCACGGAAGAGCAATTTACGAAAGTGACCGACAGGTTGATCCAGGCCGACCTCGACCTGATCGATGCCCGGGTGCGGCTCGAGCAGGCTGAGCCGAGGGCAGATCTGGCCAAAGACGCGACCCGCCGCACCGATCGCGGAGAAGCCTCCGGACAGTCCATGAACTGGAGGCTGCCGTCGAAGAAGCGAAGAGGAAGCGGATTGGCTACGCGCAGTACATCGAAAGATTGAAGATCCAGAGCAAGACCCAGAACAGCGACACACTTCACTGCGACGATGGCGAACCAGGAGCTGGCGAGCCTGCTGAAGATGCAGGACATCATCGAGCAGAAGCTCGAGCAACTGCATTTCGAGAAAAGCAGGACGTGTACCGCGTCACGAAGCACGACGCAGCCCAGGTGCCGAAGGTCCCGGCGAACAACACGCGGCCCATGTACATGTCGGCCGCATCCGCTGGGTATCCTCTTCCTGATCGTCGGGCTGTTCCTGACGCGGGAGATCAAAGCCACGCGCGTCGGCGACACCGACGAGACCGAGAGACCATCGGCCTGAGCGTCGCCAACGAGAAAGCCACGACCGCGTCGGAGAGTGGGTCTTCTCGCCGGCAAAGGTTCTTGGATGCTGGACCAAGCCGCACTGGCGATCGACTCCGCAATCCGCCCTCTTCAACCGCCGGCCTTGGTGGCGACGAGGAAAGTTGCCAACCGGGCTTCGAGTTCTTCCACGAGTCCGTCGAAGGTCACGGCAGTGTATCCATTTCGATGCCACAACGACGTTGCCTTTGCGCCACGCGAGTCGCTCTGCTCTCCCCAGCGCTCAGAACGTTGATCCCGGCCGATGACCAGGACTCCGGAAAGCTGATGGACCGCGTTCCGAACCGCGCGATCAGGTCGTCCGATCTCCTCATGTCATCGACCTTGTGGAACCAGTCGATGATCTGGCTATATCCGTGCTCGAAGCGAGGAGACCAATCCCGGGTCACCCGCTTTCCCCGCTGGATGAACAAGCTCGTCGGCCCGGCATCCTCGAACTCGATGAAGCAGAACGCGTTCTGGGCGGAATGGCCGACGACGAGATCGCAAGCGAAATCGCCGAAGAGCGGGTTATTCGAAAGCGATCTGGTCGTAGCGGCTAACGATCGTGGTCGTAGGACGCGACGAAGGCCGAAAGATGACGACGCGCCGAAAGAACGGCAGGATCTGCCGCTTCTCGTCCAGCATAGGATGTGCCGCGAGCCATTGGCGGAGTTCCGCCACCTCCTTGCGGCACTGCCAGGTGATCGAAGATGAGCGGCGCGAAGATCTTCATCCGTGATGGCCGGCGCGAGCCGACCCTGCTCTCGACAATCATCATGATGTCGATGTCGCACGGCGAGGGGCCGATTTCTTGCGCGTCGCATCGGCTTCCCGGAAGTATTGGAGCGTCTCATGACTGACCAGATCGAGTAGTTCCGGCTGTCCCCCGGGCATCGGTCGAACGATCGCACGCAATCTCTGATCGAACTTCAGCATGAACGTGGGCTCGGGGAGACCGAGCCGAATCGCGCCATACTTTTCCCAATCCTCTTGCGGGCGATCGACCAGAGGGGCAATGGCGGCTTCGAGGGCCTCCCGTTCTGCGGTGGTGATCACGAAGATGCCCAGCGATGCCCCGTTGTGAACGGTAAAGTGGACAGTCCTCTGGCCCTGTGATCGCAAGAGATCAAGGGTTCTCTGATTGACGAAATCCAATACCTCCGGCTTTCCGGCGGGGGTCGGCCGAACCAACGCACAGGCTCGGGCCGAGCTTGAGCATGAATGTGGTCTCGGACAGATTGAGCCAGATCGCGCCCGTGGCTGGCCAGTCCTCTCTCCGGGCGATCGACCAGGGGGCGATCGCGGCATCAAGGGCCTCGCGCTCCACGGGATCGAGTGCCCGTGAACCACGACAATGCCCCGTCATCGACGGTGAAGAGTTCGGTTTCCATTTTGCCTCCGGATGCCATCATCGGTCCCTCCCCGCCTGACTCATCAATTCTTCGGTAACCCCTCGATTATCACATTCCTCGGAGACAACCGACAAGTCGCGATCGGGGAGCCTCAGCGTCCCGCCGGCCTGCGGGGGATCGTCCACCAGACGGCGTCGAAGGCCGCGCGGGCCTCGTCGTCGAAGGCCAGGCCGGGTGCGGCGAGGGTGGCGTCGAGCTGCTCGGGCCGGCTGGCGCCGACGATCGCCGAGGTGATCCCCGGCTGCTGGAGCACCCAGGCGACGCTGGCCGTGGCCAGGTCCCAGCCGCGGCGCGTGCAGAACGCCTTCAAGGCCGACACGGCCTCGAACTGCGCCGCATGCCAGTAGCGTTCGCGGTAGAGCTCGCCCGAGGCGCCGAGGGTGAACCGGGTCCCGGCGCAGGAGGCGCCTCGGCCGAATGCTTGCCGCTCAGGAAGCCGCCGGCCAGCGGGTTGTACGCGATCACACCAACACCCTGGTCGCGGCAGAGCGGCAACAGCTCGGCCTCGATCTCGCGGTACAGCGCGTTGTACCGCGGCTGGACGCAGTCGTACCGCGCCCAGCCGTGCCGCTCGCTCGTCCCCATCGCGATCGCGAGCTGCCAGGCCGCGTAGTTCGAGCAGCCGATGTAGCGGACCTTGCCCGATCGGACCAGGTCGTCGAAGGCGCGCAGGGTCTCGTCGATCGGGGTCTCCGGATCGTACGAGTGGGATTGATAGAGATCGATGTAATCGGTCCGCAGCCGGCGGAGGCTGGCCTCGCAGGCGTCGAGGATGTGCCGTCGCGAGAGCCCCTGATCGTTGACGCCCGGCCCGACCTTGGCCCGGCACTTGGTCGCCAGCACCAGCGGCTCGCGACGCCCCGGCGCCGCGGAGAGCCATCGGCCGATCACCTCCTCGGTCCGGCCGGCCGTCGCGATGTCCGGCGGGATCGGATAGACGTCCGCCGTGTCGAAGAACGTCACCCCGCGCTCGATCGCCGCGTCCATGATCCGGAACGACGTCGCCTCGTCGCACTGGCCGCCGAAGGTCATGGTCCCCAGGCAGACCTCCGACACCTTCAGGCCCGTCCGCCCCATCCGCCGCTGCTGCATGATCCCCTCCCTCTCCAATCCATCGACCTCACCGGGAACGAACCCTCGTCCGTAGATCCCGACGGCAGGCGACCTGCCGAGAACCCAGATTAACAATCTGTGTGATAGACTTCACCCGAAGCCGGGTTGGAAAGTCCGCCTTGCGTTTTCGAATGATCACAGCACGGATGCATGGCTGAGAAGGTGAGCGGCGATGATCGAGTTATCGACGGAGGTGGATGAGAAGCCGGTCGCAGCCCGTTCGATGGTCGAGACGATTCCGACGGCCTGGCAGGGACTTGCTGCGGCAGGACCTGGATCGGACGATCGTGCGCGGGGGAGGCCGATGGTCGCGGGCGATGATGGCCGTGGCCTGGATTCATCTCGGGACTTCCTCGCATGCCAGGCGATTTATGACCCAAGTGTGCAGCGGGACCCCCGGCTGGTGCTCCTATGGGGCGTGGAGTTGGTCGCTGTCCTCGTGACGCTGCGTGCGATCGCCGGGCCGCGATGGTTTGCGTCGTCGCCGGCGATCGGCGTCGTGACGCGGCTCTGGGGGACGTTCCTGATCCTCTCCTTCAACCTGGTGATGCTCAACGCGTTGACGGGCTGGGAATCCCGATGGTACAAGCCGGCCTGGGGGACCTTGAGTACCTTCCTCTTCGCCGCGATGGCGTGGCTCTTCACGCCCAGGTTCTTCATCCCGGCCGTCCAGATGTATTTCACGGCCCTGCTGATGGTCGACTTCCGGAACGAGGAAAACCTGATTTATGGTCTATCCTGGTGGATCGCCCTCCTGGGAATCGCCGGGGCGATCCGTCGGCGGGAGCAGATGGGGGCGAACAAGAACCGGTGTGAGGCTCTTGGGTGTCATGATCCTGGTCGGGACGCCACTGGCGACGACGACTGTCCTACCTATTCCGTTGCCCGGGAGCCACGTACAATGATCGGATAGCTGAGGAGTCGAGACCGCCGGATCACCACAACGGGCGAGCATCCTGCAAGGAGGGACGGATGGTCCTCTTCGCATCGCTGATCTGCGTCGCGATCGCCCAGGGCCCGACCACGCCACTCTCGGGGACGGTCATCGGGCCCGAACGGCGAGCCGGTGGCCGGTGCCGAGCTGGTGCTCGCGGGCATGCCGGTGTACGACCCGCCGATCCTCGCGCGCGGACGGTCGGACGCGGAGGGCCGGTTCCGGCTCGATCGTCCGGCCGGGCTGGCGGGCCAGAACCGCGTCATCGCCCCGATCGCTCTGGGTCGTGAAGCGGGGTTTCCGCCTCGCATACACGAAGTTTCCCGGTCCGATGCCCGGGGCTGATGAGCCGGTCCGGGTCGTGCTGGAGCCGCCCGGCAAGGCCGAGGTGCGCGTCGAGGGGCCCAACGGCGAGCCGGTGGCCGGCGCGCGGGTGCGTGTCGAGCGGTTCGGCCGCGAATCGACGAACGTGCCCGACGCGGTGGTCGATCTCATCGAGGTGATCGCCGACAAGGACGGCCTGGCCGTCATCGACGCCGCCGCCAATGATGAGGTTGCCTACGTTGACGTCCACTCGAAGGCGTTCGGCATCCAGGGACGCCCGTTCTACCCGGCGTCGCCGAAGCCGAAGCGCGTCTGGCTCCGGCCGGCCGCATCGCTCAAGGGCCGGCTCACGGCCGACGACCGCACGATGGTCAAAGGCTGGCGGGTGACGGCCTACGCCCGATCCGGCGATCCGTCGTCGTCCGGACCCGGCGACGACCGGCTACGCCACGGGGACGACCGACGATGAGGGCCGGTTCGCGTTCCCCGTGATCGCCCCGGGTCGGCCTCCAGCTCGAGCTCAAGCCGCCCGGGGACCTGCCCGTCCTGGCCGCACCTTCCGAGTTCACTGGCCGTGATCGAAGGGCGGGAGAACTCGCGTGGTGATCCCGCTGCGGAAGGCGGCGACGGTCACGGGCGTGGTCCGCGAACGCGGCACCGGGCCGTGCCCGTCCCCGGCGTCTGAGATGACCTTCGGTCCGTTGGGGGGGGAAAGACCCGATTCGGCCAAGACCGACGCGCAGGGGCGATACACGTTCCCCAGCCTGCCCGGCGAAGTCGAGGATCTCGCTGCTTCGAATGCCGCCGTCGCATGTCGCGATCGGCCGGGCCAGCGAACTGGAAAGATTTCACGGTCGCCGAGGGGCCGGGCCGGATCGAGCTGGAGCCTCGGGAGGCAATGCCCGCCGCTCCGCCGCTCCGGATCGTGGTGCGCGACGAGTCGGGCAAGCCCGTCGCCAACGCGACGGATCTCCGCGGAGTCGTCGGCGAGGCGGGACATCTGGTCCACCGACGACCGCGGCGAGTCCGCCCTCGACCGGGATCGCGCCGGGGGGCGCGGTGACGATCTCGAGGCCCATCGCCATGAACGGATGACCGATCGAACCGGTGAAGGCCGTCGCCGGAGAGCACGGAGCCCGTGATCGTCACCGTCGTGCCGGGGCTGACCCTCGCCGCCGGCCGGCCGCGTGCTCGGGCCGGGCGGTACGCCCATCGCGGGGGCCAAGGTGAAGGTGCAGTTCCGCAAGGAAGAAAAGAACGGCTGGAGTTGGCCTTTCCCCAACCGGTCCGATTCGACGACGGCGTGGAGCTCCGCACCGGGCCGGACGGTACGTTCCGGACGCCGAACGAACTCGACAGGAAGGCCGCAGGATTTCCGCGTCGAGGCCACCGCCGACGGCTTCCTTTCCAACCAGACCGGCTGGGTCTCATCCGATGGAGGCGATCGGATCGCGCTGTCCGGACCTCGTCCTCCGCCGGTCGCAGACGCTCCGGTTCGTCTCGGGCCGGGTCGTCGATCGCGAGGGGAAAGGCGTCGCCGGTGCCTCGGTCTTTCAGTCGGGAGACGCGCCCAGGCGGACGTCGACGACGACCGACGCCGAAGGCCGGTTCCGGCTCGCCGGGGTGCCGAGCGGGGAGGCCCTCGTGTTCGCCGAGAAGGCCGGCTTCCGGTTCGGCGGGGCGATCGTCAAGCCGGGCGACGCGCGGGTGGACGTCCGGCTGGCCCGCGTGGAGGAGCCGCCGCGGTCGATGCCGAAATCGCTGCCGTCGCCCCTGACCCGGGCCGAGGAGCGGGCGATGGCGCGGGAACTCCTGGCGCCGCTGATCGATGCCGCGCGGCCGGGTTCGCTCGGGTTCGACGGGCGACTCGGTCCTGCCGATTCCGGCGTGGCGGTCGATCCCGATCGCGTCCTGGAGATGATCGAAAACCGCGTATTGACCGAGCCGGCGAGTGCCCTGAGACAGATCGCGCTCGCGCAGCTCGAGAGCGATCCGGCCGCGGCGGTCGCCACGATCGAGGCCGACTTGAATCCCGCCTCGCGCCGAGGGTTTCCTCGCGATCGCCGACGCGACGCCGGAATCCGATCGCGCGCATCGCATCGAGCGGATCGACCGCGCGCTGGCCGAGGCCCGTCGCGTCGACGACAAGGAGGCCGAAGCTCCGAGCTCCTCGGCCATGTCGCCGACTGCTGGCTCGACCTCGATGCCGTCGACCGGGCGACGCCGATCATCCGCGAGGGACAGGCGATCGTGGCGACGATGCCGCAGGACCGGTATTCCTTCGGAGTCGAGGAGTTCGCCGACGTGCTGGCCGTGATCGACCTCGCCGCCGCGCGGATCGATCTTCGAGCGGAAGGGCCGGACGAACACCGGCCCGACCGATCCCGCGACGATCAATCGCCACCTCGGGGAGGCCGCCGTCCGGCTCGCGGCGATCGACCCGGCCGAGGCCGAGCGGCTGGTCCCCGCCGTTGTGCCGAACTTCCGGGACAACTCGTCGCGCAGGATTACGTGCTGCGGATCTGCCGGAGGATGGCGCGGGCCGACCTGCCGCGCGCCCGCAGGATCCTCGACACGATCGACGATCCCACGGGCCCGGCGTCGTTCCCCAAGCCCGTGCTCGGTGCCCTACGGCCTCGGCCTCATGGCTTCCGAGCTGTCGGCAACCGACCCGGCCGAGGCGCGGGGACTGCTGGACGAGGCATTCGCCCGGCTCCGCAAGGTCGCGAACGAGCAGGACGGCAAGGACACCCACCCGCCCGTCTCCTGCGTGATGGCCGAGCTCTTACCGATGGTCGAGCGGCTCGAGCCCGACCGGCTCGAGGAGCGACTCTGGCTGGCCGCGGCCTGCCGCGCGTCGCTTGCCGAGCAGCCGGACATGAACGCGGTCCAGGCCGCGCGTGATCCTGGCGATGCTCGTCTCGCGATACGACCGCGAGATGGCCGCCGTCATCATCGCACCGGCCCTCGAACGTTTGCCGGAGTTGCTCGTCGATTCGTCGAAAATCAATTTCAACTACAAACGCACCAACCATCAAGGCCCTGGCTGCCTATGACCCCCGCGCGGTCGTCGCGCTGATCCGGACCTTGCCCGACTCGGCGCGAAGGCCCCCGGAGAATAAGAACACCTGGAACGCCGCGAGCATTGACGCCCAGGTCCGGCTGGCGACCGCCCAGACCTCCGGCCTGCCGATCGAGGAGAGGCGCCAGAAGGCGATCGGTCAGAGCTACAATCCCTGGCCGTCGCGACAGACTTTTCAACGGGTCTCGTTTTGATGCCGTATTCGTCCGAGCCGCTCGTTTCTCAGAGTCTGTTCCGAAAGCCCCGCAGGGGCGGGATCGTAGAGCTCGTGGCGTAAGCCCCGAGAAGAGGGAAACCACCCGGTATTCCCGCCTCTGCGCCGCCGCAAAGCCCGGCGAGGCCGGGCTTTGCGGCGCGCAGAGGCGGGAGGTTACTACGCCATCGGTACTCGGGGCTTACGCCCCGAGCTGCGATCCCGCCCCATTCGGGGGCTCAGATGCCTTATGGAACAGACTCACACACTCGCTAAGGATTCGCCGCCGGATCGTTATCTTGAAAGGACTCCTTCTCGAACGCCTCTCGCACCTATGTGGGTTCCGGCGCTTTCTCCATCGTGGGATACAGGTTCGGGCTGAACCTCGCCGTTCCGGACAGCTCAGGAGTTAACATGAACGCCTCATCCGCTTCGAAGTATCCGCTTCTGGCGCTGGTCGTGCTCGCCGGCCTCGGTGCCGCCCCCTATCGCCCGGCTCCGAAGTTCGAGGGCAATTCGATCCCCGATCCCCCTCGGCAGAAGGAGCCCTGGACGCCCCCCCAGACGAAGCTGCCGCGGTTCCTCGTCTCGGCGACCGCCGCGCTGTTCGAACAAGGCATGGCCGACCCGCGTGGGTGCGAATACCGCGAGGTCGAGATGGGCGACGGCACGATCGTCAAGACCCGGGGATTCGTCCTTCCCGAGCGAGCGGGCGAGGCCGGCCGGTTCGTCGTCAGTTGGGACGGCGTGGTCTATCCCGCACTCTCCGTCGGTGCGCCCGGCCGATCTCGACAAGGACGTCCGCACGCTGGCCGAGTCCATGAAACGCGACCGCGAGGCCGCCGCGGCCAAGAACACGAACCGCTTTGGCAACGCGGGCGGGTTCACTGACGTCTACTCGCGCGGCGGCGATGTGGGGCGAGGGCGGGCCGTCGGGCCCCGACGAGCCGGTCGGCGCTGAAGCTCTGCCTCCTGTTGCGGCTCGGCCGTGCCGACCTGGCCGAGCTCCTCTTCGCCGCC
Organism: uncultured Isosphaeraceae bacterium; assembly: GCA_963842405.1. Classification (GTDB taxonomy): domain Bacteria; phylum Planctomycetota; class Planctomycetia; order Isosphaerales; family Isosphaeraceae; genus CAVZRC01. The sequence goes on along the minus strand of CAWJGW010000058.1, from coordinate 17,784 downwards.
GGGACGACCTGGACCCCCGAGGTCCAGGGCCGCGACCTGACCGACTATCACATCAGCTATCTCACCCTCGCGACGGACTGGGCCGCCGCGGTCTTCATCCGGCTGGTGGCCGCCCACATGCGGGGCGACGACGCGATCGCACTCGATGCCGCCCGACGGCTCTCGGCGTTCGCGAAGGCGGTCGAGACGAAGGCCGACGCGATGGGCTTCCAGCGGCACCCGAACGCAGGTCAACAACCAGGCTCCGTCCTATCTGCCGTTCCTCAGCCAGCTACCCGAGCTGCTGGCCGATCACGAGCGGCGTGCGAAGGAGCCGCGCGGGGGCCGATCCCGAAGCGTGGCGGCGACCCCTCGGCGCGGATCGCCGCCTTGATCCGCGACTTCGACCAGATCGATGAGCGACAGATGTCGTCGCCCGGTAGGGCCAATCCCGGAGATTCTCCCCTCGTGCGAGACGCTGATCGCCGAGGGCGACCCGGCCGTCGAGCCGCTCCTGACCGCCCTCGAGACCGACATGCGACTCACGCGGTCGGTGTCGTACGGACGAGGGATGTCGCTCTATCGCACGGTTCATCCCGTATCCGAGGCCGAATTCGCCGCCCTGATCGGGATTCTCAACACGAGCGAATTCGCACAACGCAGCGCGATTTCTCCTCCGAAACGACGTCGCGGCGAGGAAGAAGGCTCGCAGAGTACCATCCGCGCCTTCTGGATGAAGAACCGGACGATCTCATTGAACGATCGATGGTATCGGCATGCTTCGCGACGACACGGCCAGCCCCGATCGCTGGCTCGAGGCGGCCGGAGGGATCGTCCAGACGAACGACAGGATCGGCCTGGATCCGGCCCCGACCGCGCACGACGCCCCCGTGCGCCGATGAAGGGCGAGGCGCTGCGATCCCGACGCGATCCGAGCGTCTCCGAGCTGCTGGCCCGCCGCGCCTCCGAGATCGCCGGCGCCGCCAATCCCTTGAGTCACCCAACATGGCGCTGCGGAACGCCTTCCAGTTCGCGATGGTCCTCAACCGATGGGACGACAAGGCGGCGCTGCCCATCCTGCGGGCGCATGATGACGAAATGCCGCGAGGTGATCGATCTGAGGCGCGGACGGGATGTCTCGGCGGACCCCTGGCTGTCGAGCTACGTGCCCCTGTTCACCGTCCTCCGTGCCGAGGCCGGCGATCGCGAAGCCCTCGACGAGTATGCCGCGTGGTTCCGCAAGACCACCCCGGAGGAGCTGAAATACCAGCAGATCGACTGCTTCGAGCCGATGTGGACCTATCACGACCGACCCCGCGATCGCGGAGGCCGCTCGCTGGCTCTTCAACGACCCGCAATCGCCGTGGGTGCCGCTGCTCCGCGCCCCGCAAGGCCGCACGTTGCAGCTTTTCCCCTATGGGCACCTTTTCACGTCGCCGATGGTGCGGGTCGCCGGCTTCCGCGAGGGCCTGATCGCCGCGATGGCCGGCAAGGCCCCGATGGGGACGGTCCGTCGCGGCGATCGCAGCACGATCCTCGTCAAGACGAGCGATCGCGGAGCTGGGGCTCACAGGCTCCCAGGGCCGACCTGGAGCCGTCAAGCCGGGAGTAGACCTTCCGTTCCGCGTCTGCGATTTCCTCGCCTGGAAGGTCTCGTCGCTCGAGGGCGCACCCGACGTGCGAGCTGTACTGGCCGGAGGACCGCCGCGACCGCGCCGTCGAAGCGTGCACGGCCTACTTGAAGCGATACGGCGATCGGTTCACGGCCGACCCGCCCGGCGGCGAGCTCGACTTCCCCGATAAGAAGGCGCACCTGGCGTTCCCCGCGCTGGGCCGCCCGGCGACGCTCGAGGATGTCCGCGAGGGCCGGGCGATCTTCTCGCTCGAAGGGCAGGGCGAGGTCCGGGTCGCGAAGCTGTCGGAGTTCCCGATCCTGGCGCGGTGGGTCACGCTCAAGGACTTCCCGATCGATCGCGACGATGAGCGACGGCACCGTTCACCGCGAGTTACGAGCAAGACGGCTGGATCTGGCAGGCCGAGGAAGTCCGCAAGGGGGATCGCTGGGAACGGTTCTATGGATTCGTCGGCCCGCACGTGATCGCGCGCGTCCCGGCCGCCGAGATCGAGCTCCGCGACGCTCGTTTCGGCCGCAACTGGGGTCCGCTTGCGAGCGGACTGGATGCACAGATCGAGCCGCTCGATTCGCACAACGACGGTTATGAGCCGGGCCGGCCGATCCTCATGGCGATGCGGATCCGCAATCGGCGTGGGGTCGAGAACACGGCACCGACGGAGTTCCTCCGCCGGGGCGACGATGGCCGGACGGCGTTGCGGCGCGGGGTCGCACTCGCGGTCTTCTATTCCCCGCCGAGTCTTTCTCGGACCGGCGCAGGGCGGTCCCCAGGAAGCGTTGAAGCCCAGGCGGACGGACCGGTTCGACCCTGGCAACGCCGCCCGCCCGCTGGCAGCCGTTCGAAGCGTTCGAGGCGATGCGACTCGACCTGAACGACTGGTTCGACCTGACGAGGCCGGGCTCCTACCGCGTCCACGTCACGTTCGCGGCCGATTCGGGCGTCGGCGAGGGGACGTCGAACGATCGGTATTTCACGGTCGGCGACCGGGAAGACCCGGTCCCCTGAGATCGATCGACCCCTGCATCGTCTTGCGATCTTGGTGACAAGGCTCGGACGGAGCCGCGTCCTGGCGCGGTGAAAGGTAGATCTTGACAACCCTGAACGTTGATCTCAATTTGGATTAACCACGGAAAACACGGAAATACACGAAAAAGTGAATCCGGATCACGTTTCCTTCGTGTCCATCCGTTCTACTACGGTCATTTCTTTTCGCAGTGCAGGTCTAATCAAATCGTAACCACGGAAGACACGGAAAGACACGGAAAGGGAGAATGCTCTCGAGATCTACTTTTCCGTGTTGCTCCGTGTTTTCCGTGGCGAAATCTTCCTGCGGCACGGCCGCGCTGGGTTTTCCGTGGTTACCCTTTTACGACGATCTTTCTTGCTGGACTAATATCTCAGGAGTTGCGATGAACGCCTCCATTCGCTTTGAAGTGCCTGTTGCTGCCCCTCCTCGTGCTCGCCAAGCCTCCAGGTCGTCGACCTTCGCACGGCACCGAAGTTCGCGGGCCAGTCGATCCCCGATCCCCCTCGGCAGAAAGAGCCCTGGACGCCCCCCCAGACGAAGCTGCCGCGGTTCCTCGTCTCGGCGACCGCCGCGCTATTCGAACAAGGCATGGCCGACCCGCGGGGTGCGAGTACCGCGAGGTCGAAGTCGGCAACGGGACAATCATCAAGACCCGCGGATTCGTCCTTCCCGAGCGAGCGGGCCAGGCCGGTCGATTCGTCGTCAGTTGGGACGGCGTGATCTATCCCGCACTTTCCGTCGGTGCGGTGGCCGATCTCGACAAAGACATCCGCACGCTGGCTGAGTCGATGAAACGCAATCGCGAGGCCGCCGCGGCCAGGAACGCGGACCGCTTTGACGACGCTGGCGGGTTCACCAACGCATCCCGGCGGGGCGGGTGGTCCGGGGGTGCACCGTCCGGCGCCGACGGCCGGTCGGCGCTGAAGCTCTGCCTGCTGTTGCGGCTCGGGCGAGCCGACCTGGCCGAGATCCTCTTCGCCGCCGGGACGACCTGGAAACCCGAAGGCCAGAACCGCGCCCTGACCGACTATCACATCAGCTATCTCACTCTCGCGACGGACTGGGCCGCCACGGCCTTCGTCCGGCTCGTGTCCGCCCACATGCGGAGCGACGACGCGATCGCGCTCGATACCGCCCGACGGCTCTCGGCGTTCGCGAAGGCCGTCGACGCGAAGGCCGAGGCGATGGGATTCCAGCGGATCAAGAACCGCTTCATCGAAGAGCCTCCCGCGTACTTGCCGTTCCGTCGCCAGCTTCCCGAGATACTGGCCGATCAGGAACGACGCGCGAAGGAGCCTGCGCGAGGACCGATCCCGAAGCGTGGCGGCGACCCCTCGGCGCGGATCGCTGCCTTGATCCGCGACCTGGATCAGATCGACGAACCGCAGATGTCTCATTTTGGGGGTCCCGATCCCGGAGATTCGCCCCTCGCGCAGGCGCTGGCCGCCGAGGGCGAGCCCGCCCTGGAGCCGCTGCTGGCCGCCTTCGAGACCGAAATGCGGCTCACGCGGTCGGTGACCTACGGGCGAGGGAGCTCGATCGATCGCACCGTTCATGACGTCTTCGAGGCCGAATTGTCCGCGATCGGAGCGATCCTCCACACGTACGATTTCGACCATCGTGTCCGCCGGAATGACCTCGCGGGAAGGAAGAAGCTCGCGCAGTCCCTCGCGCCTTCTGGGAGAAGAACCGCTCGATCTCGATGAACGAGCGCCGGTATCGGACGCTGCGCGACGATTCGGCGGGCGACATGCGATGGCTCAATGCCGCCCGGGAGATCGTCCTATCGGGCAACGTCTCCTTCGCCTTCGCCACCCGACCGCGGCAGTCGCCCCCGCCGCTGATGCAGGGCGAGGAGCTGCGAGCCCGTCGCGATCCGAGCGTCTCCGAACTTTTGACCCGCCGCATCGCCGACATCGTCCGAGCCAGCGATCCCTTGCGGAGCAACTACTGGAAGCTGCGTTTCGCCTCCGAGCTGGCGTTCATCCTCGCCCGATGGGACAGCAAGGCGGCGCTGCCGGTCCTGCGGTCGATCATGCCGAAATGCCGGGAGATGATCGAACTGAAGCGTAAGGGGGACGCCAACACGTCATCCTGGCCATCGAGAGACCTGGCGCAGTTGACCGTCATTCGTGCCGAGGTCGGCGATCGCGAGGCCCTCGACGAATATGCCGCGTGGATCCGCACGGCCGTCCCGAAGGAGCTGGAGGATCAGGGAATCGAGTGCTGGGAGCCGATCTCGAGTTATCCCGACCATCCCCGCATCGCCGAGGTCGCCCGTTGGCTCTTCAACGACCCCGCATCGCCGTTCGTGCCGCTGCTCCGCGCGTCCGGGGGGTGGCACCGATCGCTTCTTCGGCAATTCCAGCTTCGGCACATCACCGCTCCTCACGGTGGCCGGATACCGCGACGGCCTGATCGCCGCGATGGCTGGAACGTCCGCGATCGGGACGGTCCGCCGCGATGGGCCAGGCATGATCGCGTTCAAGACGAACGACGGAGCCTCGCTAGGCTCGAATTGTTTCAAGCCCGACCTGAATGCGGTCAAACCCGGCGTGGACCTTCCGTTCCGCGCCTGCGACTACATCGCCTGGAAAATCTCGTCGCTTGAAGGCGCACCCGAATGCGAGCTGTACTGGACCGAGGACCGACGCGACCGGGCCGTAGAAGCCTGCACGGCCTACCTGAAGCGGTACGGCGATCGGTTCAAAGCCGACCCGCCCGACAGCCAGAGCGGCTTCCTCGATGAAGCCAACGCGCCTGGCGTTCCCCGCCCTGGGCCGGCCCGCGACCCTTGCGGACGTCCGCGAAGCCCGGGCGATCTTCTCGCTCGAAGGGCAGGATGAGGTCCGGATGGCGAAAGTAACGGAGTTGCCGATCCAGGCGCATTGGGTCACGCTCAAGGATTTCCCGGTCGATCTCCGGTATGGCGACGGGACCGTTCGTCGCGAATACGAGCAAGACGGCTGGATCTGGCAGGCCGAGGAGGTCCGCCAGGGAGACCACTGGGAGCGCTATTTCGGATTCGTCGGCCCGCACGTAATCGCGCGCGTGCCAGCCGCTGAGATCGAACGCGGCGCTGGCCGTTTTGCTCACAGCCTGGGCTCGCTCCCGGGCGGACTGGAGGCAAGGGTCGAGCCGGTCGAGCCACCCAAAGGCGGGTATGAGCCGGGCCAGCCGATTCGCGTGACTCTACAAATTCGCAATCGCCGCGGAGTCGAGAACGCGGCGCCGACGGAGTTTCTCCGCCAGGCCGCTGACGGCCGACCGGCGTTGCGGCGAGGAGTCGCGCTGGCGGTCTTCTATTCACGGCCGAGCGTCACCCGGTCCGAGCTCTTCTTTCGCCGTGGCGGATCCGAAGAAGAGCTGAAGCCGAAACGGACGGACCGGTTCGACCCGGGCGTGACCACCCGCCCATTCGCGCCATTCGAAGCGTTCGAGGCGATGCGGCTCGACCTGAACGACTGGTTCGACGTGACAAGTCCGGGCTCCTACCGCGCCCACCTCACATTCGCGGCCGATTCCGGCGTCGGCGCAGGAGAGTCGACCGACTGGCATTTCACGGTCGGCGACCGAGAAGACGCGGTCCCCTGAGATTGCGGCTCCTGGGGATCAGCGATTAAGACTGGACCATGTTTCTGGGGGCAGGCCAGACCCCGTCGGTTAAGATCTACTCCTCGGCCCTCGGTATGCACTGAGCCGGGCGTGCCTTATGAACCGAGACTGATCAGGGGTAGACGGCCCGCCATTTGCTTCATGATCCTTCGCCCATTCGTTTCAGCACCGTGTGCTTTACAACGAGCGACGCACGTGCTCGAGTGGTAAGACTGAGGAATCATCATGGCAGAGGCAATCGCTTCCAGCATGAGCTTGACGTCCAAGCTGCGCCAATACTTCGGGTTCCGTCGATTTCGTCCCGGTCAGGAGGCGGTGGTCCGTTCGGCCCTGGCCGGACGCGACACGCTCGTCCTGATGCCGACCGGCTCGGGGAAGAGCCTGTGCTTCCAGCTCCCGGCGGTGGCGATGACCGGCTCGACGATCGTCGTCAGTCCTTTGATCGCCCTGATGAAGGACCAGACCGACGCCCTCGAGCGGAAGGGCTTCAGTACCCTTGCCTTCAATAGCACCATGAGCGCCCACGAGCGTCAGGAGGCCGAGGAAAGCCTGGTGCGCGGCACCAAGGACTTCGTCTACACGACGCCCGAACAACTAGCCAATCGCGCGTTCCGCGACCTGTTGCGCCAAACTCCGATCGACCTGTTCGTTGTGGACGAGGCGCACTGCGTGAGCCAATGGGGTCACGACTTCCGTCCCGAGTATCTTGAGCTCGGCAGCGTGATCGAGGAGCTCGGGCATCCCACCGTCCTGGCCATGACCGCGACCGCGACCGACGACGTCATCGAGGATATCTTACGGCAGTTGCGCATCCTCGATGCCGAGATCGTCCACACGGGGTTCTACCGGCCCAACCTGCACCCGACGGTCATTTCGACGCCTGACGAGGAGCAGCGGCGAGAGCGGCTCGCCGAACTCCTCGGCGCCGAGTCGGGGAGCGGGATCATCTACGTGTCGACGGTGAAGGCGGTCGGCGAGCTGACCGAATTCCTCCGGGGCCGGGGCTTCGCGGTGGCCTCGTACCACGGACGGATGAAGGCTGCGGACCGATCCGCAAACCAGGATCGGTTCATGAGCGGCGAGCTGCCGATCATGGTTGCTACCAACGCCTTCGGTCTGGGCATCGACAAGCCGGACACCCGCTACGTGATCCACGCCCACCTGCCCGGCTCGATCGAGGCGTTCTACCAGGAGTTCGGCCGGGCCGGCCGAGACGGCCAGCCCGCGCGGTGTACGCTGCTCTACTTGTCCGAAGACCGCAAGCTCCACACCTTCTTCCAGAGCCATCGCTATCCCAGCGCCGAGGACCTGGTCAACGCCCATCACGCGCTCAAGCGGATCGCCGAGGACCTGCCCAAGCTCGCGGACGTCGAGGCGATCTCACCGCTCCCCAAGACCCGGCTGAAGCTGGCCATGTCCCTTTTCCGCACCAAGGGGATCGTAAAGGAGGACCTCTCGGGGCACCTCCACCTGCTCCAGCCCGACTTGACCCACGACGACCTGGAACGCGTCGCGCGCGATTACGAAGAGCGCGATACGCGCGACGAGCTCAAACTCCAGCGGCTTGTCGACTATGCCGAGACGCGGGGTTGCCGCTGGTGCTATCTCCTCGACTATTTCGGCCACGACGATGAGCCAGCAGAGCCCTGCGGACATTGCGACCGTTGCGACGCGATGTCCGCATGAGTGGCAGTAAGGGGGACATCCTATTGAGCGCCTCACACAGAGTTTGCGCACAGCCCGACACGCGTGTCAGTCATACCAACCCGAAGCGCACCTTACAACGGCCACCATGCAATGGCGCGATCTCAACGCGCCGGGGCGGTGTGTGGCGGTTGCGCCATGGCGGCTCCGAGATCCAGGCTAATCCCGTCCCGCTCGCGAAGCCGGGTCGGGGTCCAGGTTGGCAGGTCGCAGAGACCTCCGCCGAGGTAGATGTGTTGCCAGAGCTGGGTTGCGACGACGCAGGTCAAGCTCAGGTCCATGATGATCCGCTTGGGGGTGATGGCGGGGAATCGGACCTGGGCGGCACGCTCGCGAGCCACGCCTTCCGGATCGAACCAGCCGGTGGCGCGGAGCGAGTCGGGGCTGAGGAGCTGGTTGACCCATTGCGGGCGGTCCGGGGCGAAGAACGCCTGGGAACGGCTGGCGCGGAACATCGTCTTCGGGCGGTTGGCGATCCGGGCCGGGAGCGTCCGCGCGGCCACCTGACGCAGCAGCCACTTGTCGGTCCGTCCTCGCAGCTTGTATTCCGGCGCGATCGAAGCACAGAAGGCAATGACGTCCTCGTCCAGCAGCGGATATCTCGCCTCGACCGACGAGTTCATCGCGACCCGGTCCCCCTTGGCCACGAGCAGGAGCCCGGCGAGCATGACCTTGTAGCCGACGTAGAGCGACTGGTTCAGCGGAGCCCATCGGGTGAAGCGGTCGTTGGTGATGTCCAGATCGTCAAAGGCCGCGTGGCCGGCCAGGCGGGTCCAGAGGTTGCCGGAGTAGACGAACGATCGCGACTGGGCCATCAGGTCGTAAACATCCTGCTGGGCCGTGCGGACGCCCCGGATCCCCAGGCGCGGCGGGACGTGCGCCGGATTGCCGCGCATCGAGGCCAGCACCAGGCTCCGGACCGCCGGGTTGATGAACGAGAGCGACAGACTGTTGAGCCGCTCACGGATCGCCTGGGTCTTGAACCAGGCGTAGCCGGCCAGGGCCTCGTCGGCCCCCTCGCCGGTCAGCACGACCTTGTATCCCTGCGCGTGCACCGTACTGGCCAGCCGCATCAGGCATGCACACGAGGAGTCCATCACGGGTCCCTCGGCGGCGCGGATCAGCTCGGGGTAGGCCGCGACGATGTCAGCGCGGTTCATCGTCATGGTGGTCAATTGCGAGCCCAGCGCCTGGGCCGACTCGGTGGCGTGCGACCGCTCGTCCGGCCCGGCGCGATCCAGGCCAATCGTGAACGACGGCACCGCGTGGCCTCGCTCGCGCGAGCTGAGGCCCAGCACTACGGTCGAATCGAGCCCGCCGCTGATGTAGCTGACTACCGGCACGTCGCCCCGAAGCCGTCGCTCGACGGACTGTCGCATCAGGGCTTCCAGCTCATCGATCAACGGGGTCGGATCGGCCAGTCGTCGCTCCTGTCCCGCGTCGGGGAAATCCAGGTCCCAGTAGAGCTTCCGCTCGACCCGGCCGTCGCGGACCTGGAGGAAGTGGCCTGGCGGGATCGATTGGATTCCCTCGAAGAACGTCCGCGTCGTCCCCGCGCAGAAGGTGTGGAAGAACAGGTCGATACCCATCGGGTCCGGCCGCGCCGCGACCAGCCCCGACGAGAGCAGCGCCTTGATCTCCGAGCCCCAGAGCAGCCAGCCGTCGGCCACCGTGTAATACAGCGGGCAGATGCCCACGCGGTCGCGCCCCAGGATCAGCGTCCGCGTATTCCGGTCCCAGATCGCGACGGCGAACTGGCCCCGAGTCTTCTCGAAGACCCCCTCGCCGTGATCCTCATAAAGGTGCACCCACAGCTCGGTGTCGCAACGCGTGGCCAGCCGATGCCCCCGCGACACCAGCTCGGCTTGCAGCTCGGGATACTCGAAGATTTCCCCGTTCTGCGTGACCCAGATGGACCCGTCTTCATTGCTGATCGGCTGCCGGCCCCCCGCCAGGTCGACGATCGACAGCCGGCGTGCTCCCATCGCCAATCCCGGCTCGACGTGAATCTGTTCGTCGTCCGGCCCGCGATGAGCGATCGCGCCGGTCATCGCGAGCAGCCGGGCGGAGGAGAACTCGCGACGGCCCGTCAGATCGATCGCCCCAGCGATACCGCACATCTCGAAACCCTTTCCACGAAATCCGTTCGGACGACTCGCCACCCGCGGCTTTCGTCGATTCGCCGACCGACTTGGTCGCTCGGGACACGATCAACTATAACATTCCCAGTCAAACGGGGACGAGTCGATGGCCTCACGGCCAATTCGTCGCACTCTGGTTCCCCCTGTGCGTTCGTTGTATCTTGATAAGGTCTATGTCCCGCGTCTCGCCGCATTTCGGGAGCCCGCGACCATGTCCAAGCCTCACGAGATCGAAACGGCGGAGTTCGAGTTATTGATCTCTCCGTCGGCTGGAGAGACCAGCGAGCCGAGGCCTGCCACGACGACCGTGCATGTCGATATCAGTTCGGTCTCGCACACGGGAAAGGTCCGGTCGCATAATGAGGACCATTTCCTCGTTTCACGGTTCAGCCGCAAGCAGGAGGTCCTCCAGACCAACCTGCCGCCTGACTGTCCTCCCCGAGCAGACCGGCGATGACGGCTACCTCTTCATCGTAGCCGACGGGATGGGCGGGATGGCCGCGGGAGAAGTCGCCAGCCGGCTGGCGATCAGTACGAGCCTGAAGCTGATCCAGCGCTCGGAGCGGTGGGGCTTCAAGGTCAACCATCGCGAAGCGCGCGAGCTCTTCAACCAGATCAATCGCGACCTCCAGGAGATCGACAAGACGCTCACCGAGCAGAGCGCGGCCGACCGGCGGCTGCTGGGCATGGGCACGACCCTGACGGCCGCCTATAGCATGGGTGTGGATCTGTTCATCGTCCACCTCGGCGACTCGCGGGCCTATCTCCATCGGGACGGCACGATGGCGGCAGTTGACCAAGGACCACACCGTGGCGCAGGCCATGGCCGATGCCGGCCACATCTCCCCCGAGTCGGTGCGGCATCATGCCAAACGCAACGCCCTGACCAATTTCCTCGGCGGCCACAACGGCAAGGTCAAGGCCGACCTCCGCTGGCTCCGCCTGGCCGACGGCGACCGACTGCTCTTGTGCAGCGACGGACTCAACGAGATGGTCGACGATGCCTCGATTGCCCGGATCCTCAGCCAGTCCGGCAGGTCCCGCGACGCGGCCCAGTCTCTGCTCGATGAGGCCCTCAAACGCGGCGGCAAGGACAACGTCACGATCATCGTGGCCAGCTACCAGGTCCCCAATTCGCAAACCACCGAGCAGCAAGAGAACCTCGAACGCCCGGCCCTGCTCGAATCCACGTCCGATTCCGAGCATCCGTCCCGGGCCCTTGCTTGAGGGAGTGCGGGAGGCGGGTGCCTCGACACCTTCGACCGATGCGATTCCGAGGCTGCGCACCGAGGTCGGCGTCAAGCGACGCTATTGCCAAGCCCGCATGACGCCAGCTCCCGTCCGAGTCGAGTCCCCGCATCACCAGCGTCGAGCGGGACAAAGCCGTCGCGGTCTAGTTCCTGAATCCAACGGACACTTGGTTAAGATAGCGACTGTGGAACCTCGCTCAAGCAAAGGCCCACCATGACGATCAACATCAGCCTCACCCCAGACCAGGAACGCCAACTGGAGGAGCTTGACCGTCAAAACGGCAAGGCCCCCTCGGTCTACGTCAACGATGTGGTCGCCGCGTACCTGAACGGAGTCAGGTCGAAGGGGGAGAAAACCTTCGAGGAGATCTTGTCTCCCATCTGGGAGGGCTGGCGACAGAGTGGCATGACTGAGAATGAGATTGGCCTGCCCCCCAAAACCTGGTCCAGTCTCAATGGGAATCGTATAACTGGCAAAGAGCCAGGGAGCGACCCATGCGAAACCGACCCCGAAGGGACCAGATCGCGGCCATCCTCCGCGACATTCAAACGGACCTCGACGCCGGCTTGAACATCAACCAGGCCTGCCGCAAAGCCGACATCGGACTCACCACCTACTACCGCTGGAAGGCCCTCCAGGAGAATCCAGTATCGAATGAACAACTGCGTGTATCTGAACTCGAAGACGAGGTCGGTCGCCTCAAGCTCCTGGTCGCCGAGCTGGCGCTCGACCGCCGCATGCTTCAGGAGGCCTTGAAAAAAAAGCCATGACCGCTCCCCGACGTCGTCTCATCGCCACCGAATTATCCGAACACTTCGACGTCTCGGAACGTCGCGTGTCACGGGCGCTGGATCTGCCCCGGTCCAGCCTCCGCTACACGCCCGTCGTCCGTGATGAAGCGGCGGCGTTGGCTCGACGAATCGAGGAGCTGGCCGGGACGCACCCACGCTACGGCTACCGACGGATCTGGGCCCTCCTGGTGCGCGAGGGCTGGACGGTCAACAAGAAGGCGGTGCGTCGTCTCTACCGTCAGGCGGGGCTGAAAGTGGCCCAACCGCCGGCCAATCCCAAGCCGCGCCGCACCATGGACAGGATCAGAACGCCTGCCATCTCCGGCCCTCGCGCGGCAAAGACGACGTATGGACATGGGACTTTATCTTCGATCGTACCAGTGATGGTCGAAGTCTCAAGTGGTTGAGTCTTGTTGATGAATATACTCGTGAATGCCTGGCGTTGGAGGCGCGCCGCGGCATGACTGCCGAGGACATTCGGATCATCCTGGCCGAGGTCGCGTCCGATCGCGGCGGCCCGCCGTGTCGGATGCGCAGCGATAACGGACCGGAGTTCGTGGCCCAGGTGGTGCAGTCGTGGTTGGGGGAGACCGGCTCCGGCACGCTGTACGTGGCGCCGGGGAGCCCGTGGCAGAACGGTTACGCGGAGTCGTTTCACAGCAAGGTTCGCGACGAGTTCCTGAACCGCGAGGAGTTCGAGAGCGAACCGCAGGCCAGGGCCTTGGGCGCGCTCTGGAAGGGGGAGTATAATACCGAACGCCCGCACAGTTCCCTGGGATATCAGACACCGGCCGAATTTTCGGCGACTTGCGAGAGGTACGTGCCTATCGAAGAGAACCCGCCCGATCCCTCGTCTACTGAATTAACGAACAGGTGACTCCCATTATCACTGGACCAAGAAATGGGGAGCAGACCACGGCGAGGTGGAGAAAGCCCGTTTTCCTCCTACAGCAGGAAACGACGTGGACTTGTCTTCTCTTTCCCAACCGGGGCGAGTGGTTCCGCTCTCATTCGTCGTCTGCGTCTCGGACACGTCGCTGCTTCAAGAGAATCTGCTCGCGTCGCCGTGTCTCCAGCCCGGTTCGCCGCACGAGGTGATCAGCCTTCTGAAGGCACCGAGCGCGGCGGCGGGAATGAACGCGGTCCTGGAGCGGGCCAAGCATGATTGGGTCGTGGTCGTGCACCAGGACGTGTGCCTACCCCCCGATTGGGATCGGCGCGTGGTGGGACAGCTCCGCGAGGCCGAGCGGAGGTTCGGGCCGATCGGCGTCGCGGGCGTTTACGGGGTTGGCGACGTCCACGAGCCGCCGGGAGGCCCGCCCCAGGCCGAACGGATCGGCTGGGTCGTCGATCGCGGCTGTTTGCTCCGACAGGGGCCCGAGCTGCCCGCGCGGGTCGCGACCCTCGACGAGTTGCTGTTGATCCTGCCCCGCGGCACGCCGCTGCGGGCGGATCCGGCGATGGGGTTCCACCTCTACGGCGCGGACCTCTGCCTCCAGGCCCGCGAGCACGGACTGGCCGTCGTCGCGGTCGGGGCCCTCTGCCGGCACAACTCGCGGAGCGTCGGGCTCAACGACGCGTTTTTCGACAGTGCCCGAGCGTTCGTCCGCAAGTGGTCCGAGCCGCTGCCAATCGCGACACCGTGCGTCCTGTTCGACCGAGGAGGCGAAGTCTACGTGCTGGGCAACGCGGTCGGGGAGAAGAACTCCGTCGCCCGCGCCGAGGGATCGCCGATTCGCTACGATCGGTTGGGACCGCCGAGAAAGGCCGAGCGGCCGGACGAATCCGTGTCGATCGATCGCGACTCTCGCGAATCCTGCGGGTCGGGCGTTCCAGGCTGATGTGGTCGCGACGTCAGGCCGGTAAGCCTGAGCTACCTCCATGTGTTCTTTCGGCGCATGGGCAGAGATTGGGAAATGCCGTCCGGAATCCGAAAGGGTGTAGGAGAAGCCAAGTAGGGAGGCGTCGAACGCCGCGCAGCGGCGTGAGGACCACCACGAACCCAGGCGATTTCGGTGGGCCTCGCCTCGATGAATCGAGGCTCGACACCACCCTACGCCTATACGATGACCTGCTCGCACACGCTCTGATACCAACCTGACACTTCCGTAGCGCAGCATAAAGAGGATTTGGAGCCGTGAACACGACTATTCCCCCTGGGCTGACGTCGATCATCGTCCCCTGCTTCAACCAGGTGGCGTTCACGGAATCGTGTTTCCAGGGCCTATTCCGCCACACCCGGCGTCCCTGGGAATTGATTGCCGTCAATAACGGCTCGACCGATGGGACCGGCGACTATCTCAACGGCATCCGGGATGCCTCCGCCGTACCGGTCACGGTCATCAAGAATGCCCAGAACCGGGGATTCCCCGCGGCGATCAACCAGGGATTACAGCAGGCGAGGGAGAGTACATCGTCCTGCTCAACAACGATGCGGTCGTCACCGACGGCTGGCTCGATCAGCTCATCGCCTTGACCCGGATCCGTCCGGAACCTCAGTGCGATCGGGAGACCTTCGGTCCCGTCGAGGGCGGGGTCGGGAGTCCCGCGCCGAACGCAGGGAGTCCCGCCGCCCAATGCAGGAAGTCCCGCGCCCAACGCGAATCTCCACACTGCCCACTCCCCACTCTCCACTCAAAGAATTGGCCTGGTCGGGCCGATGTCGAATTACGCGACCCCGCCGCAGTTGGTGGAGAATGTGCCGTATCGGGACCTGGACGAGATGCACGCGTTCGCCCGACGCTGGCGCGAGGAGCACCGGGGCAAGTGGTTCACGGCGCCCAAGCTCTCGGGCTTCTGCGTCCTGATGAAGCGGGTGGTTTACGAGACGATCGGCGGCCTGGACGAGCGGTTCGGCCTGGGACTCTTCGACGACGACGACCTGGCCGAGCGGCGCGTTGGGCCGGCTTCGAGCTGGCCGTGGCCCATGACTTATTCGTCCACCACTTCGGCAGCCGGACGTTCGCCGGCAACGGCATCGACGCCGAGGGCCTCCTGGACGAGAACGCGCGGCGGTTCGCCGCCAAGTGGGGTCGGGACATGCCCCAGGGTCGGAAGGTTGCACTGCGAGCCTGGTCGGGATTGCCCGACTTCCTCGCGGAATCCCAGCGCGAATTCGCCCGGCAAGTCGATGAACGGACGACGGCGGTGTCTGCGAGTCCTCCTCTGCGTCTCTGCGAGAAACCGATTCCGAACGGTCCGGGTTTCGCTCACAATGATCGTCCGGGACGAGCAAGATAATCTTTCCCACGCACTGGAATCGGTGCGGGGAATCTTCGATGAGATCGTGGTCGTCGATACGGGAAGTGTTGACCGCACCAAGGAGATTGCACGGGAGTTCGGGGCCCGGGTGTTCGACTTCACCTGGATCGACGACTTCGCCGCGGCCCGGAACGAAGCCCTCTCCCATGTGACCGGCGATTACGCCTTCTGGCTCGATGCCGACGACGTGGTCGCCCCCTCCGAGCGGGGGAAGTTACAAGCGCTGCTCGACGGATTGCGAGCTGGCGAGCCGGCCGGTTACGTCGTCCGCTGCGCCTGCGACCCCAGTCCCGACGGCAGCGGCGGCGAGACCGTCGTCGATCACGTCCGGCTTTTCCCGATCCGCAACGATGTCCGCTGGACCTATCGCGTCCACGAACAGATCATGCCCGCCCTCCGCCGCGCCGGGATTCCGGTCCGCTGGACCGACCTGGTGGTGCGTCACACCGGTTATGTCGATCTTGCTCTACGCGCAGGAAGCTCGATCGCGATGCGAAGATCCTCCAGGAGGAACTCAAGGACCGGCCGGACGAACCGTTCGTGCTCTTCAACCTCGGCGCGATCGCCGACGAACGGCGCGACTGGAGCGGGGCGCTGACTTACCTCCGCCGGAGCCTGGCGCGATCGGCACCGAGCGACTCGATCACGCGGAAGCTGTTCGCCCTGATCGCGGGGCACCCAGATGATGGGTGAGACGGCCGCGGCGCTGCGGACCTGTGCCGAGGGCCTCTCCCTCGACCCCGAAGACGCGGAGCTTCTGTTCCGCAAGGCGGTGGTGCATCGCCAGCGGGGCGAGTCGGCGGAGGCGGAGCAGAGCTGGCGGCAGATCGTGGGTCTGCGACGTCCCGAGCAGTTCGCCAGCCTGGACATGGGAATCTACGGTCACCTGACCCGGCGCAACCTGGCCGCGCTGGCCGCCGAGCGCGGTGCCCCTGACGAAGCGGCGCAGCTCTCGCGCACGGTGCTCGCCGAGTGCCCCGGCGACCGCGAGGCCCTCGCGATGCTCGAACGAATCGAAGGCGTCGGAGAAGCCCCGGCTCCGGCCGCGTGTCGAGAACACGCACGGGACGGCTCTTCGGTGGTGGGACATGCCTGATCTCGCCATTCCGCCTTTTCCCCCAAATTTTCGAAATGCCGCTCTCCACTCGATGTTGTATACTCTTGTCTGGAGAGATTTCGGCGCGAGGATGACTCTACAAGGCGTTCGCTTGTCCAGCCGGGTGATCGAAGCCGAAGTGCAGGAGAATCCGCTGATCGAGCGACAACCCCAAGAGAAAATGAAAACGCCGAAAACGAAGCCACGATTAAATGGCCTGGGTAAAATGCATCGAGTTTGACGAAAAGACACATGATCCACGATGAGCGAAACACGCAAAAGAGCCACGATTAAATGGCCTGGGTAAAATATGCCGCATTTGACAAAAAGACATATGGCCGACGGATCAGCGAAACACGCAAAACGAAGCCACGATTATACAGCCTGGGTAAAATATGCTGAATTTGATAAAAGAGGAGGTTTCTCGCCGAAGACCACCGAGTTCGTGACCTCGCTTCACGTTCACGAACTCGGTGGTGTTCGGCGAGGAGTGCCGATATTTCTGAGACGCTCGGTTGCGCGGAGGGAGAAATGCGGACCTTCACCCGGTGGACGGCAATCGTCCTCCGTCGCTGATCCCGGCTGGCCGAGGTCATGGGCCGGCGGGACGACGGGGGACGACGACTTCGAGGTCTTCTTCGAGCGGCAGGTCCGTCCGGTGCTGGCCGGGACGTGTGTCAAGTGCCACGGGGCCGTCAAGGCCAGTGGGGGCCTGCGGCTCGACTCGCGCGAGGCGATTCTCAAGGGCGGCGAGAGTGGGCCGGCGGTCGTGCCGGGCGACCCGAAGAACAGCCTCTTGATCCGCGCGATCCGCACGAGGACGAGTCGCTCGATGCCGCCGGGCAAGCTGCTGCCGGAGGCGTCGCGGGCCGACCTCGCCGCCTGGGTCGCGTCGGGGGCGAGTGGCCAAGGCCCGCCACGACGGGCCGGACGCGGACGATCGCCGGACAGAAGCACTGGGCTTTCGAGCCGCTCGGCGGCATCGCGCGACCGGACGACCCGACCGGATGGGCCGAAGGGCCTGTCGATCGCTTCATCGCGACCGGACTACGTACCCATAGGCTGCACCCGGTCCCTCAGGCCGGCAAACGGACCCTGATCCGCCGGGCCTCCTTCGACGTGATCGGGCTGCCGCCCACCCCGGAGCGAATCGAAGCGTTCGTCGCCGACGATCGCCCCGATGCCTACGAACGCCTCGTTAACGAGTTGCTCGCCTCGCCCCACTACGGCGAGCGATGGGGACGATACTGGCTAACCTGGCCCGATACGCCGACACCGCCGGCGA
>CAWJGW010000057.1:0-44074 GCA_963842405.1 uncultured Isosphaeraceae bacterium | reverse complement strand
AGCCACTAATTCACGCTGGTGGTGGGTCGCGTTGATCGTCGCCGGGGGGATCGGCTACGATGGTCATAAAAGGGGACATTGGGGGCATAAAAGGGGACATTACTCATTAATACCGGGGACTGCACAAGTTGGGTAAGCTGGATTTCTCCAGATTCCCCAGACTGCGTCGAGAATTAGCAATGTCCCCTTTTCTGCCTCAAGATTCCCCAGACTGCGTCGAGAATTAGCAATGTCCCCTTTTCTGCCTCAGATTTCCTAGACTGCGTCTAGATATAGGGATGTCCCGAATGCCACGAAGTTAGTGCACAAACCCTGCCTCCTGAACAACTTGTAGCATCTTGAGCAAGGGAGGGACTCTTGGCAATCTGGTGGTCGTTCACAGCCATCCAGACCCCGAAGGAGCCCTCCCGTGCCGCTACGCATCGTCACCATCTTAGACCGTCTCAAGCAAGACCTTGCCGCCGAACTATCTCCCAACGCTATCGAGCAGGCATGCAAGCAAGAGAAATACTCCTGGCGGAAGCGGATGCTGGACCCGGTCACTACCGTCTACCTCTTCATCCTCCAGATCCTTCACGGCAACACCGCCTGTTCGCATGTGGTCCACTTCGGCCACTGGAACTTCACCGATGCCGCCTACTGTGCCGCGCGGAAGCGGCTCCCCCTGGCGGTCCTCCGCCGCCTCGCCGCGCGGATCGCCGAGCACCTCCGGAGTTCGACGACGGCCCAATCGACCTGGCACGGCCACCGGGTCTGGCTCGCCGATGGGTCGAGCTTCTCAATGCCCGACACCCCCGAGTTGCAGGAGGCCTTCGGCCAGCCCAGCGGTCAGCGGCGGGGCTGCGGCTTCCCGGTCGCCAAGTTCCTGGGACTCTTCGACCTGGCCACCGGCCTGTTCCTGCGGGCCGAGCCGGCGCCGCTCCGCTCGCACGAGATGGCGCGTTGTGCCGTCGCCAGCTCCGGTCTGCTCCCCGGCGACATCGTGCTCGGTGACCGGGGCTTCTGCTCCTACGCTCACCTGGCCATCCTCCTGAACCGCAACCTCCACGGGGTGTTCCGTGTGCATCAGCGCCAGATCGTCGACTTCACCCCGGGCCGGCCGCAGGCCCCGCGGGGCAAGGCGAAGCGGCCCCACGAGGCGACGATCCGGCCGCACTCGCGGTGGGTGCTGGCGCAGGGGGACTCGGATCAAGTGGTCGTCTGGTCCAAGCCCAAGTCTCATCCACGGTGGATTCCCAAGGATGAGTATACGTCACTGCAAGGAGAGATCACGGTACGTGAGCTGTGCTATAAGATCTACACGCCGGGATATCGTGTGGGCGAGGTCACGTTGGTCACGACGCTCCTGGACGCGGTGGTGTACCCGGCAAAGGAGCTGGCGGAATTGTACTTCCGGCGGTGGCAAGTGGAAGTTTATTTGAGAGATTTGAAGATTACGATGAAAATGGATGTGCTCAAGTGCAAGACAGTGGATGGCGTGTTGAAGGAGCTGGCGGTGTTCATGCTGGTGTACAACCTGGTGCGATCGGTGGCGTGCGCAGCGGCCAAGGCCCGGGGAGTGGCCGCGGACCGCGTGAGCGTGACGGACACAATCCGCTGGCTGGTGGGCGCCGAAGGGGACGAGGATCTGTCGGTGATCTTGACCGTCCCCAAGCGGACGGGTCGTGTCGAGCCCCGCGTGAAGAAGCGCCGCCCGAAACAGTACGCTCGGATGACCAAGCCCCGGAGGAAACTCCGTCAAGAGTTACTGGACAAGAACGTTGCGGCTTGAGTTTTGGGCATTCGGGGCATCATTAAGATCCGACGCAGGCTGGGAAATCTGGGCAAGAGAATCGTTCCCAAGATATCGATTCCTGCCAGGGATTTGGTCCCCTATTGCCTGTGCCTGTTTTGCATGCCTGCACGAATGATAGCACTGAGAAAGATCTCGTTGGGGAGGTGTTGCTGAAGACGGCCAAGATCTGGCTGGTTGTTTGCTACCACCAGATTGCCCGGAGCCCATCCCGTGCTCCAAAGTGTTCAGGCAGTGGGGTTTGCGCACTAAGTTCGTGGCATTCAGCAATGTCCCCTTTTCTGCCTTCCTCATGAAAGGCTTTGCATCCGCCAGACGCTCTCAACCCGCTCATCGCGATCACCGTCCGGAATTCGTTCCGGGAGCATTTCGAACCCTTCCGGGACCGGCCGTCGTATCAGATGCCGGAGACGTGAGATCTTCCCAACACCTCGATCGGCACCTCGCCAGCACGGGAGTTTTTCCGTAGCCAACCCCGGGATACCAACCCAACCGCAAGCGATGGTCTTTACCGTTTTGCTGCAAGGACTTACAGCGGGCCTCGCCGGCGCGTCGGGTGGGTATCCCAGGGGTAAACCGGCAAACCGACGAAACGCGTCTTGGCAGATTCTCAGCGGGTGTTTATCAAGGCCATGCCGGTTCCTGCCGGCATGACAGGGATGTCCCGCACAATAGCATGCACGGAGGCGAGGCCATGGATGGCTGGCGAAGGCAGGGCACCCCCCTCAGGCGTGAGGCCAGCATCGCACGGAGTGCGCGCGGCGACGACCTCGGACGAAGCTTCGCCCGGCGTGCGAGCCGCTCGACGGCCGGCAGCTCTTGACGACCGGTGTGTCGGCCGCGCCGCTCGCCATCTTGTCCCCTCCGGCCGCCGCGGTGACGAATGCCGCTACGATCTTGGACTCCCTCAAGCCGAAGGCATTCTCCCGGTTCGAGAACGACCTGGCGAAAGCGGCGAGCCACTCGCGGGTCAACGCTGCCCAGATCAATGCGCTCACCCAGGACGAAGTGGCCCTCAACCAGATGATCCAGTCCGCCGGTCTCCATCCGCACACCTCGCTGGGCAGTCTCAATCTCCAGGATGTCGTTGATGACGCGCTCAAGGACACGCCCTCGGAGGCGGCCAGCAATCAGGCGCCACTGGATGAATACGTCGCTGGCGTGCCGGGCGGGCCCCAGCTCGTCAGCCAGACGATCGCGCAGATGCAGGTGGTCGCCCGGGCGGCCAGGGTCTCACCGCAACTGCACGACGCCCTATCGGCGGACTGGTCCCTCTTCGAGGCCGTTCTCGGCCCGGACCCCGATACCAACCTGGGCCCCGGCGCCACCGATCGTGATCCGCTGGAAGTTTACTTTAATGGGCAGGCCATCAACTTCGTGAAGTGATGCGAGGATGCCGGAATCGCACGTAGATCAGGCTTTCCCTACCTACGTGGACGACACGGAGGTGAGACCATGGATTGGCCTGCTCCCCATTTCCTGGTCCAGTGATAATGGGAGTCACCTGTTCGTTGTTTCAGTAGACGAGGGATCGGGCGGTTTCTCTTCGATAGGCACATACCTCTCGCAAGTCGCCGAGAATTGGGCCGGTGTCTGGTGTCCCAACGAACTGTGCGGGCGTTCGGTATTATACTCCCCCTTCCAGGCGATGCAAAGGTGTCAGGCACTGCAAAGGTGGGCACTGCAAAGGTGTGAGGAACCGTTATCGGCGATTGACAGCTTTGTTCTTCCGTACACGGCTTCGACGTCAGTGCTCATCTTTGTATCATTTGCCAGTCGCCGCGGTCGTTGGCCCGATGGGAGGCGATCAAGTCCCCGAACCGCGGCCAAGGTCCTCCGCGCGATCGCTCGACCAGATTCGGTATCTATGCCGTGGCTTCCTTGGCCAAATGCGCGGACAGTCCGTCGAGAATCTTGACCCCAGCCTTCGCGCTGCGGTCGAGCCACTCCGGTAGAACTCCTTCATGGGTCAGCGTCAATTCGCATCCCGTTGGTAGGGGTTCGAGATCGATACTGACGCGCGTCATCTGGGTCGAGAACTTCGGCACTACGAAGGTGAAGACCAGCCGGCGCGGGCGGTCGATCTCAAGGTAAGTGCCGACATGCTCGACATCCTCGCCATCGCGGCGAGTGATGTTGAAGGAGCCGCCAACGCGGGCGTCGATCTCCACGCGCACCATCTTTCCCGTCGGCGTGGTGAAAAGAAATTTGCTCGCCTTGGCAGGATCGAGCCAGGCGTCGAAAACACGCTCGATCGAGAAATCGAAGCGGCGCGTGATGACAATCGTTCCAGGATTCTCGGCCGTCATCTCGGCTTTCCTTTCTTGTTGGGTGGATTGGTAGCAGCGACACCTTCAGCCTTGAGCAGTTCGTCGAGTGCATCGAGCCGGGCGGACCAGAAAGCACAATAGCCTGTCGTGAGGGTCGGATGCCCCCATTCTCGCTCGGGAGTCGCGGCTCCGGGGCTAAGTCCAATACCGTTGAATTAGCGTTAACAAGTTAATATGAAAGTATTTGTATCTCATCGTTCCCACGCTCTGCGTGGGAATGCCGTCCTGGACGCTCCGCGTCCCGCCGGTTTCCCGGCCGCGCAGTGGGCCCAGACGACGCAGAGCGTCGAAGACGGCATTCCCACGCGGAGCGTGGGAACGAGATTCAAGGCCTTCGTTCTCTTCGGTTTATGGCTAATTCAACGGTGTTGGGGCTAAGTCAACTCCACGCGCCGGCCTGCCCGGAGGCTCACCTTCGGAAATTCACCGCGAATGCACCCAGATCGGGCTCGCCCAGGCGAGCTCGCCGTCGTCCTGGATCGCCCGGACGTAATACCAGCTCAGGCCGGCGGGGCGGCCCTTCTCATCGTCGGTCCACTGGAATGAGACCTGCTGCGCCTTCGGCTCGGTCGAATAGACGTACTGGAAATCCTTGATGATGTCCACCCGTGCGATCGGCCCTGGTGCCGTGGACGAACACCTTGAGCTTGACCGGTCCGTCGGCCTCGAACTCATCGCCCATGAGGTGGTCGCCCGACCGGACGTCCATGATGATGTTATCGGTGGCGGCGTAGCAGTGCCGGCGGCGGAAGGCATCGAGGATCGCCTTGCGCGAGGCGTCCTCGGCCAGGGCCACGCCATAGCTGATGTGGGTCGAGATATGGTCGCTCGAGGCCTCGAAGCCGATCCTGTACTGCATGGCCAGGGCGTTCCAGACCATGCCCAGCGGCTGCCAGCCGCCAATCGACTCGCCCTTTGCGACGCGCCGCGCGGGGAGCTCCCAGGTATTCGTACGATTGCCGGTGCCCCTGGTAGATCTCGACGAACGGCTCGAACTGGGGATTCACGTCCCGCCAGTCCGTGCCCATCCCGGTCGCCGAGGTGTGCGAGGCGCAGATCCCGTCGTGCTGCTTCAAGTAGTCGTAGAGCATCAGGGTGTCCGCATCGACCACGCCTTGCGCCGGCAGTGCGCCGCTTCGAAACCAGCCGGGGAAGCGTTCGTACGCCGCGATGGTCGAACATGACGTTGCGGTGCCCGTGGGGATAGGCGACGCTCCGTTCATAGGTGAACATCGGCGTGAATGTCGGCGGCTGGCTGTACAGGTCGGTCGTCTTCTGAATCAGCCACCAGGTGTATTCCTTGCCGCCGCCATTGTCGTGGTCGCCGTTGCCGATCCAGTCGAGCCGGGCGGCGTCCAGGGCATATCGCCACATGTCCTCGAGCGTGCCATCGGCACCGCCGTCCGCGGAGATCTCCGTGTGACGGTGGAACTCCCCGCGCAGCAGGCGATAGGTCTTGCCGCCGTTCTCGATGCGATATCGCCGCATCCGGTCGATGTCGGCGGTCTCGTCGCCGTGCACCGGCGGGACTGGCTCCACTTGAGGCGGAGAGCTCAAACGAGGTTCCTGGGCCGTCCCGGCGGGCAACCAGCGCGGAGACCTCGAGGTCGACGTTGAAAACGCCGGGCGCCGTGCCCTGATTGGCGAAATAGCGGCGTGCCCGCTCGGGCGTCATCTCCACCTCGCGTCGGAGCCGGCCGTCGGTACTGTAAAAAGCCAGGACCGGCCCGTCGGGAGGCTGGACCAGCGCGGGGCGATTGTCGAGCAGTCCGTCGCTCCGGGTCAGGGGCTGCGGCGGCGACCAGGCCGAGCCCGAGAGCGTCGTGGCATGCTCGACCCAGACCGCGCCGACGACAAGGACGGCGTTATTGCCCCAGATCGACTCCTGGCGGTGGCGGAACGCGAGCCAGGGCCTGCCCGAACGGTCGATCGTCAGTCGTGGATAGCTGTTCAAGTTCTTGAGCAAGGCCGGTGCATGCTCGACCGGATCGGGGGCGCGGAGCACGCGACCGCCCTCGACGCACGCGACGACGACCTGGCTGGTGCGATAGAGGCTCGAGCCCTTGCCGTCGAGCAGGTTCACGGCGTCCTTGCCCCAGTTCGGCGTTCGCTCTTCGTAGGCCACCCAGACCCGGCCCCGAGGATCGACCGCCACGCTCGGTCTCACCTCGAACGAGGACGTACCCGCCACCGTGATCGGCGGGGCTGAGCGTGCCGTCGGGCTCGCGGGTCCGCAGCACGACGTCGTGGTTTCCCGCCTGGTAGCTGTCGAAGGCAACGTGGATGCGACCGCTCTTGTCGGCGGCGATGCTCGGCGCCCATTCGTTGGCCGGCGTCTCGCTGATCTTGAGGGGCGCGGACCGACGACCGTCCGTTGCCGCCGATCGGGACCAGCAGGATATCGGCCTGGCCGTTCGACCACGATTGCCAGGCCATCCAGATGGTCCCATCCGAGGCCGTTGCGAGGACGCCATCCGTGTCGGGGCCCGGCGAATCGGTGAGGCGCTGCTCGGGCGCGAATGACGAGGTCTTGGGGTCATATCGCCGGGCGAAGAGGTCCCAGTTGTCATCGCGCTTCTCGGTCCAGACGACGAGAACGCTGCCATCCCCGGCCGTGGCCACGGCGGGACGCCAGACGTCGCGGCCCGGCTCGGTCACGTCGATGGGCGTGCCCGGCTGACCCAGTCCGCCCTTGAAACCGTAATGCAGCAAGCGGACCTGATCGCCGCCCCCTCCGGGCAGATATTCGTCGAAGCTCTTGGGCCGTTCGGTCAAGGCCGGGAGCATTTCCGGCCCGCGAGCCTCGTGGTTGACGTACACGAGCCAGGCTCCGGATCCTCCATCCGAGCTGGCCGGCGCGGCCGCGGGGAAGTCCTGTTGACCGGGGCCTTCGAGCAACGGTGCCTGGGCGAAGACACGCTGCGCGCGGACGCGGCCATCCAGGAACGAGACCACCGAGCCATCGGCAAGCCGATCGACCGGCACGCGGAACTTCCCTTGAGCGGTCTCGACCGCCAGAGCGGCTCCTGTCGACGCCCTTGAGCAAGACGACGACTCCGTTTGGCGACATCATCGCGCCGAACGTGCTTGGCCCGCTGGACGCCTTGGGTATCGCCCGCTTCTTGGCCGCCGCTTTCTTTCCAGCCGCCTTGCGGACCAGACGGCTCCGGGCCTGCCATGAATCGCGGCCGGCGACGAGATCGCCTTCTCGAAAGCGAACGCCTTCCACGGCCACGACCTCACCCTTGTCGACCGACACCCGGCCGCTCCAATCCTCGGGCCGTGGCGTCGCCGATCCCCAGGATCAGGCGTACGGCCACGACGCTCGGGTCAAGCGGCCGAGGCACCGCCTCCTCGGCTGCCCTCTGGGCCATCGAGACGGAAACTCCCAGCACCACGAACAAGCTCGCCACGGCAACGAACAGGCGACGAATATCCATGGTAATCTCCCCCGAGATCTAGATTGACAATAGTAATTTATATCATGTACGTCTATATTTATGATCCGCGGTCATTCTCTTCTGAATCGAGAGGAGCGGTGCTAATCGCGGTCATCTGATCGGTGGGCACCGGGACCCCCTCCGGCTCCTGGAACGCCGCGAATGAGCCGAGTGTCTTGCCCGGGACGCGGTCTCGGACTGTCTGAACGTCAGCGATTATCCATCCGCTCTCCGCACGGACGAGTCGATAGGTCTGACACTCGATCCGGTCGGCGAACGTCGACTCGACGATGATCCGGGCGGAGTCCGGGGCATCGCCGTCGGGTTCGGGGTCAAAGATGGCGTGGCTCTTCCTCGCCTCTGCGGTGGAGCGGAGGTCGGCGGCGAACGCGTCGCGGCCGCGCTCGTCGGCGAGACGCTCCAGCCGGGCGCGGAGCGGACCCTCGAATGACGCCAGGTAGGCCGCGACATCTCCCCGCCTTGCGACGTCGAGTAAGGATTCGATCCGGTCGGAGACACCGCTCAGATCGGAGCCGGACTGGCGGCCGGCGCGGTCATCGCGTGGCGTGCCCGAGGCTGGTGAAGTCGGGCTTCCGCAGGCCCGTCCAGAGCATCCCGCACATGACGACCATGGCACAGAGGGCGGCGAGGGGACGTTTCATTCTCGGCCTCCTTGCCGTCTCGGCGGACGGTTCGGCTCCCGCGCGGGACGGGCTTCGACGCGGTCGCTCGCCGCGGACCCGGGCACTGGCGGATCTTCGAAGAGGCTGATATCCAGATCCTGACCGGGGGCGACGATGACCGTGCGACGAAACCGCGGCAGGAGCTCGGCCAGGGTTTCGAGGAGGAGCCGGCGCCGGAATGCGTCAGGGGCTTTGCGGGCCTCGGCCAGCACCCGGGTGAACCGTTGGGCCTCGCCGCGCGCGGGTTCCACGATGCGATCGAACTGTCCGGCGGCGATGTCGGCGATCTCGCGGGCCTGGCCGCGGGCCTCGGACCGGCTGCGGTCGCGGTACTCCTCGGCGCGCGTGATGGCCTGGCGACGGTCGCTGCGCGCCCGCGCGGCGTCGGCGAAGGCCGGCGCGACGGCCGCCGGAGGCGCCACGCGCCCCAGTCGCACCGCCACGACCGAGATGCCCAGCCGTTCCTCGTCGGAAAGCGACTGGATCAGACGGCCCAGCCAATCCGCGACCTCGCCGCGGCCGGTCGTGAGTAGCTCGTCGATCCCGCGCCGCGCGAGTGCGCGGGTCAAGGCCCACTCCGACGATCGCCCTCAGCACGGACTCCGACATCCCGCGCCCGGAAGAGGTACGCGGCCGGGTCCCGCACGCGGTATTGCACCAGGGCCTCGGCCGTGACCAGGTTCAAGTCGCCGGTCAAGAAATCGTCGGAGGCCGGGTCCGGTGCTCGGGAGATCGGCGCCTCGATCGAGCCGGACGCACCCACGGCGATCGTGCGCGTCTGGTTCACCTTCAGACGATCGACCCGGTCAAGTCCCCAGGGCAATCCCCAGTGCAGGCCGGGTTCCCAGGGCTCGGCGAGCACGGCACCCAACCGCCGGACCACCCCGACCTCATCCGGCTGGAGGATCGTCAACCCGCTGGACAGGTATCCGCCCAGAACGAGCGAGCCGATCAGGAACAGCCAGTGGCCGCCGCCTCATGGCTTCGGGCCCTCCGCGGCGGTTCGGTCCGACTGTGGCTCGGACCCGAGCACCCGAGTCCTGGGAGATGTACGGGGTCGCTCCGGTCGCGGCGACCGGTGATCCGGAGCTGGAGCCAGGCGATTTCTCGCGGCCGGGCTTCTCGCTCGGCGGCTCGGGAATGCCCCTGGGTCAAGAGCCGGAGGAAGCGGCTCTCGGCCGAGAGGACCAGCGTCGTTCGGGCGTCCAGGGCCGTCCGGTAGGTCTCCAGCGTCTTGAGGAATTGATAGAACGCGGGATCGGCCGCGTGGGCCTCGTTGGCGATCCGGGCGGCCTGGGCCTCGCCCTCGCCGATCAGCTTGGCGGCATCCGACTCGGCCTGGGCGATGGCCGCCGCGCGATCGCGGTCCGCCGCGCTGCGGATGATGCGAGCCTGACTCTCGCCCTCGGCGCGGGTCGCCGCGGCGACCCGCTGCCGCTCGCTCCGGATCTGTTCGAAGACCGCGGTCCGCACCTCCTCGGGGTAATTCATCCGACGCAGGCGGACGGCCACGACCTCCAGGCCATACTCCTGGGCCGCCTGCTCGGCAACGCGTTTCGACACATCGAGCGTCATCGCGTCGAGCATCGATCGATCGCCGATCGAGACGAGCTGGCCCAGCTCTCGACCGCCCAGCTCGGCCGCGAGCACCGCCGCGGCCATGTCCTCCAGTCGCGCCGAGGCGTCGGGGATCGTCCGCACCGTGCGGAGGAATCGCTCCACATCGGCGATCCGCCAGCTCGCGTACCAGGCGACCTCGAGGTTCTTCTTGTCCCTCGTCAACATCTCGCGCGCCGGGGGCGTGTCGAGCTGGAGCCGGCGGTCGAAGGTGCGGACGCCCTGATGCGGCCACTTGAAATGCAGCCCCGCACTCCTCGATCAACCGCACCGGCCGGCCGAACTCGGTGACGAATGCCGCCTCCGACTGGTCAACGATCACGATCGTCCGAACGAGGGCGATCGCCATCAGGATCGCGACCACGGCGAGGATCTCGTCGTGTCAATCGTCTCATCGATGGAGCGGCTCCTGGGCTGCGAGAAGAGATTCCAAGGGTTCAGTCGTTGGGTTCCTGGAAGACCGGGGTGGAGACCTTGGGAAGGACCCAACGCTCGGGATCCGCGAGCCAGAGGTGGCGGCGTCCGGCGGCACGTCGGTCGAGGATCAGCTTGGGCCGGCCGGCCAGGGTCGTGGCCATCGTATCCCAGAGGAGTCGGAATTCGGTCAGGGACAGGGTGAGTCCCATGGGCGTTGGCTTTGGCCAGGAACGCCGCTTTCTCGCCCTGACGCTCGCGCGACCAGGCGGGTGGACCGGGTTCTGGCCGCGTCGCGAATGGCCTCGGCATCAGCCTGCGCGGCCCACCTCCGCTGGGACGCGTCGGCACGGGCCTGGTTGAGGCTCCGCTCCGCATCCGAGACGGCCGCCGAGACATCCCGGTAGGCCGGTACAACCTCTCGCGGCGGATGGGCGTCCACGACCCGAACCCGGTCGATGACCACTCCGAGGAACCGAAGCGTCCAGCCGTTGTTGAAGGCGACGGCCCAGGTCCGACTCGAATCCTCGACGGGCAGCCGACGAGGATCGCCTCCAGCGCGGTGCGGCCCGTCTCCTCGCGGAAGACCCCTTCGGCCGCCGCGAGCGACGGCCGAATCGATGTCCGCCACCCTGAACAGGAGGGCCGGCAAGCCGGCCTCGTTGAAGTGGTATTCGACCACTCCGGCCAGCTCGACGAGGTTCTCATCGCCTGTGAAGAAGAGCGCCGACTCGTCGCGACGCACCCCATGACTGGCTCCCCAGGCAACTGGCTTCGAGGCGGCCGCGATTGGGGCCCTCAGCCCGACCCGGGCCACTCGCGATCGATCGGGCTCGACTGCGTTGACGGTCTCGATCGGCGACGGCAACCGCACGTGTAGTCCCGGGCGGAGCAGGGGAGGGAGATACCGCCCAAAGCGTCGGACCACGCCCACCTGGTCGGGCCCGATGACCGTGATCCCCGAGGCGAGATAAGCCACGACCGCCATCGCGATCGCCGCTGCGCACGACCGCTCGACGACGTGCCCAGAGTCCGTCGAGTGCCATCGAGGGGCGACAACGCCGGCAGGCCGACACGACCGGCACCACGGAGCGGACGATCCCGAGTGTGTGCCATCGTTCGAAGCCGAGGATGCGGATCGCGTTGAGCAGCACCAGCAGCGATCCGACCTGATGCAGGATGGCGGCGGCAACCGGTCCCAGGACGCGTAATCCCGCCAGCACGACGGCCACGGAATTCAACCCGAAGGCGAACAGGAGGATATTCTGGCGGATCACGCGGACCGTGTGCCGGGCGACCCGGATCGTCTCGGGCAGGGCCGCGAGCGGGTCGCCCATCAGGACGACCGTCCCGGCCTCGGCCGCCAGGTTGCTGCCCACGCCCGCCAGCGCCAGTCCCACGTCGGCCCGAGCCAGGGCGGGCGCGTCGTTGATGCCGTCGCCGATCATGGCCACGATCCGGCGGTCTGCTCTGCCGGCGCTCGACCCACTCCGCCTTTCCCGCGGGCGTGAGCTCCGCCTCGACCTGCTTGATATGGACCTTCTTCCCGACGGCGAGCGCGGCCGCGGTGCGGTCGCCCGTCAGGATCGCCAGGTCCTTGAGACCCAGATGCTTCAAGTCGTGGATCACGTCGTGCGCCAGCGGATCGCACGCGATCGCGCGCTCCGATCACACCGGCGACCCGACCGTCGCAGACCAGAATCAGCGACGTCTGGCCGCCACGGTCCAGGTCCGTCGAGCGCCTGCTCGACCTCGGCTGACACGGTCACTCCGTGCTCCCTGACCAGCCGGAGATTACCGACGAGGATCGTCGTCGGTTCAGCGTCCGCCCGGTCGAGTTTCGCCAGGATTCCGGCACCCGGTTGCGCCTGGAAATCGTCGACAGCGGGCAAAGCCAGCCCTCGCCGCTGAGCTTCGGCGACGAGCATCCTCGCCAGGGGATGCTCGCTGGGCTGTTCGGCTGCGGCGGCCAGACGGAGCACCTCGTCCGGATTGAGGGCAGCGGCGGTTTCCTCCCCGGCGCGTCCCGAAGGCGATGCAATCGCCCAGCTCGGGCTTCCCTTCGGTGAGGGTCCCCGTCTTGTCGAAGGCGATCGTATCGACTCGGGCGAGCCCCTCGATCGCCGAACCGCCCTTGACCAGCACGCCCCGGCGGGCCAGCCGGGCCGTCGCGGCCAGGATCGCTGCCGGGGTAGCCAGTACCAGCCCACACGGACAGGCGACCACAAGCACGGCAAGCGTCGGCAACACGTCAAGGTTCGGGAGTTCCGCCAGTCGTGATCGACCGCCACAGGACCGAGGCATTGGTCGCCAGGAACACGACCGTTGAGGCGATCAGCACCGCGGGCAAGAACCTGCGAGCGTAGCGATCGGCCGTGCGCTCCAGAGGAGAGCGATGTCGATGTGCGTCGGCCAGGAGCCGGATGACCTGGCCCAGCGTCGTCTCGGCCCCGAGCTTGTCGGCGCGGACCTCGAGCCGGCCGAACTGGTTCACCGTGCCCGTGAAGACGGCATCGCCTTCACCCTTGTCGACCGGCATGCTCTCGCCGGTCAGGACGGCCTGATCGACGGCGGATCGGCCGCGAACCACCGATCCGTCCACGCTGATCCGCTCGCCGGGCCGGATGACGACCAGGTCCCCGACCGTCAAGTTGGTCCGTCGGGACTTCGATTTCCACCTCGCCTCGGATGATCCGAGCGGTCCTCGGGTAGACGTCGAGAAGCGCCCCGATCGAGCGGCGGGCGCGCTCGAAGCTCAGGGCTTCCAGACATTCGCCCAGCAGGGCGATGAAGACCACCTCAGCGGCGACGAAATACTCGCCCAGGCAAGCGGCCGCGACGCAGGCGATTGCCAGGGCGATATCGGCGCCGATCGTTCCCTTCGAACAGGGCCGCCAGGGCCAGGTAAACGACGCGACCGCCTCCGATGATCGCCGCCAACAGGGCCAGGGGCACACCGAATGGCCGCTGCCATGGGCTCCCGACGGCCCCAAGCACCAGGTCGGCCAGGAGAAGCACGCCAACCACAATCGTCGCCGCGACCAACGCCCGGCGCTCGGCATCCGGGTCGTGCTTCTGCTCGTCGTGGTGGTCGTGGCCTGGTCCGTGTGAATGCCCATGATCGCGGTGATCGTGGGCCGGCACCGGCACGCCCAGGCGCATCTGTTCCGGACGATACTCCCGATGCAACGGTATCTCCCTCTAACGGCGACGCGGACGCCGATGGTCTCCCACCGCGCCCATGCTGATCGCGCCCATGGCGTGAGTCAAGCCATTACTCCGGTGGACGCGGGACCGGAATCTCACGGAGTCGTGGCGGTCTGCGCCGAACGCGCGAGCATTTGGGCACCCTCCTGACACGAATCCGGCCGGCCTCGCCAGCGTCAATCGAGCCGACGACGGCCGCGCAGGCCAACCCGTGTGCCTGGAGCTCGCGAACGACCTCCTCGGCGCTGGAGGCCGGCAGAGCGGCGAGCAGTCCCCCCGAGGTCTGGGCGTCGCAGAGCAGGAGTTGCTCCCACTCGATGAGATCGGCATCGTAGTCGACCCATCGCGACAGGAAGCGACGGTTGGCGTGAGTGCCTCCCGGCGCGACTCCGTTCCGGACGTACGCTCGGGCCGCTGGAATGACCGGGACGAGATCGGACCAGATCGTCGCGGCGACGCCGCTGGCGGCCGCCATGTTGCGGAGGTGTCCGAGCAGCCCGAAGCCGGTGATATCGGTGAGCGCATGCGCCCGGGCGTCGGCCATGACCCGCGCCGCGTCGCGGTTGAGCGTCGTCATCACGCCGAGTGCCTCCTGGACGGCACCCAAGCGGATCCTCGCCCCGCTTCGCGGCCGTCGTGATGATGCCCGAGTCCTAACGGTTTGCTCAGCACCAGGGAGTCACCCGGCAGGGCCCCCGCGTTTGTAATCACCTCACGCGGATGCACCCGGCCGACCACCGCCAGACCGAAGATCGGCTCGTCCGACTGGATCGTATGGCCTCCCACGATCGAGATGCCCGCCTCACTCGCCTTGTCCATGGCGCCTCGGAGGATCTCGACGAGGACCTCGGGCGGCAGTGCCCCACTCGGGAAGCCGACGATGCTGAGCGCCGAGATGGGCGTCCCGGCCATCGCGTAAACGTCGCTCAGCGCATTTGCGGCGGCCACCGCGCCGAAGTCGTAGGGGCGGTCGACGATCGGCGTGAAAAAGTCGGTGGTCAGAATCAGCGCCAGGTCATCGCTGATCCGGTAGACCGCGGCGTCGTCGGCCGTCGAATGGCCGACCAGCACGTTCGGGTCCGTGATCGGAGGCAAACCCGCCAGGAGGGCAAGCAAATAATCCGGAGGCTGCTTGGCCGCGCACCCGCGCGTTTGGCGAACTGGGTGAGCCGGATCGAGTCTGATTCAGGCATGGTCGTGGTCCCCAAGTTCTCAACCGCCGATGCGCCGGACTCTCCACCCGCCGAGAACTTGCGGACAGCGATTATCTCGGACATCGCATCGTAGTCGAGTGAGTCATCCCTTTAGCTGCCGCGCCGGGTTACGATAGCTGGTACCGCGACAACTCCGATTCCTCAATGCGTAACCCAGACCGTCGCGCGGATTCAAGATGAGAAAGGAGCTGGCGATGCCGATTACAAGGCAGATCCGTGGGAGACGAGGCGTCATCCTGGTATTCTTCGCGGCCGTTTGCGGCCTCAGTCTCGCCGCGCGACTCGCAACCGGCCAGGAGCCGCCGATCAAGACCTCCGCTCCGCCCTCCGGCCAGCAATGGCGAGGCGTGCACATGATGTCTGTGGGACACGGCACCGTGCCTCTGTTGAAACGCGCAATCGTCGAGAAACTCGCGCCCGATGGGCGTGAACGCCTTGATACTGGAGGTCAGTTACGGCTTCCGATTCGCCTCACACCCCGAGCTGAGCAGCGGCAGCCTGAGCCTCGAAGACGCGCGCGAGCTCGCTGCGACTTGCCGGCAGCAGAAGATCCGCCTGATCCCCATGTTCAATTGCCTGGGGCACCAGTCCTGGTCCAGGACCACCTTTCCTTTGCTCACAAAGCATCCCGAATTCGACGAGACACCCGAAGCTCCCAAGGATAACCAGGGCCTCTATTGCCGGAGCTGGTGCCCGTTGCATCCTGATGTCAACAAGGTCGTCTTCCCCCTGATCGACGAGTTGATCGATGCCTTCGGCGCCGACGCATTTCATGTCGGAATGGACGAAGTGTTTCTGGTCGCGGACAAGGGATGCTCCCGGTGTAAGGGCAAGGACCCAGCCGAGGTGTTCGCCAAGTCGGTGAACGACCTGCACCAGCATATCGTCGGAGAGCGGAAACTCACGATGCTGATGTGGGCCGACCGTCTGCTCGACGACAAGAAGTTAGGTTTCAAGTACGGCAAGTGGGAGGCGAGTCAAAACGGAACAGGGCCGGCGATCGACCGAATCCCGAAGGATATCATAATGTGCGATTGGCACTACGAGACGCGAAAGGATGGGTATCCTTCGATCGCCTACCTTCAGGAGAAGGGGTTCCGGATGTTGCCGTCAACCTGGTCGAACAAGGACGCCGCGCTGGCGATGCTCCGTGAAGCGCCAGCCAAGGGCACCCAGCGAATGATCGGGCACCTGTGCACGACCTGGATCGGCGGCGAGGCATTCTGCCGCGCCCTGCTCGACGATCAGCCTCCGGCCGAGCCCAAACCCAAGGCGAAATCACGGCGCGGTGGACCTCGCGAGGTCGTCGCCGCACTGAAAGCCTGCATGGAAGAGCTAAAACCGTCCGAGGCACGGAGTACAGCCCCGCCGAGATGAGCGATCGAATTCGGGAAGGCGAGGCCCAGTCCGAGCCTCCTGGCGCGTGCCGGCTCGGACGGACTCGCCCTCCCAACAGAACTCTGCACTCTTTCTCCGCGGTGTTGTACTTAAACGCCGACCGGCTGGCGCATGTTCTTGGCGACGTATTCCTTGAGCTTGACCAGATCGGCGTAGAACCGACGGATGCCGTCGGCCAACTGTTCGGTGGCCATGGCGTCTTCGTTGTGCATCCAGCGGAAGGTCTTCTCGTCGAGATGGATCCGCTCGAGGTCCTGCGCCTTGGCCTTCTCGACCGACAGCTTGCGCTCGACCGAACCCTCCGTCTTCTGGAGCTCGCCCAGCAACTCCGGCGAGATCGTCAGCAGGTCGCAGCCGGCCAGCTCGGTGATCTCGCCGATGTTCCGGAAGCTCGCCCCCATGATCTCGGTGGGATAGTCGAACTTCTTGAAATAGTGATAAATCTGGGTGACCGAGTGGACGCCGGGGTCATCGGCCGGTGGAATGCTCTTGACGCCCTGCTTCTTGAGATACCAGTCGTGGATCCGACCGACGAACGGGGAGATCAGGGTGACGCCGGCCTCGGCACACGCCACAGCCTGGGCGAAGCTGAAGAGCAGCGTCATGTTGCAGTGGATGCCTTCCTTCTCCAGCCGCTCGGCCGCCCGGATCCCCTCCCAGGTCGAGGCGATCTTGATCAGGATTCGTTTTCGATCGATCCCGTCGGCCTCATACAGGGAGATCAACCGGTGTGCCTTCTCGATCGTCGCTTCGGTGTCAAACGAGAGCCGGGCATCGACCTCGGTCGAGACCCGTCCAGGGATGATCTTCAAGATCTCCTTGCCGAAATCGATGAACAGGCGATCAATGATGGCGTCGTTCTGCGCGTCGCGATCGCCCGCCCTCCGAATGGGCCGATTCGATCGCCTCGTCGAGCAACTTGCGATACCCCGACATCTGGGCGGCTTTGAGGAGGAGCGAAGGATTCGTGGTTGCGTCGCGAGGCTTGTACTGGGCGATCGTCTCGAAATCACCCGTGTCGGCCACGACCACGGTCACTTTACGCAACTCGTCCAGAAGGTTCATCGAAGGATCCTCCGCGTCAGGTCGGATGTAGAGCGACGAAGCGAGATTCTCAGCCCATTCGTCGAGCGGCTCGCGGCTCCATCTTGCCACGACATTCTCCGTCGGAACGGCATTCTACCGCGCCGGGCGACGGGTTGGCTACTCGTGCCGAACTTCCACCCAGTAGCCAGGATCTGCAAATCCCAAGCCAGGAACCGGAACCGGTGGGCGGGGACGGAGAAGATGGTAGACTCTTCTCGACCTGACGGCGGCAAGGTTGCTCACGACGGAATGACGGGCTCCTCATGCGGGGAGTGCGTCGGCGACCGGCGGCACGAGTGGAGAGCATCGAAGCGATGAGTCAGGACCAGGAAAGCTCGGTCTTGCGAAGACTCCAGGACTTGCGTGGTTTCGCCTTCGACCTGGACGGCACGATCTGGGAAGGCCCGAGGCTGCTTCCCGGCGCGGTCGAGCTGGTCGAAGACTTGCGAGCGGGCGGGTCTCGGTGTCGTATTCGCTTCAAACTCCTCACGGCACGCCTCGGGCGTTCTGCGACATCGGCTCGCCGAGCTGGGAATCGTCGCGACTGCGGATCAGATGCTCGCGGCACTCGACCTGGCCGGCGAGGAAGTCCGCCGCCGGCTGGGGCCGGTGCCAGTCTTATCGATCGGCACCGACGAGCTCGATGAAATCCTGAGATCCTGCGGACACACCATCGTTCCCGACAAGGAATGGAAGTCCGCAAGAGCGGTTGTCGTGGGGATCGACCCGGACTTCAGCTATGACCGGCTCCGGGCCGCCGCCCGGGCCGTCGCCGCCGGTTCGACGTTCTTCGCAGTCAACATGGATGTCCGGTTCCCGGTCGGGCCGGGCGAGTTCGACCCCGGCTGCGGCTCCCTGGCCGAGGCCATCGCCGTGGCCGGAGGAGTGTCGCCCGATCGCGATCGGCAAGCCGGAGACGCCCTTGTTCGAGGCCGCCATCGATCGACTGGGCTGCGCACCCGACCAGGCGGCCATGGTCGGCGATAGTATCGCATCCGACATCACCGGGGGCCGCGCCGCGGGGATGTTCACGATCTGGATCGATCCCGCCCAGGAGAGCCCGCCGCCGAGTTGTGTCGACCTGAGGGTCCGCGACCTGAACGAGCTGCACCAACTCTGGCGAGTGGCACGACGGCGGTTGATCGAGCCAGCCGCCCGCCAGCTCCGCTATATCTGGATCTCGGCGAGCTGCGACTCGAGCAGCTCGCCGACGAGGGCCGGGTTCGCCTTGCCGCCGGTCTGCTTCATCACCTGACCGCGGAGGAAGCCCTTGACCGCCTCGGGCTTCTTCTTCCCCTTCTTCAGGTCCTCGAGCGCCTGGGGATTGGCCGCGATTGCGGCGGCCACCGCCGCGGCGATCGCGTCGCGGTCGGAGACCATCTGGTAGCCGCCCTGCGCGATGATCGCCTCGGCCGGGTCGCCGGTGTCGATCATCTTGCCCAGGATCTCCCGCCCCTGGTTGGTGTTCAGCTCACCGCGCTTGACCCGGTTGATCAGGTCGGCGAGACCCTCCGGGCGGACGGGGAACTCGGCGACGGTCAGCTTCTTCTCCTTGATGGTCCGCAGCACGTCCTGCTGGATCCAGTTGCTGGCCAGCTTGAACTCGCCGGTCGCCTTCGCCACGGCATCGTAGTAGTCGGCGACGTCCTGCCCCTGTTCCACCAGGACGTTGGCGTCGTAGGCCGAAAGGCCATACTCGGTTTCGAACCGATGCCGGCGAGCCTCCGGCAGTTCGCCGATCGAGCGCGCGGATGCGATCCAGCCAGGCCGCATCGACCACCACCGGGACCAGGTCGGGCTCGGGGAAGTAGCGATAATCGGCGGCCGTCTCCTTCTCGCGCTGGGGCTTCGTGACTTCCTCGACGTCATTCCAGCCCCGAGTCGTTTTCGGCGCATCCTTGATCGTCTTGCCGTCCTTCTGCCACTTCTGATACTGCCGCTCGACCTCGTAGAGCAGCGCCTTCTCGACGGCCCGGAAGCTATTGAGGTTCTTGATCTCGACGATCGGCGTGGCGATCGTCTTGCCGTCCTTGTGGATGTGGAGGTTCACGTTGGCGTCGCAGCGAAGCGAGCCCTCCTGCATCTCGCAGTCGGAGACTTCGAGGTAGCGGAGGGTCAGCTTCAACTCCTCGAGGCATCCCCGGGCATCGGCCGGGCTGCGGATGTCGGGCTCGGTGACGATCTCCAGGAGCGGGATGCCCGCGCGGTTCAAGTCAACCTCGGAGTACCCGCCAGAGCCGTGAGTCAGCTTCCCGGTGTCCTCCTCGAGGTGGATTCGGGTCAAGTCGGCAACGTCCGCCCCCGCCGCCGTCCTTCCGCACCGGGACCTCCACGTACCCCCCCTTCGAGAACGGCAGATCATACTGGCTGATCTGATAGTTCTTGGGCAGGTCGGGGTAATAGTAGTTCTTCCGGTCCCACTTGGTGAACGGTGCGATCTCGGCATGGAGCGCCAGGGCCGTCTTGAGCGCCAGATCGAACGCCTTCCGGTTCATCACCGGCAGCGTGCCGGGCAGGCCCAGCGAGACCGGGTCGGTCTGCGTGTTCGGCGGCAGACCGAAGTCCGTCCCGCTCCAGGAGAACATCTTGCTCTCGGTCTGGAGCTGCACGTGGATCTCCAGCCCGATGATGATTTCGTAGTCCATGAACGTCACCTCTGGCCTAGGACCGCTCCAGTAACTCGGTCAGATCGACCTCATCCTCGCCGCCCGGGAAATGGAGATAGACATCATCCAGGTTCTGAACATTCTCGACAACCAGGCCGATATTCATCGTGATCCAGGGATGATCCGCGAAGGATTGACGGAGCTCTTGGAGAATCCCCGCGTACCATTGACGTTCGTTGATAGTGCGATCGGTTCCGAATACCAGCCTGATCCCGCCTGTCCGCTCGTCCCAGGCCCCGGCGAGAGCGAAATCGCCCCGGGCCATTCCCTGGGACGAGGCATAAGCTTCAACCGCCTTGGCGATCTTCCGGGCGACCGGTCTCAAGGATGTCTTGATAGCCATACCAGTACTCCATCTTGCGGATCATCCAGGGCGTCGTTGTACTTCTTCAACTCCTGGGGATCGAACGATCCGCGCGGGAGGTATCTCTGGTCGTTCAATCGTACCTTGCTGAAATCCGCGAGTAAGTCCCAATTCTGGCGGACGGCAGCATTCGCCGGATCCTGGAGTTCAGACCACAAACCTGTGAAGATGACGAGCTCCTTGAAATCGTGGGTCTTGCACACCTTCGGGAGATGGCTCAGCCTGAGCTGCTTGCAGATCAAGGTCTTGATGCGAATCTCCAGGGAGTAGATTCTGAGGGACAATGCGGTCGAATGATACCCGTGAACCATGAGTTGGTGGGCTTCCTCATCCCGTTCCTTCCAGGCGGCTTCGAGGTCCGTGAGCGATGCTTCGGCAAGAAGTCCCGGGGCGGGACGACCACTGCTGGCGGAACTCATACTCCCAGCCCCGGCCGTTTGGTGTGCCAATCCGTCTCGCGCTCAAAGACCCGTGCGGTCCGCAATAGCTTCTCCTCGGCAAAGGGCGCAGCCAGCAATTGCAGACCGATCGGCAGGTTCTCCTTCGTCAGCCCGCAAGGGATGCTGATCCCCGGGATGCCGGCGAGATTGGCCGTGATCGTGTAGATGTCGGACAAGTACATCGCGAGGGGGTCGGCCGTCCGCTCGCCGAGCTTGAATGCGGGCGTCGGCGACGTCGGGCCGAGCAGGACGTTCGACCTCCTGGAATGCGGCGTCGAAATCGCCGCGGATCTTGCGACGGACCTGGAGGGCCTTGTTGTAGTACTGGTCCGCGTAGCCGGCCGAGAGGGCGAACGTGCCCAGCATGATCCGTCGCTTGACCTCGGCGCCGAAGCCCTCGGCGCGGCTGGCCATCATCATCCGGACCAGTCGGGGCCAGGTTCTCCTCGCCCGGATACCTGGGCGAGAAGTCCTCGGCGCGGTGCCCGTAGGTGGTGCCGTCGTAACGCGCCAGGTTGCTGGAGCACTCGGCCGACGCCACGAGGTAGTAGGCTGGCACGCCGTACTTCGAGTGGGGCAGCGAAACTTCCTTGATCGTCGCGCCGGCCTTCTCATACACCTTGACGGCTTCTTGTCACGGCTTGGGCCACTTCGAGGTCGAGTCCCTCGCCGAAGAACTCGCGAACGACTCCGATCCGCAACGAGTCGGGAGGTGTGTCCAGGGTTGAGACGTAGTCGGGAATGGACTCATCGACGCTGGTCGAATCCTTGGGGTCGCGCCCGGCGATCACGCCGAGGAGGAGGGCCGCGTCGGCCAGGTCGTGGGCGAAGGGGCCGATCTGGTCGAGCGAGCTGGCGTAAGCGATCAGGCCGTATCGGCTGACGCGCCCATAGGTCGGCTTGAGCCCGACCACGCCGCAGACCGCTGCCGGCTGCCGGATCGAGCCGCCGGTATCGGTCCCCAGCGCCAGGGGCGCCAGACCGGCCGCCACGGCCACGGCCGAGCCGCCCGACGAGCCGCCGGGCACGCGCGACTCATCCCAGGGGTTCAGGGTCGGCCCGTAGGCGCTGTTCTCCGTTGACGAGCCCATCGCGAACTCGTCCATGTTGGTCTTGCCGAAGAGGACGGCATCGGCCGCCTTGAGCCGTGCCACCGCTGTGGCATCATACGGCGGACGGAAATTCTTGAGCATCCTGCTGCCGCAGCTCGTCGGCTCCCCATCCACGCAGAGCACGTCCTTGATCGCGATGGGAACGCCGGCCAGTGGGCCGAGCGGCTCCCCGGCTCGCCGCTTCCGGTCGATCGCGCGAGCCTGGTCGAGGATCTGATCGCCCATCGAGGTGAATGAACGCGTTGAGTCGTTGGCAGCTCTTCGCCCGCTCCAGCAGCGAGCCGACAATCTCCTCGGAGGTGGTCTCGCCCGCGTTCATGCGGGCCAGCATCGCGACGGCAGTGTCAGGGATCATCGATCGGCGTCCTCGGCTCGCGCTCCGCCCGCCAGCCGCGGCCTGGCCGCGTGTCCGCCGGGGATCGGCTTGGGGAACATTCAGTCCAAGACGGCGGGGACCAGGAAGCTCGTCGCGTTCCGCTTCGGGGCATTGGCCAGCGCCTGCTCGCGCGGCAACGCCTCGCCGCGGACATCGTCGCGGAACACGTTGCGGACCTCGATGCCGTGGGCCAACGGCTCGACTCCGGTTGTGTCAAGCTCCTGGAGCTGCGCGACATAATCGACGATTGAGTTGAGCTGGCCGGTGAACATCTCCAGCTCGTCGGGACTGATCCGCAATCGCGCCAGGACCGCGACCTTGGCCACTTCCGCATTCGATAGCGACATGCGCGTGAGTTCCTCCGCGAATTCGAGCCCCGGCGAGTCCACCACTCCTCCGGGGCGACACAAAGATCGCTTGGCCGCCAGTACCCAATTCTTCAGGCTGGCCTTCGTCGCACCCAGTCTGACAGATTCGATTCTCCGGTTCAAGGTTCGCTGTCGGGAACGGGACAGTCCCGATCTGAGCGTTTGACGGCCCCGCGAGAGGAGTTCTTATGATGGCGACTCTGGCGATCGATGCCGCTCCATGGTCAATGCTCCCTTCGCAAGCTGAGGCCCGGACCTGATGAATGGACCCGTCGCAATCATCCTGGCCGCCGGCCATGGGAAAAGGATGAAATCGGAGAAGGCCAAGGTCCTGCACGAGGTCTGCGGCCAGCCGATGATTCATTACGTGGTGGACGCGGCTCGCGGCGCCGGCGCTCAGACGATCGTCGTCGTGGTCGGCTACGCGGCCGACCAGGTCCGCGATTACCTCCAGGGCGAGCCCGACATCCTCTTCGCGACCCAGACCGAGCAACTGGGCACCGGGCATGCCGCCAAGATCTGCCGGCCACTCCTGGCCGAATACCAGGGCCCCGCCATGATCCTGGTCGGCGACGAGCCGCTGCTCAGACCCCAGCCACTGGCCGACCTGCTCCAGCGTCAGGAGGTTGACCATGCCGCCTGCTTGCTCGGCACCGCCGTCCTTCCCGATCCGACCGGATTCGGCCGCAT
The DNA here is from genome assembly GCA_963842405.1 of uncultured Isosphaeraceae bacterium. Classification (GTDB taxonomy): domain Bacteria; phylum Planctomycetota; class Planctomycetia; order Isosphaerales; family Isosphaeraceae; genus CAVZRC01. Next base: position 20,877 of record CAWJGW010000057.1, on the reverse strand, counting down.
CCTCCGCGACTCCGCCGGCCGGTTCCTCCGTATCGTCGAGGAACGCGATTGCACCCCGGAGGAAACGCGCCATCACCGAGGTTAACCCGAGCTGCTACGTCTTCGAGCTACCCGGACTGTGGGACGCTCTCGACCAGCTCGGCACCAGCAACGCCCAGGGCGAATACTACCTCACCGACGCCCCCGAATACCTCAAGGCCATGGGCCGTAAGGTCCTGGCGCTCAATGTCCTCCAACCGGACGATATCCTCGGCGTCAACACCCGGCAGCATCTCGCCCAGGCGACGGCGATCATGCAATGCGCGCATCCACGACCATTGGATGACAGAAGGGGTGACGATCGTCGACCCGCGTAATACGTACATCGACGGTCGATGCACCATCGGCCGCGACACGGTGATCTATCCGTTCACGACGATCACCGGAAGGGTCCGGATCGGCTCGAACTGCCGGATCGGGCCGTCGGCCCATCTGCGAGACGGGACCGTGCTGGAAGATGAAGTGGAAGTCGGCGCGTTCGTCGAGATCAAGCAGTCGCATCTGGGGACCGGCACGATCATGCGACACCTGGCCTATCTGGGCAGACGCCGAGGTGGGCGGTTCGGTCAATATCGGAGCGACGGCGGTTACGGCCAATTTCGACGGCGTCCACAAGAATTCGACGATGATCGGCGACCGGAGCCGCATCGGGGCCGGCTCGATCCTGGTCGCCCCGGTCAACATCGGACGGGACGCCGTCGTGGGCGCCAACGCCGTCGTCACCCGAGGCCACGACGTCGCCGACGGCCAGACCGTGGTCGGGGTACCCAGCCGGCCGCTGAATTAAGTTGACGGCCGCCCGTGACTCGCGCACTACCACCGTGATACGCCCAATCTTACCCTATCCTAGACACCTTCCAGCAGATCTCCTGCGTTTGCGGATTCGGTCAGCCCGCGGTTGCATACCCTGAGGGCTCGGCAAGAATCCAGGCCGGAGAGTGGCTTCTTGACAGGGCGACTTTCACCTCTTCATAATCAGCTCGATTCCAACATTCCACATTGAAGTGGTTCATGTTCCTACGAGAAGGACCTCGCCATTACGCGGTGGACGATCCGTCGCAACACGACTTGGATTCCTGGATTGAGGCAGCTCGACGCGGGGACAGGGAGGCCCTGGGGCAGGCGATGCTCTTGTTCCGAGACTATCTCTTCCTGGTGGCCAACGAAGGGATCGAGCCCGCCTTCAAGCTGAAGGGAGGGGCTTCAGACTTCGTGCAGGAGACGTTCTTTCGATGCAACGAGGCTTCGAAAGGTTTCGTGGCCGCTCGGTTGCGGAATGGAATGGTTGGCACCGAATCATCCTGGTGCGACACCTCGCCAACCAGCGACGATGGTTCGTGGCCACTGCCAAACGTCGTCGAGCGCGAAGTGAGGATCGTCCAGGGCTTACGGTTGGTTTCCGTGAACGACGAGCCCCCATCCGCGACCTGTCGCGGGCGCGAACGAGAGGAAGCCCTGATCGAGGCCGTGTCGCGCCAGCCGGACCCGTATCGCGAAGTCGAAATCTGGCATCATCGGGACAAGATCGCCTTCGAGGAGATCGGTCGGCGCAGGGGCATCTCTGTGGAGGCGGCCCCGCAACTGGCTGTGCGCCCTTGTCCGGCTCAGGAAGGAACTAGGGCCGGCTCATGTCTCGCAATGACGTACCGCCGAATGAAGCCTTTTCGACCTCCCAGACGACGGGTAGCGAAACCGTTCCCCGTGACCACTGACCAGCCGCTCGCAGATGACGATCCCGCCTCGCCGACCGACATCGAGGGATGCCTCCGCCTGCTCGACGAAGTTTGGCTCACCCGAAGAAAGTCCCGATTCGGAGTGTCCTCGACGCTCGGACGATTCTCGATCCTTGGCGAACTCGGACGCGGCGGATTTGGGGTCGTATTCCTCGCCCATGATCCCCTCATGGACCGCCGCGTCGCACTGAAAGTCCCAAGGATCGAGGTCCTTTCCGGTTCTGAGGGATGGCGGCGATTTCTGCGGGGAGTCGTGCGTGGCATCGCGATTGGATCGATCCAAACCTGGTCCCGCTCCTTGAGGCCGGTGCGATCGGGCCAGTGGGCTACATTCTCTCGACCTATGTCGTCGGGGCCGAGCCTGGAACAATGGCTCACAACCGAGGCGAACCGCCCCCGCGATGGGGGCTCAACTGGTCGCATTCGCCCACGCATGTACGGCCATTGACGATGTATCTCATCGCGATCTCAATCCGGTCATGTGTTGCTCCAGTCGCAGAGACTCGCTGATCTCGATGTACCGAGCCAGGAGGTCTGGCCAGATGTCGAGATCGCGTCCTGGGTGCCCCGGATCTGCGACTTCGGCCTGGCGAAGCTTCGGGAGATCGACCCGAATGAGTCCCGTTCGCAATTCGGATGTGGCTCGCCGTCGTACATGCGCCGGATCAGGTCGAGGCCCGACAAGCCGAGATTGGAGAGGCGACGGACGTCTATTGCCTTGGGACGATCCTCTACCAGGTTCTCGCGGGGCGCCCCCCCTTCACTGGGCAAGAACGAGTTCGATGAGACCCTCGCCAGGTCGTAGCCGACGATCCTGTGCTCGCCGCGAGCTCAGGACCAGTGTGCCGCGGACCTGGAAACCGTTTGCTTGAAGTGCCTGGAGAGCTGCCCCGAGCGGCGTTATCCCGGGCCAATGGAGCTGGCAGAAGATCTTGAGCGATTCCTCGATGGCCGACCGATCCAGGCCCGACCAGTCACGGTCTGGGGAGCGAGGCTGGGAAGTGGGCCCGTCGTAAACCCACTGCCGCGTTGCTTGCTGCCGTGATTGTCCTGGCAATCGTTACAGGCATCGGAAGTTTGCTTTGATATCAGTCGTTACTCCGCGAACACAACGACAGGTTGCAGGATAGGAATCAGAGGCTCCGTCTCACAGATGACGAACTGAAAGAGAAAAACAAGCAGCTCCGCCTGGCACTCCACCACTCCGAACGACAGGGGAAGATGCTCAACTCCGCCAACTGGCGGGATCTCAGATCTTCCAGGTGCGAGCAAGCCATCGCCTCCCGCGAGTTTCAACGAGCCCTCTCCTTACTCGACGCAGCCGAGCCCGTTCTCCGTCCTTCGGAGCGGCATTCCTTCCCCTGGTCCTACCTCCGGCAATCGATCCGGGACCGACTTGAAGTCCTCTCCGGGCAAGAAGCTGCTATCCGCTGCCTGGCCGTCAGCCCTGACGGCCAGACCCTCGCCTCCGCCGATGATCAGGGTAGTATCGGGCTGTGGGATTTGGAAAACTGGTGTCTTACGGTCGCTTACACAACGCTCAAAACACCCGATTCAGCGGTTGGCATTCAGCCCGGACAGTGGAACGCTCGCGTCGGCTGAAGCAGTGACCGGCGAGATCCGAGTATGGGATGTCCCCTTCAGCTCAGTTCCGAGGGAACATCGTCCACACCGGGGGCACGATTTCCTCATCACTTCTCACAGCGGACAGGAAACGGCTAGCTGCGACTGGACTCATTCCGAATCCCGATTCGATGCCGCCTTCGTGGTGGGACATCTCAACCCAGAAAGGTGACCTTGCTCCAACGGCATTGAAGAGACCTCTCGGCGAACGACTCTCGAATCGGACGACTCGCTGGTCCATTCAGACTGTTACTCGATGGAACGGCCAGAGCCACCGCGGCGGGCCGAGCTCGACACATCCTGGATCGTGCATCCGCCCCGCGGCATCGCCCCGGCCCTCGACCGAAATCTTGTTGTCATCGCACCCGGGACGGGTCGTTCGCGGTACACCGGTTCCGTTCCGGCTTACGTTTGGCTTGCGGACGTGTCTGGCAAGAAGGCATGGCAATCGTGCTCGAACCTCCCACCAAGCTCGAAGAAGAATCTTCGCCGAAGGAACGGGAGCGATTCGATCGTCTGGTCCACGGATTGGTTCCCGAGGGCCGGTGCGGACACGAAAGTCGGATACCGTAGATACGGTTGACGCCATCCGAATCGTTCGTTCTCAGCCCGGACGGCCGCCAAATCGCGATCTGGCATGAGGAAACAAACCTGCTGCGGATCCTCGCACATCACCATGGGTCGTGCGTGGCCGCAACCTTCGACCTGAGACGCCGCTCAACGATATCACCACCATGTGCTTTACATACAACAATGCAACTCTGGTGTTGGTCGCCGGGGACCACAAAATCCTACTCTGGCACCTCCGCTCGCCGCGACCTTGTATTGTGCTTGGCGGGCACGTTCCCAAGGAAGCGTGGTCGGTCGTTCTTCGCACCGGATGGCCGCACGCTCGCCTCCGCGTGACGACCACTTCATTCGGTTCTGGGACCTGGCTACCGGACGCGAGAATACCACGCTGAACGGCCATCATGCTCTGGTGAGTTCCCTGGCCTACTCGCCCGACGGCCGTACCATGGCCAGCGGTAGTTTTGACGAAGAGAACTACGCGATGCTCTGGGACCTGGAAGACAGATGACTTCCCGGCGTCTTCCTCTGCGGTCATACCGGATATGTCCGCGCGGTGGCGTTCGGTCCTGACGGTCAAACGGTCGCCACCGCCGGTTCGGACTGCCGTGTTATCGTCTTCGATGCGCGCGACGGCCATCCCATCCGCTCGATCACCGAGCACGCAGACATGATCCATGCTCTGGCGTTCAGCCCGGACGGCCGCACCCTGCCGCCGCGGAGGGGTCAAGGGCCGGGTCACACTGACCGACCTCACCACCGGTGCGATTCGATCGATCCGAAGCACCGCTCAGGTTCTGGCGATGACATTCTCACGGGACGGTTCGTGCCTGATTTGTGGCCTCCAGACGGAACGATCGCAACATGGGACCTCCGCCGAGACGTTTTGCTTGCAGTCCTCCACGGGCACTCCGGTCTCGTCAATGGTGTGGCCCTCGGCCCGACGGCGACACCCTGGCGTCGGGCGGCGAGGAACAGGATGGTGCGGCTTTGGGATATCGCAACCGGCCAGGAGTTACTTTGTCTCACCGACTGCAAAGCCTCGGTCATGACTCAGTCGCGTTCAGCCCGGATGGAATGACCCTGGCCGCCGCCGACCACGCCGGCGCCATCACCCTCTGGACGGCCCGGCCGTCGCCTTGATCCGGTTGCACGTACACGTCCAATCATTTGAATCGACAATAATCGATAAAAGAAAGCATCTCACCAGAACCGATTCCCAACCGAACCAGACGCGATTCTGCGAACGTCGAAGTCAAGCGATCCCATCTCGGCCAACGACCATCGTCCGCCATCTCGCCTACCTGGGTGACGCCGAGCTCGGCGAGTCGATGAATTTCGGTGCGACGGCGGTCACGGCCAATTTTGACGGTGTTTCGAAGAATCCGACCAGGATCGAAGACCGGAGCCGCATCGGGGCCGGCTCGATCCTGGTCGCCCCGGTCAACATCGGCCGGGACTCGGTCGTGGGCGCGCCAACGCCGTCGTCACCCGAGGTCACGACGTCGCCGACGGCCAGACCGTGGTCGGAGTACCCGCTCGTCCGATCGAGACAATCACCCGTCGCGAGTCCCAGCTCGACCCGGATCGATCGGACGACTCGCGGGAATGATTCATCGGAGGGATCAATCACTCCGGACGCCGGGAGACCTGTCGGCATCGCCGACTTGTGCCAGTAGACCAGGGCTCCGAATACCGAGCCGAACAGGAAGACCGACGGCGGTTCGGGGACGGATTGTGCAGCCAGACCGCCGATGATCTGATCGACGGCGGTCGTCGGGTGTTCCTGATCCCAGAAAAGATAGCCGTTCCCATTGAATGACGAGTTTATGGCCATACCGGTGATGTTCGTCAATCCGTAGTTCGCTGGGTTGGCCATGACCGAATTGAACAGCGAGCTGATGTCCAGCAGATGAATCTGCACACCCAGGCTCTTCTGAAGTTGCGTCACCTCCGCCTGGAGCAGGGTGTTGAACTCGGTTGACAACTGAGTGAGCCCTTGCTGCTGGGCGATCGTCAAAGTTTGCGATGCCAATGGGATGAGACCGAGGTTCGGCAGGTTGGGGATGAGGAACTGCTTCGCGCCTGCGTTGGCCAGTTGCGTGATCTCCTGGCCGATATTCTGGACGGAAATCGCGGGATTCGTCTGTCCGCCGAGCAGGAAGTCATTCGCACCGCCCCAGATCGTGACGAGCTGGCTGGCCGTCGGAACGTTCCCGCGCCGAGGTACATCCCGATCTGTGTGCCGATGTTAGGAATCTGGGAGCCGTCGAGGCGGTGTACCCCGTCCCGGTTTGAGCACCGCCAAAGGCATAGTCGGTTCCACCGGCCAGCGCCGCGGTCGGTGCGGCCACTCCAAGGTCCTTGGCCAGGTACTCCACCCACACCGGGCCATTCGAGAACCGCCCTTCATAGTAATTCGTGGTTGGGGAGGGTTGTGTCCCCCCGCTCCCAATGGAGATGTTACCCACATCCGAGAGGCTGTCGCCGAAGCTCACGATGCCGGTGATTGGGTCGGCGCGTACGGGACTGCCGAACAGGCCAACGATCGCCACGATCATGACGACGATGTGTCTCATTTTCGACCGAGGTTCTTGTCCCATCGAATCCTTGACTCCTTCCTTGAGGTCATGGAGGTCTTGCCCGTCGAGCGGCTTCGCTCGATGCTTCTCACCCACTGAGAGACCAACTCCGGCCCGACCGGACGCGATCTTGAGAAAAAATCCGGAGACTCATGGGTCAACACTGGTGGGCGCTGCCGTGATCCGCATTCGAGCCCGACGCGCCAGCGAGTGCATTCCGGCGGGGAATCACCATGCACTCGCTGGCGCGTCGGGCTCGTCAGAACGGAATGCACCAATCTCGGCCCACGAGCCATTCCGGATACTCTCGACCCTGTCGGACCTTGATCGATCAAAGAGAGATTGCTTGATTGACAGGAACAAGACCGCTCCGCATAATCAGCGCGCCTCTGACACCCCCTCATTTGGATGACTCAAGGATGAGAAACCAAGGAATCCGCGACCGGTACGTTGACGACCCGGCACCCATCGAGCTGGAGTCCTGGATCGAAGCGGCCCGACTCGGAGACCGGGAGCGACTGGGACAGGCACTCCTTTCGTTCCGGGACTACTTGCTCCTGGTGGCGAACGAGGAGTGGGACCCGACGCTCCAGGCCAAGGCAGGGGCATCCGACCTGGTTCAGGAGACGTTCGTTCGAGCCCAGCGGGGCTTCCATGGATTTCAGGGCCGCTCCGTTGCCGAATGGAAAGCCTGGCTCCGGACCATCCTGATCCGTCACCTGGCGAATCAGCGCCGACGGTACGTGGCGACCGCGAAGCGTCAAGTCCTTCGCGAGGTTTGGACTGGCCAACGAAGCGCGAATCGATACCGTAAACGGCGATGAAACGCCCAGCCGCGACCTGGCACGTCGCGAGCGTGAGGACGCCTTGATCGAAGCCGTGTCGCGCTTGCCAGACCACTATCGAGAGGTCGTGATCTGGCATCACCGGGAGAAGTTGGAGTTCGAAGAGATCGGTCGTCGGCGAGGGATCAGCGCGGAGGCGGCCCGCAAACTCTGGTCGTGCGCCCTCGTCCAGTTACGCAAGGAGCTGGGGCCCGACCATAACTCGCAATAACGCAACAGATCACCAAAGTTGCGGCAAGGAAGCACCCTGGCTTCAGCCATGGGGAGGAATGCCGCCTGCCGCCCGCGAATCTCCAGAATCAGACAGGTTTGGCAAGTCTCGCTGGCAACGGTTATACTGTCACGTCTGGAGGAACGTCCTGATGGCGACGATGAACATCTCGCTTCCGGACGAATTGAAGGCCTTTGTCAAGGACCAAGCCACGAAGAGGGGCTTCGGTACGGTGAGCCAGTACATGAGTGCCATCATTCGAGAGCAGCAAGCAGCGGGCAGAGCGAGCGGGAGAGGCTTGACGCCTTGCTCCTGGAAGGGCTCGAGCTCCGGTCCGGCGACTCCGTTGACTCAGAAGGATTGGGAGCACATCAGGCGCAAGGAAAGAAGCTTATCGCGGAGCGGAAGCGTAGCGGCGATGAATCGCGCCATCATCAAGCTCCCTCGGGCCGAGACCGACCTCATCGGTTGCTACACGTATCTCGGCGAGCAAGCGAGCATCGAGACAGCCGATCGGTTCCTCAACGCCGTCGATAAGACGCTCAGCCTCATCGCCAAGTCCCCCGGGATTGGAGCCCCGCACGAGACGAACCATCCGCAGCTCACGGAGCTTCGCTCACTCCCCGTCTCGAAGTTCAAGCGATATGTCCTCTATTACCAGGCATTCGACGATCGAATCGAAGTCGTCCGAGTACTCCACGGGGCCCGGGACATCAGAAGAATCCTCGATGCCGCAGGTGACGACGACGTGACCCGCCATTCGGTGGCTCCGATTCGTCCTGCACGAGTCGGATGGATTGAGTCGCCGATACAGTTCGACGTATCGCCCGAATAACTCATCGTAGACCCCCGCGTTGGCCGGGTCGGGCTCAACGACCCGCTCGATGGCGACCATCGTGCGCGCGGCCTCGTCGAAGTCGGCATAAATCCCCGCCGCGACGGCCGCGGCCATCGCCGAGCCCAGCGCGCAGGCTTCCGCCTCGCGGGCCAGGTGGACGGGCTTCTTGAGGATGTCCGCGTGAATCTGGAGCCAGAGACGCCGACTCGGGCGCCGCCGCCTCCCAGGAAGACTCGATCGACCCGGAGACCGTGGGCCGAGGCGTCTTCGAGGATGTGCCGCGTTCCGCAGGCCGTGGCCTCGTAGATTGCGCGGAAGACATGGCCAGGCCCGTGGGCCAACGATAGCCCGGTGATCGCGCCCGCGCCATGCGGATTCTTGTAGGGAGAGCGATTGCCTTGCCAGTCGTCGCGGACGACCAGCCCCTCGGAGCCGGGCGGAACCGCCGCGGCCCGTTCGTCCAGGACCTGGAAGACGTTGATGCCGCGGCTCAGGGCCTCGCTCTGCTCGTTCCCGGCAAAGTGACGGCGATACCAGTCGAGGATCGACCCCGTCGCCGTCTGGCCGGCTTCGAGCGTATACAGCCCCTCGACGGTCGCGTCGGGATAGCAGCCCGCCGCGCCCGAGCCGAAGATGCCGTCGCGCGACATCGCCAGGTGGCACGTGCTGGAACCGACGATCGCGGCCACATCGCCGTCCTGAGTGGCACCGAGGCCCAGCATGCCGAGATACGCGTCGATCCCTCCTTGAGCCACCGGAATCCCCGCCGCCAAGCCCAGGTCCGCCGCCGCCGACTCGCTCAGACGAGCATCCCCTTTACCCAGGGGCACGATCGTCTCGGGCCATTTCTCGCGGAGGTCTCCCAGGCCAACGGCCTCGTGAAGGCGAACCGGCCAGCCCCCGTCCGGCCTGGCATAGTTCCACTTGACTGAGACGTGATTCAGAGACAAGGTCCATTCGCCGGTCAATCGATACATCATCCAGTCGGTGCCTTCGACGATCCGCGCGGACTCGTCGTAGATTCGAGGCTCGTTCCGCTTGATCCAGAGCGCCTTCGGGAGCATCCACTCGGGCGAGACGCGGCCGGAGACATACCGCAGGATGGGATCGCCGGTGTTGCTGATCTCCGCCGCCTCGCGGAATGCCCGCTGGTCCATCCAGAGCAGGGCACCGCGCAACGGTTCACCAACCGCGGTACAGGCCACCACGGTACACGCCGTGCAGTCGAGACCGATGGCGACGACCTCCTCGGCGGACGACGCCGCCGCTCGACATGGCGGACCTCACGGCATGTCGGGCCGCCGCCCACCAATCGGCTGGCTGCTGCTCGGCCCAGGTCGGCCGTGGATAAGTCGTCTCGATCGGTGCGACGCCATGAGCGATGGTCCGGCCATGCAAGTCCACCAGCGCCGCTCGTAGACTCTGGGTCCCGACATCGAGCCCCAATAATAACCGTCGTCGACCCGGGGACGTTTCCATGGGGATCATGCCTCCCTCGTCGCGAATCAGGACGGCTTGCGACTATCCAGCAGGAGCGTGACCGGCCCATCGTTGACCAGCTCGACTTTCATCATCGCGCGAAAGACGCCTCTGGCCACCTCCAGGCCCGACTGTCGCCAGTAGCTCCGCGCAAAGGAGATACAACCGCTCGGCCTCGGCGGGTTCGGCCGCCGCGGTGAAACTGGGCCGGCGACCTCCCCGGCAATCGCCGAGCAAGGTGAACTGGCTGACGATCAGTACGCTCCCACCCACATCGTGCACGCTTCGGTTCATCTTGCCCTGATCGTCCTCGAAGGCGCGCAACTTCAGCACCTTGTCGGCGATCCATGCCGCGTCGGCCTCGGCGTCACCGCGCTCGACTCCGAGCAATACCAGCCAGCCACGCTCGATCCGGCCCACGCAGGCCCCCTCGACCTCGACGGACGACCGGCTCACTCTTTGCAGTACCGCACGCATTCACGGTCTCCCGATCCTTTTGCCTTCCCCGACCGGCCTGCGCCATGATACCGCGAGGATTGACCGAAAGCCCGACCCTTTCGCGGATTCGGGAAGGACCCGAGGAAAGGCTCGTGCCGGACTGACGTTCTGGGTAGCCCAAGAAGCGGCAAGCTGATAACCTCTGAAGACAGCCATGAGGCGAAACGGCGGGGAGAGGGAGAGCGGGATCTCCAGGAGGCGAGCTTGGTCGAGTCGAAGCATGTTCGGCTCCGGGTCGGGGTGATCGGGTTAGGTCGGCTCTGGGAGACCCGGCACAAGCCGTCACTGGCACGCCTGGCGGATCGGTTCCGGGTCACCGCTGTCTACGACCAGGTCTATCGCCGTGCCGAGATCGAAGCGGCCCAGATTGGCTGCGCGGCCTGCGAGGGACTCTCGGCGTTAGTCGAACGGCCCGACGTTCAACGTCATCTACCTGCTCTCGCGGCAGTGGTTCGGGCTGCATCCGATCCCCATGGCCTGTGCGGCGGGCAAGGCGATCTACTGTGCCCTGCCGCTGGCCGACGATCTCTCCGAGCTCGAAGGGATTCGTCAAGCTGGTGGAAAGCAGCGGGATCGTCTTCATGCCGGAGTTCGCCCGCCGCTGCTATCCGGCAACCCTCCGGCTCAAGGAATTACTGGCGACCGAGTTGGGACCGCCGCGGCTGGTCCTCGGACATTCCCGCCTGTACGGGTTCGACCGCTATGCCGTGCCGGGGCCGACCAACCAGATCGTCCCGGCGCCCTTGTTGATCGACCCGGGCAGTTACCTGCTCGACTGGTGTGGGTTTGTCTTCCAGGCGTTACCCGAAGCCGTGCAAGGCTCGCGGTGTCAGGTGATCCCGTCCGATGGCCTTGCCGAGTCGGAATCGGACTTCGAGAGTTTCGTGGCGACTTTTTCCCGAGGTGCGACCGCCCACATCTCGTTTGGCCGCTATCATCGGGCCTGCTGGGGGGAAGCCAGCCGATTCCTTCCGGCGCCCGGGTTCCAGGTCTTCGCCGAACGCGGAGCGGCTTGCCTGGAAATGCCCGAGCGGATTCAATGGTCCGGTCCAGGCGGGATCAAGGACGAACGACTCCCGCTGGAGCCCACCGTCGGCGACGTGCTCAACGACCAGTTCCATCGGCTGGTCCGCGGCGATCATTCCCTGGCGCCGACCATTCGCGACGCGCTCACGATCGCGAGGCTCGTGCAAGACCTCCGGCGCAGTCAACAAGAAGGTGGGATGATCGTCCGATCTTCCTGAACCGGCATCGCGGTAACACCGCGAATCCGACAATCCGGAATCCGCAATCCGGTATCCGCAATCTCGAATCTGAAATCTCATTCGGCGTCAGAATCAAGGAGGAGCGCAACGATGATGGGGATGGATCCGCAAGCGAAGGAATCGCAACCAACCGAACGGCGAACCGGCCGGCTTGCCCATGTGATGCTCGTGGTCCTGGCGGCCGCGACCGGATTGGGCCTGATGACCGACTCGCTGATGCGAAGCTCGGCGACCTACGATGAAGTCCTCTACTCTGTCCGTGGCCTCGCGATGGTGGCGGACCGGCGATCAGACCAAGATCACGCGTGCCGGCACGCCGCTGACATTCTGGAAGCTTCAGCAAGTGCCCATGCTGTGGACTCTGGATCGACTTGGGTTACGGCGAATGGATCGATCACCCGGCAGAGAACGAGATGATCCTGCTGCCCCTGGCACGGATTGCATCGCTCTGGATCTGGCTGGTCGCGATGGCGCTGGTCGTGTACTGGAGCCGTCGCTTGTACGGCTCCCGTGCGATGGTCGTGTCCGCATGGTGGTTCGCGCTGAGCCCCAACCTCCTGGCGTCACGGTCCCCTGATCACATTGGAGACCCCGATCGTCGCGTCGATGACGGGCATGATGCTCTTGTTCTGGTTCTTCTTGCGGAGCGGAGACCGCCGCGCCTTCGTGGCCTCGGCCGTCCTGGGTGGCCTGGCGTTCTCCTGCAAGTTCACGGCGGTGGTCGCGCCGCCGATCTTCGGGCTCCTCTGGTGCCTGGACCGCTGGAAGGACGGAAACCGCCGTCCGGCCCGCCTGGTCCTGACCGTGGCCGCGGGGATGATCGGCTTCACGGCGATCATGGCTCCTCTCCGACGTCATCATCACCGGCGGCGCCGTGCTGACGATGAGCGCGCAGACGGGAGACCACCCGAGTTTCGACGGCAAGTTCGGTCCGAGGGTGGGCCGGATACTCCGGGGGATCGTCGAGGCATCCTTCCCCCAGGACTGGGTCGGATTCGTCCGTCAGTCGATCATGCAACGGTCCGGAGCGCCGAGCTACCTGTTCGGCGAGATCCGGGATACCGGCTGGCGCTACTACTACCTGGTGGCCCTGGCCGTGAAGGTCCCACTCGCCTTCTGGCTGGTGGTAGCGGCCCGTGCCGCGATGTCGCGCCGCATCCCTTCCGGCGGGCCGCGATTGGGTCCTTCCCGTGGCGGCGGCCGCCTTCGTGGCGATCGCTTCCATCGGTTCCACCCGAAACCTGGGAATCCGCTACTTGCTGCCGGCTCGCGCCTCTGGCGATCGTCTGGATCTCCGGGCTGGCCGAAGGGAATCGATGGTCGCGACGCCTGGCCTACGCCGGCCTCGCCGCCCAGGCCCTGGCTACCGCGTCGATCCATCCCTACGAGCTGTCTTATTTCAACGTCCTGGCGGGCGGCCCGATCGGCGGCCGTCACATCCTGTCCGACTCGAACCTCGACTGGGGTCAGGGCCTCAAGCCGCTGGCGCGGCTCCAGCGCGAACACCCTGAGTTCCGCGACCTGACCTTCTTCTATTTCGGCGACAACGATCCTGCGCTCTACGGAGTCGCCGGCCAGAGTTACACGGTCCGGGCGGCGAATGCCAACGAAGGCGTTCCCACTCGACTCGAACCCCGGACGACCTACCTCGCCGTCTCGGCCACGCTCCAGTGGGGGCCGTGTGCCCCACCCGGCTTGTTCGCTCGCTTTGAAGGGCATCGAGCCGGTCCGATTCACCGACGACGCGACCATCGCGATCTACCGGACCGACGATCTGCCGGGCATTCGTAGCCGCGAGCGGAATCCCTCGCCACCTCACTCGATCGCCCCGCGGTCCGGATCGCTCGCCACGACTCAAGATCCGGTCGAGCGGTCGCGATGACGGCGTGCTCTCGCGGAGGCCTCCAGACCACTGCCGGGAACATCTTCCAGGACCGCAATCCTCAGTCGTCGATGGGGTCAGACCACGAGTCGTCAATGGGGTCAGACCGCGTCGATGGGGTCAGACCACACGTCGATGGGGTCCACACGTCGATGGGGTCAGACCAGGTTCCGGGTTTTTCGAGCGAAAAACCCGGGTAGAGTCGAGGTGTGACGCGGTGGCTCTGTCTCATCGACCGGGCTCCGTTTCCACACCCCGCTCATCAAACTGGACAGGCGGTTTTCCCGCATCCAGCTTTCGTTACAAGGCGTTTCTCATCAGTGAGTTCACACGTTCGCTCACGAACAGTCTGCGGCTAGGTTCGTTGGAGCTGGTACAATCCCAGCTCCTGGTACAGGTAGGCGTCAGGGTATCGTGTCCTACCCTGACCCGGCACCTTGAACTTCGCACACAACCACTGGCGCACCCGGTAGCGGACGTGGCTGTCGATGACGCGGTAGGCCGGGCTGATGGTTGCGATGCGAAAATAGTTGGACCAGCCCCGCAATTTGCGGTTGATCCGACCAATCTGCTTCTCGACCTCCAGCCACGTCGTCTTGCGCTCCGTCAGTTCACTGATCTCGCCGCAGAGCCGGGCGATCTTCTTCCGCGACGGACGCGGTCCCACATAGGGGGCGCCTGTGCGACGGTCGTAGTTCCGGCCCAGGGTGTAGCCCAGGAAGTCGAACGTCTCCTCCGGCAGCCGACACAGTCGCGTCTTGGTCTCGTTCACCGTCAATTTCAGCTTGGACATCATCCCCCGCATCACGGCCATGGCCTCTTCGGCCGTGCCGCGACAGCAGATGACGAAGTCGTCCGCGTAGTTGACGATTCGCGCCACCAGACGTCGTTCGTGTCCGCCGGTCTTCCATCCCTTCACAAATCTCCGCATGTAGATATTCGACAACAATGGTGAGATCGGAGCCCCTTGTGGGGTCCCCATCGCCAGGTCTTGGTTCCGGGTCGTTCGACGGCGATGCCCTTTCGCGTCGGTCTCTTCCACCGGGGTCTCCAGCCACATCTTGAGCAGCCGCAGCACGCGGCTGTCGCTGATCCGCCGGGACACCGATCTCATCAACTCGGCATGGGGGATACTGTCGAAATAACCGGACAAGTCCGCGTCCACCACTTCGGTGTGCCCTTGCCTGATCAGTCGTTCCACTTGGCGAACGGCATCCAGGGCGCTGCGCTCCGGGCGGTAGGCGTGTTGTTCGGGCTCCAGGTCGGCCTCGAAGATCGGCTCCAAGACCAGCACCGCAGCCATCTGTACCACGCGATCTTTGATGCAAGGAATCCCCAGCGGCCTCGACTTGCCATCCGATTTAGGAATGTACACGCGTCGGACCGGTAGGGGCTGATACGTCTCGTTCTTGAGCTCTTCCGCCAGATCGTCCAACCATCCCTCGGCACCGCACGCCTCGATCGTCCGCAAAGCTCTGGCCGTCAACCCCCGGTGCGCCGCCGTTGGCACGGCAGCGCGCGTAGGCGAAACCCAGAACGTCGCGGCGGTAGATCTTGTCGTACAATGCGTAGAAGCGATAGTCGGGCGAGTTCTTCGCTTTGGTGTGCAACGCCGTCTGCAACGTCCCAACCTTTGGTGGAGGTGTTAGGCTCACGCCAATCTCCCGGCTGTCGGCCGCTGGCTGCGTTGACCTTGAACTAAGGCCCCTTCCCTCGACCGGAGCTACCCGGCGTCAACGGTACTACGGGCCTATCCGCCACCCCGGGCGGCCCGGCCTCTCCCTCGCGGGCGTCCGGTTGAGGGTCACGCGCCTCACCACTCGGGGTTTCCCGTGTTGCGTGGATCTCCGTGTACAGACATGCCGTCGTCATTACCCCGGTGGCCCGCTGGGTCGGATCGCTCGTGGGTCGGCCTATTCCAACCGTTACCCTGCTCGCCAGCGGCTGCGGCCTTCCCCGCCAAGTTGCCGGGTCGGCGTCCACATTGGTCGTTTCGAGGCCTGCTCAACGTTCACTCGCGTTACGGCCTGCCTGCTCGCTGCATCGCCAAAGCGACACATGTGTCTCGAAGGCTCCGACGGCTTCGTTACCTCCACCGCCGCTCCGATAGCTACCGGCTGGAGCGACCCAGTTGCCGGGTGGGAATTGCACCCACGGAAGACCAACACCATACGGTGCGGCGCACAACCTGGTCTGACCCCGGTGTCCCGAGGGCTCGGAGCCTGGAGTTGGAGTATAGCCTTCGGCCGCGCGGGCGTCCGCCCGCCGCCGGCTCCGCCATGGCGAGCGGGAAGCTTGCCCCTTGAGATCAGCCCGAACGGCGATGGTTGGTGCATGGTTCCCAGGCCAAGGAAGAGTAATTCTACCCAGTTTGTGCAGTCATCCCAATCGCCGCAAACCGCGTCGAGATTTGGAATGTCGCCTTTTCCACCTTGGAATGTCCCCTTTTCCACCTAAGGTGAATCATCCCAGACAATGGGATACGATGAAAGGAGGGGCAACCCTCCCCTTTCAATTGCGCCAGCACACGGTGGGTTTCGGTATAATGGATTTGTGGGAGGGTGTTGACGCGCTCATTCTTACACCGCAATCGTTGAGATGGCTCAATGTCTGCGTGAGAGTGATCACGATAATTGACAGCGCACCGATCACGATAATCGATGGTTCCTTTCGGGCACGAAGTCAGTACCGGTGGCCTCTTCTCTCTTCCCTCGGGTCTGGTGATGGCATCCTGCCTGATCTGTCGGAATGACCGGACAGGTTGCCCTCACCAGCGCCGAATCCAGGGGATCTCGCAGCCCAGGCGACGGCAGAGGTCGATCGCGGCTTGATACACGCTCTGCTGGGTGGCCGCCGCCCAGAGCTCCAGTGGGTTGCCATGACTCCGGCAGCGATGGCAATAGTAGCGACCGCTCGCCACGTTCACCGAGAAACTGCCACGACGGCGGCCGGTCCCGCAATCCGGCAGGGGACAGCTTCCGTACCATTGGGTCCCCGACCGACTCGTGGGCTCGAACCCCAGCAAGTTCAGCACCGGCTCCATCGTGACGACGGCGCGAATCCGCTCGAAGTCCACCCCGGGCATGGTTCTCTCCTCGTTCGCTGGAGACGAGACTGAGGGCTAGTTCGACCGTTCCGTTCCCGATCATCTCTTGAGGGGGAACGGGAACGGCCCGTTCGATCGATCCCTCCCGACGTTGCCAACCCGCGGGCGTGCGGCACAGTCGGCCGGCTCGCTCCAGCGACTCCAGCACCGCGCCCAGCCGCTCGTTCTTCACTCCGAGGGATTCCCGGAGCTTCGCTCGGGTCACGGTCGCGCCCGGGCTCAGAAGCTCCAGCACCCGCTGCTCGAGGCTCCGCCGCGGGCCGTCGCGGGTCAGCGGGGTCGAACCGTCCCCCGGGTCCCCGACGACCTCCAGGTGGGTGGTCGCCGCGTCGCTCGCCACCAGCTCCAGATGGACCGGCGGCCAGGCCGGGGCGGCGCGGTGCTCGCTGGTGAGCACCAACTGGTCCCGGCTGCGCCGCAGATACAGGTTCGAGTCGCCGAAGGCGTGGATGTCACTGGAACCACGCAGGCCCTGACCCGCGGCGACTCCCCCCGCGGCGTTCTTGCGGGTGTGATGCACCAGCACGACCGAGAGGTCGAGCTGCCGCTGCAACCCGCGGAAGTAGGCCAGCAACTCGGCCACTTCGCCCGCGTGGTTCTCGTCGATGCCGTGAAGTCGCACCAAGGGATCCAACAGCAGCAGCCGCGGCCGCAGCCGCCGGGTCGTCGCTCGCAGCCGACCGCGATCCGGCTCGCGGTCCAGCCGCAGCACCGGCGCGGTGATCACGTGGATCTCCACTTCGGCCAGATCCAGACCGCGATGCCGGGCCATTCCCTCGAGCCGCTGCCGCACCATCAGCAGCGCGTCCTCGGCCAGATAGACCAGCACCGGCCCCGGCTCCGGCACGGCGTACCGGCCCAGGCATGCCGTGCCGGTGGCTACCGACAGCGCCAGGTCCAGCCCCAGCCAGGTCTTGGCGCACTTGGGGGCGCCGCCGATCACACCCACTGAAGACGCGCCCCAGAGCCCGTCCACCAGCCACCGCGGGCCGCTCTCCGGCTCGGCGATCTCTCCCACGCGCACCACCGGAAGCCCTTCCTCGACAGGACATCGGCATCTTCACACCTTCCCTTTCTTCTTCAGCGCCGGGCCGCGAGTTCCTGGGCTGAAAGACCTCCAGGTAACATTTCTCGTCCAACTGCGCCACCGTCGTGCGCCAGGCCATAGGCCAGCAGCTCCGCGCCCAGGATCATCAGCAACCGGTAGTTGCCCGCGCTGTGGTCGGCCAGCGTCTCCATCAGCTCGGCCGTCATGAGCGTGGCGTTGCCGGCCTGGGCCAGCGCGTGGCGGAGCAATTCCAGCAACTCCTCGCGCGACGCGGTTCGGTCACCAGCCGGGTGCGAATCCGGGTCCCCAAGGGGACCAGGTCTTCCTGCCGCAGCCGGTCCAGGAGCCGGCCGTCTCCCGAGAGGACCACCGTCAACAGCGACGTGGCATCGAAGTCGGCACTGGAGAGAATCCGCAGCTCCCAGAGAACCTCCGGGCTCATCTCCTGGGCTTCGTCGACCAGGAGCACCGGGCGGATTCGTGACGAGGCCACGTGGGCCTTCCAGCGCTCACGCAGGGCTTTGAAGCCGCCCCAGCGATTGTGCGGCTGAAGCTTCACCGCGAAGAGATCGCCCAACTCGCGGTAGAAGTCGGCGGTCTTGGACTGGGGCCGTTCAATCACCCCGACGAAGACGTCCCGCAGCGCGGCCAGCCGCCCGGCGACAATCCGCAGCGCCACCGACTTGCCGGTCCCCGACTCCCCCGTGATCAGCGCGAAGCCCCCTTCCTGGACGAGCTGTTCGACCCGCCAGGCGAACTGCTCGATCCGGGGTGTCAGAAACAGTCCCTCGCCGGGCAACTCCGGTGAGAACGGGTTCCATTTCAATCCATACACCGCCAGCAGTTTCTTGCGGTTCATGAGGGTTCTCCGGTTTGGCCAGGGGGTGTCTTGGGCAAGTAAGCCGGCGGCAGTCCGGTGGCGGAATACTCCTGGAGGATCGCCTTGAGAAGCGGCGGCAGCTCGCCGTTGGGGTGCCGAGGGCTCTCCGGCGGCACGTCGGGGCCATCGACGTGGGACAAAGCCGCGGCGGCCGTCGGCGTTGGCGGTCTTGTCCAGGGGATAAATCGGAGCCAGGATGAGGCCGTTGCGGCCGTCGACCAGATCGACGCGGCCGAGGTTCCAGCGGGCGTAGCGCACGGTCAGTTCGCGGAAGTGACGATACCGAGCCGGGATCTCGAACCGCACGCCCTCCAGCGAGATCGTGCCATCGCTCTGGCGTTGCGTCCGGGTGGTCTCCAGGCGAAACGCGTCGCGGAGCGACTCGCTGGAGGGGCTACTGCGGAGCACGTCCGCCGCCTGGGCGAACCGCTCGACCGGGCGCAGGCGGTCTCGCGGTGCACGGCGCGGTTGTACTCGATCTCCATCCACGCCTGGGTCACCTGGTTGAGCCGATCGAGCGTCAACTCGGCGACGCCGTCGAGCATCGTCACGAGCCGTCCCTCGAGTGTGCCCCAGAACGCCTCTTGCTTGCCGTTCTGGTAGGGGCTGTAGGGCAGCGTCCGCTCGTGGACGATGCCCAGGCGCAGCAGCCCTTCGGTGACTTCCTCGGCCACCATGGCCGGGCCGTTATCGGTCAGGAGAGCCCGCGGCAGCCCGCGTTTCTGGATCGCCTGGGCGAGTCCGTGGACCAGGTCCTCGGCGGTCTCACCGAGGTACCACTGGACGTGGCAGCAGAGCCGCGAGTGGTCATCGAGGATGCCCAGCGCGATCGGGTGCAGCCAGGCCCCGGTGTGCGTGAGCACCTTGAGCGAGCCGTGGTGGAAGTCGAGGTGCCACAGCGCCCCGACGTACTCGGCCTCGTAGCTGCGAATCTCGCGAGTCTGGCGTCGGGCTTCGGCGATCGCCTGGCCCGGGTGCCTGGCGGGCTGGGGCTTGGGTTTGCGCACCCAGCCGTGAGCCTGCATGTAGCGCTTGACCGTGGAATAGGAACCGAGCCGCCCAGCGACGGATCGGCCTTCACCAAGGCGGCGAGGTTGTCGTAGTGCAGTTGGTAGCTCCAGTGGGGGTACTGGCGGTACTGGAGCAGAAGCCGCTGGGCCAGAGCCGTGGCCAGCGCGACCTGGCCGCAGTCCTTGCGGACGGCGCGGCGCAAGGCGGCGACGGGGTCGTCGAGCCGGCGCAGCGCCGTGTAGTACCAGCGCTCGATGGTGACGGCCGAGAACTGGACCTCGCGTCCGGTCACGGGATGCGACCAGGTCTTCTGGGCCAGGCCGGCGATGGCGGTCTTGAGCGCACCGCGAGCGCGGGGCGAGCTCAAGAGCGAGCCCACCACGGCGAAGCGAAACCGCGCCCACGCGGCGGCGGTCGAACTGAGGTGTGATTGAGTCATCACGTCTCCTCCAAAAAGTGAGGGAAGGAACCGTGACAACTTCTATACACCGGCTAATCCCAGTGAGCGACGCGCATCTTCTGCGGGCGGAAGGCGATCATCGTGAGACCGCGATTCGTAGGGCTCCGGGAATCGTGATCGGTGCGAGAAACCGCAGCAGGAGCGTCCAACCCCTGCAGCGGTGATGATCGGCTGAGGAAGGCATTCACCAGCGAGTACGGCAGGGAGACGATCTCGGCCAGCGACACCAAACGGGCGCGTGCGATCTTCCAGAACGGCGTCTGGGGAAAGTGTTCGCGCCAGAAGACCAGCCAGCGAGCGATGGTCCGGCGGTCGGCGCCGAAGCGAGCGGACAGCTCACGGACCCGTCGTGGCGAGGGCCCTTGCCGCATGGCGCTGATCAGGATGACGATGGCGCCGAGGTAGACCGTCGGGCCCAGGAAGCGCACTGACGGGGGCGTCAGTCGCTTCCGGCAGCCGTCGCGATCGCAGCAGAAGCTCAGTCGGAGGCACTGGGGCTCGGGGAGCTGGACGGGAGTGCCCCGGGGCTTGCGGAGGTAGTTGGCGGAGTGCAGGCGTCCGCCGCAGGGACAACCGCCCTCGCGGGCGGTCTCGGCCAGATCCTGGTCGATGGCGAAAAGGAAGGACCAGAACCTGGCGGTGCGAGGCAAATCGTGATACATGGTCGAGTACTCCGAAGTTGTGATAAACCACGGAGTACCCCCCTCGGGAACCGCGATCAAGTGATCAGGCTCTCCGAGGGGAATTTTCTTGGCAGCCTCAGCGACCTCGCTCAGGAATCGCGGATTTCACCTCGATTACCTTGACCAC
>CAWJGW010000056.1:0-78457 GCA_963842405.1 uncultured Isosphaeraceae bacterium | reverse complement strand
AGCGGGCCAGGTCGTTCTCCAGGTGGAGGCCAGCGTATCGAGCGGCTTCGTCGAAGAGGGCCAGCCGGTGCTCGTCGTTACGGTGTAAGGCGAAATGGGCCAGTCGGCCAGTCCAATCACGAGCCATTTTATTCACGAATGATGCGGACACGGACGGATTGTTCCTCTCGGGTTGTCTGCGAGGCTGCGGGACGGGACAGGACGCCTCGCAGTCCGCGACGATGATCGATCCCGGGAACGTGAAGCTTCTGCGGAGCAGGGAAAACGACTCGTCGGGAGACTCGGGCCTCCCTCGGCAACCCCTCGATAACAGGATTCCCCTAAGAGAATTGGTAGGACATCCGAAGGCCGACGGCAAGTCCTTCCTGCCGGAATTCGGTTTTTCGACCGAGAATCGGCCCGGATCGTGCATGAGGAGGCAACCTGGGCGGGGCAGGCCGGATGTCCTCGACTCATTTCGCTTTGACATGCGGGATGCGATCGACTATGTTCGGTCACCTTGGAGCCCATCATGCGCGGAAGGTCCATAGGGTGGGTGAAACCCGCCAAGTCCCTGAGAAATAAGAAGTTCGGTGGCTTCACCCACCCTCCTCGGCTAGGCTCTTGACAGGAAGGTGGGCTTGGGAGACGGCGTCGCGTTGAGGAATGGAATGCTCCGCGTGACCGCCTGATCACCAATCGCCGCATCGCCGCCGCATCGGAAACCCATCCACACATGTTTTCTCTTGTCTCACGTCTAGTGATCCGTCACCCCTGGATGGTGATTCTCGGGTGGCTTGTCCTGGCTGTCTCCTTGCGCATGGCCGCACCGCGCTGGGATGAGGTGACCAAGGACGACAACGTCCGGTTCTTCCCCCCGGACTTCCCGAGCGTGATCGGTCAAGAACTGCTGGAGCGGGGCTTCCCCAGGGATGCCGCGAGTTCCCAGATCGTCCTGGTCTATGAGCGTGCGAACGGCCGCTTGACGCCGGACGATTTCAGCTACGTCGAGCGGGTGGCCAGCCGGCTTCCTCCAGTTCGTGAAGGCGAATCCGAGCCTGGGCTTCAAGAAGATCGACACGCACAAGTCGCCCGTGATCGGTCCTCGGCTGATCGGCACGAGCCCCGACGGCCGGACTCAGGCCGTCCTGACGATCGTCTCGATGAACGGGACCTACCTGGCCAAGACGACGCGGGTCGCGGTCAACCAGATCATGGACTGGCTCGAGAAGGAACGAGCCCGCGCCGCCGCCGGGGCTGGAGCTGAGCGTGACCGGTTCGGCCGTCGTCGGCCACGACATCAACACGGCGGCCAACGAGAGCATTTCCAACACGACCTGGACGACGGTCATCCTGGTGATCCTGATCCTGCTGGTGGTCTATCGCTCGCCGCTGCTGGCGATGGTCCCCCTGGTCACGATCGCGCTGTCGGTGGCCGTGTCGTTCTGGTCGATCGCGCTGCTGACCAAGATTCCCGGCCTCGGCTTTCAGGTGATCAACATCACCAGGGTCTTCGTGATCGTCGTGCTCTTCGGCGCGGGGACGGACTACTGCCTGTTCCTGATCGCGCGGTATTCCGAGGAGCTGGGACGCGGCCGGACGCGCTTCGACGCACTCGGCGAGGCGATCGGCCAGGTCGGTGGGGCGTTGGTCGCCAGCGCCGGGACGGTGATCGTCGGGCTGGGGATGCTCTACTTCTCGAGCTTCGCCAAGATCAAGTACACCGGGCCGACGATCGCCCTGAGCCTGGCCGTCGCGCTGGCCGCCTCGTTGACGCTGGCGCCGGCGTTGCTGGCCTGCCTGGGAAGGGTGATGTTCTGGCCGTTCCGCGCCCCGCACCACACGCCCGGCAAGGATCGCGAGTCCGAGAGCCTGGACGCCTTGCCGATGACGGGTTCTGGGTCAGGGTCGCCGACCTGGTGGTCCAGCATCCGCTCGCGATCCTCTCCGTCTGCCTCATCGTCCTGACCGCGCTGGCGGCGGCGGGGGCTCGCACCAAGTCGAACTACAACCAGCTCGCCGACCTCGACCCCGACCGGCCGAGCGTGATCGGGGCCGGTGTCGTCAGGCGCTATTTCGCCGTGGGCGAGCTGAGTCCGGCCGCCGCACTGATCGACAACCCGGGCATGGACTTCCGATCGCCCGCCGGGACGAACCGCGATCGCGGAGACCAGCCGGCGGCTGGGGCGATCGAGAACGTCGCCGAGGTCCGCTCGCTGACCCAGCCCGTGGGCAAGCCGCTGTCGGCCGACGCGACGACCAGCCTGTTCGCGCGACTGGCCGAGCCGTTCCTCCGAGCGGGGGCGGAATCGCGATACGTCAGCCTGAGCCCGAGCCGACGGGCCGACCGCAACCACATCACCCGGTTCGACATCGTCTTCAAGACCGACCCCTTCTCGGAGGCGAGCCTCGAGGCCCTGGAGCACGTCCGCGAGGTCCTCCAGGCGCCGCGACGGCCGGTCAGCCGCTGGAGGGGACCCGGGAGATCGGCCTGGTCGGGTCCACCGCGGCGGTCAACGACCTGCGGCGCGTGACCACCAGCGACCAGCGCCGGATGTATGTGCTGATCACGCTGGGGGTCTATGCCATCCTGGTCTTGCTCCTGCGGCGGCCGGGGATCAGCCTCTACCTGATCGCGACGGTCGTGCTCGGCTACCTGGCCTCGCTGGGATTGACGGACCTGGTCTTCCGCGCACTCCATCGCGGCCCGGAGCCCTGGGACGGACTCGACTGGACGGTGGGCTTCTTCCTCTTCGTGATCCTGGTCGCCGTCGGCGAGGATTACAACATCTTCCTGATGGCCCGGGTGGTCGAGGAGGAGCGGAAGCACGGCGTCACCGAGGGAACGCGCCGGGCCGTGGCCCACACCGGCGGGATCATCAGCTCGTGCGGTCTGATCATGGCCGGGACGTTCGGCGCGATGCTCACCGGCAGCCTGACGTCGCTCCGCGAGCTGGGCTTCGCGCTGGGCCTCGGCGTCCTTCTCGACACGTTCCTGGTCCGGCCGATCCTGGTCCCCGCGTTCGTCGTCCTGGTCGATCGCGTGCGAGCCCGTCGCAGGGGCGTTCCGGATCGCCAGGAGAGCGCGGCCCTGGTCTCGCCGGCGAGCCTCGAGTGATCGCGGTCAGTGGCACGACAGAGAAGGCCCGGTCGATGGTACGACCTGGGCCCGATCGATCGATCAGGTACCCCGACTCGTCCCCACTCTCACACGTGGGAACGAGGAGACGGTTCCCGGTCTTGTGACACTCAGGCATCCTTGCCATCGGCCTGGGACAGATCGCTGCCGCCGCCGACGGCCACCAGGGCCTCGGCCTGTTTCTGGTTCTCGGCCTCTTCCTTGGTCGTGGCGGTGAACTTGAACCGCTTGGCCTCGTCCTCGCCTTCGACGTCGACGAAGACGACCTCCTTGCCCTTGAACGAGCCGCGGAGGAGCTCTTCGGCCAGCGGGTTCTCGATGAGGTTTTCGATGGCGCGACGCAGCGGCCGGGCGCCATAATCGGGGTTGTAGCCCTTGGCGATCAGGAAGGTCTTGGCCTCATCGCTCATGATCATCTCCAGCCCGCGGTCCTTCATGCGGCCGAGGATCTTGGCCAGCTCGATGTTGACGATCTTCCTGAGGTCCTTCTCGTTGAGGGCGTGGAAGACGATGACGTCATCGAGCCGGTTGAGGAACTCGGGGCGGAAGTACTTCTCGATGGCGACCTTGAGCCGCTCCTTCATCTGCTCGTAGCTGGCGGAATCGTCGCGGCCGCGGTCGAAGCCGAAGATGTTGGTGTACGAGGTCACCTCGGCACCGGCGTTGGTCGTCATGATGATGATGGTGTTCTTGAAGTCGACGTTCCGGCCGAAGCTATCGGTGAGCCGGCCTTCCTCCATGATCTGGAGGAGGGTGTT
This sequence comes from uncultured Isosphaeraceae bacterium, assembly GCA_963842405.1. Lineage (GTDB taxonomy): Bacteria > Planctomycetota > Planctomycetia > Isosphaerales > Isosphaeraceae > CAVZRC01. The sequence continues at coordinate 74,581 of CAWJGW010000056.1, read as the reverse complement.
GTAGACGTCGGGGTGGGCCTTCTCGATCTCGTCGAGCAGGACGACGGCGTAGGGCCGGCGGCGGATCTTCTCGGTCAACTGGCCGCCTTCCTCGTAGCCGACGTAGCCCGGCGGAGCACCGATGAGCCGGGAGACGTTGTGCTTCTCCATGTACTCGGACATGTCGATCTGGATCAACGCGTCGGAGTCGCCGAACATGAACTCGGCGAGCGCCTTGGCGAGCAAGCGTCTTGCCGACGCCGGTCGGCCCGGCGAAGATGAAGCTGCCGATGGGCCGCCTGGGGTCCTTCAGGCCGGCCCGGCTGCGGCGCACGGCCTCGCTGATCCGCCTGATGGCCTCGGTCTGGGAGATGACCCGCTTCTGGATGTCCTCCTCCATCCGGAGCAGCCGGCGTGGTCTCCTCGGTCTCGAGCCGCGTCAGCGGGATGCCGGTCATCTTGCTGACGACCTCGGCGATGACCTCCTCGTCGACGGTGCCGTCGATCTCCTTGGAGCGTTCGCGCCACTCGCGGGTGATGGTTTCCTTCTTCTTCTTGAGCTTGTCGGCCTGGTCGCGCAGGGCGGCGGCCCGCTCGAAGTCCTGGTTGGCGACGGCCTCTTCCTTGTCCTGGTTGAGGCGTTCGATCTGCTCGTCGAGCTCCTTGAGGTCCGGTGGCCGCGTCATGGCCTTGAGGCGGACGCGGGCGCCGGCCTCGTCGACGACGTCGATCGCCTTGTCGGGGAGGCATCGGCCGGTGATGTAGCGATCCGAGAGCTCGACGGAGGCCTCCAGGGCCTCGTCGGTGATCTGGACGCGGTGATGCGCTTCGTAGCGGTCGCGCAGGCCGCGGAGGATCTCCAGGGCCTCGTGGCGGCTGGGCGGCTCGACGATGATCGTCTGGAAGCGCCGCTCCAGCGCCCCATCCTTCTCGATGTACTTGCGGTATTCGTCGAGCGTGGTGGCGCCGATGCACTGGACCTCGCCGCGGGCGAGCGCCGGCTTGAGCACGTTGGAGGCGTCGATCGCCCCCTCGGCGCCGCCGGCCCCGACCAGGGTATGCAGCTCGTCGATGAACAGGATCGTGTTCTTGGCCCGACGGACCTCGTTCATCACGGCCTTGATCCGCTCCTCGAACTGGCCGCGGTACTTCGTGCCCGCGACCATCATGGCGAGATCCAGGACCACGATCCGGCGGTCGCGCAGCAGCTCGGGGACGTTGCCGTCGACGATCATCTGGGCCAGGCCCTCGACGATCGCCGTCTTGCCGACACCCGCCTCGCCGAGCAGGACCGGGTTGTTCTTGGTGCGCCGCGACAGCACCTGAATCACGCGCTCGATTTCATTTTGGCGGCCGATGACCGGGTCAAGCTTGCCTTGCCGCGCCAGGTCGGTCAGGTCGCGTCCGAAAGAGTCCAAGGCGGGAGTCTTGGACTTGTTGCCTTTTGACGTGGCACCGCGTTCGCTCTCGCCGCCAGCGTCCATCCCATGACCGAGCAAGTTCAGCACCTCCTCGCGCACTTCTTCAAGCTTGAGATTGAGATTCATCAGCACCTGGGCGGCCACACCCTCCTGCTCCCTCAACAGGCCCAGCAAGAGGTGTTCGGTGCCCACGTAATTGTGATTCAGGTTGCGCGCTTCCTCGATGGCATATTCGATCACCTTCTTGGCTCGAGGTGTCTGGGGCAACTTGCCCATCGTCACCATCTCGGGGCCGGCCTGCACGATCTTCTCGATCTCGTTGCGGATCTTCCGCAGGTCCACATCCATGTTCCTCAGGACCGTCGCCGCGACCCCGCTCCCCTCCTTGATCAGCCCGAGTAAAACATGCTCGGTCCCCACGTATTCATGGTTGAATCGTTGCGCCTCCTGGTTGGCGAGCTGCATCACCTTGCGAGCACGATCGGTGAAGCGTTCATACATGCGGTCTACTCCGATCCGACGATTGCCCCCACTTCGCGACGTCCCACGTCCTGCTCCACCTATACTATTCTACGCAACAGAGAGCCGATCAGTCAGCGGAGTTGCGAGCGACTCGGGGGGAAGTCTCCGTCTTGGTTGAAGGTCAGTCGAGAAAAAGCCACGATAACACAATCATCCATGAACACGCAGCCCGGATTATTTCCGCGATCGAGGCACGCCTCATCGAATCGGGAACGCGTCGACGCCCGAGACTGGGTACGGCCCAGTCAACCGGCACGGGATCCGGCGGGGCGACTCGCATGGGCGGATGCCTTCAAGCGTCGATCAGCCGAGCCAGGGATTGCTGGATTTCCCAGCGCCACTTCGCGCCGCCATGAGATTCCAGGCACTGGCGGAACGTACGGCGAGCCAGGACCGGCTGGTGTGTTCGTAGGTAGAGGGTCCCCAGTTGCATGAGCGCATCGGCGTCGGACTCGTCCATCGCCAGGATTCGCTCGATTCGCCGCCGCGCGTCGATCCAACGCCGCTGGAGGTAAGCCTCGTGGGCCTCGCGGAACCGTTGGTCGATCTCTGCTTCGATGGCGATCCGGGTGACAGAATCCCACCCACCAGAACGTGTAAGATAATTTGCCAGCCACGTAACAGCCGCCAGATACGCGAAAAAGTCGGACCAGCCCGGTGCAAACGCTTCGAACCAGATCCAGCGGCCGACCACAGCCAAATTGAGAGCCGAGGCAAAGAACATCCCCAGCAGAGGCCCGAGAATCTCTTGACCCAACCAGACCTGAGCGAGTCCTGGCCAGATCGACAGGCCCACGATTCGAACTAGCCTGGTCATGTCGAACCCTTCCCGCGCTGGGGAGCCATTCGTCTCGGAATCGGCAACCCGTGAGTGATTGTAAAGGCCCCCCCGGTGCGAATCAAGTTTAGGACCTCATCGAGTGAAGGTAGCCGCGTAACCTGGCAGGCCAGAGAGGGAGCGAGGATCCGGACCGAGAATCGGCTCGGGAGGTCAGCCCGGGACCGTCGTGGCGCGGGCCGGCAGCAGGTGGATTCGTCTCAGGGAGTCGTGTCCGGGATGGCGCGGCTTCGTCTGGGCCAATCTGGGCTAACGGCTGGGACGGAGCAGCCCTCCCACGATCGCGCAAAACCATTCAGCGAAGGAGCTTGTCGCGAAGCTGGCGGCCGAGAAGCTTGAGCTTGTCCCGATCGTCGCGATTGAGCTTCACGTCGCGGAAGACACTTGCCGTCGATCGGCACACCGTTGAGCTGGACAACCATCTGGTTCAGCGTTCCGCGGAGGGTCAGCGAGGTCATCGACCCGACATCCACTTTCAGATCGCCGAGCAGCCGCCGCGCCTGGTCCGGCAGCCGATCGTTGAGCCCTTGGATCTTCATGTGGTAGTCGAGCTGGCCGTCGAGGTCGGTCCAGCCGGACATGGTGATCGGCAATCGGGCGATATTCATGGTGAAGTGATCGGTGGTGATTCGCCGGTCCCTGAAAACGAAGTCGGTCCGGATCGAGCCAACCCGCCGCGAGCTCGACAGGTCGGCGAACTTGGACAGCTCGGCCACCAGCGGGGCGCCATCGAGCGTGATCGGATTGAGTGCAATCACCCCATGACCGGCCAGCGACCGGCAGAGGGAACCCCAGGACGCCCCTTGGCCCTGGATATAGAAGTCCGTATTGAGCCGTCCTTTGAAGGCCGACGGGGCGCCGGCGAGGACGGGCACGACATAACTGAGGATGTTCATTCCATTGTCGAGGTTCACGTCATCGGCGCGGAACTGGCTTTCCAGGCTCAGCGCCGAGGCGGTCCGATCGAGTTGCGCGGCGAACCGGAATGCCCCGCCGTTGAGGCTTCCTCTCAGTTGGTCGACGACGGCCCGGGGCCCTTCGCAGTATCCCTCGCCCTCGACATCCTGGAGATGGAGCCGCGTCTGCGTCGGTTCGTCGAGCACGGTCACGGTCGTATTGCGGACCTGGACGGCGACATGATCGGCAGGCTTGGCCTTCCAGGTAATCGATCGGTTCGAAGGGACCGAGATCGGCTGGATGAGGTCCGCCAGCTCGACCGTTCCGTCCGACACGCCGCAGGACGCGGAGATCAACCCCGTCAACGTCGACCCGCGTCGGCCTGAGGTTGCCCCGGACGATCTGAAGCGGACCGATGTCCAGGCGGATGTCGGCGGCCTTGAGCCAGGGATTGCCGAGGTCATTCGGCGAGCCGATCTCGAGATTCGTGAGGCGAATCCCGCCCAGCAGTCGGACCGACAGGCCTTCGAGGCTGACGCGACGCCCGCTCCGGGACTCCAGGATGGCGACGACCTTCCCCTTGGCCCAGCCCGTGGGAGCGATCGCCACAACGAGCAGCCAGAGTAACGGGGGCATCAGGATCAGTCCAACGAGAAGCCCCAAGTACCATCGCCATCGGCGGTTTGCCATGGGAATCCCTCCCCCCTTGAGTCGCACCAGATCCTCTCCGCGACCGAAACTGACCGCTCCGGCTCCGCCCAGAGTCGCCAGCCGTTGCGGACGATACTCCAACGAGGCAAACGCGGCAAGGACAGTCTGACGTCCCGCTCTTCGAAAAACTTGACCGTCGCCCTGGACATGGTTCGACCGGCTACCAACACCCTTCCGGCGACGCTCCTGATTTGGCCCCCGTCGTTCCCCGCAAGACCATCGGTTATGATATCGAGTTCCGATCGAGAGAAGGAATTTGGCCCGAACTGGTAGCCAGGGTCGATTGAGAGGGTCCGATTCGCGCGGCTCCCGCGTGGTCGCGGCCCCGCCGCTGATCGCTACTTCCAGGAGAACGACATGGTGCTGCGATTACTCGCGATTCTGACAGCCACCGCGGTGGGCTTCCCCGCCCCGGACGAGGCGAAGGTCTCTCCACCCGCGGTGGGCGCCGTCGTCCCCGACTTCAGCCTGAAAGACATCCACCGTCGCCCGCGGTCGCTCGACGGCTTCAAGGACAAGAAAGCCTTTGTCGTCGTGTTCGTCGACACCGAATGTCCGCTGGCCAACCTTTACGTCCCGACCCAGATCGAGTTGCACAAGGAGTACGCCGGTAAGGGGGTGCAGTTCCTGGCGATCAACTCCAGCAACCAGGATTCGTTCGTGAGCGTCTCGGCACATGCCCAGGAGCGGGAGGTGCCCTTCCCCGTGCTCAAGGACTTCGACCAGGAGGTGGCGGAGTGCCTTCGGTGCAAAGCGGACTGCCGAGGTGTTCCTGCTCGACGCCAACCGGGTGATCCGCTACCACGGCCGCATCGATGACCAGTACGGCATCGGCTTCCAGCCGCGACAAGCCCACGCGGCGCGACCTCAAGGAGGCCCTGGACGAGCTGCTGGCGGGCCGACCGATCACCACGCCGCGGACCGAATCATCAGGCTGCCTCATCGAACGCTCCCGCAAGCCGCAGAACGTGGGTGAAGTGACCTACGCCGAAGCACGTTGCGCCGGTCCTCCAGGCACGCTGCCAGGAATGCCACCGGCCGGGCGAGATCGGACCGTTCCCGCTGTTGACCTTCGAAGACGCGAAGAAACGGACGGCCCGGATCCGCGAGGCGGTGCTCGAAGAGCGGATGCCCCCGTGGCACGCGGACCCGCGCCACGGCAAGTTCTCCAACGACCGACGCCTGACCGAGGACGAGCGCGAGACCCTTCTGGCCTGGATTGACGCGGGAGCTCCCAGGGGGAATGACAAGGACCTGCCGCCCCCGTTGAAGTTCGTCACAGGCTGGAAAATCGGCGAGCCGGACCAGGTCTTCACGATGGCCAGGGAGTTCAAGGTGCCAGCGACTGGCGTCCTGGATTATCAGAGATTCCTCGTGGACCCCGGCTTCAAGGAAGATGTGTGGGTGCAGCGGGCGGAGTGCCGTCCGGGCAATCGCAAGGTGGTCCATCACATCCTCGTCTACATCCTGGCGCCGGGCCGTCGCGACCCCTACGAGCCCGGATGGCACGGCGGCCACTCTCGTCGGCTGGGCGCCGGGCGACATGCCGGCCATGTATTCGGCTGACACCGCACGACGGATTCCCGCCGGATCGAAGCTGCTCTTCGAGGTCCACTACACACCGAACGGAACGGAGCAGACCGACCGCTCCTCGGTCGGAGTCCGGTTCGCCAAGAGGCCGCCGGCGAACTCCGTCGAGATGAACATCCTGGCGAACATGATTTTCCGGATTCCGCCGCGGACTTCCGATTACCAGGGACAGATGACGTTCACGTTCCCCAAGGACGCGCTGGTGCTGTCGTTCATGCCGCACATGCACCTGCGAGGGACCAGCGCCCGATATGTCTTGACCCGCCCGGACGGCTCGACCGAGACCTTGCTGTCGGTGCCCGATTACGACTTCAACTGGCAGAGCGTCTACCGCTTCGAGAAGCCCCTGCAAGTCCCCAAGGGCAGCAAGCTGACGTGGATCGGCCACTGGGACAACTCGGAGGACAACCCACGCAACCCCGACCCGACGAAGTCCGTCCACTGGGGCTTGCAGACCTGGGATGAGATGCAGAACGGTTGGATGGAGGTGGTGTGGAAGAAGTAGCGAGGGCGATGCCCCGGGCTGATCGGTCGCGGCCCTTTCGGGGCGAAATCCGAACGGTCTCGACACGCATCTTAACGATGCTAGCCTGGAGTCACTCACTTTCCTTATTAGGCGATAGGCGGATGAAAACTCATCCGGATCGTTCCCATACCAGCCCGAAGCGCCAGCGAGGGTCTTCCCATTGTCTTGTAAGGACTTACGGCGACCCTCGCTGGCGCTTTGGGCTGGTATGGCCCGGTCGGATCGCGGGTAAACGGATTCCTGCTGGTCGCCTAACGAGAATTTATGTGCTACCGGCCTCGGTCGTCATAACGTGCTCCGGGCGGAAACCGACGCCGATGATGCGCGCTGGGAAACGGCGCAGGTAGCGATATCGGCGGAGGAGCTTCAGAGGCCAGGAGAGTGAGAGCTTCTCTCGGCTACCGATCACGCGTCCGATGACGCGGTTCTGAACGATCACCTGCATGGCGCTGCGTCAGTCGGGTCGGGTACTCCCGGCGGCGCTGGACTTGCTGAAGGTCGTCGGTCGTAAGACGGTGCTCCCGAAGGGGGCCGGCCAGGATGTTGGCCGTCGCGACGGCATCCTGGATCGCGAGATTGATGCCGACACCGCCGACCGGAGACATGGCGTGAGCCGCGTCGCCGATGCAAAGGAGCCCGGGACGATACCAGACCAGGAGGCGGTCGACGGCAACGGTGAGGAGCTTGATGTCGTCCCAGGTCTTCAACTCATCGACACGCTCGCGCACGAATGGCGCGACCTCCGCGACCTCCCGCGGAAGGCGTCGATGCCCCTCTTCCGAATCTCGTCATATCCACCTTTCGGGATGACGAACCCACACTGCCAGTAGTCGCCGCGGTAGATCATGACGAGGTCCGGCCCCGGTCGAATCGGCCCATGGGTTGCTCGGGTCCGTGGGGTGACGCGAGAGCCGCATCCAGAGTACGTCCATGGGAGCGCCGATGTCCTTCACCTCGAGGCCGGCCCGGTCGCGGACCGTGGAGTGCCGTCCGTCCGCGCCGACGGTCAGCTCGGCGCGGACGTCGAGCGGACCGTCCGGAGTCGTCGCCCGCACCCCGACCACCTGGCCGTTTTCCTCCAGGAGCCCGGTTACCTCAGCCCGCATCATGAGATGGAAGGCCGGATAACGCCTCGCTCGCTCGGCGATGAAGTCGAGGAAATCCCACTGGGGCATGAAGGCGATGAACCGGCAGTGGGACGGGACCTCGGTGAAATCGGCGATAGGGACCTCGATGTCCCCGACATAGCCACTCAGCTCGCGGGCCTCCTGGTGTGGCCGCTTCAGGAAGTCTTCCAGGAGCCCCAGCTCGTGCAGGACGTCCATGGTTGACGGATGGATCGTGTCGCCGCGGAAGTCCCTCAAGAAATCGCTGTGCTTCTCGAGGACGACCACATCGATGCCGGACCGGGCGAGCAGAAAGCCCAGCACCATCCCGGCAGGCCCTCCGCCCGCTATGCAGCAGCTCGTCTCCAAGTCAATGACTCCCGGCAACCGCCATGGGAACTCTGGATGGATCGCGCGTGCTCACTGGTTTTCCCGAAGTGGCCTGGCGCCACTCGGAACAGGGGAATCCTGAGCAAACCTGTAAGAATCTGTCCCAATAAGTGCGGTTCGACGGCTGTAGGGTGGGTGAAACCCACCAATGAAGCCTTGGGAACTGGTGGGTTTCACCCACCCTACTATCCGCCTTACAACCCTTCCGGGACAGGCTCTAAGAGACGCCTCGCCGTTTTATCGCAAATGACGGGCCAATGATAGAGTTGCTTTATTGCGCCGGCATGATAGTAGGTCAGGCTTTCCAGCCTGACATTTCCGACACGTCAGGCTGGAAAGCCTGACCTACTTGAGCTTCTTCATTGCCGAGGTAATAGCGACCTCATCCAGAAGATGAGGGCTACCGCCGGCCTCCGTATTCTCGCCACACGGTGACCTCGGTTATGATCGGCGGCGGCCGGCCGGTCTACTAAGCTTTGGAGTCAAGTTCTCACCGATGCTGGCGCGGAGAAGGAACGGTCAGAGATGCAACAGCTTCTGCGAAATGATGCGCTGTCGGCAGCCGGATTGACGAGACCCGTCATCTTCTTCGATGACGTGTGCATCATGTGCAACGGCTTTGTCAACCTGATGTTACGGGTTGATCGCCGAAAACAGTTCTTGTTTGCCCCTCTACGCGGCGAGACCGCCGGCAAGATACTTCCTCCGCTGTCCGATGACCCCGGCGCCTGGTCGATGGTCTACGTCGATGAATCGGGAATCCACGATCAGTCGGACGCCTCACTCGAGGTCTATCGGCGCCTCGGAGGTCTCTGGTGGTGGGTGAGCCTTGCTCGATTCATCCCTCGCTGGATTCGAAATCCGGTTTACCGCGTGATTGCCCGAAACCGGTATCGTTGGTTTGGAAAGCGCGAGACCTGCCGCATTCCTTCGGCAGAAGAGAAAGCACGATTCCTCCAGTAACCGCATCGACTGACTCGTCTCGTATGAAGTCGCCTTTTCGAGAATGATCGAACTGGTTCAGGCTCAGAAGCAGGCTGGTTGGAACGGACTCGAAGATTCTTTGCCGAGGCCCTTTGACGGAAGGGGATGGAACCGTGCCGGACCTGGAACCCTATATTGACGCCCATTCGCATATCTGGACGCCCGACGTCGCGCCATTACCCGCTGGCGAAAGGCTTTACGGTCGCCGACATGCAGCCGAAGTCCTTCACGGCCGAGCAGCTTCTGGCGATTTGCCGGCCGGCCGGGGTCGGGCGGGTCAACCTGATCCAGATGAGCTACTACGAGTTCGACAACCGGTACATGCTCGACATGATCAAGCTCTACCCGGACCGGTTCGTCGGCACGGCGATCGTGGACCCGCTGAGTGACGATCCCGGCCGCGCCATGCGGGACCTATCGAAGCGGGGGGTTCATGCCTTCCGCATCCAGCCCCGTTACGGCAAGCAGCCGCCGGCGCGCTGGCTCGAGCCGGCCGGTTACGCGGCGATGTTCGCCACCGCCGCCCAGACCGGCCAGGCCCTGAGCTGCCTGATCGACCCCGATGGCTTCCCCGAGGTCGACCGCATGTGCCGGCGATTCCCCGACACCAAAGTCATCATCGACCATCTCGGACGCATCGGCGCCGGCCCGGACGGAGCGATCCGGGATGCCGACGTCGAAGCCCTGTGCAGGCTCGCCCAGCATCGCAAGATCTACGTCAAAGTGGGTGCTTTCTACGCACTGGGCAAGAAGACGCCCCCTTATCTCGACCTTGCCCCGTTCATCCGCCGAGTCGTCCGGGCGTTCGGGGCGAATCGATGCATGTGGGAGAGCGACTGTCCGTTCCAGGTCGTCAAGGATCGTTACGTCGACAGCGTGGCCCTGATCCGAGACCACCTCGACTTCTTGAGTAAAGACGATCGCGACTGGCTGCTGTTCCGCACGGCGGAGCAGACGCTTTTTCAACGACTGATGTCGTAGGGAATCGGGTTCGCTTGACCGTTTCCTGATCGAAAGTATAAGATTCTCGGGTAGTTGAGTTCACGCAGGATAGTCCATCGTCACACGGGATTCGACCCGGATTGACGGCGAGAGGTCCCAGGATGAAGAAGCAGTCGCGGCGCGCACGGAGTTCCTCTTCCCTTCCCGTGCGACACCAGCTCGAGCATGTCGTCCCGACGGTCATCCACAATCCCGAGGAGGAGATGACCGCCCTCGGGCGATTGACATCTCACGCGATCAAGGAGCCCAAACGCTACCTGGCGTGGCCCGTCACGATCATCGCGTGCCTATTCATCGGCGTCCTGGTCTGGAAACTGGCCACGGGTGGGCGATCGAATACCTCGGAAGTCTGGGCGAAGCTCGAAACCGCCAAGACGGCCGAAGATCGGGTGAACCTGGCCAAGGAGTATCCGGACTCGCCGGCGGCGACCTGGGCGCTCTTGCAGGCGGCCACCGAGTATTACAACCTGGCCCTGAGCGACCTGCCGAACAACCGCGACGTGGCCCTGCCGACGGCGAAGAAGGCGCTCGACCTCTTCGATCAGGTCGTGCAAGCGGCCCCGCACGACTCGCCGCAGGCGCGCGTCGCCGCGCTGGGCAAGGCAAGGGTCCTCGAGATGCGCAACGAGCTGTCCAAGGCCCTCGATCAATACCAGCTCGTCATGACGGACTGGCCGGGCACCCCCGAGGCCGATGATGCCAAACGGTTCGCGGAAGCACTCAAGGATCCGGCGGCTCCCGCATTCTACAAGGACCTCTACGCCTATTCCCCGACGAAGATGACTCTGCCGCCCTTTGGCACCGAGACTTTTCCGTCCGTTTTCCCCGGTCCGTTGAACCCTTCGACCAGTCCCGGCGACCACGACCGCACCCTTTGGTCCCTTGACCCCGATGGCCAATCCGAGTAGCACGACCGCTTCGCCGACCGCCGGGACCGGACTCCCCGCCGACCTGGTCGCTCCCAGCCTGCGCGACGTCCGGATCGAACCCAAGACGCAAACCCCCAAGGCCGAGGCCGACTCCAAGACCAAGGCCGTCCAGCCCCCAGCCAAGGGCAAGGCGGAGCCCGTCAAGCCAGCCGCGACCCAGAAGGCGACCTCCCGGACGACGTGTTCTCGTCCAAGCCCGAATCCAAGCCCGAAGTCCCCAAGGAGAAGGCGCCGCACTGATCCTGGTTTCGAAGGACTCACAACAGGGCTCTTGAAGAAGCGATCTCATGGTCTCGGCTCGGAATGGCTTGCCGGTCTTCATCTCTGCGATGGCATGCAAATCATGTGGCCTCCTCCACTGTCGGAAACCCCTCAGGAATTCGAGGTGAAGCCTCGGACGGACGGCAAGCGGATCGACGCCTACCTGGCGAGCCGCTTCACCGACTATTCCCGTGCCGTGATCCAGAGGGTGATCGACGCCGAGGCCGTGCTGGTCAACGGGCGAACGGTCAAGGCGTCGTACCGGGTGCGGGCCGGCGACCGGGTCTGCATCCGTCTCCCCGAATTGCCCGATATGACTCCCGACGCCGGAAGACATCCCGATCGAGGTCATCTACGAGGATGAAGCCTTGACGGTGGTGAACAAGCCGCCGGGGATGGTCACGCATCCGGCGAAGGGGAACTGGCGCGGCACCCTGGTCAACGCGCTCCAATTCCACTTCGACACGCTCTCGACTCTGGCCGGTGAGAATCGCCCGGGCATCATCCACCGTCTCGACCGCGACACGACGGGACTGCTCATGGTCGCCAAGGATGACCTGGCCCATCGGCGGCTGGCGCTCCAGTTCGAGCTGCGCGAGGTGCACAAGGAGTATCTCGCGCTGGTCCACGGGGTCCCGCAGCGCGACAGCGATTACATCGATCGGAGCATCGGCTTCCATCCGACCGTCCGCGAGAAGATGGCCATTCGCACCCTCGAGGACGGCGGCAAGTCCGCGGTGACGTTCTACGAAGTCCTCGAGCGGTTCCGCGATTTCGCCCTGGTCCGATGCAAGCCCCAGACCGGCCGCACCCACCAGATTCGCATCCATCTGACCCACATCGGCCATCCCATCCTGGCCGACAAGATGTATTCGGGACGGGATCGCATCACCTTGGGAGACGTGGTCGGCCCCGAGCGGAGGAGCGCGCTCGCCCCGGGCGAGGCCGACGTCACCCTGATCGATCGCCAGGCGCCTCCATGCCCACCGGCTGCGGTTCCGGCATCCGCTGACCGGCAAGGAGGTGGATCTGACCGCGCCCTCGCCGGAGGACATGGAGCGCACCCTCCAGGCCCTCCGGACTCATCGAGGCACTTGATCTTCTCCAGGTCTGGGATCGGCGACTACTTCACTTCAAGCGTCCACGGCCGAGTTCGGGCAACTCCCCGGCGGCGGCTTGCCGGCCCCGAGGACGCTGTGATGCGCACCGTAAACGAAATAGATGACCAGCCCGATGAGCATCCAGACGATCAGTCGGATCCAGGTGTCCGCGGCAGCGTGGCCATCAAGAGAAAGGCGGTGATAACCCCCATCGGCGCCGTGAACCAGATGGCCGGAGCCTTGAACGGGCGCTCGACGTCGGGCTGGGTAATTCGCAGGTACAGGCACTCCCCCCGAAACCACCGCGAAGGCGAAGAGAGTCCCGATCGAGGTCAGCTCGCCCGCGACGCTGAGCGGGACCGTCCCGCCGCCGTCATGACGATCAGGCCAGTGATGATCGTCGTGATATACGGGGTATGGAATCGGGGATGGATCTTCGCGACGATCGCCGGCAGCAGTCCGTCCTTGGACATCGCGTAGAAGATGCGCGGCTGGCTCATGAGCATGACCAGGATCACCGAGCTGAGCCCGGCGATGGCGCCGATCTTCACGTAGAAGGAGAGCCACGGCTTACCCATGGCGTCGGTGGCGACGGCGACCGGATCGGGGACGTGGAGTTGCTTGTAGTTCACCACTCCGGTCATTACCAGCGCGCCGAGGCAGTACAGGATGGTGCAAATGATCAACGAGCCGATGATGCCGATTGGCATGTCGCGCTGGGGATTTTTCGCCTCCTGGGCGGTCGTGGAGACGGCATCGAAACCGATATAGGCGAAGAAGACAACCCCGGCGGCGCGGCAGATCCCGCTCCAGCCGAAATGGAACCACTCGTGCGACTCGGGGATGAACTTCCCACCCCAGTTGTCACTATTGATCAAGGGGAGGCCGAGGGCGATGAGCAGGACGAGGATCGACACCTTGATGAAGACGATGACGTTGTTGACCCGCGCAGACTCCTTGACGCCGAATACGAGCAGTGCGGTCACCAGCGCGACGATCACCATGGCGGGCATGTTGATGATAGCCGTAACCTGGGGATAGCCGGAGAAATCGTACCCCGCCTCGACGAGCCTGGTCCTTGACCGATTCGAGCATCGACCAGCCATGTCGAAGATGGAGCTTGGAGGCGATCTCGTCAGGCACCTCGATCATGATGGTGCCCGGGGACGACGAGGAACCGCGCAGGCAGGTCGATCCCTCGATCGTGAAGGAAGCTGGCGACGTAGCCCGACCAGTCGATCGCGACCGTGGTGGCGCCGACCATGTACTCGAGGATCAGGTCCCAGCCGATCAACCAGGCGATGAACTCGCCCATGGTGGCATACGCGTAAGTATAAGCCGAGCCGGCGACCGGCACTGTCGAGGCCATCTCGGCGTAGCAGAGACCGGCGAATGCGCAGACGATGCCGCCGAGGACGAACGAGAGCGAGATCGCCGGACCGGCATACTTCGCCGAAGCCTCTCCGGTGAGCCCGAAGAAGCCCGCGCCGATGATGGCACCGATGCCAAGCATGACCAGGTTCGTGCCGGTGAGCGTCCGCTTCAGGCCCTGCTCGCTACTCTCCGAGGCCTCGGCCTTGAGGGCGGAGATCGACTTTCTGACCCATAGATTTGCCATCGTTAACTCTTACTCCGAAACAAGCCATTGGCATGCACCCTGCGTCGTTCTCCGGTCCAGTCCGAGAGCCGCTTCGCTCGCTCCGGCAATCTCGATCTGGTCGCGGTCGGCAAGCCCCGAGGACGATCGAGAGAACCTCGCTCGTCCCGGAGCGCGATCCGAAACGGTTCTTGCTCGTCACTTGCCCTTCGCATCCAGTTCCATGACCTCGATCTTGCGGATATGGGTCTTGCTCCCGGGGTCGTGATGCTGGAAGGCGAAATGGCCGTGGTCCCAGGCCTTGGTGTACTCGATCAACTCGTAGAGCTCCTCGCCGTTGATCGACACCTTGATGTGCGGCACAGTCTTGCCCCGCCAGTTCTTGTCAACCACTTCGACCTCGTAGGTGAACCAGGTCTCGGGCGGGACGATCTGCTTGTAAACGTGGACGAACCCGTAAATCGAGCCGGTCCGGATCCGGGTCGCGAATGCGTGCTGTCGATCTGGGCCTCGTAGCCCTCCGAGAAGCTGCCGTTGGGCTTCGGGCAGCGGAAGTACATCCCGCCGTTGCCGCGATCGCTGATCTTGACCTCAGCCCGGAACTTGAAGTTCTTGTAATCCCCCTTCGGGCTGTAGAGCATCGACGACGGACCCGATCCCGTGATGGCCCCGTCAACGACCTCCCACTTGCTGTTTGCCTCGCCCACCGCCTTGAATCCAGCCGCTCAGGGTCTTGCCGTCGAAGAGCGAAACCCATTCACCCGCCAGGGCGGAAGTCGCGGCCATCCCATTCAACGCCATCCCCAGGATGCCCCAGGACACGAGATTTCGCAGTCGATTCATGGATCGTGAACCCCCGAAATTGTTTCGGATGTAGAGCCAGGGAGTCGTTGACGATGCGATGCCGGCAACCGCCAGGCTTGGGCGGCCCGGTCGCGATGCCGAGTCCGATGCTTCCCCGGAGTTCAGGCCGTTTCGCAGCACGAAGATAGCGAGTCTAAGCGAAGGCATGCCCCGTGGCCAGTAGTCAGTGGTCATTGAGGCGACGCTATCGGGCCATTGAGGGCCTGGATGGCCGGGCCGGGGGAGTACATTGAGATTCATCGCCGGTCTGGTCGCTGCCGGGTCCTTGCATCCAGGGGGTCTTCGTTCCTAACTCGAGGATACAGCCGATGACGACGTGCCGTGGTTGGAAGCCTCTCTCGCTCCGGTGGATCGGGGCGCTCTGCCTGCTCGCGACCGGCCTGCCGGCCTGCGCCCAGGGGCCTGAGACCGTGGTCCCGAGCCCCGGGATGGCTCGTGGATGGACATGCACCGCAGCTTCCTCGATCGCGCGAAGCAAGGGGACAAGGAACCGGTCGACCTGCTCTTCCTCGGCGATTCGATCACCCAAGGTTGGAACGATAACGCGGTCTGGAAGCGGTTCTATGGGCCTCGAAAAGCGGCCAACTTCGGGATCGGCGGCGATCGGACCCAGCACGTCCTCTGGCGAATCCAGAACGGCGAGCTCGAGGGGATCGCCCCGAAGGTCGTCGTGCTCATGATCGGCACGAACAACGTCAGTTCGGGCTCGGCCGACGAGATCGCCCAGGGGTTCACCGCGATCGTGAAAGCGATCCGGGAGAACGGCTGCCCAAGGACCAAGATCCTGCTGCTGGGCGTCTTCCCGCGCGGTGAGAAACCGAACCCGGGCCGGGAGAAGCTCGCGGCCGTCAACGCGAAGATCGCCAATCTCGCCGACGGCTCGAACGTCTGGTTCCTCGACATCGGCAAGTCGTTCCTGAACGAAGATGGCACGATTTCTCGGCAGATCATGCCGGACTTCCTGCATCTGAGCACGCGGGGCTACCGGATCTGGGCGGACGCCATGGAGCCGACGCTCTGGCAATGCTCGACCAGCCGCGATGAACCGCGATCGCACGCGTGGACCAGTTTGCCGCGCAGTCCGGCGACAACATCGCAGCTCACGAGCCGAACAGATCGGACGGCTTGAGCTTGGGGAGATCGCCCCACATGGCTTGCTCGTCGGAATAGGGGTGGGATGAGACCTCGTGCCGGGGCTTCTCCAGGAGCGGGAGGATGGCGGCGGCGAGTTTCAGGTCCTCGAGCGTGGTGATCTTGAGATTCAGCGGAGAGCTTGCCACGACCGCGCAAGGGATGTCCGATCGCCTCGACGAGCTGGCAGTCGTCGGTGACATTCTGGCCGACGCGGGAGCGATGAGCATACGCCTTGCAGAGGAGCTCGCGGCGAAAGACCTGGGGGGTCTGGGCCAGGTAGAGCCCATCGCGGGGGATGGTTTCGACGATCAGCCCCTCCCCACCGACCCGCTTGACCGTCTCGGCGACCGGGACGGCCAGCAACGCGGCGCCGTGCTTGCGAGCGGCGGTGAAGACGGCGTCGATGAGGTCCGGGGTCAAGCACGGCCGGGCGGCGTCGTGGACCGCCACGAACTCGCAACGGGGGTCCACCACCTCCAGCGCCTTGGCGACCGTGTCGGACCGCTCGGCTCCGCCCTCGATCACCTGGATATTCATGAAGGCCACGCTGGCGCGGTATCGCCGCTCGAACAGCTCGCGATCCTCCCGAGCGATCGCCAGGATCATCTGGCCGACGTCATCCCGGTTCACGAACGGCTCGATGGCCCGAAGCCATACGGCCCGCCCGTCGAGCTCCTTGTAGATTTTCTTCTGCTTCGGGTCGCCGAATCGCGACGAATTCCCAGCGGCGAGAAGGATCACGGCGAATGGATTCATCGTTCCGACTCCCAACCTTAACGCCTCGCTCGACGCGCCAGGACCCAGCGATCGTGGGATCGAGCGAATTCCTACAAGGGATGACCTCCGTGCGTTGGGTGCGTGTCGGAGTGCGCTCCGTCCGGCGATCCGGAGATGCTCGAACGGCTCTGTCCCGATTGTGATCCGCCCGCGTGGATGTGTCAACTCGTCCAGGAAACCGAGACCCTCCGAGCAGAGGGTGCTTGCCCGGCGTGAGGGGGTCGGTGATGCTAGATCGATCGAAGGATCGCCCCGTCTCTGAAGGAGGAGAACACTGATGGAGTGCCTCGGACCCCAGTGTGCCGAGATGTTGCTGGAATGGCTCAAGGCCCGTGCGGCCGGTCCGGCCCGATGGAGATTCCCCATCGGGAGGCGTGCCGAAGCAGGGTCTGCTCTGGACGGCCGCCCCCTACCAGGAGGAGGCTCCGGCGATCACTTCGCCGCGCGAGCTGGCCGGTGCCATCGAACACCTGCAATACGCCGTACATCGGCGCTACCAGAACCAGTTGACGCGGTCCGAGCGGGCACGCCTGGACAACTCGATCGACAACGCCTTGTTCAAGATCGATCGCTACCTACTCCGCCTCGACCCGTCGGACTCGGCGCGGAGCGAGGCGGAAATCCAGGAGCTGCGCGCCGCGATCCGGGAGGGCCGCGAGCGCGTCGAACGCCAGTATCGCCAGGCGCGCCGCGCCGATCTGAAGCTCGCCCAGTTGGCCTCTCTGACTCCCGAGTCGTTCGAAGAGTTCGTGGCCGAGCTCTTCGAGGCCCTGGGCTACGAGGTCGAGCAAGTGGGCGGCTCCGGCGACGAAGGGGCCGATCTCCGCCTCAGCCGGCCCGAGGGCCTGCTCGCCGTGGTCCAGTGCAAGTATCACAAGCGCGGCGTGGTCGGTTCCCCGGTGCTCCAGAAATTCCTGGGAACCATCCATCACACGCTCAGCCACAAGGGCTTCTTCGTCACCACCAGTACGTTCTCGCTCGCCGCCGAGAAATTCGCCGCCGAACATCCGATCGAGCTGGTCGATGGCCCGAGGCTCGTCGAGCTGGTGAACCAGGCCCTCGGCCCGAAAGGTCGGCGCGAGACCGAGCCCGCCTGGTTCTGAGCTGACCCCGACGGACCGAATGGGATCGCGAGAATCCAACGATCCGGTCGACCTTTCTCGTACTCTTGAGAAAGGAATGAAGGCGCCGCATTTGCGTGATCGGTCCGAGAGGGCCCGCAGACGCTCTTCGCGATGCCCGGTCTTCCGCGATATGTGTACCAATCTAGCATCAAGAAATCTTGGCCAACGGCTTGACTGAGGGTCCCAACGCCGGTTACCTTTTCAGTCGCGGCACGGAACGGATCCGTCCTCGCGTCTCACCCTTGGCCAAGGAGGGTTCTGAATGTCCACTTGCATCCGAGAGAGTCGGCCGCGAACCTTGGAACTGCCCGACGCCTTCGAAGATCTTACCGGAGTGATCTCGGCGGACCTCAGGGTCATTGTGACCGCTCTCACCCAGCGTGCCGGCGAACGAATGCTCCTATCGCCCCGACAACGCCAGCAACTCCAGCACACGCTCTGGGACAATCTGACCCGGGTCCTGAACGAAACCATGGAACCGCTCCGTGTCGAGCGCCACTGAGGACCCGCTCTCCGTAGGATTTCTGTCAGAGACTTACTGCCCCAACCATGGCTCGGCTCATCCTTGGGATAACCGGCTCGGTTGCCGCCATCAAGACGCAGGAGTTGCTGGCCGCGCTCCGCAGGGCGGGGCACGAGGTGCGGGTCGTCGCCACCCGATCGGCCCTCTATTTCTTCGATCCCGCGGAGATCGATCGGTCGCGGTCGAATCCGGATGGGTCGCTGCCGGACCGCTGGCTCTTCCGCGATGAGGACGAGTGGCCCGGCATCCGTTACCGACGCGGAGACGAGGTCCTCCACATCGCGCTGCGCAACTGGGCAGACCTGCTCATCATTGCCCCACTCGATGCGAACACTCTGGCAAAACTCGCGCTCGGGATTTCGGATAATTGCTTGAGTTGCATTTTTCGGGCGTGGGACTTCTCGAAGCCCGTGCTCCTCGCCCCGGCGATGAATACCCTGATGTGGCAAAGTCCGGTGACCCGGCGGCACCTCGGCGCGTTGCTCGAAGACCACGCGTCGAGTCCGCTTCCGGCCGATTGGACACTCGACGAGGCCCCGCTCATCTTCGCGCGATATGCTCCCCGGATCGTATTGATCCCTCCCCAGGCGAAGCGGCTCGCCTGCGGCGATGTCGGACTGGGTGCCATGGCCGAGGTCCTGGAAATCGCCGAGGTCGTCCGCCGATGGTCCGAGCAGATGGCCCCCGACGGCCTGGCTTGAACGTATCAAATGAGACAGCTCGCGAGTGCATGAGTGATATGGCGACGACAATGGGCGGTCGCCCGGTGACGATGTCTTGGTTCATGATAGACAGCCTGAGCGAGGACGAAGACGGCGGCGATGAGAGCCGCGATGCGTCCGGGACACCACAGATGTAGATGATCGGCATCGCCGCCTTGGTCGAGCTCGTCATTTCGGATGGCAGAGAGTGGAAAGTGAGGCGAAAAATGTCAGGTCCGATCATTCGCCGAGACGTTGTTCCGAAGCTCGGGAGAGAAGATTTGTCTGACGATGGCCTACCCGGCGAGGACGGACAGAACCACTCCCACCTGCGCGAAGAACCGCCGCGAACCCTTCAGGTTGCCATCATCCACACCCCAGAACACCTTCAAACGGGCGTTCACTCGCTCCACCGCCGTCCGACCCTTGTATTTCCGCTCGAACTTCTTGGTCGCCCGCGGCTGCCCCGGAAACCGCCTGGGGTCCTCATCGCGCGGAACCCGCACCGTCTTGCCGTACGACTTGCCCGCGTTGCAGATCTCCGACATCGGGCACTCCCAGTCCTCGTGCTTGGCCGGGCAACGGTACTTCGAGCGTCTGGCGCTCCGGCTCGTGCCCGATGTAGGACATCTTGTGTCGCACCGGTGGTTCGCTCACCTTATCATAACAATAGATCGTCCCGTCTTCCGTGTACACCACGTTCGAGGTGCCGTCGTGGCCCGGCAGCATCCGCTCGGGGTCGGTCTGCCACAGGCCCCGCATCTCGATCAAGGGCGTGATCCCTTTGCCGGAGAGGGTCTTGTGGACATCGCCCCTACCGTGGCTTTCTGAAGAGCCGTCCGTCATTCGGTGTATTCAACGGTATTCCGACAGCTCTAAACCGGCAGGCTTTCACGTTTGGGCAGTTATGATAGCCATTGGTGGAGGCCATCACGACGATCCTAACGCACACGCCAGCGGCGGTTCTTGTGAGACCAACTGATGGCTCGCTCAACAACCCAGCGATACACACCCAGCCCACTGCCGTGGGACGGAGACGCTTGGCCAACTCCGATCGATCCCCCGGTTGCCAACTCCAGCGGTTGCTGTTCATCGTCAAATCCTCGGTCGCCCATGGCATGGTCCGGGCAGTTCCGAGGATGGTCCGCCTCACTGCCGATGGGACGAACAGCATCCACCAAAGGCACGGTCAAGTTGGCATCCGCCGTGTTCGCTGGGATCGTATCGATGACCAAGGCACGCCTTGGCCGTCGGTGACGATCTCGTCTTTGCTCCCCAATTTCGAGCGATCCACGGGGCTGGGGCCGGTTTCTTCACCCCCACCCACAGCGCGGACGTGACCCGTTCCACGATGAACCGCTCCAATTCGCTCGCGTGGCTTGACGGAGGTGGGTCAACAAGATCAAGTGGATATGGTCCGAGACGCCAGCCGCCTGCCAGTCGTGCAAGCGATTCCAACAGGTCATGCCGCAGCCGCAGCCCATCTCCTGGGGCAAGTCCTCCCAAGGCAGGCCGGTTTTGAGGATGAAGATGATCCCGGTGAGGACTTTGCGATCGTCCAGGGGAGGACGTCCACCTTTGGGCCGCGGGGGATGAGGCGGAACCGGGGTTGGATCAAGGCCCAGAGGTCGTCCGGGAGCAAGGGCTTGGCCATGACGAGACCCTTTCCAACAGGGCAAAGGTGTAGTGGACTCCTCTCAAGATCTACAGCAATTGACGGGCCAGTCAGGTCTCGATCCGGTCCGCAGGCAAGTTCGCCTCACCCTGCTCCAGGATCATCGGCAGCGTCTCGCCGTCGCCCGCCTTGGTGTCGGTAATCTCGTAGGACAGCACGACCTCGTGTTTCACATCCACCAGCAAGTGCAGCTTGAACCCGAACCACTCGACCACCTTGGTCACCTTCCCCTCGACGTCCTTCTATTCCTTCCGGCCGCCGCTGGCCTGCGGCAACCCCTCGGCGATCTCCTCCTCGGCGCCCTCCTCGTCCTTGCGCCGCGCCGACAGGCCGGTGGAGTCACCGGCGGTGTCCTTGCCCAGGTCGGCGACGGCCAGCCCCAAGCGTTGAATCAACACATTGAAGATCTCTTTGAGGAGCGAGCGATGGAGCTCCTGGCCGAGCACCTCCTCGAATCGCGAGATGTTCCACTGCTTGGCAAGCGTCTTCCGACTCGATGCCAATCAGCCGACGCAAGACGTCATTGCGGCGGAGTTCGCCGAGCACGGCCTCGGCGGTGACGTGCCGCACGACGATCCGCAAGACGACTTCGCCCCAGAGGACATGCACCGGGTAGTCGTTGCGGCCGTGGCCGCGAGCCTGGCGAAGCGAGTCGAGTAACTTGGCATCGGGCAGGGCCGCGAGCAGATCCTTGATGGTTTGGAGCGAGGCGCTGTCTTCGAGCGATTCCCTATCGAAGAGCGTCTTGACGGGGTGGAGGATCATCATGGGAGGGGACCTCGGATTTCCGAGGTAAATTGAGCCAAAACGAAGTCCATAGCACCTACTACGCAAGAGATCCCCGCAAGGTTCGCGACCTGGTCGAAAAATCGTGAAAAACTTCCTTCAATGGAAGTTGCGAAAACGGCAGGACTCATCTTCCGAGACGATAGCGTGCCGCAATCAACGGCTGTCGAGCTTGAGGAGGAGCTGCTGCGTATCAGGCCGATCTCCAGTCTGGCTCAAGAACAATCTTGGACGCAGATGCCCTTGATCAAGGCGGCGCTGGTCGTTGATTACGATATTCTCCGCGTATGCCTGAGTGCGTCGTAATACTTGTCTTCCGCCTGCATTATTTGCAGATGTGTCTTCGGAGAAAAAGCAAAAATGGCCGAATGTTTACTTACTGGCTTTGATGGCCACTTCCCCGGCTTTCGGGCTACCACGAAGTTAACGCCCACTTTCTTCGAGACTTGGATTCCTCGCGGACTGGACCGACTTCCACTGGAAGGTTACCGAGCTACATCGCTAAGACTGAAGCCGAGGCCAAGACGCTCTACGCGGCGATCACCGATGACCCTGATGGAGTGCTGAAATGGATTATGAATTATTGGTAGATGACCGCATCGAGGATGGCAAATCTCTCCTCGCCGGGTTGGTCGAAGACGGAATCGACGTCACCGTCGCCTGCTGGGTCAAGACCAGCCAGAAGAGGCGCTGCTATCCTCGACCTCGGATCACCACAGTTCGGACAATGAGCGTCGGTGATGCTTACCGTGCCCTCTATGGAAATTTCAGGCGGATTCCGAATGCAAGATCACCCTCGCCGACCTGAAGCTTGTATGCCAACAATCCCATTGCCAGAGCTGCCATTCTGGTACGGGACCCCTTTGCCGGCTGGATTGGCCACGCGATATCGGGGCGAGAGGCTGGGAGATTTGGCGATCGAAGAAGCTCTACATTTACCCGCGGACTGGGTTCATGAGTCGCATGGAAGTTCTTCAGACCGTCACCGGTCTGATGGATCGGACGGGTGCTCGCGCTCCGTCCCTGGTCAGCTTGCGAGACGGTACTCAGTTCCAGGCTGTCCCCGTGGGTATCCAGGGGAATCTTCCAGGAGCGATTCAGCTGGTCTTCCATGACCTCGACGACAGCACGAATCGCTCGATCCCGGTGGACGACGTCGTCGCTATCAGGTAAGAGCATCCCAAATCGCAGGGGAAATCATAGAGGAGCAAATAATCGATGAGTGGCCCCATAGTCCGACGCTACGGTTTTCCCAACTTCGAAAAGATCTTCGGCGACCGCCCCCTCGAGCATGGCGTCGAGGAGGAGGAGCCGTCGGAACCCCAAGGCCGAGGAGGCGAGCATCGCCGGAGTCCAAGCCGAAGAGCCCGCACGGGCGAAGGGGTCCAAAACCGAAGAAACCGAAGAAGTCATGATTGATCCCGGTCGTGCTCGTCGAGGCTTTCGACCTGCCTTCGTAGTGGGATTTCCCCGTCTATGTGCCGGGTTTCGACCCAGCGGTTCGCGGCCGCTCAGTCGAGAATCTCGTTGAGCATGGAGGCGAGCCGGACGCCCGACCGGGCGAGGCGCTCGACGGCCGCCGGGAGGTTGGCTTCGACGTAGTCGCGGCCGATCTCGTCGCCCGAGCGAAGGGTCTGGTCCGTGCCAGGGATGCGATACGCGCGTCGGCCCAGTTCCAGGCTCTCGTCGGCCCAGTCCTCCATCCGTCCGCGGGTCCATCGGTTCGCCTCGGGCCGATCGGCCAGCGCCGACAGGTCGCGGACCAGGTTGGCCTCGCCGTGTTCGCGATATCGCGACCGGAACAAACCGGAGTCCCAGACTTGATGCAGGTTGGTGTTCTCGTAGCGTCCGGATCGGAGCTGGAGGCTGTTGCCGCCGCGGTCGCCTCGATCGGCGACGTGCATCGGCTGATGCAGGTCCTGCACCAGGTGAACGAAGAATCGCAGAGCCTGGCGGCGTCGGGCGCGGGGGGCGTTGCGGTCGGCGAGGACTGCCCGGAATTCCGCGATCTTGGAGACGACGCATCCTTGAGCCCGGCAGTCCTTGGCGTTGTAATGGGCGGACGAGATCGGCACGTTGACGTAATGCCAGGAGGCGCTTCCGGATATGTCGCGGCTATGTTCGTCGGCCCAGGTTGCGGCGTCGGCCAGCGATTCCCCCGGCTCGAGCAAGTCGCGGACGATCGCCCGTGCGCGGGGGGAAAGGCGCGACTCGGCGAGCCGGGCCGATGCCCGATGGCCGAGCCGGCCCCAGGCCAGGGCCGGCCGCGGAGAACCTGCGATCAAGGTACCGATAACCAGCCAGATGACCCCGGCGCGCAGGCCGCTCCGCCCGGCCGGTGTACGTGATCCGGCTCGGCGCAGGGCTTGTCTTCGAAACCCGGGGACTTCGCCCCGTCGGTCTTCCTTCATTGTGGCGACTCCTCTCCTCGGCGATCGGTCTGGCTCGGAATCCTGCGGGGCGATCACGATCCGTACCGAACGGGACTCCCCAGCAGCCTCGACTGAGGATACCATCAAGAGAGACGGTGTGCGCGGGCTCTTGCGACGCGAAAGCGAGCCGGATGCCCTCGCGCGGCGCGGGGTCTGCCTGACTCGGCCCACCGCGATCATCAACGACTTTGGCTCGGGCTGGACGGCCGGTAGTCGAGATACGACCCTCGGGGCTCCTCGTCGGTAGCCCGTCCGAGCCACGACTTTTTTTCGACGAGAAAGGCTGATAATGGCGTCGGTCGACCCCTATTCGCCCTGCCCGTGCGGGAGCGGTCAGAAGTACAAGTGGTGCTGCCAGAAGGTCGAATCCTACGCCGAGCGCACCGAGCGGATGGTGGAGAACGGCCAGTTCGAGGCGGCGCTCAAGCCGCTGAGTGAAGGGCTGGCCAAGTACCCCGATAATCCCTGGCTCCTGACGCGAAAAGCTTTGATCGAGATCCACCTCAAGCAGATCGAGCCGGCCAAAGCGAGCTTCCGCGCCTTGCTTCAGAAGGATCCCGGTCATCTGGGCGGGACGATCCTGATGACGCGGCTGGTGCTGGAGAGCGAGGGTCCCACCGCCGCCGCGGCCCAGTTCCAGCAAGGGCTCTCGGCCATGGCGCCGGAGCGGCGGCGGATGCTTGCGCCGATGGCCGTATTCCTCGGCATCTCGCTGTGCCGGTCCGGGTTCCCGATCGCCGGGTTCAAGCACCTGGAGCTGGTCCCGCATTGGGGTGTCGCCTTCGACGAGTCGAACGCGAGGACGATCGCCTCGCTGAGGTCGAACGCCGCGTTCTCACCCTGGGAGAAGAACCCGTATCGCCTCTGGCCGCCGCCCGAGGGCGTGACCGACGCGTTCCGCGAGTCGTTCGAGCGGGCGATCGGCTGGGCCGAAGAGGGCCTCTGGGCGTCGGCGGCTTCCGCGTTCGAGCTGCTGGCCGCCGGCTCGTCCGCCGGCGCGATCGCGGACCGCAACCGGGGCATCTGCTGCCTCTGGATCGCCGACCATGACGGTGCCGTCGCGGCCCTGCGCCGCTTCATCGCGCGGACCGGACCGACTGTCGAGACGGTCGACCTCGAGGCGCTCTGCCAGCGGCATTGCGACCGGCCCGATCCGGCGATCCCGTCGAGTTCGTCCACCTCGACCTGGCCGATCCGCAACCGGGAGGGGTTGCTGGAAGCCCTCCGGGCCGACCCCGCCTTCGAGCAAGGTTCCGATCGACCGCTCCATCCCGACGACCCGGATTCCTCGCCGACCGAGCGGTTCTACATGCTCGACCGCAAGAAGATCGAAGCGAAGTCCGGGCTCACTCGCCGGGACATCCCGGTCGTCGAGGGCGAGGTGATCGTCGGCAAGGACACGGTCGTGCTGGAAACCTACGACGACGGTCGGCTCGACCGTCTCAGCGACCGGTTCACGGCCGCGGCGCGCGCGAACATCCCGCCGGCACATCCCCGGACCAAGCTCATCGAGAAGGAGTCGCGGCATCAACTGGCCATGGGCTGGCGGTGGAACATTCCCCGCGGCCTCCCGGAGGAGGACGTCGAGCGACTGACCCGCGAGCAGAAGGCTTATATCATCGGCGAAGTCTGGCCGGCGACGCCTCAGCCTGCCCTTCGCGGCCGGACTCCCCTCCAGGCGGCCAAGGCTGGCGACTCCGAAACGGTCCTCCGCGCCGCGATCCGGCTGCTGGAGACCACCCACGACGATTCGCCCGACCTCGTCGACTGGGGCCAGCTCCGCGCGCGCCTCGGCCTCAAGCCCGAGCCGGCCGTCGAGGCCGAGGGTCTGGATCTCGATCGGCTCCACATGTCGCGATGGTCCATGATCCCGTTCGCGGCACTGGATGACGACCGGCTCCTGATCGTCTACCTGCACGCCCGCCAGTGGGGGATGCGCAAGGTGATGAACGCGGGCTGCCAGCGTCATCGCCGATCGGCCTTCGCTCGCGGTGAAGGGCCGGATTCGCGCCGACGACGCTCTACGGCGACCTCGCGCTCGATGCGGCCCGTCGCGGCAATCGCGCCGAGGCCGAGACGTGGCTCCGTCGCGGCCGCCAGATCCGAGCCGTCGCAGAAGATCTCCTCCAATGCCCTGATCTGGGAGCTGATCGACCTTCAGGTCAAGATCGTCTTCGACGAGCCCGAGGTCTGGGTCCCCATCATCGCCGTTCTCCTCGAGCGGTATCGCGGCAACCGCGAGGCCATCTCCGCCGTGCTGCTCCGACTGAT
Source organism: uncultured Isosphaeraceae bacterium (assembly GCA_963842405.1). Taxonomy (GTDB): domain Bacteria; phylum Planctomycetota; class Planctomycetia; order Isosphaerales; family Isosphaeraceae; genus CAVZRC01. Next base: position 48,441 of record CAWJGW010000056.1, on the reverse strand, counting down.
GGAGATGGGATTGGTCCGGGCCGTCGGTCGATCCCAAGAACCCCGATCAGATCGCGCCTCGACACCCGGATCCTCGACCAGTTGCTAGCCCAGTACGGCCCACAGGGTCACGACCGCCGGCGGCGACCTGGGCGTCGCCGCCAGCCGCGGCGAGATCTGGACCCCGGAGTCCTCCCGCGGCGGCTCGGCGATCTGGACGCCGGGCTCCGAGGCCGCCTCCGCTCCCGGCCAGGAGCGATCCAAGCTCATCGTGCCGGGGCAATGAGTGGGAACCGGGAACCTGGAACTGGGAAGTCACACCGAGGGATCTCCTCGATGTCATCGACGTCGCCGGGCGGATCATCGATGGCGCTGGTGCACGAGGGCTGGGATCACCTGAGGGCTCGGCGACCGCTGGCGGCCTGGGGGAGCTGGCAGCGTGCCTTGCGGCTGGAGCCCGGCCTGACCGCGGCCGCGCAGGCCCTGGCGACGCTCAGATCGGCCGCCGACTTGCCGGAAGCCGCCCGGTCCGTCTACCGGCTCCGCCAGCCCGATGATCCGGCCCGTCGCGCGGCCTGGGACGACCGGCTGAAGGCTCGGGCTGCCGAGGATCAGGATCTCGAAGCTGATGGCCGACGCGTTCGGCCGGCTGGTGGCCGAGGCGCCGTCAGACCCCGCCGCCTGGTACAACCGGGCGCTCTGCCTGGCCTGGCTGGGGGCCAATCGCGAGGCAGTCGCCTGCCTGGATCGCGTGGTCGCCCTGGAAGCGGGACAGGCCTTCGATCGCGCGGTCGAGGCCTGGACCCTCGCCGAGGTCCTCCGGCAGGGCGAGGGCGCCGAGTCGCTCGCCGACGACCTGCGCTTCGCCTGCATCCTCGACTGGGAGCCCCGCGATACTCCCGATCTGCTCGCCGAGTTCCCCGAGCTTCAACGGGTGCCGACTCCCCAGGTACCGGGCGTCGAGCCCGGTCCGGGCCCCGAGATCGAGGTGTTCGAGTGGCTGGATCGTCGCGTCCCCGACCCCGCCGAAGCGGGTAACCTGGCGCGGGCCGGCGACCTGCCGGTCGCGCTGGCGAGCGTCTATGTCAGCCGATCGTGCGCGGACGCTGCGGCTGTCCAGCCCCCGCGTCGAGACGCTCCGGCAGGTCGAGGAGCTCTTGCTCGCCCGGCTCGAGGTCGAGCGTCGCACGATCCGGCGCGAGGCGTCGCCGCTCCCGCTTCCGTTCCTCGACGCCGACGTCTGGACGGTCCGGGTCCCGCCTGGCCTCGAGCCGGGCCACGTCGATCGACTGATTCGCGAATGGGTCGAGCATTATTATGAGGACGAGTGGATCCACCGGGCGCGGCAGGGACTGGGCGGCCTCTCGCCGATGGGTGCGGCCCAGGAGGCTCGGCGGCCCGATGCGGTCCTCCGCGCCAAGCTGACGGCGGTCGTGAACTTTCGCGAGCAGCTTGGCCGTCGTCCCAGCGCCCTGCGGCTCTACCAGGGCTATCCGTTCGACCGGCTTCGGCGTCGGCTCGGGCTCGAACCGTCCGACCCTGCCGCGACTGATCCAGTCGGACTGGAGCTGCGCCGGCCCCTGGGAGCTGGATGGGCTCGACCCGGCGTCGCTCGACGACCATCGCTTGGTCGAGGCGGTCGCCTCGGCCGTCGGGCTGCGCGACGACGCGCGGACGGCGGCCCTGACCGCCGAGCTGTTCCGGCGCCGGCCCCGGGAGGCCGCCGCGCTGGACCTGGCCGCCGCGGTCTCCGCCCTGATCCGCAGGGCCTTAAGCGGCGACGATTTCGACGCGGCCCTCCGCTGGATCGAACAGGCCCGGCCTTTAGGCGATGCCAGGACCGCGGCGACTCTGGACAGGTGGCGCGCCGAGATCCTCTCGCGCGCCGGCCGCCCCGATGAGGCGTTAAGTGTCTATCGCGCCCTTATCCGCTCCGACGTGCCTGTCGCCGGTGCCGCTCTGGCCCTCGACGGCGGCGAGACCCTCCTCGACAACGGCTACCTCGACCAGGCCCACTCCCTTTTGGTCGCCCCGCCCGCTCCTCTGGCCGCCGCTGGATCGAGCGCCGCGCTCGAGAGCTCCTCGACAATTCCTGATCGCGAGGACAAGAATGGCATGACTTCGAGTGTCATTCTGCATGAGGAACCAGCACCGTGAGTAATGGGATCAAACTTGGCATCCGGGTCATCGTCGGCCTGAGCCTGGCCTGTTTGTCATTGACTGCGCCGGTCGCTGCACGCCCCCCCGGTGATCCGTTGCCGAGCCGCGTCAGCGAGCTTGTGGTCCCCGACCTCAAAGTCGAGCAATACACGCTTCCCAACGGCCTGAGGGTGATCCTCCACGAGGATCACAAGACGCCGCTCGTTGCCGTAAACGTGCTCTACAAGGTTGGTTCGAAGGACGACGAGTCGGGGCGAACCGGGCTCGCCCACCTGTTTGAGCACATGATGTTCCAGGGCTCGAAGCACAATACGTGGTACGATGACGCGTTTCGAGGGCCTCGGCGCCACACTCAACGGCGAGACCAGCGAGGATCGGACGGTCTATTACGAGACGGCTGCGAGCAACGGCCTGGAACGCATGCTCTGGGCCGAAGCCGACCGGATGGGCTTCCTGCTGCCGGCGCTCACCCAAGAGAAGCTCGACAATCAGCGCGAAGTGATCAAGAACGAGCGGCGAGAAACGGTCGACAACGTCCCGTATGGCCAAGCCGACGGAGGTGCTGCGGGAGGCGATCTATCCCCGGGGCCATCCCTACCGGCACAACATCTCCGGCTCGATGGCCGACCTGTCGGCCGCCAGTATGTCCGATGTTCGGTCGTTCTATCAGAAGCACTACGCCCCGAATAACGCGATCCTTTGCGTCGCGGGTGATATTCAGCCCGACCAAACCCGGCGCTGGATTGCGAAATACTTCGGCCCTTTGCTTCGAGGCACCTGAGGCTCCCCCGCTCAAGGCCAGCGTGCCGTCGTTGCGTGAGGCCAGGAAGATCATATTGGCCGATCGGGCGAGCCGGCCTCGCGTCGAGCTGGTCTGGACGACGGTGCCCGCCAATCATCCTGACGAGGCGGCGCTGGACGTCCTGGCGGCCGTCCTGGGAGGCTTGGCCAAGGAGAGCCGCCTGTCCCGCGCACTGCTGCACGATCGGCCGCTCGCGACCGGCGTCAATGCATCCCATCCGACCAGTCCGATAACGGGTACGTTCGAGATTCGGCTCTATGCCCCGCCCAGCCAGAGGCTCGAGGAGCTGGTCAGGATCATCGATGTCGAGATTGAGCGCCTCAAGCGAGACGGACCCACCGCCGATGAGGTTCGCAAGGCCCAGGACGAGCGGGAGCGGGCCCTGGTCATGGGGCTGGAGTCGGTGACGGACAAGGCTGCCGTTCTCAACGGTTACGCGGCCAGTCTCGGCAATCCGCTGGCGTACCGATCCGTGCTGGTCAAGGTCTTCGCGGTAACGCCGGAAGACGTCAAGCGGGTTGCGCGAGATTACCTCGGGACGCGGCGGGTCGAGCTCGATGTCGTCCCCGGTGAACCCGCGGCACGCCCGGCCGAAGTGGCCGAGGATCCGAAGAGGCCGATGCCCCAGGGCCATGTCCCGGCCCCGCAGGTCGCCGATGGCTTGAACGGATTTGTGGGTTTTCTTGGGACACTGGTCGATGCCTCCGATTCATTCCTGCGCATGGCGGATGGCTTCGACCGTGCGATCATGCCCCAGCTAGGTCCGAAGCCCCGGTTTATGCCCCCCCGGTTCCAACGACGCAAACTGTCCAACGGCCTGGAGGTCCTGATCGTCGAGAGACACGGTCTCCCGCTGGTGAACTTCGACCTGGTCGTCAAGTCCGGAGAAACGCTAACGCCAAAGGGCAAGGAGGGCCTGGGCTCGATCACCGCCAGCCTGCTCGACGAGGGGACGAAGTCCCGCACGGCGCTCCAACTGGCCGGTGAGCTGTCCGACATCAGTGCGTCGCTCACCACCTACGGTGCGTTGGAATCGACCGACGTCAGTCTGAGCATGCTGACGCGGCATATGGAACGGGGACTCGACCTCTATGCGGACGTCATCCTGAACCCCTCGTTTCCCGACGGCGAGCTTGGTCCTCTCAAGGCGGAAAGGCTGGTGGACCTCAAGGCCCGCGGCGACGACGCCGTGCTGGTCGCCGAGGATGTCTTTCCGCGGCTGCTCTACGGTCCGGACCATCCCTACGGGCGACCCGAGATCGGGAACTCCCGGTTCGATCCAATCGATCACGCGAGACGATGTGGTCGCGTTCTACCGCAAGATCTTCGTGCCCGGTAACGCCGTGCTGGTGGTCGTTGGCGACGTTCGACCGGATGCCATCACGGCCGCGCTGGAGGCACGGTTCCGGACCTGGGCCCCTGGCCCCATCCCGCGGAATCCTGTGCTCCCGCCGACGCCTGCGCCGGCCGGATACGAGTCGGTCTACCTGATCGACAAGCCCGGCGCGGTGCAGTCGATCTTGACCCTTTGCAAGGTCGGCCCGGCACGCAAATCTCCCGATTTCCACGCCTTGACGGTGATGAACAAGATCCTGGGTGCCGGGTATGAGGCCGGATCAACAACAACCTGCGCGGGGACAAGGGCTATACCTACGGAGTCAACTCGACCTTCCATCCGCGCAGGGGACCTGGCCCGTTCGAGCTGGGGGGCCCCGTCCGGACCGACGCGACCGCAGACGCGCTCGCCGAGCTGATCCAGGAGCTGACGGACATCGCCGGCCCCGTTCCGTCACTGAAGAGGAGATCGTCTGGGTCAAGGAACAGATCATCCATAACTACTACAGCGACCTTGGAGACCTCGATCGGGGCCGCCGGAGAGGTTGCGGTCCATGCCATTTCCGATCTGCCCGATGATGATTTCGCGACGTACCCCGCTCGGATTGAAGCGGTCACCAAGGCCGAGGTGGACCGCATTGCGAGACAGTACATCACGCCAAAGCTGATGACGATCCTGGTCGTTGGAGACCAGTCCCAGGTCGCGCGTCCCCTGAGGAGCCTCCCCTTCGTCAAGCGGCTCTGTCGGCTCGACCTGTCCGGCAACCCGATGCCCGCAGCCGCCGTGGATCTCCCGGCCATTCCCGACCAGCCCGTGGATCCCTTCGCAGTTCGACCCACCTCCGCCCGACGCGAAACACCTCGATTCGGATCCAACTTCGGACTCAGGAGAGAAAAGACCTGCCTTCCACCCGTCGGCCGAAGTGAGTCCGAAACGGCCATGATGCCGCTCGGCTACTTCTTGGCGTCGGTCTTCTTGGTCCGGTTGAGGGCACCTCCGCAAACTTCTGCCCAGCGCGTTGAAGGGCATGTCGATGTTGAAATAGATCTCGCGTTCGGGCTGGCCTTCGCCGGCCTCGAGCGTGAACACGTCGAAATGGTGCCCATCCTTCTCGCTGGAGGCTCTGCGCCTTGTGCCGGAGTCCCAGAGACCTGAGCACCAGATATTCTTCATCGATGAACAGGACTTCGATCGGCTTCTCGAAGCTCATCCCGCGCTCGGGGACGAACACGGTGTCGGCGAGCCCCTTCAGGAACTCGCGGTGCTGTTGCGCCTTGTCCTTCTCACCCATTTTCTCGTACAACGCCACGGCCATGGCGTGGGCGTCGAGCCTCATGAATCGCTCGTGCTCGAGCAGTTTGACGATCGCCGTCTCGGCCACCTTCAGGTTGCCGCTCTTTATGTCCTTCGCGATTTTGGCAGCGTCTTCCCTCCACCGGGTGTTGTACGGCTGGTAAGAGCTGGTCTGGGCGAAAGCGTGCCGGAGGGCGTTCCAATCGGTCTTCTTCGGTTCCTTCATCGCCGCGGCCAGGAGCGACTCGAACCGTGCCTCGGGCGACTTCTGAGTCGAAGGATCTGCCGGGTGCCTGGGACTTCGTCTTCGCGACGGGCGGGGCCGCCTGCCACCCAGAAACCACCACGACCAGAATGACGGAGATAACACGTTGCGCGATCATGGCCGCCTCTTTGGCAGGACGCACGGCGCGGGCCCCGGGGAATCGTCGCCGGCATGGCCCGACCCATGCCGAAAGCGATATCGACATAAGTCAATCTAACCGCTCCGCGTCGGACCGTCCATCAGGCAGCAAGTCGGATCCGCGGACGAACTGGCTGGCTTGGCCGATAAGAGCAAGCGGTCACTGGCTCAAGGGTTGCCTCGGGCGATCGCCATCGCCTGGCCGATGTACTCGGAGACGCCTCGCGGGTCGTAACGGCTGTCGTGCTGCGCGGCGATGTGGTCGCCTTGCTCCTTCCAGAGACGGCCCAACGACCGTTCGATCCCGGGGTCGCCGCCGGTGAATGCGTTCACCAGGTGCATCCAGCGCCTCGCCATGGCCTGGACCTCGGGGGCTGCCGGGTCGGTGCCCTTTTCCATCTCGGCTTTTACCTCGGCGATCAGGTCGGCCCACTCCTCCTGAGACTGCTGGATCCGGTCCGGCCGAGCTGCTCGCCGCGCACCTTGAGGGCCTCCAACTGCTCGGGTGTGTAATAACTCTCGATCATGGTGATCTCCTCGATTGTCCGGATGAGCTCGTCGGCGGAGACCTCCCCCACCGACTCGAGGCGCGCGGCGACCACTTCCAGCCGCTCGCACAGCCTCCTCTGCAACGTGATCTGATCCCGTAGCCGCGCGAGATGAAGACGGATCACCTCGAGCGGCGAGAAGCCGGGCCGGTCCAGGCAGCCGGCGATTTCCTCCAGCGAGAATCCGAGCTGGCGGAGCGAGAGCACTTGCTGCAACCGCGCGACGTCGCCGGCCGTGTAGAGCCGATGCCCCGACTCGGTGTGCAGCGACGGCCTCAGCAGACCAATCTCGTCGTAGTGGTGAAGCGTGCGGACCGTCAGGCCCGTGCGCCTGGCCAGCTCGCCCACCTTCAACGCCGCGAAACGCATGGCGATCCCCTTAAGCTGATCCCTTGGAACGCTGACGAAATAACTTCCCGATATCAGCAACGAGAACTCGTTCCCACGCTCCGAGGCTGTGATTTTTTGGGGGAAACCGGTCTTATGCACGACGTTTGATGGGAGCAAACCCTTGATTTGCAAGGGGTTGCAAACATCAACCATGGCCAATGAGTGGGCTTTTTCCCAAAAAATCACAGCCTCTCCGCGTGGGAATGCCGTCTGCGACGCTCCGCGTCGTCTTCGCGAACGTGTTCCCACGCTCAGAACGCTGACGAAGTCAGCTCCCGGTTTTCCCGGGAACGGGTGGTCCGATTCCAGGAAGTTATTTCGTCAACGTTCCTCGGGATCCGTGACCACGAGGGTATGCTACGACCTCACGTAACGTGAGGATCAAGGGGTCGTGCGCGAAGAATCCGAAAAAAAGTGATCGACTCGTTTACCGGCCCGGCAAACGGAGCCGAGCGCGGTCCAGCGCCTCGGCGGTCGTGCGGGCATCGAACTTACGGCGGCGGTTCTGCGGTTCGTCGGGCAGTTCCTCCGCAAGCCGATGCAAGAGTCGCTCGGGCTCGCAGGGTTCCGATCTGGCGGAGGACATCGAAGACCGTGGTATGGCTGCGACGGTGAAAGAGGATCTGGAGCAGCCTGCGCTGATTCACAAGTGACTCGGCCATCGCCGGCCCTTTCGTGATGTCGGGTAGGTAGTTCTCCACGCGATCGCCGTACGCCGCGAGCCGTGCGGTGCCCCGGCGCGGACCGCGAGGTCGGGATCGCTCAAGGGTGCGAGTAGCCGTTCAATCTCCGCCGCTTCCTTTCGAGCTTGGTCGGGGTCGAGTAGCCGCTTTCTCAAGAACGCGACGGACTCGTCGCCCCAGGCGACCATCGCATCGATCCGCGTACGGGTCACCCGGCTATCCAGATTCCACGCGTTCTCGCGTGCCAGGTCCCTCCATCGCTCCTCCAGCTCCGCCTCGGTCAAGAGAGCTCGTAGGGCAGGAATCGTGGCCGTCGCGGAGAGGTCCCAGACGCAGCGCCGTGCCGTCCGGTTCGCAGGTCACGAACGATCGGCCATCGGGCGTGAAGGCGATGGCCGTCGCTCGGGAGGGCAGCTCTTGGATAATCCGCCCGTCAGCGACTCGCCAGATACAGACGAACCCGGACGAAGCATCCCGGTAGCTTCGTGGTGCCGCCGCGATCCGCGTTCCGTCGGGTGAGACCGCCAGCAGCGCGATCCCTGATCCCGATCGCATGCCAACGAGCGTGAAGGACAACGTCCCCTTGGCCGCATCCCAGACTTGCACCCAAAGATCACCGCCGGTCGCCAGCCAGGAGCCATCGGGCGCGGTGGCCACGCGCATCGATCTTCAAGTCTTGCGACCGATGCTGTCGAACGGCGCGGGCCCGTCTCCGTTTCGTAGAAACCCATGACCGACTCGTCGTCGGGTGCGCGCATTGAATGGACGCTCGACGAGGACGAGTGTCCGTCCGCCGTCGAGAAAAACAGGAGTGGCCTCAATATAGTCCGTCCGGACGATCTGGCTCAACGGCTTGCCCGTGGCGGCATCCCAGACGCATACGATGGTTTTCTTCGAGTTTGCCGTTGCGATAATCAATGGTGGTGGACACGACCCGTCGGCCGTCGGAGGAGAAAACGAGTCGCGGTGTTGTGACAGGTTCATTCGCGTGCAGTTGTGAAGGCTTGGAGTCGTCCTTCGGCCAGGTTCGCTGTCCGGAGACAAGATCGTAGATGCCCACTGATCGGTCTTTCGCGCGGCCAATCCGGCCGACCGCGACCTTCGTGCCATCGGGTGAAAAGGCTACTGTGTCGGGGCGACCTCCTTCGACGGAGAAACTCCGCCGCAGACGCGCCGGTGGCCGTGTCCACTTCGCGAATGAACCCGTCGCGGGACCCGATCAGGATCGAATGGCCATGGGGTGTGACGCTCACGCTCAGGGCCGCGTCCCAGTGGAACATGGCGCCGCCGAACTGTTCTTTGCCGGAGGCGACATCCCAGAGACGCACGGCGCCGTCCTCGCCGCCGGAGATGACCGACCTGGCGTCAGGCGAGAAGGCCACCGAGGTGACGAGGTCCGTGTGTCCGGTCATGGTCTTCAGCAGCGTGCTCGTCTCCAGGTCCCAGAGCTTGATCATTGAGTCGTTGCCCGCGGAGATGAGGCGCCGTCCATCCTGCGAAAAGGCGAGCTGATTGTGCGGCTGGGATGGGATCCGGCCGCTCGAGGCGATTGCCGGCCAGGTCCCAGAACTGGATTCCGCCGACACCGTGGCCCTGAAGCTTCGTGTCGCCGGCCCATGCCAGCGTCTTGCCATCGGGCGAGAAGACCAGGGAGTTAAATCCGGGTGGCTCGACTGCGACCGGCAAACTCCGGAGGAATCGGCCTCGCTCCAGGTCCCAGAGTCGTATGCGCCGATCGGGTAGGCTGGCCGTGGCGAGCGTCTTGCCGTCCGGCGCGGCGGTCACTGACGTGACGATGGGATAATAGTCCTCTCGTCCGCCCTTTTCCGGCTCGCGCCCTGGCCCAAGCCGATATCGCTCGTGTCCGGTGGCGATGTCCGAGAGCATGAAGAAGCCGGGGTGGCAGGCGGAGGCGAGTGTCTTGTCCTCGAGCGCGAAGGCAAACTGGACCGGGAGGTTGAGGCCGCCACCCCTGTAGTGATCCCCATGAAGGATGCGGGTTGAACTGGCCCGTGGCGACGTCCCAGACGCGAAGGGCCTCGTCGTTGCCGCCGGAGGCCAGCAGCGACCCGTTGCTGGAGAACGACAGGCTCTGCCCCCAGCTATACGCATGGACGGGTAGCTCGCGCACGAGCCGGCCGGTCGCCGAGTCCCAGAGCTTCACAAGGCCGCCGCCTGCCGAGGCGACGAGCGTCCCCTTGGGGTGGTACGCGACCGCCGACACCTGGACGCCGTGGCTCAATCGCCGCCGTCCCAATAGGGCGACTGCACCGGCGGGAAGGGGATCGCCATCGCCGTCGACATGGGCGATGGGCATGCCTTTGGCCTGGGGCGGGTCGCTCGGCGGGGGCGCGGCCGGTACCCGGCCGATCAATAAGCCAACGCCGGCTGACAACACGATGACGGCGAGCAGGGCGGCCGCGGCGGACTTGAGACTCGTCGCGTAGATCATCGCCTCCAACCTCCTGACCTTGGCGATCACCGGGCTGGAGACAGTTCCCGCGACCGTTCCACTTCCGCTCCCCGAAGACACGAACTCGGCCGCCGCGCGGGCGGTGGACTCGGTCAGAGAGTAGGGCAGCGCAGCCGTCGCCGCTTCGTTGGCCATCGCCGCGCCGACCAGGCCGGCCGAGGGGGCCAATCCGCGGCGAGTCAATCGGTTGCGGAGTCGCTCCCGGGCTCGTGCCTGTCGGCTCTTCACGGTCCCGACCGGCCAGCCCAGCAACCGCGACGCCTCCTCGTGCGTCCGACCCTCCAGGTCGCACACGACGACCGCCGTGCGGTACACGGCCGGTAGACGCCCGATCTCTTCGTGCAGGATCGGAGCCAGGTCGGCGTCGAACGGGGCTCGGTTCGCCGATCGCGCTCGTTCCAACACGGCGGCCCTTTGCTCGTGCTTGCGCCGGCAGAGCCCGGCCCTTCGAGCATCCGTGGCAACGCGCCAGGCAACGGCGTGAAGCCAGGGGCCGAGCGAGCCACGGACCCAGAGGCGGCCGGCTCGGCGGCCCAGGAGGAGGAATGCCGCCTGGAACGCATCCTGGGCTTCATGTTCGTCCCGGAGGATGCCACGACAGGCACGATGGACCATCGCCCCGTGCCGTTCGACCAGCGCCGCGAAGGCCGACTCGTCGCGGTGGCTCGCAAATCGCTCCAGAAGTTCCTGGTCCGAGAGACCTGCGGCCGTTCCGTAGTCGAACAGATCATGGATCTGACGGAGGATGCCATTGTCCGGTCCGATCGCCATCAGGATGTCCTCCACCCTCTCGAATTTCTTCGCTACCATCTTAGCAATGGTGCGACAGGGCCAGACGGTTCCACCACTCCGCAGAAATCTCATTTCTTGAGGCAATTCGTAAATCTCCGGGAGGGGCGATTGTGTACGCCCCCGCAGTGCCAACCCCAGAAGCGACGTTCCACGAATCGGACTCGTCCCATGCCAAACCGAGCCTTCTCTAGCCGCAACTCTTTGTGTGAACAGCACTTGCCGTGCGTCCGGCTTCCCTGTCCGACGCGTGTCATGTAGAATGTCAGGTCGTGGAAGCGGGACGGTCAGATCGATTTGAGAATCCTCGGGCGTCCGATCCCGGGTGATCGTGAATGCTGGAGACGAGCGGGCACAGAATTGAGTAGAATCAGAGTTGATCCGGAAACAATGGGTTGACCCTCCTTGAGAAGATGGGGCCACGCAGGCGTTGCCCCTACGTAGGGTGAGGCCATCCAGACGACGAGGCTGCACTGATGTCCCAGGGTCATACCACTCCCTTCTCCGGCCGTTTGACGGACGGACCGTCACAGTCCCCGATCGTCGATGAAGGGGCAGGTTTCGAGAGACCGGCGGGATCAGGCCGGCGGGGTCAATGGGGAGGAGAGTCCTCCGGCCGAGTCCGCCTCGAGCGGAGGTCCACTGGGTCGAGAGCGGACCTCTATCGTTGCATCGTCGAGTCGGCGAATCAGGGGATCTGGGCGATCGACTCCGAGCAGCGGACGACCTTCATCAACGTCAAACTCGCCGAGGTGCTCGGCTACCGGCCCGAGGAAGTGGTTGGCCGGCCGGCCTGGGACCTCGTCTTTCCGGAGGACCATGCCGAGGGAGACACAGCGATGGGCCGAGCGGAAGCAGGGCGCGGAGGACCAGTCGGAGTTTCGCCTCCGCCGGAAAGACGGCACCGCGGTCTGGTTCCACGCCGCGACGAGCCCCCTTCTCGATGCCGAGGGTCGATTCGCCGGGGCACTGGGGCTGTTCGCCGACATCACCGAGCGCCGGCGAGCCGATGAGGCGCTCCGCCAGAGCGAGCGGCAGGCCCGCCAACTGGCCGACTCCATGCCCCACATCGTCTGGACGGCCCGGGCCGACGGCACGGTGGATTATTTCAACGGCCGCTGGTACGAGTACACCGGCATGTCGCCCGAGGCGTCGCTGACCCATCCGGGCTGGCGGTCGGCGGTCCATCCCGACGACCTCGGGCGGCTCCTCGAGGTGAGGGACCCTGCCGTCGAGGAGGGCCATGTCTTCCAGGCCGATGTCCGCCTCCGCGATCGGGAGGGGACCTATCGGTGGCACATGGTCCGCTCGGTGCCGGTTTGCGACGAGTCGGGCCAGGTTGCCCGGCGGTTCGGGACGGCCACGGACATCGACGACCGCATGCGGGCCGAGGACGCGATGCGGGCCGGCGAGCAGCGGTTCCGGTTCCTGGCCGAGTCGATCCCGCAGTTGGTCTGGACCGCTCGCCCCGACGGTTTCGTGGACTATGCCACCCCCGGTCCCTCGAGTTCCTCGGCGTGACGCCGGAACGAGTGCCAAGGCTGGGCCTGGATGGACTTGCTTCACCCTGACGATCGCGATCGGACCGTCGACGCCTGGCAGCAGGCCCTCCGTCGAGGGGACCGAGTACCGCATCGAGTACCGGTTCCGCGACGGCACCACCGGGGAGTACCGCTGGTTCCTTGCCCAAGCACTACCCCAGCGAGACGACGCCGGCCGGATCGTCGGCTGGTATGGCACCTGCACCGACATCGACTCGCAATGGCGGGCCCAGCAAGAGATCGTGCGGCTCAACCGAGACCTCCGGGCTCGGGTCGACGAGCTCGAGACGATGTTCGAGACGGTCCCGATCGGCATCGCCATTGCCGAGGATGTCGCGTGCGCTCGGCATCCGGTCGAACCCGGCCCTCGAGCGGATCCTGGAGATCCCGCCGGGTTCCAACACCTCCCAGTCCGCACCGACCGGGGAACGGCCCGATGAACTTCGCCAGACCTACCGCGATGGGCGGGAGATCCTGCCCGAGGACCTGCCGATGCAAATGGCGGCGCGGACGGGACAGCCCGTCACGGGGTCCGAGGAGGAAGTCCGCTTCGCGGACGGGCGCATCAAGCGCCTCTACGGCAACGCCTCGCCGCTGTTCGACGAGGACGGCAAGCCCCGCGGCGCGGTCGGGGCGTTCCTGGACATGACCGAATGGAGGCGGGTCGAGGCCGCGCTGAAAGACAACGAGGAGCACTTGCGACTGGCCATCCAGGCGACCGACCTGGGCCTCTTCGATCGGGACCTCACGACCAACATCCTGCGCTGGTCCGATCGCAGCAAGGCGATCTTCGGCCTCCCGCCGGATGCCCCGATCACCATCGAGGAGTTCTACCGGCGGCTGCACCCCGAGGATCGTCCCGCGGGTCCAGGAGTCCATCGAGCGCGCCTTGGACCCCTCGGGCGACGGCATCTACGAGGCCGATTACCGGTGCATCTGGGATGACGGCAGCATCCGCTGGGCCGCCGGCAAGGGCCGGGCGTTCTTCGAGGAGCGCGACGGCGAACTGCGGGCGGTCCGGATCGTCGGCACCGTGCAAGACATCACGGCCCGCAAAGACGCCGAGGCCCAATTGAAGGAGGCCAAGGAGGCGGCCGAGACGGCGAGCCGGGCGAAGGACCGCTTTCTCGCGGTACTCAGCCACGAGCTGCGCACGCCGTTGTCCCCGGTCGTCACGGCCGTCGCCCTGCTGGAGATGACCCCGGGCCTGACCCCCGAGATGCAGGAATACCTGGCGATGATCCGCCGCAACATCGGGCTCGAGACCCGGCTGATCGACGACCTCCTGGACCTCAGCCGGGTGATCAGCGGGAAGCTGCGGCTCGACCGCCGGCCGACGCATCTCAACGCCTTGGTACAGCACGTCCTGGACATCGTCGGGGGCGAGGTCTACGAGAAGGGGCTGGTTGTCGAGACCGATCTGGCCGCGCGGTCCGACCTGGTGGATGTCGACCCGGCGCGTCTTCAGCAGGTGATCTGGAACCTGGTCAAGAACGCCGCCAAGTTCACCTCGAACGGCGGCACGATCCGGGTCGCGACCCGGCAAGCCGGGGAGGACGGTGTCGAAGTGGAAGTGCGGGACACGGGCAAGGGGATCAGCCCCGAGGCCTTGCCGTATATCTTCGACGCCTTCGAGCAGGGCAACCCGGCCATCACCCAGCAGTTCGGTGGCCTGGGACTGGGCCTGTCCATCGCCAAGGCGGTCGTGGACCGGCATGGAGGGACAATCCGTGCGGCGAGCGATGGGCCGGACCTCGGGTCCTCCGTTCACGGTGACGCTCGCCTTGCTGCCCTCGTCGCGGGAGGGTCGCGACGGCGACGGCCAGCCGCCGGACCGGATCCCGCGCCGGGCGCGTGCGGGTGCTCTTCGTCGAGGACCACGCCGACACCGCCCGGGCGATGGTCAAGCTGCTGGAGCGTGCGGGCTACCAGGTCGATTGGGCCGATTGCGTAGCCGCCGCGATTCGGCTCGCGGCCGAGCGGCCGTTCGACGTGGTCGTCAGCGACCTCGGCCTGCCCGACGGCTCGGGCTATGAGCTGATGCAGATCCTCAAGGACCGATACGGGGCGCGGGGCATCGCCCTGAGCGGCTTCGGCATGGAAGGCGATATCCTCCGCGGCCGCGAGGTCCGGCTTCCTCGAGAGCACCTCGTCAAACCGGTCGACGTCGCCACGTTGGATCAAGCCATCCGCCGCGTCGCGCGACTTCTTAGCGCGGGTACGGCCTAGCAGGGCAGTGGAGGCCCGGTGGATGTGCCGCGTCACCATGCGATCGGTCCGTTGTCGTCGAAAAAGCCACCCGTCGGCCCGTCTTGCTCGAGTGTGGCGAGACGGATTGCGATCGCGGCGCCCTCGGCCGGCGTTCGCGTGCCGCGGTGGCCGTTGAAATCGGTTGCACAGTGTCCCGGCGCGGCGGCGTTGACCTTGATGCCCAGGGGCGCGAGCTCGCGCGCATAGTGCACCGTCAGGGCGTTCAGTGCGGTCTTCGAGGTTGAATAGGGCATGGACGGCTGTCCGACGAAGGCGCCGCGATCGCTGAGCGACCCGCGCAGGCTCGACACGTTGACGATCCGACCGGCACGGCTGCGTTTCAGGAGCGGCAGCATGGCGTGGGTCACGGCGACGAGCCCGAAGACATTGGTCTCGTAAACGATGCGCATCGCCTCGGCCGTGACCTCGCTCGGCAGATCGCGGGTTGCCGCAACGCCGGCATTGTTCACCAGCACGTCGAGTCGGCCGTGGCGATCTTCGATCGCCGCCGCGGCGACACCGATCGACCACTCGTCGGTGACATCGAGCGGGAGAAAGACGACCTCGCCGTCGATCGCGAGTTCGGCCGCGGCGGCCTGTCCGCGTTCGGGGTCTCGCGCACCAAGGAGCACGGTCATGCCGCGTCGGAGCAGGCCGCGGGCGATTTCCTTGCCGATTCCCTTGTTCGCGCCGGTGACCAGTGCAACTCTGTTCTGCGTTTCCACGGCCGTTCTCCCCAATTCCCACGCTTGAGAAACCGACTGGGATGCTGTGGCGACGAGACGGGACATTGCCTCCTCCGTCGTCTCGCGCCATTCCATTCAGTCATCCTTGATCTTGCCCTTGGCACGGCGGGGCGATCCCACCACCGGCGATCGGGACGCCAGCCCGCGGATCAGCAAGTGCCAGACATCGTCGAGGATCTGGTCGATGCCAGGATCGGACCATTCGGCCGCGTGCGCCGGGTTGTGGAATCGGGTCGTCGCGTAGAGCACCGCCCGCCCGGCCGCGACCGGATCGACGTCGGCGAACTCGCCACTGGGTCACGCCATCCGCGATGATCCGGGCCGCCAGCCCGACGAGTGCGTCGATGTGAGCCCGGACCACCTTCCGCGCCTGTTTGGCAAGGGCGTAGTAGGCGGCGAAGAGCTCCGGATCGTCGGTCGCGCGACTCCGCTTCGCCGCGATGAGCAGGTCGAGCCACCGACGCAGACGCTCCGGCGCAGGCCCCTCCTCGGCCGCGATGGCTTCGAGAGGCGGCATCGTCTCTTCCAACCAACGCTGGACCACCGCGTCGCGCAGGGCGGCCTTGCTGGAGAAATAGCGATAGACGCTGCCGTGCGTCACACCCAGTACCCGCGCGACGTCGACGACCGTGGCCTTCTCCGGCCCGAACCGGCGGAGCACGTCCACCGCGGCCTCGAGGATCCGATCTCGCGTCAGCACGCTTCGCCCATTTCATCTCCTTCGCGAGACCGGACTGCATCGCACTCGATGCTCCGGATTAGCGGTTCACGGCCTGCATGGCCTGTGCGGGATACCGATCACCCGAGGCCAACCCGCCCGGCAGCACGGCGTCGATCTGCGAGAGTTCCGCCGGTGTCAGCCGGACGTCGAGCGCCCCGAGGTTTTCATCGAGGTACTTCGCCCGCTTGGTGCCGGGGATCGGCACGATATCGGGCCCCTGCGCGAGCACCCAGGCGAGGGCAAGCTGGCTCGGAGTGCAGCCCTTGGCCGCTGCGATCTCCTCGATCTTGGCGACAAGCTCCAGGTTCTTCGCGAAGTTCTCCCCCTGGAAACGGGGCGAGTCGCCGGCGGAAGTCGTCGGCGGCCAGGTCGTCGATGGTCTTGAACGCGCCCGTGAGGAATCCGCGCCCCAGCGGGCTGTAGGCGACAAAACCGATGCCCAGCTCGCGCACCGTCGGCAGGATCTCGTCCTCCGGCTCGCGGCTCCAGAGCGAGTACTCCGTCTGGAGCGCCGCGATCGGGTGGACCTTCGCCGCGCGGCGGATCGTCGCCGGCGCCGCTTCCGACAGTCCGAGGTGCCGCACCTTCCCCGCCTTCACGAGCTCGGCCATGGCGCCGACGGTCTCCTCGATCGGCGTGGCGGGGTCCACCCGGTGCTGGTAATAGAGGTCGATCGCGTCGACGCCGAGCCGCTTCAGGCTCGCTTCGCAGCAGTCCTTGACGTACTGCGGGTCGCCGCGGACGCCGAGGAACTCGCCGTTCGGCCCGCGGACGTTGCCGAACTTCGTGGCCAGCACGACCTCGTCGCGACGGCCGGCGATCGCCCGACCGACGAGCGTCTCGTTCCGGCCGACGCCGTACATGTCGGCCGTGTCGAGGAAGTTCCCTCCCGCGTCCAGGTAGCGGTGGATCACGCGGATCGACTCCGCGTCGTCCATCTGCCGCGGGTCGTAGAACTCGCTCATCCCCATGCAGCCCAGTCCGATCGCCAGAGACCGAGGGACCGCCGGTACCGAGCGTCCGATAGTTGGAGGAATCGTTCGCCATCGTCATCTCCTGCTCGGGACGAGGTAACAAAAAACGAAATCCGTTACTTGTCATCATCATGGGGCGTCGAGTAACGAATGTCAAGTCTTGTTGGAATTTGTCGTAGCATGGAGTTCGACGGGTGGGTGCAAACCCGCTCCACCTGTAGGGGAAATCGGTGTTCGATGCGCTTTCGAGGAATGCGAGAATCTTGGAAACTCGCGTGGAAACCGGGAATCGGGAACCGGCGTCAAGGCATTCCATAAGGAGGTCGGCGAGATGAATGACCCGCATGGAGTCCCATGATGGCCAGCGCACGATCGAACTCCGTCTTAACCGGTGACCTTGGGACGCTTTATGCCCTGGGGGCCGTAGGCTCATCGACCGATAGCTGGCTCCTGGAACGGTTCCTGGCGCGAGACAACCCTCAGGAATCGGACGCCGCGTTCGCCGCGCTCGTCGAACGGCACGGGCCGATGGTGCTGAACGTCTGCCGCCAGGCGCTGCCCAACCCCCACGACGCGCACGACGCCTTCCAGGCCACTTTCCTCGTACTGGTTCGCAGGGCACGCTCGATCCAGGGCCGTGGATCACTCGCCGGATGGCTTTTCGGTATCGCGCGGCGAGTAGCCGCGCGGGCCCGCGTCGAGGCCGCGCGACGGCGATACCACCTTGAGAAGCTTCAACGCAAACATCAGGTGGTACGAGAGAACGCCGAGCCTCCGGTTTCCGGCGAGCCCGACGTTGACTACACGCCGCTCTTTGAAGAAATCGACGCCTTGCCCGACCGGTTTCGCTCACCGATCGTGCTTCATTACTTCGAGGGCCTGAGCACCGAGGTGATCGCCCTGCGTCTCGGCTGTGCGCGGGGAACGGTTCTCTCGCGGCTCTCTCGGGCACGAGGGCGCCTGCGCTCCCGTCTGGAACGCCGAGGCGTGTCGCTCGCGGGCTCGCTGCCAATGGTCGGGACAGCCAACCGCTTACTGCTCGATTCGAACGTGCCGCACTTATTGTTCCAGGCAACCATCCGTGCCGGCAGTTGCTCGGCCTTGGCCGGCGCGACTGTCGAGAGCGTCGTTCCCTCGGTGGTCGCGAGTTTGTCGCAGCACGTTGCCCGCGGCCTGATGCTCGCGAAGGCTCGGGTCGCCTGCCTCTTGTTCCTTCTCTTGTCCGGTTGCGCCGCCGTCGGGTTCGTGACCAGCGTCCGGGCGCTCGACGAGTCACCATCGCAGACCGAGAACGGTACCGAGGTCACAAGCCCGTCCGCACCTCTCCAGACAGCTCCGACCACGACGATCGTCGAGCCGGCGGCGAGCAAGACGGTCGTCATCCGCGGCCGGGTCGTCAGCCCGGATGGCAGACCGGTCAAGGACGCCCGGATCGTCCTCAGTCTGCCGCGACTCAGTACCGCAGACATCCCCTCGTGCGAGCCGGTGGCCAGGAGTGGCCCCGATGGTCGTTTCCTGGCGAGCGTCCCGCGCGAGCGGCTGGAGCAGTTGGAGCAGCTTGCCGTCAATCGCTCGCAGCCAACGAACGATCCGGTCCTCGGCGCGATTGCGCCCGGATTCGCGATCGATTGGATCAAGGCCGACATCGAGAGCATCGAGCGGGGTGAGCTCACGATCGCTCTCGGCCCTGACAACGTCCCGATCGAGGGACTGATCCGTAGCCTCGAGGGACGACCCATCGGCGGATTGACGGTTCGTCTGATATCGGTCGTCGCCGTCAAACCAGAATTCCTGGGAAAGCTGCGCGCCAATGAGGGAAGAATGGACCCGGCCATGCGGGGTTTCGTGCGCGATGGAATCCCTCTCGGCGAGCGCGGACCAATCCCTCCCGTATCGACCGACGCGGCGGGGCGATTCCGTTTGTCGGGTGTCGGACGCGACCGACTCGCCTTACTCTTCATCGAAGGCAGTTCGATCGAGCGGTCCGAAGCGCTGGTGTTCACCACCGGCGACCCGAGCTACAGGCCGTTGCTGCCCGCCAAAGTCTCCCGTCCCAGCCCCCTCCTGGGTCCGCGTTTCGAGATGAACGTGGCCCCGGGACGCGCCGTCGAGGGATTGGTTCGGGACGCCGAAACTCATCAGCCGATCCCCGGCGCTCGAGTTCGGCTCTATGGCATCGGATTGACGGCCACTTCCGATGCCCGGGGACGCTTCCGCATCCTGGGACAGCGAGTCAGCCAAGCCAGGGTGCCCAGCCTGATCGGGGTCGAGGTCGGCGGGCAGCCCTACGTCAAAGTCCTCAGGCTGATCGGCAAGCCGAGGGGCCTGGAAACCATCGATGTGGAGATCGCCATCAGGCGCGGAGCATGGGTCGAGGGAAGGGTCGTCGATCGCACGACGGGCAAGCCCGTCCAGGCCGTCATCGCGTATCGCCCATTCCGTGACAATCCGCACCTCGAGGAGTATGCTCACGTAACGTTCAACGAAACCATCGGCGGCGATGATGCCGGGTTTCCCACCGACGCTCAGGGACGGTTCCGGGCCGTCGCACTTCCGGGTGGCGGAGTTCTCAGCGTGCGGACAGTTGACCCGGCTTATGCGTCCGCAGAACCGCTCGCCCCGAAATATGCCAACACGCTTGGCCGATCGGATCGCTTTCAGGCGTTGCTGCCGATCGAGGTCAACGGTCGGGAGACGCTCGCGATTCCCGAGATCAAGGTCGTGCGCGGGCGGACGCAGCAGGTGCGAATACTGAGCAAAGATGGCAAACCGCTTACCGGGGCCTGTGTCGTGTTCCTGGAACGGCACCCCCGTGCGCCCGAGCCTGTCACGGGAACTGAATTAACATTCGCCCATCCCAATCCCGGCAAGTCTGAATGCACGGTCATCTTGCATGAGGAACGAGGCCTGGGCGGCTCAATTGATATCATGGGAAACGAGGCCGGTCCCATTGAAGTGACACTTCTGCCACTGGGGACGGTCAGAGGACGACTGGTCGACGAAACGGGCCAACTGCGCCCGGATGTGGAGATCCGGGCCTTTTATCATCGGGATCAGGGAATCGTCAACAGGCATGTCGCTCAGCTCGAGGCGGCCGCGAGGACCGGTCCCGATGGCCGATTCCAGATCAATCGCCTGGTGCCGGGACTCTTCTATTCCTTCGAGGTGCTCATGGATCACGAAGGAAACATGCCAATTCGGAGCGAAGGGTACCTCCGGCGAGGGCCCTGGACGCCCGAGCCCGAACTTCAGGATTGGGGCGACGTAAAGGTCAAGAAGTAGGGGCGAGTGGCAAGTTGCCAGTAGCGAGCTGATCCGGGCGAGAGTCGTTTCTGATACTCCTTCTCGGTGATGATGTCGCGGGTGCTCTCGAGTCGGTCGAGGAAGACGATCCCGCGGATGTGGTCGTCCTCGTGCTGGCAGACTCGAGCGACAAAGTCGCGGAATTCCTTCTCGACGACGTGGCCCTCAACGGTCTGATATCGCACGCGGATCCAGTGGTGACGGGGAACATCCCCTCGGATCCCGGGGATACTGAGACACCCTTCCCAGCCTTTGACCCGTTCCTCGGAACGGTTCGACGATCTCGGGGTTGATCGCGACCTCGGGCTCCATGAACGGAGCATCCGGATATCGTGGGTTCGGCCGCGATGCGACGATGAAAAGGGCCAACGATTCATAGACCTGTGGAGCGGCGATGCCCACGCCGTTGGCGTCGTGAAGGGTCACCAGCATATCATCGATGAGCGCTCGGATCGCATCCGAGGCGGGGAGCGCTACCGGGGCCGTCGCGGCTCGGAGCACGGGATGACCGAGCTGCGCGATCTGCCTGAGAAGAGGCATGATGTCCCTTGTCTTTGAAGGTTCGATGGGAATGCAATCTCTCTGACCGTTCGTTCACCGAGGGCGGTGATGAGCCTCCAGACCTGGTGGCCATGGCCGGCTTCGCGGTCGCCCTGATGAGGATCATACCACTTCCGGGACCCAGCCTTGCAAGGTACCTTGCCAGTCAGGGTTGGCGACGTGATAATCGAGCTCATTGCGGTGCCTCATCGACTTCAGACTCGCGTTCGTCTTCGCCACAACCGGGAGATGTGTCACCGATCGAGGTCCTTCTCTGTCTGGGCCGCTCCCCGGTCGGTCAGGCCGTGACCAATCGGGGTTAACCTGCCTTTCATGGGGGCGGTCCTCGACACGCGGCCCTCCGGTGCGTTATCTGTTGCATTCATGGATCCTTACCAAACCCTTGGCGTCTCGAGAGGGTGTACCCGCGAAGAGGTCAAGAGAGCCTTCAGGGCCATGGCATGGCATGCGCATCCGGATCGTGGCGGCGAGGACGCTTCCTTCATCCGGCTCTGCACCGCCTACAAGCAGTGGCCCTCGCGGAGTTGGATCGGAATCCGAGACCGGGCGTCCCACTGAAAGCACGAGCTCCTCGCAACGGGCGCCCTCCTGTTCCGCCGGATCGGAGCTGGAAAC
The DNA here is from genome assembly GCA_963842405.1 of uncultured Isosphaeraceae bacterium. Taxonomy (GTDB): domain Bacteria; phylum Planctomycetota; class Planctomycetia; order Isosphaerales; family Isosphaeraceae; genus CAVZRC01. Next base: position 26,874 of record CAWJGW010000056.1, on the reverse strand, counting down.
CCGACTTCGTCATGCGCAGCCAGGCGCCTGGCAACATGCGCGTCCCGAGGCCGCCCGACCCGAACTGGAACCCCGACTTCGTCATGCTAGACGAGGACCCGCCCGTCACTCGTGTCCCGAGACCGTCCAACCCAAGGGACGCCAGGAGAAGCTACTTATCGTGGCTCCAGGAGGTCTCCATCCAGGCCGCCCGCAGAAAATCCCTGTGGCGATCGGATTCGGTCCGCGTCTTTGGCATGCTGATCATTTTGGCCATCATGGTCGGCGGTCTCTGGGGATGCTGGATCGCCTGGAACTATGACCCGGAGCAAGCCGCTCGCGAGGCCGCGGCGGAGTCTAGTCAGCCCTTTCCGGCTGCTCAGCGGAGCACCGAGCAAGGGCCTTCCGAGTGAAATGCGAGGACCGCCGAACGATTCAAACGTCGAGACGCGTCGATCGCCGCAAGGATCGAAAGGATGTCGGATTCCTGAGACCGATCGGGAATTAAGGAACGCTGACGAAATAACTTCCCCATTTCCCCGTCACTCGCTCTACGTTTCAAGGCTTGAAAAGCGTTTGGCATGGGAGTTATTTCGTCAGCGTTCCAAAGCGCCAATTTCGATCGTCAGGCGAGTACCACCAACAGCGTCTCATTCCTTGGTCTCTCCGCACCGAAGGCGTGCGAGACCGACCTCTTCTTTGTTTCGTTCCACCGCGGAGCGACGCAGTCCGGAATCTTGTTCCTCGTTTCGATCGAGCGAGGAACCTCACGTCAGGTTTACCACCGTCGTCCTTGGCGGTCTGACATGAGCCAGCTTGAGGATTCTCACGGTCGGTTCCTTGCGCGCCCTCGCTGTGGCACGCATCTTTGTGTCGGACCGAAGCGCCCGATGCGACCTCATTTCAGGACCAGGCGCTCATACCCGCGCTTGGACACGAGCAGGGCAGGTCGATCGCACTTCGGTCCTACATACCGCAACCAGTGACGCGAGCGCTACCCGAGCGAGTCCACGCAAACACGTTCGCCCCAACCTGTCCGAGCGAAATACAGGTCTGCAATCTGTCAGAGCAGCTATCGGACGAAGCGGAGACGCTTCTCCGCAAAACCGGGCCTACAGCAAGGTATCCCTACCACTGTTGCTTGCGTTCGACGATCGAGGCAAATAATTGCGGCAACCGCGTCCCATCTGGCGTGGAGCGGCAATAAGTGGTTAGGGGAACAAGATTCGGTTCGTCGTTCTTGGGTCGAAAGACGCGTTGAGTGCATAGCCTGCCTGCCCGGGTCTGGCTCACCTCGTCGAGCGTGACACCTGGTTTTCGATAATCTCGGCTTCTTTCACCAAGGGTGAGTACCTCTGCTCGAGTTCCTGGAGTTGCGCGCTGGGCCACATCCCGCCGCCACGTTCACCTTGCCCGCACGTGGTCCGCGAACTACGTATAATGGGTCGCGACGAATCTTCTGCCGTCGTCAAGAGTCTCAAGCAATGGAGATGGCTGTGACTTCTTCCTCTCTTCCTCCCCAAGCGCACAATGACGTGGGTGAATGGATGGCAGCGGCGCGGTGCGGCACCAACGACGCGCTGGGTCATCTGCTGGAATGCTGCCGGCAGTACTTGCTGAGCGTGGCAAACGCCGAGTTCGAGGTGGACCTGCGCACCAAGGGTGGCGCCTCGGACCTGGTGCAGGAAACCTTCCTGGAAGCCGTGCGGATCTTCGATCGGTTCCACGGCGACTCCATCGAGGAGCTACGGCTCTGGCTGCGCGCGATTTTGTGCAACAAGCTGGCGACCTTCACGCGGGGTTATCGGGACACGGCCAAGCGCTGCGTTAACCAGGAGGTCGAGTTGGCCGGCCGCGCCCGGTACGCGGAGCCAGCCGACCCGATCCCCACGCCCAGCGGCATGATGATGCACGCGGAGCAGGCGACCGCCCTGACGGCGGCCCTCGGCCGTCTGCCGGAGCATTACCGCCAGGTGATCGTCTGGCGGCAAATGGAAGACCTGTCGTTCGAGGCGATGGCCGGCCGCCTCGGGGCGCAGCGAGGCTGCCGTCCGCAAGCTCTGGTGGTGCGCCCTGCAATACCTGCAACAGGAGATGGGAGAGGCCCTATGATCGCGGTCGAGTCGAAGCGCAAGGGCCTCTTAGCGAAAGCCATCAAGGTTTGCCCGGGACGCCAAGCAGCGCCTCGGCTTCGGCACGGATGCGTTGCAACGATTCGTTCGGGGACTTGTCCTGGTTTATCCTGGCCACTGCGGGGTCGTACCAGCGACGCGCCTCGGCCCGTGCCCCAAGTTGCCAGTTGGCCATGGCGAGGAAAAACCAATCGTTGGGATTCCCGCCGGACCTCAAGGACATCGCCTTTTGCAGGGAGGCGACGGCGGCCTGGAAATCTCCATTCCGGTACTGAACCACACCCAGCGTATTCCAGTACATGCCGACCCGCGGCACGAGCTCAACCGCTCGACTGGCCAGGAGCAGAGCTTGCTTGGGGTCGCGCAAGCTGGTGTCCTGACAGGTGACGAGGATCCAGGCCAGGTCGTTGAGGACCGTATCGGAATCGGGGTGGATTTTCAATGCGCGATGATATTCCTCGATCGCCTCGCGCTCATGACCGGCCGACAGGAGCACGCGGCCGACCGCCACGCGATGGCCGGCGAGTCTCTGTCGGTTTTCCGTGGAGTCGGGAAAATCTGCTGCCAGCTTCTCTTCCTGCATCAACATCTGTTGCGAGATTTGCTTGGCCGCATCGCACCGATCCGGGGCTTGAAGCAGTTTGAACAACGCCGTCAAGGCGTCGAGCAACTGCCACCGGTAGATGGGGATGTCTGGGAATTCAGCCACCAGTCGGTTCAGGATTTGAATCGCCTCCCCGTAGGCGGCCTCAGCTTTTCCGGGGCGATGCGTGGCCGCCAGGATCAGACCGAGGTTCTGGTGGCTGCGCCAGGTAACTGGTGAACCGCTTGACTCCCGGAAAACTCCCGGCTATTTCGACCCGCATTTGCAAAGCCTGTCAACAGGTGGTTTCCGCCTCTTGTCTTCGGCCCTGCGCCCAGAGGAAAAGGGCGAAGTCATCCTTCCCCAGAGCCAGCTCCTGGCGATAATTAAAGTTGCTGGGATCGACGGCCAGCGCGCTTCCTCGAGCTCAATCGCACCGGCGTAGAGCCTTTCCACCTCGTCGGCCGGTTGGCCCATCCCTCTGGCCAGGACGCAATAATTGAGCAGTGTATTGGCAACTTCGGATTGCACTTTGGGGTCGTCAGGTGAGTCCTCCAGGAGCGCCTCTCCGAGGGCGATGGCCTGAAGATAGCGTTCCCGGGCGGGCCCCTGGCGGTGGGTATCCTTGTACAGATTGGCCAGTTGCTTGTAGGACCTGGTTAACTCCGCGCGATAATCATATTCGGTGGGAAATTCTTTGAGAAGACGTTCGAGCAAGCCAATTCCCTGATGGTAAGCCTCCTCGCTCCGGTCCCAACGGCCCAAATCGTGACAGATCGCGCCGACCGCGACGCACGCACGCGCGGTCTCCAGCCGGATCTGGGGATCGGCACTCTTCTCCTCGAGAAAACCTTGATAATAAGCCAGCGCCTCCTCGAGGATGGCGCGAGTCGTGCCGTGCCTCCCCGGTTGCATGCCGAGCTGTTGCGCCAGCCGAGTGAGACGCTCGACCGCCGTGCGGGCTTTGACATAATTGACTTCCGCGCGCTCTTTCTCGTGCGAAGCCAGATCGCGTTCGCCGCGCACCAGTGCTGCATTCGCTTCGGCACGACGCCACTGCCAGGAGATGCCGATCACGCCGCCGATGAGCGCGAGAATCGAGCGCGACCAAGAGGCCGGCGGCCAGCGGCTTGCGGCGGCACCACCGCGCCAACCGCTCTGCCGAGCTGACCGGCCGCGCCGAATGGGCTCCTGGCTCAGAAACCGGCCCAGGTCATCGGCCAGAGCGCCGGCGCTGCCATACCGATGCACCGGCTTCTTTTGCAGACATTTCAGGCAAATCGTCTCCAGATCGCGCGGCAGGCGCAACCGCAGTCGTGAGGGCAGCACCGGCTCGGTTGCGCAGCGCCAGCATCAGCGTCGCCAGCGTCGATTCCGCCTGGAAGGGGGGCCGGCCTGTCAGCAGCTCGTAGAGTATGACGCCCAGGGCATATATGTCCGCACCAGGACCTACCGGATCCGCCCCTTCGTACCCTTGCTCCGGGGCCATGTAACTCGGCGTTCCGAGCAGCACTCCTTCTTGCGTGTCCACGATCGAACTGCCGGCCAGTTTGGCCAGACCGAAGTCCGTGATCTTGGGAATGGCGGATTGCAGATTCAAGATTGCAGATTGAGTGAGAGCGACGCGCTGCGGCTTCTCATTCGGCAATCGGCAATCGGCAATCTGCAACAAAATGTTGGCCGGCTTCAGGTCGCGGTGCACGACACCGCGGTCATTGGCATATTGGATCGCCTCGGCCAGGGTGCGGATCAACTGGGCCGCATCCTGGCACGGGACGGCCTCGGTGCGTTGGCGCAGCCACTGGGCCAGCGTGGTTCCTGGACAATAAGCCGAGGCAATATAACAGACAGGCCCCACCTCACCGGCCTCGAAAACGGTCGCGAGATTCGGATGATCCAGGGCGGCCGCGGCCTGTGCTTCCTGGTGGAACCGCGCCCGCAATTCCGGCGTGATGAGCACATCGGCGCGCGGCACTTTCAGCGCCACTTCGCGGCGCAGCTCGGGATCATAAGCGAGGAAGACCACACCGAACCCGCCGCGGCCCAGCTCGTGGAGGATCGAGAACCGGCCGATGCGGTTTGTGGTCGAGCCGGGTTGGGCAAGGTCATCGACAGCCTCGGCCGGCTGATCAGGCCCTCGGCGAGGCCAGAATTGGTGCAGCAGGCTGAGGCAGGCGAGGCAGCGCTGTACCAGCGGTTGCTGATCGGGACTGGCGCCGACGTCGCACAGCGACGTGGGCGATTCCCCCGCCGCCAGAGCTTCGTCACAAGCGATCAGGAGAGAAACCAGGTCCTCTTCCTGCGCCGGCGGTTCACTCTCGATCATGATCCCTCTTCGCCTTCGGGCGACCTCGATCGTGGCGCAATGCGGTCAGGCTACGGAAGAGCGACCCCGCCGCCGAAGAGCGATACATCCTTCTCGGGCATCGGTCGTAGCTCGGCGATCAGCGATTGCGCTTCAGCGGCGATGGTGACGACTGCGTGGTTTCTTGCCGTAGCTTGCTCCAGTCCTGCCTTCGGCGGAAGCTCTACCCTCGGCCAGTCCTTGAAGAAGGGTTTGCTGTCCCAAAGACGCCGGAGGATCGAATAGGGCCCGCGGACAGACGCGATCGGACATCCCGGCGGGTAGCTTCAGCGACTTTGCCATGGCCCGGTCAACAAGGAAGCCGCGCACCGGTTCGCCCCAAATACCCGTCCGGGCAGCGCAGTTTACTTATACCACTGCTCCGCACGGATTGCAAAACTTGGCTGACTTGTTATTGCTGCTTGCACACACGAAGGCACCTTCGCAACTGTCATCGGTGAGGCGCCCAGTGGGGAATGATTTGCTGGCCAAGAATGACTGCGCGTTCGAGGTGGCTCGCAGGGCATCTTGCTGTTGTTGACAGGTAATCTGATAATCGATATCACGCGGTCTCGCGTCGCACCGGCCCTCTCACACCCTTCCGCGCCGTCCGGCTCGGCAGGCCCCGAACCTGTGTGGGTGATCGCTTCGGGCGGTCGAGTGGAGGATGATCGGTCGAATCATGGATCCCTACCTCACACTGGGTGTGCCGAAGGGCTGTAACCGCGAAGAAGTCAAGGAAGCGTTTCGGGTCCAGGCACAACATGCGCATCCCGACCGCGGCGGAGAGGACGAGTCCTTCATCCGACTCCGTACCGCATACGAGCAAATCCTCGCTGAGTTGGATCAGGAACTCGACCCGTACGCCGCGAAGGCCGCCAGAGCCCCGCGCGACGCTAGACGCCCGGTGCCGCCCGGCTCCAGAGCGGTGGGAGATACTTACGAATCTTGGTTCCGGCACATTGCGGTTCAGGCCGACCGCAGTCACTCCGGATGGCGATCGCCACGGATCCGCACTATTGGGATGATGATCCTCCTGGGCATAATCGTCGTGAGTCTGGCGGCGTTCCTGATCGTCTGGGTCCCCGCCCCTGACGGATCGCTTCCCAGGGCCGACAGTCCGGTCCAGCCGGCGGCCGGAGCCGCGGAGCCGGAGCCGGTCCGCGCGCCCATTCGACTCGCAACTCTCCCACGTGCGGAGAGGCGGTGGCAGCAACCTCCGGCCCACCGCCCCGATTTCTTCGTGATTCCTTACGATGCGATCCTGTATTTCGCACCCGTGGAGGGACATCGCGGCGAAGCCACCGAATTCGGCATCGTCACGTCGCAGGGTGATCTCATACCGATCTTTACCGGCTTGCCCGGCCGTCCCAACCCTGCCGGAGAGGTCGAGATCGGGCCGGTCTCCGCGGGTTCGAGACTCCGAATCTATCTCAAGAGAAACGGCTCATGGGTGTTCTCGGATGCGGGTTCCAGCAAGCCGTCGATCGAGAGTTTCTCGGATCGCGACGATAGCCTTGGCGGCGGTGGATCGATCATCGAAAGGACCAGACCGGCCACCTGGGTCTTACACCTGGATGATGTCGATTCTACCGATGATGACGATGAGGATGTCCTCATCCAGATCCGGCTGGAGCCGATTGAGGATTAAGCCCGGCTGGAATGGGAGAGGAGCGGTTCTCGCGCTGGCGATCCCGTAGGCGAGTATCGAGTTACAGGTCGTCAGAGAATCTTCTGTGAGGGAGACCCTTTGAATCAGCCGAGGGGCAGGCTCCTTCCCTTCACGGAAGATAGGGATGGGCCGTCCGCTGGCGGAGGGAACCTCGTGGCGGGGACCGATACCCAACCGCTCAAAGATCGTGGCGGCGAGGTCGTCGGGCGAGCAAGGGTCGGCGGCCGGGGCCATGCCGTGTGCATCGGTCGATCCGTACACAGACCCGCCCCGGAACTCGCCGCCCGCCAGCAAGACGGCCATCGAGCGCGACCAGTGGTCGCGCCCGGCGTTGCCATTGACTCGGGGCGTGCGGCCGAACTCGCCGGCGCAGACGATGATCGTCTCGTTCAGGAGACCACGCGATTGGAGGTCGCCAATCAAAGTTGAGAGGGCTTTGTCGAGGGCCGGCAGCAAGCGGTCGCGGAGGGTGCGGAAGTTGCCCCCGTGCGTGTCCCAGCCGCCGAACCCGAGTGTGACGAACCGGGCACCGGCCTCGATCAATCGGCGCGCGGCCAGGGCACCCTGGCCGAGCGGGGTCCGACCGTAGTTGTCGCGGAGGCGGTCCGGCTCGCGTGCCAGGTCGAGCGCCGACCGGACGCGGTCGGACCGGAGGACCTCGATGGCCTCGCGGTGGAAGCCGTCGAGTGCCGCCATCGCGTCGGTGGCGTCAAGAGCCCGCAGGCCGCGGTCGAGCCCGGCACGGAGCGCGTCGCGGTCCTCCAGGTCGCGGAGCGACATCCCCACCGGAAGTGACACCCCGCGCGCTTCGAGGATCCCCCGGCCAGGTTCCCCTTCGACCTCGAACGGACCGGCTGCCGGTCCAAGGTAGCCGGCGCCGACCGACGAGGCCCCCTCTCGCATCGCGGCAAAGGTGACATACGGCGGGACGCCCCGGCGCGACGGCAGCAACCGCGATGCCAGGGAACCTAGCGCCGGGTATTCCATTGCGGCGCTTGGCCGATTGCCCGTGGCCATGTATGTTGTCCCGGGACCGTGGGCCGAGATCGTATGGCCCAGCGAGCGGATCAGAGCGCAGCGGTCCATCACCTTAGCCACGCCCGGCAGGTGCTCGCAAATCGAGGTCCCCGGCGCGGCCGTTGCGATCGGCCGGAACTCGCCCCGGATCTCCTCAGGAGCGTTGGGCTTCAGGTCCCACATGTCGATCGTCGCCGGGCCGCCCGACAGCCAGATCTGGATCACCCCGGTCGCCGGCCTCTTCCCGGCCGGCGCATTGACCCCGCGGGCCGCTGCCCGCAGTCGCAGTTTGTCGGCCAGGCCCAGGCCGAGCATCCCGGCCGCGCCGACCCGCAGGAAGTCACGGCGGTGGAAACCCTCGCAGTCGGTCGTTATTCGAGCCATCGCAGGGAACCTCCGGACCAGGGGAGATGGGTCAATGATTCAGAATGAACTCACGCGTATTGAACAGCGCCCAGAGAACGTCGGTCATCGCGGCCTTGCGGTCGGCGTTGGGCCGGAGGTGATCCAGGGCCCGGCCCCGCTCGTCGGCAGTCGGGAACCGCGAGAGTGTGGCGAGGAACAACTCGTCGATGAACTCGGCGTCGCAACGATCCGAGTCCAGCAGTGCGCGGAGGCGTCCGCGCGCCAGCTTGTCGAGAAGGCCAGCGTCGGACATGAGGAAGAGCACCTGGGGCAGGGCGGGGTCTCGGGGACGCTCGCAGTCGCACGCCGAAAGACGCCGGGGCCGGCCGAAAACGCGGAACGCCCGCGCGAGGTCCGGCGACCGGACATGGTTCGTGGCGACTTCGATGGCCCGTGCCCCGGTGGGCGCGTTGGGGCCGAATTCCCCGGTCACGCCGAGCGCGGCGTTGAGCGCGTCCACCAGCACCTCGGCCATCATCATCCGCGGCACCGCGCGGGCGAAGTTCCCGCGGTCCTCGAGGTTCCCCGCCTCCGGCATCGAGGAAAGCTGATAGGCTCGAGAGCCAAGAATGGTCCGCTCCAGCCGGCGGATGTCGTACCCGTGTGCCACGAAGTCGCCTGCCATCGCGTCGAGAAGCCGCGCGTTCGATGGCAGATTGGCCACCGAGAAGTTGTCCACCGGATCGACCAGCCCGACCCCGAAATAGACCGCCCAGACGCGGTTGACGATGCTTCGGGCGAAGTACGGATTCTCGGGTCGCTTCAGCCAGGCGAGCAATTCCTCGCGGGGGTCGCCCTTGTTCGAGAGCTCGGGCCCGCCGAGTGCCCGCGGCGGCAGCGGCCGGCCGCTCGCCGGGTCGGGGAGACCCGCGCGGGGCCATCGGCCACGAATACCTCGCGCACCCGAGCCATCGCCGGCAACGCGCCGCCCGGCGCCGATTTCCGCCGCGCATCCAGCAATCGCGCGGTCGCCGCCAGCCCATCGGGCGAGAGGCCAAAGCGAACTTTTGCGAATATATTTGCATATGATCGATAATCGATCTGAGTCCAGCGGTCAAACGGATGTTTGTGGCACTGGGCGCACTCGATCCGGACGCCCAGGAGCGCGGAGGCCGTGCGCTCTGCCATGTCTTCGACCGGGAAAAATTGCCCATTGGATGCCAACCGACGCCAAAACAAATCGAGTCCGGGTTTCGAGGCGTAGTCGGTCTCCCACCCGGCCCGGGCCGCGTCCATCCGCGCGGTCTCGCGCTCGAGCCAGCGGGTGACCTCGTCGCCGTCTCGGCTGGTCGCGCACAAGATGCCTTGCGCGATCTGGTCGTAGGGCAAGTTCTCGGCGATGTGCTTGCGGAACCAGTCGTGCCACATTCGCGCGCGTCGGGGTTTCAGGTCGTCCGGGCCCTCCATGGACTCCACATCACAGCCGGTGATGTCGAGGAACCGGGTGGCCCAGAGAGCGGCGTGCATGGGATGGGCGAGTAGTCTGTCGATCGTCCGGCCTCGCTTGTCCGGCGAGCGATCCGTGAGGAAATGGCGAACCTCATCGGGTGACGGCAGCGTGCCGATCGCGTCGAGGGTGACGCGGCGGAGGAACTCGGTGTCGGACGACGGCCCTGACGGAGTGATGCCCAGCGCACGGAGCTTGGAAAAGACCTCGCGGTCGATGTAGTCGGATTCGGGCACGTCGGGGACGACCACCGCGCGGCCCGACGAGACCGAAGCCCGCGCCGCGGTCGAGCAGGCCGTTGTAGGAGGCGACGACCGACGTGCCGCCCGGCCGCAAGCCGCGGACCATGCCGGCCGGGTCCAAAGCGACGACAGCATCATCCTTGACGTGGACGTCACAGAACAGGGTCACATCGGCCTCGCTGCCATCGGCGAAGCGGGCGACGATCGAGACCCGCGCCGAGTCGCCCGGCCGCCCGAGATTTAGCTCACCAGGGCGAACCTCGATCCGTTTGGCTGCCGCCCGCGACGGTTCGCGCCGGGCACCGTCGGCGATCCAGGCGCGGATGACGCGATACTCCCACGAATTGACCTCGAACCGCCGGCCCCCTTCGTGCGGGACCTGGCCGGTCGCTTTGAGCAGGACGAGGCTGCGGTCGGGGTCGATCACGTCCACGCGGCGGCCCATCGCCTCGCGGGCGATCGAATGGTAGTCATGGGCGGGGTCGTGCCCGAAGAGGCTCAGGTTCAGCCCCCCGCGCCCCTGGAACGATCCGTGACACGACCCGGCATTGCAGCCCAAACGGCCGAAAAGACTCGCGACGTGTCGATCGAAATCGACTGCCGCCAGATTCGCTCCGTTCGGAAGGCGTACCGAGACCGGCTCGGCCGCCAGGGACGCGGAAGCCGTTAGCGATGCCAACAGTCCAATCGCCGCTCGAATGCCCGAGTGCATCGCTTGGCCCTTGTCAAAATCCCGGATTCAAAAACATGCATAGCCAATTAGACTTCTGACATTTGGAATCTGAAATCCGCAATCCGCAATCCGCGATCCGCAATCCGCGATCCGCAATCCGCAATGTCATTTGGCCTCCAGCACGAACGTCACCTCCTCGATCTTGCCCTCAGGGATCTTGAACGTCCGGCTTACGGGCCGGAACCCGTCGGCGTCGGCGGTGATCTTCACCTCGCGGTCCGGCGTGATGTCGTCCGCGCGGAACCGGCCGTCGGCCTGCCGTTCGAACAGGATTTCCGTCGAGGTGCCGTTCTTGAGCCCGATCATGCCACGGGCCATGGCGATTTCGCCCGTGTATTCGCCCGCCAGGATGACGTCCTTGATCGGCCGGCCCTCCTTCGCGGTTGCCTTGACGATCACGCCGGTTTCCTCGTAGCGGACAATCTGGAGGTCCCTGACGTCGTGGTCGAGCGTGCCAAACATGATGTACTGGCCGGCCACGAGCTTGCCCTCCTTGCCGATGCGGTATCGCGTCGAGGCGAACGAGCCGAGCGAGAGATGGACCTGCGCCCGCTCTATCCCGTGCGGGACTTGCACGGAGAACTTGCCCTCGGCCGACGAACGGATCATGGTGTGCCAGGATTGCGCCGTCGACGTAGCCGCTGATCATGAGTTGCGATCCGCCTCGGGGCTTGCCCTTGCTATCGATCCAGCCGCCCTCGATCACCACGTGTGGCGACATGCGGATCTCTAGTGGATCAGGAGTTTCGCCCTGGCGAAGCGTCACTTTCTGGGGTGCGAAGACGCCTGGCAAGCGCCGGCGAATCCGTCCCTTGCCCGGTACGTCCTGATCGGCCACGGGTTGGACCATGTACACGCCGGCCGGCAGCGGGTCGAACGTGAAACGGCCCGCGGGGTCGGTCTCGGCCGACCGTTCGATCATGTCGGAGACGCCCAACTCGTCCAGGAACTCGTTGTCGGGCGAGCTGTCGCGGTCGTGCTGAATCTTGACGAGAAGTCCGGCCAGCGGCTTGCCCTGCGTGTCGAAGGCCCGGCCCTTCATGGAGAGGCCCTTCTTGAGGTGGAACGTCCCCAACTCGCCGCGCTGGCCTTCGGGGATCGCGTGCATCTCCGGTGCATAATCCTTGGGCACGATCCAGAACACGCCCAGTCCGGGGGTCGTCACGGGCACACGAAAGCGGCCGTTCAGATCGGTCCTGACCCTGGTGAACGAGGCATTCTCACGTGGGCCCGTCTGCACCTTGCGCGTGAGGGAGTACGCCACGATCTCGACCCCTTCTATCGGGCTTACCATCGGGCGACTCGACGCGGCCGAGGATCGGCTTGGCCGGTCGAAGTCTGATATACTCGAAGAACGGCCGCACGCCCTTGGCTTCGTCCTTGCGGATCAGCGCGAGCTGGTATCCGAAGCGGGCCTGCGTGGCGTAGTCGGGGTGCTCGACGTCGAGCTCGATGTAGAGCCTCTTCTCGGCGACCTGCTCGGGCGGGATCGTGAACGAATAGCCCCCCTCGGCGTTCGTGGTGTGCCGCGTCTCCTCGATGATGCGGTTGCCGCCGTTCTTCGGGTCGGGACACGAGCGGCGGACGACCACGGTCGCTCCCGCGATCGGCTTGCCGTTGTCCCTCTCCCTAACCTTGCCCGAGTAGTGGAGGGTCTCCCCTTTGGGCTCGGCCTTGACCTCTCGCGGCTCGGCCTTCGGGGCCTGGGGCTTCGGTTCGTCGGTAGCCGGTGTGGAGTCGGCGCGGAGGCCGGAAACAAACAGGATGGCCAGCGCCGTCGTCGCGGCAGCGGCGAAAGCTCCAGGATCTTGGGCAGTATTGCTCGATCGGTTCGCGGTCTTCGATCAGCATGTTGACTCTCCGAGAAAGATTCGAGGGTTGATCGTAGATTCCCATCGCCGGCAGCGCGGCACCGGATGGTCCGACGCGGAGGCGAGCGAGCCGGACGAGGCAAGCCGCGTAATCCTCGGGCGAGCCGATCGCCGCGGCCCGGTCGTCGGCCAGGTAATCCTGGCAGAGACGGAGCTGCCGCCGCAGCCACCAGTAAAGCGGCTGGTAGAACAGGACCAGTCCGGCGAGGGCCGTGAGGTTCCACGCCCAGGCGTCGCGGTGCTCGATGTGCGACCACTCGTGCGCCAGGGCGTATTTCAGGGCCTCCTCGTCGCCGCGTGCACACAGGGCCGGACGGCACCAGGATCACCGGGCAAGTCCAAGTGAATGTGAATGGCAGCGCGATCCGATCGCTCTCCAGCAACCGAACCCGTGAACCCGCAGGCCCGCTGATGGCGAGGAATTGCCGGCGGACCGCTCGAGAAACCGGCCATGCCGCGGGTGAGCCGCCAGAGCACCGCCTGCCCCAACACCCACCAGGCCAGCAGTCCGGTCGACGTCGAGGCGTATGCGACCAGGACAATCCGTTTGCCATGGGAGCGCGGCCAGGCTGGAGAGGGTCGTTGACGTCCATCGCCCCGTCCTCGGATCGGTCCTCTTCGCATTGGCCTGATTAGGGTAGACCGGCCATCCAACCGGTTCGGATGCGAGCGGACGCGGCCCCTGGTCGGTCCGAGCGGGCATCGCGATGGAGACGCTTGTGGGACCTTGGGTCGCGCCTCGCTCCAGAGGCGTGGGAACTCCGCTCGCCCACCATGGCGCGACCGGGAGCCGGAACGGGATCGGAAGCCCCATCACGCTGATCCAGGGCGCTAGCAGGGCACCGACGATCGTCAGCACGACCAGCCGCGACCGCCGTACCGGCTGGCGGCAAAGCCGTACGGCCAGCCCGCCCAGGGCCAGAACGATCAGGCCGCCCGCCGCGGCCTGCAACAGGGAATCCCAGGCCGACACATACCACGACATGACAGTCTCCTCGATACGATGCTCCGCAAGAACAGATTCAGACGGTCGCCTCCCTGTACGATGCGCACATCCCGCGGGATATTCGATTCCTGATGAGAACGCGACGAGGCGACGTCTGGCACGCTGCTCAGAGAGCACCCTACTGACTGAGGACCAGCTCGATCTCCCGCGTTTCCCCTTCCGCCAAGGTGAACGCCGCCGACGTCTTCGAGACATACCCCTTCGCCTGCGCCGCGACGGTGACTGCCTTGTCGGGGAATAACCCCAAGGAACGGAACCGGCCGTCCTCCTGCTGTTCGAAGCCACAGTCCGAGAGCACGTGGTTCTTGAGGATCCGCCGTCCTCTTCGCCGCTTGCCCTGGTTCTCAGTGTAGTCTGCCGAGACCACGACCTCGCTCGGCTTGGCGCCGTCCTTGGTGACAACCTTGACGATCGCGATTGGCGCCACGTAGCGGATGATCTCGATGCCTTTGATGTCGTGGTCGAGCGTCCCGAGCTGGAGGGAATGCTCGTCGCTCAAAGGGGCGTCTTTCGACATGCGGTGCCGCACGACCATGAGATCGCTGGATTGGAAGTCGATGCGAGTCTGCTCCAGGCCGTGCGGGGCCAGGAAGGTATAGGCTCCGTCCTCGTTGGGCTGGACATGGGTGCTCCAGTAATCGCCATCGATCTTGCCGATGATGAACGCCCTGTAACTCTTGGCCTTGGCTCCCTTGCTGTCATAAACCTGAGCCTCGACCACGGCGTGCGGAACCGCTCGGATCACGAGGGGCTCCGGCGTCGCGCCCTCGTTGACAGTTAACTTCTGGGCCGTGAAGACGCCTGGCAGAGTTCTTCGGGGCATGTCTTCCACGTCGCGTCGAGTGGCGGGGTCCCAGCCCTCTTCAACCACGGCGACGCTGTAGTCGCCGGGCGGCAGGGCGCGGATCGTAAACCCGCCGTCGACGCCGGTCACCACCGACCGGCAGATGTGGTCACCCGCGAAGTTCAGCTCATCCTCCGCTTCGAGCTCCTTGGTGCGATCGCGATCCGCCCGCACATAGACCCCGGCGACGGGCTTGCCTTGCGCATCGAGGGCCTTCCCCTGGATTGTGTTTCCCACCTCCAGCGCGATCGTTCCCATGTCGCCCCGCTTGTCGTTCTTCAGGACGTGGGTTGACTGGGCATAACGCTCGGGGAGGACCCAGAAGACCGCCGGGCCGGACGGGAACAGGTTCAGCCGGAACCGCCCGTCGGCGTTGGTCGAGGTCCACATGAACGCTCCCCACTCGTTCGGGTCCTCCCTCTTCAATTCCGGGTTGGTACAAAAGGCATTGATTCTGACTCCGGCTACGGGCGTTCCTTCCGGATTCACCAGCCGTCCCTCGATCGGCTTGCCAGTCCGGAGCGTGATGGTCTCGAAGAAGGGCAGGGCCCCCAGTTTCTCGTTCTTGACGATCGAGCCGTATCCTTGAGTGTTGTAATAAAAGACGTAACCCGGGTGCTCCACCTCGAGGTAGAAAACTAGCGATGGCTCAACCATCTGCCCGGGAGTGAGCGTCACGCGGAACCTTCCCTCGGCGTCGGTCTTCTGCCGCGTCTCCTCCAAGATCTTCTCCCTGCGGGACTGGTCGTGGATGTAGACTCGGACGAATACCGCGGCGCCGCGATCGGCTTGCCCGTGTCCTTTTCGGTGACCCGACCTATGAAGGTCCTGCGCCCCCTCGGCCTTCCTGGTCGCGTTGCTTGCGTCCTTCGCCGCCGCCTTGTCCTTCACATCGACCGCTTGCTCGGGCCGGTTCGCGGCCGGATCGGCCGCGTCGAGCCGCATGCCGGAGACGGCGGCGATTACAAGAACGGCAACCACGCCGGCAGCCAGGCTCCAGGCTGTCCGACACCGATGCTCCAACGGTTCGCGATCCTGGACGAGCATGACAATCCTCCGATAAAGGTTCGACTGCCGGTCGCCGACCCCCAGCGCCGGGAGCGGCAGCCGGAGTGCCTGGCCCGCGCGAGCCGGACGAGATAAGCAGCGTAGTCCTCGGGCGAGCCGACCGCCGCGGCCCGGTCGTCGGCCAGGTAGTCCTGACAGAGCCGGAGCTGCCGCCGCAGCCACCAGTAGAGCGGCTGGTAGAAGAGAATGGTGCCCGCCAGGGCGGTGAGGGCCCACGCCCGGGCGTCGCGCCGCTCGACGTGCGACCACTCGTGCGCCAGGCAGTAACTCAACGCCGGTCCGTCATGCTCCCCGCGGAGCGACGACGGTAGCAGGATCACTGGGCGAGCCCAGGTATACGTGATCGGCAGCGCGATCCGGTCGCTCTCCAGCAGTCGCACCCGCTCGCCGGCCGGTCCGCTGATGGCGAGGAACTGGTCGCGCACGGCCTGGGCGCCGGCCTCGCCGCGCGGGTCACCCGCCACAGCAAGATCTGCCCGAACAGCCACCAGGCGGACATCCCGGCCATCGCGGCAAGGTACAAGACCGGGATGAGGATCTGGCCAGGGATTGTGACGAAGGTCGAGGATCGGGAGGCGGTGGCAGGCGCCGCCCGCCACCGATCCGCTCGGCTTCTCCCCGATTTCGGCTCGCGATGGTAAGACTCGGATTCGTCATGCCGGCGACCGGTCGGGCCTCCGTCCCGATCGCCGCACCCGGCACGACGTCTAAGAGATCCGCCCCGTCGTCGTCGCGGCTCGTGGCCATGGCCGGGAGCAACCTGGCCGACCACCGCGGCGCGACCGGGACGGCCATGAGCACGGGGACGGCCAAACCTCCGAGAAGGCTCAGGACAACCAGCCGCGACCGTCGCACCGGCTGGCGGCAGACCCGAACCGCCAGCCCACCCAGGGCCAGGACGATCAACCCCCCCACGGCGGCGTTCGCTAGCCATTGCCAGGCAAGAATTGGCCACACCATGTCATTTCCCCTCCTCGTGTTCCTGCCGCGCTTTGCCTCGTGAACCCTTCCGCTTGCGGGCCTCGGCGATCAGCCGCTCCAGACCCTTCAGCTCGTCCTCACTCGCGTCCTTGGCCTGGAGCAGGCTGATCACGACCTGATCCAGCGCCCCGTCGAAAACCCGATGCAAGAGCCGCGAGGCGACCCTGTCGCGGCTATAGACCGGCTCATAGATGAACGTCCGCCCCTCGGCCCGATGTCGCACCAGCCCTTTATCCTCCATGATCCGCAGCATCGTCTGGATCGTGTTGAAAGCCAGCTCCCCACCTGGGCACATCTGCTCGTGGACCTCCCGCACGCTCCCGGAGCCGATCGCCCAGAGCGCTTTGAGCACGTCCATCTCTCGCTCACTCGGCACGATCTCGGCCAAGCTCCACCCCCTTCCACGATCCTTACAGACCTAACCTATTAAGTTAGGTGAAGAATATCCTCCTGCCGGGAGCTGGTCAAGGGGTGTAAACTCGAAATTTCGTCCTTTGGGTTACCGCTTTCGCTCCCCCAACACGCTCCGCAATCGGGCAGAGCCACAAAGGACCGAGGACCAGGGACCAAGGACCAATCTGTGTTTTTTGGCGGATTCGGGATAGATTGTTGCGAGTGAGGCAGATTCCCTCGAGGTCACTGGATCACGAAGACCGATGACGAAGTTCGACAGGCTCGAAGACGTCACGCCGAGATGGCGGGCCTATTTCTCCGACAATCTGGCAGGAGCGGAGGAAGAACAGGTCCGCCGCGGGGTTGAGGCCGTGCTGCCGGAGCGGGTGGACGTGGGAGATCCGGTCCAGGTCGACCGGATCGCCGCGGCCGTCGGCGAGACCGGGCGTCGCCGCGTCCGGGAATCCGTGATGCCGGCGTGTCTGGGATGGCTCCGCGAGAACGGGTTACTGGGCCGGGGGCGAAGACCAGGAGAATCGGGCACTCAACGAGATCGCGGGGGCCCTGGATGGACTGACGCCGTTCGAGCCGAGACTTCCCGCTCCGGTGGCCACGGTGAAGAACCTGGCCTGGGTCATCCCGTCGGCCGCGGGCGCCGCCATCGGGGCCGTCGCGCTGGCGCCGCTGACGCTGCTGCTGTTCGACAGCCGCCCGATCGGATTATTCGCGGGTGGGGTCCTGGGCGCCGCGGGACTGGTCGCGCTGGTCGGCGTCCTGGCCTCGAGACCGGACATCGCGGGCGGATTGGAAACGGGGCTGAAGTGGGTGGGGTTCATTGCGGTGCCACTGGGTTTCTGGCGAGGTCTGCGAGGCCGGCCCCTCGGCTGGCTCCGCGCCGGCGCGTACACGCTGGCGTCCTGGTTACTGCTGGGGACGGTGCGGCCCCGGACGATATTGCCGTCGCGGGCCGAGGTGCTCGCCGCCCTGGATGACCCGGTCCACGGGCTACTGCTCCACGATGCCGACCTCGTCCTGGCCTGGCTCTGGGCGCACCCGGCCCGTCTCGAGCAGACCAGTCCGGCTTCCGTCGGATGGCGCCGCATTCTCTCAGGCTCGGTCTGCGACGCCCTGGGGACGCTCCGCGCGATCCTGGCCGATCGGTCATCGGCGCCGGAGGACCTCGCCGACGCCGCCGAGGCGATGCTCCAGCGAATCCAGGAAGAGGGATACGAGTGGAGGTCGGTCGAGCGCGGGACGCCTTACGATCTGACGATGGCGTCGCTTTTCTCCAAGTTCGGCATGATCGACGTCGGTCAGCCGGTGGAGACACTCAAGCCGGCGACCGTGCGGGACGGCGTCGCGGTCCAGCAGGGCGTGATCCGTCGGCTCCGTGTCTAGAGGTATCACGATGGGTTCGCAATGAGAAGCGGTTATCATCGGGGCTCAAGGAGCTGGTCCCTCACGGCTACATCGGGATCGATTTCGGCACGAGCAACTCCCATTTCGCCTATTGCAACACCGACGGGGCGCTCGTGGCCGAGCCGATCAGCCTGGACGGGAATGAGAAGTCCGTCCACACCTGCGTCCTCTGGAAGGAGCCGGCGCGGGAGGACTCGGATGTCGTCACCTTCGGCTCGGAGGCGGTCCAGGAATGGTCCAACCGCGAGCCCGCCGAGCGGAAGGGCTTCCGGTTCGCCGCCGGGTTCAAGCCCGACATCGTCGTCTCGGAGCGGGCCCGCCTCGACGCCCGCGGCTTCTTGCGCAAGGCGTACCTCACCATTCGCGAGAAGGGGGTGCTCCGCGCCATCGGCCGCGACGAGGGGATGCCGGTCGTCGTGGGCGTACCGGCGGAGATCGGGCCGGAGCACCGTCGGATCACGGCCCAGCTCGCCGAGGAGGCCGGCTTCGGCGCCGTGACCTGCATCGAGGAGCCGCTGGGAGCGCTGGCCTACCACCTGGCCAACAACGACATCTCGGCCGCCGAGGCCCGCCGAGGGGTCGTCGTGGTCGACTTCGGCGGCGGCACCCTGGACGTCGCACTGCTGGACCAGCACGGACTCCGCGACCCCTGGGGCGATCCCACGCTGGGAGGCCGGCTGTTCGATGACCTCTTCTTCCAGTGGCTGCTCGACCAGAACCCGGGCAAGGCGATCGATCCGGGCGACGTCATGTTCGTCTGGCAACTCACCTGCCGCGCAGATGAAGGAGGAGTTCTCCCGACGATGGGCCCGGATGGGGCCGACCGATGACTTCCGCAAGCGGGTTGCCATCGGCGAGAACAACTGGCTGTTCCGCGGACGCGTCGGTCGACGAATTCCGCAGGCGTGCCGAGAGCTACCAGCCCAGCCCGGTCGCCCGCGACTACTTCCGCACCCTGGGCAACGACCTGTCCCGGCTCGGCGACAGCGGGCCGGTCAACCTGTTCGACTGGATTCGCCGGACGCTGGTCCACAGCAAGAGCGGCCAGGTCCCTGACTCGTTCGCACGCGTCTTGTTGACCGGCGGGAGCAGCGAGTGGCCGTTCATGAAGGACCTGGCCGCCGAGGTCTTTCAGGTGGACCCCAGGCTGATCATCCGCTCGGCCAGTCCGGAGCTGACCATCGGCTCGGGCCTGGCGATCTACAACGTCCTGAGCCGTCGCTACGAGATCGCCTGCGCCGCACTGCGTGGGGAAGCCGTCAACCGTCGCAAGGACTTCGATTCCGCCATCGTCAAGACGATCGGGGATTTCGCCCGCGCCGTGGCGCGCGACGTGGTCGACCCGCTGATGGACGAGGTCCAGGGGATCTTCCTGAAATGGCGTCTCGAGGGGGGCTCGCTCGACGAGGTCGAGATGCGGGTCGACGAAGTCTGCAAGGCCATCGACGTGCGGGAGGTCGTGGAGCGGCATACCCAGACGCTCCTCGACAACCTGTTGAAGACGCTCCGCGATCACCTGCGGCGCTGGCTGCAGGAGCACAACATCGAGCGCGAGGTCGACCAGTTCGTCCCGGCCCGATTCGTCCTCTCCATGGGGGAAGGCGAGCCGGTCCGGAACACGGCCGATTCCATCGCCCAGGACATCGCCAAGGGGGTCGGCGGCGCGCTGGCGGTGGTCGTCGCGGGGATCATCCTGCTGATCCAGGCCCACCTGCACGCGGCCTGGTTCCTGGCCGACTTCTTGACCGCCACGATCGCCCTGCTCGCCGGGATCCTCGTGAAATACTCCAAGTTCAAGCTCCCCGAGAAGTTCACCGACAAGGCCAGCGATTTCGTCTCGAAAAAAGTCAAGGCCCACCCGTGGGGCAGCCTGCCCCTGAAGGCGGACCTGAAAGTCCTGCAAGGACTGATCTCCGAGGACCGGATCAAGCTGAAGCTCTACGAGAGCCGGACGAAAGCCACGACCGACCTCGCGGGCGAGATCCAGAACAAGATGACCGAGCTCCGCGACACCGTCTCCGCGAAGTTCGAGTCGGTGATCGAGCAAGTCATCGAGGACCTTGGTTTCCTCGACCGCGTCCGGACCAAGGATACCTGAGAGGCAATCCGAGGTCTTCGACCGCGTCGAGGATCGATTGGCGGCCTCTCCTGGCTTGCTTTAGAATGCGCGAGGCGTCGGTAAAGCCCGAGGTCACGATTCTGGAGGCAGTCCTATGTCCACAAACCACGTTCAGACGGATGAAGAAGCCAAGCCGCCGGTCTTCGAGCCCGACGCGAACGGCGATGGTAGTCCCGCGGTCATTGAAGGATGCCCCCCCGTTGCCAGGCCGTTCGAACCGGAGAAGATCGCCCTCGATCAAGAGTCCGCCTATTACCGCGCACTCTTCCCGAGTGGTACGAGTACGAAGGCCAGCATGTCCTGATCCACGGCCAGGAGCACTTCGGATTCTTCCCAACCCGCAACGCGGCGCTGGAAGAAGGGCTTCGGCGCTTCGGCCGTGTCCCTTTTTTCGTCAAGCAAGTCCAGCGCGATGAGAAGCCGCGGCCTATGATGTTGGTCATCATCTGATGCCGCGGATCCGGGATACGATCGCCTTCGACGGTGCGATCATCATCGTTCAGATCGAACTGGGCGTAGCCGGATGAGGCCATCTTCGCAGCCTCGGGGCAGCCCGTGCCACCACCCTCTCACCACGACGGCACTCGATCGACCTCGGCGCCTCTCGCACCGCAGTCCATCCGATGATTCTCGATCAACTCGGACCGATCCCAGGCCGGGGTCTGTCTCGTCATTCGTGCCGGGACAGAATGAGTCGATTCGCGATCTCTACGATGTGAAGCTCACCCTCGGGACCCACCATCCCGCATTCGAAGTGCAGGTCGTGAAGATCGCGCCCGCGACTCACACCGTGGCGGTGCTCATCGGCCGCGATATCCTGAAGAAAGGTACGCTCCTGTTCGACGGCGAGAACGAGACGTTCAGCTTCTGGTTCTAATCCCGATCAAGAAGCACGATTCAAGTACGCCAGGGACGATCTCCGAGGACCGGATCAAGTTGAAGCTCTACGAGAGCCGGTCGAAAGCCACGTCCGACCTCGCGGGCGAGATTCAGAACAAAATGACCGAGCTCCGCGACACCGTCTCCGCTAAGTTCGAGCAAGTCATCGAGCAAGTCATCGAGAACCTCGGTTTCCTCGACCACGTCCGGACCAAGGATACCTGAGAGGCAGGCCTATCTCTCTGACCGCGTCAAGGATCGAATGGCGTCCTCTTCTTGCTTACGGTAGAATAGGAAGGAGTCGGTAACGCCCGAGGTCACGATTCTGGAGGCAGACCTATGTCCACAAACCACATTCAGACCGACGAAGAAGCCAAGCCTCCGGTCACGGTCATCGAGCCCGACGCGAACGGCAACGACAGCCCCACAGTCGTATGGATGCTCCCCCCATTGGACGGGCCGATCGAACCGGAGAAGAACTACCTCGAACAGGAGTCCGCCTATTACCGCGCGCATCTTCCCGAGTGGTACGAGCAAGAGGGACAGTATATTCTGATCCACGGCCAGGGGCACTTCGGTTTCTTTCCAACTCGTCACGCGGCGATGGAAGAAGGATTTCGGCGGTTTGGCCATGTTCCTATCTTCGTCAAACAAATCCAGCGCGACGAGAAGCCGCGGCCCATCATGTGGGTCATGCTCTGATGCCGCGAATTCAGAATAAGATCGACTTCGACGGGGCGGTTATCACCGTGCGGATCGAGTTATGTGCCTCCGAAGAGGCATTCTTCCGAGCCACGGGACAGCCCGTGCCGCCACCCGTTGCCACGACAGCCTTGTTCGACATCGGCGCTTCTCATACCGCGATTCACCCGATGATTCTCGATCACCTCGGGGCCTTCCCGATCGGGGAAGGCTCGTCGAGCGTTCCGGGCCAGAATGAGTCGAGTCGGCATTTCTTCGTGTGAGACTCGCCCTGGGGACCCACCATCCCGCGTTCGAGGTCGAGGTCGTGAAGATCGCGCCGGCGACTCACACCGTGACGGTGCTCATCGGCCGCGATATCCTAAAGAAAGGTACGCTCTTGTTCGACGGCGAGAACGAGACGTTCAGCTTCTGGTTCTAATCCCGATCACGGAACACGATTCAAGTCCGGACCTCCAGTTGGAGCGGATCGACCGTACGATCGCCCTGACCGCCCCCGAGCAATATTCGCCGACCGTTGACGAATCTACCCCCTGTTGGGTCGTCATCACTCGAGCAGGGAGTTCATCATGACCGAGGCGATTCGTCGTGCTGATCTGGGCGCTCGTCCTTTGCACCGCCCTTCCGGCATCGGTCGCCCGCGCGCAGGCCGACGCGAAGGACTGGCCGATGTACAACCACGACGTCATCGGCACGCGTCACAACCCGGGCGAGACGGCGATCGGCCGCGAAAATGCCGGCCGGCTCGAGGAGAAATGGCGGTTCCCGGCCAGGGACTCGGGCCAGGAGATCGGGGTCATCCATGCCACGCCCATCGTCGTGGACGGCTACGTCTATTTCGGCACGGCCACGGATCCGACCTTCTACAAGCTCTCGCCCGATGGGAAGGTGCGATGGTCGTACCGCCGCAATCCGGCTCGCGCGGGGGGACGGGCCGCATCCGAGTCGGGGAAGAGCGATGCAAGGAGCCGAAACGTCCGCTTCCAGGCGTCACCGGAAGGCATCATGGGCTCGGCGCTGGTGACCGAGGACACGGTCTTCTTCGGCGACGTCGGCGGCTGGTTCTACGCGCTGGACCGGGCGACCGGGGCCGAGCGTTGGAAGCTCAATGCGCGAGCCAAGGACTTCCCCGGCTCCCACCCGATCAACGTCTTCATGGCCTCGCCGATCCTCGCCGAGGGCAAGCTGATCGTCGCCGGCGGCACCCTCGAACAGCTCCTGGCCGGCGGGCTCTTCTATCGTGGCTCGTCGGGCCGGGGCTTCGTCATGGCCCTGGAGCCGAAGACCGGCCGGATCGCGTGGAAGTACGACGTCGGCCCCAAGCCCGAGCCCTTGAACCCCCCGATCACGATCAAGGATAGCTGGGGCGACCACACCTTCTACTTCGGGCCGGGGACGAGCTCGGTCTGGAGTACCCCCTCCTACGACGCGGAGTCCCATACGATCTTCTTCGGCACGGATGTCAACACGGCGCCGCGACGGCCGACCAAGGACGACCCGCGGCTGTACACGCGCGACTCGTGCGCGATCATCGCGCTGGACGTCCGCGACGGCGCCGAGAAGTGGGTCACCCAGCTCAACCCGGGCGACGTCTGGACCAATTCCATGCGGGCCTACGACCCGAAGGAAGGGCGGCACAAGGACCAGTCGATCGGCGACACGCCCAAGGTCTACACGATCTCGGTCGAGGGCAAGCCGACCCGGGTGGTCGGCGTGGGCTGCAAGAACGGCGGCTTCTACGTCCTGCGGGCCTCGGACGGGAAGACCCTGGACCACACCCCGCTCTACACCGGCCCGCCGACGTATCCGCTCTCCCCGACGCCCGACCGGCGGATGCTCGCCCTGCCGAGCTGCATCGGCGGCTTCAGACGGGCTGCGCGACCGACGGCTCGACGATCTTCACCAACGGCATCGACGCGATCCGGCTGGGATCGCAGGAGAAGCCGGCCGACAGCGGCGTGCCGCCGACGGGCGGTCGCGTGGTGGCCATCAGCCTGGACACGCGGACGGAGCGCTGGCGGCATGAGCGGCCCAAGGTCGCCTCGCTCGGAGGACCGCCGCCCAAGCCGGTCTTCACCGACGTCGGCGACCCCGTCGCCTCGGGAATCGCGGTTGCCAACGGCGTCGTCTACTTCACCACGGTCGCCAGCGGCAAGCTGGTCGCGCTCGACGCGGCCACGGGCTCGGTCCTCAAGGAGTTCGACCTCGGGCCGGTCTGGTCGGGGCCTTCGGTCTCACGCGGGCGCGTCTACGTCGGCACGGGCAACACCCTGTTCGCCCCCTCCGACTTCGAGGCGTTCTTCCCGAAGAAGTCCACGGGCGTCCTGTACTCCTTCGGCCTGCCGGGCGAGGACGAAGTCAGCCGCCTGGGCGCGGGGAAGGAGTAGGGAAACCGCGACGCCGCGCCCTCCAAGCCACGCAACAGGTCAACCCGATGGAACCCAGGAGCAGGCTCGCGGGCTCGGATACGCTCGCCGTGATGATTACAGGCACGTTGTAGACGCCCAGATAGGGGTCGGTCGAGTAGAACGTGGCCGAAGTGAATTGGGTGTCCGTGGAGACCAGGCCCGCGAATACGAACGAGTTGATGTCGTAGTTCGTACTCCCCGTGGTCGCGGTGCCGACCGATGTTGTAAAACCGTAGTCCCCCGAATTGAGATTGACGTTGAAAAACAGGCCGAAGGCATTAACGGGGGCTGCGAACGTCACCGTCACCGAGTCTCCACGGAGGAATAACTGATAGCCCGTGTTCTGGTCTCCCCCGAGAACCTAATCCTGTGAAACTACTATCTAACTTGGTAATAAAGCCTCCCAGTAAAGTACCGGTCGAGCCCTGCTGTGAAGGCGGTGTAAGTCAAGCCGTCGATCGTCTCACCCGCATTGATCGTCGTGCCGAGAGCGAGGCCCCCGTAGTTCTCGGAGGAGCTGTTGTACCCTTCGATCGCCGTCTCGAAAGCGTAGTAGCTCGTATACGTCATTATCCCCGCTTCGACTGGTCGCGCGGAGACGGCCAGTAGCCCAGCAGTGCCGTGGCCATCCACCATCGGGTCGGTGTTTTTCCCATGAGTCAACCCCTTTCCATTCACTTGGACGATGGCAAACTTCTTTTCATCCGAGATGCAAAAGGCCGCCGGAGCGCGCCGACGACGGTCGCTGTGAATCAGTCGCGTAGGTCCGCGTTGTAACGCATTTGAGCTTGCGAGGCCCACCGCGAAGGGAGGCTCTCGGTTGGGCTGCCGGTCCGCGGCAGGACCGACGCTCTCGACTGAAGTCCCTGGCCATGCTCACGGATGACGGCCGATCTAATCTCACTCTTTCCATAGGAACGTGTATGCCAGCGCCTCCATGAAGGCTTCCTGCTTGTTGTCGGCGGCGGCGGAGTGGCCGCCTTCGATGTTCTCGTAGTAGACCACGTTGTGGCCCTGGTCCCGCATCTTGGCGACCATCTTCCGGGCGTGGCCGGGGTGGACGCGGTCGTCGCGGGTCGAGGTGGTGAAGAGGATCCGGGGGTACTTCGTCGAGTTCTCGACGTTGTGGTACGGCGAGAAGGTGCGGATATACGCCCACTCCTCGGGGACGTCGGGGTTGCCGTACTCGCCCATCCAGCTCGCGCCGGCGAGCAGGTGGTTGAACCGTCCATGTCGAGCAGGGGGATTCGCAGACGATGGCGCCGAAGAGATCGGGCCGGCGGGTGAGCATGTTGCCCATCAGGAGGCCGCCGTTGCTCCGCCCCGTGGTGCCGAGGTGCGGGGGCGAAGTGACCTTCCGATCGACCAGGTCCTGGCCGACGGCGATGAAGTCCTCATAGCCTTTGGCGGTTGCCTTGAGCGCGGCGTGATGCCACTTGGGGCCGAACTCGCCGCCGCCGCGGATGTTGGCGACGACGAAGACGCCACCCTTCTCCAGCCAGGCCGCGCCGATGGTGGCGGTAGGCGGGCTGCATGGGGATCTCGAATCCGCCGTAGCCGTAGAGCAGAGTCGCATTCTTGCCGTCGAGGGCGATGTCTTTGCGGCCGACCTGGAAATAGGGGACGTGGGTGCCGTCCTGCGAGACGGCTTCGTGTGGGAGACGTCCAGGCCCTCGGCGTTGAAGAACGCGGGGAGCTGCTTGAGCCGATCGGCTGGCCCGCCGCCGGCCGTGCCGAGCGCCAGGGTGTCCGGGGTCAGGAAGTCGGCGGAGTGAAGGAAATAATCGTCGGACTCTTCGGGGTCTACGGCGTTGGCGGTCGCATCGCCGAACTCGGCCAGGCCCGGCAGCGGCTCGCGAAGCCATCGTCCGTCCTTGTGCGTCAACACCTCGATGCGGCTCCGCACGTTGTCCAGCTCGTTGAGCAAGATGTGATGGCGCGTTGGGCTGTACCGGCTGAGCGTCTTACGCTCGGTCGGCTCGAAGAGGACATCGAACGCACGGGATCCCTTCAGGAACGCCTCGAGGTCGGCGGCGATCAGCGCGCCGGCTGAGTACCTCTTGCCCCCGACCGTCCACGCGGATCGCAGGTGGAGCAGCAGCCACTGACGATGCAGGCCGAACCGGGCGTCGTCGGGCTTCTCGATCTTCACGAGCTTCCCGTCGCGGCGAAGGAAGCACTCGGAGGTCCAGAACGTCGGCGTCCGAATGACAATGTCGCGCTCGAAGCCTGGCGTGAGGTCGCGGTAAGCACCCACGCCCATATCGGTGGTCTTGCCCTCGAAGACGACGGCCGCCTCGGCCAGCGGCGTACCCCGCTTCCACTCCTTGATGATTCGCAGGTAGCCGGATTCCGTCATCGAGCCTGGCCCGAAGTCGGTGCCGACGAAGACGCTGTCTTTCCCGCGCCAACCGAGCCGGCTCTTGGCCTCGGGCAGCGTGTAACCGTCCTTGATGAACGACTTCGACTCGAGGCTGAACTCGCGGACGATTGCCGCATCGGCCCCGCCGCGCGAGAGCGAGACCAGGGCGACCTTGTACTCGGGCCGCAGCGCCGGGCACCGTGCCAGACCCAGTTCTCCCCCTCCTGCTTGGCAAGGGAATCCAGGTCCAGCACGACCTCCCAATCGG
>CAWJGW010000055.1:0-66072 GCA_963842405.1 uncultured Isosphaeraceae bacterium | reverse complement strand
CGCGATAGGAAAGAGAGCCATGCGGAGAATGACATTGAGTGTTGGAGTGTTGGTGTGCGTCGGCATCGTGTGCGCACAGGCTGCCGCCCAGGGCATCCCCGAGGAGGCGCTCAAAAAGCTGCGGCACGACCTCGGCGGCCCCTTCCTGGTATCCCGCGACAAGGTACAGGAGGAACTGAAGCTGACCGAGGAGCAGAAAGAAAAGCTGGAGCAACACCTCCGGGAACTGCTTCCGGACGCCATGCAGTTTTTCCAGAAGATCCAAGACCTGAAGCCGGAGGAGCGAAAGAAAGAACTCAAAGCATACCGCCCGAAGGCGCAGGAGAAACTGGCAGCGGTGCTGAAGGAAACCCTCAACGAAGGCCAGCGCAAGCGCCTGCACCAGCTCGAGCTGCAACGGGAGGGCCTTCGGGACGGGAAGATTTGGAAAGACCTGCAAGTCACGGACGAGCAACGGAAGCAATTCATGGCGATGATGCAGCAGGCGCAGAGGCAGATCGAGCCGCTGCTGCAAGAGGTTCGCGACGGCGGCAGTCCCGAGGAGATTCAGCCCAAGGTGATCGAGATCCGCGACGGACTCGAAGCCAAGCTGGCGGCCGGGCTCACCGATGCCCAGAAGAAGCAGTGGAAGGAGATGCTGGGCAAGCCGATGGACCTGGCTGACTTGTTCGATCTGCTTCCCCGGTAGCAGAGGAAGTGGAACGATGGTCGATTGATCTCCAGAATGGAATTGGGGGGTGCACGTGCAACTGGATCAGGCTCACGTGGACGGCACCCTGGTGACGGGCCCGGCATGGCCCGCGCACCCGGTATGGTTGGCCAAGTTCCTGAAAGTCCTCGGCACGAAGATCGAGCCCTAGCCCAGCCCGGCTGCGAGCCGATTGAGGCGCTTCCTGAACGACAGCCACTTCGGCGACACAAAGGAATTGAGCGTCATGTTTCAAATTCGATCTGCGGCCCTGACCGTCCTGGCGCTGATCGTGCTCGCGGGAGCAGACCGCGCCTGCGCACAGCGAGCGCGTACGCGATGTTGTCTATGGGCGCAAATTCGGAATGGCCCTGACGATGGATATCTGGAAGCCGGCGAAGCCGAACGGCAGCGGCGTGATCTTCATTGTCAGCGGCGGTTTCAAGTCCGGTATCGACCTGGTGGATTCCGGGCCCTTCGTTCCCGTCGTCGTGAAGCCATTCTTGGACCGAGGGTATACCCTCTTCGCGGTTTGCCACGGCGCCCAGCCCAAGTTCACCGTGAGCGAGATCGTGCCGGACATTCATCGAGCGGTGCGCTTCATTCGGGTCCATGCCAAGGAGCGCGGCGTGGACCCCGATCGCCTCGGCATCATGGGAGGGAGCTCCGGCGGCTTCCTCGCTCTGTCCATCGGCGTCGCCGGCAAGCCCGGCGACCCAGCGGCGAAGGATCCGGTCGATCGGGCTTCCAGCCGGGTGCAGGCGGTGGCGTGCTTCAACCCGGCCTCCGATCTGGTCAACTTCGGTAAAGTCGGGCGCAGCATTGTCGAATACCATTCGGTCAAGCCCACCAGCGATGCGTTCGGCGTACGGGAGAAGCCGAAAGAGGAGCAGATCAAGCTGCTGCGGGAGTTGTCGCCCCTGGGGGCCGTTACCAAGGAAACGCCTCCGACGCTCATCATCCACGGCGATTCTGATCTGGCGGTCCCTTACGAACAGTCCGAGCGGTTCATCGCGAAATTGGCGGAGAATGGGGTTCCGCATCAACTGATCACTCGGAAGAACGCCGGGCATCGTTGGCCCGATATGGGCAAGGATTATCCGCTGCTGGCGGACTGGTTCGATAAACATCTCCAACGGACGGTCGAGAAGCCGAAGTAGGATGTGTGCCTGTCCCTGGGCAGGCGGAGTCTACGTGAACAGCGTGTTTCCAATACCACGTATATGGCAGAAGTCCCGGACTCAAAAACCGGTCCCTGTAAAGGGGGTGTGGGTTCAAGTCCCACCTTCGGTATTGACTTCGGTTACTGCTTCTCGACCACGAGGATCCCTTTCTCAGCGAGAGGCGTGAGTGTGCCGTCGAAGATGAGCCGGATCTGGTCGATGACTTCCGTCAAGCCGAGCAGCCTTGGGCGAATGGCTGGGGGTTCCGGGGACATCATACGCAACTCCGGTTCGGGGGATAGCATCCTGGGTCCCGGGGACACCATGCTCAACTCGGATGCTTTCCCTTGGGTCCGGGTATCTGGGCTCTGAAGATCCCCGTGCGGCTCTGTTCCCGAGATAACAAGAAGGCCTTCTCCGCCAACGGAAGGGCGGTATGCCCCGGTCACGGCGGCTTTTCAATTCATCTTCGCGAACCACGCTGAATAGGAGGCTCTTTACCAGTCACGGGGCCTGGTTCGTGCCTTTCAGTTCGTCGGTCGTACTCGCGCCATGCCAGCGGACGGAACGCTGCGGGCCAAGCGGAACCCCAACCAGCAGTCCCGGCGCTCCACCGGACTCCCTTGCCGGAGCGCCGAGCGGCACTCCGCGGCGGGCTCGTTATAGCAACCGCCCCGGGCCACCCGGAACGGGCCCCCGACGACGCGAAGATGGTTTGTGACCGCTTCGTCGGGGTACGGTTCATTCCAGTCGGCACACCACTCCCACACGTTACCGTGCATGTCATACAGCCCCAGCGCGTTGGCCGCGTAGGAGCCGACTTTGCTGGTCTGTCCGAGGGTGTTGTTGAAGTTGGCGTCGCGCGGCGTGAGGGAGCGGCCGTCACCGATCCCGAAGGGTTCTGAAGAAGGACGCCCTCCCCGACAGGAATACTCCCACTCCGCTTCCGTCGCCAACCGGTACACGTGTCTATCCGACAACTTTTTCGTCAGGCCGCGGCCGAAGGCGTCTGCCTCATCCCAGGTCACCTGCTCCACCGGACGGTTGGCACCCTTGTAATAGCTCGGGCTCTTCCCCGTCAGCGCCGCGTATTGTGCCTGCGTCACCTCGTACTTGCCCAGGTCGAACGGCTCCGTCAGCGTCACCACGTGGAGGGTTTCATTCGGGTAACGGCCGTTCTTGCCCGTTTCGTCCGGCGGGGAGCCCATGAGGAACTTGCCCGGCGGCACCAGCACGAAGGTCATCGTCACCCCGTTCGCGATCTCGACGTCCTCTTCCACATCCCGGCCCAGGTATTTCGCCCACGCCTCCTGCGCCCGCCGAACGACGTCGGCGCTGACGCCATTGGGGCCTGTGCAGTCGAGTGGTTGGGGGCCCACATGAACCACGTCGCGGGGGTCGGGGGGTGGTGGGAAGGGTTCACGGGACTCCTCAACTTCGCGAGAAGTGATCTTTACCTTATCCCAATAGCCCCACTCGTGTGAGTAGCCTGTTGCTTTGTTTTGTAGTTCAAGGGCTACCTGCTTGCCCGCAAAACGCGTCAGATCGACCGAAACCGCAAGCCAGCCATTCTGTGCGGTCGTCGGTCCGACCGGCGCGTCGTAAAGGCGCTCGCCATTTGCCAACACGATGAGCTGCCAATCGCCCACCGCGCTATGTGACACGTCAAACGTGAGCGAGGTCTCCTTGAGCGTAGGCACGTTAATCGTCGACGTGAGAATGCAAGCGTGGACTGGGTCTAGGGGGTGCGTGGACAAGACGCGCTTTCGTCCGAAATGCTCGGCCACGATTGCGACACCCCCCGGAATCACGGGCGATATTGCGGTAAAGCCAGGCGCGACCTCGCCAACGATCTCGGCGAAATCAGCCGGATCGGCGCTGGCGCGCACGCTTTGTCCTCGATCTATGTCGGCGTTTCGAATAGCGGTCAACGCGGCTGGCGTGGGTGACTTGCGATTCGACTCTCGAGGCTGAACTGGATTGTCACCGGCAGGCTCACGTTTCTTGCCCGTTGCGCGCTGCGAGGCATTGACCGAAGGGGCATGCACATCTTGCGTCGGGGTTGTTGATTCGCTCGGTTCAAGCCTCGCAACAAGCACGGTGCGACCGTGGTCCTCCAGCGTCACTTCCTCGCCATAAGCGCGGAACCCACCCTTCTTCAGTTCTACTTTTCGCGTCCCCGGCTTGGCCCCGATCTCCGCCTTCACGCCTCCGTCTTGCCATACGACGGTGACTTTCTCGCCGTCCACATACAAGTCGGGGCTGGGCTCATTGACCCGGACGACCAGGATTCCGTCCGCAGTACGCACGCGAAGAACCCCTCCCGCCCAGAACCCGATTGCGATGGTGATCAGGGCGAAGGCGATCCCTGTTACGACCAGTTGGTTGGACCAGACCCGAGGTCTCGCGGGCGGCGGCGACCGGTCTATCGCGACCGCGTCGCCTTCCTCACCCGCTGCGCCGGCGTGCCGTCGGCCAGCGGGCCCGGCACCAGTGTTGGGGCTTGGAATATGGCAGCCTTGTCGGCAGGCAGCGGGCCGGGCGCCGTCGGAGCTTGAAAAATGGCGGCCTTGTCCACAGTGTTCGGCACCAGGTTGCCCGGACCAGCCGTCGCAGGGCTCGAACGCAAGTAATCCGTCAGGGCCGAGGCCAGATCGCCCATCGAGGCGTAGCGCGCGGCGGAGCTGGCCGCCATCGCCTTCAAGCAGATTGCTTCCAAGCGCGGGTCGACATCAGCGCGGCAAGACGACGGCGGAGCCGGATTGCCGCGGACGACCTGGCCAGGTGCGTCGAACG
Organism: uncultured Isosphaeraceae bacterium; assembly: GCA_963842405.1. Taxonomy (GTDB): domain Bacteria; phylum Planctomycetota; class Planctomycetia; order Isosphaerales; family Isosphaeraceae; genus CAVZRC01. The sequence goes on along the minus strand of CAWJGW010000055.1, from coordinate 61,425 downwards.
GGAGTCGGCCGGTCAAGAGCTCATACATGATCACGCCCAGAGCGTAGATGTCGCAGCCGGGGCCCAGAGCATCGGGCTCGCCGCAGAGCTGCTCGGGAGTCATGTATTGCCAGGTACCGATGCTCAGCCCGCTCGCGGTGAGCCGTGCACTGCCGGGCTCGATGCACCGCGCCAGGCCGAAATCGACGATCACCGGCTCGACGGTGCCATCGGCCAGGCGCATCATGATGTTGGACGGCTTCAGGTCGCGGTGGATGACTCCCTTCTCGTGGGCATAGTGCATGGCCCGGGCCAGGATTTCGACCAGCGCCGCGGCCTGCCGAGCCGGCAGCGGTGTGCCGTGCAGGCGGTGCGCCAAGCTTTGGCCGTCGACAAACTCCAGGGAGACGAAGGCCTGGCCGGCAGTCTCGCCGACTTCGTAAACCTGGACGATGTTGGGGTGTTGCAGCCGCGCCACGGCCCGGGCTTCGCGGTCAAAGCGCTTGCGCTCTTCGCCGGTACCGTCGGAGCGGAGCACCTTCAGGGCCACGATGCGGTCGAGACTCTTATGCCGGGCCTTGAAGACGACGCCCATGCCGCCGCGTCCCACTTCTTCGAGCAAATCATAGTCGGCAAAAGTGCCCGCGGGCAATTGCGCGGGCGCGGCAAGCGTCTGTTCGACAAGCTGGTCTGCCTGGCGGAGCCGTTCCAGCAAGGCGGCGTGCTCGGGGTACTGCCGGAGCTGCTGCTGCCAATCAGGCGACTCGCCCAGCTCCTGCCGCAAAGAGAACTCATGGTAGATCAGCTCGGCAGCACACGCCGGCTCGTCCGCCAACTCGGGATGCTGCCGCAGCCTCTCGTCTGCGGGGATGCGCTTGCCGGCGATCCAGTCGCGGCGCTGCTCGGCCAGGACGGCATCGAGGAGACGTTCGGGCAGGCCATCGGCTTGGGCCGGTAGGAGGAATGAGTGAAAACCAGCATTTTGCCCAGCGCGGTGCAAGTTGCCGACCATAGCCTTACCCCTTGTCCCCTAGCTCGGTGAGCACCGCGGCAACCGCCCGGTTGAGCCGCATTCGCAAGGCGTCGGCCCTGCCGCCGACTTTCGCGGCAACCTCTTGCCAGGTGAGGCCCTGTGCTTTCAGGTCGAGAAGCAAACGGGCCGATTCATCGAGCCGGCTGCGGATCGCCGCGGCGAAGTCCTGGTCCTCGACGCGTTTGCCGACATCCGGCTCGGGACTGGCGGGTTCCCATTCCTCGGGAAGACTACCCGCATGGCGGCGTTCCTTGCGCAATCTCGTCTGGACCTTGTGGCGCACGGCGGCAGCGAGGTAGGCACACAACTGGGCCGAGCTCGTTTCGGCGGGCTCGCCGGCCGCGGGTTGCGCAAGAAATCCTTGAGCAGCGATTGGAGAATGTCCGTGGTGTCCACGGCGCGGCGCAACCGCCCGTCGAGCAAGCGCATGCGGATGACCCGACGCAGGAACGGATCCAACTCTTGCAGCATCGCTTCGACCGCTCCCTCGTCGCCGCCCTGGATCAGGGCAAAGAATTCTTGCAATTCCGGTGTGGGCATGTTCGCTGCCCCTTGTTTCGTGCGAGAACTATGCAGAGGATTGGCGGCTCGTCGCCACAACCCATGGTAACGCCGGTAACCAGAAACGCAAGTGATCGCTCCCGAGCATCGGGGCGGGGGCAACACATGGCCCGTACCATGGGAACGCCGGTACGCGTGCCAGCGCTCGAGGGTGCGTCAGCGTCACCTAAAGAAAAGCTTTTACACACAGACGAATTGCTCCTAGGTCTGACCCGCAGGTAGGCCTGCAATCTGGGCGTTGTCGACCGGACTGTGCCCTTCAACTGTCGGGAGAATTCGGTATGGTGTCTCACGAACCTTCGAACCGTCCATCACGCCAGAGGCGAACAACGTCGAACGCCCTCGAAATGGGCAAGGAGCACTCATGAACCTCACCCGACCGAACTCCTCTTCATCGTCGACGAAACCGTACATCCCAATCACGCCGATCGTGCTGCTCGTCTGCTTCTTGGTGTGTCAGTTCACACCGTCGCCTGTGGCGGCGGGCCTTGTCATTGACATCGTACAAAGCGGGGCCAACGTCGTGGCCACCGGGAGCGGGACACTTGATGTGGCGGGCCTCACCTTTTTTCAACACGGGAACACTCCTAACAGCCCCGGTATAAACCCATATTTTGGCTACCTATTCACAGGCCAATTGGCCGAGGTAGACGTATACACCGGATTCGCAGGCACTGCCTACTGGGGCTCCGACGTCTACACCCCCCCATCCACGGTAAGCGGAAGCGTCTTCGTGCTGTACGTAGGCGTAAACCAAATGGGCCTTCCCGAGGGCTACACGAGTGGGCAACAACTGAACACATCCGCGACGTGGGACGGTGCGACCTTCAGCTCCCTGGGCCTGAACCCCGGCACATACACGGACACATGGGGCTCCGGCTCGACGGCAGACAGCGTGACGATTCAAGTCGGCGCTTCCTCAGTTCCCGAACCGGCAACCATCTGGCTCTTGGCGATGGGAGCGGCGGCATCATTCGCAGTCCACGCGCGGTTCGCCAGAAGCAAGCACCATCGGAGGGAGGGCCTGCAGTGTCCGGAAGCAGAGACCGAGTGACCGGCCCATGCGATTCATGGCGGACGCGACCAGATTCGCACGCACCCTCCCCGAGGCCGCTCCAGGACCAGCACTGCCAGCGCCGAACGTATGCTCCGATGCGGACCAGGTCCACACCTTGCTCATAATAGTCGGTGTCAGTTCATCATTTCGCATAATAGTCGGTGTCCATAATAGTCGGTGTCAGTTCATCATTTCGGGCCGAAGGAAAATGAACTGACACCGAGGTTTCCCCCGTTTCGGCGGGCTCGCCGGCCGCGGGTTGGCGCAAGAAGTCCTTTAGCAGCGATTGGAGGATATCCGTGGTGTCCACGGCGCGGCGCAACCGTCCGTCGAGCAAGCGCATGCGGATGACCCGACGCAGGTACGGATCCATCTCGCGCAGCATCGCTTCTACCGCTCCGTCGTCGCCGCCCTGGATGAGGGCAAAGAATTCTTGCAATTCCGGTGTGGGCATGTTCGCTGCCCCTTGTTTCGTGCGAGAACTATGCAGGGGATTGGCGGCTCGTCGCCATAACCCATGGTAACGCCGGTAACCAGAAACGCAAGTGATCGCTCCCGAGCGTGGGGCGGGGGCAACACATGGCCCGCACCATGGGAACGCCGGTACACGTGCCAGCGCTGAAGGTGCGTCGGCGTCACCTAAAGATAAGCTTTTACACACAAACTCATTGCTCTTAGGTCTGACCCAAACACCACGAAAGGTGGAAGTGCTGCGATGCGCACCACGTCTCAAGCCTCGAAGTTCGCGTTGGCCATCCTCGCTCTTTGGTTCGGCCTCGGCGCCGAAACCCGGACCGAAGCGAATCTCGTCATCAATACTCCCGCTGGTCTCACTGCCGGCGACACCTTCCGGATCGTCTTCGTCACCGACGGCACGACGGATGCGACCTCCACCTCGATCAGCACCTACAACACCTTCGTGAATCACGACGCAACATCCCAGGCGGGGGGCGGCAACTTTGTGTACGACGGGACGACACTCACGTTTAAGGCGATAGGGTTGACGTTAACGACCTCGGCAGTCGCCAACATCGGCGAGACGGGCGCCCCCGTGTATTTGGCCAATGGCACGGAAGTAGCATCATCGGACACGGCGAGCGGGTGGTGGTCGGGCGGCACACACGCCCTATTGCATGCCATCGATACGGACCTATTGGGAAACACGGCACAAACCGAAGTCTGGACAGGCACCGGGCTAAGCGGACACTCGGCAGACCCGCTGGGTGGAAACGGAGCCGTGTCTGGCGAGACTACGATAGGCCACTCAACACAAATCGGACCCCAATGGATGATCGGACAAGAAGCCGGACCCACCGCACTCCACGTGATGTATGGAGTCTCAGAGGAGCTCACAGTACCACAGGCCAGCAGTGTCCCCGAGCCGTCAACCCTGTGGATGGCGAGCGTAGGGATGCTCGCGGGCATCGCCTACGGTAGGTTCCGTCGAGTGGGGGCGAGGATGACCCAATCGTCCATGAACCGGGCGTAAGCCGCCCCCGATGCCTCTATCCGCTCGTCCAGACGCTTCAGGTAGACGGCTCCCATCAAAGGGGAGAGCGGGCAGCCCCGCGAAATTCCCTGCTGCACGCCTTCGTAAAGGGAAGCAACTTCATTCATCCAGCCCATCGGTGTCGAGGTGAGAGCCCTGAAATCGCAGACCTCACCATTGCAGACGTACCGGGCTCAAAATCCGGTCCCTGTAATGGGAGTGTGGGTTCAAGTCCCATCTTCGGTACTACAATGCGACACTTTCCGCATTGTTCGAGTCTTGGTCCTACATCTCTTTGACGAGTGTCAGGACGAAGGGGCGATCGGAGGATGGGACCAAGCTGGTGGAGAAGCTGGTGCCTTTCACGACCTCGGGTGAGAGCAGGCCGATCAGGCACTCGGCCAGGGCGATGCGATCGCCGGAATAGGCGAACCGGAGCGGCTGACCGGACTGAAGCTGCTGCTGCAAGCGTCCCAACGGCGGCAAACCTAGCTCGGCAGCTCGGTCCGCCCAGAAGGCGGTATCCCGAACGGGATGCAGTTGAGAGAGCGCGACGGGATCGAGGACATCGCGGGGGTCAGCTTGGTAGAGGAAGTAACCCAGCGCGATGGCATCGCGGTAGATGGAGAATGGCTGGAACCCGACGGCTTGAAGGACCGCGTTCTCCACGATCAAGAAGTGGGTGTAAAGCTGATACCCTCCTCGGCCGCTGTATTCGGGCGGTCCGGCGCAGGTGCGCGCGAGGGCGAACCGACCGCTGGGCAGCGCGATGGAAATTCACGCTGGTCCGATTACTCCCGTCGGCGATCAGGGCGCCGTGTGAAGGCGCCCACCGCGCGAGGGCCTGCGCGTCGGCCGCTCCCACACCCCGAGACCGGGAAACCAGGTGATAGCCTCCTCGCCCACGACGGGGCAACGACGTGAAAACCGCTTGCTCCGCCCACACACACAGCCTCCACTTCCGCATGCCCTCCCGAGATCACTCCGGATCGCGCAACTCGGCGCTCAACGCAGTTGATTGATCATCCAGGCAAATGGCTCGACGATGCCCCGAGGCTGGACGCGCAAAGGGACGAGCATCTCTTGACCATTGCGGTCGATCAGCCGGCTCGTCGAACCGGCCACGCCTGAGAAGTAGAACGAGAAGCGTTCCAGCCGTGTCTGACACTGGTTGTAAAGCGCCGAGGCATTTGCCTTGGCGAAGGCTTCCGGATCGCGGACCCACTCGTTCCAGAGGTCGATCTTGGTGAAGACGATGGCCACGGGAACGTCGATCTTGCGGTTTCTCTTGCGCGGCTTGAGTGCGTCCAGGTAACTGATGAGCTGCATCGCGAAGAGTTCTTGTCCCCGGCCGTCCGCGATGACCTGGACGACATCGACCAGCACCACCAGGCCCTCGCACCGGCCGATCAACGCGCGAATGGTCTTATAGCTGCCGGGGTTCTCCAGTTCACCCATCACGGCTTCGCCCGCGACGTCAGGGGTGACGATATCGTAGGGAGTCTTGCTCTTTCCGGCATAGACCTCGCAGTGCATCCAGTCCCAGCGATCGGATTCGACCGGGGTCTTCTCCGGGAACCTCTGGCGTTCCAGGGCCAGAATCAAGTTGCGGTGCAGGTTCAAGGTGAACGGGCTCTGCGAGGCCGCGCAGCCCGCACACTCCGTGCGCCAGCAGGTCCAGAAGCATGCCCAGATAAACCGTCTTGCCGACTCCGGTTGGCCCCAGCACGCCCAAAAATCGGGGCTCGGTAGGGCGGTTCAGGATTGACTCGAGCACCTTGTAAGGCAAGCTGCAAGTCGAGCACGGATCGCCCGCTCGGCTGTACCCGCCACAGAGCGGGCAAGGGAGATCGTTGGAGGAATGCAAGTAGGAATTTGACATAGTGGGTCATCGCCCTTGGTTTCAAGTGGTCCTGAAGCCCCGACTATTCCGGGCCAACCTCTATGGGACTGGCCCGGCCAAGTTCGTACTCAGGAGTGGAGATTGAAAAAATGGATTGATGCGTCAATCGCCAGAGTGGCATCCGGACCAGTTCCACGCGCACGCGGGAACCCGGATCGATTCGATTCAAGGGAGCGGCCGGAGTCGATCTAACGAGACGGCGCACCGGAAGCCGATGTTGTCGAGGCGATCGAGCTCCCCCTGGCCGGTAATGAACTGGCAGGTCGCTTCTGAAGGAAAGTAGGTGTCGAAGGCCCCGCCGATGATCCGCCGCATGGGCTTCCAGGGAAGGAAGGTCTCTCCCGCTGGGCAGGGGATCGTCTCCAGCACATCGTCGAGCCATTCCCAGACGTTTCCGGTCATCTGGAAGATGCCGTTGGGGGTGGCGCCGTTGCGAAACGTGTCGACGGGGACGGTCCGGCCAAGGCCGGAGTGCCAGAGGTTGGTCCGCTCGGGGTCGAACAGGTCGCCCCAGGGGTATCGGTTACAGTCGCCGCCCGAGAGCTGCTCGGGCCAGCCCCCCGCCTTTTGCCATTCCGCGGCGGTGGGCAGCCGCTTGCCGACCCATCGGGCGTAAGCCATGGCCTCGTACCAGCAGATACCGACAACGGGATGATCGGCTTGTCCGGGCGGGAACTTGCCGTCCTCCCAATCGCGCGGGCCGGGTCGCCCCTTCCGATCGGTAAACCGCGAGACACTCGGCCAGACTTCTTGCGGCCAGATCTCCAACGAGTCGTAGCCCCCGGACTGGACAAACCTCCGGAACTTCCGGTTGCTGACCGCATGACGGTCGAGGAAGAAACCGCCGACCTCGCTGTAGACATGACTTCCGTCACAAAGGATAACCGAAAGGCTGCCGGTCGGGATCAGCGCCATCTGCTGGTGCAAGGCGTCCCAGGCCGGCTGGGCGTCGCGGTCGCCGATCGAATCGACGGCTTCTTTCAGCAGGACGAACGCATAGCGATCGTCGCCGATCAAGCGTTTCGTCATGTCCGAGATTTCCTCGTGGGACCGGTCTCGAGTCGCGTCTGGCACGCTTCCGTCACTTTGACCGGACAACCGGGGGGAACGTCGCCGTGGTCCCGGCTTGCCGCGGAACGGGACCTCCGGGGCGCCATCCATCCCAAGAGGCGAGCCGGCCAGCCCGAATGCGAGTCGACCATCGGGCGCGACCGGGGAGAACCAGGGGCGGAAGCGGGTGAGGTCGGACTCGCGGTGGAGGCGACCGTTGGGCCCACGACGCGCGGCGGGAGATCGGAAATGTGGTCCTGGAGTTTCACGATTCTGGCCTTCTTCCTTACTCAACGAGAGTCGCGGCGCTCTTCGGCGTTGCGTCGAACGTCGCTGGACAGGGTTTGAAATTGTCGGAGGATTACCTGGGCAATCGGGTGATTCAGATCCGAATCGGCCGCGGCTGGAGCGCCGGCGCGTCGAGCAGTCGTTGAGGCCCCCTCCTTTGGGCCCTGACCTGGGGCATGGCTATGCTGATGGGGCTCGGGCCCACTCGAATACGCGATCCGCTCTCGCTCAACGCGTTCCCATGCCTCCGCGAGCAAGCGGCGATCCGCCTCGAGCTGGGTCAGAGACGCGGCCCATTCCTTTTCCTGCCGTTCGGCCTGAGCGTGGAGTCGGCGCTCGGTCTCCTCGAGCTCGGCCAGTTTCCGCTCGAGGGCTGGTTCCAGGCCCTGCGCTCTCCCGCGACGAGAGCGGACGCCGACTGCTGTCGAGCCACAGTCTCGAGCGCGTCCAGGCGTTCGAGTACCCATTCGCGCAGCCATCTGAGGCTCTGGATCAGCGCGGCGGGAGCCGGCTGAGCCGGGGCCGGCCGAGACCTGGACTCAGGGCCCCGCAGTATTGTTCCCGGTCTGTGAATTTCATCCACCATGCCAGGGTTTCCCAGGGAACCTCGAAGATCGCGATCCGGACCACGTGGATTCCCGGAATTCTGGTTCGCGCTCGGGCTCGGCTCATCGCCGGAGGGTACTCGATCGCGTTCCTGGAACAGCCTCATCGTGGTCCCGTCCGGCTCCATAATCGCGACAGGCGACTGATGAGCTTCTTCTGGCGCCGTTCCTCCTTCTCGAGTTGATCGACCTCCATAAGATGCTGGCGCAGAGCTCGGACTCGTATGTTGATATCGAGGTCGCGGACGACCCCATCGGGGCCCTTCTCGGGAGGCGGCCCCTGAGGCGGAATCGGTGGGGCCTGGGACTGTCGGGCTTGAAGTTCAGCGACTGTTGCCTCGTGCTCGAGCGACTCACTCTTCCTCTCGTCCCGGATTTGCTCGAGCTGGCGGCGGAGTTGTTGCCGTTCGTTCAGCGCCTTAGCCAGTTGCGCTCCAAGGATTCGGAACGATCCGCGACGGAGGTGCGCTCCATCAGTTCTTGCCAGGCGGCTCGAAGCCGAAGGTTCTCGGCCTGAAGAGACCTCGACCACGTTGGAGTCGGGCCCGTGGCCCGGCGTGATCCGACCGTCTTCGGAAGAGGTTGCAATCTGTTCCAACGCACCCTGGAGCCGGGCGATCTCCGCCTGATAAATCTGCCGCTGGGACTCCCAGACACGGCGATCTTGCTCGAATTTCACCTGAATCGCCTCGGCCTTCTGTTCCTGGGTCTGCGAGCCGATTCTCGAGCTGTCGGCAGCGCGCTCTCCATCCTGTCCCTCGACCCGGTGCTCCAGCTCGGCCACCCATCCGGCCAGGTGATCCCACTCGGCCCGGCTGGCCGCCTGGGCCTCCTCGACCCTGCTCAGCTCATCGAGAAGCAGACGGATCGTCTCGTCGCGACTGGCCAGCTCCGCCTCGAACCGCTCGATCTGTTCGGACGCGTCAGCGGCATGCTCCAGGACGACAGCCGCCTCGGCTTCATTCTGAGCCGAGCCCTCGCCGTTCGACGTGGTCTCCCGTTGCCCCTCGTGCTGCAACTGCAATTCCTGCTCCAATCGCACGATCTCGTCCTGCAGGATCGCGATCGTCTCCAGGTATTCGGCGACGGCAACCTCACTCCCGTCGCCCACGCTCTGCTCGCTCTCGAAAGGATCGCTCAGTTTTGGTCTGACCATCGATCAACTCCCCGGAACTGTACGAATCCACATTAATAATTAAGTTATATGTAATTAATTAATGGCAATCTGCTAGCAAGTGATTGACAGTGGCAATGAGGTTTGGTTCGTTGACGGGGCGGTGGATCACGCCATCGAGTCCCATGGCATCGAGCCGGGCCAGCTCGGTCTCGTCGTCGATGTTCAGGATTCCGATGTATCGGGTGCCGTTGGTGTTCTGTTGCTTGCAGGCGCGGAAGAACGCCTCCTGGTCCGAGCGATCCATGGCCAGGATCACCAGTTGGAAGGTCTGCCGGCGAAGCAAGAGCTGGGAGGCGATTCGGTCGCGGACGACTTTCAGTTGGTAATTCGCCCCTTCGGGGCCGACGCATGCGTCCGATCAGGCGAACGGTCTCCGGGTCGTCTTCCATGACGAGGATGGAGTGGGAGGAGGAGGCGCTCTCCGCTCGACCAGCCCGGCCCGCTCCAGGCCCCGCGTGACGGCCACGACCTCGCCGAGATCCAAACTGGAGCTGCTGCGCCACCTCGCCCAGGGTGCGCACGCCGTCCAGCAGCGTATGGATCTTGATCGCGGTGGGAGTGAGGCCGGCCCGGTCGGGGTTTCCGCCGCGAGTGGTCTGGCGAGCGAAGACGAGCTTCTCCCAATCATGGACATCGAACCCGGGGTTGCAACATCGCGAGCCCTCGACGAGCAAGGCCGGAACGCTGAGCTGCAACGGGAAGGCCTGGAACATCGGCGGCAGACTCGTCGCTCGCTCGAAGGCAAACTTGCCCGGCTCGCCCGTCGTTGCCTCGTAGGTCAAAATGGCCGCCTGGAACCTCAGCAGGGTTCGGAGCCGCCTGGGGTCGGACAGGCTGCGTTCCAGCATCTTGACGAGCCCGGCCATCGAGGGGTCCTGTTGCTCGCCGAGCGTCAACGCCAGCAACGGACCGAGGTCGGACAGCTCGGCCGGGAGTTGGCCAGCCAGCCGGTCCGGGCCCATCGTCGGCGAGTACACCGCCTGCACCCGGCCGCCGCTCAATGCGAACCGCAGCCGGTCCCGGCCCACTTCCAGGGTGAGCCGGCCGGTCTGCTGGTGATTGTTCAGGAAATCGAGTACCGAGAGCAGTGGGAACGACTCGGTCATTCCCTCCAGCAGAGCGTCGTGGACCTCGCCGACCGCCTCGGGCATGGCGCAGCCGGTGCGCTGCGCCTGCAGGACCATCGCACCCGATTTGAAGGGCATTGGCCACTCCACTCTTGAGCAACTCGGGCGTGAACGGCTTGGGGATCTGATCGACGACGTTGGGATACTCGGTGTACTTTGCGTAAGCCCGATTCCGCATGGCCGAGCTGACGACGACCGGGATCCTCGCGGTCACCTCGTCTTCCAGCAACTGCCGGCAGACCTCGTCGCCGGTCGTCCCGGGCAATTGGTGGTCCAGGAGGATCAACTGCGGTTGCAGGGTTCGGGCCAGCTCCAGCCCTTGCTCGGCATTCGCAGCCATGGCAACCCGGTAGCCAGCCTGCGACAGGTGGCATTCGACCAGCTTCCGGATCGTCTGGCTGTCGTCGATGACGAGTATCAACGGCTTGATCCATCGCGGTTCGGCTCCGTACAGTGTCGATCCCCTCATCCTCTGACCCACCCGGTAGGAGTGGCTCGACGACCCGCGCCAGTTCCTGGGGGTCGACCGGTTTGGAAAGCAGGGCCTGCGCGCCCGAGTTCGAGCACGCGCCGCCGGGTTTCCGGCTCGCATCGCGTGCTGGCGACGATCACGGGGATCGTCGACAGGCTGGCGGACCGCTTGATCTCGGCAAGCAAGGCAAAACCGTCGAGCTTGGGCATCTCCAGGTCGGTGAGCACGAGGCCATAGTGGGCGTTGCGCAGCCGGCCCAGCGCCTCCAGGCCGTCAGAGACCTCCTGGACCTCCAGGCCCAGACCGCGGAGTTGCCGCGCGATTCCCCGCCGGACGCTGATCGAATCGTCCACCACCAGCACGGCCATCCGTTCTTCCGCATGGACTTGGACGGTCCCCGGCGTCCTGGACGCCACCGTCTTGGCCTCCGAGGCCATCCGGTTGTTCAGCCAACGCTCCAGGCCCGATGGATGGAGGATCGAGATCACCTCCCCGTTGATCGAGAGGCTCGTCCCGGAAACCAACGGATGACCGGCCAGGAGTGCGCCGAGTGGCTTGATGACCAGATCTTCGGCCCCCTCGATCGAGTCCACGACCAGGCCGATCAGTCGGCTTCCCTGCCCGGACTAACACAAGCTCAGGCACACGGAGCAAGGAAGACTGGCCAATTCCCAGCATCTCGCGTGCGAAGACCACCGGGATGGCCCGATCGCGGTATGTCACGCAGAGTTCCGGGTGGAACTCGGTCCGGTTCGGCCTTCCCCACGTCGTGAGGTGCGTCGGGGCTCGGGACCGGAGGTTCGAACGGCTGGGCATGTTCGACCTGCAATGCCGGGACCGCGAGGGGTTGGCCACCGACCCGCACGATCAGGGCCGGCTCCAGGGCCAGCCGGGCCGGGAGTCGGAGCGTGAGCTGGGTCCCTCGCAGGGGCTGCGAGGCCAAGTCGAGAGTCCCGCGAAGACGTTCGACCTCACGCGCGACGACGTCCATCCCCACCCCTCGGCCGGAGATTGCGTTGGCTTGCGACTTGGTGGAAAAACCGGGCTGGAAGACGAAGGTATGAAGTCGCTCGCGGCTGGGCTTCTCGTCCGGGCCCAGCCAGCCGAGCCGTCGGGCCTTGTCCGCGATGGCCTCGTCGTCCAGCCCCTTGCCGTCGTCCCGAACCACGATAACCAGGGCATTCCCCTCACGTCGGGCCTCGAGGGTGACGCAGCCGGTGGCGGGCTTGCCCGCGCGGATGCGGTCGGAAGGGGATTCGATCCCGTGCCCCACCGCGTTGCGCACGACATGGAGGAGAGGCTCGAATGCCTTGTCCTGGACCCCCCGGTCCACGCCCGTCTCTTCGCCCTTCATGACGACCTCGATCTGCCGTCCCTCGACCCGCGCCGCATCGTGAAGCACGCGCGCCAGGCGTTGAAACAGACCCCGGATCGGCACGATCCTCAGCGACTGAAAGGAGTCCCAGAACTTGCAGCGAGAGCCGGACCAAGGTATCACCGCGGTCGGCCATCGGCGCGGACGCGGCTTGAGCCGATGCGGCCAGGACGGCCAGGTCGTCGGCCTGTTCCTCCAGGCGGCGAAGCTGAGCGGGGACGTCGGTCTCGGGATTGATCGGCGAGCCAGACGCCCGCCCTTCTGCCACAGGCCGGCGTCGTGCAATCGGTCCAGGCTCCCCAGAAGACGGTTGCGGCAGTTCTGCGCCGTGGCCGCGAACGTCTTCATGGACTCGGCTTGCGAGAGCCAGAAACGCCCCTGCCCGATGAGCTCGGAAGCCAGGTCCGTCAGCTCGTCCAACCGCGCCACCGGCACGCGGATCGGACCGTCCGCGGACGAGGTGTGCTCGGTCGGGATAGCTTGGGAGATTGTCGGTGCCGGGCCTGCCGAGGAATCAGGGGGAAGCGCGGCTGACGGGTGAATCGCCTTTGGTCCGGGAGTGGGCAGCGCGTTCGTCTCGTGAATTGAGGCGGGCCTGCGACCGAGCCAGCCGATCACCTCGTCGAGGTAGTCCACGACCTGGTGCAATAGATCGTTCAATCCTGGCGAGACGCTGCCGCGCGTCTGTCCGAGCCGTTCCTCCAGTTCGTGAACGAGCGTGGCCAGTTCATTCAAACCGACGCTGCCCGCAGCTCCCTTGAGGGTGTGAAAGCACCGGCCCAGCTCATGAATGGCGTCGCGGTGGTCATCCAGGCTGTCGAGTCCGACAACGATTTGCTCGATCCGCTCGAACAGGTCGATGGAATCCGCGAGGAACGCGTCCCGCATCTCGTCGTCGAGATCGAATCGTGTGGGTAGAGGGGGAATCTTGAGTCCGGGCTCCCGAGAGGTTCCATTCCCCCCTACTGGAGTTTGGTGCGGTGCGGGCTGATTCCCAGCATCCCCGGGCCCCTGGAGGAGACGCAGCAGGGTCTGTTGATCGATCGCGGGGGGAGAATCGTCTCGCGGGTTGCAATCCTCTTCGAAGGACGCCGGCTCATCCACCACAGAATCGAGGTCGCTGGTCGAATCAATCGGGCTGAGGTATTCGCCCCAGCGCTCGTCGGACTGACGGAGGATCTCGTCGTAGGTCCCCGGCTCACCGCGATCGCCACCGGTCTGTTGATCGCAGCCGAGGCGTTCGATCGCTCCGAGGCAGAACTCGGCCACGTCGGCTGCCACCTCCGCCCGCTCCGGGTCGCATTCCAGGCATTCCCATAACTCGCTGAGGAGAGCGATCCGGCGTAAGGCCCGTGCGAGGCCGCCCTGGCCACCGGCCTCGGCTTCCAGAGCGATGCTATTCAAGCCGTCGCGGAGGGCGTCGAACTCCGCCGGCGGAGTGGGGTGCTCCTCGCCCTTCGACAGATCGAGCCAGAATCCGGCGAGCGTCGCCAGACGATCGGCCAGCGAAGGCGCCATCACGGGGGCTGGAGATCTAGGCTTCATCGCGAACGCTCGCTCCCCACTCCTTCGCGTCCGGCCTCATGCCGCACTCTGGAAGACCCGCCGGGGGAACGGACCGGCCGAGAGGAAGCGCAGCGGCGCTCTCGATCGAGGGTGGAGTCAGGAGGTTCGCGCCCAACGTCGGCGACCCCTCGAGTGCCTGGGGGCCCTCGCCCGAGAACGGATCGAGGGCCCCCAGGCGCTGCCAGGGCTCGCACGACTGGTTCAGTGCCTTGATGAACGTGCGAGCCAGTGTGGTCCGCTCTTGAGTCTGCTGGGTCACGTCGGAGATCCGCTGCATGGCTCGCACGAGGTCCTGTGTGGTCCGGACCTGATCGTTGGTCGAGCGGGAGATCCCCTCAACCAGCCGGGCCGATTTCTCGACATCCTGGCCGATCCGCGCCAAGGAAGAGCCGGTCTCGCGAACTCGTTGCGATTCGCGTTGCATCTCGGCCTGTTCTTCGCTCAGGGCCCGGATGCTTTCCTGGGTGTCGGCCTGGATGGCCTCGACAAGGGTGCCGATCTCGCGGGTGGCCGCGGCGGACCGCTCCGCCAGCTTGCGGATCTCCTCGGCGACGATCGCGAAGCCGCGGCCATGCTCCCCGGCGCGGATCGATTCGATCGTGGCGTTGAGGGCCAGCATGTCGGTTCGGCTGGAGATCCCTCGGATCAGCTCGACGATCACTCCGATCTCGGTCGAACGGTCCTCCAGGCGGCGGACCTTACGGCCGTTGGCCTCGATACGGGTCAGAAGCCGGTCCATCCCTTCAATGACGCTGTGCACCTGGTCGAGCCCTTGCTGGGCCTCCTGACGCGTGCGTTCGCAAACATCCGCCGCCTCACCGGCATTGCGAGAGATGCGGTCGATCCGGTCGGAGAGCGCCTCCACGCTGGTCGCGGTGCGGGAGACGGCCTCCGACTGGTCATGGGCTCCGGAGGCGACCCGCTCGTTCGCCTCCTCCAGCGCCGAGAGGTCCCGGTTGATCTGTGCCGCGGTTCGCCGGAATTGGTCCAGGAAGGACAGCAGACGCTGGGCCGCCCCGTCCGCGGCCGGCTCCAATCTCCAGGAGGACTCGTTCGATTTGCTGGGCCCGTTCATCGTTTCCCCGAGTCGCCGCACCAGTCGCTCCGCGCCGGCATGTTCGACCTGGACCTGCCTCAGGTGGGCGAGGAGGTCGTGCAGATGAGCGACCCAGGCATCGAAGTCCGCCGAGCCCAGGACCGGTACCGGTCGGTCCCCGTCCGTACTGTGTGCCCCCTGTTGATGATCGCCCTCCTCATCTCCCAGGGCGGCCAGGCAGTCGGTCGCGTCGCGCAGGAGTCGCCTGGAGGCCAGACCGATCACCAGTCCCCCCAGGGCCGCACCGGCCAGGAGACCGACGACCCAGTGCAGAGGAGACGACAGACTCAGGACTGATCCCGCCCCGATGGCAGCACCGGCCATACCGGTGATCGCGCCGCAGGACGACATTCGTGGATCGCAATTCACGATCGACCTCGACAGTGCTCATGCCTCCCAATGTTCCCCTGAATGCGCCGGGGCCGGCTGGTTTCGGCTCCTCTCCGGAAGGCAGCGGAGAAGAAGGGTTGGTTTCGTTAATGAGTCCGGACCACCGGCCGACCGCGGTGCGCAGGCCACGCCAGGTTGCCTCGGCGTCGAGGATCCCGTAGCAGGTCTCCGCACGCTGAACGACCCCGATCAGCACCGGTCCGTTCGCACAGATCCGGGGCGCGTGGTGCTCGGGGGATTCCCGGCTGATGATCGTGTTCTCGGAGTCGACGCGAATTCCCCAGACGCCTTGCTCGGTTTTCAGGATCAAGACCATACACCGGGCCCACTCATCGATGCCGACCAACTCCCCGGCGCATCCTGGTCGCGTCCGGCAGATCTTGCCCACTCAGGAGATCTTCCCCGACGCTCGCGCGGAACCGGGCCCAGTACGACGACTGGGATTACCTCCCGGTGATAGGAACACATACCGACCACTTGGGGTGGACTCCACGCCAATCGAACCAGAGTGGCCGCCTCGAGGACCTCGGCCACGGATTCCACGGAGACTGCCATCGGCCCGGCATCTCCCCGGAAGAGGCAGTACCATTGCTGAGGCCCGATCGAGGTTCGGGTCGACTTGGACTGTTCGAGGGCGTACCGAATGCCATCTTCGTTCGCGAGCCTGTCCCGAACGCGCCGCTCCATTTCGATTGGACTGCCACGCCCAGAATCCATCTGCGACCCTCCAGCCTGGATGGCTACGGGGTATCGTCTTCCGCGACGCTGTTCGATCGCTTACCCGCACTGCTACTCGGTTCGGCCGCTCCCTGCGCCTGCTTGAGCCGGTGATCGAGCGATCGGGCCAGAGCATCGAGCCGCCGTCGTGAATTCGAGAATGGGGACCCCGGTTCGGGATCGGTCTGCAATTCGGGCAGGGCGACGGGTGGCCTCGCGGTTTCCACCACCGAGTCACGGTCGACGACCCGTTCACGAGTCGGCGGCTCCTGCCAGGCCATCCCCGATCGAAAATGCGGACTTCCCGTACTGGCCCCGTGCCGGCTGCTCGAACTGCCAGACTCAGACCCCGTCGCCGCCGCTTCTTCCTCCATCACCAAGGCTTCTGCCGGCTCTCGCTCTCGTAGCCGAACCAACTCGGTGTCAATCCAAAGGAGCAGTTCCTCCCGGAACTCACCAATCGCCCGCAACAAGGGATCCGATACCTCGATATCATGACTCATGGCGTTGGGCCCGCTCATTCACGCCTCACTCAGCACGTCACGGTTTCATCCACTCGATCGAGCCGTGATACCGCTGCCAGAAGAACTCTAGTTCAAGCTTCGGGGTTTGGAGAGGAACTCGCCGGCCGAGTTGGGGTTATTGGCGAACGTAGGCATGGCAGGGGCTGTCCGGAAAGGCCGATCTGAGCCCCGAATGGGGCGGCATCGTATAGCTCGGGGCGTCAGCCCCGAGTTTCGACCAGGGTATGAACGTCCGACAGGCCATTCCCCGATTCATCTTTCCCAATCCGCAGGGACCTCCCGTTCGCCTCTTCAACGACACGCATCCCAGTCGATAGATTCGGTTCATCCGGAGGAAGCGCGCGGCGCCGATGGGATCAAGGAGGGCCAAGAACCACGCGACGTGCTG
This sequence comes from uncultured Isosphaeraceae bacterium, assembly GCA_963842405.1. Taxonomy (GTDB): domain Bacteria; phylum Planctomycetota; class Planctomycetia; order Isosphaerales; family Isosphaeraceae; genus CAVZRC01. The sequence goes on along the minus strand of CAWJGW010000055.1, from coordinate 44,628 downwards.
GGGCCCCGCCCGGCCGACCCACCGCGAAGCGGTTTAGTTCAACATGCCTTTACCGGACCTGTCCCGCTTTCTGCTGCCCGCTTTCTGCTGCTCCTGACCTGCCTTTACCGGACCTGTCCCGCTTTCTGTGCCAAAACTATTTCAAACGGACGAAAAAGATTTTTCCACCCTCTTGACAAGTTTTCATCGAACACCTTATCTTGTGTCTCGTCAACACAGAACTGTTCGAACCGACCTCGTCAGAAGAGGATCACAGGGCGACGGCCGACGGGCCGAAGCCCCTAGGCCCTCCTAGTGTGCCCCCATCCCTGCAGTCCTAACCACGACAACCCGATGAACGGAGTGGAGCGCTCCCGATGAGCCCAGGATTTATCCCCCAAAATCCACAAGGCAACCCGTACCGAACCCTCCGCCGCCCGCTAGTCCTTCTCGCCTGCGCCATCGCAGGTCTGGCGGCGTCCGCGAGCGTGAAGGCGGACCTGATTATTGAAATCCAGCAATCAGGCTCCGCTGTCGTCGCCACGGCTACTGGCACTATTGATCTCACGGGACTCTCCGGGCCGCTTGCTGACGCGGCGCCCGCGACAATAATCCCGGGTGAGGCCGCAATTCTCGTTGGCGCAACCGGAGTTAATTCATTCGAATACTTCACTGGGATCTCGGGTCCCCCAGCATGGGCCACATCCGCTTATAATCCCGCAACCGCAACGTCCGGTACGGGCGACACCAGTCGGGTTAGAAGGAGTAACGGGCGATCTCTTTGTTCCCACTGGTTACACATCTGGGTCCTCGATCTCGGGAACGGCGACCTGGTCGGGTGCGACTTTCAGCTCCCTAGGCCTGACTCCCGGAACGTACGAGTACTCGTGGGGCTCCGTGGCGGACGGCTTGACGGTTCAAGTCGGCCCCTCGGCGAGCGTCGTTCCCGAACCTGCAACCCTCTGGATCGCGGTGATAGGAAGCGTCGCTTTCATCGCCCACGGCCGGTTCGCCAGAAGCAAGAAGCATCGGAGGGAGGCCCTGCAGGGTCCGTAGGGAGCGGCCGAGTGAATGGCACTCGCGATCGCATCGCGGGTTGACCAGCTTCGCACAGCTCTCCCCGAGGCCGCTCCTGGCCCAGCGCTGCCAACGACGAACGTAGGCCCCGATGCGGACCAGGTCCACACCTTGCTCATAAAGCCGGGACACACGCTCCACGCAACGCTCCACCGCGCGGGGCGACCTCTAGCCCCGCGGGAGTAAACAGATCGCCCAGGAAGTCAAACCCCCGGCTGACCCTCCCGATGAAGGTCTTGTCGGGGTGCTGCTCGACCTTCAGCTCCGAAGGTGTCGTTCACCAGGCGGATCACCGCCCGGAGTTTCCAGCGGGAAGGTGCGAGGATCACCCAGTCGTCCATGAACCGGGCATACGCCAGCCCGGTCGCCTCCATGCGCGCATCGAGGAGCTTCAGGTACAACGACCCCATCAACGGAGAGAGCGGGCAGCCCAGCGAAATCCCCTGCGTCACGTCTTCGTAAAGTCCATCGTCGTAGATTGTTCGCCGCACATATTGCCGCAATAAGTCCAGCACTCGCTGATCCGGTACGTCTTCTGCCAGCAGGGCGAGAAGGATGTCGTGGTCGATGCTGGCGTAATAGCTCTTCACATCGGTGCGGAAGACGAACGGGTTGTCGGCGATATGCTCGTTCACGAACCGGACGGCGGCTTTTGCCCCGCCTCGCCCTTCCACGTGGTAGCAGTGGGGCGAGAGGTTTGGCAGCCAATGGGCGGTGAGAACGAGGGCAATCGCTTTCAGCACCAGGGCATCGAGGGCGGGCCAGACCTCGACCATCTCGTCGCCGGCCGGGAATCGCCGCGCCGCGCCGATCCGATAGACGCCGGCCCGCAGCCACTCCTGAAGCTTTGGGCGCAGCTCCTCCCATTGCCAGCGCACATCCCAGACGTCATCGTTGGCGGAATAGTCGAGGCGTCGCTCACACAGCCAAGCATAGGCCTGGTTCAAGACGGACTCGGAAGCGATCTCGTCCATCCAGTCCATCGGTGTCAACGTTGGAACCCTGAAATCGGAGAGTTTACCCATTCCTCGAGCCCCGCTCCCTTTGCGGAAACGCGGACTGATTGGTAACAAATTGGTAACAGTATTGGCAACGTCAGCCCCATGCCGCTCCAATAGGAATCGACCATGGCAGTAACTTAAACTGGCTAAAATTCAAGGACTTTACTTTAAGCACCACCGCAACCTGTTTCCAATACGACGGCTATAGTAGACGCGCCGGACTCAAAATCCGGTCCCTGTAACAGGGGGTGGGTTCAAGTCCCACCTTCGGTACTGCACGCTGAATGTCAGACAAGCCATCCCACGATCCATCTTTCCCGATCCGTAGGGACATCCCGTTCGCCTCTTCAACGACACCCCTCCCAGTCGATAGATTCTCTCTACGCAACCAATCTCTGTGGTCTTCTGTATAGGTTTTCGAGGAATTCCGCTGATCCCAATCTGGCTTAACAGCCGAACCATTATCTTTGCCGACTCGTCGCGGCGGTCATGAACGACTGGGATTTCCCGAACAGGAAATGCAAGGAGGGACCCAATGAGCCACGACTCGAATACGCCTTCGCTCGATCTCATTCGCTGGGCATTCACGATCAATGCCGAGCACCGTACCGAGATCGAGAGCCACCTGGTGGACCTCGGGGCCGATGTCCTGGTCCGGGAGGAGACCGAATTCCTCGTGACCTGGGATGAGCCGGAGGACGACCTGGCCGATGTGATCGAGGCCATCTGGTCACTCAACGGCGAGCCGTTCGATGTGGTCCAGGAGGACTTTCACCGGCTCAGCCTTTATACGCTCCACCAGAGCGAGGACGATCCGGCCCAGGAGGCGGCGTGAGCCGGCCAAGGATTCACTCGTCGATTGCGACAACGGCCTTGATGACGCCGGTCTCGGGCCGCGTGTACGACGGGAAATACGTCGGGCAGTTCCTCGAACGCCGCGCGATGGGTGATCCATGGCGCGGTGTCGAGCCGGCCCTCCTCGATGAGCCCGATGATCCGGGAGAAGTCGGCCGACAGCGGCGTTGCGCGAGCAGAGGAGGGTTCCCTCGGGCTTGTGGAAGATCGGGTGGCGGAAGTGCACTTCCTCCGTGGTGATCCCCACAAACACGAGCCGGCCGGCGTGCGTGATGTAGCCGAAGGCGCTCGACATCGACGCGCTGCTCCCCGTGGCGTCGATGACCACGTCGGGCAGGTGGCCGTCGGTCAAGTCGCGCAGCTCTTTCTCCACGGTGTCCGACAGCTTGACCGTGTGCCTCACGCCCATGACCTGCCGGCAGAAGTCCAGGCGCTGCTCGTTCATGTCGAGCATGATGACGTCGGCACCAGTCAACTTGGCGAATTCCAGCGTGGCGAGCCCGATGGGTCCGGCGCCGATGATCAGGCACGATTCGTGGGACTGGAGGCCGGACCGATTGACGGCATGACACCCGATGGCGAGCGTCTCCACCAGGGCGAGCTGTTCGAAGGCGAGCGTGCGGGAGACGTGCAGCTTGCGGGCCGGCACGAGGAAGCGGGGCCGGAGGCCGCCGTCGCAGTGGACGCCGAGCGTCTGGTGCTTCTCGCAGCAGTTGGTGAAGCCGCGGCGGCAGGCGTAGCACGCCTGGCAATTGATGTAGGGTTCGACCGAGCAGCGATCGCCCGGTCGGACGTTGGCCACGCCGGCGCCGACTTCGAGCACTTCGACGCCCAGCTCGTGGCCCGGGATGCGGGGGTAGCTGAAGAAGGGCATCTTGCCGAGATAACCGCTGATGTCGGTTCCGCAGATGCCGACCCGGTGGACGCGGACCAATGCCTCGCCCGGGCCGGGCTGCTCCGGGCTGGCCACGTCGATGCGCTTCCAGTTCTTGGGCGAATCCAGGGACAGGGCTTTCATCGCTTATGATTCTCTCATCTCAATGGGAACCGGGAGAGGCCGCCTCTTGGCGACTGGTCGGGCAAAGGGTCGTTGTTCTCCGGGCGGCCTTCGATGTAGAACCAGTTGTGGATCGGCTTCAGGATGTCCAGCACCTCATCCCGGAGTGTCTCGTCGATCGGCTGGTCGGCCCACTCGACCCACTTCCGGACGTTCTCGGGGTTGGCGGAACCGACGATGCAGGTGGCCATGTCCGGGTTGGCCACGGAATACTGAACCGCCAACTGGGCGATGTCCACGCCGCGGGCGTCGCAGTGCGCGGCGGCCCGGCGGCAGATGAGTCGCACCTCCTCAGTCGCCTTGTGCCACGGCGGCAACGTCGATTTCGTCAGCAGCCGGGCCGAGAACGGCGCCGCGTTCATGATACCAACGCCCTTCGCTTTCAGATACGGCACCAGGTCGGCAAGCATCGTGTTCTGGAGCGTGTAGTGGTTGTAAGACAGGATCACGTCCAGGTCGGTGCGGTCCAGGACGTATCGGAAGAGCTTCATCGGATAGCCGCTCACGCCGACGAACCGCACCTTGCCCTGCTTCTGGATCGGCCTTCAAAGCCGGCAGGGTTTCCTCGACGACGCGGGCCATGTCCACGAATTCGATGTCGTGGCAGAGCATGACGTCGAGGTAATCGACGCCGAGCCGCTGGAGGCTGATCTCCACGCTTTCGACCACGCGTTGGGGTGAGAAATCGAACTGGGCCGGTCCATATCGTCCCAGCTTGGTGCCCAGGTAGTACCGGTCTCGCGGCACGCCGCGAAGCGCAATCCCCAGCAGACACTCGCTCAACCCCCGGCCGTAGAAGGGCGAGGTGTCGATGAAGTTCATGCCCAGGTCGAGGGCCACGTGCACCGAGCGGAACGCCTCGTCGAAGTCCACCGTGCGGAACTCCTGGCCCAGCGACGAGGCCCCGAAGCTCAATGAGGACAACTGCAAACCCGTACGGCCAAGTGGTCGAAACTGCATTCCATCATGCCCCAAAGTTTTGAGAGAGATCCATGATCCCGATACCCTGATACGATGCCGCGAGACTCATCGGTTATCCTTGGCGACGGGTTTCTCATCGTGTCCCGGCAGTCGCGGTGTGCGGGCCTCGGCTCGCAGCCGGGGCGACGACACGCCGAACTGATCCATCGCGAAGTTCCGGAATCCCAGCTTCAGAGCGGGCGAGTCGTCCTTGACGCGATAATCTCCGCGTGCCGGGTTGACGAAGAGCGGGTCGCCGGACAGCGAACGGGAGTCGAGGCCGAGCGCCCGCGACGCTTTCAGTGTCCCTTCGTCGGGAAAGAGATTGTATTGGACCGAGCTTCCCCACACCTTCGGCATGCCGATGGGATAATACTGGCTCCCGACGATGTTTTTCCGGAATGCGTCGCTGGCTCCCTTCGAACCAGACGTGTGGATGGAACGAATTGCCGACGATAATGTTGTTCATGGCGATACGACGATAGCCCTCGCGCAGCTTGATACCGCCGTGCAGACAAAGGTTGTCTTCGATGACGTAGTTGCTGGACCCGTCGTCGAGGTCGATGTCCCAGCCGTGGTCGCAGCGCCATCGGTTGTGGCGGAGCTCGGTCGTCCTGAAACAGTCGAGCAGCGGCAAGTCGGGATTCTTCTTGACCCGCTCGTTCACGGCGGCGATGTTTGGCAGCCAGTAACGGTCGCGGCCCCACGAGTTGAACGAGCCGTGGTCGCCCGTCTCCTGGACGGTGTCGAATACGTCGCATCCTTCGATGCGGTGGCCGCCCCAGCAGCCGTCTCCGATGTTGATCCCGGCGCGGCACGTCGTAAATGCTGCAACGACTCACGGTCGATCGCCTCGGACATGGCGATCTCCACTCCCGCCGACTGCTTCTCGACCTGGCCGATACCGGCGATCAGGCAGTCGTGGAGGTGACAATGCGCCGGGTAGTCGTCGGTCTTCGGGCCTGGGGTGCGGTCGATCGCCTCCAGGGGCTGCGTCTGGCCGTACTCGAACAACGGCGAGCGGACCGCCGACGGATCGCCGACGAAACAAATTCCGCTGGCGCCCGCCTCGACGATCTTGCAATCGCTGATCTCGACGCGCCGATTGTGTTTATTGACGAAGACGGCATTACCCCCGACCTGGTCGAAATCGCAGTCGGTGACGCCGCAGTCCACACATCCCTCGAACAGGACGGCCCCGCCGCGGTAGATGGTCCAGTCGCTGCGCAGGAGCGGCTCCTTGTTGTCCATGAAGGTGCGGGACGTGTGCGTGAAGGTTAAACCGTGCAACGTGACGAAGCGGACCGGCTTCTCTCGCGTGCCCCGGAACTCGACCAGGTGACGGATGCCGGCGGCCTCGACGGTCGCCTTCGGCAAATCCACGCCCTTCGGCGGATAGAAGAACAGCCTGCGATTCGCCGCATCGAAGTACCACTCGCCGGGTGCGTCGAGCTCTTCGAAGACGTTCTCGACGAACCGGTGCCGTTCGTGCATGCCCATGCGGCGGTTATTCTGCCATCCGCCTTCAAGCTTGAGATGGCCCTGATCGTCGACGCCCGTGACGCGATAGTGGAAGTCGCCCCAGTCGTGCTTATGCAGGGCATGGACGTAGGCGCCGACCGGATGCGCCCATCGCTTGACCCGCGAAGGCTCGATGGCGTCGGCGGCCGTGCCGTTGAACGGCCGGGCGTCGGGATCATAATTCGGGTATCGCGCCATCCGCATTCGCCGGCCGTTGACGAAGACCTGATCCAGCTCGAACGGCAGCTTCCCGAGTATCTCGGCCTGCATGATGCCGTCTTTGTAGGGCTTCCAATCCAGGTTGAGCCGCGCACCGCCGCTCAGGACGACCGATGCGCGGGCGCGATGGCGAGTTTCCGAAGATCGGCCATGACGAAGCCCCTGCGTGAAATGTCCTTCATCACTCTGATTCGGTCCTTCATGACCTCATCCCATCCTACCGCCGAGAATCCGGGTGCCGACCGGATGTCTGGCAAGCAGACCGTCAACAGAGCGAGTGTCGGCTATCGCTTCTCCACGATGAGAATCCCGTACGGTACGCCTGAAGAGGATACACCGTCGAACGTCAGGCGGACCTGGTCGATCACGCCGCTCAGGCCCAGCAGGTTCTTGGCCGTCGCCGGTGGCGGAGTATCCGGGTCGCCGAGGAAATAACAGGGGAAGACGTATTCGGTCAGGTCCATTCCGGGAATCCGCGCTCGGAGCAATCCCGAGCGGACTTCCTGACCCTGGAGCGTCAAGCCTTTCACTGGCCGCTTCGGGATTGGCAGGTCCTTTTTCTTCGCCTCCCTCGCTGGCCATGGTCGTCATCTCGGTTCCCGGGTCTACCACGAAGAGGATCGTCTCCCAGTTGCCTTGGTCACTCTTGATTGCCAGGTCCAGCTCAGCGTGAACGAGTACATCGCCGGTCGTCTGCAGCCTTCTATGAACCAAGGGGCGTTCGAGGCGGGACATCTATACCCTCCCAATCCGAACATCCTGCCGCGATTCGGAAGGGTGGTCATCCATATACTTGCAGACCTCATCCCAGCCCACCGCCAAAACCTCGACCCCTTGAGGAGTGCTACGAGATACGACGTAAGTACCTTCGTAGTAATATCGTAGAGTCTCAGAATCCCTGGCCTGCTTCGCGTATTCCTCCGTGAAGTAAGGCTGAAGCCTCTTTTGTTCAATGGCGATGCCTTCTTCGACTGAAGGCGGGACCGGCAACAAGCCCCGCGGCTTGGGTATCGTCGGATCGTAGGCGGGCAGGGTCCAGTCAATAATGTCGCTTGACATCGGAGACTCCTCAAACCAATCGTTGCGATCCTCCCTACCATTGTCCCGGCTCCGATCGTGCAGGACAATGGGAGATTTCGCCCAAGTCCGCGAGAGGCAGCGGCTCACACCCAGGTCAGACCAGTTGCCCTGCATCCTGACGCCGCGCAGCCTGCCCTCGAAGCCAGCCATACCACTCCTCCAGGTGATCGCCGCGCGTCGCCGAGAGCTCGATGATCTGGATCTTCGGATTGACCTTGCGCGAAGTCGAGGCAGCGCTCCACATCGAAATGGACGTGAGGGAAGGAGGTCGATCTTGTTCAAGATCATGACCTCGCTCGCCCGGAACATGTGCGGGTACTTGATCGGTTTATCGTCCCCCTCGGTCACGGAGACGATCACGACCTTGGCCCGCTCGCCGAGGTCGAAGAGGGCCGGGCAGACCAGGTTCCCGACGTTCTCGATCATCACGACCGAGTCGCGCGGCGGGTCGAGTTGTTGCAAGGCTCGGCCGATCATCGAGGCGTCGAGGTGGCACGCCGTCCCCGTATTGATCTGCACGACCCGGCAGCCCGTGGCCTGGATCCGCTGGGCATCGTGAAGGGTCTGCTGGTCTCCCTCGATGACGGAGATCGGGACCTCCCGGCCCAGGTCGCTGATGGTTCGCTCCAGGAGCGTGGTCTTGCCCGCCCCCGGCGAGCTCACGAGATTCAGCGCCAGGATGTCCCGCCCGGCCAACCAACCCCGGACCCGCTCCGCCAGCCGGTTGTTCCTGGCGAGGACCTCCTGTTCCAGCGAGATGACGGTGCCGTGTTGATGGGGATGAGTGTGGCCTTCGTCGTGTCGTGATGCGTGGTCCTCGTGCTCGTGATCGTGATCGTGAGGATGTGGATGGTCGTGGGGGGGATTCAGGACGATCGTCTCGCCGCTTTGCAGGTCGGTGAGTCGGGTCTCGGAGTCGTCCGAGCAGCCGCAGGTTGCGCACATTCAAGCCACCTCCATTTCTTTGATCTGGATCTCGTCGCCGGACAGCCATTGGAGATCGTAGCTGCCGCAGGAGCAAGTCCCGAACGGCTCCACCAGCGCGACCTCCGCGCCGCACTGCCGGCACTGTGCCCGACCCGGGATCTCGTGGATCTCGAGCCGGGCTCCCTCCGCCACCGTCCCCTCGCTGCACAGGTCGAAGCAGAACCGGATCGAGTCCGGCAGGATCAGCGCGATGCTGGCCGATCTCCAGCACCACGCGCATGACCCGGGCGTCCCCGGCGCGTCGGGAGACGATCGTGATGATTTCCTGAGCGATTCCCAGTTCGTGCATGACACACTCACGTCCTGCTCGCCGATCATGCCGGGTACCATGCTCGATGTCTACATGCCTTGACGAAATACCGGCCTGCATCCGGGATGAACATGATCACTCCGGCGAGCCCCAGGACGAGTATGGTCAAGATACCGATGAAAGAATCCGGCGATTCGTTCCAACATCGTCGCATCCCCTCCTTCTCTTGTCGTTTGTTCCCGACATCCCTCGCTCGGGACCGGCTGCCGGGCCCTTGCCACGGTCGTGAAGCTCCGCGAGGAGCCTGACGACGAGTGTATCGATGAGTCGGATGGATTCGTCCACGGCCGCCTCGACGGGGGCGCTGAGCCCCATGACCGGGTCCTCGTCGGTGCCGATCGTCGCGGGCTCGCAGCCGACGAGGAGCACGCGCCCGGTCTGACCGCCCATGGCCGCCGCCAGGCGAAGGACCTTCACGGGATCCATGCCATGCGTCTGGATCAACAGGTCGGCGTCCTCCGGCGTCCCGGGCTTCGCCAGGGTCGGGCTCGATGAGGTAGAGCGTGCCGGGCGAGCCTCCGCGCGGTGTCGCATCCACGAGGATGGTCGCGTCGTAACCGTCGATCAGCGCGTAGGCGAGGTCGAAGCCTCGGATGCCGAAGTCCACCACCCGCACGCCGTCGGGAATGGGCTGCGCGGCCAACCGCCGCGCCACCTCGGAGCCGAAGGCGTCGTCCCCCAGGAAGATGTTCCCGATACCGGCGATCAGGATTCGTGGCGGCGTCATGGGCTGCTCCGTTCGTCGAGCTCGATCGGCTCGAGCTCCTCGGGCCGGAAGAAGAAGCGGTGGCCGGGCTTCCCCTCCCGGCCGAGGTCCTGGCCGGGATCGTCGTCCACGGTGACGGCCACGTGGACGCGGTCCTCATAATCCTGCTCGATGGCCGCGATCGTGGCGTCCTTCCCCTTCAGGGCCAGGTCGAAGATATCGGCATCGCCCAGCGGCCAGATCCTCACCCGGTCGCCCAGGCGGTACTCGACACCCGCAACGCGAATGCGATCGATCTTCGGCCGATCATCCCAGGGCTCGAAATGGTCCATTGCTCTGCTCGCTCAGAGAGGCCGGAGGCCCCGGATGGTGCCATGAAGTCCCATGAGTTGCTCGCGCGCGATCGATTCCGTCCGTTCGAGGAGCGCGCGGGCGCGTTCGTCGACGCCCGCCATCGCCCTGCTTCTCGTCGTCGGTCAGGGTCAGGATGCGGAGGGTGAGGATCTCGTCGATCTCGGTGGAGTCGAACAGGTCCCCCGGGCTCTCCGGGGCGATCTGAGGATAGTCGTAGAGGATGATCGGCGCCGAGAGCATGGTGTGCCGCTCGCCCGGCTCGCCGACCAGGACGGGCCAGGCTCCGATATTGCGACATCCGGCCGCGATCTTCGCGCCAGGGCTCGGGTGGATCGATCGCCGAGACGAACGCGCCGCCGCGCACGCCGAGGATCGCGTGCGTCGAGACGAGCGCCTGCAGCAGGGCCTCGTCGCGACTCGTCTCGCTCGCAGGCTCGAACGGCGTGGTGTTGAAGACCTTCACAGTCACCTTGTAGAGTCCCTCCTCGGCACGTGCGGCCGACAGCTCCACGGAGCCGGCGATCGGCTCCTGTTCGCGGACGATCGTGCCGAGATCCTCGCCGTCGTGACCGGGCCGGCTCGCACTCCTGTCGCCTGGGGAACGCGAAGGCGACTGTGTGCGGCCCGGCGACGAGCGCGGCCAGATCGTGCTCGCCCGTATCGATCTCGCGTTCGACCGCCTCTTGCCAGACGGACGGGCAGCCGGGGATCGGCGGCATCGGTCAGGGAATCTCCAGCGCGCTCGACCCGGCGTACCTGGAGCTGGAGGAATCGGACTCGCACGCTCAGGCCCGCGTCCGCGTCCGCCTGAACGCAGACATTCCGTCTGCGACATCCAGGGATCGGTGCCCTGCTGCGCTTCGCTGTACGACCGGGGGTACAAGCCTCCGAACGTCCAGCGCTGGCGGTTCTTCACGGACGGCCGATAAGGGTAGAGGAGATATCCCTCGTAGAGCACGGCGTTGGCGATCTGGTCCACGAGTGGGGCGTTCATGGCGTCACCGCCTTCGCCGGCTTGCGAGAGGAGGCATTCCAGGGCATGCTCCCAGGTCGGCAGTCCCCGGCGCATCTTGAACTGTTGAAGTTGGTCGAACACGTCCTTCCGCAAGCAGAGCCAGGCGGTGTTGGGATAGTAGAGCTCCATCATCTCTCGCCAGACCCGCACCGGCAGCCGGAAATCGGCCTCCTTCTCCCAGGAGATCGGGGCGACTTGCAAGGCCGCCGTCCTCGCTCCGCGTGGAAGATGGTCCCGCTGAACAGCAGCTGGAGCGGCACCTCGCCATCCTCGAGGCGCCGCGAAGTACTTCGTCGCGGCCACGTTGAAGTCGAACGTGCACGGGACAGGGAGGTCGACCACGGTGCTGCCGGTGAACGATGGGACGACGAGGCTGACGTGAGTCCAGAGCAGCCCGCGCAACGTCTGGCCCCATCGCGAGGGCTCGCCGAACAGGTCGAGCAGCCCCGCTTTTTCCCCAACATCGTATCGCCGTCGCGTCGGCTCGATCCGGATCTGACATCGCAGCGCGACGGCCGGGATGGGCATCGCCGGCGTCTGGTCGGAGTCCATGATCCGAAGCTGGAACACCAGGTGCGGCGATGCGGCCATGGGCATCGGAGCGGCCTCGACCACGTCAAAGGTCAGTTCCGGCATGCAAGGCCCTTCCCTCGGTTCGCGCGGTCCGCGCAACTCGTCGAAGAAGCGCCGGATGCCGTCCCAGACCTCCGTGCCACCGGAAAGGCCGCGCCAATGGCTGCGGAGCAGGCCGACGAGCTTGTAACATTCATCGATCGGGACGCGGAAATACTCCTGAGCCTGGCCCACGCGGTTGACCAGCAGGGCCTCGACGTCGCCTCCAGCTCGTGCAGGACCGGGTTCTCGGCCTCCAGCTCTTGCCAGGCATCCAGCGACAGCAGCGACTCCGTGGCTCCGGCCGGGCTCGGGTAGAACGCGAGGACCCGGCCCGCGGGCGTACTCCGGAAGAAGAAGGCCAGGCTGATCGGCAGGTGCAGGCCCTCCCACTGGGCGTCCGAGATCTGGAAGTCCACCAGCGCCTCGACCCGACGGGGCACCCTGCGGAACCGGGCACCCTCGCGGTTGCTGAACAGGATCGCGCAGGAGGAGCACGCACAGAGCAACTGGCGGCTGGCCGGCTCGACCAGGTGCTCGTGGTCGGGGGTCAGCGCGGAACCACAGAGTCTCGCAACGCTCCTCGGGCGGCCTCGGCCGCGCGAATCGGCGAAGCGCCGTCAACGGGTTAGTTACAGGCGGATTGATCGGCGTCATCTCGGATGCCCCACCATCGGCCGGCCGTCGCGCTCCGGACGGGCTGATCCATTTCCACTTTCCACTCCACAACTGCTCGACGGAGATGAAGCCGGAAGGCGGGGCGGCCGTCGGCTCGGCGACGCCTTCGACCTCGATGGCCGTCGCGTCCGGAGCGGCGGCCACGATTGCCTCCTCGATCCGGTTCCTCAGGGTGTCCGCCGACGAGGGACATCCCTTGCAGCTCCCCTGCATCCGGAGCCGGACCACGCCACTCGTCGACGCCGACCAATTCGACCTCGCCCCCGTGCGAGCGGAGGAAAGGACGCACCGATTCGAGTGCCTGTCGCACTCGCGATTCCAGGTCGAGGGGATGCAGCCCGTGGAGCATCAACAAGCTGCCGACCAGGTCGTCCCGGGCCATGGCGTCCAGGAGCGAGCGGCCCGGCTCGCCGGCCTCGCCCAACTGGTCACAGACCCGAGCGAAGCCCGCACCGTGCAGGTCGAGGACGGCCTGGATCAGCTCCTGGCGCTGGCCCGTGTCGCGGGGTCGGCCGATTTCTCGATCCACTGGATCAGCGTCTCGATTCGCTCGATTCGCTGTCGAAATTCGCTGTCAGAGGTCGGGTCCACGATTACGTCCCCTTTGGAACTCGGATTCCGACGCGGATCCCGCTGCGATACCCGGACGATCCCAGATGCAACCGACGGCATTACCCGCTGCAAATAGATCGGTGTAGCGGTTGGTGACGCACGCGGTCGAGGCCCTGTGCCAGGCACCCCCCTCACGCCAACCCTCTCCTCGTTAGGGGCGAAAGGCACACAGGCCGAGTCCTGGTAGGTCACCCACCCTACAGACCTGAAGGGGTCAGGGGGGGTGAACCCACCTCGCCGCCCGGATGGTGGGTTGCACCGACCCGGCAGATCAGGGGTATCCTCCGGGTACCGGGTATCCACGACGCCTGCCCGAGCAAACAAACCCAGAGGTTATCGCGGTGCCCCGAACATGGGCGAGTGCCGGACGTCCAGCGTCTTGCCGTCGCCGAGGTACATGTGGACGCCGCAGGGCAAGCACGGGTCGAAGCTGCGCACGGCGCGCATGATGTCGATGCCCTTGAACTTGTCCGGGCCGTTCTCCTCGAAGATCGGCGTGTTCTGCACCGCGTCTTCGTAGGGGCCGGGCGTGCCGTAGATGTCGCGCGGGTTGGCGTTCCACGGCGTGGGCGGATAGGGGTGATAGTTGGCGATCTTGCCCTCGCGGATGACCACGTGGTGCGAGAGCACGCCGCGCACCGCCTCGTGGAAGCCGCAGCCGATGGCCTCGTCGGGGACCTTGAAGTCGGTCCAGGTCTTGGTCTGGCCGGCGTGCAGCTCCTTGAGCGCCTGCTCCACGAAGTAGAGTGCGGCCGCCGCCGCGTAGGCCTGGAAATAGGTCCGCGCCCGGTCGCGCTCGATGGCGTTGCTCCACTTGGGGATCTTCCACTCGAACTCGACCTCGGGGAGCATGGCCGTCTTGGGCAGGTAGATCTTGACGCTCTGGCCGGTCGCCTTGATGTAGCCGATGTCGACCAGCCCGGCCAGCGCCGTGGCCCAGAGCCGGGCGATCGGGCCGCCGCCGGTGTCGAGGGCCAGGTGATCCTTGGTGCGCTTGTCGTACCAGCGCGGCGACATCACCCAGGTGTACTTGCCCTCGAAGTCGCGCTTCTGCGGCTTGGGGATCGTCGTCTGGTTCCACGGATGCCGCTGGTCGACCGGGTTGCCCAGCGGGTCGTTCTTGACGAACGTCTCGGAGTTCTCCCAGTCGTCGTAGTACGAGCTGCCCAGCAGGATGCGGATGTTGAGGTTGATGTCGACCAGGTCGGTCGTGACCAGCTTGCCGTCGACGACGACGCCGGGCGTGACGTACATCGCCTGGCCCCACTTGGTCATGTTCTTGTAGGTGTAGTCGCAGACGTCGGGGTTCTGGAACGAGCCCCAGCAGCCCAGCAGGATGCGGCGGCGGCCGACCTCCTCGTAGCCGGGCAGCGCCTCGTAGAAGAAGTCGAAGAGGTCGTCGTGCAGCGGCACGACCTTCTTCATGAACTCGACGTACTTCATCAGCCGGACGAGGTAGTCGGTGAAGAGCTGGACGGTCGGCACGGTGCCGACGCCGCCGGGGTAGAGGGTCGAGGGATGGACGTGCCGGCCTTCCATCAGGCAGAACATCTCCCGGGTCATCCGGCTCATCTGGAGGGCTTCGCGGTAGAACTCGCCGGTGAACGGGTTGAGGGCCCGCATGATGTCGGCGATGGTCCTGTAGCCGTGCAGGTGGGCGTGCGGCGACTCGGTGTGCTCGGCCTTCTCCAGCACGCCGGGATTGGTCTCCTTGACCATCTGCTCGCAGAAGTCGACGCCGACCAGGTTGTCCTGGAAGATGTTGTGGTCGAACATGTACTCGGCGGCCTCGCCGAGGTTGACGATCCACTCGGCCAGGTTGGGCGGGCGGACGCCGAACGCCATGTTCTGGGCGTAGTTCGCGCAGGTGGCGTGGTTGTCGCCGCAGATGCCGCAGATGCGGCTGGTGATGAAGTGGGCGTCGCGCGGGTCCTTGCCCTTCATGAAGATGCTGTAGCCGCGGAAGATCGACGAGGTGCTGTGGCACTCGGCGACCTGCCGGTTGGCGAAGTCGATCTTGGTGTAGATGCCCAGGCTGCCGACGATCCGGGTGATCGGGTCCCAGGACATCTCGACCAGGTTCCCGGACTGGACGGGTGCGTCACGCTCGGTCAGGGTGGCGGTCGCCATGGAGCGGCTCCTTTCTCAGCGTGCGGCAGTAGGTGGTCGGGTGATAGCCGGTGGTCAGCTCGGGGCGTCTGTGCCGCCACTTGGGCTCCTTGTTGAGCGAGTCGTTGGTGAAGTTCCGCAGGGCGCGGATGATCCGGCCGTACATGCCGATGGCCGTCGAAGACAGCTTCGAGCCCGGCGGCTCGTCCATGAACGGCATGAACTTGTCGGGGAAGCCGGGCATGGTGCAGCCGATGCAGATGCCGCCGACGTTGGGGCAGCCGCCGATGCCGGCCATCCAGCCGCGCTTGGGCACGTTGCATTGACCACCGGCCCCCAGCAGCCGATCTTGACCAGGCACTTGGGCGAGCCGTATTCGTGGGCGAAGTCGCCCTGCTCGTAGTAGCCGGCGCGGTCGCAGCCTTCGTGCACGGTCTTGCCGAACAGCCAGGTGGGCCGATGCGCGTCGTCGAGCGGGATCATCGGCGAGAGACCGGCCACCTGGTAGAGCAGGTAGAGCAACGTCTCCATGAAGTTGTCGGGCTGCACCGGACAGCCGGGCACGTAGACGATCGGCAGGCCGGCCTTCGATTTCCATTCCCAGCCGAGGTAGTCGGGCAGGCCCATGCAGCCGGTGGGGTTGCCCTCCATCGCGTGGATGCCGCCGTAGGTCGCGCAGGTGCCGCTCGCCACGACGGCCAGCGCCTTGGGCGCCAGCCGGTCGATCCACTCGCAGGTCGTGATCGGCTGGCCGGTCTTCTTGTCGGTGCCGAGCGCGGCCCAGTAGCCCTCCTTCTTGATCTTCTCGTTGGGGATCGAGCCCTCGACGACCAGGACGAACGGGTCGAGCCGCCCCTCCTCGGCCTGGTACCAGTAGTTCATGAACTCGTCGCCGTTCTCGTAGGCCAGCACGGGGTTGTGCAGGTGGACCTTGGGCAGGCCGGGGATCGCCCCCAGGATCACGTCCTCGATGCTGGGCTGGGTCGCGGCGGTGATCGAGACCGAGTCGCCGTCGCAGCCGAGGCCGGCCGTGATCCAGAGGATGTGAACCTCCTTCACGGCGGGCGGCCGCTGGGTCTTGCGTCCGTAAGGGAACGGTCGCTTCGACCATCGCGGTTTCTCCTTTCGGCCAGGGGTCCACGGATCGTGATCGGTGACGGACTCGATCGCGTTCAGCAAATCCTGGGCAATTGCTCTCCTGCCAGCATGGTGACGACGCGCTCGCCGCCGACGACCGACCGCATGGTGACCATGCCCGGGTGCTCGGCGACAACCTCTCCGATGATCGCGGCATTGTCGACCCAGCGGATGGGCCCGCATGGCCTCCAGAGCCGGCCGGCATCCTCGGCGGGCACGACGGCGATGAGCTTCCCTTCGTTGGCGACGTACAGCGGGATCGAGCCCCAGCATCTCGCAGGCGCCCCGGACCTCGGCGCGGACGGGGATCGCCGCCTCGTCGAGCCGGACGCCGACGCCCGAGGCGACCGCCAGCTCGTTCAGGACGCTCGACACGCCCGCCGCGGGTCGGGTCGCGCATGGCGCGGATGCCCGGGCACGCTGCCAGCATGGCCCGGACCAGGCCGGTGAGCGGAGCGCAGTCGCTTTCCAGAACGGTCTCGAACTCGATCCCCTCGCGCACCGACATGATGGCGATCCCGTGATCGCCGATCGTCCCCGAAACCACGATGCAATCGCCGGGCCGAGCGGCCCCGATCGAGAGCATCCGCCCCTCGGGGACCACGCCGATGCCCGAGGTGGTGATGAAGACCTGGTCCCCCTTGCCCCGGTCCACGACCTTGGTGTCGCCGGTGACCAGCGACACCCCCGCCTCGTCGCAGGCGGCGCGCATCGAGGCGACGATCCGCTTCAGGTCCGCGAGCGCCAATCCTTCCTCGAGGATGAAGGCCGCGGAGAGGAACAGCGGCTCGGCCCCGCCCACCGCCAGGTCGTTCACCGTGCCGCAGACCGCCAGCCGGCCGATGTCGCCGCCGGGGAAGAAGAGCGGGCGGACCACGAACGAATCGGTCGTGAACGCGACTCGCGGGGCCTTCACGCCGTCCTCGCCCCCGAGCCGGACGGTCGCCTGGTCCTCCAGCCGGGCGAGCACTTCGTTGCCGAAGCCGGGACGAACAGGCGCTGGATCAGCTCGGCGGTCAGCCAGCCGCCGCTGCCGTGCCCGAGCACGATGTGGTCGTACTGCGAACGGGGCAACGGAGCAGACTGCCGAGTGCACCGAGACGGGGCCATGGTCCCGTAACGCCGACGATGCCCGGGTCCGTTGCCGGACTCGGATGGTCGATCTGCGTCTTCGAGCTGCGGCCGCTGCCACTACGCCAGCACGATGCCAGGACGCCAGTTCCCGCCGCCCCAACATGCACGCGTCAGCGCCGGAGCCGCGGACGAATGGGCGGATCATCGTCTGCCACCGGGCGGGCCACTCGCCCAAGTCTGCATGTGTCGACGGCGTTCGAGAACCGCAGGCGCACCGTCACCGATCATCAGCATTGCGATGCATTCATTCGCTCGTACGGCCGACCATCGGAGCCTCCTTCTGAGTGGGAGGCGTTATCCTCCTCATCGTCTACCTCCCATCTGCAACGATTCGGATTCATGCGTGTGCGTGCCGTTCCTGCCGCCGAGATGGCGGCCGTAGGCGTAGTAGGCGGCGCAGGAGCCCTCGGACGAGACCATCGTCGCGCCCAGAGGCGTCTGCGGGGTACATTCCTTGCCGAACGCCGGGCAGTCGTGCGGCTTCTTCAGCCCCTTGAGGATCTGCCCGCTGATGCAGACCGGCGACTCCTGCGTCTCGATGTCCTCGACCTCGAAGATCCGCTCGGCGTCGTGGTCTCGATACGCCTCGCGCAGCCGGAAACCGCTTTCGGGGATCAGGCCGACGCCCCGCCACTTGCGGTCGCAGACCTCGAACACGTCGTCGATCAGCCGCTTGGATTCGGGATTCCCCTCGCGACGGACGGCGCGGGCATAGGCGTTCTCGACCTCGGCGCGGCCCGCTTCGAGCTGCCGGACGGTGCGGAGCACGCCCTCGAGCAGGTCGACCGGCTCGAAGCCGGTGATCACGATCGGCACGCGAAAGCGACGGACGATCGGCTCGTATTCGGTCTGACCCATGACGGTGCAGACGTGACCCGGTCCGAGGAACCCCTGGACCCGATTGTCCGGTGCCCGGAGGAGGGCCGTCATGACCGGCGGCACCAGCACGTGGGAGACCAGCACGCTGAAATTCGACAGGCGACGCTTGCGGGCCATCCAGACCGCCATCGCGTTGGGGGGCGACGTCGTCTCGAAGCCGATCGCGAAGAACACGACCTGGCGGTCCGGGTTGGCCGCCGCGAGGTTCACGGCGTCGAGCGGCGAATAGACGATCCGGACGTCGCTGCCCTGCGACTTGAGCTGCAAGAGGTCGCCGCGCGAGCCCGGCACCCGGAGCATGTCGCCGAACGAGCAGAAGATCACGCCGGGCCGCGAGGCGATCGCGTGGGCGCGGTCGATCATCTCCAGCGACGTGACGCAGACCGGGCAGCCGGGCCCATGGACCAGCTCGAGCTCCGGGGGCAAGATGCGATCGAGCCCGTACTTGACGATGCTGTGCGTCTGGCCGCCGCAGACCTCCATGATGGTCCAGGGCCGCGTGACGGTCTGCGCGATCGCCGCCGCCAGCTTCCGCGCGGCGGCGCCGTCCCGGTACTCGTCGAGGTGTTTCATGATCGACTCCCTCGTGCTTCAAGGACTCCATTGGCCTCGGAATATCGTGGAATTAGCCTATAAACCGAGGCAGATCGAAGTGTCCTTGAACTCGTTCCCACGCTCCGCGTGGGAATGCCCTCTTCGACGCTCTGCGTCGTGGGCACCAGTTCGCGTCGTCGGGAAACCGAGGGACGGCATTCCCACGCGGAGCGTGGGAACGAGGATATGCAAATGCCTTCAGATTAATTGGTTAACGCTCGATTCAACAGTATTGGCGTTAGCCCCTGGACCGACATCCGCGAAGCCCGACCGCGGCGCCCCTCCGGGGCTTTCCGGCCAGTCACTTATTCCAGCGCACCTCCGAGGGTTCCTTCAGCTCATCGAGTTGATCCATCTGTTCCAGGAACTCGAACACGCGGCGCGCCTCGGCCTCGTCGATGCGCGACAGCGCGAAGCCAACATGGACCAGCACGTATTCGTCGGGCGCGACCTCGGGCACGTGCTCGAGGCACACGCGCCGGGAGACCCCGCCGAACTCGACCTTTCCCATCAGGACGTCGTGTTCGCGATAGGTCTCAACGACTCGTCCCGGGATCGCAAGGCACATCGACACCTCCCTTGATCGTCTCATTCCGCTGCGATGGCGATCCGTAGGGTGGGTGAAACCCACCGTTCTCATCGTCGATTCCTCGGTGGGTTTCACCCACCCTGCTCCTGAGCCGCCGCGATGGCGAGCTGGCCCAGGCTGAGCCCGCCGTCGTTCGGCGGCACGCGGCGATGCCGGTAGACCCGGAACCCCTCGTTCGCCAGCCGGGCGACGGCCTCCTCGGTCAGAAGGGCGTTGAGAAACACGCCGCCGCTGAGCACCACCGCGTCCAGCCCGGTCTTCGCCCGCAATCGACCGCAGACCTGGGCGATCATCTCCACGATCGTCGAATGGAACCGGCGGCCGATCACCGCCGGGGCGACCCCGCGTCGCACCTCCCCGGCGACTTCGACGATCGTCGGCCGCATATCGACCACAAGGCTCTCCTCGGGCGGATTCCCTTCGCGGGCCTCCACCACGTCAAACGCATAGACCCCGTCCGCGGCGACCCCCGACGCGAGCCATTCCAGCTCGATGGCCGCCTGCCCCTCGTAGCTCACCTGCTGCCGCACTCCGGCCAGGGCGGCGACCGCGTCGAACAGCCGGCCCGCGCTGGTGGTCAATGGCGCGTTGATCCGTCGTCGCGATCATCATCTCGACCACTGCGAGCGACGGTGCGGAGATGCGCTCCGATAGCATCGAGACATCCTGTCCCGCGTCGGCCAGATAGGAGGCCGCCATCCGCCAGGGCTCACGGATCGCCTGCTCGCCGCCGGGCATCGCAACCGGCCGGAAATGAGCCAATCGGCGGAAGGCGCGGTAATCCCCCATCAGGAACTCCCCACCCCAGATGGTGCCATCCGTACCGAAGCCCGTGCCGTCGAACGTCACGCCGATCACCGGCTCATCGAGATCATTCTCCGCCATGCAACTGGCCATGTGGGCGTGATGATGCTGGACGCCGATCGATGGACACGACCCAGCGTGCTTCGCGCATACCGCGGTCGACTGATAATCGGCATGCAAATCGTGGACCAAGAGCTCCGGCCGCAGGTCGAAAAGTCGCTGATAATGCGCGATCGCCTCGGTGTAGGCGCGGAAGGCCTGGTAGTGATCGAGATCGCCGATGTGATGGCTGAGGAAGGCATGACGTCCCCGGCCCATCGCGAACGTCGCCTTCAACTGGCCACCCAGGGCCAGCGTCGGCCAGCGGCACTCGATCGGCAGAGAAATCGGTCGTGGCGCATCGCCCCGCGAGCGGCGAATCGGCAGCTCAACCCCGGCGACGACCCGCGTCACCGAGTCGTCGCATCGCAGGTGAATCGGCCGGTCATGCACGAGGAAGAAATCGGCGATGCCTGCCAGGCGTTCGAGCGCATCGCGATCCTCATAGGCGATCGGCTCGTCGGATCGATTGCCGCTGGTCATCACCAGGGGAATGCCGTCCAGCTCGCGCAGGAGCAGGTGATGCAAGGGAGTATAGGGCAGCATCACGCCCAGCCACGGGTCTCGCGGCGCGACGCCCTCGGCCACGCGTGCGTTGGCCTGCCGTCGCAGCAGCACGATGGGCCGTCGGGGCGAGAGGAGCAGCGCTTCCTCCGCGGGCGAGACCTCACAGATCTCGCGGACCGCGGCGATATCTTGCCACCATCAGCGCGAATGGCTTCTCATCGCGGTGCTTCCGCCTGCGCAACTCCGCCACCGCCTGCGCCGGGCCCGGGTCCTCAAACTCCGCCCCTGGCCCGGCGACACAGGCCAGGTGGTAGCCGCCCAGTCCCTTGATCGCACCGATCATCCCCTGCCGCAGCGCCTCGGCCGCCCTGGCGATCGGGTCGGCCGTCTCGACCGGCTGTCCCCGATCGTCCAGGAATTCGAGCCGAGGGCCGCATGACGGACAGGCGGTCGGCTGGGCGTGGAATCGTCGGTCGCTCGGGTCTTCGTACTCCGCGCGACACGCGGGACACATGGCGAACCCGGCCATGCTCGTCCGCTCGCGGTCGTACGGTGCGCCGGTGATGATCGTGAGCCTCGGCCCGCAGTTCGTGCAGTTCAGGAAGGGATATCGGTATCGACGATCCGGAGGATCGAACAGCTCGGCCACGCAGTCATCGCAGGTCGCGACATCGGGGGAGATGAAGATCGGGCTCGTCGCGTCGACCTCGCTCGGCTCGATCCGGAACGAGGGGTCGCCGCGCGGCGGCCGGGACGACCAGTGCAACTCGTCGATCCGAGCCAGGGGCGGCGGTTTGCTGGTCAGGTCGCGACAGGAATCGATCCAGCGACGTGCGGCTCCCCCTCCACCTCGATGATGACCCCGCCGGCGAGGTTTCTGGATGAACCCATAGAGGCGCAGCCGCGTCGCCAGACCGTAGACATACGGCCGAAAACCGACCCCCTGGACGATTCCGCTGATGGCGATGGCGCGACGGTCCATGCGGTGCGCTCCGGGTAACCAGGAAGCACAGGGACCAATCTTACGTCCGATTACGCCAGGCCCGATTCCATGGTGCCTGTTTGATGGCAACGAGAAGAATCTGACAGAGAGGCCGGCAGATCTTGGGGATTTTGTCTTCCCAGGGCGGGAAGAGAGAATCCCAGAAAGCTCGCAACTTCATTTTCTTACTCTGGGGGTCGACGGAGCCATTGTCAACCCCCTCCCTCCGGTGATCGAGGACCGTTGTTCGACCGCGGTGCCCTTGCCCGTGGCCGGAGAGCGACGCTCATTCCCGGCCATTGCTCGACAAATCACGGCTTCTTCGGAGTCTCTTCCCTGCGGATCGGCCCAACGCCGACATCGGTTTTCCCGTCGGGAATGCCGCCATCGTCGACGAGGTTGATCCCGACCGAATAGACCATCCAGCCTTCCGGCAGCCTCTTCACGTGCAACGGTTCGCCGTTGAACGGATCGATCGTCGCTTCGGCGAGGAAGGCCGAGGTCAGTGAGGTCTCGGCACGCGATCGCTGCCAGGGGGCACGCGACGTTTGAATCGCGTTCAGGACGCGCAGCGCACGCGACATCGCGCGGGTGCGTTCGGTCGGTGGTCGGGCCGCGTCCAATGCCGGCACGAGCAGTGTCACAAGGGCTCCGTAGAAATTCGATCCGCCGCTCGGCGGGGGAGACTAGCTTTTGCCGGAAACCACCTCGGCATAAGGATGGGAAGCCTTTTTCAGATATCCATCGTAGAGATCGATGAAACGCAACATCACGTCGTTCGACGAAGCCCCGCGTCAGCCAGAAGCCGGTGCCGGGAATTTCCCGCAGTCGACGACAGTGTGAACGCCCGTTCGCTGCGCATCGCCCAGATGTATCCCTCCATCGTGTCGTGAAGGGCCAGTTCGCTCTCGAGCGCCTGGCGTGCGGCGGGAGATACCGGGCCGGCCTGCAAGACCTGGTTCACGCTGTCCATGGCACGCCTGTTCGCACGCCACGGTCATGAGATAACCGATGAGCAGTGGGTTGCGACGCCAATGACGGGATCAGACGCAACGCCAGGACCTGGGTGGCGAGGGCATCGTCGGAGCGGCCTTTCGACGAGAAGCATGGCGGATCGAGCCCGCAAGACGCGATAGAGAGGCGATGTTTGTGGCTGCGATCCAGAGGTCGGAAGAACGGGACGGGGGCAGAGTGAAGTCGAGTTGCGGATCGGAGTCGGGACAGTCCGCCGCCTGCTCCAGGAGCGGCATCACCTTGGGATAGGCGGCAAACATTTTCTCCATTCCCTCCTGGTCGGCCGGCAGCACGGTTCCGGTCGGATAACCCACCTTGGGATACACCACCAGAAGTTCTTTCTGGATCGCGTCCAGGTCGTCGGCCGCACGGCGAAGGAACACGTCCGCATTCTTCTCGGGCGGAATCGGCTCGCGGGCGAGGTCGGCAATCTGCACCGGCTCGCCCGCCTGCCGAAGAGCGGCGAGCCGGCGCTCAAGCCGTGTTCCCGTGCTCCAGACGAAGTACCCATTGAGCATCAACAGGATGGCGATCGCGGCTCCCGCGACGATCCAGGTCCATTTGAGGATTTTTTTGAGATCGCTTCATTGGCGGCTCCCTTGAGGTTGACGGTGAATTCCTGGATCATCTGCTGAAGCCGGACTGCGTACTGGCGGGCGTCATCGCCGTGGGTCGGCTCGCGGCGAGCCGCTCATACGCCCATTTCCCGGTGGCGGGGTCGGTGATGGAAGCAACCTCGGCGGCGATCTCCTCGGCTTGCCTGGAGACAGGAGGCGGACCCAGCACAATTGCGAGACGACGATCGAGCGTGTCATTGACCCAGACGTTCAAGCCCAGGCTGACAAGCACGCCAACGGCGACAGCGAGTGCGGGGCGGAACGCCCGATGGGAGGATGGGGAGCTGGCGGAATGCAACTGGGCGGTCACGGCAGCGAGCACGCGAGGACGAAGCTCAGGCGGTGCGCCCCGAGGGGTCACGTGACGTAGCTGACGTTCGATCTCGTCGTTCATTCTCGGCTCCTCCACCATCTGGCTGCGCATCTTCTCGATGGCCGATCGGTATCGCGTGGCGACCGTCCCCTGAGGAAGACCGGTCACATCGCTGATCTCGCGGAAGGTCAGGTCCGCATAGATCTTCAACTCGACGATTTCGCGAAGATCGTGATTCAGCCTCGCCAGTGAGCAAGCGACCCACTCCGCGGTCTCGATGTCCTGGAGGGCATTGTCTGACGACTCCTGAAACAATGATTCCCGCGACAGGGCCGCCCGCAGCCGGCCTTCGCGCGCCTGCCGTTCGATCAGACGGATTGCCTCGTTTCGAGCCGTCGCAAACACGTAAGCCACGAGGTTTTCCACGGCGGCCAGTCGCTTCCTCGTTCGGGCCAGGCAGACGAAGGTTTCTTGCAGCACGTCGTCGGCATCGGCCCGTGAACCCAATCGCACGACCAGGTAGTGGTGGACCCGATCGGCGCAAGCGTCATACAGCTCGGCAAATGCCGACGGGTCGCCCTGTGCCAGTCGTGCTCGTTGATCCATCGCCGCTCCGGATCGATTCCTTCTACCAGGGCTGAGATCGCCCTCGGCATCTTTCGGAGAATAGACCCGCCAGGCCATCGAGTTTATTGGAGACGGATTCCGGGAGATGGATTTTCTTTCCACTTGATGAACTTATGATCCTTCGGGAGCGGCTTTCCATCCGGACTCATCCCCCCGTGCGCACCAGATCCCGAGCGGGCGGAGATGAGTCAGGATCTGTCTTCCCAAGGCGGGAAGAGGGAATCCCTGAAAGCTCGCAACTTCATTTTCTTACTCTGGGGGTTGACGGAGTCATTGCCAACCCCCTCCCTCCGGTAATCGAGGACTGTTGTTCAACCGAGGGCCCCTGCCCGTGGCCGAGACGGTTCATTCCCGGCCATCGCTCGACAAATCACAGCTTCTTCGCAGTCTCTTCCTTACGGATTGGCCCAACGCCGACATCGGACTTCCCGTCGGGAATGCCGCCATCGTCGACGAGGTTGATCCCGACGGAATAGACCATCCAGCCTTCCGGCAGCCTCTTCACATGCAACGGTTCGCCGTTGAATGGATCGATCGTTGCCTCGACGGGAAGGCCGAGTTCGGCGAGGTCTGGCACGCGATCGCTGGCAGGGAGCACGCGACTTTGAATCGCGTTCAGGACGCGCACGCGCACGCGACATCGCGCGGGTGCGTTCGGTCGGTGGTCGGACCGCGTCCAGCGACGGCACGAGCAGTGATGCAAGGGCCCCGTAGGGATTCGGTAGGCCGCTGGCAGTGGGAGCCGGGCTTTGCGAGGAAGCCACTTCGGCGTAAGGATGAGAAGCCTTTTCCAGGTATCCATCGTAAAGATCGATGAGACGCAACATCACGTCGTTCACGAAGCCCCGCGTCAGCCAGAAGCCGGCTCCAGGAACTTCCCGAATCGACGACAGGGAGAACGCCCGTTCGCTGCGCATCGCCCAGTTGTATCCCTCCATCGTGTCGTGAAGCGCCAGTTCGCTGTCGAGCCGCCTGGCGTGCGGCGAGAGAGACCGGGCCGGCCTGCAAGACCTTGTTCACGCCTTCCATGGCGCATCTGTTGGCATCCCATCGTCACGAAATAACCGATGATAAACGGCTCGCGGCGCCAGTGACGCGTCAGCCGCAACGTCAGCACCTGGGTGGCGAGGGCATCGTCGGAGCGGCCGTTCGACAGAAGCATGGCGGAGCGCGCCGCAAGACGCGAGTCAGAAGGCGATGTTTCTCCGCGCGATCGAGGTTGAGAAAACGGGACGGGGGTAGAGTGCAGTCGGGCTGCGAATCGTACTCGGGACAGTCCGCCGCCTGCTCCAGGAGCGGCATCATCTTGGGGTAGGCGGCAAACATTTTCTCCATCCCCTCCTGATCGGCCGGCGACACGGTTCCGCTCGGATAACCGACCTTGGGGTACACCACCAGAAGCTCTTTCTCGATCGCGTCCAGATCGTCGGCCGCGCGGCTCAGGAACACGTCCGCATTCTTCTCGGGCGGAATGGGCTCGTGGGCGAGGTCGGCAATCTGCACCGGATCGCCGGCCTGCCGAAGAGCGGCCAGGCGGCGCTCAAGCCGTGAACCTGTGCTCCAGACGAAGTACCCATTGAGCATCAACAGGATGGCGGTCGCGGCTCCCGCGACGATCCCGGTCCATTTGAGGATTTTTCTCAATCGCTTCATTGGCGGTTCCCCGTGAGGTCGATCAAACGGCTTTCCATCCAGACTCATCCCCCCGCGCACCAGATCCCGAGCGGGCGGAGATGAGTCAGGAGCTCATCGAGCGTCAGGAATCCGACGCAGGGGAAAGCACCCGTGCGCGGGGGACCGGAATCGAGGATCTTCCGGGCCAGGACGATCGCCGCCGAGCTCGGCGTGGCCGGGCCGTCGTAGTCGGTGACGATCGCGATCCGGCGTTCGATCGGCCGATCCGTATGGTCGCGGCCTTTTAGCCAGATCGCCAGCGCGCCGTTCGTCGTCCCGAAGGGGAATAGCATCAGCGAGACGTTCAGAAACAATCGGGCGCGCCGCGAGAGGTCGAGGCCGAACCACCGGCAAGGCCGGGCGCAGAGGGAGAGCATGTAGTTCAGGAAGTTCAACTCCAGCCCGGCGGAGAAGCGGACCGTGTGCGCACCGAAGGCCGAGGGGAAGAGCTCCAGCTCCGGAACCTCGCAGTTGTGGACGCGACGGACTCCCACGGGTGGAGGAAAGGTGAGGCGCTGGACGTCGCCCCATCCGGGCCGATCGACCCAATGGTCATCCTGCCAGACGCGGATCGTCCGGCCCAGGTAGCTCAGGACCGCGGCGATGGTCGAGGCGCCCCTCGGGTTCTGATTCCCCGGGCTGAGAGCGGTATGGATCGAATCGATCCGGCTGAACTCCGGCGCCAGCTCGGCGATCAAGGCCGAGGTGATCGCGGGCGTCGAGCTGACGCCCGAGGCCACGAGCAATCCGCGCCGGCGAGCCTCCTCGTCGAGGCGGCCGATCCCCGCGACGAACTCGCGGGCATCGGCGACGTCGAGGTAGTGGACGCCCGCCTCCAGGCAATGCTCGGCCACCCGGTAATCGGCCCCCTGGAACGGCCCGGCCGCGTGGATGACGAGGAATGACCCCTCGATCGCCCTCTGCAACGACGCGCGATCGTCGAGCACCCCGGCGCGGAACTCGGCCCCGATGCGGTGCGCGAAATTGCCCCCGACTTTCGCATTGCGGCCCACGACGCGGACACGGCAGCGCGGATCGTGGGCCAGCGCCTCGGCGATCCGCCCGCCGAATATCCCGTATCCGCCCAGGACGCTCACGACCCGCATCGAATCGGTCATTCTGGTTCGATCCATCCTTCATAATGCACGAGTTCGCCCAGGAACGGCGCGAAGATCCGGACCACGACACGCCAACCGGTCTCACCGGCATCGACATAGCTCTCGACGGAAGGACTCAGCCGGCGCGGGATCGGGATGCCGGCAAACCAGGCCCGATGGAACACGTACCGCAGCCGCGAGCCATCGATCTCGAGCACGGTCGAGAACGACGTTCCACCCAATGGATTCCATCAAGACGTCACCTCGCGCCCATTGCACCGTCTCGACGCGATGCCCGTCAAAGTCCCGGATCCATCGCTCCCGCTCGCCTTCGACCTTCACCTGGAGCTGGACCGGCACGTCCGACCCGGCCCTGGGCAGCCCCAGCAGAGATGCAATTGCGTTGCGCAGCCGCCCCGTCGCGCGTTCGACGCGAAATGTCCCACGAGCCCGACCGCCCCCGCTTGCGTCGTGGAATCGACGGAGCACCGGCGGCAGTGCGTCGAACCGCGGGCCCAGGATGCGACGATACAGCGGCGGAGTCGTCATGTCACGTCACTTGCAGCAAGAGTCACTCATGCGAAGGTCTGTCCCACCAGAGGGCCGACTCGATCTACCGCGTACGGGTTATGGAGAGATTACGAGAATCGAAGGGACTCGCTCCGGGTCGTGCAGCCGCAAGAAGGTATAACCGATCCCGGCATTGCCGATCATCAGCGATGGATTCGGCCCTCCGGATGGAGCGCCCGACGGCCAGTCGCCGGATTCCCCGTGGCGGTCGATCAAGGCTCGACCTGCGGCGAGCGCGCGGTCGCGAAACGACGGCTCCTCGAGCATCTGACCGGCGATCAACACGACCTCCACCAGCCCCGAAAGGCCGTTGCAAAGAGTAGCGTCGCACCGTGACAAG
The DNA here is from genome assembly GCA_963842405.1 of uncultured Isosphaeraceae bacterium. Taxonomy (GTDB): domain Bacteria; phylum Planctomycetota; class Planctomycetia; order Isosphaerales; family Isosphaeraceae; genus CAVZRC01. The sequence goes on along the minus strand of CAWJGW010000055.1, from coordinate 16,519 downwards.
GCGAGCCTGTCCTCAATCGCATTGAGGGTCGTGATGATCGCCTTCCGGGCCTTGGTGAGGTAAACGTCCCGACGATTCGGGTCAAGCGTGGAAGCTCGCAGCCGAGCGAGGGCGATCCCAGGCGCCCCGTGACACCAAGACCGAGCGAAAGCTGGGAGCCGAGGGGGAAGCCTCAGATCGCGCCAGTTGACCTCGTCCGGATCGAAGAGGGAGTCCTCGTAAGCAAAGGCCCCTCGGGCCGTTTCCAGAAAGTCGAGCCGCCCGCTCGCCGCGTGCAGCTCGAAGAGAGCCAGGCCAATCCCCGCGGCGCCGTGCGATAGTCCGGTCAACGGCGTCGAAGCCATCCCCGGGCCGGACGCGGCGTCCGGCTCCCAAGCACAAGTATCACCTTGTCGAATCGCAGACTGACAGAGTTCCTCGCCCAGTGCGATCGCCAGCCCGAGGCAACCCTCGAGCTCAGTGGACCGGCTGAGGGCAATGAGAGCAACTATTGCCCCAGCGTTACCCCCAATCACGTCGAACACGTGGGGTCCGGAAATCGACTGGGCCACCCGGTCGAGGATCGAGGCCACCTGCGTATCGAGCCCGGTGGACCCGGTCAAAGCTCCGACTCTTCGGGCCACATAGGCCACACCGACGTACCCGCAGAAAAAAGAAAGGGGTGAGACCATCCCGGTAGTCCTCAAATGTTCGAGTTGACGGATCGAGTGAGCGATCGCCCCCAGCGCTATCCGCCGGAACTCGGTGTTGCCGGTCAACTCGTGGAGTTGGGCCAAGAACAAGGCGATACCCCCCGAGCCAGCATAAAGATCGGGCCCCAGCGCCGCTGACGTTGGAGTGATTGGACCACCGAGCTCAGTGAGCTCCGCAGTTGACCGGCCCATCCAATTGCAAATCCGGCCTTCGCGGTCCCAGTAGGCTTCCTGACCGAGGGCCACACCGATCCTCACTGCGGCCTCGATCGGTGAAAGCGAGGCCGGAACAGTTGCCGACAGCAGGGCCGCGCATACAGTCCCCGGACTGTCCGGGGGCGATGCGGCCGGGATTGTGACCGGAGGAAACGGCTCGAGATCGTAATCATCGTGTGAGCCGGGTCCGAGATGGGGTCGGAGGGGATCGAGTGCCCTCTCGCAAGAACTGAGCAGCTATCGCGGCGGCGCGGGCGTCTCGATCGGTTTCGCCCCGGATGAACGATTCCCACAAGGCCGCCGCAGCGAGCTGACATCGATGTTGGCCGAAGCTGAGCGGTCCGCTTGGGCCCTCGGCGACCCCCAGCCCATCGGCCAGCCGCTTGGTGAATAGGGGCACTTCCCTACGAAGGCCGGAGGCGACCTCGGCATGAATACGGGCGATGATCGCGCCGATCCGCGAATGGGAGCGTTGACGTAGATAGAGCACGCCGGCATCAGCCCGACGATACCCTCTCGGGTCGCCGAGCAGCTTGAGTCGGAACGGGATCTGGGAGGCGTTCAGCAGCGACGTGGCCGTTGCCATGAAGGGCACCGACGCATCGGGCATCAGGTGCCAATAGTAACGGACCAAGGGCTCATCCCCATCGACGCGATCGTGGGCGTCGCCCTCCCCATCACCGAGGGCCATATAGAAGCCCGGCACCAGTTCGCGCAGCTCCTTTGCGACCCAGATCCGGCAGGTTTCACCCGGCTGAACCGAGTCGCTCGAGGCGCGGAGCCCCGTGGCCTGGGTCCAGAAGTTGACGCCATCCTTGGCGACCACCACCTGCCCATCGTCCTCGATCTTTCGCACCATCCATCCCCGCTCCCAGGTGCCGCGCCCGGTGTTGGCCGCCGAGAGCGCCGCGACCAGGTCACGCTGGGCGAGCATGTCGGCCCTAGGCAGCGAGTGCCCGGACGGACGGATGTAGAGCCGCTCATACAGGTCGGTTGCCAGCGCCGAGACAAACCGCTCATTGCCGACTGCGGCGGAAGCCTCTGATGGGCCTCCGTCCGGGAACTCTCGCGGTTCGCCGAGCAGGGTATAACAGTCCGACGAGAGGATCTCCAAGGCGTCGAGGACCGCGAGCAGGTCGTCGTGGATGAGATTCATTGCACGGTCTAGCCCAGTGGAATGCCATACAATTGGACCTGCCCGCGCTCGGGTTCGGCCATCAAGTTCGCAGCTATCTGGAGCAGGACTACCGCCGCGCCGGCCAGGCGATCCGTGCCGTCTAACAGTTCGAGGACCGATTGGATCAGTCGCAGCGCCGAGAACGCCACGGCTCGGATCAGCAGGCCGTCGGCCTCAACAGTCTCGATTTCAGCCCCCACCCGATAACCCGACCAGAGTGCACGCATCGCACCCCGCAAGGCGGACAGCGGCACGCGTGCCCGCGAAATCATCTGCTCAGCGGTCAGTTCATCGGACAGCGGCATCGATGACACCCAGAAGACCAGGAAATCCTGCAGGGCCCCTGCAAGGTCCCAGGCCGGATCGCCGATACCAACCATCTCCCAATCCACGATCCAAAGCTCGAGAGGTGCCGGTTCCCGCACATTTCGGGATGGCCGGACGAGGACGTTCTCGAACCTAATATCCCCATGGATCACGGTTCCGGGTTGCCACCGCCGGCACAAGGCGTCGAAGTGCTCCCGCAAGCCCTCCTGTGTTTGAAGGACGCGTAGCATCTGGTAGGTGGCCGGGCTGAGGCTGGCGAGTAGGGCCGGCCACGGTTTGTGGAGCCTCATCACCCATGGCAATGCGCGGGAGAGCCACGCCAAGCGAGGATCATGATTCCAGTTAGTTCGGCTCAAGATCCTGTGAACGCTTCCCAGGGCATGACCGAGCGAGCGGGCTGCCTCGACGGTAAAGCCCTGACAGTCATCCGCCTCGATTTGCAGCCGGAGGGTGATGGCATCCGGGATCGCCTCGAAGACCAAGACCATTTGCTCGGCATCGGTGGCGACTAAGCGAGGGACGATTCGCGCCATCGGGGCCATGGCTGGCTCCTCCCGACAGAACCGGTGAAACGCCGCCTCGCATTGGAGCGTGTCGCGGTTCTCCCCCGCCGAGCGGCCGGGTTGTTTGATCAGGAAGCCCGTGCCTCCTGGCCCCTCGACTTTCAGGTTCCAGTTCCTTCGCGCGAAGCTACGGATGGTCAGGTGGCCATCGAGGATCCACGTATGATCAATCAGCTTATGTTCGATCAGGAAGGATGGGGCACTGTCAACATCGAGCATCGCTGAATGCCTCGCAATGTTGGGAGAGGCATGACCTCGGCTAGCGGTCGCCGACGAGCGACCGACCAGGAATGCCCAACCTTGCCGAGAATTCCATGGCGATTGGCTGATGCCGGATACAACTAGATCGCACACCCTGAATCAAAATGGCACCCCGCCGGTTATGTGCACCCGGGTGAAGTCGGGAAATCGGTGACCTCCAACGATGTCTCGCAGGACAACGAGCAGGAAGGCTGGAGGTGTTTTCCGGAGGGGAGTCTGGCACCGTCTAAGGTGGTTCGTGCAGTGACGACACGATGCCGCCTCCCAACCCACAAGTGGTGGGAGGAGGTTTATGTTTGCATTCATCGTGTAGCGCGGTCGGGATGGTTGGCCGACACGTCGTTCGTTGCGATTTGTCATCCGGCGAAGCCAGGCGAATCCCGACCGGATGGGTTGAACGCGATACAGCCCCGGAGGAACGATGCCGCCATCTCCTGTCCCACCTCCACCACTCGGATCAAGTCGAGCTTCATGCTGGCGCGCACGACGATCTTCGACGCGTTTGCATCGTCGGTTCGTTGTACACGTTCCCTCGAGGCAATCTCCTTACGCGGGATGTCGCAGTAGGTCCGCAGATCGAGATCCAGGTAGAACCGGACATGGTCGTCTCCTCTCGGGCTCGGGCCGAGATAGCCGATCAATGCGACCCCGCCCTGCAACTGCCCATAATGATCGATCAGATCCTGGATCACCAGGTCTGGAGAAAGATCGACCTTGGGAGGATCCGCATGGGGTTGCTTCTCGGCCGTCTGATCCGAGGTGTCTGCCATGGTGTGCTCCCCTGTCTACTCACGAGGATTCTCATGAGGGGGCCCGATAAAAGTTGCACTAAATGTACCATCCCTGACCATTCAGAAATATACAGCGATGTAGCCGGCATTGCAATAGCTCGTCTCGCGCGGAGAAATCCCGCGGTAGAAGTTGAACCGGACATGGTCGCAGCGGCAGATCCTGAGCCTCGTCTTCGGCCCGTCGCATCGATTCGTCGAGCGTGCTCACGGACACGTTCTGGCGGGTCGGAAACCGGCGTCGGCCCGGGCCTCATCCGGGGTCATCCAGAGTCGCAACGCCGCTCGCAACGCCGACGGGAACATGACGAACGTCTCGGAGCGGACGCAACGTCTTTCTCCGGTCACAGTCTCATGCATAATAACATCGCGAATGATTCCTTGACGGTCTGGGTTGTAGTCCGAGTGGCGGTCGTGGGACCACTCGGAGATGTTGCCCAGCATGTCGAACAAGCCAAAGTCGTTGGGCAGCAATCCTCCGCATGCGTGGGCGCGGTATCCTGACGTGGCGACATACCACTCATAAAGCCCGAGGAGATCAGGCGTGTTGCCATAGTATCGGCTGGTGACAGTTCCGGCCCGGCACGCATACTCCCATTCCGCCTCGGTCGGTAGTCGATACCCCCCCCTTTCGATGGCCTCGGCGTTGATCCGCATCCCCTCGGCGTAAGCTCCGTCCGCTCTGGGGACGTAACACCACTTCTCCCTTGGCAAACCTTCCCGCTCGCTCAGCCAGTTACAGTAGGCAGCGGCGTCGAACCAGGTTACTCCGATCTGCGGTCCTGCCGCGTCCGGACTATACTTTTTCTTGTATTCGTGGGGAGCCCCGCGCTTTTCGTTTGCGTACCTCTGAAATTGCTCAACGGTTACTTCTGTGGACGCGATAGCAAACCGTCGAGGGATGATCCGTTGGTGAGGGATTTCCCACTCGGTCCGGTCGGGCTCAGACAGAGGAGAACCCATGCGGAACTCGACCGGGCCGTCGATGAGGACCATCATCTGGCCCGCCGGGTTGACGTACCAACGACGCTGACCCGGCTCGCCGGCTCGAGGTGGCCGACCGGGATCGATCTTTAGTCGATCGGCGCACCCCCACCGTCTCAGGACCAGTTCCGTCGCGGAGTGGACGCCGGCATCGGGGTCATTGTGGTAGAGGGCGAGAAGCAATGTGACCAGGCGGTCGTGCTCGCGGGGGGCGACTGCGTCGTTCGGGTAAGCCGCCATCGCCTGGAGGAGGGCCCGCCTCTTGGATATGGCCGGATCCAGGAGGTAGGCGTTCTTCTCCTCCGCCGAAGCGGTTTTCACCGGCCCTGCGCCGGCGTCCTTGACGAGCCGTTCGAGCTCATCGGCCAGGATCGCAAGGTTGACGCCGAGCGTTCCGAGTGTATTGATCAGGGCGCTGCGCGACCTTGGATCGCGGCTGTGCTCGAGCAAGGGCCAGACCTTGTCGCCATAACCCAGACGGAGCAAGGCCACCGCCGCCCGGGCCGCCCGCGTCGCGTCCCGATCTTTGGCCCGTTCGATTCCCTCGGCGGAGACCGAGGCCTTATCCCGGGCTCCGGTGCCCGACCTCGGCGGATCCGGCTTGTTGCCGCCGGGTGCCAGCGTAACCTCGTTCTCCAGGGCGGCAAGGACATTCTTGCGATTTACCTCGATCACCGGAAACAGGATAGAGAACGACTTGGGGTCGGCATCCAGGATCAGATCGACCAGGCGGTGCGGCCGGCCTACGGCGTAGCGCCGCCAGGAATTCCGTCGCCAGGTTATGCTCCCCGTCGGGGCGGCCAGCCTCATGAAAGATCTGTGTCAAGGGGTCCACGAGCACGGCCTGGATGCTCGACATCATCTCGAGCCAGCCCTTGGCGTCGAGTTGGGCCCGAACCATCGCTCCGGCGACTTTGTCTCGGACGTCTAACCAGCCCGGATTCGTCGGGTCATACTCTGCCAGGAGGCCAGCCATGGGGAGGATACGGTTGTCACCGGGTCTGGCCCCTCGCAGGTCACTCCACAGCCGATCGATCAGCTTTCCCCGGTAAGGTGCCAGGCAGATTCGGAGCACCGCCATCTCGTTCGGGTCGAACGACCGTCCTGGGAGGTTGCTCGGGGATCAGGTAGGAGTAAAGGTAATCGGCCTGATCACCGTCGAACGTCAAGAGCGCGAGGCTGGCGTGAAGCCTTGTCTTGGAGCGATTCGGCGCTTCCTCGACCACGCGCCTCAGCTCCGGGTAGGTCCACCGGCGGAAGCGCCAGATCTCCGGAACGATATCGGGCACCTCGGCGGTCTCAGCCTTGAGGAGCTGCTGCACCAGGCCGGCGGCATGAGTCTCTGCATTGGCCTCCTTGACACGATCGCGAATGACCAGGCCCGCGACGACGACACCGACGAACAAGAATGCCGCGCCCATCCCGCGAATCCCGATGACCCGACCCGACCGCTTCATCATCCGCCGCTGGGATTCGGTCCATCCTTTTGGTCTCGTCAGCAGCCGGATGTTCGCCCATTCCCGCACGGATGGAAGATACCGGTCTTCGGGTTTGACGGTCCACATCGCCGCCCGTTCCGCCAGCCTGAGCTCCGCCCGGCCCCGGAGCGTTTCCCGCTGTTTGCGGCTCAGCCACTCGCGTAGGGCGTGGACCAAGTAGTCGTGGGTGAGCTGGTAGCAGAGTCCGGCCGCCGGCAGAGCCGGCATGTCCTCATCAAGCGAGCCCTCGGGGTCGACCGGCGTGATCAGGCGGAGGTCGATGTCGAGGGCCCTGATCAGGTCGGCGAAGTCTAGCGACCGGTCGGCATAACCCGAGATCACACGCAGTTCCTCGACCGCCCGCATCCGCCCCTTGATGTCGGCGTTCGACTCGGGCAGGAGGGCCTTCAAGACGACCTGCGCCGCCTTCTGGTGATAGCGATGATTTGGGTTGGACCGAGGCGAGCTGAAGGTTTCCTCGAGGAACGTCACGCCGACCCCGTCCATGCCGCCGACCTCCCGCAGGGTTGCGGGCGTCCAGGGCTTCCCCTTGATCATCTCGGCGAACAGGGCCAGCCGCACCGGGACGACCCGTCCGTCCTGGGCCAGCCCAGCGACCGCCTGGTCGAGGAAGACGCCCTGTTCCCGGCCGCAATCGTCGGGCCGCGGCGGCAAGGCCTCGATAGGCGCGGCCCGTACGCTGCCAGGACTTTGCGGGCATGCTTCGGCTCGAAGAGGTCAACGACCATCACATTCCGGTCGGGGACCAGGTCGATTTCAAGGTCCCTCATGAACCGGGTCGCCGCCATCCAGAAGTCGTCCCGGACGAGGCAGAGCGCCTGAAGGTGCTCGCCGTCGCATTGCCGCAAGGCCGCGACCAGCTCGGCTCCTGGCTCCTCGCGACGCGGCGAAGAGCCATTGTTCGAACTGGTCGAGGACGACCAGCATCTTGCGGCCCGGCGTGAGGCCCTGGCCGCGCCGAAGGTTGGCCAGCGACTCGGCCAGCCCGGCGTCGGCGGGCAGAGTGGGGATCCGCTTGCGGATTCCACGGAGTAATCGCGATTCCGTCTCGCTGGCCGTCGCCTCGACATAGACCGCCGCGACATGAGGGCCCAGATGCGGCAGCAATCCGGCCTTGACCATCGACGACTTGCCGCAGCCCGACGGCCCATAGATGAGGCCGACGCGAAAGGCCTTGTCCGGATCCGTCGAATCGATCCGCGTCTTCCAGAACCGTAGCCCGTCGGGGAGTCCGTCGCGGTCCCTCGGGCCGGGCAGCAACTCGAGGAAGAATTCGGCGTCGTCCTCGTCGAAGGAGCCGAGCCCCTTGGGGACGATCCGGATCGGACGAACCCCCGAGTCCGATGGCGCCGGGATGGGAGTCGTCGTGGCCTCCGTCGGGGGAACGGCAGCCGGGATTGTGCTCACAAGGTCCGTCGCCATCGCGCCAGAGGCCGTCTTGAGGAAATACCGCAAATCCTCGGCGAGGTCCCGCGCGGTGGAGTACCGCTCGGACGCCCGCTTCGAGAGCGCTTTCAGGCAGATCCGTTCGAGCTCCCGGGGGACCGTATCGTCGATTTGCCGCGGCGGGCGGGGCTCGGCATGGACAATCTGCTTCATGACCTCCTCTTTCAAGGAGTCCCGGAACGGCCGGCGGCCGGTCAGCAGTTCGTACAGGACGATGCCGATGCTGAAGATGTCCGAGCGCCCGTCGACTCGATGGCCCTCGCCTCGCGCCTGCTCCGGGCTCATGTAGGCCGCCGTGCCAACGTAGCCGGGCGCCCTTGCCCAGGTTCTCATCCTTCAGGGCCAGCCCGAAGTCGGCCAGCGATGGGACGCCGGCCGCGTCGAGCAGGATGTTCGCCGGCTTGATGTCCCGGTGGAACAGGTCGTGAGTGTGAGTGTAATGCAGTGCCTCGCAGAGGACGGCGATCAGCTCGGCGGCCTCGACGTAGGCGACACGGCCCTGGCGAAGTCTGGCAGCCAGGTCGCCGCCATCCATGTATTTGGACACGACGTAACACCGGCCGTCCTCGGTGCGGCCCACGTCGAAGACCGGCACGATGTTCGGGTGGGACAGCCGGGCGATGATCCGGGCTTCCTCGAGATAGGACTCGACGTCCAGGAGCCGGGACGCCTGGAAGTGGAGGGGGACCTTGATGGCAACGTCGCGGTCGAGCTCGGCGTCCTGAGCCAGGTGGACCCGACCGAACCCACCCTTGCCGAGGACCCGGATCACACGGTATCGGCCAATGTAAGTCGGAGCCGGTTCCGGTCCTTCTGGCACTCCATCTCGGACCGCCTTAGCCGGAGCGGCTCCGCCCAGGGCTGGGTAATCCGAGATAACTTCCGGTTCGGCCGCTTCCTCTTCGGGCGAGAACTTCATGAACGCGTACAACCGCTTCTGCCGGTCGATCCGGTCTCTCAGTGCTTCCAGCAACGCGGGATCGTGGACGCCGACCGAATCCGGAATTGCGTCCCCGTCGCGGTGGTAACGTTCCTCCCATTGCTCGAGGAGGTCGAGGAGCCTGTCTTCCGCGTCATCTTCCGGCGCGGCCGGTGTCTCGCCGACATCGAGCTCGGGCTCAGTGACGGGCTGCGAGTCGACTTCCGTGGCCGGTACGGATCCGCGGTCCATCTGGATACCGGAGCCGGGCTCAGTGATGAGGTCCGACTGCGTCTGGGTGTCGACATCCGCAGGCCGCGTAGGGATTCCATCGATCTCGTCGCCGGCCTTGAGTTGGGTCGTGGGTTGTGAGTCCGCGCCAGGGTTGTGCATCGGCCGCTCCGCTTGATCGTCCCATCCCGTCAGGGGAGTGCATTCGATTCATCGAGCCAGTGTGCGAGCCGCCCCGTCGCGGCCAACCAGAGCCGGCTGACTTGCTTCCGGTGCATCGCGAGCATCTGGGCAATCTCGGCCTGGGAAAAACCGCCATAGTAATGCAATTCAAAGACCGTGCGCTGGTCGTCCGGCAGCTTTCCAATTTGCTCGTGAAATTCGGTCAGCACAGCCAGGCGCCCCGGATCATGCGTGGTGTCGGCCTGGTCGAAGGAAGCCAGCGCCTCAGGCTCGGCCGCGTCGAGCGGCCCGTCCCGGCGGTGCGCATCGACTCGCCGTTGGCCCTTGGCCATGTCCAGCAGGAGCCTGCCGCACTTTCAGGAAGACCAGCCCGAAGAAACCCTCGACTGTCTGTGGCACGGTCGACTTCAGGGCGACGAACAGGCGCATCCAGACCTCACTGACGACGCTCTCCAGGTCGTGTCGCCCGTGGAGACCCGGGAAATCCTCCTGGAAGATCCGGCCGGCTATCCGCAACAAGCGGTCGTGTGCGCGCTCCAATATCTCATGACGCGCCGTCGCATCGCCCCGGCGGAGGCGGTCAATCAAGTCCTGGAGGTCGGCCGAGGTGTCTTCCGCCATGTCGAGGATGCCCGTTAACCTTTTGCCCTGGAAGTGGTCTTACAATTGCCCGATCAGGCCCTCCACGAATCGATGCGTGCTTTCATCCTGTCTGATCCGGCGACGGAGAAGGATCGCCAGAAATTGTCCGGGACCATTTTATTAGACGCTCGAACCCGCTCGGTGTGTTGGCCGATCTATCCCGGACAGCCCCTCTATCCTAGAGAATCGGAAAAACTCTTTCGCCTCCGCCGGATCTTTGCCGATACACAGCGACATCTTCGACCGCTTTTTTAGGCAGAAACGAAATCCGCGGCTTTCGGCTGACGCCTGTTCAAGCCGAGTTCCGTGTTTCCTCAGCCCCGAGGTCGCGGTTTGGACTCCTTAATAGGACCGGGCGATGACGATGTGCAGACAATTACGACAACTCGTCGCGAGCCTGGCCCTGGTTGCCCCCGGGTGTGCCGCCGATCAGATGCGGTTCACCGCCACCCGGATCGCCGCTCGAGTCCCGGAAGTCTACCAGACCCAGGTCATGGAGAACCTGGCGCGAACCGCGGCCAATCCCGGCTCGATGCCCTATCTTTCGCGCGTGTTCAACGGCACAGCCAGCGCCACCTATAACGCGAGCCTGGTCGCGAGTCTCACCGGCCAACCCCACGCATTTACAATTGTCAACTCTGGCCTGAGTAGTTTCAGCCGGGGCGTCCAGGCCAACATCGGGATCGACCCGATCGACAACCCGGACAAGCTCGCAGCCATGCAGATTGCCTACCGAGAGGTCGTTGCTCCCCTGACCGTGACTCCTGAAATCCACGACTCCTGTCTCGGCTACTTGTTGACGGACATGAATCCCTGCGTCGGTTCCATGCCTCCGCCGGGATGGCTCCAGATCGGCCGCAAGCTCGACGTACCCCGAGGCGCCGCCGCCGTCGCCCATTGCGGCGCGACTTACGTCTGGGTCATGCCGCAAGATCTCGATGCCTTGACGCGGTTCACTTACTTCATCCTCAATGTCGCCACCGTATCGAGCCGCGGCAACTCGCGACCGGCCCTTCCCCGCACCTCTACGGCTCGCCCCTGCTGACTCCACGCGATCCCACGCCAGGAATCAACTTTAACCTCATGTTGACTCCGCGACCATGAAAAACTCTCGGGTGTTCGCGCACCCAGAGAGGGTACGGAAAGCAGCCCGGTAACGACTGAGGGCCAGCCTTCATCGTTTTCTTAGAGTCTGTTCCATTAGGCGACCGGCAGGAATTATCGTACCCGCGAGAGGATCTGGCCATACCAGCCCGACGCGCCAGCGAGGGTCACCGTAAATCCTTGCAGCACAATGGGAAAGACCCTCGCTCGCGCGTCGGGCTGGTATAAGAGGCTTTGCGCCCAAGGTGGTTTTGGGTGAGTTACCACCCACCGGTCGCCTTATAGGCATTTCAGCCCCCATTCGGGGGCTTTTGGAACAGACTCTTACCGCAACCAAGATCTTAAATAAGCCATATCCGGACGACTTCATGAATCATTAAGCCTTTCGAGTGAAATCCGTTTTTCCCCCGAGGACTCATGTCCCAAACTCCCGCTCGCGATGCCTGGCATATTAGAGCGACCAAGGAGAGGGATGACCGGGAAGAAGGACACAGAAGTCCGCGAGGGTCGCCAATGAATGCCTTTGTCTCGAGACGATGGGGCGCAGTGACAACTCCTCGAGAAGTCTCGATCTCAATCGGCCCATCGCTCGGGTTGAAGAACGATATCCAAACCATCGACTACATCTCCGAGGGATCGAGTGCCTCGGGAGTGGTTGGGCGGGGAGGGTACGCACCGGCAGAAGTACGATCGTCACGACACCACTTGATTCGAAGGAGCAACCCATGAAGAAGTCATCGTTCGTCCCCAAGCCCGACCAGTTGGAGAGCCGCGTCGTCCTGTCGAGCGGGCCGAAGTTCAGCCACGGAGCGGCGATCTTGACGACACACGCACTCGGCCAGACCTACGCCCAGGTCGAGAAGGCGTTCTCCCAGTTCGCCAACCACGGGGAGAACTACAAGCGGCTCGAGGCCAATCTGGCCAGTGCCGTCAACCGCATCCCCTGGAACAAGCGCGACGGCTTGCTGGCCACCGTCGAATCCGAGCTGCCGCAGATGCAGGATGACATCGCCACCGCCGATGCCACCCCGGTGAAAAACGCGGAGCAACGAGCTCTCCAGGACGTCAAGGGGTTCGTCCAGGGCGAGATCGCCGATGGCGTCATCATGGTCCGCTGAGGCTGGAAGATCCGCACGAGGCGATCGCGAACACGGCAACGGGGGCAGCGATGTCCCCGTTGCTTCGTCACTGCCGCAGAGCGGCGATCGCGGCCTTGACGTCGTCGCTCTCGACCTGCTGGCCCGCCAGGGCCTTCATCGCGATGCCCATCGCCATGCCTTCCTTGGGCGCGGCCTTGATCGGGTCGGCGACGGGTGCCAGGGCCTCGACGATCTGCTCCGGAGTCAAGGTCGGCGGGACCCATTCGCGGATCAGCGCCAGCTCCTCGGGGCTGAAGGTCGTGACCCCCGATTTCGCCTCCTTGAGCACGCCGCGCATCTTCTTGATCGCGTCGGCCTCGGACATCTCGGCGCCGGTGCCCAGGGTCAATTGCGCGATCCAGTAGCGCAGGAAGCCCGTGCGGAGGGCGTCGCGCGCCTTCATCGACTCGGTCAGTTGCGTCCGCATGCGCTGGACGATGGACATGGACATGGCGATCCCTCCTGACACGCAAGTCATTCCGGTCAACCGGGCGAGGTGGTACCGTCGAAGAGCGGGGTGATCGGCTCGCCGGTGCAGAGCCGGATCGGGCGGTCGAGCCGGTCGCGCAGCTCGGTATCCGGGTCGATCCCCAGCGATCGATAGACGGTCGCGGCCAGGTCGGCCGGCCGGTAGGGCCGGCTGGCCGGATAGGCGCCCATCTTGTCCGACTGACCGATCATCTGGCCCCCGCGCACGCCCGCGCCGGCGAAGGCGGCCGAGAACACGGCCGCCCAGTGGTCGCGGCCGTCGCGGCTGTTGACGTTCCCCGTGCTCTTGCCGATCCGAGGCGTGCGTCCGAACTCGCCGGTCACGATGACCAGCGTCTCGTCGAGCAGTCCCCGGGCCGCCAGGTCGTCGAGCAGCGCGGCGACCCCCTGATCGGTCGGGGGCAACAGCCGGTCCTTGAGCGACTTGAAATTGGCCGAATGCGTGTCCCAGGTCTGGACGCGGCCCATGTTGACCTGAACGATCGGCACGCCCACCTCGACCAGCCGCCTGGCGAGCAGGAGCGATTGACCGTACATGTGCCGGCCGTAACGATCCCGGAGCCGCGGGTCTTCCTCGCCGAGGTCGAAGGCCCGCGCCACCTTGCCGGAGAGCAGCAAGCCATAGGCGCGGTCGACCTGATCGACGAACGGGTCCTTCGCCTGGGCCGCCAGGGCGCCGATCTGGTCGCGCTGGGCGTTCATCTGGTCGAGCAGCGATTTCCGCCGGTCCAGCCGCTCGACGCTCAGTCCCGCGGGGAGGCGACAGGCCGTCGAAGCCGAACCCGGGCCGGTTCGGATCCTGCTTGACCTGCCAGGGATCGTGCCGCGGCCCGAGGAACCCCGCATGCTGGCCCGGCCAGGTCAGCGGCCCTTCCATGAGGAAGGTCGGCAGCGACATCCCGCTGGGGATCGCGTCGGCCCGCGGCCGGATCGCGTCGACCGCCGAGGCATAGCACGGATAATCGTCGCGCGAGGCGATCTTATCGAAGAAGGCCCCCGGCTGCGGGTGGCCCGTCAGGATCTCGTGGGTGGCGTTGAGGTGGTTCGTGTAGGCATGCGACAGCGACCGGACGACCGCCAGCTTGTCGGCCCGCGCAGCCAGTCGGGGCAGGTGCTCGCAATAGTGAATCCCCGGGACCGCGGTCTCGATCGGCCGGAACTCGCCCCGGATCCCGTCCGGCGACTCCGGCTTCATGTCGAAGGAGTCGATGTGGCTCAGGCCGCCCGTCAAGAACACCAGGATCACCGATTTCGCCCGCGGCGTCGGACCCGTCGGCGGCTTCCTCTTCGAACCGCCGGGGCTCGCCGCCGCGGCGCGACCGCGCATCGCCATGATGTCCGGCAAGGCCAGGCCCAGCAATCCCGAGAATCCCACCTGGAGGAACTCGCGGCGCAGGATGCCGACGGGATGGCGTGGATGTCGTCTGCGATCACGGATTCGCCCGAGCCGGTGGCCATACGCACCTCGATTCATGCCCAGTGTGTAATAATGTTTGATTTTATCTCAAACAATCGGCGAGGGGCAAGCCCTGTGCCCGGATCTCCCGAGCCATTCAACCTCGAGGATCACCGCACGGCCCGGGGTTTGGTCGCCGGGCGGCGGCTCGGGCGAGGTCAGGTAGGCGATCAGGTCGCGCACGGCCGCGTCGCCCAGGGCGGACGCCAGCCCGGGCGGCATGATCGACGTCGCGCTCGGGCGGATCTCCCGGACCTCGTCGCGGCGAATGACCGTGGCGTGGGCGTTGGTGTCGGTGACCTGGATCGTGTCGGGCCCCTCCGCGCGGACGAGCCCGGCGACGACCTGCCCGGCCTTGGTCGCGACCGTGTACGACGTATAATCGGGCTCGATCGCGGCGCTCGGCGCGGCGATGCTCCGATAGATCTCGGCGCGGCCCTTACGCCCGACCTCGGTCAGGTCCGGGCCCACCTTCCCCCCCTGGCCTCGGAAGACGTGGCACTGAGCGCAACGGCCCTGATCGCCCGAGAAGATGGCCCGGCCGCGGTCGGGGTCGCCTCCGGACAGGTCGGGAACCGCGATCGGCGCGGCGATTGCAGCATCCGTCAACTGCGGGGACCAGGGGACCATCAGGCGATCGCGCCCGATGGGACGATCGACCTTCTCGGCCGCCTGAGCGATAGGTCGCCTTGAACGAGAACGGCTGTGCATTCCCTCCGGTCCGCACGGTCGTCGTGAAGAAGAGAGGCTCGCCTTTGGATTCCACGGTCAACGACGGCATGATGGGCGCCGTCCTTGGGGTCCGGGGACGACTCCCCCGCCTGGGCATCGCCGAGCATGGCCTCTTCGATCGGTCCGGACGCGTCGATCCGGAGCGTGACTTGACCCGACGGGCAGTCGGATGAGCGTGCTCAGGGTGAGCCGTCCCGGGCCGGGAAAGGAGGGCCAGTCCCGCCTCGTGAGGCTTCGAGTCGCGAGCGAGCTGTCGGGTCGGCTCGAGGTCCAGTTGCGGCCACCAACCCGACCAGCTCGGACCGTCGGCCGGGTCATCTCGCTCGCTCCAGGCGGCCTCGACGCCCGTCAGGTCGTACGTCCGCGGTCAGAGAGCGGAAGCCGATAGCGAGCGACCCGCGGATGGGGATCGGTGGCCAGGACGAGCGTCCGCCCGTCGTCGATCAAGCGAGCACCGACGATCCGCAGTGCGCCCAACGGCTTGGCGGGGGGAGCCTGTCCCGGGACATCCGACTGGGTCTCGAAATAGGAGATCGTCCGCCCGATCAGCGACTTTGCCGCCGCCGGGTCGATCGGCCGGTCGAACGCGGCGATCACCTCGAGCGGACCGGGCGGCCAGACCGCGACAGGATGGACTTCGAGCCCGCCAGCCGCGCGCCTGGCCGTCCCTGGGCGGATCCGGGCGGGGCACTCGTGACCAGCAGGATCATCGCCAGGGATAAGCACGCCAGGCCTCGTCGCGCGGGGAACCGCCGGATCGGGCGTGGTCGGGTATGGAGACAACCCGGCTCGGAGATTCGATGGATGGCAGGATTCGCTCATAGTCTGTGATTCTAGAGAATCCCGGGCCTCGAGGAAAGCGGAAGAAGCCCCGATCGGCGGTCGTCGGGGCAAGGGTGGTTCGGAGACGATGGAGGGCTCGATCGATGAAACGGAATCACCCCGAGGCCGAGCCGTCATCCGACAAGGAGCCCTTCGAGATCGACGAGGTGTTCCGCCGGCTGCGCCAGGCCGTTGCGAATCTGCCCAAAGCGGCGATGTTCGACCTCCGCGATCAGGGCTATTCCTCACCGTTCGAGCAACTGGTGGGCGCCTTGATCTCGGCGCGGACCAGGGATGAGACGACGACCAAGGTTTGCCTGCGACTCTTCGAGGCGGCCCGGACTCCCGAGCAGATGCTCGCGCTCGAGCGAGGCCGAGCTGACGCGCCGGCTCGCCGGTTGCGCGTTCGCCGAGGTGAAAGCCCGCGATATCCGCGAAATCGCGCGCCGGATCGTCGAGGATTGGGGCGGAGAGGTCCCCGACAGCCTGGAGGCATTGACCTCCTTACGCGGGGTCGGGCCGAAGATCGCCGCCCTGACTCTGGCCGTCGGCTTCGGACGTCCAGCGATCGCCGTTGACATCCACGTCCATCGGATCGTCAACCGATGGGGCTATGTGTCGGCCTCGACTCCCGAGAAGACCATGCTCGCCCTGGCCAAGGTCCTCCCCGAGCGCTACTGGATCGAGATCAACGAGCGACTGGTCCCCTTCGGCAAGTTCATCTGCACGGGCTCCCGGCCCAGGTGCTCGGCCTGCCGTCTGCTCTCGATGTGCCGACAGGTCGGGGTGACGGATCATCGATAGCCGGGACGATAGCGGGTTCGGGCCCAGGTCTCGACCGAGTGCTGG
>CAWJGW010000054.1:0-114659 GCA_963842405.1 uncultured Isosphaeraceae bacterium | reverse complement strand
CTGCGGTTTGTCAACGTGATCGCCGCGTCCAGGTCCGGGGCCCGCATCAGGCTCACCGCCGGGCCAAAGATCTCCTCCCGGCCGACGAACATCTCCGGCGTCACATCGTCGAAGACCGTCGGCCCGATGAAGCAAGCCCGCGGCCTGTCGGGTACGGTCTCGGAACGGCCGTCAAGGCGAAGCCGGGCCCCTTCCGACACCCGCGCTCGATCGCAGCCCGGATCCGCTTTTCCTGATCCCGGTTCACCACGGGACAGAGCGTCGCGGCTTCGTCCAGGCCGTCTCCCAGCTTGAGTTCGCCCGCCGCGTCGATGAAGGCATCGACGACGGCGTCCTGTCGCACTCGATCGCCGACCGCCACCAGCACGCTCCCGGCGAGACGGCGCTGTCCCGCAGAGCCGAAGCACGATCCGATCAGGTCGGGCAGGATGCGCTCCAGGTCGGCATCGGGCAGCACGAGCAGATGGTTCTTCGCTCCGCCGTGCGCCTGAACACGCTTTCCGTGAGCTGCCGCGGTGCGGTAGACCGACTCCGCCACAGCAGACGTGCCGACGAAAGAAACCGCCTGGACATGCGGGTTGGCGATGAGCCGCTCGCTGACTTCCTTGCTCCCCTGCACCACGCCGACGACGCCCGGCGGCAAGCCGGCATCGCCGAACATCTCCACGAGTCGGGTGCCGGTGAGCGGTGCCTTCTCGGCGGGCTTGAGGAGGAACGTGTTCCCGCAGGCGACGGCGACCGACATCATCCATAGCGGAATCAAGGCCGGGAAATTGAACGGCGGAATGCCGACCACCACGCCCATGGGTTCGCGGATGGTGTGGCAGTCTACATCCCGCGAAACGTCGGTCAGGGTCTGTCCCATCATCTGGGAGGGAATCCCGCAGGCAAAGTCGACGACGTCAAGCCCGCGCCGCAGCGAGCCGCGCGCCTCGCTCAACAGCTTGCCGTTCTCGCGGACGATGCTGCGTGCCACGTCCGAGAAGTTCTTCTCCAGCATCTCCCGGAACTTGAACAGGACGTGGGCCCGATCCGGCGCCGGAGTGGCGCGCCAGCCGGGGAAGGCCCGGGCGGCGGCGGCGCATGCCTCGTCCACCTGCTCCGGCGCGGCCTCGCGCACCGGCGCCAGCATCTCGGCCGTGTCCGCCGGATTGTAGATGTCGCGGCTCGTGTTCCCACGGCCCTCGACCCAGGTTCCGCCTATCAGGTTCAACGCGGAAGCCGAACGCGAGGATGTTGCAGGCGACCGATCAGGGGCAGCAATGGTGCTCATGAAGTCCTCCGGAAGCGGGAGTGCCAACAACCACGTTACGGATCTCGACAGTCACGACACGGCCTTGTGTCGAGCATCAGTATACGCGGCGATCCAAACATCCGTCCACACACCCGACGGCACGGTCCCGAGCCCTGCTCTTGCCGCTCCACGGCCACAGGCGAGAGCTGCAAGGCCCTCTCGCATATCCGGACCGATCTGCCCGCCCCAGTGGGCAGGAGCCGCCACGCGGGGGAACTCGGGGGCGGGGAAACTCGGGGGCGGGGGAACTCGGGGGCGGGTCTTGACTTGGAACTTTGGGCTAGCCTCCGTGTCAGGTGACGCTCCGTTTTCCCCTCCGTCATACGTTTGGTCCATGACCCCCTAAGGGCCCAAGTCAAGAACCTGACCCCTAAGGGCCCTGACCCCCTTAAGGGCCCACTACCTTCTTCGTTCTGGCACCATGCCATCGAATCGCGCTATGGTCCAAACCGCGGTCCGGGGGGATTAGCGTGGAATAACCACATTTCGACGATGTCACGCCGCCGCACGGCTGTGGAAAAGAGTCGAAACTGAAAGCTTGCTGCACCGCTTGAGGGAGGATGGCGAGCAGCGGAAAGCGGCGCGGATGCCGCCAGTCGTTCCGGAACGAGGCGATGCGTGGCAGAACGCACAAATGTCATTATGTGAGTGATAATATAGTTCTTTGACAATGTTCGCCGACAACCTCGGGAAGAGCCGTTCGTCGGTATGCGCGATATGCAGCTCGACGGCTTTCTTCAAGGGCCATGCATCTAAGTCCCATTGCGAGATCTCGCCCGCCTTCCTGAGAAAGCACATTAGTCATAATCCGTTGCTCGAAAATCGAAACCGAGGAGCTTTGCGGTGACGGTCGAGCAGTCATCTTCTGTTGCGATGCCTACCTGATTCAGGTGCATCACGAGCATCTGGACCCATGCTCGCCGGACGGAAAAGGCATTCACTGCGAAGAGAGCGAGAGGGAAGTCGTCGGTCACGAGGACGTGACCTGCCTCCTTGGCGAGAAAAATGCTTTCCATGCCGTGCCGACTGAACATCAGCTCCAATCTCTCTCGCTTCTTCAGGTTCCATCCCGGCGAGCGTAGACAGCTCCGAACCTCAAAGGTCGCGGTGACGAAGCGTTGAAAGGCGACAAAGGCTTCGTGTTGAGCCGCCGTATGATCGATTGAGAGTTTCTGAATAATGTAGCCACGTTGGTCTTTGCTGAAGTATGTGGGGCCCATTGAGAAGATGCGCGAGTTCTTGCTCGGTCTTTCGGAGCTCGAGGGCAGTATGCTGGGAGATTACAAGGTTTCCCCGCCATTGCCGCACGAGATCGGAAATGCCGAGTAGATAAATAGAAGCCAGAGATGTGATGTCGAAAACAAGGGTGTGACAGTCCTTGAGGTCTCTGGCCGCAGCGGCGGTTTGCCCACCCCAGACATCATTGCTTCGAATGTCTAAGTCTACGGATTGGAAGCAAGATAACAGACCGCCTGGAAGGGACTTACCCCCACGAGGCCAGCATAATTGTCGAGTGATATAAAAGACGTATCATATGCGGATTTAATCTCCTTAATGTGCTCGAGTTGCTTGTCGACCACCAACTTTATGTCGCTGAAATCGTGAACGGGCTCTCCCGTTTCAGGGTCTGGCCGCGTAATCGTGAATGCTTGGATGTATTTGTGCTCGTTGAATCGGATCTGCCAGTGGGTTAGAATATCTCTGAAAAGATAGGTATATTTGCTGATAATCTCTTTGATGACCGCGGTGCGAGGCCTTGCGCTACCTTCGCTAATGATGATCTCTTCATGGACACGTTTATGCAATAATGAGTGTGCAATCTTGGACTTTGGAGAGACCTCGTTGAATGCCGATCGCGGATTCGGGGAGTCTTCAATGATCACCCATCGTTCTTGACCGTTCTCCGTCATGCAGACCGCTGTGCCCGGCAGAGCTTCTGCCGGTTCGTCAACGGTCGGGCGACGTGAGCCCGGCATATGAAAGAGGCAACTAAACGCACAGTGGGCGTCGGGCTTATTAGGATGGCGCCGAACCAGCTCGTAGGCGTACCGCAGCACTACGTTCGGGTCCCCGTATCGGCGCATAATCTCAACGGCAAGGAAACCTTCTTCCGGTGTCGCGTCCTCAACTGGCGTAAGAGCTTCGGGGCGGGGATCGATCAATTCGGGCCTGAGCCATCTGAGTCCCAGGTAGGATAGGTTCCAACGAACATGATGCTCGTTCGGCTCGGTCGTGACCATTTCCTGCAGGAGGGAGATTGCCTCTTCAACGTCGAAGTGCTCGAGCGCCTGGATTTCCTGGTAGCGTATCCACATGTCGGCCATGCCGCCTTCTCGCACGACTTTGGCGATATTGATGATGACATCAAAGCGGTTAAGCTGTTTGGCACAAAAGATAAGGCGGTGAGCATCACTGCCAATGCCGACCTTTTCGTGGATTTTCATCCAGAGGGTAAGCGTCCATTCCCATAGTCTAAGTCGGCCCAGTTGCAAGGCTAGAGCCCGCACATCGTGTTCCGGCGAATCATCGGTGACAAGCAGGAATGCTTCTTCAGCGAGAGAGGTAGCGGAATTCGCGTCGCCTCGGCTGACAGCGACGGCCGAGCGTGCCGTGAGGATGGTTAGCTCGCTAAAGCGGCCTTCGGAGACTTCGCCTATAAGGTTCTCTGCGTCGTCGAACCGTTGAGCGTCAACGAGCAACTCGATAGCTGACTGGAAGCCGGCAATTCCAAGGGATCGATGATTCCTTGCAGATTGATCGTCAGCGGTCGGTGGGTCTGCTCTCCATGTGCGAGTCAATCTGACGAAGATATCAGCCGCCTCATTACGGTCGCTCGGCTTGTTCGATTCCGACAAGATGCCCGCGAGGAAATGCTCAGACATGAGGCCATCACCGAGAGAGATGGCTTTTCTGAGCTGGAATACGGCCTCCGCCGGCTGCTCCTTGGTAAAATAGAGGAAGTTCGCATAGCGACGACGGGTGACCGCCGACTCGGGAGTCACCTGGATTGCGCTTCGGAAGTCATCGTCAGCATCATCAAACTTACGCTCGAGGACATGAGCCTGGGCGCGAAGGATGAGTGCTTCAGCTAAGAATGTGTGAAGATGCTGCGAGCGAGCTAAGGAAACTGCATGATCTAGCATGAGAACAGCTTCATTCAGCTTCTCCACATTGCGATTCGGAGCTCTACCCCACACATTTCTGTGGGCCTTTGGTGCAGCTTGAATTACGAGTGCCTCGCCGAGAATCGAGCGAGGGGCGTACAACTCGGGGTCAAGGGCGACGGCTTTTCGTGCGTAGCGTTCTGCTTCGGCGAAGTCGTTCCTGCGGATGGCTCGTATGGAAAGAGACATCCAAATCTCAACATCTTCCGATAGTTTAGGTGTAAGCTCGGCCTCGAAATCGGCAGGTGGCAGATCTTTCAGGAGCTGTGCGTATCCGGCAGGCGATCAAAGTCTTCGCCGAGGGATAGAGTTTGAGCCGCTCGTTCGCCAGTGCATACGCACGATCCTTCTCACCTGCAAGTTCGTATCCGAGAACTTCGTTGATTTGGCTACGCTCACTCTCTGGAAAAATGCTATGGGCCTTGAGGAGAAGTTCGCCCGACTGGACGTGGCGACCTTCCATGAGATCGAGATTTGCGTAGCCGATGAAAAGGCGAAAACGCTGCCGGGGAGTGAGTCTCTCCCCATGCCGCTGCTTGATCTGGTCCAACGCGAAACGAGCCCTTTCCGGGTCTCGTGCCTTGATATGACCTTCTGCGAGGTCGAGTTCCGCGTCGTTCGATGGAGTGCTAGAGATACTTGAAATCGACTCGATCAACTGCGACTGAGTCTGCCGAAGCGAAGCGTTTTCTGTTTCGAGGCTTTTCAACTGGGCGTATATGCTGCTCGGAAGGAGCAACATGGCTACGTGCTCAAACTCAGGAAGTTCTAAAAATAAACAAATGTCGCTCCAATAAATGATCTCGACTGCAAAGAGTCCAGAATTAGCGTGCTGGTCATTAAGCAATCGGACCTTTTCATCGGTGTCTGTTGATTTCTTGCCGGTTGTCAGGATGGCGAAGTGATTAAGGGGGGGCTTGAAGTCGAGCACTTGGTAATTTCTTCTCTGGCCTCGGCGCACGCCAAGCGCGATGTATTCCTCGTGATGCTTGCACTGCAGAGCCTTATGCGGCTTCCTAACTGTGGGGTCGTGGATATCGACTCCAAATTGAGCTTCGCCGCGTCGAACTGTGCAGTCTGAGATGCGGATTCTTCCAGAGCTCTTTCAGAAAGAGCAAACAGAACTCCTCAAAATCGTCCTCGTTGCCAGGTGGAGGCCAGCGTCAACTCATTACACACCGCTAATTAAAATTATGTTGACAGATTATTATGTGGTTAGGAATAGCCGGGAAAAGAGGACATCTCTATTTCCCGGCACAGTCTGGGAAAACTGGGTAAGATCATCTTCCCCAAAATACCTATTCCTCCTAGGGATTTGGAGGTGACCCCTTTTTTTCATTCACATTTAAGTTTCACGGATGTCATCGAAAAGAGGCAAGTCAACCCACTTGGGCGAGGCGGCCTTCTCAATCGCTCCCGACAGAGGAGGGAAGAGGAACTCGGACGCCGGGTCGTGACGCCGATAGCGGTCCAGTGCAAGGGGCCGATTCTGGACAGCGTAACAGTAGACGCAGCCGTGGGGGCAGGTGTCGTATTCCCCGATGTCTCGGGCCTCGGAGCAACGGCACCCCTCTCGGTTGCCCTTCTCCTTAACCCGGAGCGGTCTACCGGCCACGTCCCCAAGTCGAAGGGAATCGACGCACCGAGCCTCCTGCGTGCCTGGCACGAGGTATTCAGGTTGGCTGCACACGGTCAGTTGTATACGGTGGACTGCGGCAATGGCGGCAAGGTCATGCGATGGCGCTGCTTCCACTCTGGGCCTGGGTCGGTCCACTTGAACCCGCAGTCGTGGGCGGCGTGGTTCAGGTTGCGAAGGGTTTTGCGGTACACGTGGGCGAACGAGATCACCACTTCGTCGGTAGCTCCCTCCAAAGACTTCGCGAGTCGGGCGAACGTGTCCAGATGGAAGTCGCGGGTCGTCAAGGTCGTGCTCAGGATGGTGTCATACCGCCAAACACATACGCGAGGGCCGTACTTCTCCGCGATCTGCCTTAGGTGCAAGACTGCCCGACCGGCGTCCACCACGGACTGCTCTAGGATTCGGGGGTAGGCGTTGATCGTGTGCTGGACGACGAACGGCACCCCGAGGGAATGGACCTCGGCTAATCGGTCGAGGAACGGTCCGACGTTCTTGGTCCAGAACACGAACCCGTCTACTTCCTCCGGCCGCAGGGATACCCGCATGACCCGGTCGCTGTACGGGTTCACCGTCTTGCAGTACCCGGCTCGGAGGCGGTTGTGAAACCACTCGCCGTAGAAGGTAGGGATGTCGGTCCTGTAACTGGCCGAGACAATCATGGCTTCGTCCCCACCAGGTAAAACGCGCCTCGGTTTGATCCCGACCCGAACTTGCCCTTCCACCAGCATCGGGGCTGGCAGTCGATGTCGTCGGAGTATGATTGCAACACATCGGACCGCTCGTCATCATCCATCCGGCGGCATACCTTGCCGATCTCCGAGACGAGTAGGCCGGCGTCCTGTAACAGCCTCCGCGAATTGCCTATCACGCTGTCTTGGTCGCGGTCGGTGACGATGAACTTGCTGCCCGACGGGCATGCCTCTACTGCGGCGATGATGAGTTCCTGGAACTGCGGGTTGGTGGCAAGATAATTCGGGTTATCCCCTGTGATTTCGGAGATGGCGTAGTTAAGGAAGAACAGGTCTTGGTTGAACAGAGTCGGGAGGTTGACATACTGGTTCGGCTTGGTCATGTCGTTCGAGACGAAGTAACCGGACACCGCGAACGGGTGCTTCGGGAACGGGCCGTACTTGGCCTTCAGGACTGCCTTGATTTGGGCTTCGAGAGCCTGCCAGGATTCGACCCACTCGTTCACTCGGTCGAGCAAGGTGAAAGTCACCTGAACATGCGGGCCACTGGGCCTTGTCTTCCACAAGTGCTTGGACAGGGCGAGCAATTCGGTTCCTGGCCCGCCCCCGAACGCGCAGACCTTGAGTTCCCCCCCGCCGCACGCTCCTCGATCAACCGGCACACATCGAATGATTCCCGGATCGCAATCTCACACAGGTTGGCGTTGGAGGCGGTGTGGGCGAACAGGTAAGCGAAGCGGCACAGAGGGTCCCCATACTTGATGTCCGCCGGGTCGTACCCGAACCACTCCTTGTTCATGTCGTGCAGGTATTTCTTGACGACCTGCGGGGCCTCCCCGACCGAGACGTTCTTGTATCGGCAGATCGGGCCATAAGAGGCGTCGAGGGCAGCCTTGATCGTCGTAAAGTAATTCACGCGGCGATCTCCCAGAGTTCAGTCACGCGCGACGTCGGCTTAATCGAAAAGGAGCATTCGGAGCAGAGAAACTCGTGGGGCTTCGAGCTACGATCGAGGCCCAACTTGTTCCATTAAGACCACCGACCCCATCTTGTCAGCGAGGACGGTTGGAAGCCTGCCGAGTTAGGAGGAACCTCCACACCATTTCCTCTGTGCTAATTGGGCGACCACAATTATATCATCTAAGTTTGTCCCACCCCTGATGGACCGAACCTTGAAGATGGACGCCTATCATAGAGTCTGACACAGACTCAACGGGAAGTAAACAAAAATCCACTGGTAAACCTAGCCCGCCGGTCAAGACCTCAAGCATGACTGCCGTGCAAAGCGAGGGGTTCATGATTGCACTTGGACCGGAAACGGGGATGCAGCTAGAATCAACCGCTGGCTTACGGGAACGAAACGGGGACGAATCAACAACCAGTTGCGTCCCTGTTTGGCCGTCGACCCCCTCCTCGACACAGTCCAGGAACCGCCGAACGGCACGCTCATAAGGCTTTCTGCCTGCGCGGGTTGTGCCTGGCCCCCGAGGAACGACGAGCCAATCGCCGGCACGAATCCGGCCATCGCCCACGGCCCCCCGGGCTTCCGCAAGTCGTTGACTCAGTGTTCCGCGGGGAGGAGTGCCCCCAGGGCGGACGAGGGGCATCCGCCGGGGGGACGCCGCACCGGAACCCGGTCCGTCGCGGTGATTTCCGGCGCGGATTCTCAAGAAAATGGAAAAAAAACCAAGAAAGTCGAACGAGACATCAAGAAATTTCCCATAATCTAGGTAATAGGGCGAAGATAGCCACCCTTGCGACGCTGCGAGCCAGACGATGCCCACCGACCGCTCCCGACCGCCGGTCACCCGATCGGCATCCCGCGAAGGGGACATCCAATCATGACGGCCACCGCCGAGATCCCGCCCACGCGAGCCGAGATCAACCGCCGCAACGCTCAGCGGTCCACGGGGCCGAAATCCCAGGCCGGGAAGGAGCGTTCGCGGTTCAACGCCCTCAAGCACGGCTGCCGCGCCCGGCTGCCCATCCTCCCCGGCGAGGACCCCGACGCCTATCAGGAACGCCTCGATGCCTGGATCGACAAGTTCCAGCCCCGCGACGCCGTCGAGACCTACATGGTGGAGCGCACCGTCCACGCCTCCTGGCAGCTCGACCGGGCCGACCGCGCCGAGGTGGCGGCGATGGTGGAGGCCGCCGACGAGCAGGCCCTCCGGCGGGCCCGGGACGTCCTCGAGCTGGGAGCGACCCTGTTCCGCGCCCCCGCACGCGTCCGCGGCGGCGACCCCGACGGCGTCCGCGGCGGCGACGGCGACGAGCCGCCCCTCTCCTGGCCGTTCGACCCGGAACATCCCCGGCACCCCGCCCACGTGGTCGTCGAGCTGGAGGGCACGGCGCAGGGGTGCACCTGGCTGCTCCAGCGGTGGGCGGCGCTGGGGGAGGCCCTCGACGGCAGGCGGACCTGGCGGGCGGTCGACCGGCTGCGGGCGATCCGGCTGCTGGGCAAGCAGCCGCTCGACGCGGTCGCCGACGAGACGGTGCTGTCGATCTACCTGGCCTGTCAGGCGATGGACCCGGACGGGCCGGACGTGTTCGCCGAGCCGTTGAGCGACCTGCGCAGCCCCGAGGCGGCGGCCGCGCATCAGCGGCAGACGGAGAAGTTCGCGGCGGCGCGGGCCGAGCGGTCGCCGCGGGATGCGGCGGCGGGCCGGGCGGCGCTGCGGATGATCGTGTCGGCGGCCGTGGCGAGGGTGGAGGCCCTGCGGGAGGACCGCGCGGCGGCGGAGGCGGAGGCGGCAGGCATATCGGAGGTCTCGGCCCGGTTGTCCTACCGCGCCAAGGAGACGGTGGAGTGGCTGTGGAAGCACCAGGCGAGGTGCAGCCGGTCACTGTGCCGGACGTTCGACGAGCTGCGCAAGGTCCGCCGCGATTTCGGCGACGACCTGCCGGCTTCTCCCGGTCCGTTGTCCATCGTCCGTGGTCCGTCGTCGGGGAGTGAGTTGGTCGAAGGGTCCGATCTCCTGGCGACGGGCGCGGAGCCGGGCCGTCGAGCCGGCCGGCGACCTCGACGTCCGGGACGTGACGGACGAAGCCATCGCCCTCGCCGAGTCCTTCTCCGTGACCAAGGACCACGGACAACAGACAATGGACCGAACGAACGAAGCCATCGCCCCGCCCGAGCCCCCTCCCGTGACGACGGACCACGTAACTGGGACGCCGGACCCAACGAACGAACCCATCGCCCCCGCCGAGCCCCCGCCGGTCACAACGGACCACCGACCAAGAGACGGACCACGGACCACGGACCAAAAGGTCATCGTCCTGGCCTTGTTGGCGCTGCTCTTCTCCACGGTCGTTGCCGCGGCCTTCGGGAACTGGGTGCAGGCTCAGAGCACTCAGGCTTGGATTGAGTACACACCACACAAAGCGCCAGCGAGGGCCCTCATACGAGCCCAAAGCGCCAGCGAGTGCATTCCCAGAGACTATTCACTCGCTGGCGCTCGGGATCTACCAGTCAAACCTCTGCTCTTGGGCGACCGGCAGGAATTCGTCTACCCGCAATCCGACCGGGGCCATACCGGCCCGACGCGCCAGCGAGGGTCGCCGTAAGTCCTTACAAGACAATGGGGAAGACCCTCGCTGGCGCAGTCGGGCTGGTATGGGGACGATCCGGATGAGTTTCCATCCTCCTGTCGCCTTGTCACACCATCCGCTCGGCCAGTCGAGAATGCACTCGCTGGCGCGTCGGGCTTGTACGAGAGGCTCTGGTCTCGAACTGTGCGCAAATCATTCGTTAAGCGTCGAGTGCGACGGCACCGAGGGCGTTCCCCGATCACCGTTCTCGGCCCAAGGGCCACGGCGACCACAACGTGACGAACGAACCCAACCCCGCGGGCGGCCCGGCGATCATCGTGGCCGGATTTCGACGCGCCGCGCCGGGCACCACCGGGACGGACCGGGGGCCGGTGCGGCGTCCCCCGATGGTTCCCCTGATCCCCCTGCGGGCCCCTCCTCCCCGGGGAACGGTGACGCCCGCGACGTGTCGAGAGGCGGGGTTGCCGCCCGGCATCGCCGGAGGCTAATCTTCGAGTTGACCGGTGGCCATCGGTGCGCATCAGACCTCGACCCAGACCTCATCCCCCCGGACCTCGCATCGGAACCGATGCACGGGATAACCGCGCATGGTCGTGCAACGGCCGTCGGCCAGCCGGAACCGCCATCGGTGGAGCGGGCAGACGACCTCGCCCTCCTCGATCCAGCCCAGCCCCAGCGGACCGTTGGCATGCGGGCACCGCCCCGAGAGGGCCACGACGTTATCGCCGTCGCGCAGGACGGCCACCCGCACCCCGGCCGCGTCCCGCGATACGCCACGACCCTCGCGAATCTCGTCGAGCCGGCAGACCACCACCCATTCGGCCATGACCCAATGCCCCCCGGATCGAGGGAAATCGGAAAACGAAGAGCCTAGGACTTGCGTCCGAGGCAAGTCAACCATTAGATTCTACGTGATCGCACGTCTGCTCCAAGGCCCCAATGCGGCGATGAGGAAAGGCTCCGTGAGACGTACCAGCGGGAATGAGATACGATGCGAGGACGGTGCTCCATACCTGGCGGCGCCGGGGCTGGTCCTGCTCGCGACGGCCGGCTGCGACCTCAAGTCGCGATCGGCGCCGGAGTTGGTCTGGGGGGTGCACGGGATCAAGGCCGGGCACCTGCACAAGCCGCGCGTGGCCGCCTTCGACGCCAAGGACCACCTCTTCCTCGCCGACTTGACGGACCGAATCCAGCTTTTCGACCGCGACGGCCATTACCTCGATGGCTGGCGGACGCCCGATTTCAACGTGGACGGGCCGAGCGGGCTGACCATCGATCGCCTCGGCCGGCTGCTGGTGGCCGACACCCACTTCTATCGCGTGCTGGTCTATTCGGGCGACGGCGAGTTGCTCTTCCAGATCGGCGACGGCGTCCAGGGAACCACTCCGGGCCGGTTTGGATACCCCACCGACGTGGTGATCGATCGCGCGGGCAATTTCTACGTCGCCGAGTATGGCGAGAACGACCGGATCCAGGTCTTCGACACCCAGGGGAAATGGCTCCGCCAGTGGGGCGGCCACGGCTACGAGCCCGGAGAGTTCCTCAAGCCCCGCGCCCTGGCCATCGACGAAAACGACCGCCTCTTCGTCGCCGATAGTTGCAACCATCGAATCCAGGTCTTCGATACCCAGGGGAACCTCCTCAAGACCTGGGGCTCACGGGGCGACCGGCCCGGGGAGATGAGCTATCCTTACGACCTGGCGATCGGGCCGGACCATTGCCTCTATGTCTGCGAATACGGCAACCACCGAGTTCAGAAGTTCACGCTCGACGGCCAATCTCTCGGCGTCTGGGGTACGCCTGGCCGCGAGCCGGGGCAGCTCTATAACCCCTACGCCCTGGCCGTTGACAGCCGGGGCTATGTCTCGGTCGTCAACTCGAACAACCATCGCGTCCAGAGGTTCCGGCTATGAGCCGTGGCAATCGTCTTTGTAGGGTGGGTGAAACCCACCGGTATCCGGCGAAATCCCCGCCGGTGGGTTGCACCCACCCTACACGGAACAGGTACGAGGTACGAACGGGCCCGCCTTGGGGAGGACTGAGCGATGATGCTGGGCAACTGGTCGATCACGTTCGGCAACCCCTGGTGGCTGATCCTGATCCCGATGATCGTGCCACCCCTGGTCTGGATGAGCTATCGCAGCCTGGCCGGGCTGGGCCCGATCCGCCGGACGCTGGCGATCCTGTTCCGGACGGCCGTGATCACGTTGATTGTGCTGGCCCTCGCGGAGTTCCAGTCGGTCCGGCGCACCGATCGCCTGACCACGATGTTCCTGCTCGACGTCTCGAACAGCATCCCGAAGGAGCAGCAGAAGGCCGCGCTCGACTACGTGACCGAGGCGTCGAAGAAGCGGCGGCGGGACGACATGGCCGGCCTGGTGGTCTTCGGCCGGGAGCCGCGGGTCGAAGTCCCCCCGGCGCCGAGCGAGCTGAACTCCCTGGGCGTCGAGAGCATGATCGACGCGGAGAACACCGACCTGGGGGCCGCCGTCAAGCTGGCCCTGGCGGCTTTCCCCGAGGATACGGCGCGTCGGATCGTGATCGTCTCCGACGGCAACGAGAACCGCGGTAACCTGCTCGAGCAAGCCCTGGCCGCCAAGCAGCTCGGCGTCCAGGTTGAACGTCCTGCCGGTCGAGTACTTCTACGACCGCGAGGTCCTGGTCGAGAAGGTCATGATCCCCCCGGACGTGAAGAAGGGGGAGAAGGTCAACATCAATGTCGTCATCCGCGCCAGCGAGCCGACCCGGGGGACGCTCCAGATCGTCCAGAAGGCGGACAATGCCTCGGCGCCGGCGCCCGGCAACGAGCAGCCTCAACCCGTCGAGCTCGACCGCGGGGTCAACGTCTTCACGCTCAAGCAGCTCATCAACGAGCCGAACTTCTACACGTTCAGCGCCGAGTTCAATCCCGAGAAGGGCAGCGGCGACCGCCGGGCGATCAACAACAAGGCCGAGGGGTTCACCCACGCACGCGGCAAGGCCCAGGTCCTGCTGATCGAGGGGACCGCGGGCGAGCACGCCGAGCTGGTCAAGGCCCTGCGCGAGAAGGAGATCGAGGTCAAGGTCCTGGTCGCCCCTCGAATCGACGGCTCGGGGGGCGTCGGCGGTGACCCGCTGCCGATCGACCTGGCCCAGCTCCAGCCCTACGACTCCGTGATCCTGGCCAACGTCCCCAAGGAGGCGTTCACCGAGACCCAGCACCAGCTCCTGGCTTCCAACTGCCACGACATGGGCGCCGGGCTGGTCATGCTCGGCGGACCGGACAGCTTCGGGGCCGGCGGCTGGATGAACACCCCGGTCGAGAAGGCCCTGCCGGTCGACATGCAGATCAAGGCCCTGAAGGTTCAGGGCATCGGCGCCATGGTCCTGATCATGCACGCCAGCGAGATCGCCGAGGGGAACTACTGGCAGAAGGTGGTGGCCAAGGCCGCCATCAGCTCGCTGTCGAGCTACGACTATGCCGGCATGCTGCACTGGGAGGGGCAGGAGGCCTGGCTGTTCACCCTGCGGGCGATCGGGACCGGGCGGGGCAGCATGCTCCGCGCCGTCGACCGCATGACACCCGGCGATATGCCCGACTTCGACCCGTCGCTCCAGATGGCCATGAAGGGGCTCAACGGCGTCAAGGACGCGATGAGCAAGCACATCGTCATCATCAGTGACGGTGATCCGACCCCGCCCAGCAACCGCGTCATCAGCCAGCTCGCCGCCAGCAAGATCACCGTGACGGCCGTCCTGACCGCCGCGCACGGCAACGACCCCGGCGCGATGAGCATCATGCGGAATCTCGCCCTCCGGACCAAGGGCCGGTTCTACAACGTCACCAACCCCCGCGCACTGCCACGGATCTACCAGAAGGAGGCGCGGTCGATCTCGCGCCCGTTGATCTTCGAGCAGGGGACCCCGTGGCTGCCCAAGTTGAATTACCCGATCACCGAGCCGATCATGGGGCTGCCCGAGCAACTGCCGGCGATCACCGGGCTGGTGCTGACCTCGCCCAAGGAGAACGAGCTGGTCGAGATCCCGCTGCGTCTCTCCGCTGCCGGCCGGCCAGGTCAACCCGCTGCTGGCCCACTGGACCTACGGCCTGGGCCGCTCGGTCGCCTTCACCAGCGATGCCGGTCGGCGGTGGACCAAGGCCTGGGCCGACTGGCCGAGCTACGCCGCCTTCTGGTCCCAGGTCATCCGCTGGTCGATGCGACCGGCCGACCGGGGCAATCTCACCCTCAACGTCCGGCGCGAGGAGGGGCGGATCAAGGTCGTCGTCGACGCCCTGGACAAGGAGAACCAGTTCCTCAACTTCCTGCGGATCCAGGGGAACGTGGTCAACCCCGACCTGAAGTCGGCGCCGGTGGAGCTGGTCCAGACCGCGCCGGGCCGTTACGAGACGACCATCGAGAACGCCGACTCCAGCGGCAACTACTTCGTCAACCTCGGCTATCACGGGCCGAATAATGTGCAGGGGGTGATCTCCACCGGAGTGTCGATCCCCTACTCCGACGAATACCGAGAGCTGAGGAGTAACCCCACCACGCTCGATACCATCGCCACCCTGACCGACGGCCAGACCGTGAACTGGAAGTTCTTGCCCGACGGGCGCATCGATCTGCCGCACACCGTCGCCGGCGCGGACCACTTCCGTCGCGACCCGGGCCTGATCAATCCCCGATCGTTCGCGGCCCTCTGGCCGACCCTGCTCTGGCTGGCGGCCTGCCTGTTCCTCGGCGACGTCGCCGTCCGCCGCATCGCCGTGGATGTGGACCGGATCAAGCAGGCCGCGGTCAACGAGTGGCGGAAGCTCCGCGGCCAGGACGAGGCGACCGCCAGCGACTACATGGAGAAGCTCAGGAGCCGCAAGGCGGAGGTCGACGAGCAGCTCGACCGCTCCCGCGCCGCGACCGCCACCCGGCCGGAAGCGGAATCGACGCTCTTCCCGACACCGACCGCGGCGGGCCCCATCGGCGAGCCGCTGCTGGAAGAGGGCGAGCAACGCGACCGGCCCCGGCCGGCCGAGCGGCGCCGCGGCCCCCGGCCTCGCCTCCGGGCCCAAGGAGCCCGAGAAGCAGAGCTACACCAATCGCCTGCTCAAGGCCAAGCAGCGCGTCTGGGAGGAGCGAGAGAAAGACAATGAGAAGAAACCCTGATCCGAGGCCTTGACTGTAGCGACGATGGTGACTCCCAGATTGCGGATTGCGGATTACCGATTGCGGATTACGGAAGATAGGAAGCGTTTCCGGATCCAGGATTCTAGCGGTGAAACGAGCTATTCTCAGATTCCGGATTCCCAGTATGATCCGCGAATTCGAATACGCAATCTGGAATCTCAAGTCCGTCGCCGCTGATCATGTAAACGTTCGAGCACACACCAATTTTGAATGAAAGGATCGTCGTCGATGTCCGTTCCCTCCGCGAAGTCGAATCGATGGAAGCCCGCTCCGAGGAGTTCCGCACGTCGTACGAGCGCGTGAAGTCCGAGATCGCCAAGGTCATCGTCGGCCACGACGAGATCGTCCACGGCGTCCTGACCTGTCTGTTCATCGGCGGGCACGCCCTGCTGGAGGGGGTGCCGGGCCTGGGCAAGACGCTGCTGGTGCGGACGCTCGCCGACGCGATCGACCTGGACTTCAACCGCATCCAGTTCACGCCCGACCTGATGCCCGCCGACATCATCGGCACGAACATCGTCATGGAGCTGCCCGACGGCCGTCGCGTCTTCGAGTTCCAGCCCGGCCCGGTCTTCTCCCAGATCGTGCTGGCCGACGAGATCAATCGCGCCACGCCCAAGACCCAGTCGGCGATGCTGGAGGCCATGCAGGAGCACTCCGTGACCGGTCGGCGGCACGATCCACAAGCTCAAGCAGCCGTTCTTCGTGATGGCGACTCAGAACCCGATCGAGCAAGAAGGGACGTATCCCCTGCCCGAGGCGCAGCTCGACCGGTTCCTGCTCAAGCTGATCGTCGGCTACTCGACGCGCGAAGAGCTGAGCACGATCCTCGACCGTACCACTCGGGGCGAGCGTCCCAAGGCCGAGAAAGTGATGGACGGACCGACCCTCCTGCGGTTCCAGGCCCTGGTCCGCGACGTGATCGTCGCGCCCCACGTGCAGGACTACGCCATCCGGCTGGCCCTGGCGACGCACCCGAAGGGACCCTTCGCCGCCGAGGCGACCAACCAGTATGTCCGGTGGGGGAGCAGCCCGCGCGGCGTTCAGACCCTGGTCCTCGCCGCCAAGGTCCGCGCCCTGCTGGATGGCCGCTTCAACGTCAGCTTCGAGGACCTGCGCCGCGGTCTACCTCCCCAGCCTGCGGCATCGCGTCCTCCTGAATTTCGAGGCCCAGGCCGAAGGGATCAACCCCGACGATGTCCTGCTCAAGATCCTCGACTCCGTCTCCGAGAAGGCCGAAACGCGCGCGGCGTAGAGATTATCCGAAATCTGAGTAGGGTGAGTGAAACCCACCACGAAACAGCTTGATACTGGTGGGTTTCACCCACCCTACAAAGTCGATGCACTTCTTAGTCCTTGGTCCTTTGACGGTGGGTGAAACCCACGACGAAACAGCTTGATACTGGTGGGTTTCACCCACTCTACAAAAGTCGGATGCGTCTTCTTAGTCCTTGGTCCTTTGACAATAGACGGTCTACCGTAGGGCCGCCAAAAGCGCGTAGGAAATGGACTGGTATCGGAAAGAAGACAGACGACGTTGACAGCGCGGGAATGAATCGAGTTCGGATATCATGACCGATAGACGAGGACAGGTAGCAGAGGCTCGGCTCGACAACGAAGGACCAAGCACCAAGATGCACGACATCTACGACCCGCCGCCGGCTCTGGAGCAGGAGTGGACCCCGCCGAAGCGCGAGCGGCTGATCTTCACGACTGGGGACCTGGTGTGCCTTGTCGGGCTGTGCGCCTTGCTGTTTTCGGCGGCGGTGCTGGCGTGGCAATCGGAGCCCGAGCTGGCGATCGCCACGGCGGCGGCCGGGTCCCTGGTGATCCTGGAAAGTTGGCTCACCGCGCTGGGATACCTGCACCGTTGCCGGCCGCTAGGTCTCGAAGGCGCGGTGGACGATCTTCCTGGCCGCTCTGGTGCCCTGGCTCGTGGGACTGGGAATCACCGTGACCGTGATGTTGTCGCTATTCTGGGTCTCGGACCTGATCGGTTGAGGCTGGCTGGGGGAGGGTCAGGACGATGAATCGCCCGCGGATTCTCGATCACCGGCTTGCTCGTCGCGGTGGCGATCCTCGCGGTCGTGTTTGGAATTCTCAGCCATTCGGATCAGGTCGTGTCGGACCTGTGGAACCTCGCCGTGTGGACGATACCGCCGCTCGGGATTCTCTATGGATATGGCTCGGAACGCACGCGCGTCCTGATGCGTTCCGTCCTTGCGACTTTGGTCTACCTGTCCGTCGGATTACTGCTGCCAGCGGGATTGGGACTCTTGACGCTCTTCCTGGCGGGGCGACTCCGGTGGAGCGTCTCATCGGACAACCTGACTGCGGGGTTGGGCACGATCGTGCTGGCCATGGCGTTCGTCACTGGCTGGGCCCTCCGGGGACCCGGCCCGCGCCGGTCGTTCGGCGTGGGTTTCGCAGTCGTCGGCTGGCCCTTTCTGCTCCTGGGGTTGGCCCCGGCGGTCATTCCTCGATTTCCCGCCCTGTGGACATCCGAAGCCCTCCACATCGCTTACCTGGCAATCTTCGGAGGCCCGGCGCCGTCGGTGCTCTGTCTTCGACCGGACTCCGTTTTTTCGGTCGGACCAGGTGTCTGGGGAACAGTGCCCTGCGAGCTACCTCCAATTCCTGCACATCGGCCATGGGTTGATCAGCCTCATCGTCGCGACGGCCGGCGGGTTGCTGGCCCGCAGCCTCGCCGCGAGACGCAACGCCTTGGTGGCTCCCGCTTATGAGTCCGATCCCGAACAACGGCCTTCATCATCGGCGCCTCCATTCGCCACGCTCCTGGTGACGCCCAGTCGAGCCTTCCCGGAGAGAAACTCATGACCAGCGACCACCGAGGAACCGCTCCTCGACCCGGCATTTCTCCACAAGCTCGAGCAGCTCGAGCTGGTCAGTCGCAAGATCTTCGTCGGCCGGATGAAGGGCGAGCGGAAGAGCAAGCGACGGGGATCGTCGGTGGAGTTCGCCGAGCATCGCAACTACACCTTCGGCGACGACCTGCGGCACATCGACTGGAACGTCTACGGCCGGCTCGACAAGCTGTTCCTGAAACTGTTCCACGAAGAAGAAGACCTGCACGTCTACACGCTGCTGGACACCAGCGAGTCGATGGACTTCGGCACGCCGACGAAGCTGCGATACGGCAAGCAAGTGGCCGCGGCCCTGGCGTTCATCGGGCTGGTGAACCACGACCGCGTGCTCATGGACACCTTCAGCAGCCAGCTCGCCCAGGGTCTCCACGGCATCCGAGGCCGGTCGCAGATGTGGCGGATCATCCAGTACCTCGAGCAGTTGCAACCCGAGGGCTCGAGCAACCTGACCGCCGCGGCCCGCGAGTTCGCCATCCGGCACGCCGGCAAGGGGGTCGTGGTTGTCATCTCCGACTTCCTCGACAAGAAGGGTTACCAGGAGGCCCTCCGCTACCTGCTGGCGCGAAACATGGATATCTACGTCGTCCACGTCCTGAGCCAGGAGGAGGTTAACCCGGAGTTAGTCGGCGACCTCCGCCTCGTCGACGCCGAGGACGGCGAGGCCGCCGAGATCACCATCAGCGCACCGCTCCTCAAGCGGTACAAGGACACCTTGAACGCCTTCGTCGGCGGCCTGAAGGAATGGTGCACCAATCGCGGCATCACCTATATCTTCACCACCAATCAGAACCCTTTTGACAAGCTGATCCTCAACTACTTACGGGAGCGCGGGCTGGTCGAAGTAGTTGCGAGTGGCCGGTGGCGAGTGAAGGCCGGTATTCACTGAACACTGAACACTGGTAGATAAAATGAATCATTGGTCAATCACAAGTCCCTGGGTGTTTTTCGGACTCGGCGGCGCCTTGGTGGTGTACCTGCTGTACATGATGGTACGTCGGCGCAAGGGAGAGCGGGCGGGCGTGGCGAATCGGGAGCCGGATCTGTGACATCCGGATTTTGGATTTCGGATTTTCGATTGAGCTACTACGTCCAGGGGATTCAATCCGCAATCCACAATCCGCAATCCGCAATCGGGAGGGGTGATGGGTAACCTCTGGAATCGGCTGGGTCAGATGAGTTTCCCGATCGAGCTCAGCACGCCGCTCGGGCTGGCGGCATGGTCGGCGCTTGCGGGTGTGCCGGTCGGAATCATCGCGCTGTATTTCCTCAAGCTCAGGCGGCGGCCGGTGCGCGTGCCGAGCACGCTCCTGTGGCGCCGGAGCCTGGAGGACTTGCACGTCAACAGCCTGTTCCAGCGGCTGCGGACGGAACTTGCTGTTGTTCCTCCAGCTCCTGGCGGTGGCGCTGGCGATGCTGGCGCTGGCCGGCCCGCATGTCAAAGGGACTGGCGGGCAGGGGCAACGGTTCGTCCTGATGATCGACAACTCGGCGAGTATGACGGCGACCGACGTGGCGCCCACCCGGCTCGACAAGGCCAAGGAGGCGGCGAAGAAGGTCGTCAGCGGCGATGGATGCCGACGATCTGGCGATGGTGATCTCCTTCTCCGATTCGGCGCGGGTCGAGTCGAACTACACAGGCGACCGGCGGATGCTGGCCCTTCGGATCGACTCCATCAAGCCGACCCAGTCGAAGACCTCGCTCCGCGAGGGGCTCCAGGTGGCCTCGGGCCTGGCCAATCCCTCCAAGCAGATCGGCGAGGGTGTGGTCGCCTCCTCGGTCGTGACGCCCAAGCTGTTCATCTACACCGATGGCGGCTTCGCCGACGTCGAGAACTTCAGCCTCGGCAACCTGGAGCCGGAGGTCATCGTGTTCGGCCCGCCGCCGGCTCCCTATTCGCCGCCCGCGGAGGGGAGCAGCAGCGCCGATGAGAAGGCCAAGGTTCACAACCCCTCCGACAACCTGGCGATCGTGGCGCTCAATGCGCGTCGCGACGAAGACAAGCCCGAGGTCTACCAGCTCTTCGGCCGGGTCCATAACTTCCGGCCCGAGGAAGTGGCCACCGAGGCCCAGCTCTATCGACACTCGGTTGACAAGCCCGGTGACGCGGGGGAACTGGTCGACGCCATCGCGCTGAAGCTCGCTCCGCAAACCGACCAAGTCTTTCAAGTTCGACCTGACCGACGTCGGGCTGGCCCCGTACGAGGTCCGTCTCACGGTCAAGGACGCCGCTCGAGCGGACAACCGCGCCTTCGCGGTCGTCGGGACCACGCGCAAGGCCCAGGTACTGGCGGTCACGTCGGGCAACCGGTATCTGGTCGATACACTCAAGACGCCCACGGCCGCCGAGCGCGCGGACATCACCATCGTCACGCCCGAGGAAGCCAAGGGCGAGACCATCGCGCGCGACCTGCGGGGTGGCCGATACGACCTGGTCATTTACGACGGGGTGAAGCCCGACTCGCCCCCCGAGGCCAATGCGCTGTATTTCGGCCAGTTCCCGCCTGGTCCGGCGTATGCCAAGCCGAAGGAGATCCAGCAGCCGGTCGATCCTCGACTTGGACATTGCCCACCCGATCATGCAGTACATCCGGGACCTGAAGCTGGTCTATATCGCCTCGGCACGGCTCGTCGAGCTACCTCCCGGGGCCAAGAGCCTGATCGACAGCGACAAGGGATCCTTGGCCTTCCAGGCCCCCCGCGAAGGGTTCACCGACGTGGTGGTCACGTTCCCGCTCCTGGAGGGGACCACGCCGAATACGACCTGGTTCCGGTACATCAGCTTCCCGATGTTCATCTTGAACACCATCCAGGCGCTGGGCAACGTCCGGGAGGGGGCCGGCGACGAGGTGTCCGAGCCCGGCAGCCCGGTGGTCATCCACGCCGAGACGATCAACCGCGAGATCACGGTAACCTCGGCCGATCGTCCCGAGGAGAAGGTCCCGCGCTCTCCCCAGGGGACGTTCATCTACAACCACGCGGAAAAGGCCGGTCTCTACCTGGCCCGATGGGACAAGGACGGACGACTGCCGTTCGCCGTCAACCTCTTCAACTTCCGCGAGAGCGACCTGGCCCCGCGCGGGTTAGTCCCCGAGGGGGTCCTCAACGAGCGCGGAGGAGTCGTACAAGATCAAGATCGGCTACAACCCCGTCACCGGCACCCAGAAGCCCGCCAAGGTCCAGAAGGACATCTGGTGGTACTTCGCGCTCCTGGTCCTCGGCGTGCTGCTGGTCGAGTGGTATGTCTATAATCGGCGGGTTTATATCTGATTCTCTATCGGTGAGGGCCGAGAAAGGCATCGAGCATCTCGAAGATTAGTATCAGAGCGACGACCAGGAGGACCGGCCCGTAGAGCAAGATGGGTTTCACCCGCCGGTTGCTGCCGGAGGATTGGAACACCCCGCGTACCAAGGTCATCGCCAAGATCGCATAGTATAGGAAGATGGTCTCGGCGACCATCAGGGCGACGGTGACGGCGATATCGTCGATCCTCGGTTTCTCCCAGTCGATCCTCATCTGTGCCGTGGGAATGAGCATCGCGAGCAGAACGGCAAGGATGGCGATCGCCCTCATGAGCCCGCGCAAGGAAGGGCGGAAAATCCGAAGCAACCCATGCGAGCGAAAGGGAAGACGGAATGTTTTTCCACCACCCACGAGAGTTTCCTCGAGGATTCCCCAAAGATAGCGTCCCACTCGTGGCGTCACGGACGATGGTTGATCGCACGCCCTAAGAACCACGAAAGATCATCTTGTCTTGATGGAACCAGACATCCCCGACTCGCGAGTCGAGATGCACTCCGCCCACCCAGTCTTCGATGCCGTTCAACTCGACGAAATT
The DNA here is from genome assembly GCA_963842405.1 of uncultured Isosphaeraceae bacterium. Classification (GTDB taxonomy): domain Bacteria; phylum Planctomycetota; class Planctomycetia; order Isosphaerales; family Isosphaeraceae; genus CAVZRC01. The sequence goes on along the minus strand of CAWJGW010000054.1, from coordinate 92,434 downwards.
CAACTCGGCTTTGAGAAACCGCTCACCCTCGGGGGTCAAACGCGCTTCCGTTCCGCGCATCGTGGTCCGCTCTCCCGTGAGTACCACCGCGGGGTGGGGAAGTCTTGAATCGGCGAGCCGCCGCAAACGCCAGAATAGCCAGTTGTCGCCGACGCATTCGTCGTCTTCGTAGAAAAGGGCTCTCATCGAAGAGGCGATCACCCTGGCCACGGTTGGTCCGTCGTCTTGCGTGCTCGCCAGGAGTTGAGTCTCGTACCGGTTCACACCGGATCGGGTATCCGGATACCGTCGAAGGATCTTGCTCAACGCCGCGAAGTCGCGGGAGCGGGCTGGAGACTTGGTCCAGGAAACGAATCAGCTCAGCCGGATCGGATGCCGTCACGGCGCCCAGGCCTCGTCGAGATAGGCAAGCTCCGCGCCGTCGATCGGATGAGGAATCGGGTGTTTCTGGAATTCGTCGCGATTCAGAATGGCGAGGTCCGGTATTGGTGCTCCGGCAACCGTTCGTTCGAACTGCACGATTCGCAAGCTTTCGGCGCGACCGCCAGTCGTGCGCAGTAACTGGGGCATCCAGACGAGTGCGAGCTGATCCGCGAGTCCCGTCCCGAGCCAGATCACGACATCGGATGCTTCGGCGAGTCGGTCCGGGTCGCCGAGTAGGTAATCTCGTATCGCATACTTGGGACGTCGCCTTCGCTTCCTGGACTTTGCCGGCTCCTCTTCGAGGTGATCCCAGTACGCCTGCCGCATCGCCCACCAACTCTCGAGATCGTCCAGGGTGCCCAGAGGACCGTACGACAGGTTATCGCGCAGGGAGATCATGTCCTTCCGCGAGATCGAGAGTTCCTCGATCAGGCTGGTTGCGTCGCCACAAGCCACGTGGATCGTTCGAGACACGGACCTGTCCTCTGATGTCTTGCGGTGAGCGAGCCAGGTATCAATCCCCGCCTGAACTCTTATCGCAGCCCCTTCGATCGCAAGAGCTGATCGGCCCAGGCGGCCAGGTTTTCATCGAGCGGAGGCCGCGGTTCCTTCCGGTAATCCAGTGCCATGTCGTAGCACGCACGATCATAGGTCATATCGAGTGCGGCTTGGAGGTCGAGTCGGGCGTCTGGGTCGCCGGATTTCAGGGGGATGGGGATGACCGGGAGACGCCGGGACAACCGAATCCCCCAGAGTTGCCCCCGGGGCCTCATGCCTTTCCTCGAAATGTGAACCAGGTATTGATGAGCACCGACCTTCTTGGGGACACGCACCATGCGCTTCCCGCGGAGCAGGTCGATCTCCACCCAATGGCATGGGGAATACATCACCTCTCGCCGCTTTTGTTCGAAACTCTCCCGACCGGGCGATTTCGGCACTTTGTTCGCCGGGCTGAGGAGTTCGATGACGGTGATGATTTCATGGGACTCGCGGTCAACGATACTCACAAACGCTTCGTGGACCTCCTCCTCAAACCAGGTGGTCGCCACCACCGGTTCGAGAATTTCCAATTCTGAGGCATGATCCTCCTTCGAGAGCTGTGCCGTTTCCCAGCCTGTGCGAATTGCCACTTCGACATCCGGAACACGGGTCTCGGTTTTGGACGTCTCGTCGGATTCGTCAGTGATGTAAGCCCGCTCTTCGATCCGGACGAGGTACTTGGGCCGCAACTGAGTGGCCAGCAGCTCTCGGTAGACCGTGATGAGCGAGTGATGCACGTCGGGCCAGATGCCGGGATTCTCGAGATAAGGGTCCATTCCCGGGAATGGTGAGGGCATTGTCGAGGTCCCCAGATTGGGCGAAGGAACGGACGGCCACATCGGTCATTGTAGCAAACGATCGCTCATCCGACATCCTCAGCCCTGAACCCAATCCCGTTCCACGGCCTCGTGCTTCCTGCCATAGGCCGTCTGACTTTTCGACCCGGGGAAATCCGTTGACGCTCGAGCGGTCCTCAACACAAACCGCGTGATTTCCGGCAGGCAGCCGTAGCGGACCGGGTGCTTCCCGGCGACGCCCTCGTTGACGTACATCAGCGTCCGGCCGCGGCGGAAGAACCCGCGGTCGAACCGCCGCGAGTAGATGCTCGGCATGAAGACGGCCCCGACGAGCGGCAGGCGGATCTGTCCGCCGTGGTTGTGGCCGGAGAACATCAGGTCGATCCCCCACCGCGCGGCTCGGTAGAACCGGTCGGGCGAATGGCTCAGGAGGATCCGGAAGTCGGCCGGAGGGATCGCACACGGGTCGACATCCGGGACCCCAGGGCGCCGAGGTCCCACCCATCGCGATCGTCAGCCCGTCGATCTCGATCGTCGTCCATTGCCCCTCCAGCGTCTCGAACCCGGCCCGGGCCAGCTCGCCGACGATCTCCCGCGGCTGGTGCTGCTCGTCGTGGTTGCCCAGGATCGCGTACTTGCCCAGTCGGGCACCCAGCGGCGCGAGCAAGGGCTCGATCCAGGCGATCGCCTCGTCGTCGTCGATGATGTCTCCGGTAAGGACGATCAGGTCGGCCTCCCAGTCCTGGCAAGCCTCGATCACCCGCTCGAAGTAACGGCGGCGGAAGCAGGTGGCCATGTGCAGGTCGGTGATCTGCACGATCCTCAGGCCGGCCAGCGGCTCGGGGAGCTCGGGGAGAGCGACGTCGTACTCGCGGAGACGACAGCCGGAACGACTCGTTGCCGGGGAGCCGCAGCAGCCAGGAGCGCCGGCCGTCGCCGATCAGCTCATCCCGATCGCCGGGGCCGGCGAGCGCGCGCACCTCGGCGACATGAGCGATGCCCTCGGGCTGTCGCCGCAAGGCCAGGACCAGCGAGCAGAGCGGCCAGGCCACCGCTGCCGGAGATCACGCACAACACGGCGTAGCCTCGCGCCGGCCACGACCAGGTCCACCAGGGCGTCTGGAGATGCACCCAGAGGAGCAGCGCCGACGAGACCCAGAAGCTCGCGAACAACGCGGTCCGGACCCGGTCCATCGCCGACTCGCGGTATCCCAGACCGCTCGCCATATTGATCGACAGGATGAGGTGGTAGAGATGGCCCAATCCCGCGGGTATCGCCAGCGCGACGACGGCCAGCCATGGCCAGTCATGGTTCATGATTCGAGGTCTCGATGGGTCGAGGCTCCGCTGCCTCGTGATCGGTCACCGGGCTTCGGCGGAGTGGAGGTCGTCCAGACGGCGACCGAGTGGGACGCCGTGGCGCCGGTCCCCTTGCCGGCCGCATGGCCGTCCGGCGGAGTGGCCGGTGCCGTCGTGGGTGCGTGGGTCGGTGACGTGCGGAGGGCTTGCTCGACGGCCTCCATCAGTCGATCGGCCCGGAACGGCTTGTAGAGCACGGTCTGAAGCCCTTCCTGCCGCGCCTTGACGATCGAGTGCGACGGGTCCCAGCCGAAGCCGGTCATCAGGATGATCGGCACGCTCGGCTGGGCTTCCTTCAGTCGCTTGAATGCCTCGTAGCCGTCGAGGTCGGGCAGGCGGATGTCCACCAGGGCGGTCGAATACGGTGTCTGCCTCATCAGGGCGATCGCCTCGTGCGCGTCGCGGGCCGTCTCGACGCTCGCCCCCTGGCTGCCGAGCAACTGATGGGCCGAGCGGCGGATCGACTCGTCGGCATCCACCACGAGGATCCGCGTCCCGGCCAGCCGGGGCGCCGTGGCGGACAGGTTCTGCTTGGGCTGCGGCGCGATCGTCGAGCCGGCCTTGTGGATCAGGCTGCGGATCTCCCGCGCCCGATACAGCAAATGTCGCAGCCGGGCGATGATGTCCTCGTCGTGGCCGGCATAGCGGTCCAGGACCGTCGTCGCGTCGGTGATGATGTCGTCCAGGGGGATCGCCAGCTCGCGGTTGATCGCCTCGACCGACGCGCTGGCCGTGCTGACCTTCTCCGCCTCGAGCAGCTCCAGCGTATTCAGCGCCGCGGCGATGTTGCGGCCGTAGATCTCGATGAACTGCCGGTCGCGGTCGTCGAACGCCTCCGGCTGCGGGCTCTCGACGTTCAGCGTACCGATGACCGTCCCGTGGATGATCAGGGGGACGGTCAGCGAGCTGCGCGACCCGGTGGCCCCTTCCAGGTAGAGCGGGTCCCGCGTCGTGTCTGGACAGACGTAACTCATTCCGGTCGCCGCCACGAATCCCGTCACGCCATTGCCCTCCTTACGAGCATATAGCTCACGATTGGCGGCCAGGGGCGTCATTCCCTCGGTCAGCAGGGGGATCAGGCGGTTGCTCGGACGGTCCAGCAGCCGGATCTCGATGAAATCCAGCCCGAGCAAATCCTTCATGTGACGGGCGATGTTGTACTTCAGGAGGTCGGTCCGCTCCTCGACCCCCATCTCGGCGAGCTCGACGGGGGTCAGGTCGGCCAGCTCGTCGCCCGCCTTGTGGATGGCGTTGACCTTGAGCTGCTGTTGCGTCTCGTCGGTCGTCTCGCGGGTCAGGGCGATCAGGTGTGTCAGCGTGTTCGACCCATCGAAGACCGGCGTCACCGTGACCCGCAGGTACCGGTTCCCGCCGATCTTCATCGCCGTGCTGGCCGCCGCCTTCGACGCGACCGCCGTCGTGAACGGGCATGGGTCCGGCCCCAGGATCTCCGGCTCGCCCAGCGCCTGGTAAAACGGCAAGCCGACCGGATGCCGCGACGTATCGGTCAGCGAGTAGAATTCGGGATTGGCCCAGATGATCCTCAGGTCGGGGTCCACCACCGCCACCCCGTCGGAGATCGCGTCGAGGATCTCCTCGGCCTGGATCATCATCCCAACCCATCGGACCGCCGAGAGTTGCGATGCATCCACGTACACTGCTGCGAACTTCTGGTCGCGCAGCAGCGACAACGCCTTGGAAATCGTCCGGACCATCACCAGCTCGTACGACTCGGAGAGGAAGTCGAGCGATGATTTCCCATGCGCGTTATCGCGGTCTATGACTAACAGTCGAGGCTTTACCAGCCACGCCGGTCACCCCCACCTCAGCATGATCCTCGCCTCATCCTGACCCGAGCCGACTCGGAGGCATCCCTGCGGAACCAAGCACGGTTCAATTCATTATCCTAGTCCCCGGAGCCAATCGCGGCAAGGCTCGCCGAACGTGATTGTCATCAGATAAAATGCCAAGTGCTGGCACGATTGGGCAAATCAAGCGGATTTTAGGTTTCTTGGGAATTCGATGGAAAACGAGTGTTTTGGGGAAAAGGCGATTCGTTCGCGTGTTGATGTCCCTTCGTGGATCGGGTCGCTTGACATCTTGTTGCCTGGTCAGTAGTCCTTAGTCATTGGTCCCTGGTCATGAGTGGTTCGGCCCGGAACGCGATCGGGGTGGAGGAGGCCAGGGTCTGACACGAGGTCAGGCTGACGATAATCAGCCAGGGCTCGACCCTCGACACCAACGACCAAGGACCAAATACAGATGCGTCCGACGCAGCGATTGACCGGGCATCATGGTGCGTTGCTCGTCGTGGACCTCCAGGACAAGCTCCTGGGGCTGATCCCAGACCGGGACGTGGTGGTGGCCAATAGCGTGGCCTTGATCCGCGGCGCCCGGGCCCTCGGGCTGCCGGTCTCGGCCACGGAGCAGTATCCGAAAGGTCTGGGACCGTCCACGGCGGCGATTGCCGAGCTGGTCCCGGATCGGCCGGCCAAAACGACGTTCCATTGCTGTGCCGTGCCCCAATTCCTGGAGCAACTTTACGGCCGGAATATCCGCCATGTCACAGTCGCGGGGATCGAGGCCCACGTCTGCGTGGCCCAGACGGCACTCGAATTGCTCGATCTGGGTTTCCGGGTCCAGGTCCCGGCCGACGCCGTGGCCTCCCGACGTAAGATCGACTGGGAGTTTGCACTCCGACGCCTGGAACGCGCGGGGGCCATCGTCTCGACCACGGAGTCCGTCCTCTTCGAATGGACGGAAAAGTCGGACCGGCCCGAGTTTAAGGCGATTAGCGAGCTGATCAAGTCGCTCAATGAGAGTGGCAAGTGACCAAGCGGCCAGCGGCGAGTGAAAACGTGCCCGGAGCAGTTGCAAGTTACAAGCCACAAGTGACAATTGACGACTGGTCTATCCGCCCATGCCACTTGCCACCTGCGACGACGAAGGAGTTGCCCCGTGTCCGCCGTCCCGCGACCTCCGACGCCCGGTTTTCTGAGTCCGTCTCCACGGCTGCTGATGGGGCCCGGTCCCAGCGACGTGCATCCCCGCGTCCTGGCGGCGATGGGGATGCCCCTGGTCGGCCACCTCGACCCCGAGTTCGTGGCCCTGATGGATGAGACCCAGGAACTGCTGCGATATGCCTTTCAGACCACGAATCGGATGACACTGGCCGTCTCGGGGACGGGCTCGGCCGGCATGGAGACCGTGGTCGTCAACCTGATCGAGCCGGGCGACAAGATGCTGGTCTGCATCAATGGCGTCTTCGGTGGCGCGGATGCAGGACGTGGCGGAGCGCGCCGGCGCCCAGGTGACGGTGATCGAACGGCCGTATGGCGAAGTGTTCGACCCGGACGAGGTGAAGGCGGCGATCCATCGCGTGGGCCCCAAGGTCGTTGGGATCGTGCATGCGGAGACCTCGACCGGTGCCTGGCAGCCCGTCGAGGAGATCGCGCGGATCGCCCACGAAGCCGGCGCCCTGATCGCGCTGGATACCGTGACCGGGCTGGGCGGAATCCCCGTCGAGATCGACGCCTGGGAGATCGATGCGGTCTATTCCGGGACCCAGAAATGCCTGAGCTGTCCGCCGGGCCTGGCACCCGTGTCGATCGGCCCCCGGGCCGTCGAGGTCTTGAATCGGCGCAAGTCGAAGGTCCAGAGCTGGTACCTCGACCTGACGATGATCCAGCGCTACTGGGGGAGCGACCGCTTCTACCACCACACGGCGCCGATCAGTATGAATTACGCGCTGCGCGAGGCGCTGGCGGTGGTCGTCGAGGAGGGGTTGGAGGCCCGGTTCACGCGGCACGCGCTCAATGGCCGTGCGCTCCACGCCGGGCTGGCCGCGATGGGCTTGAGTCGTGCTCACCGACCCGAAGCATCGCCTGCCCGCAGTTGACTTGCGTCAAGATCCCCGACGGGATCGACGACCTGACGGTCCGCCGACGCCTGCTCAAAGACTGGGGCATCGAGATCGGCGGCGGCCTCGGACCATTCAAGGGCCAGGCCTGGCGAATCGGGCTGATGGGATACGGCTCGCGTCAGAGCAACGTGACCTTGCTGCTGGCCGCGCTGGAGACCTGCCTCCGCGACCTGGGATACCGCACTCAAGGCTGGCGAGGCGACCCAGGCCGCGGCTGCGGTGTACGCCGAGGCGAATCAACCGTAGGTCAGGCTTTCCGGCCTTACTGCCCCGTGAACCCTCTGCGCTCCAGGTTGTTGTTCGGGACCATGAACGGGAGATCCCGTTTCTCCGCCTTCTTCGCATCGGGGTTGGTCGGCGGCGACACGACGGCCTTCGCCTCATTCGCCAGGGCCATGGCTTGCTTGATCCGGTCATGTCGGCGTTCCAATTGCTGAATTCGCAACCCCACCTCCGCGATCTCAGCGTCGACGATTCCCACCTGGGCCTGGGCGATCTTCGTTTCTCCCTCCGCCTTCGCCACATCCTCGTCGGCGACCATCCCCGGCTTCCGCTTATTCAGTCGCGCGTTCCGCGCGGTGACGGTCTGCCGCAACGTCCTTCTGCGCTTCGGCTTTCTCTCGCTCGGCGTTCTTCCGGCGCCATCTCCAGCTTGAGTCTGAGCGATCTCGTCGGCAAGGTCTTCATCGAGTCCTTCGATCTGGCCCACAGTGACAAGCACCCTGCTACGCGTTTGCTCGAGCACGCCGGGTGAGACGGCTCTGTTTCTCGACGAGAAGTTTGGATTCGATCCCGCTCCAGGAGGACTTGCTTGAGTTGGGCCTCCAACTCTTGAATCGACTTCGCGCTGGACGGGAACTTCCTTTGCGATTCGATATCGGGGCGATCCGGTGGTGAAGTAGCGGGTCGTGGAGATCTGGGGCGGAGCCGCTCGAGCAGTTCTGGCGACCCCTGCTCAGCTCCGGTATTCGATGGAGTCGGTCGAGCCGCTGACCGGCGTGTTTGCCACTCGCGGAAGTGGTGATGGACGCTTCTCCGTCGCTCCGGTTGCGGCTGCCGACGGCTCGCGCCAGACGCTTCAGGAGCTCGTCGGTCTTCTGCTCCGGGCGTCGAATCGCTCGGCACAAGATTACCAGCATCGCCGTCGATTGCTTCGCCTCCGTTCTTCTTCTGCGGGCGGTGATGCCGCAGCGGAATTCTTGCTGCCTCGGCGGGTTGCGTCTGCTCTCCGGCGTAAGCCGTGGCTCTCCGCTGGAACTGGTCGCCTCGGCAGGTTGCGTTACCCGCGGCGTAGGACACCGCGACCACGCCGCCGGCCGAGAGGCTGGTGGCCAGGATGGTCAGCCCGATCCACTTCAATTGAGTCAGTTTCATGGTCGTGAGCACTCCCTGGGCGAGAGCGAGCGCCGACATGGCGAACGCGCCCGCCTGCATGGTTTGAGCGGAGCCGAACCCGAAAGCCGCCTTCAACGTCGCGGAAACCAGCGACGGCGGGACGGCCTCGACGAGGAGCTTGACCGGCAAGCTTGGCCCCGTACCCAGGATCGCGGCCAAAGCAGGCGGGGCGAACCCCCGGCGCGTCAGCCGTCTCTTGAGCAGGTCGCGCCCCCGGGCCAACCGGCTGCGCACCGTCCCGACCGGACAGCGGAGCTCTTCCGCCGCCTGGTCGTGGGTCCGCCCTCGCAGGTAGCACAGGATCATGGGCGCCCGGTATTTCTCCGGTAGCCGGTTTAACTCCTGATCGAGCACCGGATCGACCTCGAACCGATCCGAAGTCTCTGGTCCCGCCGCGACCACCAGGTCCCCGACGGTCGTCTCGCGGCCCCGGCGGTGGAGCGTCTGGCTCCGAGCCCGTCGAGCAACCCGGTACGCCACGCCGTAAAGCCAGCTTGACAAAAGACTTCGGTCCCGGATCGTCGGCGCTTTGCGGACCAGCACCAGGAACGTCGCCTGGAACGCGTCCTCGATGTCCCGCGGGTCGCGGAGCATCCGACGACACAGGCCCAGCACCATGGGACCGTGCAGGTCAACCAGCGCCTCGAAGGCGGTCTCATCCCGACGCGTCAGGTAACGCTCCAGGAGCTGACCGTCTCCGAGACCGCCGAGCGTCCCCTCCCGGAACAGGCGGTCAATCTGCCGCAACACGATCCCACGGCTCGCACACGACATGGTTCCACCTCACCAATCCCGATCGTGAAGAGTGGCGAGTGATGAGTGGCGGGTCAAAGACAACCCTCCGGTCCCGCCACACCCCACGCACGACCCGTCACAATCCCTGGAATGCCCGATCATTCAAGTTACTGCACCCCGAGCCGCAACCAATCCCAAATCTTTGGAAAATTATGCCGTCCTGGCTCATGGGGCCAATTGCTGAGCGTTGTTGCTGACGTGGGCATTCCGCCAGCTCCGGGCGTGCCCTTAACGCTTCGATTGCGTAATTTGACCTTTCTCGATTCGGGCCGATCTGTTATCAATCCGCACGGCTTGGTATGCCACCGTCTTGGTCCGCGCTTCAAGTGCGCTTGCGGCCGGGACGGGTCATCGGTCGCCGTCTGTTGGTCCTGTCTCGAGGCGGCGTCGAGAATCGATTGCACTTTGGCTCGCGTGGTGTCCACCGGGGCCGTTCCCAAGGAGGGGATCGATCCATGGGCCGGCGACTCTCGCTGATTTTCGTGATGATGCTGTTGGCGTCGCCGGCAATCCCGGTTGCGCGGGGTCAGACTCCCGGCACGGGAGTCCCGGTCCCGGAAACCGCGCTTCCCGGACCGCCGGAGGCTCCCCTGACGATCTCGGGTGACTTACCGGGCCCCGACAATCCGGCGGATCCCGTCGAGAAACCGACGCCGAAGGCGACTCCCAAGGCTTCCGCGCCTGTACCGAAGGCCAAGAAAACCGATCCGCCGGCAACGGCCAAGGATCCCATCGGGAAGCCGACGCCGAAGGCGACTCCCAAGGTTTCCGCGCCGGTAGCCAAGGCCAAGAAAACCGATCCGCCGGCAATGGCCAAGCAGGCACCCGGAGACCGTCCTGGCCTTCCGGCAAACCCCGTAGAGCTGAGACCGACTACACCCACCGACGATCTTCCGGGCGCGGGGAACTTCTCCGCGGTGACCATCGAGGCGCCGGCGAACCTGGCCGCACGACCGGGCGAATCGCCTGAAGCGATTCCACCGAGTGACCCCTCAGTCTTTCGCACCGATGGGACGAACCCGCCGGCTACCGCGACGGGCCAGACGCCGCGTGCTCCCTTGCCGGCTACCAGCGGGGCCAAGGAAGGGACGCCACCACGCCGCCCCCGGCCGGCGGACTCGCCAGCGACCCCGGCGCCGCCCTCTCGGCCGATCATATCCCCCTGGGGAAGCAGACGGTCGCCGTGACCGTCAACGTCCAGGCGCCGTCGAGCATGAACTTGAACCAGGAGGCGAACCTGATGCTCGTCGTCAGGAACACCGGCAGTTCCGACGCCATGAACGTCCGGGTCCTCGACGAGTTGCCCGATGGCCTCGAACACGTATCCAGCCAGCCCGAGGCTTACGTGGTTAAGGAGACGCTCCTGAGCTGGTCGATCAGCTCGCTGCCGGCCGGATCCGAGAAAATCATCACGGTCCGGGTGAAGCCGGTCAAGACGGGGCCCTACTACCATGCCGCGACGGTCTTGTTCCAGACCGCGAGCAAGGCGCAAACCCAGGTGTTCAAGCCCCTGCTCAAGGTGGATCAGTCCGTCAGCAAGGCCAGCGTCCTCAAGGGGCAGCCGGTCGAGTTCAAGATCGGCGTGACCAACATCGGCGACGGCCCCGCGCGGAACGTCACGATCCGGGCCAAGCTGAGTCCGGGGCTCCGGCACGGCTCGGACGATAAGAGTGACGAACAGACGCTCGAGCTCACCATCCCGGTGCTGGCACCCAACCAGCGCGAGGAGCTCGACGCCCTCGCGGTCGACGCGATCCAGGGAGGCGATCAGTCCTGCATTGTGACCGCCTCCAGCCCGGACGTCCTGCCTTTCATCAAGGAAGAGGCCGAGAGCATCAAGACGGTCACGGTCGTCGAACCCAAGCTCAAGCTCACCGTCACGGCGCCCGAGAAACGCTTCACGGACACGATCGCCACCTATGAGATCAAGGTCGAGAACCCCGGCACGGCCCCCGCGGAAAGTCCGGATCATCGCGACCCTGCCGGTCAGCGGGCGGTTGACCGAGCTTCCCAGGGGCGCTCAATACGACAACGAGACCCGGCGCCTCCAGTGGGCGTTCGACCAGATCGAGCCCGGCGGGAAGCCGCGGACGCTCGGCTTCATGGTCCGCATGGGGGGCGTCGGCTATTACGAGGTTCGTGCCGAGGCACGAGGCGACGGCAACCTCCAGGCGAGTGACCGGAGGACCACGGACGTTGTCGGCATGCCCGATGTCAACCTGGTCGTCAGCGAGCGGCTCCGCGTCGTCAACGTCGGCGGCCGGACGACCTTCCAGATCCGGCTGCGCAATTACGGCACCAAGGAGGCGACGAATCTGAAGCTGACGGCGTCCCTCTCCAAGAACCTGAAGGCCGTGGAGACCGCCAAGCTCCCGGCCGGTCTCGAGGGCCGCAACCCGATCGGAAGCGACGGCAAGCCCGACGAGCATACCGTCGTCTTCCTGGACGCTCAGGAGCAAGGGATCAAGAAACTCGCGCCGCAGAAGGAGATCGTCATGGGCATCACCGTCGAGGTTACCGGCGCGGACCCCAAGGTGGCCACCTGCAAAGTCTCCGTCACGCACGACGACGTGGCCGATGCGGATGCGTTTGAAGACATGGCCCGCGTCAACGTCATACCGTCGCGGACGACACAGGCCAGCGGCCCGTGACCAGTTCAGGAACGGGATTTCGCCCCGAAGGGGCCGCAACAAGAAAGCCCATGGCATCGCCCTGGGAAGGAAACGCCCCAGCGCCCTCAAGCCCTGAAAGGGCGGTACAACTCCAGAGGAAGGTCCTGTGATATCGCCGGTGTTTCGCCCTTTCAGGGCTCGAAGAGGCGGTGGTTAACCTGTCCCCAGGGCGTTGCCCTGGGCTGGTTTGTTTCGGCCCCTTCGGGGCAAGGAACGGCCGCACCCGATCCCACATTTGTTCTCACTTTCCCCGTTGCGGGATCTCATTTAGCTGAAGCCGGGAATCCAACTCTGATCGCACTCGGCTTTCGCTGGAGTTCCGCCTTCAGGCGGCCTCCGAGCGAGCGCGATTGGAATCCGGCATGGACCCCCGGGAGCAGAAAATGGGATTGCGTAGTCTGGGAGCAACTCCTTTTCATCGCACGAGATACTGCCACCGATATCATCCGCCGAATCGGCTTTGGCTCGCGGCGCTGGGGGCCGAGAGAAATCGGGTCCTTTCCGCGGGCCGGCTGTCGAAATCGCGGGGGCTTGACCGTCATGATTGGAGTGGCGGAGCATGGTGCTCGCCTTTGACCATGACCATGACGGAGGATTCACATGGAATACCTGCTGCTGATCTATTCGACCGAGGGCCAGTGGTCCGAGATGTCGCAGGCCGAGCAAGAGCGCGGGATGGCGGCTTATCAAGCCTACGGAGAGGCCCTGACGCAGGCCGGCGTCCTCAAGGGTGCGAATCGTCTTCAACCGAGTTCGGCTGCGACGACCGTTCGCGTCGCAGATGGCAAGTCGCAGGTTCTGGATGGCCCTTACGTTGACTCGAAGGAGCAGTTGGGCGGCTATTATCTGATCGACGTGCCCGATCTCGACGCCGCGATCTCGTGGGCCGCCCGCTGCCCAGGAGCCAGCCACGGCGTCGTCGAGGTTCGCCCGAGCTGGTGCATGTAACCCATGAGTGAGCCGGCGAACCTTCCCGATGGCGACGGGCAAGCTCGAAGCATGGCCGACGCGGTCGCGCGTCGCAGCTACGGCAAGCTCGTCGCCCTCCTCGCGGCGCGCACGGGGGACCTGGCCGGCGCCGAAGATGCGCTATCGGAGGCGTTCGTCTCAGCGCTCGAGCATTGGCCGCTGAAGGGTTGCCCCACGAACCCGGAAGCATGGCTCCTATCCGTCGCCCGGCGAAAAGTCATCGATCTGGCCCGGCGGCGGCACCCGCGAGATTGCCGTCGAGGAGTTGGACCTCCATGCGGAATGGCTCGACCCCGCGACGGCCGATTCGGCGATCCCGGACCACCGCCTCGCCTTGATGTTCGCATGTGCTCACCCGGCCATCGATCCCGGCATTCGCGCGCCGTTGATCTTGCAGGTTGTACTCGGACTGAATGCGGCGACGATTGCCTCTGCGTTCCTGATGTCTCCCTCGGCCATGGGCCAGCGACTGGTGCGCGCCAAGAACAAGATCAAGCAAGCCGGCATTCCGTTTCGAATCCCTGAGCGCGATGAGCTCGATGGCCGGCTCGAGGCCGTACTGGACGCGATCTACGCCACGTTCGCGGAGGGCTGGACCGACCCTGGCGGGACCGACGTCGTGCGCCGCGGTCTCGCCGAGGAAGCCTTATTTCTGAGTCGGCTCGTGACCGAGCTCTTGCCCCGGGAACCCGAGGCACTGGGCCTGCTGGCGCTCATGCTTCATGCCGAGGCGCGGCGCCGCGCGCGGCGGGATGCGCAAGGCGAGTACGTACCTCTTGCCGAGCAGGATACCTCACTCTGGGATTCGCGAATGATGGAAACGGCCGAGGCGATGCTGATCCGCGCGAGCGCATTGGGCTCCATTGGCCGCTATCAACTCGAAGGGGCTCTTCAGTCGGCACACGTGCATTGTCGCCGCACGGGTCAGGCCAACTGGCCGGCGGTTGTGCAGCTCTACGACGCACTGCTGGCCCTCTCCGGATCACCGGTGGTCGCGATCAATCGCGCCTGGCAATCGCGGAGCTGCACGGCGCCGACGCCGCTCTCCGGGCGATGGACGAGATCGCCGCCGATTCACGGCTCACCGAATACCAGCCCTACTGGGCGGCACGCGCGGATCTTCTGGCCAGGATCGGGGCGAACGCGGAAGCACACCGCTCGTACGAAATTGCGATCGGCCTCGAACGCGATGCCGCGATCCGCCGCTTCTTGCAGCGGCGTCAGTCGGGCCTGATGCCTTGATCATCCAAGGTAGGCTCCGGTTTCTCCGGGTTCCCGGCGAGAATGCCCCTCGTTCCGGCATGCACTCGGCCCCGTTCACCTCGATCGGGAGCCACTGATCAATGAGGAGGTTCGGTCCTGCCACCAGTTACTTTTCTCATCGACGGCAGAGCGGACAAATGGGAGCCTTCGGCAGCATATCCACTGCTTGCTCATGGTCGTTCAGCCGAGTGACTTCCACGGCACCGGTGTCCGGCACTTTGACCACGACCGTCCCGTGCAGGAGACGCCACTTCTTGCGAGGTCCGGGTCAGAAGAGGTTGGAGCCAAGACCACTCTTCCGGGGAGGCTTGTGGGATTGGTATGGCACTGGGGCGTAATCTGAGTACACAACACCCTCGCCCCGGCGACCCGAAACTCCTCTACCATCTCGGGTGCTGGGTGATCGTAGGTGTTGTCCGTGCCGACCGAGAATAGAGCGTAGTCGGGTTGCACCGCTCGGGCTAGATGCGTTGGACCGAAAGCGGGGGTCGCTCCCTTCGCTGATCCATGATGAGGAACCACGAGCACTTGGGCGGCCAGGTTGCAGCCCCGCTCGTGGAGGCGTTGCCAACCCCGAAAGGTCAGGTCGCCGCCCAAGAGCGTGATTGTCTCATCCTTCGTATTAGAACGTACCAGTCGAAGGATGGCGCCGGCTGCATTCGCATTATTAGCCCCTGGATTGGTGCCGAGCAGCGGTGCGGCCTGCGCAACCCCGGCGAGTTCGATCTCGGTGGGGTAGACGCAGTAGAGTTGAAAGCCGTCGAGCCCCTGGGGGAGTAAGGATTTCCCGTGTGTCGGGTCCGCAGTATCCTCGGGGCATACCTTCACCGCCGCCGTGATCTTCTTCTTTTCCAGCCATCGTTGGATGGGCAGCCAATACGGGATCTCTGCAGGTGGCTGATCGATTACGTAGTAGAGCTTTCCAACCTTCCCTGCATAAGCCTCGACGAGATCGGCGATACCACGGATATGGTCGTTGTGGTTATGGGTGAGGACAATGGCAGGAATGTGTCGAACGCCCACGCTCTTCAACCACTTCGCCAGTCGGTTTCCGTTGGTCCCGGCGTCAACGATCGCCGCACGGAGACTTGTGGGGTTACTATTGATGAGGGTCACGCACTGACCCTGGCCGACATTACCGACATAGATTCCGAGAGGCATGGTTACCCAGGTGAATATCAGGTCAGACCGTTCTCAGAGGCCAGCATCCCGGCTCACTGGTGACTTCGATAGGAAGACTGTCCCAAAGGGCTGTCCTCGCCTCAGGATCACCAGGGTCGGGAGCCTGTTCGGGGGGTTCAACCCATTCGAGACGATTGGGGAAGCATTTTGCCGACCCGTAGAACCACTGGTTCACCGGGATTTCAGAGAGGGCCGGGCTGACATCCCGGCTGGGCAAGGCAGTCTCCCGATTGCGAGCCTCGTTGGGCCCAGATAACCAGAAAACCAGCACAGATCCGTCGGCCCGGTGCTCACGAACCTGCCCCCACATAGGTTGAACCAAGGGATGATCTTTCTCGTAGCGGTCCCAGTTCACGAGATGCTTCAGAATTCGGGAAATCCGAGTTTGTTCCTTCGTCTGCAAATGAGGAGGGACCCAAAAGTTACTCTGTACCCAGCGGTCGAACCGGCGGCCAAAGTCGTCCCTGGCGGATTGCAGACTCGTTCCTTCGGCGACGAGGCATACTTCCTGCCTCAGGCCCACCGGCTGGATTCTGACACGCCCCCGTTCTTCGATGGCCTTCAGCACAAGCGGGCGGTTCAATCGGTACGCTGACTTGCCAGGCACGACGATGACCGTGACCCTCTGTGATGAGATCGGCTTGGTCAGGTCTGACTTCTTCCTCGGCCCGCCCGGCGCTTGCGATGACGGCTTCTCCTGATATTTGCCGACGAGATAACGCTCGGAGCGACGAAGCCGTCTGTCGCGCGAACACTGTGGAGGAACGACCTCGATCCCCTTCTTCATCTCGGCTGTAGACATCATGAGACCTCGGGCTCGAACAGGGCAAAGCCGCGTTCCGTGAACATTGAGTCGAAGTGGTAGCGACAGCAAGCATGCGCCGCATCGAGCCATCCATGAATCTTCGAGAGTCCAAGGCCCAGTTCGATGGGCTGCGTCGAACCGTAATCCCAGTTCAAGCGAAACGACATTCCGTCTGGGTCAGGGGACGCCTCTTGCTGGATGGCGACTGACAGGACATCCCCTTCTCCGCAACCCTCGATGTCGAACGAGAGCGAAAGGTTCGTCGACGGCTTGTCAAACGAGGTGGGGAGCACCGGGTACACGTTGAAGTATTCGCGAAATTCAAAGGTTTTTACGGGTATGAACACATAGTCAACATAATGAAGGAAGGCTCGGGCTATGCTCCCTGATTTCCAGGTGGTTCGGTAAGCCTCGATCGCATCGAGTACACCTGGGGCGAAACGGCTCCAACCATAGTATGGTGGAAGTTGGTTCACTACCAGAAGATTCTCGCCTACCTGGACGGTCGTACCACCGTCTTCGGTCGAGAACCGGAACAAGGGCACAGGTTCCGTTGGATCGCCAATCCCCTCCCGGTCATCTTCGACCTCGTCATGCAACCGAGCCTGTCCGCCACCTTGGTGCATCATGCGATGCTGGGTATATCCGTTGCCAATTTTCCCAATGAAATCGCTGATGCGCAGCCCGTCCCATTGCTCATCCTCGGGCGAGTCGAAGATGAACTCGCAGTAAACCTCCAGCAGCGGAGGGTTCTTGAGCTGCCTCGAGACAGAGGACATGGCACCCCGCAAGTCAAACAGGCTCAGGATTTTGGCGCGGCGAATGGTCGGACGAACGAGGCGATTATACCTCAAGTCTTGCCGATGTTGGAGACCGCTGTGCCGAACTTCCGTTCACCAGGGGACAGCAAACGTGTCGTAGTCACCGGGTTTGAGGAACACAGTGGCGCGGGCGTTGCCACGGTTGAGGACGTGTGAGGTGTATCCCGCCGAGCAGGGGCGCAGTGTAAGGCATGGGCTCACCAAAACAGGAGAGCGCTCCAATACGTCATCGAATAACCCAGATTATCCAGTCTTTTCCGAATATTAGCAATGTCGCCCTTCCCCCCCAATGTCCCCCTTTCCCCCCCTTAATTCTCGGTCCGACCCCGTCGGTTTTGATGTGCAATAACGCTTGCAGCCGCTCCTTCTGGGCCTCGTCCAGCTCCGCGTAAGGCGAGCGTTCCTGCCTCGCGTCGTCGGCGAACGACTTGGGCTTCAGTCGTCCAGGCGGAGTTCCTCAAGGGCTTGCGCCTTGAGAAGATCGAGCTGGAGTTGGGCCAGCGCTTCCGGCGACAACGCCTCAACCTGTTGCTTGACTTTGGGAGACAAAGGGCCGAACTTGGCTTCCATGAGCCGCAGGGCCGACCGCCGCTCGCCCTGCTCATGCCGCGTTCGATGCCGCGTTCGATGCCGCTCGATCCGCTTCGATGCCGCGTTCGTAGGTGGTCTTCATGAGGGGTTCAACCTCGTGATACGCCTCGGTGTGCAACAACGCTTGCAGCCGCTCCTTCTGGGCCTCGTCCAGCTCCGCGTAAGCCTCCAGGCATTCGGCCAGGAGGAACCGCCGAAAGTCATTTTCTCCCGAACCGGCGATCCGTTTCAACCCCTCGGCGTACAACTCGGCCCGCCGGTCGGCCGGTAGCCGCATCAGGGCGCTCAGCGCCACCCCCAGCAGGTTCTCACCCGTCGCGTACTGCTCCCCGTCCAGGGCCGGCAGACCGACGTAGGCGTACTCGAAGCGGATGATCCGCTGTTCCCAGAAGTGTTCTTCGTAGGCGTCCCAGCCGATGCCGTCCAGCCCGACGCGCAGGAACAGGGCGATGGGCAGCACCGGCAGCCCGGTGTCGCGCCGCAGTTGGATGTAGTACTCGAACATCCGCGGCCGGAAGGCGAGGGTGCTGGCTCGCGACTCCACCTCGACGTGGACCAAGGCCACCAGGTCGGTCACGCCCGTGCGGGGCGGTGGTGCGCACGGGCCGCAGCCTCAGCCGGGCCACCAGGTCGAGCTGCCGCTTCTCTCCCTGCGGCGGTGCCAGGAACAGCTCCTTGTCCAGCCAGTCGATATCGAGGAACTCGAACCGCGCCGCCCAGGTCGGGGAAGAAGCAAAGGAAGAAGGCCTCGAAGAACTCCTTCAGCAGCACCTTGAGGCGCTGGTCGTGATCCGGACCGGCAGGCTGCGGCATGATCGACTCCCCGTGGAACCAAACCCCGAAGGCCGGAACCGACGAACAACCCGCAAGCCGTTCGGGAGCGAGACGAAACGCCATGCTACCAAGACAATCGGTTCCTGGCAGCTTGGTTTCTCTCCAGGGTTTGGTCATCAAGGCCATCGGCGAGACCAAGGGGAGTCGGGGTCAGAGCAGGTCCCGTTTTTTTGGCGAAAAAACCCGGAACCTGGTCTGACCCCATGTAACATGTAACATGTAACGGGAGCGATGAGAATCCTGGAGGAGTATCGAGCATCGGAGTTGCGGCGTTAGCCGTTGCAACAGGGGAGGTGACAAATGAAGCACCCATTGTTTGTTGGGCATTTCGACGTCAACGTTCGATCCTTTAGACCAAAGGTCACGAAGCCCATCGACCTTGAAAAAGTGCACGCCGTTCTGCTTGCCCATTGCGACAAGGAAGCTGACGGAACTCCCATGGCGGCTGAATTGGTCGAAGAAGTAGCTCTTCCCGCAGCCGCAGGGAAGTGGCTTGGGCAAATTGGACAGGAGGATGTTCACGCCAAAGCTGGTTACTTGATCTGCCCTTGGCTCAGCGGTGGCGTCAACAAAGAGTCAGTTAGGTTCATTTGTAACTCTATGCTTGCCTTGGTGTACAGATTTATGAGCCGGGTGACGCAAGGTACTTCTCGCCAGAAACATTGGAGGAAGTTGGGAAAGCGGACGGCCTTGCGGGCCTTGCGGGGTCAGACCCGAATGGCACTCGGATAGTCTAAATGTTTGTGGTGTAATGAGTTAAGTGGATCGACTTTATTGGGAGGGTCCGAAGGTAAATGGGGTAATTCTCTTGGGAGGGTCGGAGACCTCTGGAGATGGTATACTGTTGATTCGTCCACTTTGCTATCCCCATCTCAAGGAGGTCACCGTGGCTACCGTCTCCAGGAATCCCTCCACCGGCCCCTCGACCCGCGACCAATTCGATGCCCTGCGCAACCGCCTCCACAACCAAGCCGGACTCCCCTTCCTCGACCTTCTCTGTCCGCGACTGGTCGCGGACATTGCGCGGTGCTGTAATCACCGCTGGCGCAATCGAATCTATACCCCGTGGATCACCTTGAGCCTGTTCCTCTCCCAAGTCCTTGCCGACGACCAGTCCTGCACCGAAGCCGTGGACCGCTTGCAGAAGTTCCGGGCCGATCGCGGCCTGGATCCCGTGGGCACCGAGACCGGCAGCTACTGCGAGGCCCGCGACCGCTTGCCCGAGGATCTCACCTGGGAGTTGGTCCGACAGACCGGTCAGGCGATCCATCAGAAGGCCGACAATGCCTGGTTGTTTCATGGCCGGGCGGTCAAGATCGCCGATGGCTCGACCGTCTCCATGCCCGACTCCACGGCCAACCAAGCGGCCTATCCCCAACAGAAGGCTCAGGCGCCGGGACTGGGCTTCCCGATTGCCCGCATCCTGGTGGTCTTCAGCTTGGCCGTGGGCACGGTGTTGGAGGCCGCGTTGGGGCCGTATCACGGCAAGGAGACCGGCGAACTGGCGTTGCTCCGCCAGATCATCGGTGAGTTCCAGCCCGGCGATATTGCCTTGGCTGACCGACTCTTCAGCACGTACTGGTCGATCGCGGCCTGGCAAAGCCGGGACGTGGACGTGGTGACGCGGTTGCACCAGCGGCGCAAGGCCGATTTCCGGCGCGGCCGCCGACTGGGTCCGGACGACCATGTGGTCATCTGGACGAAGCCCCAGGAGATTCCCGAGTGGATGAGTCGGGCGCAATACGAGGCGATGCCGGCGGAATCGACCCTGCGTGAGATCCGCCTGCAGGTGCGGGACAAGTCCAAGCGGATCCGCACCGTGATCCTGGTCACCACGTTGCTCGATGCGGACCTTTACCCCGCCGAGGAGATCCGGGGCCTGTACCGGCAGAGGTGGCACGCGGAATTGGATCTTCGCTCGCTGAAAACCGTGATGCGCATGGACGTGTTGAGGGGCAAGAGTCCGGAGATGGTGAGGAAGGAAATCGCCGTGCATCTGCTGGCGTACAACTTGATCCGCGGGATCATGGCCGAAGCGGCGCGTGTCGGAGAAGTGAAGCCGCGACAGTTGAGTTTCAAGGGGGGCAGCAGACGATCCGGTCGTTCGAGGAAGTGCACCTGTACGATCCACGCCGGATCAAAGCGGATTTGCCGCGGCTGCTGTGGTTGATCAGTCGAAAGCGGGTGGGGAAGCGTCCGGACCGGTACGAGCCGCGTGCAATCAAGCGGCGGCCGAAACCGCACCGGTTGTTGCAGATGCCGCGGGCGGAGGCCCGGCGACAAATTGCGCGAGGGATAATAATTGGTGATAAAGTGTAGCAACTTCATGGTGATCCGCACAAGTCACTGAGCTGCTTCGCTTTTGGTTATCCGAGTGCCATTCGGGTCAGACCAGGTTTCGGGGGAAATCAGGCTGGGTCGCCCTGGGGATTGCTCCCCGAGGTTCCCACAGATCCGGACGTGCGCGTCAAGGACGCATCCGGCTCGTAACATCGCGGACTCGCTGTCCCCCACACGATCCGTCAGCCCCACGGTGACACACCTTTAAGGCTCGGTGTCCTCGGCGTGGTTCCGCCTTCGGCGCATTGACTCACCGTTCCTGACACCCGCACTATCCTGGCCAACGAGAGGAAGGCGCGGAAGGCTAGCGACCCCTAATGCTCCACCAGATCGTCCCATGCCACGATCGAGACGGTAGGCGGTAGGTGAATCGCCTTCGCTTCCGCAATGAATCGTTCATAATGATCGCCGGCATCATCATTGCGAGGTAGAACAATCATCGCAATATCATGATAGCTGAATGGAAACGCTTTGATCGCTCGCCATTCGCGTTCACAATAAATTGTGCTGAGCTGGTTTGGCTTGAAGCTCTTTACGAATGCCAAGAGATTTTCAAAACTTGTCTTTGCTTGCGTCAAAACTTTAGCTGCGACATCCGCTTGATCTTCCATGGCACCCACAAGCCAAGTTGCATCGTCCCGAATAAGGTGTCCTTCACCGCATACCATTTCATGAAGTTCATTACTCAGTTCTTCGACAGTAGCCTCCAATTCACATGAATCCATAGATTCAAGTCCAGCAAATCCTGCATAAATCGCTTGGAGCACAGCCGTTTCTTCAAGCTGATAGAATACTGGGCTGAAACCGTGGTCGATAGCGGTGTCGCGGTGAAAACCAATGGCTATTTTTCCATAGCGGCCTGCATGATATGACAGGTGCATGATCGGAATGTCTGCTAAACAACAGACGGAGGATGAAGTGACTGTCTTGTGGACATCGTATTCCGTATTATATCGTTTCGTTATAGCATCATATGTTTTTAATTCGGGCATTTTCACATTGACCACTTCCTTGTATTGGCCAAGCCGAAGTTCGCGGGAACTGAGGATGCCGATCAACGCGGCATAGCCATCCTCAATTGGTTTCGGAATCTCCTCCTGGCGGTTGTTTGCAGCATCCCGAGCGTGGTCCACCCGTGAAATGCCAAAGGATTCTCGATACGGTCCCTGGGCTGCTTGCCATGACGAAGCTCCGCTGAGAGGTGCAACGAAACCCCAGCCGAGGGGCTGGGCGAATCGTACATGAAAGCTAAGGGTCTGTCAAAGAATAACTTGAACGATCTGCTCTCGAATTCAGGCAGAATATGGCGGCAAACCAAGGCTGTATGGCCAAGTTATTCTTTAACAGACCCTAATTCGACCACCATTTGTTCCCCTTAATCCGACGGGCCTGCGTTCAAGGTTTCATACAGCCGTTGGATTTCCGAGGCCACATCATCTCTAACTCCGTTATCCATCAGATATGTAATAATGGCATCTTGATCGGGGGATTCACCAGCATCCAACAGCCACTGGAACATCTCAACAGCCTTGCGGAAATCATCTGGATGGGCGAGGCCACTGCTGAGGTTGATCTCATCCTTCAAGGCTTCCAACGCATTCACGAAAGCGGGAGACATGAGTTTCCTCCTAAGTCTACTCATTCCGCGCCTCCGGGTGCGAGCCCAAGGTATCTCAACCCCAGACGCAAAGCCAGCGGCTCGACGGAGTTGGAGATTCTCAAGTTCCAGTTGTGCGAGATAGGCGCGTTTCTCAGCCTCGTGTTCTTCGGCGGCGATCAGCCGGGATGGGCTTTAGGATTGACATAACCTCCGGCTGTTGTACCGGCGGCATTCCAAGTAGCTGCCGCAATCGAGTGTTCTCGTACTCAAGCCTGAGAACACGACTATAAGGAAAAATAGCCGGGGTCGAATGTCCATCAACCAGCATTCTAATCACCAGACCGACCACGACCGCGACGAGTATCTTGAGGGCGTTGAGCGACGCATCGCTGCCATCGTGTCTTTTCAGCACGCACGTCCCCCACCGTACACCTCCAGATTTCTTCGACGCCTAGGAACTTCAGCGTCCCCGTTTGCGCACTTCAGATTAAATTCTGCGTGCATGCGTCCGTCAAGGCCGCACTCCTAGAGTTCCCGTCGGTTGCAATTAGCAAGCTCGGATCAGAATCCCCCTGTAGTCTATTCTGCACTGAATTCCCTGAAAGATGTGCAAGACAAGAAATCCATAAGAATCATCAAATGCTATAACTCTCTCAGGCTATCCAGTTTACGGAAAATCGGGGATCACGAAAACGTCAGGGGTCAGACCAGAAAACGTCAGGGGTCAGACCAGGTTACTGGTTTCTTCGAGGGAAAGAACCAGTGCCGAGTAGGGAAGGGGCGCCCGGCGGGCTCGTTCGAGCTTCGGGTTTCCCCTTCCCCCTCTAAAATTCCGTACGGCGGGTTTTCCCCAGTACGGCTTCAAATGGACCGTCAATGGCGACCTTCGACGACTTCCCAGGGGTTAAGTGCCGTCCACATCCGCCCCACGACTCCGTCTTATACGCCACCGCAGTTGCAACTCCCAGGAGTACGTGATCCCCGAAGGGATTACCCGTTCTAGAACCTTTCGGTTCAATCTGGCACGACCCCCAGCAACTCCAACACGTCCATCCAGAGGCCCTTGGCTCACCATCGGGTTATGTTGTCCCGGCGGGTCATCGCTTACTACGGCCTCATCCGCGCCTCTGAATCCCTCTCCGCCACTTATGAATTCGCGACGGAGTCTGCTTCACCCAAGGAAATCGGCTTCAGGTGGGAATCCAGAGGGTCCCCAATTTACTCCGCTGGACTGTGCTCGCGTGCCGCCTCCCATACCCCGGTGGTCCCAAAGGGTGCGAATGACTGTTTCTTCCCCTTCGGTAGTAGCCTTCACCTCCAAGTTACGGGTTCGGCGACCACATTGGTCGTTTCGAGGCTGCAGAGTTCACTCCGAGCTTATCGGTATCGCGCTGATGTTACGGCCCGCGAGCTGGCTAGCCCTCCTTTCGAGGACGTTTACGTTCGAGCTTTCGCTGGCCGGGTCACCCCGAAGCCAACGTCGAATATAACTACGTGGATAAACAGTCAATTCCCACGACCGGACTTTCACCGGCAAGTCCAACGGCATTATGGGCCTGGCAGAACCTGGTCCTGACCCCGCAGAACGTGCCCCCGCAGAAAGATGTGAGCGAGCGATCTCTCGAAGCCGATCCCACTGGAGCAAGCTACCTGCTGTATGAGCCGGGCCGCTGGGCCGCCTATTGTCAGCCTTACGGTTGCAAACCGTCTTCATTGGGACGATGATAGGCACGTCGTTCTGTGGATCAGCAAATTCCTGATGTTCCGTTGTCTTTCATCGCTTGATTTCCGGTCGGTTCTCATTTTGGAGGTGCAGCGATCTGGCGGTCTTCAAACAGAAGCAGGGCAGTGGTTCGTTTGCTCGCTATCATCGCGCTTTACAAGTTGGCTGCTCCGACCAAGGCAAATCGAACATCGAGCGAGTCTTGCGAGAAGATAAGGCTTTGCACCAACAGAGTAAGAAAAGACCTCGGATTGTTTCGAATCGGCCTGGAACCCAAGTGGCTGGATTGGCAGGTATCTTTCTGGCATGCGTCGCATCGACTTGAGTGGTTGTCCTCCAGATTTTCAGAAAGCCTTCCGAGATCACATCCAGGCGTGGGCAGAGATGGAATCTCTCACTCTTACAAACAGCGGGTTCAATATCGTCTTTAAGAGTGCGCTTACTTTTGGAGCGGCGGCGGGCGATGCTTATTTCCGTATCGATTCCGCAGAGCAGCGCATCACATCCACATGGCACGAGGTTCTGCGCATAGCAGGCCAGTACGGAGCTGAAATACCTGAGTCAGGTTAGCACCCTCTATGCGCGGCGACTTGAAGGCCCGCGCATTGAGAAGCACGCCCGGCCGAATCCGGGTCCCTCGGGGCGGATAGAGGCGTCCGCCGGGCCAATCGCCTCACACGGGCCAGCCTAGTCGGTCGGGCGGGACGTGGTCCCCAGCGACCTGAACACCACGATCAGGAACCGCTCGACTCTCCCCGATTCCGAATTGCCGGCATCTGTCAGCAGCGGTCAGGAAGTGATACAGTTTCGCAGAGCCAGTTGAGCCATCCCGCGAT
Source organism: uncultured Isosphaeraceae bacterium (assembly GCA_963842405.1). Lineage (GTDB taxonomy): Bacteria > Planctomycetota > Planctomycetia > Isosphaerales > Isosphaeraceae > CAVZRC01. Next base: position 67,567 of record CAWJGW010000054.1, on the reverse strand, counting down.
CGGTCGATCGCGGCTTTGGCTCCCTCTTCGGTCCTGTCTCTCCCTCAGCGGATAAACGGGGGACATGGATAAACGGGGGACATAACGCTTTTAATTTGAGACCCCGCGGTTTTAACCCGGCTTCGCCCCAGGACGGTCGCCCTTCAACCTTTGCCGAACGCCACCACCGCCAGCCTCTTCAGCTCCGCCTGGATATCCGGCCCTTCATAGAACGACGCCCATCCCCTGACGCTTCGTGACTCGCCCGGCGGGCAGTCCGGGACACGAGGGTCGGAGTGAAGGCAGGGGCAAGCCGCGTTGCCCCAGGCCCGCTTGCAGCCGTCCCAGGCGGTGATGATCCAGCGACGGCCGGAGGCGTCGTGGGCGGCGGCGAAGGGGGGTTGGAAGACCTTGTTGTCGTTCGACTGAAGCTCGAAGCCCTTCAGGCCCTTGAGCATCACGCACATCTGGACGTCGAGCCCGGTCAGGGTCGTCAGTCGAACCGTTGGTCACGCGAAACTCCATCCGCGTGCCGTCCCGGCCGGGCGTCACTCGCGAGGTCAGCGTGACCTTGTTCGGCAACGGACGCGACACCTCGAACGAGCCGTCCGGGGTGGTAGCCCATTCGAGCGGCGGGAGAGTCTGGCCTTGCTCGTCCCAGAGGGTTGGCAAGTGGGTGTGAGCAAGGTAGAGCAGTTTGCGACTGCCGGAGGCGGTGTCGTGCCAGACGGCCTCGGGGACGTCCGCCACGGCGTAGCCGCCGTCGGCCCAGGGGGCGAAGAGGCTGACCTTGGTCTCCCGCTGGGGCCGGATGGCGCCGTCGAGGAAGCCGATGCGGGGGTGGCGACCGCCCGGATAGGGCAGGACGCGAGGGCGAGGGCCGTCCGGGAGCTCGGTCGTGATGCCGAGTCGCTTCGCGGCGGCGTTGACCTCGTCGGCGGTCATGCCGAGGGCGGCGCCGGCCTCTGTGGAGGTATAGCGGTGGTGGACGAGCATCGAGGAGAGCCAGCCGCGGAGGTCGGTGTCGGACCGGGCGGGGCGGGCGTTCGAGCCGTCGCGGCCCGAAGAGAGCAGGCGCCTTGCGGTCCTCGATCACGCCCCAAGGGTTCGAGGGGACGACGCGTGGGATCGACGTAGCGGGCGAGGTCGCGGAGGGCGACCACGCGGTAACCGTTGTCGGCGAGGTACTTGACGTACGACTCGAATAAGGGCGTCGGCGTGTTGACCCAGGAATGAGCCGTGTCGGGGACGCCGTGGAGCTGGATGACGGCGATCTTGCCGCCTCTGGCCTGGGAGACGGCTCGCTTGAAGTCGTCGAGCGTCCAGCCGGGGCGGGCGTCGCCCGCCGAGGGGATCAGCAGGGGATGGTCGAGCCCCGGCTCGTAGGCGAAGCCCCGGCCCTTGTCGTAGGGATACTCGGGCGATCCGCCTCGCCTGGCGAACTTGATCCCCAGTCCGTGAAGGATGGGCAGGACGTCCTTATCCAGGGCGTTGCCGGGGTAGGCGAAGCTGACGGGCCTGGGGATGCCGTTCGCCAGGCACCGGGCGTTGATGGCTTCGAGTTGCTCGATGGTCCCCTTCGGGTCCTTTGCGCCTGGGGGCCTTGTGGTCGCGGGTGTGGTTGCCAATCTCGAAGCCGTCACGGTGGAGCTGGGCGATGTCGTCCCAGGTCATGTAGTCGCGTTTGTTCGTCGGGAAGTCGAACCCCTCGGTGACGAAGAAGGTCGCGCCGAAGCCGTGGTTCTTGAGCAACGGGGCGGCGACCGTCACGTGCGACTTGCTGGCGTCGTCGAACGTCAAGACGACGAGCTTGTCCGGTATCGGCTCCAGGACGAGGCCGTGTGAGGCCGCAACGAGGAGGAGCAGCAGGGTGGGCAGCATGGGTCGAGTCCCGATGGAGGGCCGCGAACGGTTTGACGCCAAGACGCATTGGAATCGAGCCGCAGACGCATCGCAAGGTAGTTCCGATCCAGGTCACGCCCAGAGTTGCGACTGATCCTCGCACCGGTTGCACTGGCCCCTCTTCGCCAGGACTCCGGACCCTCGGAATGGACCGTACCCGTCTCGATTGCCAACGCATCGTTCTTCACGCCTTCCCTCGCTTTTTTTCACGGGCTCAAACTTTATTTTTGTTTTCGGGCGGTTCGCTCTCTCGATTACGGGGAGCCTGCTCTGAGAAAAAACCAAGAACCAGGTTTGACCTCAGGTTCGCCACAAACTTTAACCCCAGGTTCGACTTGGATTCTTTCACAGCCTCTGACCCCAGGTCCCCCATAAAAATGTAGTAGATCCACGTGCGATGATAAGAGGAAGATCCGCTCCACCTCGTCTCACCTTGGCCATCCTGCTCCGTTCGTGGCGGGTTCCTGCCTTCATCGGCTGGAGGATCGTCCCTGACGTGCCAGACGGCGTTGCAACGATCGCCTGAGGCCGGAACTTGGCGGGCGTAGCGTCCGGTGGATACCGGGAAGGCGGGAATTCGGTCTCGCCAAACTGGATCTGCCGGGCGGAGGAGAACCTGACAGAGCGGGCGGCGCGCAGGTATGATGGCAGATGGAGCTTTCAACGAGGCTTCCGAGAGTAGCTGAACCCTGACAAGGAGATCCCGATGACGTTTCTGAGTCTGGGCTTGCGGTGGCGGTCGTCGGGGGAGACGGAGAAGGTCGTCGAGACGCCAAGGCGACGGTTGACGACGTGCGGAAGGCCGTTACGCGAAGCCTGCCTTTTCTGGAGAAGGGGGGGACGGCCTGGATGCAGACCAAAGGATGCGCGTCCTGCCACCATGTCCCGATGATGCTCTGGAGCCATTACGAGGCCCGCCAGCGCGGCTTCGCCGTGAGTGACACGACCGAAGCGCAGGAGTGGGCGGTGAGTACGTATCTTGGCCACCCTGACTTCACCCCGACCGGACAGGACAAAGGCTTTCCCAAAACGGGACCGGGGCCCGGAGCTGTGTACCTGGCGGCTCGGACTGGACGTGGCGAAGAAACCCGAGGCCAGCGGGGCACTCGGGAAACTCGCGGCCCATTTCGCCGGGAAGCAAGAGAAGAACGGCTCGTGGCGCTGAAGCTGAGTCAACCCCCGCTGGTGGACGATGACGACGTGGCCACGATGTTCATCCTTCTGGCCATGGACAGGGCGGAGGAGGAACCCACATTGCGGAGTGCCCGCGAGCGGGCCATGGTCTGGCTGAAATCCGCGGAGCCGCGACCCGAAACGCAGCCGCTCGCTCTGCGTGTGATGACCGCCGCCAAGTTCGATAAAGCTGACAAAGTGCGACCGCTGGTGACCCGACTGCTAGCTCGCCAGAACGAGGACGGTGGCTGGAGCCAGATCGACAGTCGCCCCAGCGATGCCCTCGCGACCGGCCAGGCGCTGTGCTGCGCTCATGTCCGCCGGGGAACCGGCAGAGAGCCCTTCGGTCCGTCGTGCCGTGGCCTTCTGCGTGCGGAGCCAGCGTGAGGACGGCTCCTGGCATGTGAAAACGAGGGACCCCAAGGGCCACGACGAGGTCATCAGCTACTATGGGACGGGTTGGGCGACGCTGGGCCTGCTCCGGTCACTTCCAAAGTGAATCCGAGCTCAAAGCCGTTCCGCTGGAACAAGCGTAGGAACCGGCGTCCGGTATGCATAAGAGGTGGGCCATGCGGCCTCACAGCCGGCCGAGCCGATCACCCACGCCAGCCCTGACCGTCCCTCAACAGACTTTCCGCTCACCCACTTCTGGCCCTGGAGATCGGTGATGGCGACCCGGTGAATTGTTGCAATGGAGTGCAAACCAGTGCAACGATCCACAGAGAACGATGCTCCCTCGGAAACGACCGAGCCGATCGTTCCCGCCTCAGGCGACTGCCGAGTGCAAGATTACCCAAAGACCAGCCTTTCCCGATCGCGGGAGCGGATCACCACGGTCTCAGCGTTCGATCACTTCCCTCCGGTCCTCTCTCCTCGCAAACCCGTCGCCGACACAGACTCAGGAAATTCCTGATCGGCGCGACGGAATTCCAAACCTGCGGCATACTCCATGGTGGAGCAGTCTGGTTGCGCATCCACGGCTCGCGAGCCGATTGTGTTCGTGGAGGCCCCACCGGGATTCGACATCGAAATCGAGCGAACGAACCCAAGATCACCCGATATCGAGATCGCGAAAACGAAGCCACGATAATGCCGAACCAATCGATTGTGCGGGCCAACTCGCCCTTGGCATCGAAATCGAGCGAACGAACCCAAGATGACGCGGCCGAAAACTGCGCAAACGAAGCCACGATAATGCGGACCAAGTCGATTGTGCGGGCCGAACGGCCAACGGACGCCGACGGCCCCTGCTCGGCGACGTGACAGATCACAAGACAACGATCAAGCCGAGAACAACGGTATCGCGGGTCAAGGGTTTTCTGCCGTTCGCCTCAGCATGTGGGTTGCCGCACCCCTGAGCGGGATGCGGAGAAGACCGGACCGGCCCCTCGCCCACTCCTATCCCGCAACTTGCACCCCGCACAAGAAGGCGTGGTGATCGACGAGAACTTTCGTGTTTACCACCGTGATCGGAACATCGAGATTGAACAGTGGCCCTCCAGACGCAATTGGAGTTGCCACCGGAACCCGCGTACAATCGAGGATCGAGGGATCGTCGCACGCGCCAGCCCAACCCGAGGCGGGGCGCCGTCGCGAGCCGTCGCGGCTCCGCGGACGCCTTGCCCTCCCGCGATTGCGATCCCGCGGAAGGAACTTGCGATGCACCTGCGGACTCCGCTTCGATGTCGGTTCGGACTCGTCGTCTTGCTGATCTTACCGGGCCTGACCGCGCCGGCGCGCCGCCCAGCCCAAGGGCGCGGATCGGCCGGCCAACCGCCTGGCCCGGGAGACGAGCCCGTACCTGCTCCTGCACGCCCACAACCCCGTGGATTGGTATCCCTGGGGCCCCGAGGCGTTTGCCAAGGCCAAGGCCGAGAAGAAGCCGATCTTCCTGTCGATCGGCTACAGCTCGTGCTACTGGTGCCACGTCATGGAGCGCGAGAGCTTCGAGGACGCCGAGATCGCCAAGGTCCCTCAACGCCCAGTTCGTCTGCATCAAGGTCGATCGCGAGGAGCGGCCCGACGTCGACCAGATCTACATGGTCGGCCTTGCAGGCGTTGACCGGCGCGGCGGCTGGCCGATGTCGATGTTCCTGACGCCCGACGGCCGGCCCTTCTTCGGCGGGACGTATTTCCCCCCCGCGATCGCCAAGGATCCTCGGGGTTTCCTGCGGATCGTCCAGGCGGTTGCGGAGGCCTGGAGGGACCAGCGGGCCGAGATCGAGAAATCGGCCGACATCCTGACCGATGCGGTGCGGAAGCAGCTCCGGGCCGTGGGCGGCCCGCGTCAACTGCCGCTGTCGCGGGCCTGGGTGGCCGAGGGGCAGGCCGAGCTGGCCCGGCAGTTCGATCCCGAGTTTGGCGGGTTCGGCTTCAACCCCCGCAACCTCAACCCGCATCGGCCCAAGTTCCCCGAGCCGGTGAACCTGGTCTTCCTCCTCGATCAACACATCCGCCGCACAGCCAAAAAGGAGACCGGCCGCACAACCCGATCGGCCCGAGCCCGCCCCCCTGGAGATGGTCCGGCCTGACGCTCGATCGGATGGCCCGGGGCGGAATCCGCGACCACCTCGGCGGCGGTTATCACCGGTATTCGACCGACCGAACCTGGACCGTCCCGCACTTCGAGAAGATGCTCTACGACAACGCCCAGCTCGCCTCCGCGCACCTGCTCGCGTTCACGGTCACGAATGACCCGCGATGGCGCGAGGAAGCCGAGGCCACCTTCGCGTACGTCGAGCGAAGCATGACCGCGCCGGAGGGTGGCTTCTACTCGGCCCTCGACGCCGAGACCAACCACGAGGAAGGGGCGTATTACGTCTGGACCCGGGACGAGGTCAAGGCCGTGCTGGGCGAAGGCCCGGACGCCGTCGCCTTCGCCCAGGTCTATGGTCTGACCGGCGAGCCCAATTTCGAGGAAGGGCGCCACGTCCTCCTGGAGCCGAGGACCCGCGCCGAGCAGGCCGAGGCGCTCAAGATCACGCCGAAGGAGCTGGAGGCCCGGCTGGCGCCGCTCCGCGCCCGCCTGCTGGCGGCCCGCGAGAAGCGGCCCGCGCCGTTGCGCGACGACAAGGTCCTCACCGGCTGGAACGGGCTGATGATCGCCGCCTATGCCGACGGTTACCGGGTCCTCCGCGTCGAGAAATACCGCCAGGCCGCCGAGCGCGCCGCGGAGTTCCTGCTGGCCAAGCTCCGCTCGCCCGACGGCCGCCTGCTGCGTACCTATCGCCTGGGCAAGGCCAAGCTCCCGGCCTACCTGGAGGATTACGCCTTCCTGGCCCACGGGCTGCTCCAGCTCCACGCCGCGACCGGCGACGCCCGATGGCTGCGAGAGGCTCGGACGTTAACCGACCGGATGATCTCCGAGTTCGAGGACCGCGAGCTGGGGGGGTTCTTCTTCACCGCCGACGGCCACGAGAGCCTGCTGGCACGCCCCAAGGACCCGTTTGACAACGCCCTGCCCAGCGGCAACAGCCTGGCGATCCTCGACCTGCTGGCGATCCACCGCGCCACCGGCGAATCGTCCTACCGGGACCACGCAGCCAAGGCGCTGGGGGCCTTCAGCACAACGATGTCGGAACGAGCCTTCGCGATGCCGATGATGCTCGTGGCCCTGGAGCGGTTTCTCGACCAGGGGCCCGACGCGAACGTTCTCAGCCCGCAGGTCGCCGCCGCGCCGCACCCGACTCCGCGAAGCCCCGCGTGGTCGCCGCCTCGGCCTCGATTCGTCCGGCCGGCCCCATCGCGCCCGGCGGCGAGTTCGACGCCGTGGTCTCGGTCACGATCCAGGACGGCTGGCACATCTACGCCAACCCCACCGGAGTCCTCCGAGTTGAAGCCCACGACGCTCAAGCTCGACCGGGACTCGGAACGATCCGCAACCGTGGTCAATCTCACGTATCCCGCCGGGGAGGCCAAGGTCCTCGGCGTCGATCGGCACCGAGAAGGTTCCGCTCTACGAAGGGAAGGTCCAGATCACCGCCCGGCTCCGCCTCGCGGCCGATGCCAGGCCCGGCTCGATCCAACTGAAGCTCCAGCTCAGCTATCAGGCCTGCAACGACCGCCTCTGCCTGGCCCCGGCCAACCTGGAGGTCCCGGTCGATATCACGGTTGGACGCTGAAAACCCCGAACGCGAGGAAAACGATGGGCAAGACACTCGTCAAGATCGGTCCCGGCCGACCACGGCCGGCGGATGAGCCTCGAGGAATTCGAGCACGCGAAGGTGCAGGAGGGGTATCTCTATGAACTGAGCCGGGGGGTCATCACGGTGTCGATGTACCGAAGAGACTTCACGTGCTTCAACTCGTCGCGATTCGCCGACCAATTCACGACGTACGAGGTTTTTCATCCGGGGCGGATCGTGGGCGTCATGGGCAGCATGGAGTGCAAACTTCTCATTCCTGCCCTCGCATCCGAACGACATCCCGATGTCGTCGTCTACCTGAGCCCACCGCCGGAGATCGAAGGCAAAGACTTCTGGTCGAAATGGATACCCGAGATCGTGATCGAGATCGTTTCGCCCAGCTCGCGAAAGCGCGACTACGAGGAAAAACCCGAGGAATATCTTCGGCTGGGTGTCAAGGAATACTGGATCGTCGATGCCCGCAAGCGCGCCATGGTCGTGATGCGGCGGGTGCGGAATCGGTGGGTGGAGAGCATCGTGGAACCCCCGGACCTCTACCGGACGCGGTTGCTCCCCGGGCTGGAATTCTCCTGCGGTGCCGTCTTCGAAGCGGCCGGGCTGGCGTGAGCGATGAATCCAAGAAACCATGGCCCCAAATACGTCGAACTGCATCGAGTCGACACCACCGCGATCAAGGCGGATCGTCTCACAGTTGCGCCTCCTGGCGATCGCGCTGCCGATCGCCGTTCTGGTGACGGCCGCGGCCGTGCTCCCCGGCTGGATTCCCGTCCTGCCGCGCGCCGTGCGCCGGGGGATGGTCGAGGCCGCCTTGCGAGCCGTCCTGATCGGGTACAGCGGGCTGGTCCTGGCAGCGGTGGTCGGGACGCCGATGACGGTGTGGCTGGCGTCGCGATCGCGACGAAAGGGAAGGATTCGCCTGGGAATCCTCCGCGGATTCGCGATCTGCCTGGTGTGCCTGGTCTCGCTGGTCGTGCTCGAGCTCGGCTCGGCAGCCTGGCGAGGCTGGATGCACCGGTTCCCGGCTCTGCCGACGACGTTTGAAGCATCGGTGCCCGAGGAGTACCGGATCGTGGTCCTCGGCGGCTCCAGTGCGCATGGGCGAGCCGTATCGTCCCTGGCTGTCGGTGGGTCAGATCGTCGCCTGGCAGCTCCAGCAGGCGGTCCCGGGCCGCCGGTTCGAGTGCGAGATCCTGGCGTGGCTCGGCGATTCGCTCGAGAAGCAGCATCACAAGCTCGCCGGTCTGAAACACCGCCCGGACGCCGTGATCATCTATTCCGGACACAACGAATTCGCGGCCCGGTTCGAGGAGGAGCGCGACCCCTGGGTCGACGAGGAGCCCGGCAATCGGATACTCCAGGCGTTGTATCGCGCCACCCTGGTTTCTCCGTTCTGCCGGCTGGCCTACGAGATGATCAGCAAGAACCGGCTGGACAGCCCGCCGCCGCTCACGGGCCGACACCAGCTCATCGATCCGCCGCTGTGCAGCCCATCGGAATCGGCCGACATCCTGGCCGATTTCCGCGGGCGGCTGGAGACGATCGTCGGATACTGCGAGCAGATCGGAGCCCTGCCGATCTTGATCGTGCCCCCGGCCAATGAGGCGGGATACGAGCCCAGCCGGTCCACCCTCCCCAGCTTCGGTGCCGCCGGCCGAACGCCAGCGGCTGGTCGATGAGTTCCAACGAGCCCGCGCCGAGGAGTCGAGCGAGCCGGCGCGGGCCGCCGCCGGTTACGCCGCCATCCTTGCCCGGCACCCGGGCTTCGCCGAGGCCCACTTCCGCCTGGCACGGCTGCTGGAACGCGCCGGAGACCCGGCCGAGGCCGGCCGCCACTACCTCGCCGCCCTGGATCAACGACGGCCTGCCGATCCGCTGCCCGGCCCCCTTCCGCGCCGCGTACGAAGAGGTCGCCCGCCGCCATCCCGGGTGTCTCCTCATCGACGGCCGCCGCGAGCTCGCCGCGATCAGCCCGAACGGCCTGATCGGCGACCGTGTCATCCAGGATACGCACCATCCCACTCTGTCCGGATACGTCGCCCTGGCCGGAGCGGTCATCCGCGAGCTGCAGAACCGGAACACCTTCCACGACGCGCAGCCCATTGCGATGCCGCTCGACCCGGCCGATTGTGCCAGGCATTTCGAGATGGATGCCGCAAAGTGGGCGACCATGTGCGATCGAACGAGTGTCCACTACCGACGAGTGGCGGGGTATCGTTATGATCCGGCGGAGCGCCTGGAGAAGTCGAGGCGCTATGCCGAAGCCGCGACCCGGATCCGGGGCGGGGCGGATCCGGCCATTAGTCCTTGGTCGGTAGACGGTGGTCACCAATGGCCCAAATCGAAATGTGGAGGCCGCCAGCTCGCACTCGGTCGGCAACGAGTGGGCGGGCGCGCGTCGCCAGACACAAAGGACAAAGGACTAAGCGACCAACCTGTTCAACCTGCCAATCCTCCAGGTCCACGGTGGCGCCGCGGCCGAGGAAGTTGACCACGGCGACGAATTGATCCCGATTTCCCCGGCGGATCACCGTACCGATGATCCCCGTCAGCGGGCCAGTCATGATCCGGACCTTCGCGCCGACGGGTATCATGGGTTCGGACGAAACCGCCAGGCCCGAGTTGAGCATCTTGTAGACCTGGCGGAGGTCGCGGACCAGCCCCTCCTGGTCGACGACCGGCAGCACGTTCACCAGCCGATCGCCGCGAAACGCCGGCCAGCCGGTCGTTCGCATCGCCGTGGAGGAACACGTAACCGGCAAACAGCGGCACGACGGATTGGAGCTTACGTCCCTGTGGCGTCCGACTTTCTTTGACGACCTGAGGGAGGTAATACGCAACCCCATGCTCGCGCAGGTCCCGGGCGGTCGCCTTCTCCTGACGCGGCTTGGTGTGCAGACACCACCAGGCTCCCTCCGCCTTCAGAGGCGAGGAATCCGCTTCATCCCAGAGATTCGACGGATGACAATCAGGCTCGACGGGAAGTATCGGCATCGTGAGAGCACACTCCATGTCGCATGAATGGGTGAGTGCATCCAGGCGACATCCGATCGCCATTGAATTATCGTAGGATGATATGTTAGGTCAACCGGAAGGCTGACGTCAAGCGGGCAGAGGCCGGCGAGCTTTTTCTGACCATCGGCTGGTCCAGCATGGGGAGGATGTGAATGGACGGGCAGGGGATGGAGAAACAGCTTGGGAATCGCGGCAGTGTTGGGGGGATCCTGAATGTCAACAAGCCGCGAGGCATGACGTCACGGGCAGTGGTCAACCGGGTGGCCGAGCCTGGTCGGGCGTGCCAAGGCGGGGCATGCCGGGACTCTCGATCCGCTGGCGACGGGCGTCCTGGTCGTCTGCGTTGGACCGGCAACCCGGCTGGTGGATTGGATTCAGCGGCTGCCCAAGTCGTACCGCACGGTGATCCTCCTGGGCGCACGGAGTGACACGCTCGACGCGGATGGTCAGATTGCGTACCAGGCCGATCCGAAGGTCCCGTCGCCGGAGGACATCAAGGCCGCCGTTCTCCCGCTGGTAGGCGAGGCCGATCAGATGCCGCCCGAGTATTCGGCCCTGAAGGTCCGGGGCCGCGCGCCTACGACCTGGCGCGGGCCGGCCAGTCGGTCGAGCTGGCACCGCGACGCGTCCGGATCGACCGCATCAGCGTGGTCCATTACGACTGGCCTCGCCTGGAGTTGGAGGTGGACTGCGGCGCAGGGACCTACATCCGCTCGATCGCCCGCGACGTCGGCGAAGCACTCGGCTGCGGCGGGCTCGTGGAGACCTTGATCCGCACCCGGATCGGGACGTTCACGATCGAGAATGCCGTGGAGCTGGACAACACTTTCGACCGAATCGATCGTTCGACACTTGCAACCACCCCTGGATGCTCTCGACTGGTATTCCGCGGCTGGTGCTCAATCCGGATCAGGTTGCCGCCGTGGCCACCGGCCGGAGGCTCGCCTCCCGGGATTTCCCCGATCCCAGCATCCCCCCGGGAGAGGTTGCTCTGCTCGACCCCGACGGCCGGCTGGTCGCCCTCGCCGAGTCGAACCCATCCGAAGGATGGCTCCAACCGCGCAAGGTCTTCAGTCAGTAGGCAGTAAGAGCCGGGAGGATCGATTAGTCTCGCCCTCCCACCCCGCAGTCCGCGCCCCGCACCCCGCAAGGGGCGAACCTCTCGTTCCAGGGCGGTGTCGATGGAATGCAACGTCTCGACGTGAGATGGCTTCCGTGCCGTGGATTCGTCGTTGACGCACGAAGGCCCGGACCATAGAATCCGACAGTGAGGAAAGGCGTCCGATCCATTCCGATCGACTCGAGGAAACGAGGTCAAATCCCGCCTTGATCGAAACCAACAGCATCGACCGTTCGGGGCGTCGGGAACGTGCCATTCTGGTCGGGGTCCTCCTACCCCATAGCGACGCGACGCCGGATGATCCCCTGGAAGAGCTCCGGGGATTGGCCAAGACAGCGGGTCTCCAGATCGTGGGCAGTCTGTTGCAGAAACGGCAGCAGATCGATATCGCCACGTACATCGGCTCGGGCAAGGTCGAAGAGCTCAAGGCGATCGTCGAGGCCGAAGAGGCCGACGTGGTCGTCTTCGATAACGACCTGGGTCCGGCCCAGACCCGTAACCTGGAGAAGAAGCTCGAAGTCAAGGTGGTCAACCGCACCGAGCTGATCCTCGACATCTTCGCGACCCACGCGCAGACGCACGAGGCTCATCTTCAGGTCGAGCTGGCGCAGCTCGAATACGCGATGCCCCGGCTGAAGCGGATGTGGACCCACCTGTCGCGGTACAAGGGCGGCATCGGCGTGCGGGGCCCGGGCGAGAAACAGCTCGAAGAAGACCGTCGCCTGGTCGGGCATCGTATCCAGGAGCTCAAGGCGAAGCTGGCCAAGATCCAGGCGCAGAAGGAGCGCGAGGTCGCCAGCCGCGACGACGTGCCGACCCTCTCGCTGGTCGGCTACACGAACGCCGGTAAGAGCACGCTGATGAACGCGCTGACCGAGGCCGGCGTCCTGGTCGAGGACAAGCTGTTCGCGACGCTCGACACGCGGACCCGCCGATGGCGATTCCGCGGCGGCGGGCAGGCGCTGCTGTCCGACACGGTCGGCTTCATCCGAGACCTGCCCCACGCCCTGGTCGCGTCGTTCAAGGCCACGCTCGAGGAGGCTCGCCAGGCCGACCTGCTCCTGCACGTCGTGGACGCCTCCAGCCCGGAGGCCGAGAACCAGATCCGGGCGGTCAAGTCGGTCCTGGCCGAGCTGGGGCTGGAGGACCACCCCACGCTCCTGGTGCTCAACAAGTCCGACAAGGTGCCCGATCGCTCATATCCTCGACGTGCTCAAGGCCCATCACGCCGAATCCGTGTCCATCAGCGCGGCCCAACATGAGGGCCTCGACCGACTCGAGGCGGCCGTCCGCGAAGCCCTGAGCGACCGTGCCCTCGAGGCCGAGGTCGAGACGGGGGTGGAAAACGGCCGCGTCCTGGCTTACCTGGCCCAGCACGCCCAGATCCACGACCGCACCTACGACGACGACCGGGTCCGCCTCCAGTGCCATCTGCCACGCCGTTGCCTGGAATTCCTGTTCGAGAACGGCGTGAATGTCCGGGCCAACGGGCAGTTTAGTCATTAGTCCTGACGAGCGACCAGGGACGAACGATCAAACGGCTCCAGAACCGGTTGCACGAAGTTGGAGTCGTGCACCAACAAGCCTTTACTCCCGACCAGGAAATCGTGGTTCTCGGCTACGTCGAGGTTGTACACAGGTTGGGTGGCACTGGACTCGACCGACCGCACAGCGACGACACCACCGATTGCACGAATTCGATCTCCTGGCTTCAAGTCGCGGGCCATCGTCCAGCCTTCCCCCGCCTTCCAGAAGCGATGGATGCTCGTCGCCACGATCGTCTCGCCGTCGAGAGTGACGCGGAGCACGCGGCGGACTTGGTGTGATGGACGGCCAGGACGGGCTGAAAGGTCAGCGCACCCGAGGACGTCTTCTGGGACAGCAGGCGATCGCCGACCTTGATCGACTCGATCGGCCGAGGCCCGTCGATGGTGCGGACCAGGGTACCCGCTCCGAAGCACTCCAATGAGGCTGACCAGCTCGGGGTGTCCACGATCTCAGTGAGTGTCGGCTTGGAAGTTGACGAGGGCGCCTGGTAGGCATAACCGAGCTGGTCCGTCCACCAGCCCTTCCATTTCTCGGGCTCGGCACCCAGGTTCTGGCCGGTGAGCCTCCTCATGATGGGAAGCACGCGGTCGTTGAGCTGTTTGCACTGGGAATTGATTTGCTCGATGGCCTGGATGTCCGCGTCGAGCCTCTGCTGTACGGCTTGGTTCTCCTGGCGGATCGAATCGAGTCGCCGCGCGATCTGAAGGCCTTGGGATGACCCGGCGGAGGCGAACGCTCGTGCGGTGAGGGATTCCATGATATCTGGGCCTGGGTTTGTCCGACGGTTGCCGGCGGCGGCCGTTCCAGGCATTCCGGCGCCGGAATTATCGAGGGGATCGAAGGTTGTCGAACGGTGCGAAGAAGCCGGCCGGGATCAAGGCCGGATCGATCGGTGTCGAGCGATAGAGGCGACGAACATTGAATTGTTCCCCCTCCACGAAGATCTCGCCCGTCGAGCCCGGCCCGTTGACCGGCCGCACTTGATACTTGAAGGGCTTGCGAATCATGCTGATTAGCCGGCCAACGATGTCGCGGGGATCACGACAGGTCAGCGTTTCGGTCGCGCGCCCGGTCACCGGGCCCTCGGGGTAGAGGATCGCCAGTGTGGCCAGCGCGGTCGAGGCCGCCGGGCCATCGATCTGGCCGAGCACCTGCACCGCCGCGAGTTGCGACCGCGCGCTCCCGCACACAAAGACCGCCCAGATCATTGGCACGGCACGCGGGTCGGTCACCGCGCTCAACGCCCGCTCGGCCCTGGCGCGCCTTGCCGCATCCTTGTTCTCCAAGCTCTCACGCAACTTCTCTAACTTCGCCCTCCACCGCTTATCCGCGTATTTCTGGCGTTCCGCCTCGAGCTTCGCCGCGGCTGCATCCTCAGCCTTGACCCAGCGGTCCCCCAGCTTCTTGTAGCCCAGATGCCGCCAGGCCACCTCCCGGGACGGATCGAGCTGGACGACCTCGTTGTAGTGGGCGATTGCCTGTTGCTTGAGCCCCTTTTGCTCGCACCAGGCCGCCAACCGCATCTGCGATTCCGCCTTGTGGGGCGCCTGGACCCGTCGTTGCAGGTATTCTCGGATCAAGTCGCGGTAGGCTGGGTCATCCTGAATCCTTTTCCCGACATCCTCGGGGCTCCTCCATTTCCCCTGATACTCGACCAGCCCCAGCAGCCCGCGCACCAGTGCATGGGACGGGTCGTACAAAACCGCCAGGGCCAGATGCTTCATCTGCTCGGCCGGCAGACCATGCGACTCACACCAGAGGGCCAGCCGGACGTGGGTTCCAGCATCGCGTCCCGCCGTTTTTCTGGCCGACTCGTAGACCGTGCGATCGGCCGGGGACCCTCCCTCGCCATTGTCCAGGCCGAGAAGGGCGCAGCAGATCAAGAGGGTGCCAACCATGTCCCCGCCTCCGAAAGAAATGGGAAAGAGCTGTTGCCGCCGAAGTGCCACGGCATGAAGAGGTGTCTCAATGGTCGGACGAGATCCGAATCCATCTGACGTGGATATTATGAAATCGGTGGCCGGTTTGCAACACCTTGGTCCTTAAAAGGTAAGCGCCCATCTCGCCAGGTAAAGCGCGGACTCCAGCCTCGAACAAGATGGTATCTGTCGATGGTTACCCCGTGGCAAGCCTCTAGATTTTTTGAGGAATTAGAGAGAGGATTATTGACTCCCAGGAACCGACTGGTAATGATCTGGATCGCTGCCGCCGACGAGAGGCGGGAAGGATTCGGCCGTAGGGGGCCTCGCTGCATGACCATCACACGGAGGAAGCCACTTCAGACACGGTCTGTGCGAAGACCGGACAGAAGGAACCATCAGCCCTCTAAGGAACGAGCCGGGAATAACTTCCCGATTTCCCGATTTCACACGGGTTGAGGAACCGCTCGATAGTTCCACTTGGGGAGAAACTTGTCGAAGATGATCTTCATGCTCTCCTTGAATCCCGCGGCATACTTCCGGCCGGTCTCATAGACCGTCTCGAGGATGCTCACCTTGACCTCCAGCCCAGTGGTTGTCTCGGCTTTGGCCATGTAGTACCGAACCGTCTCCAGCGTTAGGAAGATCACGCCGCGGCACGCCCGGGTCACGTGCGGGAACATGCGGTGCTCAATCGGATTGTACTTCGAGCAGTACGGCGGCTAGTGGGCCACCCGGATCTCGATGCCCAGTCGGGTCGCCAGCTTCTGCAGGTCTTCCTTGAAGAGATACATGCTCGCGCTGTTGCTGCCGCCACCATCGCACAACACCAGCAGTTTCTTGGCCCGCGGATAGTCAACCCGGCCGTGTTGGTCCCACCACGCCGCCAGGCTGTCACAGGCCAGTTCGCTGGTGTCGTGGCTGGTGTTCAGGTGGATGAATCCTTTGTTCTGGCCCACATCGTAGAGACCATGGGGGATCACCGTCCCCGAGCCCGCGCTGCCGAAGTCGTGATCGTTGGTCTCGATGGTCTCCTGGGTATCGATCACGCCGTCGCGGTAGAAATTGCCGAGTAACTCCTTCTTCTTCGTGTCCATGCTGATGACGGGCAACCCGGCCTTGAGATACTTCTTCTTGAGACGGGCGATGTTCTCGAACTGGGCGTTGCGGTTGGGATTGCGGGGACCCATCGTCTTCTTCTTCAACGCCTTACGCCTGCGGTACTTGTGTTTGCGGAGTAGCTGAGAGACCACGTGACGACTCACCGGGGTTCCCAGTGCGGTAATCCGTATGGCGATCTGCCCGCGCGACAAGTTGGTCCACTTCACCTCGGGGCGCATCGGGTCGCCTGCGGTGTGGTCCTGAAGAACCTTGAAGAAGTTCTCCTCAAGGGCAGGGGAGAACTCGATCAACCGTTTGCGGCCACCCCTTTTTTTCGGACACGTTCGGTGTCCAAGTCGTCCTCTTCGTGGAGCTCGGCCTGCCCTTGACGGATGGTCTTGGGGTCGCACCCCAGGATGCGGGCGATGTACTCGACCCCGCCGTGGCCCAACTTGGTCGCTTCGATGGCGGCATAACGCCGTCGATCGTTCTCTCTCAGGGAGTCAAAGAGGCACTTCATCATCCGTTCGATCTCTGGTGTATACGCGACCATATCCCCCTCCTGGATGCGAGTCCCCGAGCGAAGTGCCGGATATCGTATCGCAGGAAAAGCGGGAAGTTAATCCCGGCCCGTTCCTAAAGGTCCCTCCACGGGGGTCCTGGCGTCCGCACCCGTGGTGATATCGAGGCCGCGTTTGGCCCGCGTCACGAAGAAGACCGAACACGTTTTGAATCGATAGAGACGTCGAAAATCGACGTATCCTCGATCGAGCATGTAGAATGCGCCCGGTTCGATCGGCAGATAATCGAGGGCGGTCACGTCGGCCGTTTTTCCGTGGGAAATCCGCACGAAACGAGGGATGTTGCCCCGCAGGTACTGAATCGTGTGCAGCTTCCCAGCCCCCTTGTGGCGACGGAACCTCGCCCAGGGGAAAAGGCTCAGGCAAAGATCGATCGTGGTGCTGTCGAAGGCATACGCGGTGTGCTCCAACTCCACGCCGAAGGGTTCGGTGACGTAGAGTTTTCGCGCCCGGCCGATCAGCACTTGGGCGAAGTCGGCGAAGATCCGCCAATCGTGAGCGTGGTTGGCATCGGCCAACGTGCTCCGAGAGACTTGTCCACGGAACCCCGCGTGATACAGTTTGGGCTCGAGGGCCCGCAGACACGTCTCGATGTCGCGCAGACTTTCGCGATAGGTCACTTGCTCGAATGCCAAGCAGAGAAACTGATCCCGACACGTGAAGCCGCGCGGACGGCGATCGCCACCGTATCGCCGCACACAAACGTCGAAGTCGTCCCGAGGAACGAAGTCCATGAGTTGAGCGAACACGAATTTCCCGGGGTCCATGTGTCTCTGCCCCTGATTCGGATCGCCGACCGGGTTGCCCACGACACCGTCGAGAGCCACCTCGTCGGTGGCCGACCTGCATCTCACCTCGATCCGTGGGGCTCTGCGAGCGACGGGGTGGGACCGACCGGGACGCGAATGGACTTGACCGACCCGTGGCCGCAATGCGGATGAACCATCTCGACACCAACCAGGGAGCTGCATCGTGTTCTACAAATCCATCCGCGAGCTTGTGAAGGTTCCCATCAAGAACGGCAGCCCCCGGGCAAGGCCACCAGAGCTTGTCCCCCGTTGTGTTCCTGCAGCTCGAAGCGAGGGTCTGCCTGACCCAGGGGCCATATTTGTTCTCAGCGGTGGCCTCGACCGGCGATACGGTCTATGCGCCCGGGACCGGCGGTGCCGCCATCGGGAACCTGTCGAACATCAGCCTTGGTTCGATCAACGACAGCGGTAACGTTGCCTTTCTGGGCACGGTTGGTGGGTACAACGGCGTGGTCGAGCCGGTCACGTCTGGCGGGACCACCACGCTGACCGAGCTGAGTTTCACGAACCGGAATTTCACGTTTCCGCAGATCGACAACAACAACGACGTGATCGCACAGGACCAGTACCTCATCGGCGGCTCGACCCTGGACACCTACATTCGCCTCTGGCATACCGACGGGACGTGGACCGGTAAGGAAACAGGTTCCTCGGACTCGGGCGACATTGACTTGATCCCCGTCATCTCTCCGAACGGGGCCCACTTCGCCTACCAGGACAACAAATCGGGGTCTCTCTTCCTGATGATCGACGGATCGCCGGCCGCCGTGTTCCCGGCCGGGTTCGGGCGGCCTGCGGCCGGAGATCGCCAATAATGGGGTGGTCGTCGTCCGGGATGGCAGCTCAGCCACCAGCCCGATCATGGTCTACCAGCTCGACCAGACGCCCATCACGATCGCCAACTCGACGAACTTCTCCACCCTGGGGAATAACCCGGGGATCGACGCCACCGGCAACGTCGTGGCGTTCTACGGGGACCTCACGGCGGCCGGCGCCACGAACCTGACCGCGGCCAATGAGGCGAGTATCGCCGCGACCGGCCTGGATGTTGACGTCGATCCGTTGAACCCGGGGCCCGGGATCTTCGTCAGCATCCCGCTCGGTGAGGAAGGGAGCAAGTTCGCCGCGGACCGGGTCGTGCTCCGCATCGCCGGTGCGTCGGGCAATGGGTACCTCGATCCGGGCGAGACGGAAGAGGGAGGCGTCGACGTCGGGCCGTTCTCCGCCTTCCCGGACGCCCGGGTCGCGCCGGCGTCGATGAACCTCACATTCGATAGCGACGGCTTGTTGGATTTCGGGAATAGCTCGATCAGCGTGGCCTACCTGGCCAACGACACCAGCGGCAGCGCCAACGTCGGCCTCTACACGAGTCTGGTCGAGATCGGGGACCCCACGGCCGACAACGACCCCATCGTGGTCGATGATCCAGAGCAGGTGATCGACAGCGGCCAGTCGATCCCCGGAGTCGGGGTGGTGACCAATGTGAGCGTTTATTTCCCCCAGAATGCCAAGGGACAGCTCGACTTCGTCGCAAGTACCGACTCTGGAGAGGCGATCGTCGAGGCGAATCGGATGAGTTACACCCCCGACCAGATCAGCCAGGCTTACGGGATCGATGAAATCCCCACTTTCGTGGGGCCAGCCGGGAAGACGGCGACCCCGGACGGCGCCGGGCAGACGATCGCTATCGTGGACGCGTACAACGACCCGAATATCATCGACGATCTTGGCACGTTCGACACGGACTACGGTCTGCTCGCTCCCCCCAGCTTCCAGATCTATAACCAGAGCGGTACGAATATCACGGACCTCATCAAGACCAGCGACCCGAGTGTGCCCCCGGTGGACCCCGACAAGAATGCAAAGTGGGAACTTGAAGAAGCCATTGACGTTGAATGGGCGCATGCCATCTGCGCCGGCACGAACATCATCCTGGTGGAAGCGAACTCGAACGATAACCCCGACCTGGGCCCCGCCGTCTCCTGGGCCGAGAATGACCCTGGCGTCTCGGTCGTGTCATTGAGCTACGGTGTGCCGGAGTATTCGAGCGAGACCAACGCGGACATGACGGTGTACAACCCGCCGGCTGGAGTAACGCTCCTGGCCTCCACTGGGGATGATGGGGCTCCCGGGGGTTATCCGGCCTACTCACCGAACGTCGTGGCCGTCGGGGGGACGAGCCTCTATCTCAGTTCGGACGGTAGTTACCTGACTGAAACGGCGTGGGAAGGGAGTGGTGGCGGGATCAGCCAATACGAGGTACCTGCCAGTCCCGTCGGGACAGAGCCTCCGCCCTATCAGAGCGGCCTGGGTTATAGTGCTCGCACGACGCCCGACGTGTCCTTCGTGGCCGACCCGGCGACCGGAGTTCAGGTGATCAATTCCTACGGAAAGGATCCCGAACGATCCGACGACCTGGGTGGAGAACGGCGTCGGCGGCACCAGCCTGTCCGCCCCGTGCTGGGCCGGCCTGATCGCGATCGCCGATCAGGGCCGGGTGCTGGCGGGGAAGGACCCCCTCACCGGCCCGACCGAGACCCTTCCTGCCCTCTACCAATTGCCGGACGCCGATTTCAACGACATCATCACGGGGAACAACGGCCAATACAGTCGCCGGCCCCGGCTACGATCTCGTCACCGGGCGCGGGAGCCCGATCGCCAACCTGCTCATCCCCGACCTCGTGGCCTACAATCCGAGTGAGACCTGGACGGGCAAGGGGCCGGACGACCTCTGGAGCGATCCTGACAACTGGCAAGGAGACGTGGCCCCCACCGCCGGGGATGCCCTGGTCTTCCCGACCGGCGCCCTGCAGTTGACCAACGACAACGACCTGGGAATCAGCTTCGATTCCGTCAGCACGGCGGACGACTACACCTTTTCCGGCCTGCCCCTGTTGACGGATTCCCTCAACGTCAATCACGGCTCGCTCGAGCTGGATTGCGACGGCGACGGTGTCCGGTGGCGTCACGGTGGTTGCCGGTACCAGCCTGACCGTGGATGCGGGCCACACCCTCGAGATCCAGGGCGGTCTGAGTGTGGCGTCCGGTGGCAGCCTGGACGTTGAGGGTACGGTGTCCCTGGATTCGGCCGCGAGCCTCTCGGATCAAGGCGATGTGACCGTCGAGACGGGCGGAACCCTGAATCTGGCCGGCCCGGCCACGATCGCCTCGGGAGGGAGCCTGAGTGTCAACGGCTCAGTGACGGTGGCGTCGGGAGCCACCCTGACCGTCTCGGGCACCGCGACCGTCGCCTCGGGCGGCACGCTCGACGACATGGGGACCGTCACCGTCGAGGACGATGCCGACCTCGACGACAAGGGGACCGTCACCGTCAACACCGCCGCCGCGCTGAAGGACGCCGGTACCGTGACCGTGGCCTCCGGGGCGAAGATGAACCTGTTCGCGGCGGTGACGGTAAACGGTACGGCGCTGGACGATGAAGGGTGGTGTGGGCCGGCGCGACCGCCACCCTGACCGTCCAGGCCTCGGGCGATGTGGAAGTGGGAGATGGCGCGACTCTTGACGTCGTCGGTGACGTCACCGTCCAGGCCGGCGCGACGCTGAGCGTCACCGGTACGCTGACCGTGGAAGCGGTCGGGACGCTCGAGGACGAGGGGACCTTGACGGTCGAATCGGACGGCACCCTGGACGACCAGGGCACCTTCAGCGTGCCCGCCGGCGGCACGCTGACCGTGGACGAATCCCTCACCGTGGCCTCCGCCGCCAGTCTCACGGTCAACGGCACCCTCACCGTGTCGGATGACGCCTCACTGGACGACGAGGGGAAGGTCACCGTCGAGGGAGCCGCGACGCTCGATCTCTCCGGCGATGTGACCGTGGGGAGCGCAGGCCGACTTGAATCTGAACGCCTCCGGCAAGGCCGAAATCAGCGGCACGACCACCGTGAAGGGGACCCTCACAGTCGGGGCCCCCGCCAAGCTCGACCTCATCGGGTCGGTCACCGTCGCCTCGTTCGCCACGCTCGACGACATGGGCACCGTCACCGTCGAGGACGGGGCAGACCTCGACGACATGGGCACCGTCACGGTGGACACCGGCGCCACCCTAGATGACGCCGGCACCGTGACCGTGGCGACGGGGGCCACACTGAACCTCTCCGCGTCGGTGACGGTGGACGGCATGCTGGACGACAACGGGGCCGTCTCGGTCGGCGCGACCGCCTCGCTGAGCGTCGAGGACTCGGGGAACCTGGAGGTGGGGGGTGGAGCGACGCTCGATGTGGTCGGCGGCGTCACCGTCGAGTCCGGCGGGACACTCATTGTCATGGGCGTGATGACGGTCGAGGCGGTCGGGACTTTCGACGACGAGGGAGCCGTCACCGTCCAGGGCACTCTGGACGACCTCGGCATCGCGTCCGATGCCGTCACGGTGGCCGACGGTGCCACGCTGGCCGACAGTGGCAAGGTCATCGTGGAAAAAGACTCTTTCCTCGACATCGCGGGCACCGTGGAGATCCTCTCCGGGGGTAGCCTGGATGATAAAGGGACCGTCACGGTGGAGGCCACCGGGCTGCTCTCGGACATGGACGCGATCACAGTGGAGGCGGGCACCGTCCTGGATGTCTACGGCCGACTCACGGAGGGTGCCGGCGGAACCATGGACGTCTCAGGCACCGTGACCATCGAGTCGGGCGGGACCCTGGAAATTCTCGGCACGATGATCATCGAACCCGGCGCAACCTACACCCCGATGGGCACGGTGATCATCGAGCCGGGCGGCATACTGAAGAACTTGACATCCGCTATCACGGTGAGCACCCGTTCGATCGACCTGGGCTCGACCACCCACGGGACCGCCGGCGACGCCCAGAGCTTCACCGTCAGCGGCACCGCCCTGACGGCCGACATCGTGGTGACCGCGCCGGGGGGCGTGGAACTGTCGGACGACGGCGGCACTAGCTACGGCACGACCCTGGACCTCGCCGAGTCGGGGGGCACCGTCGGCACGACCACGATCCTGGCCCGCATCGCCGCCAAGGCACCCATCGGGTCGATAACCGGCATGATCACGGCCGATAGCACCGGGGTGCCCGAGCAGGACGTCAGCGTCAGTGGCACCGTCAATCCGATCATGCTCACCGGGATCTCGCCCGTCCGCCGAATCCCCGGAACACGGCCGTCTCGTCCGTCGACATCACCTTCAACGGGCCGATCAATCTCGTCAGCTTTTCCCCCGGGCCGTCACCCTGAGCGATAACGGCGGGCTGTCGCGGTCCCGGGGTCTCGCTCTCCGTGGTGACGGGCGACACCTACGCCCTCAACGGCTTGGCACCGTCCCACCGGGGCCGAGGGCAGCTATACGCTGACGTTCAACGCCGCCGACATCCAGGACCAGTACGGCAACCCGGGCACCGGCTCGATTTCCACCTCGTGGCTGATGGACACCACATCGCCCTCGAGCACTGTCAGCCCGTTGCCCATGATTGGCACCAGCCTGGTCTTCCCCGTCACGGTCACCGGCACAGTTCCCACCGAGCCGGCCGGCAGCCCGACGGTCAACATCACCTCGTTCGCGGTCTACGTCTCCACCAACGGCGGCGCCTGGACCCTCTGGACGGCCCTTACACCATCCGCCAGCATGCCGAATACCGCCTCGGCGAATTTCACCGGCAAGAGCAACACCGTGTATGCCTTCTACAGCGTTGCCACCGACAACGTCGGCAATACCCATCCCTACAAGCCGACCGTCGAGGCCAGCACCGACCTACCCAACCTGAACACACCTGCAACCCAGGTGACCTCGTCCAGCAGCTACAATTCCAACGGTACCTTCACGCTCAACCTGGCCGGGACCGACACCGGTGGCAGCGGGCTGGCCTACTTCGAAGTCTATGTGTCGATCGGTGCAGGGACACCGGTGCTGATAGGTCCGGCCATCCCGGCCGGCGTGGCCAACAACTCGGGAACGTATCAGGCGACAACCACGTATGTGATGCCCTCCAGCGACTACGGTCCCTCGAATACCTATAAATTCTACAGCGTAGGGATTGATGCGGCCGGCCTCGAGGAGCCCATGCACGCGATGTACGACGTCAGCTTCTCCGAGTCTTACAGCGAGCCCGCGGCCTCGAACCTCGCCGTGACCAGCCTGACGGTGGAGAACGGTGCCGCCGAGCGGTCCTACATCCGTTACCTCGACGTCAACTTCAACAACGCGTCCGACAGCGTGCTGGAGTCGATCGTCAACTCGGTGAACAACCCGACGGCCAACAACCCGGCAGAGTTGACGCTGACGCAGAACAACCTGAACGACTCCGGCACGCCGACACCGGTCTCGCTCAAGGGCCTGCTCTCGGTCATCGACAACGCGATCGAGATTGACTTCGGCACCGGCGGAGTCGATCCCACCGGCATCAATAATGCCAATAACTCGACAGCGGCCGATGGTTATTACGCGTTGAGCTTCGCACCATCGGGAAGCCAGTCCGGAGTGGGCTCGACACAACACTTCTACCGCCTGCTGGGCGACGTAAACGGTGACGGCACCGTCGACCAGAACGACCTGAACGAGATCGCGGCGACGCGGGGCCAGTCGGCGACCCAGATCGCGACGGCGATCAACCAGCCAGCGTCGGGCCTGACGGCGCTGAGTATGGATGTGAACGGCGACGGGTCGGTCAACACGACGGACCTGGCGCTGGCGACCAAGTCCAAGGGCGATTCCCTCAAGAAGGGACTGCCCTTGGGATAAACGAAGCTCGAGGCGCCGCTCATTCAAGGCAGATCACGAGAGACGAGGTCACACTCCTCGCCTGGAATCAGGCCACACCAAGAAAACCAGCTTGAATTAGTCGTTCGTCATTGGTCATTCGTGACTCTGTGAGAAGCCCGATCGGGGTGAGTGAGGCAGCGATGCCTATTGGACGGAGGACGAGACGCCAAGGACCGTCACCACACACCAATGACTAATGGCTAATGACCAATGACGAGCGGTCGAACGGTGACATCACCGGCTGCACGAAGCTGTAGTCGTGCACCAGGAAACCCTTGTTACCGACGAAGAAGTCCCGGCTCTCAGCCACCTCGAGGTTATATACTGGCTCAGTGGCAGCCGGCTCGATCGATTTCACCGGAGCGACGCCGCCAATGACGCGAATCCGATCGCCCAGCTTCAGGTCGCGGGCCATGGTCCAGCCTTTACCAGCCTTCCAGAAGCGATGGATGCCGGTGGCGACGATCGTCTCCCCGTCGAGGTCCATTCGGAGTGTAGGCGAGGGCTTGTTGTGGTGCACGGCGAGGACTGGCTGGAAGGCGAGCAAGCCGGTCGTGGTGTCTTGTGCCAGGACACGATCGCCGACCTGGATCGACTCGATCGTGCGCGGGCCATCCATGGTCGAGACCAGGGTCCCGGCTGTGAAGCACGCCTGGGTGAACTTGCTCATCCCGACCACTACGTCGGTGTATGTGGGCTTGGTCTCCGGGCTGCTCGACAGGTAGACGTAACCGAGCTGGTCGGTCCACCATGCCTTCCACTGCTCGGGCTCGATCCCCAGATTCAGTCCGGTGATCGTATTGAGCATGGGGAGTACCCGACCGTTCAGCTCGGTGATCTGGGTATTGGTCGTCTCGACGGTCTCGATGTCCAGCGAGAGGGCCTGCTCCAGATTCTGCCTGGGCTGATCGATCGCCTGGTAGGCCTTATCTGCAGCGATCTGCATGTCGCGGTAAACAGCCGCGGCGTAGGCATCGTACATGCAATCTCGACGTAGGATTGAACCCGCGGCGGCAGGGTGGCCCCCCGGTTCTTGAGGATTAACGGCGCATTCTGCGGATTGGCCGCGATCGCACCCCCAACCTGCGGAGCGACGAGCGGTGTCCCGCCAGGCAAGCCCTCGAAGGCCGCAAAGACCATCACCTGATTCTGCGCGCTGTAGGGATCGAACGGGACCCAAGGAGCGAAGAACCGGGGTGGGAGCCAGTCCTGAAGCATGTTCGGATTGAGCAGGCCGCGTTCTGGTAGAACCGCCGGATGTTGAATCGTTCGCCTTCGACGAACAATTCCCCCACTGTACCGGGACCGCCGATGCGTTCCACCTCGTACTTGAACGGCTTGCGGACGAGGTAGACCAATCGACCGACGATGTCGCGCGGATCGCGACGGTTGAGCGTCTCGGTCGCCCGGGCCCGCACCTGGGCGGATGGGTTATACAACGCCAACGCCGCCAGGGCGTTGGAGGCCGCCGGCCCGTCGATCTGGCCGAGCATTTGCACGGCCGCCAGGCGCGACCGCTCACCGCCCCGGATCAGTACCGCCCAGATCATCGGCACGGCGAGCGGATCGGTCACCTCAGCAATCGCCTCTTGGCCCTGGTACGCCGAGCGGGTCCTTGCCGTCCAAGCCTCGCGCAAGCGCTTCAACTTCGGCTCCCACTGCTTGTCGGCGTGCCGTTGCTGCTCAGCCCCCGTGTGCTCGGCGGCCAACTCCTCCGGCTTGACCCATCGGCTCCCCTGCTTCTTGTATCCGAGGTGCCTCCAGGTCGTCTTCGCGGGAGGGATCCAGCTGGACCACTTCCGTGTTGTGGGCCAGAGACTGCTCCTTGAGTCCCTTCTGCTCGCACCAGGACGCCAGCCGCGCCTGGGCGTCGGGCTTGCGGGCCGTATGCGCCCGCCGTTCCATGTACTCGCGGATCAGTTCGTGATAGGCCGGATCGTCCTCGAGCCGATGGCCGACGGCCTCGGGACGCTCCCACTTCCCCTGGTAGGCGACCAGGCCCATCAGGCCCTGCGCCAGGCCGTTCGAGGGGCTGTAGAGCACTGCCATCGCCAGGTGCTTCATCCGCTCCGAATTCATGCCGTGCGCCTCGCACCAGAGGGCCAGCCGGACATGGGCATTCGCATCGCGGCCCGCCTTGCTCCGGGCCGACTCGTAGGCCGAGAGCTGAGATGGAGCAATGACAGGAGGTGTCGGATCCTCCCCGATCAAGGCACAAACCATGAGAATCGACCAGGTCATGGGCGCAGTCTCCACAATCCATCAAAATCTTTATCGGGCGTGTTCTTGCCGCTGGCCGGCGTCGTGTCGCGTTTCAAGACTCAAGGAAGTGCGATCGAACGGTGACATCACCGGCTGGACGAAGCTGAAGTCGTGGACCAGGAGGCCCTTGGTTCCCGACGAAGAAGTCGCGGCTCTCGGCCACGTCGAGGTTATACACCGGCTGGGTGGCATCGGGCTCGATCGACTTCACGGGTGCGACGCCGCCGATGACGCGGATCAGGACATCGCCCGGCTTGAGGTCGCGGGCCATGGTCCAGCCTTTGCCGGCCTTCCAGAAACGATGGATGCCGGTGGCGACGATCGTCTCGCCGTCGATGGCGATCCGGAACGTCGGCGAGGGACGGTTGAGGTGGACGGCGACGACCGGCCGAAAGGCCAGCGAGCCGGTCGTGGTGTCCTGCGACAGGACGCGGTCGCCGACATGGATCGATTCGATCGCGAGGGGCCGTCCAGGGTGGAGACCAGCGTGCCGGCCGCGAAGCATGCCGTGTGGCTCGTGCCCATCAGTGAAGGGGGTCGTCACGGTCACCGTGTCGGTGAGCGTGGGCTTGGTCTCGGGGATATTCGACTGATAGACGTAGCCGAGCTGGTCGGTCCACCAGGTCTTCCACTTCTCGGGCTCTGCCCCGAAGTCCTGGCCGCTGACCATTTTGAGGACGGGGAGCACCCGGCCGTTGAGATCGCCGATCTGCGAGTTGGTCGTCTCGACCGTCTGGATGTCCAGCGCGAGCCTCTGCTGCAAATTCTGACTGGCCTGCTCGATGGCCTGGTATGCCGAAGCGATCTGCATGTCGCGGTAGGCCGCGGCGGCCAAGGTATCGTAGACCAGGTTCGAGGAGGGATTGAAGGCCGCACCCGGCGCGGTGGCCGCGCCGTTCCTGCCGTTCTTCAAGATCGCCGCGGCATTCTGGGGATTGGCCGCGAGGGCTTGCCCGAACTGCGCGGCGTTCGGCGTCGGGCCCGTTGGCGTGATGGACATGCCCCCGAAGGCCGCCGAGACCAGCAACTGGTTCTGAACGCTGTACGGATCGAACGGGACCGACGGCGCGAAGATGCGAGCCGGAATCCGGCCGGGGTCGATCGGCGCATTCTTGTAGAAGCGCTGGACGTTGAACCGCTCGCCTTCGACGAAGAGCTCGCCGGTGGTGCCCGGGCCTCCGGGACGGCGTACGTCGTACTTGAACGGCTTGCGGACGAGGTTGATCAATCGGCCGATGACGTCGCGGGGATCGCGGCGGACGAGGGTCTCGATGGCCCGCCCCCGGACATCGGCCGAGACGTTGAAGACGGCCAGGGCGGCCAGGGCGTTGGAGGCCGTCGGTCCGTCGATCTGGCCGAGCATCTGCACCGCGGCGATCCGCGATCGCTCGCTGCCGCGGACGAACACGGCCCAGATCATCGACACGGCGCGGGGGTCGGTCACTTCGGCGATCGCCGCCTCGGCCTTGGCGCGCCGGGTCGCGTCCTTGGCTTCCATGGCCTCGCGCAGCCGCCTGAGTTTCGGCTCCCAATGCTTATCGGCGTGCCGCTGCCGCTCGGACTCCAGCCGCTCGGCGGCCAGTTCCTCCGGCTTGACCCAGCGGTCTCCCTGCTTCTTGTAGCCCAGGTGTCGCCACGTGGCCTCGCGCGACGGATCCAGCCGGACGGCCTCCGAGTAGTGCGCGATCGCCTGTTCCTTGAGGCCCTTCTGCTCGCACCAGGCCGCCAGCCGCGCCTGGGCGTCGGGCTTGCGGGCCGTACTGGGCCCGCCGCTCCAGGTACTCGCGGATCAGGTCGTGATAGGCCGGGTCGTCCTGGATCTCACGCCCGACGACGTCCGGACGCTCCCACTTCCCCTGGTAGGCGACCAGGCCCATCAGCCCGCGAGCCAGTCCATTCGACGGGTCATAGAGGACCGCCATCGCCAGGTGCTTCATCCGCTCGGCCGACATCCCGTGCGATTCGCACCACAAGGCCAGCCGGACATGGGCCTTGGCATCGTGCCCGGCCTTGGCCCTTGGCCGCCTCGTAGGCAGCCGAGGTCCGCCGGGGTCGAGGATCGCTTCATCGCCAAGGGCGATCAGGCTAAAGCCGATCAGGACGAGCGAGAGCATGATTCGGACTCCTCATAGATCGGACCGCCGGCTCAGGGGGCCGGCTTGGGATTCTTGGCCGACCCGGCCAGCGTTTCGACCGCGTCGAACGGCCGCTCCCGCAAGTCCGGCAGCGTGTTGTCGTGCACCAGGACGCCGCCACGGCCCACGAAGAAGTCGGCGTCCTCGGCCACATCCAGATTGTACACCAGCACCACCTCACCCCGCTCGATCCGTGTCACCGCCACCGGGCCGTCGAGCGTGCGGATCCGGTCCCCCTCCTTCAAGTCCCGAGCCATCACCCAGCCCTGTCCGGATTTCCAGAACCGGTGGAACTCGCTGCTCACGACCGTCTCCTCGCCGAGCCTGACGCTGGAAGGTCTTGCTGGGCGGGTTGTGGTGGACGGCGAGGATCGGCTTGTAGCCAGGGCGCCGGTACGGGTGCTCTGGGTGAGGACCGGGTCGCCGACCTTGAGCGTCTCGATCGGCTCCAACCCGGTGAGCGTCCGCACCAGCGTCCCGGCCCCGAAGCAACTGATCCGCATCGTGGCGATCGGGCCCGAGAACTGTCCGATGGGGATCGGCTGGGGCTGGTAGGCCAGCGGCACGTCCTCGACGACCGTCGGCTTGTCCGACGACTGGAGCTGGTTGAGCTGGTAGCCGATCAGGTTGACGTACCACTTCTGCCACTCGGCGGGCTTCGGGCCGATGTTGAGGCCCGAGATGTCCTTGAGGATGGGGACGACGCGGTCGTTGATCTGGCTCAAGGATGCGTTGTACTCCTTGATCGAGGCGACGTCGCTCTCGAGCTGCTTCTCGGCGACGACGGCCGACTTCTGGGCCTCCATGCGCCATGCGGCCCACCGGGATCGTCTCGCCCTGGGCGAACTCGAAGATGATCAGGGAGTTCGGGTTCGGAGCAGATCATGGGGGTGAGCGTCGGCCCGACATGCCGCCATGGCGACGAAGGGATTCTGGGAAAGGTAATAGATTGAATTAGATAATTTGTTCTGATTTTCATAATTACTAATCATCAATCTGGCCGAGCTTCTGGCCCGCCGGCGCCCAGGCCGCTGTGAGCCAGCATGTTGATATACTGGCCCTTCTGCTGGGCGGTCGGCTGGGTTGCACCTGGGAGGACGCTCGCGAGCTGGCCCAGTGTCATCGTGCAGTACCAGATATTCTCCGGCCGGGCGATGACGGGCAGGCCATTCTGGTCGAGATAGACCCGGTCCCCGGGTTGCTGGGTGATCGGCACGCCCGGCGGCGAGTACAGCCGCTTCAGATTCGGTGCCGAGCCCTGGCCCTTGATCAAGAGCTCGCCGCCCTGACCCGGCCCGCCGCACCTTCTTCACCTGGTACTCGATCGGCTCGAGGATCATCCCGATCAGCATCGCGGCGAACTCCCGCGCGTCCTTGCGCCGCAATGTCGCCACCGCCTCGCCCCGCACCACCGGCCGAGCCGCTGAAGACCGCCAGCAGCACCAGCGACCGCGACGCCGACGCGTCGTCGATCTGACCCAGCACCTGCACGGCCACCTTCTGCAACGCCGCATCGCCCCGGCCGAACGTCGCCCACACCATCGGCACCGCATCCCGATCCGTGATCTGCGACAGGGCTTGCTCGGCCTTGGCGCGTCGCGTGGATCGCTCTTACCCTGCATGGCGGTGCGATAGCGCTCGAGGATCGGCTTCCAGTGCTTGTCCGCCTTGCTGCTGGCCTGCGCACGGGCCTTGGCGGCGGCCACCAGCTCCGGCTTGATCCAACGGCCGCCCGACTTCTTGAATCCCAGGTGCTTCCACGCCGCGTCCCGCGAGGGATCCAGCTTCAAGACCTGGTGGAAATGGGCGTTCGCTTGCTGCTTCAAGCCGTTCTGCTCGCACCAGATGGCCAGCTTCCAGTGGCCGTCGGCCGTCTCGGGCGTGCTTGGCGCGGCGCTGGAGATACTCCTGGAGGAGGGCCTTGCGTTTGGGGTCGTCCTGGGCCTCCCGGCTGACCTCGTCGGGCCGCTCCCACTTGCCCTGGTAAGCGACCAGGCCCATCAAGCCGCGCGCCAGGCCATTCGACGGGTCATACAGGACCGCCATCGCCAGGTGCTTCATCCGCTCGGCGCCGCAGGCCGTGCGCCTCGCACCAGAGCGCCAGCCGGACATGGGCCTTGGCATCGTGCCCGGCCTTGGCTCTGGGCCGCCTCGTAGGCGGCGCGAGTCCGCCGAGTCCGTGGGGATCGATGCGGCTCCATCATCGAGGGCGATCAGGCCGAAGCAGACGACCAGAAGCGAGAGCATGATTCGGACTCCTCACGGATCGGACCGTCACGGCTCAGGGTGCCGGCTTGGGATTCTTGACCGACCCGGCCAGCGTTTCGACCGCGTCGAATGGCCGCTCCCGCAGGTCCGGCAGCGTGTTGTCGTGCACCAGGACTCCGCGACGGCCGACGAAGAAATCGGCGTCCTCGGCCACATCCAGATTGTACACCAGCACCACCTCGCCTCGCTCGATCCGGGTCACGGCCACCGGGCCGTTCGAGCGTGCGGATGAGATCGCCGGGCTTCAGGTCCCGGGCCATCACCCAGCCCACGCCGGCTTTCCAAAACCGGTGGAACTCGCTGCTGACCACCGTCTCCTCACCGAGCTTGACCCGAAACGTCTTGCTGGGCGGGTTGTGGTGGATGCCGAGGATGGGCTTGTAAGCCAGGGCGCCGGTCCTGGGTGCTCTGGGTGAGGACCGGGTCGCCCAGCTTGAGGGTCTCGATCGGCTCCAAGCCGGTGAGCGTCCGCACCAGCGTCCCCGCGGCGAAGCAACTGTGCCGCTCCATGGCGATCGGGCCCGTGAATTGTCCGATGGCGATCGGCTGGGGCTGATACGCCAGCGGGACGTTTTCGACCGTCAGCGGCTTATCCGACGATTGGAGCTGGTTGAGCTGATAGCCGATCAGGTTGTTGTACCACTGTCCGCCACCCGGCGGGCTTGGGCCCGAGGTTGAGCCCCGAGATGTCCTTGAGGACCGGCACGACCCGGTCATTGATCTGGCGCAGAGATGGGTTGTACTCGTCGATCGATGCGACGTCGCTCTCCAGTTGCTTCTCGGCGAGGACGGCCGTCTTCTGCGCCTCTTGCGCCATGCGGCCCACGGGGATCGTCTCCCCCTGGGCCATGGTGTACGCGATCACGGCATTGGGATTGAAGCCGGTATCCAGCGAGCATCCTGACGTACATGCTGATCGTAAGGATTCGATGAAAGGAAAACATTGCTTCTGTTAATATTGATCTGGTTTTCATAAGCATTGATCATCAACTGGCCGATCTTCTGGCTCTGGGCGCCGAGGCCGCTGTGAGCGGCCATGTTCGATGAACTGGCCCTTCTTCTGCGCGGTGGGCATGGGCTGCTGGTTGATCATGGCCCGGACTGAGTTCGGTGAGAACCATCCGGTATTCCAGACCTGCTCGGGCCGGGCGATGACGGGCAGGCCGTTCTGATCGAGATAGAACCGGTCCCCGGCCTGGGGCGTGATCGTTGGCCCCGCCGGCGGCGAGTACAGCCGCTTCACGTTCGGAGCCGATCCCTGGCCCTTGATCAAGAGCTCGCCGCCCTGGCCCGGCCCGCGCACCTTCTTCACCTCGTACTCGATCGGCTCCAGGATCATCTCGATCAGCATCGCGGCGAACTCCCGAGCATCGCGCTGTCGCAATGTCGCAGCCGCCTCGCCCCGCACCGGCCGCCGAGCCGCTGAAGACCGCCAGGAGCACCAGCAGCCGCGACGCCGCCGCGTCGTCGATCTGGCCGAGCATCTGCACGGCCACGCTTTGCGAGCGCCGCGTCCCCTCGCCCGAACGTCGCCCACACCATCGGCACCGCGTCCCGGTCGGTGATCTGCGCCAGGGCTTGCTCGGCCGTTGGCGCGCCGCGTGGCGGTTCTTACCCTGGATGGCGGTGCGATAGCGCTCGAGGATCGGCTTCCAGTGCTTGTCCGCCCGCTGCTGCTCCTGCGACACGGCCTTGGCGGCGGCCACCAGCTCCGGCTTGATCCACCGCCCGCCGACTTCTTGAATCCCAGGTGCTTCCACGCCGCGTCCCGCGAGGGATCCCGCTTCAAGACCTGGTGGAAGTGCGCGATCGCCTGCTGCTTCAGGCCGTTCTGCTCGCACCACATGGCCAGTTTCCAGTGGCCGTCGGCCGTCTCGGGCGTGTTGGCGCGGCGCTGGAGATACTCCTTGAGGAGGGCCTTGCGTTTGGGGTCGTCCTGGGCCTGCCGGCTGACCTCGTCGGGCCGCTCCCACTTCCCCTTGTAGGCGACCAGGCCCATCAAGCCCCGCGCCAGGCCATTGGACGGGTCATACAAGCACCGCCATCGCCAGGTGCTTCATCCGCTCGGCGCCCAGGCCGTGCGCCTCGCACCAGAGCGCCAGGCGGACATGGGCCTTGGCATCGTGCCCGGCCTTGGCCTGGGCCGCCTCGTAGGCGGCGCGGTCCGCCGAGTCCTTGGGGATTGATGCGGCTCCATCATCGATGGCGATCAGGCCGAAGCAGACGACCAGAAGCGAGAGCATGATTCGGACTCCTCGGATACGGGATGGATCGTTCATCGGCCGGACGTCGGCGGCTTGGCCGCGTAGACTC
Organism: uncultured Isosphaeraceae bacterium; assembly: GCA_963842405.1. Taxonomy (GTDB): domain Bacteria; phylum Planctomycetota; class Planctomycetia; order Isosphaerales; family Isosphaeraceae; genus CAVZRC01. The sequence continues at coordinate 34,568 of CAWJGW010000054.1, read as the reverse complement.
GCCGAGATGGGAGACGGCATCGAACGGCTCGGGCGTCGGGTTGATCGTGCTATTATCGTGAGCCAGCACGCCCGACCGGCCCACGAAGAAGCTCTCGCCGTCGGCCACCTGGAGGTTGAAGACCGGCTGGACCTTCTCCTCGACAACCGACTTCACCGCGGCGGTCCCCCCGAGGGTGCGGAGGACATCGCCCGGCTTCAATTCGCGGACCATGGTCCAGCCCTTGCCGGCCTTCCAGAGGCGGTGGATGCCGGTGGCGACGATCGACTCGCCGTCTAGCCCGATGCGGAAGGTCGCGTTGGGCGGATTGTGGTAGACCGCCACGAGCGGCTGGTACTTCAGCTCGCCGGTCCTGGGATTCTGGGTGAGGACATCATCGCCGGCGCGGAGGTCTTCGATCGGTCGCGGGCCGTCCATCGTCTGGACGGGAGTTCCGACCCCGAAGCAAGCATGATGGGCTACGCCGGGCTGGATAGTCATCGCTTGCTGGACGACAGGCATGGCCTGCGGCTGATAGGCCAGCGGGACCTGCTCGACGACCGTGGTCTCATCGGTAGACGCCTTCTGGGCGGCATAGGCGATAGCCGAAGAGATCGACCAGCCACTTCAGCCAGGCGGAGTGGTCGTCCCCCTTGTCGGTGCCCACGGCTTCCGAGAGGACCTGACGCACGCGGCGATTCGTCTCGAGGATCGGGGCGTTGTACGCGTCGATCGTCTGGACGTCACCGGCGAGCTGCTGGCTTGCGACCTGGGCCGACCGCTGCGCGTCGAGCTCCATCTGGCCGACCGGGAGCCGGAGAAACTCGCTCTGGGCCGAACCCATAAGTCCCGCTGAAACCGGGATTCGCTTCAAGATCATGTTCATCTCGGACGACGACGAATTGGTAGGATGAGACGGCATTGGCATTCAGGGTCTGGCCGAGCCGCTGGCTCTGGGCAGCCGGGAGCCCCGCCTTGGTCAGCATTCCGGAGAGCTGACCAGCGCTCTGCCGGGGCCGTGATCCCCATCGCGGCCAGCATTTGAGACCGACTGAGCGGAATCTGATTCGGGTTGAAGTAGTTCCCGATGAGCCGTGAGACGACGGGCAGTCCCGTCGAGGGGTCGATCGATACCCGATCGTTTGGCCCGATCGTGACATCGGGCTCGGAAAGCGGCGTATAGAGCCGCTTGCGATTGGTCGTCCCGTCCTTGATCACCAGCTCGCCCCTCTGGCCCGGCCCTCGGACCGGCTTCACTTCATAACGGATCGGGTCGCGAATCAGGCCGATCAAGAACGGGGCGAAGTCCCGCGCATTGCGCTGCCGTAGGGTCTGCGCCGCTTCGCGACGTGCCTCGGCGCCGGCGCTCATCAGGGCCAGGATCGCCAGCGACCGCGATGCGCCCGGCGCATCGACATGGCCCAGCACGCGCACCGCCGTCTGCTGACCCCGGCACCCTTGGGCACGAAGACGGTCCAGATCATCGGCACGGTGCGCGGGTCGGTCACGCCCAACAGGGCTTCCTCCGCCGCGGCGCGCCGCGTCTTATCTCGGCTGAACAGGGCATCGCGCCACTTCTCCAGCAAGGGCTTCCAGTGCTTGTTGGCCCGGTTCTGCTGTTCGGACTCGTGCTTCTGCGCCGCCTGCCACTCCGGCTTGACCCAGCGTCCGCCGACTTTCTTGAAGCCCAGCCGTTTCCACGCCGACTCGCGGCTCGGGTCCCGCCGCAGGACCGCATGATACTGCGCGATCGCCTGGTCCTTCAGGCCGTTCTGCTCGCACCAGAGAGCCAGCTTCCACTGGTCCTCGGCCTTCTCGGAGGTCTTGGCCCGCCGCTGGAAATACTCCTGCATCAGGGCCTTGCGCTGGGGTCGTCCTGGACCTGCCGGCTGACGTCGTCCGGGCGCTTCCACTTCCCCTGGTAGGCGACCAGGCCCATCAGCCCCGCGCCAGGCCATTGGATGGGTCATAGAGCACCGCCATCGCCAGGTGCTTCATCCGCTCGGCGCCCAGGCCGTGCGATTCGCACCAGAAGCGCCAGCCGGACATGGGCCTTGGCATCGTGCCCGGCCTTGGCCTGGGCCGCCTCGTAGGCGGCGCGAGCCGCCGAGTCCTCGGGGATGGGTGCGACTCCATCATCGAGCGGCGATCAGGCCGAGGCAGACGACCAGGAGCGAGAGCATGATTCGGACTCCTCGGGACGGGATGGATCGTTCATCGGCCGAGCACGGACCGCGGCGTGGCCGGCCTCGGACTCGCCGACGCGGCTCGACGGCATCGAACGGCTCGGGCGTCGGGTTGATCGTGCTGTTGTCGTGCGCCAGCACGCCCGACCGGCCCACGAAGAAGCTCTCGCCATCGGCCACCTGGAGGTTGAACACCGGCTGGACCTTCTCCTCGACGACCGATTTCACCGCGGCGGTCCCGCCCGAGGGTGCGGAGGACATCGCCCGGCTTGAGGTCGCGGACCATGGTCCAGCCCTTGCCGGCCTTCCAGAGGCGATGGATGCCGGTGGCGACGATCGACTCGCCATCCAGTTCGATGCGGAAGGTCGCATTGGGTGGGTTGTGGTAGACCGCGACCAGCGGCTGGTACTTCAGCTCGCCGGTCCTGGGGTTCTGGGTGAGGACATCGTCGCCGGCGCGGAGGTCTTCGATGGGACGAGTTCCGTCCATCGTCTGCACCGGGCGTCCCCGCGCCGAAGCAAGAATGGTGGACGAGATCCGCAGCGATCGGTCATGGTTGACCGGACGATAGGGAGTGGTCTGGGGCTGATAGGCCAGCGGGACCTGCTCGACGACCGTGGTCTCTCGGTGGACGGACTTCTGAGGCGCTATAGGCGATAGCCGAAGAGGTCGACCATCCATTTCTCCCAGGCGGATGGTCGTCTCCCTGGTCGGTGCCGACTGTCTCGGAGAGGACCTGGCGGACGAGCCGATTCGATTCGCGGATCGGGGCGTTGTAGGCCTCGATCGCCTGGACGTCGCCGGCGAGTTGCTGCTCGTGCGACCTGGGCCGACCCTCCGTGCCTCGAGCATCATCTGGCCGACCGGGATCTGGAGTCATCTCCGTCGACAAGTCACGTTCGCCCAGACTGGAGCTCATTGAGATGGTGTCTCCCACGATACTGAGATATGGGAACCTGGCATTGCTGAATGAGCGAGGCAGCGAATTCGTTCGCTGAGCGCCGTGGCGAGGCCCCGCGCCTGATTCAATATCCCTGTGATCTGAGCCGGTGCCGCCGAGTTGCCCATACCGAACGCCGGCTAGGCCGTTGCGATGGAATCGGTACCGTGATCGGCCCGGATCTCTGGAAGATCCCAGGTGTCGCGACGAGGACCGGGAGGCCCGTAGGCATCCATGGAGACGTAGTCGCTCGGCGTGCATGGCGACGTTGGGCGCGGACGGCGGCGAGTAGAGCCGCTTGCGGTTGGTCGTCCCGTCCTTGATCACCAGCTCGCCCGACTGGCCCGGCCCCTGAACCGGCTTCACCTCGATACTCGATCGGGTCGCGGATCAGGCCGATCAAGAACGGGGCGAAGTCGCGCGCGTCGCGCTGCCGGAGGATCTGAGCCGCTTCCTGACGGACCTCGGCGCTGGCGCTCATCAAGGCCAGGAACGCCAGCGCCCGCGACGCGCCCGGCGCATCGACCTGGCCCAGCAGCCGCACCGCCATCTTCTGGCCCTCGGCACCCCTGGGCACGAAGACGGCCCAGATCATCGGCACCGCACGCGGGATCGGTCACGCCCAACACCGCTTCCTCCGCCTGCGGCTCGCCGGACCTTGTCCCGGCTGGAGAGCCCTTCGCGCCACCTCTCCAGCAAGCGGCTTCCAGTGCTTGTTGGCCCGATTCTGCTGCTCGGACTCGTGCTTCTGCGCCGCCTGCCACTCCGGCTTGACCCAGCGGCCGCCGACTTTCTTGAAGCCCAGCCGCTTCCACGCCGCCTCGCGGGTCGGGTCCCGCCGCAGGACCGCATGATACTGCGCGATCGCCTGGTCCTTCAGGCCGTTCTGCTCGCACCAGACGGCCAGCTTCCACTGGTCCTCGGCCTTCTCGGAGGTCTTGGCCCGCCGCTGGAAATACTCCTGCATCAGGGCCTTGCGCCTGGGGTCGTCCTGGACCTGCCGGCTGACGTCGTCGGGCCGCTTCCACTTGCCCTGGTAGGCGACCAGGCCCATCAGCCCCCGCGCCAGGCCGTTGGACGGGTCATACAGGACCGCCATCGCCAGGTGCTTCATCCGCTCGGCGCCCAGGCCGTGCGATTCGCACCACAAGGCCAGCCGGACGTGGGCCTTGGCATCGCGACCCGCCTCCTTCCTGGCCTTCTGGTAATCCAGGAGGTCGGCCGACCGATTCGCGGCCGGAGGGCGCCGGGTCTTCACCGGAGCATGCACCCATCACTCCCACGCAGAGAAGCACCTGGGCGATCATCAGCCTACCTCCATCGACGAGACATCGCGATGATCTGGCTGCGACCGAACAAACATTCGCACAACCACGCACGGACTCGCCGACGAGCTTTTGGACCCGGCGAAGCTTCATGAGATCATCCTATTAGAAGTAGGCGACAAGATCGACGAAAAACACACGGGGTTTCGGGGAACTCCGGGAACGAATCGAAGTTTCCCGACGGAACCCGGTTGTTTTCTCGGTCGGCGCGGGGATAATGCGGGTCTGGCGGGAGACGTCTGGCACCGATCGGAATCGACGGGTTCAACAACGAAGGAGAACCACCGATGACGAGGATGGGAATTCGCGTAGCAGCTATTGCACTGGCAGGGATCTCGATGAGTGCCGCCATGGCGATGGCGGCGGAGCCCATCGGCGAGCCTCAAGCAAGGGAAGCCCGACCTGAAGTCGGCAGGCCCGTTGACTTTCGGGCCGGAAGGCATCCTGTTCGTGGGCGACACGAAGGGCGCGGCCCTGTTCGCCATCGACACGCGCGATCGGGCGGCGACGAAAGAGAAGCGGTCGGTCGAGGTCAAGGACCTGACCGGCAAGATCGCCGGCCTGCTCGGGACCGATGCCAAGCAGGTCCAGATCAACGACCTGGCCGTCAATCCGCTCTCGGGCAACACGTATGTCTCGGTCTCGCGCGGGCGAGGCCCCGACGCGATCCCCGTGATCGTCCGGATCACGGCCGACGGCAAGCTCGAAGAGCTGGCGCTGGACAATGTTCGGTTCGCCAAGGCCGAGATCCCCAACGCCCCGAATCCCGGCCCGGCGGTTCGCGGCGAGGACCCGCGCAACGGCGGCGATCACCGACCTGGCCTATGTTGACGGCCGCGTCTTCCTGGCGGGCCTGTCGAACGAGGAATTCTCCTCGCGGCTGATCGCGATCCCGTTCCCCTTCAGCAGCGAGGGCGTCGATGGCGCGGCCGATCGAGATCTACCACGGGGCTCACGGGAAGTTCGAGACCAAGTCGCCGATCCGGACGTTCGTGGCCTACCGCATCCAGAACGAGCCTTATCTGCTCGCCGCCTACCAGTGCACGCCGCTGGTCAAGATGCCCGTCGCCGAGCTGAAGGCCGGCGCCCATGTCAAGGGAACGACCATCGCCGAGCTGGGCAACCGCAATCGGCCGCTCGACATGATCGTCTACCAGAAGGATGGCAAGGACTACCTGCTGATGACCAACAACAGCCGGGGCGTCATGAAGATCCCCACCGAGGGCGCGGCCACGGCACCAGAGCATCACCCAGCCCGTCACAGGTGGCGGCAAGAAGGGCCTGGGCTACGACACGATCGCCAGCCTCAAGGGCGTCGTCCAGATGGATCAGCTCGACGATCGCCATGCCGTGATCCTCACCCAGGACAAGGCCACCGGGACGGTCAACCTCTCCACCATCGAATTGCCGTGACCTTCCGACCTTACCTCCTCCTGCTCGCAGCCTGCGGGGCGTTTCCCCTCCTTGAGGGGATCGTCCCCGCACGGTCCGCATCGCCCTCGGCCGACGACCGACCGGCTCCCGCCGAGGACCGTCCCAGCCGATGATTCACCGAGCTCTGCGGTGGACGTCGCACAAGGCCGATGGAACGGATGCCAACGTCGAAGTGATCGGCATCGATCGCAAGGCCCTGGCGGCACTTGCCAAATCGGGGATGACGCGTGAGCGCTGGACGTCGTGCCTGGCGGTCCGCGTCGTCGCCGACCACCCGCGCAAGGCGACCGACATGCCACCCCTGCTGGGCACTTATCAAATCGAGGGAGACGTCATCCGATTCGTGCCCCGATTCCCCCTAGAGCCGGGCCTTCGCTACCGGGCCGAGCTTGAACCGGCCCGACTGCATGAGATCGCGGGCACAACGGCTCAACGGCCCGGGCCGGATGGTTCCAGCCATCGCTCGCGACACGATTATCGGCCGATTTCTCGCCTCCGAAGCGGCCCTCTCGTCCGGCCACGACCGTCAGCCACGTCTATCCGACCCGCGAGCACCTCCCGGAGAACCTGCTCCGATTCTACATCCATTTCTCCGCCCCGATGAGCCGGGGAGAAGCCTACCGCCATATCCGGCTGCTCGACGCGAAGGGCAAGCCGATCGACTCGCCGTTCCTGGAGCTGGATGAGGAGCTCTGGTCGCGGGACGGGATGCGGTTCACGCTGTTGTTCGACCCGGGCCGGGTCAAGCGCGGGCTCAAGCCGCGCGAGGATCTCGGGCCCGTCCTGGAAGCGGGCAAGTCGTACCAGTTGGTCATCGACCGCGACTGGCCCGACGCGGAGGGGAATCCCCTCAAGGCCGAGTTCCGCAAGAGGTTACGTGCCGGCCCGCCGGACGAGACCTCGCCCGACCCGAAGACCTGGGACATCCGGCCGCCCGCGGCTGAGACCCGGGCTCCCCTGGAAGTCCGGTTCCCCGAGCCGCTGGACCGGGCCCTCCTGGATCGCCTGGTCGTCGTGCAGGATGCGGCGGGAAAAGCCGTTCCCGGCCGGATCTCCGTGGAGGGTGAAGAAACCATCTGGCAATTCGCTCCGGCGGACCCCTGGCGGGCGGGCGACTATCGTCTGGTCATCGGCACCGAGCTGGAAGACCCGTCGGGAAACAGCGTCGCCCAGCCGTTCGAGGTCGACGCCGTCAACCCGATCTCCCAACGGGTCGCGAGCGACACGGTCGTCCGGCCGTTCCGGATCGGCACAGCAGCGCGGTGAAACGCCCCGGGTCCGAACCACGGCATGGGAACGTTCGTCTGCTGGTCCGCATCTCTGAGTACCGCCATCGACATGGCCTTGCGAAATCCAGGCAAGCACGGTCGAATTGATTAGGAGGAATCCCCGAGCGATCGAAGAGGATTGCCGCTGCTCAATCAGGATCGGATCGGCCTTCCGTTTCCTGGAAGTCGATGTCTACCATGAGTTTTGAGCCAGTGTTGGAACTCTTCCGCAAAGCCTGCGGTCTCAGCGCCCTCTCGCCCTGGTGTGCCAAGATGTGAGCTCGTCGGCAGGAGCCTACACTGCCTCTGGAGTATCCCCGCCCGTTCATGCTCATCGGCCGGCTCCCGACGAGCCGATCTCCTCCTGAATCACGATCACGTCAGCCGGCGGCACGCCTATCTCCAGGCGGTCGAGGGCCGGGTCTACTGCATCGACCTCGAGAGTCGAACGAAGATACATTGGAACGGTCAGGATGATGCTCAATCGCAGGGTTGGCTTGAACCTGGGGGGTCGATTCAGGTCGGCCCTTACCGGATTCATCGGGTGGATCTCCAGCCCGAAGGCAATCCCGCATTCCGGGTATGTCTGACCCGTTCTCTTCCACGGGAGACGAGGGATCGGATCCGCTCGCATCTCCCTCGGCCGACCTTGGAATTACCCTTCCGCGTGGATGGTCGAATCGTCGACCTGGGCGCCGGAGGGCCTGCTGGCCCTTGGTGGGGCGATCCGATCGATGTCAGCTCGTCCTCGCCGATAACAAGTATCTCGACACTATCATGCCTGCCTGGTCCGCACCCCCCTGGGGCTCTGGGTGATCGATCTAGCGGCCAGGGAAGGGGTCCACGTCAACGAGATGCGTGTGCGCTGGGCCTGGCTCGACGGACGGCGATCAGGTCCGGATGGGCCCATTCACGATCGTCCTGCCGGTATGAGACCCCACCCGAAGGGATCTCCCGCCAAGACGTGCCCCTGGTGGCCGGTGCCAGCCCGACCGCACTGCCCGCCAGCAGCCCGGAAGTCGCCCAGGGCTCCTTTGATAAGTGACCGGAGGGCCCTCGCGGTTCGGTCCGTAAACCGCTCGATGGGCCTGGTCCGCGTCGAGCCTCCTATCTACGCGTCTCGGCACTGCCGTACCGGCCACCATCGAGGGAGGGCAATGGGAACCGATGGTCCCTCCTCGGCCCGAACCCTGTGGCTATGTGGCAGCAGCAAATGCAGATGATGCAATCGTTTCATAACGACATGGTCATGATGTTCCAGATGTTCGTCGCGATGCACCGCGAACATCTGGGTTCCGTCCGCGACGAGCTCGATCGAGTCCAGCAGCTCACGCGGGAGCTGGGTCGGTTGAATGCCAGGCTGGGCCAGCTCCCCGGATCGGCGGAAGCCAGCCCGAGCTCGGATGACGCTAGCCGGAGAGAGGAACCGGGGCCGGTTCCCCACTCGGGTTCACCGGGAGCGGGAGGGAGTCCCCGCCCTTCTCGTCAAGCCGGAAAGCGCACCGAACGAAAGCCGTCCGCGAATGCGGACGGCAAGCCCAAAGCTAAGGGCCACTCCACGCCGGTCGCCAAGGATCCGGGGAAACCCCGAACGGCTCCGCCTCAGCCAACTCCGATGAGCAGTACGGAGACGTACGCCGAGCTGACCAGGCGAATCACCGAGATCCAGAAGGAACGGCAGGGGTATTGGCAGAGAATCCTCAAGGCGATCAACAAATGATCGAAGGCCTGGGAGTCCTACTTTCGCGGGATCGACCTGTTCGAGCAGGAACACGCCTTTCTTGTTGGCCGTGACGATATCCAGCAGGCCGTCGCCGTTGAAGTCGGCGACGACGAACTGGGTGCCGATGCCGCTCTGGTCGTCGATCTCGCGCGGGGTGAAGGCGATCTTGCCCTCCGGGCCGCGACTGGCTTCGAACCAGTAGATCCGGGCGGGCTTATCGGAGCCGGCCTCGCTCGTGCCGTGCGACCAGAACCGCTTGCCCGTGACCAGGTCTTTCAGGCCGTCACGGTTGATGTCCGCGGCGATCAGGGCATGGGTCTCGGAGACGAGATCGGGGAAGAGGTCGTGCTTGGTGAAGACGGGCGAGCCATCCTTCACGGCGCCCTGTTCGAACCACCAGATTCCGTAATGGTGGGCTGAGCTTGCAATGACGTCCGCCTTCCCATCGTGGTTCACATCGTAGACGATCATGTCGGCCACCGCATCGCCGAGGCTGGCGGGATGGAACGTCCAGGGCGTGGTGCTCTTGCGGCCCGTCTCGGGCTGTTCCCACCAGCCGGCGGTGCAGATCACATCGTTGCGTCCGTCGCCGTTCAAGTCGCCGACGCCAAGGCCGTGCGAGAATCGGGAGGTGCCCGGGATGACCTTGCCGGGACTGCTGGGCTCGCTGACCGGGTGCATCTCCCAGGGCTTCGTGGGATCGATGCCGGGCGTGAACCACGCCATCTGGCCTTCATCGCTTTCTCCTTGCCCTTGGGCTGCCAGCCCATGACCAGCACGCGATGACCGTCTCCGAAGAGATCCGCATAGAGCGGCGTTTCGTTGCAGGAGCTGTGCCAGGCTACATGTTGGGGCCAGTAGCCGGGCTTGCCCTTGGGGTTCTCGTACCAGTACGTGGGAACGCCGGGAAAACCGATAACGATCTGGTCGGGCCAGCCGTCGCCGTTGACGTCGTCCGTCCAGCAGGTCATGCACTGGCTATAGCTGTGGAGACCGTCGCCGTAATCGCCCGGCTTCCGGATGTCGTGCTTGACCCACGACGGGGCCTCGTACCACGAATCACCGATCAGCACGTCGAGCTTGCCGTCCTTGTTGACGTCGGCGATCGCCACGCCCTCGGACCGGAACTTGCCCTCGATCACCGTCTTCTTCCATGAGATCGGGCGTGTCCTTGTCGCCCGCGTGGGCGGAAGCCATCATCAGAAAGATCGCGGATAAGCCGAGTCCGGCCGTCTTCCAGATTCGCGCGTTCATCGATCGTGAGTCCCTCAAGAGGTTGCCAGGCGCCAACCGTGCCGCCCAACGGGGAGGCCAATCCCTCGAACTTACTCGCCCGCCGGCCTCGATACCACTGGGTAGGGGCATCGATCGGGAAGGTGGGACGAGACCATCATGCGATTCGGTCGATCTTCGGGCAGCGGCGTGGCGTCCCAGACCTGCACGTCGGCATCGCGGTAATTTCCCCCTGGCACGCAAGGACAGGCGATGGCCGTCGGGGCTGAAGGCGAAGCCGCTATCGCCGAGTCCGCTACTCCCGAAGAGGTCGCCCCCGGTCGTCTGGAGGGTCAATACCTCCCGGCCACCGGCGAGGTCCCACAGCTTCACCTCGGCCGTTCGGGTCGGGAACGAGGCGAGCGAGGCCAGCCGACGCCCATCGGGGCTGAACGCGAGCTTCCAGATCGTGTCGCGATGACCGGCGAGCGAGAGCCGCTCCCGGCCGGTCTCGGCGTCGAGCACCTTGATGATTCCGGAGTCGCTCACGTCCCCGACGGACACGGCCAGCAACGTCCCGTCGCCGTTGTAGGCCATGGTGCCGACCCGGCCGTGCGCGAACTTCCGCGTCAGGACCACGCCGCCCGTCGCGGCGTCCCAGACGCGGACCTCGCCCATCTCCTCCCCGCCGGACGCGTCGTACACCCGGCCCGCGAGCCGTCGGCCGTCGGGGCTGAACGCCAGACTGGACGCGAACGGCACCTCCAGGTGCAGCCGCTCCTGGCCGGTTTCGAGGTCCCACAACGAGACCCAGGTGCTTTCGCTCCGGACGGGGGCCGCGAAACACCCCCGATGCCGTGGCCAGCCGGCGACCGTCGGGACTGAAGGCCGCGTCGTGGAAGACACGCCCCGGGCAATCGCGACGGAACACCTCCCGGCCTCCGGCGACATCCCAGACCCGGAGCCGGCCGACCTCCTTTTGCTTCCAGTCCACTGGCTCCCCGTCCAGTCGGTTCGCATCACTGCCGAAGCAGGCCAGGCGCGTGCCGTCCCGGCTGAGCTCGACCCTCCGGAAGCCCTGCGAGGAGGCGTACGGACCGGTCGGGGCGCTCGTTCGACGTGAAACGGACGTTGCCGATCTCGTCCCAGACCTTGACCACGACCTTCCCATCGCTGTCCTCGAAGGCCGCCGCGAACCGCGGGCTGGCGGCGGCCACGGTCGCCGCGACGCCCTTGAACTGGTCCGATCCCTCCACCACGACAGTCGACTTCCGGGTTGCGACCTCCCACGTCATGACCGTGCCGCCATGGACGGCGGCCAGGACCCGCCGGCCATCGGCACTCCAGACCACCTGGGTCAAGATGTTGGTCTTTCCTTCCAGGATGCTCTCGGGAGCGCGGACGCCCCCCGCCCTTGGCTCGGTCACGTCCCAGATCCGCACCTTGTTATCCCCCGAGCTGACGGCCAGGCGTGAGCCGTCGGGGCTGAAGGCGAACGCCGTCGCGAACCCGTCGCCCTGGTCCCACGTGAGCTCGAGGATCTGTTTCCCCGAGACGGCGTCCCGGAGCCGATGGAATGCCCCGTCGCCGATTTCCGCCAGTCGTCGGCCGTCCGGGCTGTACGCCAGGCCGCACGATCCCGGTCGGGTCTCGAACCGGAGGAGTTCCCGGCCCGTCCCGGCCTCCCAGACCCGGACCTCTCCCGCGGACCTCAGGGCCTCGACGGGACCGGCCTGCTTCGTCAGGGCCGCGAGGCGGGCTCCATCGGGGCTGAACACGACGCTGTTCCAGGTGACACGATCTGCCGATCCGATAAGGGGATGGCGATGAGTTCCTTGCCGTCGTCGAGGCGCCAGATCTTCAATTCGCACCCGGCCGTGCCCCGCGACCGGCTGTGGACCACGGCCAGACGGCCCCCCGAGGGGTCGAAGGCCACGGGGCGGGGCATGGCGTCCGCATCGGCGAGCGTGCATACCTCTCGACCGGTCTCCCACTCGAAGACCTGGATCCTCCAGTCCTCCCGGCCCGACCCGTCGCCGACGAGGGCCGCGAAGCTGAACCGCTTGCCGTCGGGGCTGAAGGCGAACGAATGCGTGTAGCTCCTGCCTCGCCCGGGAACGGGACGATCCTCCGCACCTGCCGCCCCGAGGCGACGTCCAGCAGCCTCAGCTCGGTCTCCGAATTCGCCTCCGGCCCTCCCGGCGCCACGTTCCTCCCCACACAGACGTAATGCGTCCCATCGGGACTGAGCGTTCCCCATTGCGTGCCATGGGCCAGAGCGGTCATCCGGACGGTCGAACCGAGCCGCCGCAGGTAATGCCACTCGAAGCCGCGCAAGTCGTCCTCGCCGGCTCGGGGCTTCTGGCCATCCAGCAGCGCGTGCAGCCGGAGGATGTCGCCCGACTCCCAGGCCTCCTCGGCCAGTTGCATGTCCGAGGCGTAGAGCGACCTCCGGAGCGATCGCCTGGCCGTCTCCGCCTCGTCTCGCCTCTCCTCGGCCATCGCGCCTGGCCATCGCCGCCTGTCTTCTCCGCCTCCATCGGCCACCTGCTGCTGCCTCATCGCCCGAGCCGCCTGCCAGATGCTCGCGACGACGCCGACCAGCAAGAGGAACGCGAAGCACGCGGCGATGGCCATCGGCGTCCGATGCTTGCGCAGTGAACTTCCGCAGCCGGTAGCCAGCCGACGGCGGGCACGCCTCGACGGGCTCGTCCTTCAGGTGCCGCTCGACGTCCCTCGCCAGCGCGTTGGCGGTCTCATACCGCCGCGTGCGGTCCTTCTCCAGGCACTTCATCACGATCCAGTCGACCTCGCCTCGGACCAGCTTCGACAACCGGGCGGGCTCCGTCTTCCGCAGGGCCGCGATCTTCGGCAGGTCGCCCGAACCGCTCAGCCGCACGCTCGGCCGGGGAGGCTCCTCCTCCTTGATCAGGCGGACCAGCTCGCCCAGGGCCGCCTCGCGCAGCCGGATCCGTTCGATCGGCGTCGAGCCGGTCAGCAACTCATAAAGCAACACGCCCAGCGAGTAGATGTCGCTCCGGGTATCGACCCCGAACGCGTTCATCTCCGCCTGTTCCGGGCTCATGTATTCGAAGGTCCCGACCAGCACCCCGTACTGGGTGAAGAGCGTCCGCTCGGTGAGCCGCTGCTCGATCGCCTTGGCCACGCCGAAGTCGATCACCTTGGGCACCGGCCGGTCGTCGTACATCGTCACCAGGACGTTCGACGGCTTGATATCGCGATGAATGATGCCCTTCTGATGGGCGTGCTGGATCGCCTGGCAGACCGGGATGAAGAGCTCGAGGCGCTCGCGGGGCGTGAGCTGATTGGAGTCGCAGTAATGCGTGATGGGGACGCCATGGACGAGCTCCATCACGAAGTAGGGCCGGCCGGATTCGGTCGTCCCGGCGTCGAAGACCCTGGCGATGTTCGTGTGGTCCATCATGGCGAGGGCCTGGCGCTCGGCTTCGAACCGGGCGACGACCTGCTTGCTGTCCATGCCGGGCTTGATGATCTTGAGCGCGACCTTGCGGCGGACGGGCTGCTCCTGCTCGGCCATGTAGACCACGCCCATGCCGCCTTCGCCGATTTGCTGGAGCAGCTTGTAGGGACCGATCTTCGTGCCCGGGCCTTCGGAGAGCCGATCGTGCCCGAAGGTCACCGTGACGGAGTCGACCGGCCGTTGCAGGAAGCTGCCGCGCTTCCTCGTGCGACTGGAGCAGGCCCTCGACCCGTTCGCGGAGCGTGGGATTGCCGACGCAGGCTCCTTCCACGAATGCCGCTCGCTCGGCCGGGCTCGGCTTTTCCAGGGCGAGGGCGAAGATCGACTCCTCCGACGGTTCGTTCTGAAGCATGGCTGGGACTCCCGTGAGAAATGGGTCTCATAGCACAGTGCGTCGAACGAGCCGAAAACCTCTCACGGTTTTTTCTCGGAGGTCGAGATTCCCACGATCGACTGGTGCAGCCAGGCCCGAGCGTAGTTCCAATCGCGGTGGGCCGTGGCGACGGAGATGCCCAGGGTCTCCGCCGCTTGCTCCATGGTCAAGCCGGCAAAATAGCGGAGCTTGACCAGTTCGGCCTTCCGGGCATCCTTGATCGTCAACCGGTCGAGGGCTTCGTCCAGGGCCAGCAGGTCGTCGGACCGTTCCGGCGCGGACGAGCTCGGCCTGATCGAGATCGAGACGATTCCGATCTCCGCCGCGGCGAAGCGCCTGCGTCCGCCGGGCGCGTTCGATCGAGGATCCGTCGCATCGCCTCGGCCGCCGCGGCGAAGAAGTGGCCGCGGCCGTTCCATCCCGGATCCTCGGCACCAACCAGCCGCAGGTAAGCCTCATGCACCAGGGCCGTCGCCTGGAGGGTCTGCCCGGGCGCTTCCCGGGCGAGCCGCTGGGCGGCCAGCCGGCGTAGCTCGTCGTAAACCAGCGGGAGCAGTTCCTCGGCGGCTCGCGGGTCTCCTCGCTCGATTGCCGAGAGTATCCGGGTCATCTCGCTCATGGTGAGAAGCCTGTCAGTCGTGGCGAGTCGAGACCAATCCGGTAATCGATCGGTCGGCGTCTTTGACTCGCTACTCGCTACTCGTCTTTTTCCTCTTGGAACCGCCGGTGGCCAGGAGGGCAAGGGTGGCCCAGCCGGTCGTGGAGATCCGCTGGGCGTAGCTGTCGCCTCCCGGGCGGGCGGGTGGTCTCGGCCCAGCTCCCGTCCTCGTGCTGGCGGGCGATCAGGAAGGCGCGGCCGCGGGCGATCATGCGGCGGACCTGGCCGGAGTCGGCCGGATTTCGCCAGCCCGAGCAGGGCCAGCGCCGTGTCGAACGGCTCGGGAGGCGAGGTGACGTAAGGCCCCCAGCCGCCTTCGTCGTCCTGGCCGCGTCGGAGCACCTCGAGCGCCGATCGCCGCCGCGCAACGGCGGCCGGCGCGTCGAGGGTACCGATGGCCAGCAAGCTGACCGAGGCTTCGGTGACGGATACCAGCTCGCGTTTCATCAACCAGAGATCGGCGCGATCGATGGCGGTGCGGAATCGGTCGGGATGGGCCGCCGCCAGGCTGTCGCGGGCCAGGAACGTGGCGAGGGCGCGGCCGTAGGCGGCCGGCGATCCCGGTGTCTCCTCCCCGTCGAGTGTCCAGGATCCGTCGGCGGCCTGGTCGATCGCCATCCGATCGGCGGCCCGGAGCAGGACCGCGCGATCGGGGACCCGGCCGGCCCGCGTCGCGGAGGCCAGGGCCGTCGTGAAGGCCAGACGCGCCAGCCGCTTGTCGCTGAACGGGCCGTCGCCACCGTTACGATCCCAGCCCGACGGCCGGGTTCAGCCAGCCGGTCGTATCGGCCAGCGCCTCGGCGGGAACGCGATAGCCGGCGCGGGCGGCCTCATCGAGCGCGCCGCGCGGCGTCGCCATTGTTGTGGCAGGAGTAGCAATGGTTCTCACGCGACCACCGGGGTACCTCACGCGCCAGGAACGCCACCGCCCGGGCTTCCGGCGACGGCTGGCCCGGCTCGGCGCCGGCGCCGTCGCGGGGAACGGCCGCGGCCAGACCGAAGGCTAGCATCAGCCAGGGTGCCCGACCGTTCGCAAGCATGGCCTTGTCGCCCCGCCTCTCCGCCGATCGCTCGCTCATTGGGCGGGCAAGAGCCGATGGATCGAGTCCTGGACTTCCTTCATCTTGAGCGGCTTGGAGAGCACGATGATCTTGTCGTCCGTCGGAAGCTTCTCCTTGAGCTCTCCTTGCCGAGGTCCGAGCAGCACCAGCGCGACAAGCTGATGCTCATCCTCGTGGGCCTTTTCGTGCATGTCGATCAAGGCATCGATGGCATCGGGCCCCTGGCCGTCGGTGTCGAAGATCACGGCATCGACCGCCGACTCGCGGAATCGCTCGGCGGCCAGCTCGGCGTCTCGGACAACGAACACGCGATAGCCCATCTTCGTGAGGGTCTTCCGCAGAACGTCCTGGATCTCGTCCTGGGCCTCGACGCACAGGATGCTCTTCTGCACCACGGCCTTGACCTCGAACGGCAACGGCGCGGGCTGCGGCCTCCTTGGCCGCCTCGGCCTCGATCGCCGGCCTGATGAAGATCGAGTCGAACCCATCGTCTTCGTCGGTGCGACTGGCCGCGACGCCACTTTACCCGTGGCCGCGTCGTGCGACGCCTGATACCGCTCGAGGTCGGCAACCACCTCGTCCATCGTCTGGTATCGGCTCTTGAGATCGATCTTCATCATCTTCTCGATGATCTCGGCCAGCTCCTCGTCAGGTGCGTAAGGGTGTTCGCCGATGGGCTTGATCGCCCCGAAGGACCGCACGAGCATCTTCTTGAGCATGTCCTTGCTCTCGGATTCTTCCATCGGCAACTGGCCCGTCAGCATCTGGTAGAAGACGCAGCCGAGGAAATAGATGTCCGAGCGGGGATCGCCCTTGGGGCTCTTGCAGGTCCGCTCCAGGCGCCGAGTAATCAACGGTGCGCTGGCTCTTGACATTCGACCGGTTCTCTTCCCCCTCGATGGTGGCCAGGCCGAAATCGACGAGCTTGGCGACGCCGCTGTTGGAGATGAGGATATTCGTCCCCTTGATATCGCGGTGGGTGACGCCGTGTCCCAATCGAATACTTCATGCCCTGGGCCAATCCCAGCATCAGCGGCACGGCCTGGTGCGACTTCGATCCGGACGCGAAGCTTCAGGAAATCGCGGAGGTTCATCCCCTCGACGTACTCCATGATCATGAAGTGTCGATTGTCCTGCTGCCCGACGTCGATGATGCGGACGATGTTCTCGTGGCGGAGCCGGATTCCGGCTTCGGCCTCCTGGTGAAACCGGTAGACCGCATCAGGGATCGTGGCGAACCGCTGGCGGAGCACCTTGATCGCAACGGCTTGCCCGTTGCCGGTGTGCTCGCCCCGATAGACCCGGGCAAAGGTCCCCTCGGCGAGGTGGAAGAGCACCTTGGAGTCGCCGTAGAAGAAGCCGGACGGGTCCCCCTTCTTGAGCCGGTCGATCTGCCAGCTCGTGAGCCACCCCTTGCGGAGCAGCATCCGGAGTACGGCGTCGGGCGAGCCATCCTCGGCATCGGCCATCGCCTCGCGGAGTTGCTCGCGGGAGACAAGGCCGAGCATCGTGACCTGGTCCACTAATAATTCAGCGTCGAGATCGGGCATGGCGGAGACCCTCGACCCGTCGAAAACAGAAACAGAACTGCCAAGGACGTCGGGCCGTCCGGATGGCCGACTGGGAATCCGAGAGAGATCACAATCAAAATATACTAGCAATCTCCACCCCGCGCACGCCACTCGCGATCCGCACGATCGCGAGTGATCGGGTCAGTGGCGCCCCCGACCGAGAGCCGCCCGAAGTCGAGTCGGAGCGCACTGCGACCATCGTTTCTTCCTAAATTACGTTACCCAGCATCCTCTTGTGACCGACATTTGTCCGGCGCCGGGATCCACACAGCCATTCCATCAATCCCGTCGGAGTGCGCCGGTTCACGACGTCTTGCCACGATGTCGTCAGAGATACCCGGTTTCAGCGCCGCCAGACCGGGATGGCCGGCGGGAACCTGGGCTGGCGGTCAATCGGATGGAATCCGGAAAAAAATTTACCTGTGACATGCATACTGTCACCGCTCCGTTTTAGGTTCGGTTATGAAGGATCGGAAAATCCGCTCCGTGGTGAGGATCGTCCGCCGGAACGGAGGAGAATCCCTCGGGGCCGGCCATGGCCGGAAGACGTGGAGTCATAAGGTTCAGTGCGCCAGGGCGGTTCGTTATCGACCGAGGTTGACGGTGACAAGAGGAGCATTATCAAGATGAGCCAACCATCAGGGCAGATCCCCGAGACCGAGGGAACCCAGGATTCCTCGAACCCGGACGGGGAATGGATCAATCGTCGCGCCACGGAACAGGCGACCCGTGCGGCGAACGCCCGCCAACTCAGCGGTCGCCGCAGATTCGTTGACCCGACCACCTGTGAACGGGAATACTCGGAGGCGGAGATGGAATTCATGATGGCGATGAATGACTACAAGCGACGGAGCGGACGGATGTTCCCCACCTGGAGCGAGGTGCTCGAAGTCCTTCGTGCCTTGGGTTACGAGAAGATTGAGACCATCGTCCCCGATCGCGGGACCGTCGAGCGGCAGGCTCCCGCCAACTTGGCCGCCCGCTGAAATCACGCTCCCCGCGCGGGTCGATTCTCCGCCCCGGGCAGGGCAGTTCCCTTCTGATCTAACTACAATCGGCGCTTATGGTTATGGTCATCCATGGCAACTTCTCGATAACCGTGGGCAACCGCCGCGCGGATCGGGTCGGCGCAGGGAGAGCGCGGAAGTCTTGGGGAGCCATCGCTTTGGCGGTCACCGCGCCGCCACACGCCTACGCCGGCCGCGGCACCGGCCTTCCTGGCCGGGGTCTGCTCCGCCTTCCGGCGGATTAGCTCCGCCAAGCTGGGGATTTGGCCCAATCCCCGCACGCGGTCCTGGAGATAGGGCCCAGAAGTTCACTCCCAACTCCCGGCACGTCTTCTTCAGGCTCGCGAACGTGTCCCGCGCCTGACGGCCCAACTCGCTCCGCGTGCTCCCACTGATCTTCCGCTTCTTCACCTAGTCCCGAAGGTGGCTTTCGCTCAGGTTGGTGTGCAACGAGACCATGGGCCGGTCCAGCACCCGCAGTAACGCCGCACGGTGCGCCTGCATCCCCTCGAGTGCGCCACCGATGCTGGGGAAGCCGGTCCGCTGCCCACACAACGCGTCGAACCGGGCTGCGAGATCCCCTCTGCGCGACGGCTCCGGCTGCTGCCGATAGGCCTTCAGATCCTGGTACAATTCCCAGATCTGTCCCCGTACCTGGGCGATGGCCGCCCGATGTTCCTCACTGTATGGAATCAGTCGCGCCAAGGGCCGTTCCGCATGAAGCCAGCAGGCCGCATGCACCAAGACGTCGTACTGCCCCGCGCCGTCGCTGAGGATCACCAAGACCCCATGAGCGATCAGGCTCCCCAGCAACGCCCCCTCACTGGCGATCCGCACCTGCCGCGCTCGGGTGATCCCCAACTCCCGCAACCGCGCCTGCCAGGCGGCCGGGTCCGCGAACGTTTGCGGACCCCGCCGGAGCGAGTCCATCACCGCCAGAGGCAGCTTCTGCCGCTGCCAGTAAGCCCGTGCGGTCTCGTTGATCACGTAGTCGGTGTGCGGCTGCCGGAGCAACTCCAAGAAGTTGAGCCGGCTCTTGCTCGCGGTGCTGGCGAAACTGGCGAAGAGCTCGTTGCCGATCTGGGTGCAGGCGCCATTGTGCCCCTGGTGCCGCGCCCCGGTGTCGTCCACCTGAACGTAGTCCGAGACCGCCAGGGCCGCCGGCAGGAGTTCGGCCTTCTCCTGGTGGAAGGCCTCGTTCTTCTCGGTGAGGATGCGGTTGAGCTCGCCAGCGGAGATGTCGATGCCCAGTTGGTGCAACTGTTCCAGGAGCAAGGGCTGGGTGACGTGCTGGTGGTGGTCTTGGTGGAGGATGTAACAGATCAGGTCCGGTCCGTGGTGGCTGCCCGGCAGGGCCTCGGCCGGGAGTGGGGCGACCAGGCTTGTGCCGTCGGGGGGTCAACCAGCGTTCGCGACGGTAGCGGATGACACGGGGCTTGAGGACCAGATCCTGAACGACGAAATCCTCGTATCCTTGTTCCCACGCACCGCGTGGGAATGCCGTCCTGGACGCTCCGCGTCCCGACGGATTCCCGGCCGCGCAGTGGGCCCAGACGACGCCGAGCGTCGCAGACGGCATCCCCACGCAGAGAGGCTGTGATTTTTTCGCGGCCTGGGTTGTTTCTGATGGAGTGACCACGATATAACACCACGCATTCAGTTGGCTCTCTCGACCTTGGGCTGGACACGCGTTGCAGGAAGAACGTCATGACACCGCCCCTGTTTGACCCTCCGGATTTGCCCAAACCACCGACTCCCGCCCAAGCGGCCCAGTCGATGCCCCCGGCCAAGCCCCGGTTGCGGGTCCCTCAACGCGACCAAGTCGAGTTCCGTTGGAAATCCCTCGATCAACTGCTCGAACCCGACCATCCGGTGCGGACTGTCTGTGCCTTGGATCTCTCGGCCTGGCTCCAGGAGATCAAAGCCGTTGAGGGACACGTCGGCCGCAACGCCACCGACCCGCCGCTTGCTGGTGGCCTTGTGGGTCTATGCCACTTTGAAAGGCATTGGCTCGGCGCGGGAACTGGACCGGTTGTGTGGAAGTCAGGAGGGGTGCCTGCCGTATCAGTGGCTCTGCGGTGGGGTGAGTGTCAATTACGGCCTGTTGGCCCGGTTTCGCTCCCAAGGTGGTGAGAAGTGGGACGACCTGCTCACCCATATCGTGGCCACCTTGGTCGCTGCCGGCTTGGTGAGTATCGAGCGAGTCGCCCAAGACGGCATGAAGGTCCGGGCTCATGCCGGTACGAGTTCGTTCCATGGCCAGGGTAGCTTGGAGGAGGCATGGAAGCCGCGCGACAACAGGTCCAGACGCTGAAGCAACTGGCGGAGCAGGAGAACAGCCAGACCGAGGGGGAGAAACGCCAGCGCACGCCCGCGCAGCGTGCCGCGCGGGAGCGCGTAGCAGCGGGTCGAAGAGGCGATGCGTCAGTGCGAGGAGTTGCAACAGCAACGCGAAGCGACCGCCAAGCAGAGTGGCCGCAAGGTGGGTGAGGCCCGGGCCTCGACCACCGACCCCGAGGCTCGGAACATGAAGATGCCGGATGGGGGCACGCGACCGGCCGATAACTTGCAATTCACGACCGACACCGCCACGGGCGTGATCCTGGGTGTGGAGGTGAACAACGCCGGGACCGATGGCGGCCAACTGCCCCCGATGCTCGATCAATTGAAAGAGCGCTACGAGCAATTGCCTAATAGTTCACTTGTGGATGGTGGCTTTGTGACAATCGAGGCTATCGAGCAGGCCGACTCCCGTGGCTGTACGATGTTCGCGCCGATTAAGAATGAGAAGAAGCAACTGGAGCAGGGCCAGGATCCCTATGCCCCCAAGAAAGGGGACAGCGATGCGGTAGCCGACTGGCGGAGCCGGATGGGGACCGAGGAAGCCCAGCAGATCGATCGGCTGCGGGGTCAGACGGCGGAGTGGGTCAACGCGCAAGGTCGCAACCGTGGCCTGTGGCAGATGCCCGTGCGGGGACAGCCGTGTTGTCGCATCGTCGCATTGTTGTATGCAATTGCTCATAACCTAGTGGTCGGGGGGAGACTGCGCACTGCGGTGGCCCAACAGGCGTTCTGAGCGCGAAAAAGGAGAAGAAATCCAAAAAAGCAGGTGGTTTGGCCCTCAGAGGCGGGTGGTTTGAGACGTTTGCCAGGTGGATTGGCCGTGAGGAAATCATCTGCGGCCAGACCTGAACCGAGCCCGCCTGGCGACAGGGACCTCACGAAAACATCAAAAAATCACAGCCTCAGAGCGTGGGAACGAGATTCCAGGCCTTCGTTCTCTTCGGTTGATGGCTCAATCCACGGTATTGGGGTTAGAGGGGCGCGGGGCGGTTAATCGCGGCGCCATTCGACTGTGGCGGACTGGCCGAAACTCTCCTCAACCTCAACACGGAGGACTCGCGGCAAGCTCCAGCCCCGGCCAATCATCGCGTCGCGAATCCGGCCGGCGATATAGTCAGCCAGCAGCTCGGCCGTCGTATTGGCGATCGAGACCAGGGCGCACTCATTGCGCGGGGAAGCTCCAGTAGCGGTCGCCGTAGGTCACGCGGATGTTCGCGCCTCTTCGTGTAAGAGGATGTGCCGGCTGCGAGTCGGCAATAACATCCGGTGATCCAGCTCGTCAATGATGGACTTCGTCATGTCCTTGAGCGCGATGAAGTCGATCACGTAGTGGTTCTCGTCGAGGTCGCCTTCCGCCTCGACCGCCGTACGATAGTTATGGCCGTGGTATCCGCTCGCACTGGTCCCCTTGGTAGGTGATGAAATGACCAGAGCAGAATACAAGGTGGTCTTTGGTGACCCGAACTTTGAAGTGAGAGGTGGACATGATGTGGGAATCCGAGGCTAGTGAAGGAACCGGTCCGGGCGAGCTACGATCTTACTTGGAGCAAGCGACACTCTCAAGTCGAAGCGGGATGCTACCGATTTCTGCCGGTGCCATTGAAAGGAGCCGGAGTAGCGATAACGGCATCTTCCGCCAGCTTCCATCGCATAGGTCGCTTGCCGGAGATCGATCGAGAACGATGCTGACCGACACCACCGATCTGCCTCTCCGTGGGTGTAGTCCGAGCGAGGTGATCCAGATCGATCCCATTAAAGACTGCGCCGGGGAAAGTCATACCCAGCCGCAGGTTGACTCTTCTTTTGTAGCTGCAACATCTCCACGAGAGCATTCCGGGCGAAGTTGCGCAGTGAGATGGTCGATGAGCTTGCAGGATCGCCTGTGAGAGCCTGTCGGCCGGCCACCAAACTCCCAGAACCGCCAGCAGGATGACCGCTGACACGACCGCGACGATTATCTGCTTCGACAATCGAGACACTTTTCCCTATGAAACGTCTCAAAGAAGGCATTGGCAGGAAAAGAGAATGAGACTTTCGAAGGGTGGGATTGCGCGTAAATAGTCAAGGTCGCTCATAATACGGCTTTTCCTTTACTGACGCAATGCATCGCTCACAACATGGTTCGTCGTATGCCGCCATTTCGACCTCGTCTGGAGTGAAGAGCAGGATATCGATCGAAATTCCCAGTAAGGGAAGGCCCCGGCGAATTCGTGCATCTCGCGACGCCGGCTACCTGTCTCTCCCGCCGGACGATCCCCGACGATTAAGAGATCGATATCGGAGTCTTCCCTTGCTGTGTCCGTCGCCTGTGATCCGAAAGAGGATGACCTGACGAGGATTAGCGAGATCAATAATCCGCTGCTGCCAGCGAGGCAAATTGATCATCAGTGACGGTAACCATGATCCCGCAGACCGCTCCGCGGGAGACAATTCGATCGACTCATCCTGCATAAATTGGTGAATCCATTGAGAACCTGATGGGCCTCAGTGAGAGAGCCAGGAAAAGGGTCGCGCGAGCTGGTAACGCTATTGTCCCATCACGCAAGGCGGCGTACAAGGCGGCCGTGACCAGGTCGGCGGTGGTGCCGGGGTTGAGTCGGCGGCAGGTAATCCCGAAGCCATTCGTCGCACGCCTCGCATTGCCGCTCGCCTCCTCACGGTCTGGCCAGCCGCCGTCGAGGATCTCGGCAGTCCGCACCGCGAGACCTCCAGGGCCTGGTCGATTCCCGCTTTTCGTGCGATCAACGAATCGGGATGCCGGGCGAGGCTGTTCCAAATAGGCTCCCACGACGGCGGTTTCCAGATCCCGGCCTGAGTCCAGGAAGCCTCGGAGCGAGGGTAGGGCATCTCCCAGGACTTCCTCGGAATCCGTTGGCATACTGCCGGGCGATCAAGTCCCGGTCCGCAGCGAGTCGCATGATATCGCGCAGCCTCATCGTTGGCTCACTCCGCGAGATCCTGATCCGCGACATCGCCCAGACCACCGGGCTGGGCCAGCCGGATTGCGGGTAGACGGCACGAGAGTCGTTGACGGTCGTGTTTTCGAGGACGGTCTCGATTCCCTCTTCCAGTCCGACTCCGACCGCAACAGCGGCCAGGGGAGCGAGTAGGAGCAGCATCCCCAGATTGGTATTGGTGGAGACCACGCTGGCCGCGTTGCGGCGATGGCTCCGTACACGGCTGCACCCACGCCATCCCGAATCGCCCGGTCGAGTGGCTCGGCGATCGCGGTGGCGCCAGCAGGAAATCGAGCAAAGTCAGGTCGGGGAAATCCCTCAGCCGATGGACATTTCCCGGCTTCCGGGCACTCACCTCCAATAAGACAGGCGCATCTCGCCAGCCGGCCGGGGCTGAAGTCCGGTCCCGGCTTGTTCCGTCGTTGCGTTGAGCCGATCATCGGAATTCATGTCGCCGAAGTTTACCCCCGCGAATCTCTTAACTGCAGCGAGCACGGCCGAGGCGACATCGATGCCGGTCACTTGCGACAGGGTGCGCCAGCCCGGAACCGCGTTCACCTCCAGGATCGTCAATCGCCCTCGATCCAGGTCGGGGATCAGGTTGACGCCAGCCATCTCGGCTCCAGACCGCGCGGGCCGCGGGGATCGCCAGCCGCTCGGCTTCTGCATCAAGCGGACAGGGCTCGAGCTGTCCGCCCAGCGACACGTTCGTTCGCCATTCCCCGGAGTCGCGTGACGCCGCATCGAGCCCAGGAAACGCACCTCTCAACACGAAGATACGGAAATCGTGCCCGGGATGCCGAACGAATTCCTGGAGGTAGAGGACCTGCGCCCAGCCGCTCGAGTGCATGGAACGTCCGCCAGGCAGCTCGCGGTCGCTGACACGGACCAGCCTCGCCCTTCGGAGCCGAACAGCGGCTTGACGACCACGTCGCCCCCAATGCGTCGACTTCGAAGATGCACAGTGCCTCGGTCGCGGACTGGCCTGCCCAGGTCGCCGGGGACCGGCATCCCCGCGGCCGCGAGCAGGGCCAGAGTCAGGTACTTATCCACGGCCGCTTCCACGGCCCGAGGAGGATTGAGGACCGGGACCCCGTCCGCCGCGACCCTGTGCAGGGCGTCCTCCGGAAGACGACCTGCTCCAGGCTTCCGGGCGGCATCATCCGCACCAGCACGCCGTCGCGATTTCACAGATCGAGCCCGCCCGCCTTGATGCGACGGTCCGCCTCGTCCATGCCAACCGAGGCCGATATCTCGGGGAAGGGGACTGGCATGGAGCGCGACGTCGAGCCGGTCCGCCGCCCGCTGGAGGTCGGCGACGTGCCAGCCGAATCCCGATACCAGGGCGATCAAGGACTTCATGGACCCGCCCAGCCGCCGTCTTGGAGCAGGGATCGTTTCTCGTGTTCCCGTTCAATAATTGAAGGAGCGGATCAGGACGCCAGGGTCGAGCTGTCCGAATGCATGGACCCGGCCCGTCTCGATGTTCTGGAACACGACCTCGGCGGGGCTGAACAGGTGCGGGTCCACGGCGTAGAAGTCGTTATTGTATCGCGCGAAGATGGCGGCGAACGGCTCGCCGTAATCGCGCGAGGACGACGAGGGAACCTGGGGGCCGATCGACTCCAGGCTGGAGTCGTCGCCGGTCACGTAGAGGACGACCCGGGCGCCGTAGAGGATCGCGTCGTTGGTCCGGCCGATCGCGGCCAGGTCGTTGTCGGCGACCGGAGGCAATGGGGCCGTGCCGTGGGCCGAGACGAGCCGGGTCAGGTCGAACTTCAGCTCGGCCAGCTTGTGCAAGGCGGTCTCGACGGATCGGGCCACGACTTGCAGGCCGCCGGCCAGGCTGGCGGTCGGGGCCGCGAGCAACGTCACGTGGTCGGGCCGACCCGGCAGGCCGCGGCGATCTTGGCGACGACCGCCGGCGGCGGCGGCTTGCGCGTCTCCAGCACACCCACCATGTCCTCGGCCGACTCGCGGAAGCCGATCGTGTCGTAGATCGCCTCGGTGCCGGCGGCGGCACGCATCGGGCCCGAGCCCATCGCGAAGAACTTTCCTTCCTGAATCGCCCAGCCGGCATATTGGCTGGCGAGGCAGGCGCGCGACCGGATGATCGGTGACGACCTGGATCACGGGAATCGTCGCGGCCAGAGACCTCGCCGGGTACAATCGAGATCTGCGCAAGGTCTGCCAGACAGATCCGCGCCAGCTCGATCCCGGCGAGCAACCCCCCTCGTGCCTGAATCCCGCAATCTACAAACCGCCCGCCTCCCTCGATTTTCTGGATGGCGACCCTGAGTCCTCGGCCTGCCGCCACCAGCATCTCGACGATCCAGTCGGTTCGACGGTTCAAAGACATCGTGATGGCCCCAATCCTCTCAAGGGAAAAACGACCTGGCCGACAAGTCGATCAAGGTCCGCGAGCCCTTCATCTTACATCGGCTCCGCAGCCGGACAATCGGGCATGGATATCGATTCAGGACATCCTGGAGTCGAATGTGGAACGGTCCCAGGTTTCCTCCATAGTTTCCCGCGGTTATGCCAATGATGGATTTCTCCGGCGGCGTGCCGCATAGAGGCCCGCGGCCGTGGCGCGCTCGACGGCTTCCAGGCTGAGGCCGTCGATCACGATCTCATAAGCGCATCGGGCTTCGGGCGGCATCGCCGATGGGACGACGCCGCGAAGCGTCGGTGTGAAAGCGGTGTTCGTGCTGGCGCAGGCGCCTTGTACTTGCTGCCGACCTTCGACCCCGACCGGGCAATCCCCCCGGGAAAGGGGAGGATGATCTCGGGGCACCGTCGCATGGCGACGACCGCCGACTCGGTCGCTTCGAGAGTCGCCTCGGGGTCGGTCCCCATGATGATGATATTGCCACCCGCAACCCCCTTGATCGTCCCGAAGGTCTCCTCGCAGAGGAACTCTCCGTCCATCACGGGTATCCGCCAGTAGCGCCGGCCCCCGATCCGCTTCGAAATCTGCCAACCGTCGCCGAAGTACCGCAATCGGCCTCCCACGCTGATCGTCTTCTCACCGAGCGGCAGACCGTTGTAGCAAGCGGTCGTCGGGCAGGTCATGACGCACTGGCCGACCCGGTTCGACAGGGCCTTCTCCAGCGCGTCGCGACTGAATGCGAAGACCAGGATGCTCACGCCGGGTCGGCCGTCGGGCGTCTCGGTCCCGCTCAGCTCGCGCTCGATGCCGGCCTCGGCGTCGCAAGAAATGACGCTGGTCGCATATCCGGACATCGTCTGACCGGCGATCATCGCCCAGGTGCGTGTCCCGGCGGTCACGATGAGCGCGCACGGCCGTCATCGGGAACGCCTCGGCGAAGGTATCCACCACCAGCGAGCGGAGAGTCTCCAACTCGATATTCACTCTGGATTCTCTTTGCATCATTCTTGACACGCGATCACTTCCCGGTTCGGGATCGCCGCGTCCTCGACGGGATAGTTTCGCCACTGAATCGAGTAACTGCCTTCGAACCAGCTCCGGATGTCGGGTTCCACCTCGCGGTCATAATCGGGCGCCACGAGCAGCGTCTTGCCCCGTACATCTTCGCGAATCTCACCCTGCTCGACGATGAGCCGGCCCCCCTTGATGACGTGGCGCGGCAGCTCGAACATCGTCTCGCGATTCGCATCGGGCGTGTAGATGGTGACGTCGGCATCGGCGCCCGGGCCGAGATGTCCCTTGTTTTTCAAGCCGAGGATGCGGGCCGGCCCAGCCCGGGTGATGATTGCGATCTCCGACAAGGAATACTCCCGGTCGAGGTCCTTGAGGAGGGACCGATCTCGCACGGCCGCGGGAACGGTCTTGAGGACATCCTGGCGGTAGGTCCGATCCATCAGTAGGCGAATGATCTGCGGGTAAGCCAGGAAAGAGCCACCGTTGGGGTGATCCGTGGTCATCACGATCCGCCACGGATCCTCGACGAGCAAGTACCACTCGAGTCCGATCGCCCATTGCCAGGCGTGGACCAAGCTCGTGTTCTTGTACTCGATCGGCACGACGCCGCAACCCTCCTCCAGCTCCGTGTCGGAACAGAACCATTTGGTCTTGTAGAGCTTGCTCAGATAGTAGCCGACCGGCCCGTCGGCGGTCATGCTCGTCGTCTGGCCGAAAACGACCTGGCCGACGTCCACCGTGATATTGGGGTGTGCATTCACGTACTCGGCCAGCGGTACGACCTTCGAGCAGAAGGACGCCTCGTCCTGCCCGCCTCCACCATAGCTGTGGAACTGAATGTGGGTGAGATGACCGCGATGGCCTTCCAGAAGCTTCATCGTCTCGAGGGTCGTCGTCCAGTTACCGGGAAGGCCGAGGTTGTTGGTGTGGATGTGCACGGAATGGGGCAGTCGCAGCTCGTCGACCGCCTGAGCGATCGACCGGATGATCTGCCGCGGTGTGACCCCGAAGTGATCGACGGGCGTATCGAGGTCCTTGACGTTACCCGCCTGGCGCTGCTTCCAGATCTCAACGCCCCCCGGATTGACGAGCTTCGCCGCATACCCTTTCGCCGAACCCAACAGCCACCCGACGAATGCCCGAAGCTTCTCGTGTTCCCCACGCTGGATCGACTTCATCACGTAATGATTGTTCCCCATCAGGGCGAAGAAGCCCTTGTCGATGCAGGGGGTATCCTCGAACTCCTGGTGAGCATGCCGCGCGAAGAGCGGAGGGATGGCGGCGTCGAACGCCGTGGTATAGCCCATCCCGGCATACTTGTAACCCGTGGCGAACGTGCTGGGGACGCTGCCCATCGTGCCGCTGTGAGTCAGCCGGGTGCGGTGCACGGGCTGGCTGCCCCGATTGTGGTCGGGAGACAGCTTGCGCCCATGGTTGACCTTGGGCCCGACGATGTGGCAGTGCATGTTGACCCCGCCGGGCATGACGACCATTCCCTCGGCGTCGATGACGCGAGCCGGCCGGACCTCGGGACCTCGCCGGCGGTTCGACGATCGACCCGTCGGCGATCCAGATGTCGCGGACCTCTCCGTCAATGCCGTTCGTGGGGTCGTAAACGGTCCCGCCGGCGATCTTGAGATACTCTCTTGTCATGATTCCCCGCGCGTCCAGACCTCGCCCTTACCCAGGGCGATGAGGTCCCCATGATAGAGTGAAAGATCGCTGTGGATCAGTCCTTCATCGACCGGGAAACCCAGGCGGGCCAATTCCCCGAAGATCAGGCGGAGAAACAAGGGCCGGAAGGCCCCGGCCCGTCGGAAGGTCGGCAGCAGCTTGGGCGGTTTCGGTCCCAGGACCCCGATGGTACCGCGGCGCATTCCGGCCCCGACTCGGACGCCGCAAGTTCCCGAAGACCAGGATGGTACCGGCGATCATGTTGAATCCGGCCGCGTCGCCGCACGAGCCCCTCACGGCCACCATCCCGCGCCGCATGGCAACGCCGACCTCGTCGCCGACGTCCCCGCCGATCAGGATGGTGCCGTCGGTCATGCCCCGCTTGCTACCGCGATAGGCCGCCCCGACCAGATGACCGGCATGGCCCGAGACCTGGATCAGGCCCCCGCGCATCTCGGCGCCGACCCAGTCGCCGGCATTCCCCTCGACGCGAATCGTGCCCCCGCTCATCTGGCCGCCAAGGTGGCGGCCCGCGTCGCCGTGGATGTGGATTTCCCCGCCGGTCATCCCGAAGCCGATGAAATGAACCCCGCTCAGGTCGCCTTCGAAGTCGATTCGACCGTCGACCGGGTCTCCCGAGACGGCGAACAACTCGGCCAGCGGGACCTTGCGGTTGCCGTGGAGAATCTCCAGCCGCTCGATCTCGGCGAGCGATTTGTCGCGCACCCGGTCCGGGGTGATCCCCTCAACCTCGACAGGGACCGATGTCGTCTCCGTGTATCGCAGGTTCAAGGGCATGCGAGCAGTTTCCGCCTGACGCAGCGTTGCCGCGACCGAAGGGAGGTTGCAGAAGACAGAGCTAGATTCTACCGAGCGGGGCACAGGAGATGAACCTCCTGGTAGAATGGGGATGGCGGAGGTTTCTTTTCAGAAAGGGAGGAAGTCATGACCGTGGAGCAACAGCAGCAGGCCGATTTGGGGCAACAAGCCTTGCGGGCCTTCGAACGCGACCTGCCTCGGCTCTGGGAGGAACGCCCGGGGCAGTGGGTCGCCTATCAGGGGGAACGCCTGTTAGAATTCGGTACGCACAAACACGAACTCTATCATCGGTGTTTCGACCAGGGGTTGGCGCGCGGAGAGTTCGTCGTTTTCTGCATTGAACCGCGGGAAACGGAGATTTACATCGGCCCATAGTTCTGGGACGGATTTCACGATGGGCAGGGGTGAAGGTGCCGCTTTTCATCGACCGATTGCCATTTCATCGCTGGACCGATTTCACGCGGACACCGCCATCGCCTCACTGGAGCATCGTCCTACCGATCGTGTTGACCGAGGCAATGCTACTGAATCCGCCGTCGGTGATCTCTGTGAGCGACTGGGTTCTCGATACCGGTAATCGGGGCGAAGCCTTCGCCTGGCGATACCACCTGCTCCAGGCCGGGCTTGATCCCGACCAAGGTCGCACTGCCTGAGACCATGATCATCCGAACGGTGGCGGGCCGCCTGACGGTCCCAGATCCTAGACGCTGACTTATGGCTTGTGAGCAACATCCCGGCATTGCGTTCGGATCCCCACCGCATGGTCCTCAATCGCGGATTGCCCTTTCACGATGTACCGACCCGACCGGATCCTGAATTTCAGCGCCCGCTCGTTGGCATCCGAGCCCTTCGCGCGGCCGGTTTGCAGAGTGGATATCGACTTTGCAAATGACACGGTCTCCGTCTGGACTCCGGATCCCGTTGCTGGAGCCTGAGAAGTGCAAAGTCCTCATCGCAAGACCGACTGGTCTGAGCCAGTCCCCTCTTGTCAGAATCGGTGATGGCACGTATGCGGTCCTCGATTCTCCGAAGGATCTCTTCGGCGATCGGCAAAGTCGACGCGACGGCCGGGCGGAGCGGAATCGGCACGCCGTCCATGCGATAGACCGTGCCCGGCGTATTGATCCCGTAAGTCGCCGTGTGAAATACACGGTTGCGCCTTGGGCGTGGACGGGTCGTTCGGCGTGAGGACGATGCTCGGGATACGGGCAAGATGGTCGCGGGCCGCCTTCGAGAGCTTGGAGATCGCGTCGTTTCCGAGGGTCATGACCGCGTCGGACTCGCCGCGTTCCAGAATGACGCCCGCGTTGTATTCACCGGGACCATAGCGGGGATATCCGCGCGCAGGTTCACGGCAAACGGATAGCCCGTCAGCCAGGTGAGGACGTTCTCCGCACCGTTGGGATTGCCACCGCCGATCATCCGCATGCAGACGAACCGCGTGAAATCGTTCAACTCGCGGACCAGGGCGAACAAAGCGTGGGAATCGAGATGACTTCCATGCGATCCCGTCGAGCCCCCACCGTAGAGGATCACGCCATACTTCGCCTGCTTCATCCGATCCATCAATGCCTGCCAGGTCGTGAGCGGGACGCCGGTCTCGGCCTCGACCTCGGCGGGATCCAGCTCGATTCCCTTGGCCAGTGCCCGCAAGACCCAGAATGCCTCGAAGTCTTTGCCCGGCTTGATCGGGATGAACAGGTCGGCCGCCTCGGCGCTCTTCGTCCTGGACACGTTCGACCACCACGCAATAGCGGTCTTCCCGGCCGCGCGGCAGGAACGTGCCGTTGGGCATCAAGCTATATCGTTCGAAGTGCCGCGGATGACTCTCGGCCGGGTCGGAGCCCCAGAACATGATCAGGTCGCCTCGGTTCCGGATCTCACCCAGGGTGCATGTCACCTGGCCGACCTCCTGGAAGGCGATCGCCGAGGCACCGTCGCTCACGTGGGACGTCGTGTCGATGCAGCCCCCGATCCAGTCGGCGATCGCCACGGCGAGTCGCTGGGCTTCGCTGGTCGTCTCGATCAATCCGAAGATGAGCGGATACCTGGCTTCCAGGAGGATCCGGGCAGCCCGCTCGATTCCTTCATCGAGCGTCGCGGGCTGGCCCTCGACGAGGCAAGACGGGAGATCCAGCTTGAGGCCGGTTCAAGAACCACGACTGGCCGAGGTTGCACGCATTACGGGCTTCGATGATGCGATTTCCTTCGATGCTCAAGGCGATGTCATCGCAGAGGCAGCCGCAGATGGGTGCATGTGGCATCCTCGACGATGGCAAGTTCAGGCGTCGGGACATCTGCGGGGTTGGTCGTCATGGTTGATTTCGAGGAAGTCCTGGCCTGTTGCGTGCCGTGTCAATTTATACTTCCGCGGATCGGCACGCCATCCTTCGGTGTCAATTGCCTTGAACGGAGGGACTGGAGCACCGCCGCCACGTCCTCGGCGATCGCCGAGGCGATGCGCGCGTTGGCCGACTCGGTTGTGTGGCAATAGTCGATGAACACCAGCTCTGTGGTGCCGGCGAAAAGATCGCTCAGGTCATGGAATGCGGGATCGCTCAGGTCGGTCGAGGCGCGGACCTCCCAGAGCACGTCCCGAAACATCGGTTCGGTCCAGGCATATCTCGCCGCTTCCTCGCGTTCGAAGGGGACCAGGGACGGCTTCGTGAAGATGACCGGCTGCCAGAAGAACAAGGGATGGAAATGGAACTCCCGGCCCAGACGCTGGACGATCTCCACGTTGGCCTCATAACGACGGACGACGTCCCGGGCGAGCCGGTCACGGGTCGCGTCGTCAATTGACCGTCCCGACTCGCCATCATTTCTCGAGAGTCGATTCCGGACCGACTGGGCGAAACGATACGAGCCGGATTCCTTGATCAGTTTGCCGAGGAGGGCCCCTGTCAGCCGGGAAGGGGACTGCAAGAGGTTGAACTCCCGTCGCCGGTTGATCTCGTTGGTTGTGAGGCCGGCCTCCCGTTCCAGAAAGGCCGACGTGGTGTCGTTGACACCGTCGTAGAAGATCACGAGGTCGGGACGATATCCCGACTGGAGCTCTCTGAACAGTGCGACGACTTCCTGGGTGTTCACGTAACCGATTTCGGCCAGGTTCCTGATCCGCACGTCCCATTTCCGCTCGAAGAGATCGCGGGATAACAACGAGGGGATCGTCTGATCGTCCCGGGCGCCGTAGCCCCAGAGCGAGGAGCCCCCGAGCATCAGGATCTCAAACGGCTTCGGCTTGGGACCATTGGGGGCAGGGGAGGGGGGGTGCCAGGTGGCCCTCAGGCCATCGTCGCCGATCGTGATGGTCTGGCCGTGAAAGGGTTTCGGGCGAAAGTAGACGTAGGGCTCCCAGGCTCCTGGAGCGACTCGATCTCGCGATAGTGCTGCACGGGCCAGGCCGCACCGCCGTAGCCATCCACGAGTACGCGTCGGTCGGGCCGCGATTGGGAACTCAATCGATCTTTCAATGCAAAGACCAGGCGAAAACCGGCTTCGGTCAAGCCGAGCACAATGAGCGTGATCCCCACAATGGACCAAGAGGTTCGCAGAAAAGCCAGCAGTCGTTTGATTCGCCGGAGCGCGGTGCCCATCTTGCAGACTCGTCTTGTTTCGCGAAAGCTGGCCGGGCTAACGTGGATAAGGATTAAGACGAATCTACGCGAGGCAGTGTGCACCGGGCCAGACCAGCCCGATCCAGGTTGGCAGCATCTTGATGACGGGGATGAATCAGACGTGGACTTGAAGGGATATCGGACCGCCGTGCTGGGCTCGACGTCCGGGATCGGCCGGGCCGTGGCTCTCGCGTTGGCCGAAGCCGGCGCCGACGTCATCGTACACGGGCGGTCGTCGCAGCTCGCGGCGGAGGAACTCGCCGCCGCGATACGCGATCGCGGATGCCGTTCCGCCGTTCTCATGGCCGACCTGGCGGATCGCAAGGCCGGAGACCGGCTCGTCGAGGAGTCATGGTCACTCTGGGGAGGTCTGGACGCCTGGCTCCACATCGCCGGCGCCGATACTCTGACCGCCGCGGCCGCTCGACTCCCGTTCGACGAAAAGCTCGATCTTCTCTGGGCCGTCGATGTCGCCGCGACGATCCGACTTAGCCGCGCGGTCGGCCGCCGCATGAAGAGTCAGGGTAGGGGCGTGATTGTTACCATGGGATGGGATCAGGCTGAGACCGGCATGGAGGGGGATTCGGGCGAGCTCTTCGCGGCGATCAAGGGTGCGATCATGGCCTTCACCCGCAGCCTGGCCCTCAGCCTCGCCCCGACCGTCCGGGTCAATGCGCTCGCCCCGGGGTGGATCAAGACCGAATGGGGAGAAACCGCGTCGAAGGCCTGGCACGACCGCGTCCTCCGCGAGACCCCGATGGCCCGATGGGGTACGCCCGAAGACGTCGCCAAGGCCGCCTGCTTTCTGGTGAGCCCGGCCTCAGAGTTTCCGCCGGGCAGATCCTTCGGATTGACGGAGGAGCCGTCCGCTCTTAGGAACGGGCTGGAAATAACTTCCCGATTGGCTCAAACGCATTTTCGTTGAACGGAATTCATTCCTTTTCTGCTGTAACGGAATTCTTTGCGTTCCTTGCCGGCTTCGATTCGAAACCAAAAGAAAGGGAATAAATTCCTTTCTCGACGAAAGGCTGGCGGGGCTTATTGTCCGTCGCGTACTATGAGCAATTCGGGAAGTTATGCCGACCTGATCCTTAGAGCGCCTCAAAAGAACCCTGTGAATCGGTGTCCTCTAAATGACCCATCAAGTCCAGGAACCGGAAAGTGATGAGGACTTCGGCCAAGTCACAGAGCCCTTGATGGATGTCATCGCGGCGATCGTAACGCACACGCAACCGGCGGAACTGATGAAACCAGCTAATCGTTCGTTCCACGACCCAACGATAAACACCAAGACCACTACCGTGGGGCGTGCACGCTTGGCCAACTCCGGGTGGATCCCGCAGTTGCATCTCCTGCCGTTGCTCCTCGTCATCAAAGCCCCGGTCGCCCATCACATGATCCGGACGTTGGCGGGGGTGGCCCGGCTGCGGCGATGGGGGGAACGGCATCGACCAACGGCGCCGTCAAGTTGGCATCCGGTGTTTCCCAGGGATCGTATCGATGACCAAGGGG
>CAWJGW010000053.1:0-166326 GCA_963842405.1 uncultured Isosphaeraceae bacterium | reverse complement strand
TGAGTTCATTCGGAACGATCGCGATGGCGCAGGAAGGGAAGCTCAAGGTGGGCGATCCCGCCCCGCCTCTTGCCGTCTCGAACTGGCTGCGCGGCACGGAGATCAAGGGATTCGAGCCGGGTCACGTCTATGTCGTCGAGTTCTGGGCAACATGGTGTGGGCCGTGCATCCAGATCATGCCCCATATGGGCGATCTTCAGGACGAGTATCGCGAGAAGGGTGTTACCTTCATCGGGTTTGCCTCCGAGGCCAACGACAAAGAGGCGAAGGTGAACGCGTTCGTGGCAAAGCAGGGCGCAAAGCTGGGCTACACGTTTGCCTTTGACAGCGGGTCAGAAACTCACGGCGCCTACATGAAAGCCTCGGGGCAGAACGGCATCCCGTGCTCCTTCGTTGTAGACAAGCAAGGAAAAATCGCCTACATCGGGCACCCGTTCTTCCTGG
This sequence comes from uncultured Isosphaeraceae bacterium, assembly GCA_963842405.1. Lineage (GTDB taxonomy): Bacteria > Planctomycetota > Planctomycetia > Isosphaerales > Isosphaeraceae > CAVZRC01. Next base: position 165,882 of record CAWJGW010000053.1, on the reverse strand, counting down.
ATTACGTGCTGCCGAAGCTACTGGACGGCACCTGGGACCCGAAAGCGGCGGCAGAGACAATCGCCGCGGCCGACAAAGACTTCGACGCCGCGTACGCGGTCATGATGACGAAGACCAATAGCGCCCAGGCCGGGCTCGAGGCCATGGCAAAGTACGCCGCCAAGTGGCCCTTGTTTGCGAATAACGTCTACATGAACCCGGCGAAACTTGGGCTTCTCGTGCGGCGAAACAGTTTCCCGAGGCGAAAGAGCTCGCCGAGAAGCTGATCGCCAAAGCGATCACCCGCGGTGACTCGTCCGGGCTTCGACATCTCGACCGCGCTCCGCGATGAGTCTGCGAAAGGCCAAGCCGAGTTGACCGCGCTGGCACAAGGCGGTCAAGGCTGCCCAAGAGCTCGATCAAGAAAACCCGGCCACTTTACTGAATCTTCTCGAAGTATATGGTTCGCCGGGGATCAAGCCAAGGTGAAAGAATTCGGGCCAAAGGCCGTGGCCGCAGCGAAAGCAGCGGTAGAAGGCGAGCACGACGCAATCGGCACCCTGAAGGTTGCCGCCGCAGTACTTTACCTGCGGAGACAAAGTACAGGCCAGATCAACGGCCGAGCAGGCGATCAAAATGGCAGACGCTCTAACCCCGGTATGCGGCGATATGTCGAACAACATGCCGAAAAATACGGCGCAGACCCAGCAGCACCAGGACACGAGCGATCGGTAGCATATCTACGATGAGAATGAAGGAAGCACGGCCCGAACTGAATCACGTGAAGCTGTCGTCATCGGCTTCATCAACTTTCGGCGCAGGCTCCGATCGAAACGTCTCAGAAACGACGTCCGACTGCTTGGTTGATTCGTCCATCTAGTACTACTTCGTTCGAAAGATGGGTGATATAGGTGACATACGCGGTTTGGGCTTTATCAGAGGCAATCAGAAAGCTCGGGCTTTTGACGCTCTCCCGGGCAACCGACCACGCCACCCATGCAATCATGCTTTCCTAAGTCTTTTTGTAGTAATCGGTTAAATTCATCGGAGTAGTACTTGGCCAAACTCCCTATATCCTCGAAGAATCGGCGTCCGGGGGACAGTTCGAGCGACTTTTGCCACCCTAGAAAAAAAGGGTTCCGGCGGAACTCGCGGAGGCACTCGTCGGCAAGCGACGCGAAGGATCCGGTCCCGGAGGGCGGTCGCGGGTCAGTCCGTCGGGCGCAAATTCCAGATCACGATCGACGTGTCCTGCAGACCCGCGACGATCTGCTTGCCATCGGGCGTGAAGCAGAGAGCGTTGATCCAGGCACATGGCGGCTCGATCGTCTGGATCTCCCGCTTGTCCCGCAGCCGGAAGATGCGGATGATCCCCCGCGCCGGGGGATACATCGCGGACAAGATGCCGACGGCGATGTACTGGCCGTAGGAGAAAGCGCCAGGCACTGCACGTCGGACTGGGGGATCTCGATCTCGCGGCGCACGTGGCCCGTCTGGCTGTCGAGCCAGACGATCGTGCTCGCGGCGTCGAGGTCGTCGTCGCGGACGGTCCCGTCGGCCCGCTTGATCGTCTTGCCGGGGTGGCTCTGACGATCGCCTTGCTCTCGGCCATCTCGCGAGACGGCGGCCAGGCGGGCGGTGTGCGGGACGGGCAGCCGCGCCGCGGCGACGGCAGGGTCGGGGGGCTTCTCCAGCTTCGGCTGGGCGATGGCGCGCTCCTTCCCGGTCGAGAGATCCCAGCACCGGCGGGAGCCATCGGCCAGTGCGACGACCACGGAGGCGCCATCCTCGCCGGCGTCAGCGCTCGCAGCTCCGCACGGGCGTGCTTCGACCGGCCAGGTATGAAGCCGCTCGCCGGTCTTGAGGTTCCAGAGATGGACGCTCCTTCGGGTAATCCACCCCGCGGCGAGGAACGACCCATCGGCGGAGACCGCCAGCGACCGGACCTAGCCGTTGTGGGAGAGCGTCTTCGTCGGCCGCCCCGTCGCCAGGTCCCAGACCCGGACGGTGCGGTCGTCGCTGCCGGAGATGAGCGTCTTGCCGTCGGCGGGGAATGCGAGGGCGTAGACGCCGCCCAGATGGGCTTCGGGAGTGGCCAGGCGATCCTTGCCCGTCGCCAGGTCCCAGAAGTGAAGGGCCGGCCGGCTGCCGATGGTCGCGAGCGTCCTCCCGTCGGGTGAGAACGCCATCGGGGTGTCGCCCTGAAGGCGTCACTACCAGGTCGAATTCCTTGCCGAATGAGTCCAGCTCCTTCCCGTTCCCGGCGTCAAAGAGCACCGGCGGGCCCCGGAACCCTTCCGCGGCGAGGAGCTTTCCGTCGGGCGAAAAAGACACCTGTCGTACGGACGTGCTCTTCCGGCTCTTGAAGCGCCTGAGCAAGGTACCGTCGCTGACTCTCCAGAGCCGGATTTCCGCCCCGGCCGTCTTGATCCCCGCGGCCAGGGTTGTTCCATCGGGCGAGAACGCGAGACCGGTCGGGGCGTGCTCTCCCTCGATCGCGATCTTCCTCACATCGCGGCGGTGAGCCGCGTCCCAGAGGTGGATGACTCGGTCGGAGGCGATCGCCAGCAGGTGGCTCGCGGCATCGGGCGAGAACGCGATCGATGCGAGATTCCGCTCCGCCTCCCAGGCGTTCCTGGTGCAGGAGTTTCGCGGTGGCGACATCCCAGAGCTGGAGGGTCCCGTCGTCGCTCTCGGTCGCGACCGTCTTGCCATCGGGGGCATAGGCGACCTCTCTTCGCTCGTCGTCGTCCCATTCGCCCCGGCGAATCAGGCGGCCCGTGGCCACGTCGAGGAAGTTCAGTTGAGCGACCACGAGGTTCCGCTCGGGCACGGGCCCGAATCCCACTACGGCGATCGTGCTTCCCATCGGGCGAGAAGGCGAAGTCGCGAACCTGCTCCATCCCCGCGTCGATCTGGCGTAGCTTCCTCCCGTCTCGTGCATCCCAGACCTGGAGGTAACCCTCTGGTATCCGTCACGACGAGCCGACCGTCCGGCGAATAGACGACATGGCTGATGTTCGGGAATTGGCGGAAGCGGACGGTGCCCAGGCGCATCGCGGCCCCGGGCGGCAAGGGATCGCCGTAGCGATCGGTCCGGGGCGGCTGGGATGAGGCAGGCGCCTTCGCGACGGCCGGGCCGGGATTGGCTTGGCCTTTCCCATCGACCGCCGAGGCGAGGGCGTGCCAGGCCCAATAGCTACCCCCGATGCCGAGGCATAACAGGACCGCCGCGACCCTGAACTGGTCCATCAGCATGGAACTCAAGACTCCCCGCGCAGGACGGCGGCCGTGTTGCCCACCAGGAATCCGAGCGCGATGCGAATGGTGGAGTGGGTCAGCGTCATGGGGATGGCCGCCTGGGCTTGACCCGCCGCACCGGCGACGAGGAGGCCGGCCGGGACCGCTCACACCGCGCCGGGTCAGCCGCCGGCGCAACCGCTCGCGCGCCCGGGCCAGCCGGCCCCGCAGGGCCGTCTCCGAGAGCCCGAGCTGATGCGCCGCCGCGGTATAGGTCAAGCCTTGCAGGTAACAGAGGACGATCGGGGCGCGGAGCCGATCGGGCAAGCCGTCGACCTCCTCGTGGAGGATCTCCCAATCGGGGTCGTCCTCCGCCGGGAGATAGCTCTCGGAGGTCCGCTCCGCGACGAGTTGGTGAAGCGCATGCCGGCGTGCCGCGCTCCGCTTACCGCGGATCGCCACGCGCTGCGCGACCCCGAACAGCCAGCTCGCGACCGACCCGCTGGCGCGGATGAACCGGGCCCGGTTGGCCAGGACGAGGAAGACGGCCTGGAAGGCATCCTCCGCATCGTGCGCATCATGAAGGACGCTCCGGCAGACGCGGAGCACCATCGGGCCGTGTCGGATCACCAGTTCCTCGAAGGCCGCCTCCGCGGCCTCGTCGCGCCACGAGACGAATCGGTCGAGGAGCTGCGCATCGGACATCGTCCCGACCGCTCCGAAGTTGAACAGCCGGTGCACCTGCCGATGCACCCGGTCGGATGGATTGACCGCCATGGCTTCTGATCTCCTCGGTTGCTGGTCTCCTCAGTGTAGTCCCCGCTCGGCAGGGATCCCTCACGAGGATTCCTCGAATTGGGATCGCTTCGCTCGAATCCCGCCCCGTTCTACGGTCGCTGACTGGACCGATCCGTGCCGACGCAGGTCGAGGTCCTCGGGGCACACTCGACAGCATACCGCGCGGCACACGGGATGATGCAGCACCATCACCCGCGGCGTGCCCGCGCGATGGAGCCACCATGGGCGGACCGCGCATTATCCGGGCGCCAAGTGGCGGTCGGGGTTCACTCCGGTCGCCGCTACGATTCGTGGGTCAGGAAAGCCCGACCTACGGAGTCGCTGTCGGCCGTCGCCCCGTCCTGGTGATCCGCCAGGCGCCGGAGTTCCATCCCCGAGGGGAACGGCTCTGTGGCCTGGGCCTGGTTCAATGGACGGAGGAACCACGGGCGGCGCAGTCTTCTCAAAGGAGCCCGCGATGTGAAGCCAGCTATCCGACTCGCCCAGCGCGCGTGGCGTCGTCGATCCTGCGAGTTGCCGGCACCCGCGCGAACGAACACGCTGAAAGCCGCCGTCGTGAACGGCGGGGATGTCCGAGCCACCCTTGAGCGGATCGTCGCCTGCTCGAACGGCTGGCTCGTCTGTTGCAGGCTCATCACAGTCCCAGGCCCTGATCCGGCGCCGCCAGCGGCTGACCGACGAGCCTCGACTGAGCAGGCTGGTCATTCTGTCACGGCCCGCACCGCAGCCAGCACCGGGCGATTCGGCGATGGCCCGGCCCACGGCGACAGGCCTCACCCGGATCGTCCGTGCCCCGGAAGCGAGCGGTGACTCGCCGCCACGCTACATCCCGCCCACTCCCCGGCGTGCCGAGCGGTTTGGTTGTATGCGCCGGGCATCCTGAACCTTGCCCAGCCGCCACAGGTGGCGCCGGCTTCACGATCGAAACCGCCGCTGATTTCGCGATCGGTATCAGCGGGAGAACCCGCGGCCGATCATCCCGCCGAGGCTGGCGAAAACCAGGCCCAGAAGCGACCAGGCCACGACGAAACGGCTCGGCTCATCAACCTCTGCCAGAAAGCCGGGCAGTTCGACTAACCCCTTCCGATCTTCTAAGCCCTAGACCGCGACAATCTCGATGAATCCGAATATCGGCCTTCTAATCATAGCGTTAATTGACATCGAATCATTGACGGTTTCATCTTGCCAGTACAGGATCGGAACGAGGTACGCCCAGCCGAAGAGGGCGAACCCGACCCAGTAGGCTCGTTTGGGCCCGCGGCGAATCAAGAAGCCGAGGATCGCCGTGAGGAGCATGGTCAAGAGGAAAACAGGCAAGACCAGCGCCCAGAACTTATTCGGCCGAATCATGGCGCCGGTCCCAACGCCGATCAAGGCAATGACGACCATCAAACCTTTCAGCGTGGGACGAGCTTTCACCAACATGCCTCCGATTCTCGAGGAAGAACGGCGGGCAAGAGCACGCACGTCGATAAAACATCATTTTATCTCGATATTGATCCCCAGTTCCCTTGACAATTCCGCCAAAGTCAGTCGTATGTCTTCAGGCACCAAAATTTCCGCGACGAGTGCTAACTGATGCCATTCCCACTCGATCTCACCGGGCAGGTAGACGCGGTCCGCTCCCTCCTTCAGAGGGGATTCGCGGATCTCGCGAGCCATTGCGTTGACGCGACGCTTGAACACATCGATTGGCATCATGGCCGCGATGTTGACCGCGAATTCACTCCGTTGACCACGTTTGGCAGCGGCTCGCCGCGCACGGCCTTGGCCGCGGTCTCAGCGGCACTGGTCCTCAATTTTGCAACCGCGGGCACGCTCGCGGAGGCCACGTGAGGCGTGAGAATGACTTTGTCCATCCCCAGCAGCGGGCTGTCCGGCGGGATCGGTTCGGGGTCGCAAACGTCCAGCCCCGCGCCGCCAAGTCGACCGGACTGGAGGGCGTCGATCAGGGCTTTCGTGTCGACCAGGTCGCCGCGCGCCACGTTGATGAAGAGCGCGCCCGGCCTCATCTTGCTGAGGGCAGCCACATCGATCATCCCTCGCGTGGAGGGAATAGACGGGCAGTGCAGGGTGATGACATCGGCGGTCCGCAACATCTGGTCGAAGGTCACGGGCATGCAACCGGTTCGCTCGATCTCGTCCTGGGCAACCATCGGGTCCGCGACGATCGTCATGCAACGGAAGGGCGCAGCCGCTCAGCCACCGCCCGGCCGATCCGGCCAAAGCCGACGATTCCGACCGTCAGCGTCTTGAGCGCGTGCAAGGCATGCAGAGGGGCACCCGAACCCCACCGGCCGCCTCGGACCTTCTCGCGATGGGGAATGAACTGCCGCGTCAAGGCCAGGATCAGGCCAAGGGTATGATCGGCGACCTCGTCGATGCAATAATCCGGGACGTTACAGACCGGGATGCCCCGGGCCCGGGCCGCGTCGAGGTCGACGTTATCGACCCCGATCCCGTATCGGACGATCGCCCTGGCCCGGCCCATCGACGCGATGACCCGGGCGTCGACCGGGGCGAACTGGGTGATGACGCAGTCCGCGTCGGCGACCAGCGTCAAGAGCGAGTCGGGCTCGTCCTTCACGTAAGGCCCGACGACCTGACAGCCGATCGGCTCGAGGATGGCCCGCTCCACGTCGAGCGAGTCGAATGTGTAATCCGTGACGGCAACCTTCATGGTGTCTCTCCGGGTCGGGCAGTACCGACGCGCCCGACCTGTGGCGCGGATGATCGGCCTACCCGCTACGATCTTAGGGATGTCTCGGGATGAGACGCTAGTAGGTAGGGCGGGTCGAAACCATATCGCGGCGCAGCCCACCCGGAGAGCCAAGGCGTTCCGCCGACCCTATATCTCCTCGAGGAGCACCTTGGGCTGTGCCTCCCTCGGATCATGTCGAACGCAGAAGGCCAGCACACCGCCCACGTAGAGGGTCAACGAAAGCACGAACTGTCCCGTTGCGAAACTACCGGAAGCCTTCTCCAGCCAGCTCATCAGGGGCGACGAGAGGGCCCCGCCCGTGTTGGCGAGCGTGTTGATCAGCGCGATTCCCCCGACCGCGCCGACACCGCTCATGAACGAGGTCGCGAGCGACCAGAAGAGCCCGATCATGCTGATCATCCCCACCTGCGCCAACGTCAGGGAGATCAGGACGAGCCACGGCGATCGGAGGGTCGCGCTCAGGCCCCAGCCGATTGCGGCCAGGAATGCGCAGAAGGCCAGGTGCCAGCGCCGTTCTCCGGTCCGGTCCGAGTGCCTGCCGATCAGGAACATGGCGATGGCCGTCGTGATATTCGGGATGACATAGAGGTATCCGATCTCATCGGGTTTCCATCCCGAGAAGTGCCGCTTGAGGATTTCCGGCGCGTAAAAGCCGAAGCCGTTGGAGCCCAGGGCGATGGTGAAGTAGATGAGGATGAACAGGCCGATCCTCGGGTCCGCCAGTGCCCCCAGGCGGTTCAGCCCGTGCGCGCGCCTCCTGGGACTTCTCCTCCTGTGCCATCCGCGCGGAGAGCCACGATCGCTCGTCCGGCGACAGCCATCGGGCCTCTTGCGGTCGATCCGTCAAGTACCACCAGGTCACGATGCCCAGCAGGACCGAAGGAATCCCCTCGATCAAGAAGAGCCATTGCCAGCCCGACAGTCCCCAGGCGTGATCGGTGTATCGGAGCAGGTTTCCCGAGAGGATTCCGCCGAAGGCGCCGGAGAGCGGCGACGCCATCATGAAGCAGGCCACGGCCCGGGCCCGCTCCCGCGCCGGGAACCAGTAGCTCAGGTACAGGACGATCCCCGGGAAGAAACCCGCCTCGGCCACGCCCAGGAGGATCCGGACGAGGTAAAAGCTCCTCGCATCCCTCACGAACATCGTGCAGGTCGAAACGATGCCCCAACTGACCATGATGCGGCTGATCCATCGGCGTGCCCCGACCCGGTGCAGGATCAGGTTGCTCGGCACCTCGAAGAGGAGATAGCCGAGGTAGAAGCAGAAGGTGGCGGCCCAGCCGTAGACTTCCTCGCCCAGCTTGAGGTCATCCAGCATCTGGAAGCGGGCGAAGCTCACGTTCGCCCGGTCCAGGATGTTCGCGACGTAGAGCAGGAACAAGAACGGGATGAGCCGCCGGGCGACCTTGCGGAGGACCGCTCCCTCTTGGTCCTCGCCCGCCGGCTCATCCAGAGGCCCGGGAACGATCCGTTCGCCGATCTCGCCGGACATGATGCGCTCCCCCTGGCAGAGTGCCCAACCCTCGCGGTTCGTCGACCTCGCACGCGATGGCTTCAGCGTAGGGGCTGGAACGGGGAGTTTCAATCACCCGGTTCACAGATCGATGAGCGATTCTTCTGGATTATTCTCCGAGACTCCAGTGCTTCGTCCTTCTCGGGGTCATCGCTTGATCTCCCTCGCGCGCCGCTGGAAGAACTCGAGCCAACCCCGCGTCATGGCCTCGGAAATCGTCTTCGACGGACGCAGCTCTTCCGGCGGCTGACCCCAGTAGAACCCGATCCAGCCCGAGGCGATGCCCCTCGATCCATCGATGAACTGCTCCAGCTCCTCGATCGAGCACGACAGTGGGAAAGTTTCCTCGATCACGACGGGCTTTCCGACCGAGAAGCCCTTGAGCGTCTCCAGGGCCTCCTTGACCTTGCCCCGCTCGGGGTAGATATGGACGCTGACGAAGTCGAGGTCATCGACGACCTTGTCGGGGACGAAGCCAGACGTCAGGCCCGGGTCGGTCAAGGCTCCAGGGGACCATCCCGACGGTGATCGGGTGCCGGCGGTCGTGCTTGCGAATGGCCTCCTTGAGCGTGTGGACCCACTGGCGGGCGATCTCGGGACGTGGCCTATCCGCCTGGTCGAGCGTGACGAACTGGACGAAGTGCTTGCCGGCGAAGGCGCCGGCAAGCCATTCGCCGGGGGCCCGCTTGCCGCCGGGGACGACCGGCTCGTTCATCAAGTCGTAGCAGAACACCGCGGGACTCGCCGCGCACGCGCCGGGCGATCGCCTCCCAGAAGCGACCCTGGACGGCCCACCGTTCCGATTCCGTGAGCGCGTCGTACCAGGCGGGCACGTCCTTCTTGTGGTAGCAGCCCAGGCCGGTCAGGTCGAGGTAGAGTTCCAATCGCTCGGCCAGCGCCAGCAGGCGGCCCAGCCGATCGAGGTTCACTTCGTCAGGTCGATCGGCCTGCTTCATGAACTTGCCGAGCTGGAGGTGGACCCGGACGACGTTCGCTCCCAGCTCCTTCATCTCCCGGAAGTCCTGCTCGACCTTGGGCCACTCCGTCTCCCAGTAGTCTTCGAGCAACCGACCCCGCTCGTCGTGGTCGTAATTGAACCCCCAGGGCGTGAACCGCCGGCCGGAGGACTCGTAGACGAACGATCGATGATCCTGCGAAACCCGCACCCACTCCATCGCCTGGGTTCGGGTCTGGGAGAGACCGTTGGCGAGGAGCACCAGCGTGAGGATCAGACCATGAACCAAGGTCATGACATGCTATCCTGAGGAGGAAGTTCGCGACGTTCGGCGGAACGGTAATCCAGAGGCGCGGAGACGGGCTTTAGGTCAAGGATCTCGTCGAGCAGTCCAGACGTCATGACGACGACTTCCGGACTACACGCCCGCGCAATCAGGTCATCGACAGCTCGATCGACCCTGATTCGATCGTCTTCCGTGGGGAACTTCCAGAGCGGCGCCCACATCGGCCAATAAGGCTTCATGAAGGGCGAGAGCGCGTTGACCAGGCGATCCATGGAATCGGCTGGAAGCTGAGCGAGACTGTAGATTTGAATCTCGCGATCCTCATCCACCGAGTCGAGCAGCTCGAAGCGAAAGATTCGTTTGCAGGCGCCGCACCGTATCAGGCCATCGGACGGTCCGTCATACCATCCCAGGACAATGGCCCGATCGAAGGGGGAAGGCTCCTTCGACGATCGAGCCAATTCACAACGGCAGAGAGCTTCCCTACTCATGTCATTACTCCCCGCTTGGCTCCCAAAGTTGCCGGAAGGATCTGCCTGATTGACCCGTGAGACCCGCGCCCAGCGCGAACTCACGCCCCCGCCCCGGGCCGGCCGACGACCTCGCGGACGTGTCCGCGCTCCTTGCGGGTGGCGATCGCGTTGACGGCGTTGAGGTACGCCTGGGCCGAGGCCTCGATGATGTCGGTCGAGGCGGCGCGGCCGCGGATACGAGCGGTCGTCGCTCTCGACTTCCAGCTCGAGGGTCACCTCGCCCTGGGCGTCCTTCCCCTGGGTCACGCTCCGGACGACGAACTCGTGCAGGTTGGCGTGGACGCCCGTCACCCGCTCGACCGCCTTGAAGATCGCGTCGACCGGGCCGTCGCCGATGGCCGCGTCCTGGACGATCTCGCCGTCGGGACGGCGGATGGCGATCGTGGCCGTCGGCAGGATGCCCATCCCGGCCGTCGTGTGCAGGCTGATCAACTGCCAGTGCGGCGTGGCATCTTCCAGGTGCTTCTCGATCAGGACGACCAGGTCCTCGTCGTACACTTCCTTCTTCTTGTCGGCCAGCGTCTTGAAGTCGTTGAACACGATCTCGAGCTGCTCGTCGGCCAGGGTATAGCCCATCTCGGCGACCCGCTCGCGCAGGGCGTGACGGCCGGAGTGCTTGCCCAGGACCAGGTCCGTCCGCGGCACGCCGACGTCCTCGGGCCGCATGATCTCGTAGGTCGAGCGCTCCTTGAGCATCCCGTCCTGGTGGATGCCCGACTCGTGGGCGAACGCATTGCGGCCCACGATCGCCTTGTTGCGCTGGACGGCCAGCCCGGTGATCGTCGAGAGCATGCGGCTGATCGGGTAGAGCCGCTCGGTCTTGATGCTGGTCGTCAGGCCGTAGTAGTCGAACCGGGTCTTCAAGGACATGACGACCTCTTCGAGCGCGGCGTTGCCGGCGCGCTCGCCGATGCCGTTGATCGTGCATTCGACCTGCCGGGCACCGGCCTCGCAGCCGGCCAGGCTGTTGGCGACCGCCAGGCCCAGGTCGTCGTGGCAGTGAGTGCTGATGATCGCCTGGCCGATGTTGGGGACGCGCTCCTTGAGCGTGCCGATGACCTTCGCGTACTGGAGCGGCGTCGCGTAGCCGACGGTGTCCGGGATGTTCACCGTCGTGGCGCCCGGCCTCGATGGCGGCCTCGACGACCTCGCAGAGGAAGTCGAGCTCGGTCCGCGCGGCGTCCTCGGGGCTGAACTCGATGTCCGGACAGCACGCCTTGGCTCGCCGCACGCTGGCGACCGCCTTCTCGATGATCTGGGCCTTGGTCATCCGCAGCTTGTGCTCGCGATGGATGGCCGACGTCGCCAGGAAGACGTGGATGCGCGGCTTCTGGGCGTACTGGATCGCCTCCCAGGCGCGGTCGATGTCGCGGTCGTTGCACCGCGCCAGGCCGCAGACCGACGAGCCGGTCACCTCGGTGGCGATGGCCCGCACGGCCTCGAAGTCGCCGACCGAGGCGATCGGGAACCCCGCCTCGATGACGTCGACCCCGAGCGCGGCCAGCGCGCGGGCGACCTCGAGCTTCTCGGCCATGTTCATGCTGGCGCCCGGCGATTGCTCGCCGTCGCGCAGGGTTGTGTCGAAGATCCGCACTCGGTTCGCCTCGGGCGAATCGTTCGTCGGCGTCGAGTTCGTCGGCGTGGATTTGCTCATGGATCGGCTCTTTCTTTTGATCTCGTGTGTGATCGAGTTCGACACCTGACCTGAGGACGTCGGATCAGGTGAGTTCTCCCGCCCGACCCACCGATGGACCAACCGAGGCCCGAAAAACACGAAGCCCCGAGATCCACCGGTCGGGGCGGGTCTCGGGGCTTCGTTGGCTGCGTTCTCGTGCGGACGCGACGAACCCTAAGAGTACCTCCCTGCCCAGCCGATCAGGCCGAGGCTAAGGATAAGGCTCAGTCGAAGGTACTCAAAGCCTCTTGGCATCAGAGATCTCGAAAACCCGGGTACTGAAAGGATCATCGCAACACAGCCATCTACCAGAATCATAGGGCAAACGTTGATCCGAGGTCAATGGGAATGTCCTACAGGGCTGTTGACAGTTTCATTTTGGGCGGGTACGAGAGGATTTCGTCGATAGGGAGACCCTGCACCACCGCGTTTTTCCACAGGGAGGTCTCTATGCGGGTTTCGGATGTGGGCTGTGAAGTATTCCACGAACCGCGTGACGGCGTCCTCGCCGGCATCGGTGAGGATCGCCGGCAGGACGGCCTTGAAATTCGCCAATTCAGAAGTTGCCGGCGTGCACGGGACCAGCGCGGTTGATACGTCCGCTGCATCCGTCATTGCGCTGTCCACTGTCATGACCGCGGGCTCGGCCTGACACGGGCCTTGCCGGTGTTGATGGCTTTGGCGATGGCATGACCGTCGCCGCGTTTCACGGCACGGGCCAGCAAGTCATCGGCCGAGGAATGCTCGATCCAGCGTATCACGGCGGCTTTGGTAGTCACCCACTTGCGGCCGACCTTGCGGCCGGGCAACTGCCCGCTCTGAAAGAGATGATAGACCTGTCGCGCGACACGGTGCGGAACGCCGCGGCCATGCTTACGTCGAGTATCTCTGGAACGCGGGCGATCGTCGGCTCTGCCGCTGATGGTGTAGCCGAAGAAGGTGACGGCCTTATTGTTGCCGACATTGGCATCTGCGAAGCTGGCGGTGCCGTTGTTGAGCGTGACGGCGTCGCCGCGGACGGCACCCGAGAGCGAGCCGCTGCGGGTGATGGGATCGGCGGCCGTGCCGTCATAGACCTTGTCGATGCCCGACAGGCCGGTGATGGTCAACGCCTTCTGGGCGACGGTCAAGGTGCCGCTGCCCGCGTAGCTGAGTTGATACCCCATGGCGCTGGCCAGGCTGCCGGCGCCGGCGGTGATGGTCCAGGTGCCCACGTTATAGTTGCCCGATGTGCTGGTGCTGGCGTTGGTGGTGAACGATGGTGAGCCGCTCAGCGCCGTTGACGAGGTATCGCCGTTGATGAAACCGCTGTAACTGGCGCTGAATGCCGCGAGGCGACCATAGGTGCCGCTGTCGTCATTGGCCGGGACCGTGATGGTCGGCGAAATCGAATAGAGCAGCCCGTTGCCGGTGCCGAGGGACGGGCAGGAACCGCCGTAGGTGCAGGAATAGCGGTCGAAATTAGCGGTGAGGCCGTCGAGCGTGTTGTTGCCGGGATTGGTCGAATAGATCAGCCAGTTTGGCGACCCGGACCCCGTCAGGTTGATGACGCCGGAGCCGGCATCGTTGAGGAAATTCCGCGGCCACCAGCGTGACGGGCGTGCCGGAGCCGGAGGCGGTGAGTTGACCGGAGAGCGAGATGTCGGCGGTCGCGGCGGTGGTCTGGGCGAAGATCGAGGCGGCGGAAACGGCAGGCAACGCCAGGCCGCCTGTGGAGGTGAGCGATACCCTATTCAGCGGCGTGTGGCTGCCCCAGGCGTCGCCGAGGCTGAACGTCCCCGCGCCGGCGGTGAGGTCGTAATCGCCGTCCACCGTCGAGCCGAAGGTGGTCAGCGCCGTGCCGGAGTTGACGGTGGCGTCGGCGGTCAGGGTGACCGGCCCGTTGAAGGCGATGGCTTCGTTGGCCGAGGTGGCGTTGACGCCCTCGTAGCTTAAGCTGGTCGGACCAGTGAAGTTGAGCGTGGCGTTACCCGTTCCGGTCTGAGTGCCCGTGACATCGATGCTGCCCGAATTGCCGGACACGAAGTTTACCGGCGAGCTCCAGCTATAGCTGCCGACGTTCATCGCGCCGGTATCATTCGTGCTGCCGATGGTGATGCTCCCGGCGGTGATCGAGCCCAGGACTCCGCTGGTGAGTTGCAGCGTCTCCGTCCCCAGCCCGCCCGCCACGCCGATGCTCGTGCTCGGCGTGTACGGCTCGATCAGCACGTTGCCGGGGTGGAATCGCACCAGTGCCAGCGATTATGCGGCATTTGAGGTCTTCTTCTTCGCTGTAGTCCCTTGAGTCCCCATTCGGAGTGTCGCTTTCGATCCCAGGTAGGATTGATACACCTCGCTCCAGACCCCGCTCAAGTGGATCACTCGAAGGTCGACGATCCACTGGCCACTCTCCACTTTCCACGTCATCCCCGACTGCTTCAGCCGCTGGGTGAACACCGTCTTGCACGCCGCCTCCGTCACCCCGCTGCCGATCGGCAGATGGTCCCGGCGATAGCCCCGGTAATCCAACCAGCGCATTCGCTTCCGCAGATAGGCGTAGGCACTGCGGTATTGATCCCGCTTGGCCGCCGACGCGATGATCCGCCGCCGGCGCAGGGCCGCCGCCGAGTGCAACACCCGGTAGATCCCCCGCGGCTTCTCCTTCAACCACCGGCGCATCTTCCGCGCCCAACTCGCTCCCGCCCGCGGGTCGGAGAACAACGCCTCGGACAGCTTCGTGATGTATTCGCAGGCATGATAATAATCGATCACCCAGTGCCACTGCAGTCGCCGGCCGGGATGATGGGGGTCGCTCATCCGCCTTAGCACCCGGCGGTAATACTGGGTCTGGTGGTTCCCCCCATCGGTGATGTAGGCCAACCGCGGCGAGGGCCCGGCCCAGCCCCGCAGCACCGCCGTGATCAAGGCCGTCAACTGCCGCGACAAGGTCCCCTGACCCGGCTCGGGCATCCTCCCGAGGTAGACCGTCCCCAATCGCTGTCCCCTCCGGTCGTGGACCGACACGGTCGCCGTGGCCCCTTCCCGATAACACGCCTGGCCACGGATCGGCAACATCAGCCCGTCGCGCCCCACGGCCAGGACCGGCTTGCGGTCGCCCGAGGACCGGTCCGCCTGCTCCAGCCACGCGAGCAGACGGCCCACTTGGGCCTCGTGGCGGTGAGCTTCCATCCCGGCGGCCACTCCGGCGATCACCGCCCGCAAGGTCTCAGCCGACCACCGCACCGCATGATCGTGGCGCAACGTCGCCAGGACCGCGTCCTGGGGGACGTCACCGCCGCGTGGGCCGCGCGCTCGGCCAGGGCCGGCGTGGCCCGGCCGGACTCCAGCCCCAAGCGGATCTCCAGCGGGAAGATCGACGGCTCGACGCCGTGGACGTCCTGGTAGAGCATCCGCCAGAGGGTGATCGTGCCGAAGAGGGTGGCCACCGAGCGATTGGGCGTCTTGGAGCGGCGGCGATACCAGGTCCCGCCCGACTCGATCTGGCCGGGCATGTCCTTGCGATCGTGCGGCTCGAGGTGGTTGAAGGTCCATTCGACGATGATCCGACCGAGTTCGCGGAGCGATTCCTGCAAGCGGGTCTCGAAGCGATGGCAGGCCTGGGGCGTGGGGTCGGCCCGGCGGAACGAGACGATGAGGCGACCGAGTTCGGTGATCACCGGGACCAACCGGGCGGTCAGCGGGAGCAAGGACGTGGCGAAGTGCGTTGCCAGCAGGAGTCGGGAGGACGTAGCATGGTCCATCGAGGCGGCCTTTCCTGTTGTGGGGACAGAGCGTGTTAGACACTGTCACTTCACAGGAGAGGCCCCTCAACATTCAAGAGATCCTCCTGCCGAGGTGGCCGACTCAAGCCGGGTCAAGGACGAAAACCAGAGGAAAAGTGCCGAAAACCCTGGCACCAGAGCGATCGCACCCATCCTACCTGGGATCGAAAGCGACACTCCGAATGGGGACTCAAGGGACTACAGCGAAGAGGAAGACCTCAAATGCCGCATAATCGCTGGCACTGGTGCGATTCCACCCATCAGCAACGGCTACTACCAGACTACGCTGACGAATTTCGAGCGCGTCGCCTTCCGCGGCAGCGACCGGCGGTTCCTCTACGAGGAGAGCGCCTTTCGGCCGGAAGAGCACGACATGGTGGGGTTCGGCCCTGGGGCCTATTCCCTGATAGCTGACGGGCCGTTCCAGCAAACCCGGCGCAGCCTGCCACGGCCCGTTTCGGTACGACGGAGCCCCTGACTCCGCCGCGCCGTATTACGCGGTGAAAACGCTGAATCCCGATTCTGCGGCCGACTATAGTGCGGCCGTGGACGTTGGGTCCAGGCCCTGGGAGAGCGATTTCCTCTTCAGCCGGCACGACCTGAAGCTCCTGTACCTCACGCGCAAGATCGCCACGCTCGGCATCGACCGGGCGGCCTATCGATCCTGCTTTGGCTCGGATTGTGACGAGGATTTTCCCCTGGAGTTTCGGGCCCTGGTGGCGGACAGTCTGATGGAGCAGACTGCGGACGCGATCCGCTTGACTCCAAGGGGCATGTTCTATGCCGACACGGTCGCCGGTCTGCTGGCTTGGCAGCACGTGCAGTCGTTCCGCTACCAGGCAGATAGCAGCCGGCGCAGCACGGCGCTTCGGACGACCGGGGCAGGCCCACCTGCTGGAATTCGGCCAGCTCGCGAATCTGTTCTCTCACATGGGCTGACACGCGCGCCGAACCGTTCGCGGCAGCAGACCGGGGCCGCATTACGGCATTTCGTGGTATAATCGGGCACCGTCCATATGTTGTGATGCCGTCGTGGATTTCCTTATTGAGGCCCGCTCGGGGCGGTGACTTTCGCGCAGTCGCCACGTTGGCGACGACGAAGTTCACCCCGCTCGCGTTGATTCCGCCGCGGCTGATCAGGATTGAACGCGGGTTCGGCGAGACCTGGTGCAACGAAGCGGGCGGAACCAAAACCACGCGGTAGAATCCCGTCCCGCTGACGCCAGGCGCATTCACCGGGTTGGCCGCGGGACCGCTCTGTTGGTTGAAGGTGTACTGGCCCCGGCTGTTCGTCGTGGTCGTGGCGAGGACATCGCCGCTGGTGTCCTCCAGTTGGACGGTGATGCCGGCCACCCCCTGTTGCACGGACCCGTGGTGCGACCCGCCGGGGGTAAGCGACACCATTCCGCTGATCGAGGCCTTGAAGGTGAACACGTCGCTCGGGAGGTTGGTGATGCCGGTGTTCGCCTCGATGACCTTGGCCAGTGTGTCGCCCTGCCGGAGGATGGCCTCCTCGCTCGGACTGAAATGCTCGTTAAGGTAGAAGAAGCGGTCCCCATCCCTGAGGTTTGTGAACTGATCGACCATGATCTTCTGGAACAAGGGACCGACATCGGAGCCGGGGACGAGGTTCTCGGCGACACCGCCCTCGAAGGCGTCAATGTTGTTGACGTTGCCGTAAGCCTCCTGCAGCTCTTGCTGGACTTGAACGTTGCTGGTGATCTGCGCAAAGCTGGTCACGGCTGGAAGTCCCAGCGCGACCCGGACCTGGTTGTAAGACCCGATGCCGTTATCCCGACCCCTCTCGATGTCGAGAGCGATGAGATCCTGGCCAAAGCCCACGCCCGGAACGACCTCGTTGAACAGAAGGTTCCTGACCTCGTTGATGACCTGCACGTCCTCTGCCTGAGCGTCTCCATCGGCATCGCCTTTCAGGACAGCACCGATGTTCGTGGTGGTAAGTCCCGTGACCGGGTCGGTGGTCGTCGGGCTGGCCCCGGCCGTTGAAGATGTCCGGGTCGAAAAAGTCCTCAGCCAGGGGCACCTCCGCCGCTACGGGCAGACCATTGTTGCCCTGCCGCTGCAGGTCGCCGCTCAAGAGGGTGTGGCCGAAGCGGAACGCCACGGTCGAGAATTCGGTGGCGATGGTGGCGTTGACGTTCGGATTGTATCCCTTGTACGGCGCCAAGGCGTGGGGGCCCAGCACATCGGGAATCCATTCGTTGTAGATAATCGACTGGTACTCGGCGATGTTGATCTTCCTGGCCTCCTGGAAAAGCTTCTCGTCGTCCCAGTGGGGATGTTCCTTGTGCAGCTCGGTCGCGATGCGGTTGTGGTTGTCCAGGAAAAGCGATTGCAGGACGGTCAGCTCGATGGTTTCGTTGCCGCGGCTGTCGCCCGTGACGAACATGTCGGATTCGGGCAATGACCCGGCGTCTGCCATGCCGCCGACGGACGCGTTGATCACTTCCAACTGCGCAGGCGTGAAGTAGGTTGTGTTGTCCAGGGGCGGCAGACCGCCCGGACTGGTCTTCAACCGACCGCCCACGAAGGTTCGCAAGGCATCGTCTGTCGCCTGGTCGGAGCCGTAAACCTGCGACAGGTCGAGGTACGAAGTCACGCTGTTGACCTGTTGGGCCGGATTGCCGGGACCCGTGCCGGTCGCCGGATCGGTGTTGGATCCGGCAAATGCCAGGGGGGTGTCGTCCGGCCCGCCGATCGGGTCGCCCACCGGAACGGGGATGGGCATCGAGGGACCGTTGTCGAGAGTCAAATCCATGTCGTGATCCATGAATTGACCGAAGGCGTCGGCGAGCGCCGACAGCGATTGCTGGTTGACCGTGGCGATGTCCTGAGATGGATCGGCGGGATCCGCCTGGTTGTTGACGATGTCGGAAATCAAGCGAGGGTTGGGATCCTGGGCCAGCGACGGCGAATTGTACCCGTTCGTGTACTCGGCAGGGGAAAGCCGCAAGAGATCGGCGCCTGCGACACCCCAGTTCGGATTGGCGACATTGTTGCCGACTTCGTCGATGGGACGATACACGGCCGCGGACGCGGGATGGGCGGACAGGACGATTCGGTCGTCGAGTTTCTCCAGCGTCGGACGCGTGCGACCGCGCCGTCGGGCGACCGACGATCGAGGTTCATGCAGCCGGGCGGCCTGTCGCTGCCGCAGCCAATGCAAAATCGCCTTCATGGTTTGCTTGCTCGCTTGCTGGTGAGTGCCCCGGCGTGCGGGGCGATCCCTGGTTCGTAATGCATCAGGCGGCGAGAGAGCTGTCCTACAGCGAGAGGCTGGATGCGAAGAAAGAACGCCCTCCACATGATAAAACGCCGGCCACCCTCCTCTTTCAGGGCTGTCGTTCGCCGGTGAGTATCGGTAGGGGCATTATCACCTGTTATCCGCCGCAATGCAAATAATGGGTGCGTGCAATCGGCAATGTGTCGACGCTCTCCGGTCGCCAGAACCCGTCGCGGAAAACGAGTCTGTAGCAACGGAACCGGGTTTGTGAGAGAGGGTCACGGATCACACGCGAAATCCTCGCTCCCATGCTCCTGCGTGGGAGTGTCGGCTTCCGACGCTCCGCGTCGTCTCCGCCCTCACGCCGCGGAGCGGCCAGGAAAGCCGTTACCACGCTGGAGCGTGGCAACGAGATTAACCGGTATCCTTGCGACAGACTCAGATTTATTCAACTTTTTCCGGCGATCTGCCGTGTATTGATATGTAATTGTCTGCTCCGTCTTCAGTTGGGGAGTCAGACCACGTCTTCGGTTTGGTCTGACCCCATCGGTTGTCGTTCCCCATGCTGGCTCGAAGCTTGCTGAGGATTGGCGAAAGGGCGAAGCGGGGCTAAGATAGACACAAGGTCCAGGGACCGAAACAGCACTCTCAGGTGATTTCAACATGCCGGAGATTTCCGAGGCTGAGGCGCCGAGACGCTTGCGAAGGGCGTAGAGAAGGCCAAGCCAGGCCACCTCGCAGAAATCTACTCCGAACTTTTCCCGGAAAGACCCTCGCCCACTCTGCCGGTTGCGAGCGACCTCGCCGAGCACATCCGGAGCGGACTCGAGCCGGAAGAAATCGTCGATCTCTGGAACGTCGTGTTCCCCCAAGATCGCTACGTCTGGTACGACGAAGAAGCGAAGGTGAGCCGCTACAACGAGGAAATGGTCGGATACGCGGACTGACTGCGGGCGTTGACTGATCTCCTCGTCTGGATCTGACCGTGCTCGCTACCGCCCTCCAACACTTCCAGAAAGACATCGCGCGAGTCAGGTTGATCGTCGCCCATGCGGACCCACTTCCAGGCATGAGCGACCCGAGCCTCGCTGTCTTGCACGGAGCTACGTCCGATGAAAATCGAATCGTTAAGCCTGCGGAATTTCAAGCGCTTTGAAGATCTGACGATCGAGTTCAAGAACGGAGTGACCGGTGAGATTGCCAATCGGTTCTTGATTCTGGGCGATAACGGGACCGGTAAGACCACCGTCCTTCAGGCGATCGCCCTCTGCCTCTCGATGGTGTCCAGGCGGATCCAAGACATCGCGGATTGCGACTGGATCGGCTGGATGCCCGGACGTTATTGGCGATGGGGCCCCCCCAGATCGAAATGGTCATTCATTTCACGGATGACGAGGTCGGAGCAACGCAAGAGGCCGCCGAACGCTGGTATCAAGTCAAGGGTCGCTATTCCAGCAACGAGCTCATCAGGCCGGCTCACCAAAACGTCGTGAAGATCGGTCTCGAAGGGGAGCGATTCTGGGTGGATGATCCCAAGAGCTCGCATCTCCCTCCCCAAGCCTACTTATTTCGGGGACGAGCGTACGCCGCGTCGATCCTGGAAGAAGACCCGGCCGCTCGGATACTCTTCGACCGGTTGCCCGGCATCTTCTGGTTCGACCAGTTCCGGAATCTCGCGACGACTCCCGGTTCACGCGAGGTCGAATCCAACGGGGGCCTCAAGGAAGAGCCTGTTGAGCGAGTGGCCTATGCCGTCGGGATTTCTCGGTTGCGGCAGTTTCTGAACGGCTGGAAACTCCAGCGCCTTCAGAAGATACCGCGTCCTGGACAGGTCGATTACCTCTTGGAACTGAAAACCACTACAAGTGGTTCTTTCCGGAGCGTTCATTCTCTGATCCCGAGCCGATGTTCCGGGGTGGCGTTCCTTCACCAACGGACTATTATTTCATAATAAGCGATGGAAACCGGACCTACGATCTCACTGAGATGTCGGCCGGGGAACAGGCTGTGTTCCCGATGCTCTATGAATTCGTTCGGCAGCGAATCCGGAACTCGATCGTCCTGATCGACGAGATCGAACTGAACCTCCACCCGGCGGTCGCGCAGGGCCTGCTGGCGAATCTCTCTCGACTCGGCCCCCAATGTCAGTTCATCTTCACGACCCACTCGCCAGTGATCAGCGAAGTCGTGAGCCCCCATGAGATTTTCTGGTTGGAGGGGGGGCGGCTATGCCTGTGACTCTCTTGCTCTGCGAGGGTGTCAGCGACAGTCCGGATGTCAGGGTCCTGAACAAGTTACTGAGAACATTCTGCAGGATCGTGCCGATTGGGTCCAAGCACGCAATGGACACGCAGATCCTCTTGCGCCGGGAAGTGAGTCCAAGAGCCATAGTCATGGGGCTGAAAGACGCGGATTTCGATCGCGTTTGGAACGCACCAGCCGACCGGCCAGAACTATGGACCAAACGGTTACTCGGGGCACGAATCGAGCGCATTGGATGGTCTTGGGCTCGCAAGGAAATCGAAATCTAGCGGAGTGCGAGGGGATTCTCCAGGCGTTACCCCGTTGGAGGGTGTCAGAACACCTATTGAGAGTCAGATCAACCATGTCCGGCGGGATCGGACCGGTGCCACGTGCCGTCAGACAAGTTGCAGGCCGACCGAGTCCAGGGAGACATTCTTGCTGAAACGGCCCATCTCTTCGTAGTAATGTCTACGATCTGGAGGCCTGTCGTACGCGGCCGAAAGGAAGAGCAGACTCAGCCGTAGCGAGTGATCCTCCGGTTCGATCGAAACGCCGAAGTTTCGAAGTGTCTCGACAAGATGACGAACCCCCTTGATCTTGCAGCCAACGAACTCTCTCGACCCCATGGACCGATAGACGGTCAGAAGCTCGTCCACACGTTCCGCAAAGGCCTCGTCCTCTCGAAAATAGAAGACGAGGAAATCCCCTTCAGGTGAATAGAAGGGACGGGGCTCGAAACCCTGAGCCGTTTTCCCCTCGAGATATTGCATCAAGTCTTCGACCATTTGTGCCCTCCGAAATCGTCCTCCCAGGCATCAGGCCAGCCTGGTCTGTCAGGATGCTCCGGCCTCCAGTCCCAATCGAGAACGATGTTTCCTGCATGGGTCGGATGAACAAAAACGACGGCAACCATTCCGGGGGGCGCTGGCAATTCGATGCTTGGACTTTGCATCCTCTTGGACACGAGACCGCTATAGCAGTATCCCCCCTCGAAATCGTCTCTCTTCAGTCCCTCGAAGATGACCACGGGATCTCGTAGGATTTCGGTTAAAATATGCAGATTATAAAACTTCCACTGAGGACCATATTTATAAAGGTGCTCCAGATACTTCTGGGATACAATAAACTGACATTCCCCTTGGCCCGAGGGGGACAATCCTTTGAGACCTCGATAGCCTTGAGGTACGTTCATGCCAAGACTCCCCTAGACACGCCCCTTTGGCAGAGTCTAACGATATGGTAAGCACCCTCGAAGAAAGCCTCAAGGCCGAAGACTCCAAAATGAGACCGTGCAAGCCTTGGGCTCGTATGCGCAATCCAACCGTGAAGCGCTCTAGCCGGTCGGCTCGACTTCCGCCCCCCGAACACCGACGGCAGGGCTTCTTGCTTCACGTCGAGGAAGACGGGCGCCCGACCCTTTATCGGCTCGCGTAAGGAGTTGCGCCGTCTCCTGGCCACCGCGGATTCCCTGCAAGGCCCCGGCCCCTGGCGCATGGCAAGGAGGCTCGCGCCGCGGCGGTACCTGCGTCGGTCTGAGCGACCGAAGCAGGATTTCCAAGAGGTGATCTTGGACGGCGACTGTCGGTCTGATCGGCGTTACCTCGAAATCCGTGCGTCTTCTGTACGCAGAGCGCATAGACGAGCCGTTGGCTTTCCTGGAGGGTCTCTGACTATGCCGCGTCAGGCTGTGAAGGTTTCGCGATAGCAGCCGGACAATATCCAACGGTCGGTGGTGATCGTCGGTTCAGATGTGCTCCTTCTGCCTAAAAGAACGCGCCAGTCTGTAAAGTCTCGTTTATGGTTCACCCAATGCGCCCGACCAACGAGCCTTGCGTGGCAGTCGTACGACCGGGTCGGCGGCCGGGACATGTAATTCAGAGATCACCATCGAACCTTGGCCATCGATTTCTATGGACTCTCACAGGTACGGTTCCATCTTCTCTCTCAAGCGCGCGTGCTTCTCGGCCCTCTCTAGTTGGTCTCTCGCATGCTCCAGCAATATGCGGCGCAATTCCTGCCATCCTTCGCTTGACACGTCGGATTCCGAAGAGTCCAAGGGCACAGCCTCTCTGGCTACTTCTTCTTCAACGAACCTTTCGATCCATGATGCGGACTCCCTGCACGCAGCTTCCAGACGCTCATTTCGCATGGCCGCTCGGAAGTAGGGATTCTGTTGAACCGGACATCGCTCACCTCGAACTTTGAGTCTACGTTAGTAATCCACCCGTTCCCGGTCCCCCCCATCGTCCCGCGCCCGCCTGGCCGCGCAAACTATGGAATCAGGCTTTACGGCATATACGACGGGCGATCGCTCGACCTCCCCGCTTGATAAGCCACAGGATGGAGAAGGCGGCGATGTTTAAGGCGGCCGACCAGAAGGCGACGCCAACGACCAGAACGCCCAGACGAGCGGGCGTCATGCCGGAGGATCGGGCGAGCAGGGCGAAGAGTCCCATGCAGGCCCCGAGGACCGCCACGGAGATCATCATCGCGGCTAGCGTGAACCGTACACGGGGCAGACGCATGGCCCGGTTCCCCTGGCAAGCCTCGATACTGGATCACCCATTCCAGGTCCCGGCATCGTGCCGCGCCCGGCTGTCCGTGCCAACTTTGATTCACGATCTACCGCTTTGCCCGGGACTTCCAGAACCTGAGCAAAAGAAGAGTGGGGATAACGACAACTGCCCAAGCCATTAGACGGTTCAGGTCGAGCATGAGAACGGAGCTCGTCGGTCCATTGGGCGCTCGATCCATGTCGAAGCTGACCGACGTCATGACGATGGCTGAGGCTCCGGCCGCGACCGCGACCGTCATCATCAATCCCCTTGTAGTCTCCAAGTGCAGTCGCATGGCCTTAATTTCGATGGGCTAGAGTGTAAGCCTTCGTTTATGGATCAGAGGTTGCGCTCGGGGACCTGCATTCTCCCTTCACCGAGCGCCTCTGCGTCCTCCCGGTAGTCCTTCAACGCCCGGTCAACGATCTGCCGGATCACTGGTTCGACCTTCGCGGCGCTCCTCTTGTCCTCCGGGAGCATCATCCCATGCGAACCGGATCGCCTGCCGGATCTGATTATCAACCATCCCCGGCCCGACCAACGCATGCAACTTCTCAACGCTTGCCGAGTCATCCATCGGAAAAAAGGCCATCGCACACCTCCGCAGCCAATCACCGACTCATCGGCTTCCGATCCTGGTCCACCCGCCCCGCGTTCCCACATCGTCCCGCGCCCGCCTGTCCGCGCCAACTATGATTCACCCAAGACGGCCTGGTCACGACGACTCGGGGCTGGTTGCCGTTCAGTCCAGGTAATAGCTGCTATCCGTGCCGTGCACTACACCGTTTCGGAAGAGGACCGCTCTCTGCCAATGGCTTGCCGTACCCTCCTGAACGAGCTTACCACCGCGAGTGTAATACCAGATATCGTCCAGGATGCCTACTCCCGGCGCGATGGGACCGCTCCCATTAGGGACCTGCCACTCACCCTAAAGGCCTAAAAGAACCCTGTGAATCGGTGTCCTCTAAATGACGCCATAGAGGTCCAGGAACCGGAAAGTGATGAGGACTTCGGCCAAGTCACAGAGCCCTTGATGGATGTCATCGCGGCGATCGTAACGCACACGCAACCGGCGGAACTGATGAAACCAGCTAATCGTTCGTTCCACGACCCAACGATAGACACCAAGACCACTACCGTGGGGCGTGCGCCGCTTGGCCAACTCCGGGTCGATCCCGCGGTTGCGCATCTCCTGCCGTTGCTCCTCGTCATCAAAGCCCCGGTCGCCCATCACATGATCCGGACGTTGGCGGGGGTGGCCCGGCTGGCCGGCGATGGGGGGAACGGCATCGACCAACGGCACCGTCAAGTTGGCGTCCGGTGTGTTCCCCGGGATCGTATCGATGACCAAGGGGACGCCTTGGCCGTCGGTAACAATCGCGTGTTTGCTACCGGGTCTCGAGCGATCGACGGGACTGGGGCCGGTTTCTTCACCCCCGCCTACGGCGCGGACATGGCCCGTGTCCACGATGAACCGCTCGAAGTCGATCGCGTCGGCTTGACGGAGGTGGGCCAACAAGATCGGGTGGATCTGGTCCCAGACGCCGGCCGCCTGCCAGTCGCGCAAGCGATTCCAACAGGTCATGCCGCAGCCGCAGCCCATCTCCTGGGGCAAGTCCTCCCAAGGCAGGCCGGTTTTGAGGATGAAGATGATCCCGGTGAGGACTTTGCGATCGTCCAGGGGGGGACGTCCACCTTTGGGCCGCGGGGGATGAGGCGGGATCCGGGGTTGGATCACGGCCCAGAGGTCGTCCGGGAGCAAGGGCTTGGCCATGACGAGACCCTTTCCAACAGGGCAAAGGTGTAGTGGACTCCTCTCAAGATCTACAGCAATTGACGGGCCAATTACCGGGTTTTTTTAGGGTCTCTAATCCAGGGGCGGCCCCATGATGTCCTCGACTTGGCGAGCCGTCATGCCGACGCGAAGCGAGCGGAACTTGGACTCGCTATACCCCTTGGCATAAACCGTATAATGCCCGTCCAGAGCGGCAATCGCGGCGGCCAGAATGTCACCCGGCCTGTTGTCGATGAAGAGGTACTTGGCGAAGGCCAAGACGATCCCGGCTATGGCGACCACGACCATCATGCTTCGGACTCTAAACCGCAGCGGACGCATGGTAATGGTCCCCTGTCAAGTCTCGTTGCGGGATCACCCTTTGCGCCTTTCTGCCGCACCGGGGACCGAGCGTCAAGTCTCAACTATAGCTCAGGATTTACTCGTCTGGATACGGTTCAGGTGGCACTGGGGGAAGAGCAAGTTCTGGGTCGTTAGCGGCAAGTTCGTACTTCCTGCTCATGACGGCATGCCACTCCGCACGGACCGCGTCTCGCCACATTTCTCTTGCCCACGATCTTTGTTTATCATCCCGAAAGCGTGGCAGTTGCTCACGAACCCGCTCGGTACTCTTCTTCCCTCCGTAGCCCACTTCATGCAGAGCAGGCACCTGTTAAGATCCTCGGGAATTCGTCGGATGCAAGCCTCGCCGTACGTAGAGTGGTAATCGGAAGTGGCACAATATATCGCCGAACGGCGCACTCGCGATAAGGGACCGCTGAGAGTGCCGATCGCGATGCCGGTCGTGGCCAGCGTGAGCAGCGTCGTTCTCGCTCTGAAATGCATCGGTGGTACTCGCATGCCAGCTTACCTTGCTGTGGTTTCGTGGAACTTCTCGTTACTAATCCACCCGTTACCGTTTCCCCATCATCCCGCGCCCGACCGTCTGGCTCAACTATAAGTCACCCGCTACAGTTCGATCGGGAACCGTAAATGGATGGCTCCTAAGCATGAGGTATGGTCGTTCATTCAGCCCAGTTGACAGGCAGCGGCTCGGGCGGGCCCAACTCCCAGGGCCGATTGGCAGCGCGAAGAAACGCCCGCTTGAGTCTCGCACATTCTTCTGCGGACGTGCGCATCCGTGCTGCATCGAACGCGGCTCGACTCGAGCGGCCGCGATTCGTGTTTGTCCCCAAACTGAAGACGAGATCCAGCATGCGATCCGGCTTCTCCTCAAGCTCCTTCGCAAGTCTCTCCAAATCGATCGCTCCCTGCGCAAGCTATTTCGCTCTGTTCAAACTCGATGGCTCGTGCGCGGAAATAATCCGAGCGACGCTTCAGTATCAGCCCACCCAAGAGAATGGCTATGGTCGCCACGATGACGATCCACCGCCGCGTCGTCATCCGGGGCAGTCGCATGGCCAAGACCTCGTTAATTGGAAGTGGCAAGGGTGGATACTAGTTCAGGCTTTACGTTGGAAGTGTGACGTGAGTCCTTAACCCGCGTCTCGGATGCCGTTGATGCGCGGGGGACATTCACCCTTTACACATTGGACAACCCCACGAGCGTCCCCTGAATGACCGATTGATGGTCAAAGTTCCAGCACGGTCCATCCTCCCAATGATAGCGTTCCACGACGTTCTGTGCATCACTAACAATCCGGTGGATGGCACTATATCTCAAGGCCGTGAAGGACCCGCGCGATTCACCGGATGTCGCATCACTCTGCGACTTCCAGTCGGCACAATGAGGAACGTGGCATTATGCTAAAGGACGTCCAGGACATCGAATTCCTTGTGCACCGAAGGAACGAGCACATCAAGACAGGATTTCGTCAGATCCTGGTCGGTGTTGGATACTCGGCTACCACGATCTCCCAGGCCGGATATCGATCGCTCGGGGTCAGTTCCGAGCCAAACCTCTCGTTCGGGTTCACCTTGGCCGGATCTCGCCGGCTGGGAAAACTTTGCCCCCAACGACCGTGCCCCAGACCTTGATGTCGCGGATTTTCTCCCTGGGGACCTCGTACGGGTCTTGTTCGAGCACGGCGAAGTCCGCGAACTTGCCCGGGGCGATGCTACCGACCTTGTTCTCCACGCCAAGCGTGAACGCCGCGTCGATGGTGACCATCCGGAGCGCCTGGTCGACGGTGATCCGCTCCTCGGGCCCTCGCACGGTGCCCGAGAGGCCAAAGCGATTGACCGCGATCCAGACCTCTTCGAGTGGGAACGGCGGCGCCACCGGCGTATCGGTGTGGAGAGAGGTCGGCACGCCCGCATCGACGAGCGTCCGGAGCCGCGCCGCGGTGTAGGCACGTTCGCTTCCGACGAAGGGAGCATTGAGCTCGCTCCGGTAGTAGAGGTAGTAGGAGTTCACGCTCGCCACGCCGCCGAGGCGGGCCAGCCGGCGGGCCATCTCCGGCGTCGAGATGCCGTAGTGTTCCAGGGTGAACCGGTGGTCGGTGCGTGGCTTGAGTCGCATCAAGCCCTCTAGGGCGTCGATCGTGGCCTGGTTTCCGCCGTTGCCATTGGTGTGGACATGAATGTGGAAGCCAGCCTCCCACCAGGGACGCCACGCTCCGACCATCTTGTCCGGCGGCACGATGAAAAACCCCTTGCGGCCGTCCGTGTATCCAGGGTTATCCACGACCATCCCGAGACTCAAGAACGAGTCGTCGGCGAAGAACT
This sequence comes from uncultured Isosphaeraceae bacterium, assembly GCA_963842405.1. GTDB lineage: Bacteria > Planctomycetota > Planctomycetia > Isosphaerales > Isosphaeraceae > CAVZRC01. The sequence goes on along the minus strand of CAWJGW010000053.1, from coordinate 137,915 downwards.
TCACGCCGTTGAAGATGAGCTTGTCCGTATTGCGCGACGTCAGGCCCTTCACGAATGCGATCGCTTGATCGCCTCTGGTCGCCGTCATGGTCGCCGTATCGGCCACGACCACGCAGCGCATCGGGCTGGTTGGATCGTTGAAGTACGTGTCGAACACGATTTCCTCGAGCGGGAGGTTGATCACTCCGAACGCCAGTTCCGACGTTGTCGTGATCCCGTGCTGGCGGCTGAGGTCCATCAGGAACCGGGTATTCTTCAAGGCCACGTCCCGTCGAAGCAGTGCCGACAAGGGTTCGTGCAAGATGCGCGGGGCCGCCGCCGTGCCGAGGAACTGGCCGTTCGGCTCTCCGTCCGGGCCTGCCATGATGCCGTTGGTCTTCGTGTCGGCTCGGGTCACCTTGTACTTCTTGAGAGCTGCGGAGTTGGCATAGACGAAGTGCTCGGAGGCGTCCCAGACGAGGATCGGTTGCGTGGTCGAGATCGTGTCCAGGTCTTTCTTGCTGAGGTGCTCTCCGCCCATCGCGATGACATCGTAGCCCCAGGCCAGGACCGTATCCTCGACGGACTTCGCCTTGCCGACGTACTCCCGCAGCCTGGCTTCCGCCGCCGCCTTCGTCTTCACCCCCGGAAATGGAGGGCCGTATGGGTTCAGCGTCGGCAAGTAAGTCAGGAGCGGGCGCGTCAGCGCAGTGCCACCGAGCACAGGGTGCCCGTGCGGCTCGACGAAACCCGGGAACAGGACCTTGTCGGCGAAGGTGCGGTCGATGGTATAAGGATGTTTGTCCAGCCACGGTTTCAGGTCATCGAGCGACCCCACCGACAGGACACGTCCATCCTTGACGGCGACCGCCATGGCCGTTGGCCAGCCGGGGTCCATCGTGACGATTTTCTTGGCGATGAACACCGTGATCGCACGGCTCTCCTGAGCCATGGCCGGTACGGCAATGAGCGAGATGGCGATAACTGACGCGAGGACGACGTACCTGATGACGTGCCTTACTTTCAGCATGTGCACTCCTCAATCAAAAGTGAGAACTCTGACCTCCTCCCAGACGCAACCGAGCATGCCCTCAGCCGACGCTCCCGAGGATTCGTAGAACACGCCTGCGCTGAAATCCGCAAGAATCCCAGAAGATTTTCTGGGTTTTTAATTGACAATGAAGTAGGAGCCTTTATTTTGGTCATCGCAATCGGGCCTGCTATGGCAAGAGCGCCGAGGTGCGCCTCGCAGCCGTGGTGCGCACGAGATTTCCCGTTGCGGCCTGTTACGCAATCGCCTTTCAACAATTGGAACCGAGGATCTTTGCCAGTTCTTGACTTGATCCTCGCGGTTTCGGTGGATCAGCCGGAGGGTTGCCTGGGGCTTGGCGGACATAGAAAATCCCATCGTCGGGAGCCACATCCTTCGGGCAATTCTCGTCGAGCTTGATCTTAAGAAAGAAACAACTCGGAGCGTTGCTCAACGATCAGCCTGGTCGATCCGGCCCATATCGAGCGAGGAGCTTTTCCGTGGATGAGCCGCACTCGGAAGGTTTTAAATATGCGATGAGTTATCCCCTCATGCAAGCGATCTTCCATCGCCGTTCCCGGCGGATCTGCAAGGGGATTCCGAAGGTCAATGCGGGGAGTCTCTCGTATCAATCCCAGGAAAAGCCGCAGCCCCTGAGCCCGCTCGAGGAGGCCATGCTCATCGCCGTCGTCGGCGTGACGGGGATGAATCTGCCCGACCGGCCGTTCCAGGATAACAGTCAGCCGCCGCAGCCAATCCTGGGCACGCCGAATCTGAGCTTTACCGGCCGGGCCGCTGGAAGCACCGACAGTTCACAGCCGACGTCGTTCTTCCTCATCAATGATTCGGGGACCTACTTCCTGCGGCGGCTCAAGCCCGATGAGGTGAAGCCGGAGGCCCCGCCAACGCCCGAAGAGATGATCCGCCGCGCCGAGCTATCGAAGGTCCGCGTGCTGGACAAGCGACTCGATTTCCCCCGCAATTTCCCCTATTATCTCGACTCGAATCGCCTGCTCTCCAACATCCCGGGAAGCACGATCCTCCTGCCGATCGTGGACATGACCCGGCAGTACATCAACGCCCTGATGTACGTGCTCACCGAACCCCCCGGCTTTCGGCCGGCGCTGGTTGACGATCGGAACTTCTACCTTCCTGCCGGTGTCCGGCGGTGGATCAACAGCGGCTTCCTCAACAAGGACCTGAAGATTTCCCTCGGGGCGCTCGGCACGATGCGGACGCAGATCGAGGCCGAGTTACTGCTCCAGAACCTGATGCTCACCCTCCAGGTGATGGGGCTGGGTGGCTGGATCCATGCGGCCATCGGCCCCCCGTATCTCCTGGGCCATCCCTATTTCGCCAAGGAGGCCAAGGGGCTGGCGTTCCGCCACCTGATCCCGCGCTCCTTCTTCCTGCTCGAGCTGCTGCGATGGGGCAGCGTTCTCCCCATCCTCCGGGCGAACCCGGTTGGTCTCGACGGCGTCATCGAGACGATGTGTCCCCCGTATTACAAGGACATGAACGCCGCCGTCGACGCCTTGATCGCCGAAAAGCGGTCCCTCTACGCCGACAAGGCCTTCTTTGAGAAGGCTTTCAAGACCGCGGGCGATCGCTTTTGTAGCGAAGTCCCCTTCTACGAGCCTGATGTCATCGAGTGCACGAAAGATATCTGCAATTACATCTACAACACCCATGGCCGATTCCCGGCCCACACGGACGCTATCTACGTGCCTGGCATCTGGATTCAGGCGCATCACCTCGACCTGGCGTACTACGATCAGCTCTTCCGGGATGGCTATACCGAGACGCAGGCGCGTCACCAGGAAAGGTGGCACGGCAACGGCCAGACTTCTCCGGCCGGAGCGACCTGAACGGCTCCCCGAGAAGCGAATTACGTCGGTCTCCGTGACGTCCCCGTCCTTCGCGACGGAAACATCCCCATTCCGCTCTTGCGGAAATGCCATCCGAATCTTCGCCGACGCCGTTGTTGCTTTCCCATGCGACCTTTGAGGATCACACCCATGCTCAATATCAGACTGTTCTTGTCGGTCGGCGTGCTGACGCTCATCCTCCTCGGCCTCGGCGAGCTTTACTCTCACCAGCAGGTCGGCGAGCTCAAAGCCGCGGAGAGTCCGCCCGCCTATTGTCCTCTCGGCGAGCACGACCTCAACTACTTTCGTGTCATCCTCACGATCGCCATCGTCTATGTTCTCGTGACGCCCGCGCTGTGCCTCTTTGTCTACCGCGTCCCTGGCGAGCCGATGGCGGCCTGGCTCGCCTTCTGGACTGCCGCCTTTGTTGTGTTCCTCGTCCATATCTACTGCGCCATCGCTGGGATGATGGGGGGAGAATGGCGGTTCGTCTTTGAGTGCCCGCACCTGGTCAATCATCCCTGGAATGACACGGCGTTGACGGTCGCCTGGGGCCTCGACGTACTCCTGGCCTGGATCGTCGTCCTCACGACCGGCGATATCTGGAAGTCCCCACGCTGGGCACGCGCTTTCCGAGGGGCCGTCCACCTCTGGTTATTCGTCGCGCTCACCGGGGTCTGGATCACCAAGGCCGAGAACTGGTACATCCGAGGGCTGGGCTTCATCATGACCGTCTCGGTCATCATCTTCGGATTGGGCCGGCTCGTCATCAAGCCGTTCGACTCCAACGCGCTGGGAGCCCGGCTCTATATCGGCTTGTTCAAGGTCATCAACATGTTTATCCCCTGGCACCGCCTGCCGACCTATCTGGCCGTCGTGAACCTGGGCGCCTACCGCGAGACGCTTCGCGCCAAGAACCTGTGCAACACGTCGGACATACCTGTCACGAACCCGCAGAACGTATGCCCGATCCCCAAGTACGATCCGGCCTTTCTCATGGAGCGCGAAGTCGACGGTTACTTCGACGACCTGTCGAAACCGTCCATGGGCGGGGCGAGCGAGAACACCCAGACGGTCGCCCCGGTCGGACCGGGCGAACAGGCGACCCACGACAGCCTGTACTTCAACGTCAGCCAGCCGGGCGCGCGGTTCGGCCGGAACGTTCCCCTCAGCGAGGCGCATCCGGACCTCGAAAACCTCTTGAAGCCCAGTCCCCGCGTGATCAGCAACGAGCTTCTCGCTCGCGACAAATTCAAGCCGGCCACGATCCTGAACCTGCTGGCGGCCGCCTGGATCCAGTTCGAGACTCACGACTGGTTCAACCACGGCGAGTCACCCTGGGAAGGGGAGCGCGAAGATAAGCGTCGCCGAGGCGAGAGGGACCCGATCACCGACCAGCAGTATCAGCCGCACCTCGTCCCGATCTCGGACGGGGACCGATGGCACGAGTGCCCGATGCGGATCCGTCCTACCCGACCGGATCCGACCCGAGACTACGACAAGGAGAAGTCCCAGAACGGCGGCAAGCTCAAGTATCCGCCCTCTTATGTCAACGCCGAATCGCACTGGTGGGACGGCTCGCAGATCTACGGCGGCGATCGCGAGACCACGGAGTTCCTCCGCACCAATTACCGGGTTGAGGACGGCAAGCTCGTCCTCGACGAGCACGGCCGCCCCATCCCCCTGGGCAAGCTGGAGGACGGCAAGCTGTTCGTGATCGGTACGCACCTCTCGCTCGACCCGGGCGCCGGCTCGGCGATGTCGGGATTTACCGGAAACTGGTGGCTGGGGCTGAGCTTGCTGCATACGCTTTTCACGCTCGAGCACAACGCGATCTGCGACCGCATCCGCGTCGATTATCCGACCTGGTCGAGCGACGAGATCTTCCGAGTCGCGCGACTGGTCACCGCCGCGCTGATCGCCAAGATCCATACGATCGAATGGACGCCCGCGATCCTCACTCACCCGGCGCTCCAGGTCGGCATGGCGGCCAACTGGTGGGGCCTGCTCACCGAGGACGTCAAGAAGATGTTCGGGCGGATCAGCCAGAACGAGGCCTTCAGCGGCATCCCCGGCTCGGGCGTCGACCACGGTATCTCCGTCGATAGCGGCATCCCCGGCATGCCCACCGGCCTGGTCGCGGATTACTGCCTGACCGAGGAGTTCGTCTCGGTCTACCGCCTTCACCCGCTGATCCCCGACGAGTTCGACGTCCGCTCGGCTCGCGACGGCCACTCGATCAAGAAATACATCCTCCCGGACGGCGTCGTCGGCGACATGTCCCGGTTGAATGCCCTCAGGGACGGGGCGACGATGGCCGATCTCTTCTACTCGTTCGGCGTGACCAATCCGGGCGCCGTCACCCTTCACAATTATCCGAACTTCTTGCGACAGTTGAAGCGGCCCGAGGCGTTCGGCGTGGAGGAGGTCGTCGACCTGGCCTCGATCGACATCCTCCGCGACCGCGAGCGGGGCGTGCCGCGGTACAACCGCTTCCTCCGCCTCTTTCATCGAACCCCGATCTCGACGTTCGACGACTTCAAGAACCCGAGCTTCCCCACGCTTGGCGACGACCTGCGGCGCGTCTACGGGAAGACCGCGGACGGCCGCGATAACGTCGAGATGCTCGACCTGATGGTGGGGATGTTCGCGGAGGTACCGCCCGCGGGCTTCGGATTCAGCGACACCGCGTTCCGCGTGTTCATCCTGATGGCGTCGCGGCGGCTCAAGAGCGACCGGTTCATTGCAGGAGACGCCTTCATCCCCGACGTCTACACCCAGGCCGGCCTCGACTGGCTCGAGAGTACGTCGATGAGCGACATCCTCCTTCGGCATTATCCCGAGCTTGGTCCTTCACTCTACGGTGTAAAGAACGCCTTCGCGCCCTGGAAGCGGGTCGAAGCGAATCCTGTGAGCGGCGCGGGGTCGTCGTGAGCGCGGCAACGACGATTGGGGCGGTCGAAGTTCTTGAAGGGCAAGGCCCCGTCCGAGCCACTTAAGCTGAGAGGATGTGAAGAAATCGATTCCGGATGACAAATCACGAATTACGAATGGATATAAAGCCTGATTTCAAAGGCATTTATGAATTCGCAATTCGCAATCTGGTATCTTCCATTGGATTCTTTCACAAGCTCTGAGGGCAGAGAAGGGTTTGAACTCGTTCCCACGTTCCGCGTGGGAATGCCGTCGTGGACGCTCTGCGTCGTGGAGGCCCGGATCGCGGCCCAGAATCCGTCGGGACGCGGAGCGTCCAGGAAGGCATTCCCACGCGGAGCATGGGAACGAGTTGGTGCCAGTCGTAGCAAATGGGATCGTTAAGGCTAATTCAGCGGTATTGAGGTTAGCCCGTGGAATTCGCGGAAGTTCTGAATCAGGAGCTGGAGTCGATCGGACTGCGCCGGCAACGCGTCCGGGCGATGGCCCCCCAGCCACCCCCATCGGAGTCGCCCGCGCCGGCGAAGGGAGCGGAGACTGCGGACGCCGAAGTCCCAGGTGCCGATTCCCAGGGCCCGGCCGACCCGACCTCGCCCGAGAAGGAGGCGCGGTTGACCGCGATGGATCGCCACCTGGCCGGCCTCGCGCTCTCCGGCGGCGGCATCCGCAGTGCGACGTTCGCCCTGGGCGTGCTTCAGGGTCTCGCCGCACTGAGGATCCTTAGCCGATTTGACTACCTCTCGACCGTCTCCGGCGGCGGCTACATCGGCGGCTGGCTCGCGGCCTGGATCAAGCGGGAGGGCAACCCGTTGAGCGTCGAGGAGCAACTCGCCCCCAGCCGGATTCCCGAGTCCATGCCCGATCGGAGGGTCATCGGCAGGGACCGGATCGTGGACGAGGAGCCGGAGCCAATTCACCACCTGAGGTCGTACAGCAACTACCTCACGCCCCGCCCCGGCCTGCTCTCGGTCGATACCTGGACGGTCCTGACAATCTATGTCAGGAACGCCGCCATCAACATGCTATTGCTCTTGCCAGTCGCCATGATATTCGTGCTGACCAGCCGTTGCATCGTCTGGTTCTACGCGGGGACCGGCCAGTCCGACGGGCTCCGCGCCGGGGTCCTCGCGTCAATGGGGGGCCTCCTCGTCTTGTCCTTCCTCTCGCTAGGGTGGCACGTCTGCGCACATCCTTGGTGTCAAGGCCCACGGTCCAGAGCGGCCCGAACGATCGAAACCTCCCAATCGAACGCCCGCGATCGTGGCCTCGACAATCATCGGCCCATTGGGTGTAGCCGCAGTCCTTGCGTGCTGGTCGTTCAGTTCCGGATCGACGCCACCCATCGTCGGACAATCCGGACCTGTACTGGATGGGAATCCGCCGATGACCCGGCTGCCGACCCCGGTTTGGACCCTCATCAAGGACAATTTAATTCATCGTCGCGTCTTCAATATAAATAAAAACGATGTCGATCAGATTAGGGCCGGTCCCGAGGTAGAGGGAAACCGGGGTGGTTTCCACACATTATTAGCGATCGAGTATGGACTCGTGTTCGGCTGCCTGGCTTTTCTGGTCCACATGCTGGGCTACCTCAGCTTCCTGGCCTTCGGTCGGGACCCCGACACGGTTGCTCGGAGCGCCGGTGAGGATCGCAATCGGCTCTCCGGCGTGGTGTGGATGTCGATCGCCGCGTTCATGGCCGGGGGCACCGGCGGGTTTCTGTTCTTCGCGATGGTCTCGCAGGTCCTGTGGCGGCTGGCGGGTCAGCAGTACGCGATCGTCACGATCGGGCCGCCGCTGGCCTTGATGGTGGTCGTGGCGGCGACCTTCGTCGAGGTCTGGCTGCTGGGCCGGTGGGAGGGAGACGACCTTCGCGAATGGTGGGCGAAGATATGCGCATGGATGGTGATCGTGGCGGCCGCCTGGCTCGCATTCTTCAGCATCACCTTGTACGCGCCAATGATTGCCAACTACGGCTATCGGTGGCCGCACATTCAGATCGGGGCGGTGCTGGGATGGCTGGCAACGGCGCTGGGCGGGGCCCTGGCCGGCGGCCGGCCCGAGGCGAAACGACCCAGTGGCTGCCCCTGGTGGCTGAAGCTACTGATCGGAGTCGCGCCGACGATTTTCGTCGCCGGTTTGCTGGTGATCGTGGCGATGCTGGTCGACGGCCTGGTTTTCGATCCGCTGGCCGATCGCCTGGTGGGCGCCCCGGGCTCGCCGGCCCTGGACGCCGCGTCGCCGACCGTTTACTGGAAGGGCCTACTCACGACACCGATCAGCCGGATCGGCCAGGTCATGAGCGTCTGTTTCGTGCTGGCCGGGCTGGCCACTTTCATGTCCAACGTGAATCTCTTCTCGTTGAACTCGATGTATGCCAGCCGGCTGACGCGGTGTTACCTCGGGGCATCGCGGCCGAAGCGCGAGTGGTTGCGGCGGGGAAGGGCCTGGCTGTCCGGTTCCGGCGGCGCGCCGACGGCCACCGACGGGCCGGTGCGATGGCAGAATCCCCTCACGGGTTTCGACCCCGAGGATGACATCCCGCTCTGGCGGTTGAAGATCGGCCCCGAGGCGATCGCGGCGGGACCCGATTCGCGGCCGGAGACCGAGTATCTCGGGACCCCACCTGATCATGAATACGTCCCTGAACCTCGTCGCCGGCAGCGAGCTGGCCTGGCAGGATCGCGAGGCCGAATCGTTCGTCTTGACGCCGGCGCACTCCGGCAGCAAGGGGACCGGCTATGCCCTGACAACCCCCAATACCGGCCACGAATTGACGCTCGGCAGGGCCATGTCGATCTCGGGGGCCGCCGGTGAACTCCAACATCGGCCTGCACCAATCGTCGGCCCTGATCGCCCTGATGACTGCCTTCAATGCCCGGCTCGGCTGGTGGATCTTGAACCCAAACCCTTTGACCTGGAAGCCCCGATGGCTGGCCCCATCGAACTGGGACGCCGCGTAGCCCGTCGCTGGCCTTGCCGTTGCTGTTGGAACTTCTCGGCCAGACCAACGAGACGCGGAAGTGGGTCCATATCTCGGACGGCGGGCACTTCGAGAACCTCGGCGTCTACGAGCTGGTCCGGCGCCGATGCCGTTACATCGTCTGTACCGACGCCGGGACGGACCCGTCGGCCGCCGACGACAACCTCGCCAACATGATCCGGCTCTGCCGCATCGACTTCGGCGTGCGGATCGAGATCGACACGTTTCCGCTCGCTGAGCAAGGCCCCGACGGGCTCAGCCGATGGCACTGCGCCGTCGGTAAGATCCGATACGACGATGTCAACGGCGGCGAGCTGCCCGGCATCTTCGTCTATCTGCGGACCTCGATGACCGGCGATGAGCCGCCCGACGTCCAGGAATACGCCGCGAAGAATCCGGACTTCCCCCGACAGTCCACGCTCGACCAGTTCTTCAACGAATCGCAGTTCGAGAGCTATCGCGCCCTGGGCTTTCATGTGGCGCGGACCACGTTCAAGGATGCCCTGAACGACGTGAACAGCGCCGAGCCGCTCTGGTCGAACCACGACGCCGAGATCGAGTTCAAGCGCGGCAACCAGCGGCTCTTCTCCGCTGTCCAGCGACGTTGGGCACCGGCTCCGCCGAACCAGGAGGCTTCTTCCTCCCTGGCGATCCGGTCCTGGATCGAGTTCCAGGAAGCGTTGCGGAGCGAGAAAGACCTGGCTTCGCTGAGCCTTGAGATCTATCCCGAGCACAGGGCCGCGGTCTACTCGAGCGTGGACGTCGCGCAATGGCACGCGGTTATCCAGATGCTCCAGGTCATGGAGAACGCCTGGGCGGACCTCCGAATCGGTCGCTTCCATGACCTGCCCATGGACCGCGGATGGATGAGCGTCTTCCGGCGATGGAGCAGCACGCCAACGCTCCGGCGGCTCTGGCCCATTCTCCGCGGGGAGTACGGCCAGGATTTCGTCAAGTTCTGCGAGACCCAGCTCGAGCTCGGGGCTCGCGTTGATACGTTCCCGTGTGCCCAGATCGACCGGACGTTCGTCGACGATGCGAAGCGGATCATCGGCGACGAGTTCGCACGCGAATGGCCTCGGGAAAAAGCCCTGGACGACATGATCAAGGATGCGGAGCAGAACTGGGCCGGATGGACCGACCTGGAACCAATCTCGCTCATCGTCCAGGCGTCGACCGGCGGCGGCGCGATCGTCGATTCACCGGACAAGGTCGCCTGCGGGATCGTCTTCGCCAGCCGCGTTGCGCATGCCGATCCGGCGCACAACGAGCCGGCGCGGTTCGAGATCTTCGTCTGGATGAGGCGCAGCGTACCGCGGGATGGGGATCGCGAGCCGTTGTGCCCTGAAAATCTTGACCGATTTCCGGAAGACGCCCCGGGACGAGCACCGGGCTCGCCCGTTCACGATCCAGACCCGATACCCAGCCCAGCCGGCGGAGCAGGCCCACGCGCGGAAGGATGAGATCGAGTATCAGCTCTGGTTAAACTTCTTCAGCCACTATGATTTTCGCTGTCCCCGCGGGAAGGAACCCATCCGCGAGGGATACTGGGTGATCGAACGGACTTTCAAGCCCGAGGAAATCGAACTCTAAGCGCCAATTTCGTCCTGTGTACAGATCGACCGTGCCTTTCCCGAATTCAACATCTGCGGAGAGAACGATGCCTCGCTCGAACTACCTCATGATCCCGATCAGCGGTAATGGGATCATCGTCAACCCGGGGACGAAGGACATCATCCAGAAGGCAATGGTGCCGCCGTTCGGTTATACCGACCTGCTACTCTACTCACACGGTTGGTGGACGACGGCCCAGGCGGCGATGGTCGATTACAACCGCTTTCTCATGGGGTTCTCGCCGATCGCGGTCACCGCCGACGCCGCCGCGGGCGTTGAGTCGCGGGTCCTGCTGGGCCTGGGCGTGCACTGGCCCTCGATGGTGAGCGAGGACTCGAACACGCCCTTGACCGTGCTCCAGCCGTTCACCTACTTCAACCGCGCCAAGATGGCCGACGAGGTTGGCGAACATGGCGGGTACTCGACTGTTGCGCCTCGGGTTGGAGGCGCGTCGCGATGCGGGCCTCGGCCAGCCCCGCATTCAACTGGTCGGTCACAGCTTCGGCTGCAAAGTCGTCTGCTCCGCACTGGAACAGTTGGCCGAGACTCTGGGGCCCTCGGGTCTCCTGGCCGACCTGGAGGTCAATGTGGTCCTGCTCCAGGGGGCCTTCGACTACGACGCACTCGAGCCCGGAAAGTCGTACGGCCAGTTCGCTCGCGGCCTTCCCGAAGCTGCGCATCCTCGCGTCGAAATCGCAGCTCGACACGGCCGTCGGCGATGAGTACGTGCTCGTGCAAAAGGTCATGAATCTCTTCGGTACGCCGACCCCCGGGCTCGGGTCCGCCGGGCCGAGCCCCGCGACGGCCACGGCGGCCGGGGGCGTGAGTGACTTGCAGGTCGGCCCAGGCTTCGCGGCCCCGCCGGCCGGATCGCTGGCCGGCCGCCTGATCGTCGCCGACCTCACACCGCTCCACCAGGCGAACCCCGCGGGCAATGCGCCCTTCTCAGGTCATCATTCCGACATCTTCCACGACGAGATCTACCGGCTGATGACCGCGTTCTTCTTCTCCTAGCCGAGTGGTGGGACCCACCAGGACAACGGATTCCTTGGCGTTCTGGAGAACTTGCAAGACTTGAACGAAGGATCCCGATTGATAATCCCACAGTTCGCATAATCCTTCCCACCGCGATAAGCCGATGAATCTCTAGTATCCGGCCTGGTCGGAGCGGCCGATACCGTCATCGCGCCGTGGAACCCGTGATGGAGAGGGGTGTGAATGATGGAACGATCTGCCTGGCCATGGATCCTCGTCATGGTCTTGCTGCTCTCCTGGTTGGAGCCCGCCCCATGCGCGGCCCAGACGCAGCCCTCACCGTCGCCGACGGCTCCAGCGCCGGCGGTTTCCATACCACCACCGCGCCGTTTTCAAGTGCCGAGCGGATCGGCGCCGCCAACGTCGACGCCATCACTGGCACCGCTACCGACGCCGAACCGCGTCGTTCCAGTGCCGACCGACTCAACCCCACCGACCGCTTCGGCCCTGGCACCCATGGCGGGCGACCTGTCCATGAGGTTGCCGGCCGCGCCGCTGGAGAAGACCGACATTCGCTTCCCGATCAATCTGGCCACGGCCTTGCGGCTCTCGGACGCCCGGCCGTTGATCGTGGCCGCCGCGCAGGCCAGCGTCTGGGTCGCCGAGGCGCAACTCACTCGGGCCAAGGTCCTCTGGGTCCCGCAACTTAACATCGGTGGAGACTATATCCGCCACGATGGCGGCGGCCCGGACTTCAACAAGGGTATCATGACCGCACCGAGCGTGAACTTCTTCTACGGCGGTGCGGGGATGTGGCAGAACGTGGCCTTGACCGATGCCTTTTTCCAGCCGCTGGTCGCACGACAGTCCCTGAATGCCCGTCAGTTCGACATCCAGACTGCGAAAAACGACGCCTTGATGATGACGGCGGATGCCTACTTCCAGGTGCACCAGCACCGGGGTCGGTTCGCCGGCTCGCTCTACTGCGTCGAACGGGGCCACGACCTGATCGAGCGAATCGCCCAGTTGAGCAAGGAGTTTGTCTCCGTGGTCGAGGTCGACAGGGCTCGGAACCTGGTCGCGGATCTCGAACAGGAGGCCACCATGTCGCGTCAGGAGTGGCGCGTCCAGAGTGCCAACCTGACCCAGATTCTCCGGCTCGACCCCCGCGCGGTGGTCTACCCGATGGAGTCCGATCACCTCCAGTTGACCTTGATCGACCCCGCCCGGCCGCTCGACGACCTGATCCCGGTCGCCTTGACCAACCGCCCCGAGCTGGCCTCGCACCAGGCGCTCGTCCAGGCGGTGGCCGCGACGATCCGCCGGGAGCGGGGGCGTCTGCTCATGCCCAGCCTCCTGATTAATGGCTTCCAGACCCCCTACGAAATGATCCAAGCCGGTATCTTCGGCATGGGTTCCAACACCAGCATGAACCAGTGGCAAGGCCGTGACGACCTCAGCTATCAGTTCCTCTGGGAATACGAAGCCTTTGGAATTGGAAACCTCGCACGGATCAAGCAGCAGCGCGGTGAACAGTCCCTGAAAATCATCGAGCTCTTCCAAACCCAGGACCAGGTAGCGGCGGACGTGACCCGGGCCCAGGCGCGTCTCCAGTCGGCCACGGCGCGGGTCAGCCAGGCCGATCGTGCCTTGCGCACGGCCATCATCACCTTCAACGGCAACTTCGAGGGCCTGCGTCAGACCACGCGATTTGGCGAAATCCTGGTCCTGGTCAACCGGCCGCAGGAAGTGGTCTTCGCTCTCCAGCTCATGAAGTTGGCCTTCAACGAGTACTTCGACACGGTCGCCGATTACAACCGGGCGCAGTTCGAGTTGTTCCACGCCTTGGGCTACCCCGCCCGCGAAATCAGCTACCTCCGCCCGCCCGGCAACATCGAGGCGGTGAACACGGATCGGCCGGCCTATCTGCCCGCCGGTGGGCAATGGGCCTCCTCCGGCATCCCGCTGAACCGCGACCGTCTTCCCTGATCGCCCTCAGTTCAAAACGCTCTCAAGACCGCGGTCGAACCGCTGGAAACCGATTCTTGGAATCCGCCGGGATGAAGCACGGCATCCGGGACCAACTCTCTATTCAATAAGGACTTGCAGCGGTTCGGCCGTCGTTCTCGAGCAGGCTTTTCACTCGGCCGGTTCGTTTGGGAGAGAGGGAAGACAGGAGGAGTCCCAGTCGCCGGGTACGATCGGCGATGGCATCGAAAACCTGATTCGACGCATGTCAAAATCGTTGTTCACGGGCTTGATCACTTTTCAAAGTCGCTTCGTGGTTCGTAGAATCTACGCGTATGTGTACTTGACCGTCCGATCCCTGGATGACACTGCACTACCATCCTCCGCTCATCCTGGCTGCCTTGACCGACTCGGGCACTCTTCAAGAAAAGAGCGATGAGTTGGAGCATGGTTTCAACCAGAGCTCCACTAACCCGTTCGAGGAGTCTTCGAGCGATTCTCCCACAGTGATCGGTTATCCGTGAGTCGAGTGAGATCCCATGATCTGCTGATCTTTCCGGTTATACTCTAGCAAGACGGTCGATTGAAATCCCGGGGATCTGTCAACGTCTCGTCGGAGGAAACTAGCATGGGCCAGACGGGAACTCCGGTCGGCTCCAGTGTGGTGGCGGTGTATCCCGACCACGCTGCGGCCGATCGCGCGATGCATCATCTCCACCAGTCCGGGTTCGCGATGTGTGACCTCTCGATTGTGGGCCGCGACCTTCAGACAACCGAGGAACCGGTCGGTTTCGTCACCGCCGGCGACTACGCCACGGCCGGGGCGAAGACGGGGGCGTCGTTCGGTGGGCTGCTCGGCCTGTTAGTCGGCGCGGCGATCTTGGTTATGCCGGGGGTTGGTCCGGTCATCGTCGCCGGTCCGCTCGAGGCGGCACTGCTGGCGGGAATTGAAGGGGCGATCGCCGGGACGGCGCTGGGCAGCCTGGCGGGCGCGCTCGTCGGCTGGGGTGTTCCGAAGGAACGGGCGCTCAAGTACGAGACGCAGGTCAAGGGGGGCAAGTTCCTCGTCCTCGTCCGAGGCAACGCCGAGGTCGTCGCCCACGCCCGACACTTGCTCGATCCCCACGATCACGAGCATATCGAGATGTACGAGCCGGTGGTGTCTTGACGGTAGATCGGGATGGTCCGGAGACTTTGCCGGTTGGCCGCCGAAGTCGTGCCAGCCAGGGAGCACCGCCGGTCATGGAGCCCGAAGTCGCGTTTGGCTCCGGCTCCTCGTGAGGCAGAGGTCGGCTGCGGGGCACGTCCCGCGACCGGGATTCGCGGATTCTAACGGCTCTGCGTCCGGCGTCTGCCGGCGGAGGGCCGTTTCTTTTTTTCCATCGCCCCAACTTGGTCGAGAACTTGTAAAACACAGAGCGAGGCGGGCTGTGATGCAGCCTCGTCCGGAGACCGGGTGGGCATCGAGAAGGAAACTCGCCGAGTCCTGTAAGCGGACTCGACACGTTCACAGGGAAGGGTTACGCCAATGATTTCGCTGGTGCGGGGTGGTGGCAGATTCCCCTGGACGGCGCTCGCCTGGGCATTGGGGGCCTGGGTCTTTTCCGGTTTATCGGTCCTTGCCTACGGCGACGACGACGAAGGCACGGTCCAACAGGTCCAAACGCATGGCTTTGGTGACCACCAGTACTCGGTCGTGAGCCAAGGGACCCTGGGCTACGGTCCTCCCGGCCTCTATCCGGGCTACCAAGGCTTCGGCCTCTCGTTTCACCGGGGATATGGCTACGGGGGCATCGCCTTGGGAGTCGGCGCTGAAGGCGGCTATCCCTATTACGGCGGTCCCGGCTATCCCCATACCTGGCCGCGTCTCAACCGGTTTTGTGGTATCACACCATTTCCCTATTACGGCGGTCCCGACCTGGGCTACACCCCGTTGGCACCTGTCAACAGCTACGGTCCTGGCTATCCCAACGATGGTGGTTTCGCGGGCTTTACCGGGCCTCCTCCCTATCCCGAATCCTTCTTCGCCCCGTACACAGCCGCCGCCGCGACGACCGGCTCCGCCACCGGGTCCTTGCCTTTCGATCCCTTCAGGGGCACCCGGGACGTTCCTCCGGAGACCCGATTCGTCCCCCCTGGCGTCCTGCCGCCAGCACCGCCGGCTACGACCCGACCCATCCCACTCGCTCCGAACGGCGGAGTCGGTCCCGATGCCGCCAGACCCGTCAACCCGCCCCCTACTCCCGGCGGAGCTGGACCAACGTCTTTCCGACCTCCCGGCGAGACCGGCCAGCCTCGCACGCCAGGCGGCAAGCTCGGATTCGAGGAGGAGGCGGTCGTCCAGGCGGACGGTTCGCGGAGTTTGAAGATTACCAGTCTCGTTCCCGAGACCGTCGCCGCCAACGCTGGCCTTCACGCCGGCGACATCATCTTGTCGATCAACGGCTACCGCATGGAACAGCCCGGAAACGTGGCCTGGATCATGGCCCACGCGATGCCCAACAACACCCTCACGATGAACGTTCGCAGGGCGAAGGACGGCCAGGAGCATACGGTCACCCTTCAGCTCCCTTTTCTCGAGCCGCTCAACACCTCCCGGCCTGCATATCTGCCCCTCGTGGGAAATGGACCTCCTCCGGCGACCCGCTGAACGACGGGCCTTCTCACGTGATCGGGCTTCGGTAAATCATCGTCCTTCTCCGGGAACCCAGGGTGGGGACCGCCGTCCGGTTGTCCTTGGATCGATGGTCAGTCCCACCCTCTAGATCGCGTCAGGCATGGCTCGGGCACGCGCCGGATGCTGAGCGGAATCCCCCTCATCCGCCCTTCGGCCACCTTCTCCCCGGTGGGGAGAAGGGGATGGTGGATGCCTTGGCCAAGCCGCAAGACCCTCAACACAGCGCCCAGCGGTCGCCCTCGCCCCAACGGGGAGAAGGTTGAGGCGAGGGGGGCTCTGCGTGCGCAAGCCAATCGTGAGGCGCACGAGCTTACCCCCCGACTGCGAAGGCTGAACCGGCCGCACCCATGAGACTTGATCGAATCTGCCCAATCTGTTGACGCATCGGAACGATGGAGTTCGTGTTCTCTCAAGCCACGGAGCAGTTCATTCATGCCTCGGCGATTGACTACCCAATTCCGTCCTCATCTCGAGCGATTGGACAGGAAGCAACTGCTCAGTGCCAGTCCGTTGACAGCTCGCGTCGCGCACCTCGAGGCCGACTCGAAAGCTTCGGCCGTCGATTCAGCCGATACGTCGACTGCTGGCGGCGCGGCAATCGACACCACCAGGAAGCCCACTCGGTTCCTCGCGTTCCGCATCACCGTGCCGAGCGTGCACCCTGTCAACCTGATACCACCCTTCCAACAGCTCCTGGTCCAATCTCGCCAACCGGTGCCCGGCCAGGTTTACAACGTCCTCCAGATTGCTGTGATGAACGGGACGAACCAGACATTCACTGCCAGTAATGGGTTTACCGTGAGAATGACGAATCAGTCCAAGGCCCACGCTTATCCGATCCTCACAGGTAATCAGCAGTGGAAGCCGAATCAATGGATCGTCTTCTACGTTTTGACCCACAAGTACTATCCCGTGTCCTTTGTGGCCGGGGGATTCGAGCTCAACCTCGGCGGCGCGTCATCAACGCTCGTGCCGGGACCGTCGGGAATCTTTCTGAGGCTCAAGTACGATCCCGCCACGTTTGCCAGGACTCTCAACTGGATCGTCGCCTATGGCCAGGGCGGCACAGTTGGGCGTGGGACCGAAAGTTGGCTTGCCTGACACGGCCATCAATCAGATCATCGCCGCCAGTGCCAACCGGCGTGATTTCGGCGGACGTTTCTGATGGTCCAGGGTGTGCGATGCCCTCCGGCTATCCTTCGGATCGACGGTCAGTCCCGCCCTCGAGCTGGCCCCGCGTTCGGATGTTGGACCGGACGGATCAAAAGGCATAATCGAAACCGGCCGAATTGCCGACGTATAAGAAAGGATGGCGGTTTGTATTCTCGCAGGCCAGGAAGGGGTTCATTCATGCACCGAAGCCTGAGTATCAAATACCGTCCTGGTCTCGAGCGATTGGAGAAGAAGCAACTGCTGAGCGCCAGTTCGTCGGCATCCCACGCCGCGAGCCTCGAGGCCAAGTCGAAAGCCTCGGCCCTCCAGTCCGCCGACTCGTCGGATGCCAGCGGGGCCACAACTGATCATCTCCAGCGAGCGGACGTCTCTACCGAAGCGATTCCTCGCCTACCGCATCACCAACCCGACCGGACGGTTATCAGACCAAACTGTGTCCACCGTTCCATCAGGTCCTGGTCCAATCTCAGCAACCGGTGCCCGGCAAGGTTTATAACATCCTCCAGATCGCCGTGCAGAACGGGACGAACCAGACGTTCACGGCAAGCAACGGGTTTACGGTAAGAATGTCGAATCAAACCAAAGCCCACGGTTATCCGATCCTGACGGGCAATGAGCAGTGGAAGCCAGGTCAATGGGCCATCTTCTATACCCTGAGCAATAAATACTATACGGTGAATCAGGTTCGCGGAGGATTCCAGCTCGACCTCGGCGGCGCGTATTCGTTGCTCGTGCCGGGACCATCGGGGATCTTCCTGAGGCTCAAGTACGATCCCTCCACGTTTCGCCAAGACGCTCAACTGGATCGTGTCTCCGTGGCCAGGGTGCGCAGACCGGCAATGGCCCGAACATTTGGCATGCCAGACACGGCCATCAACCGGATCATCGCCGCCAATGCCGTCCGGATCGATTACGGCGGACGCTTCTGATCGCATACTACGAGCGAAACGCGACGGAACGACCCGGCACAAGGCCACCTCTGGAGCCTTGTGACGGGTCGTTCTCGTTCTTGTGGACCACGTTGCCGGCACCGCGAGCCAGCAAGGCCCGTGAATTCCTCCGGATCGTGCCAGGTCATGCCGATCAACAAGAACAGCATCCTCATCGACGATCCCGCGTTTAGCATAATCCTCCCCACGGTGATTAGCCGATGAATCCTATGATTCGGATTTGGCGTAGCAGCCGGTACCGTCATCATATCAAGTGAACCCGTTGGTGGAGAGGGGTTGGATGATGGAACGATTCGACTGGCCCACGATGCTCATCTTGGCCTTGATGCTTTGCTGGGTTGGACCCGCATCGTGCGCAGCCCAATCGCCGACCACGCCCTCGCCGTCGTCGACCAAGCCGAACGGATCGGACTCGAGGCCCGCTTCGGTTCGTCGGGTGACCATTCCACCGCCGCGGCGCTTTCGACGGCCGATCGGACCGAACTCTGCTGGATGAGTCGGTACGCCAGGTTTCCGTGATCATCGCCCCGCCGCGGACAACAGCCGAGCGGACCGAATGCGCCGGCGGCCCCGGCATCCGCGGTCGCCCAGCCGGTGCCGACCGGCGTTCAGACCGGAGGCCCGGCGCAGCCCCTGCCGAATCCCACGACGCCCCGGGCTACCCAGCCGGGGCCGAGCGAATCAACCCCCACGACCGCCACGGCCCTCGCGGCCCTGCCCGGCGAGTTGGCCTTGAGGTTGCCGGCCGCGCCCATGGAAAAGACGGACCTTCGTTTCCCGATCAACCTGGCCACCGCCTTGCGGCTCTCGGACGCCCGGCCGCTGATCGTGGCCGCCGCGCAGGCCAGCGTCTGGGTCGCCGAGGCGCAACTCACTCGGGCCAAGGTCCTTTGGGTCCCCACGCTCGTCTTCGGCGCCAATTACACGCGACACGATGGGGGCGGCCCGGACATCAACAAGGGCGTCATGACCGCCTCGAGCGTGAACTATTTCATGGCCGGTGCCGGTGCGGTCCAGTATGTTGCACTGACTGATGTCTTCTTCGAACCCCTGGTCGCGCGGCAGGTCCTGAATTCGCGCCATTATGGGATTCAGACCGCGAAGAATGACGCGTTGCTCCAGACGGCCAATGCCTACTTCAGAGTGCACCAGTATCGGGGCATGTTTGCCGGCGACCTCTACTGCGTCGAGCGCGGTCACGACCTGATCCAACGGATCGCGCAGTTGAGCAAGGAGTTTGTCCCTGTTGTCGAGGTCGATCGGGCGCGGAACCTGGTCACCGACCTCGAGCAACGAGCCACCCTGAAGCGTCAAGAGTGGCGAGTCAACAGTGCGAATCTCACCCAGATCCTCCGGCTCGACCCCCGCTCAGTGGTTGACCCGATGGAGCACGATCACCTCCAGATCACCTTGGTCGACCCCGCCACGCCGCTCCACGAACTACAGCGAATCGCTCTGACCAACCGCCCCGAGATCGAGTCGCAACGGGCGCTTGTCCAGGCGGCGGAGACACGAATCCGGCGGGAGAAGACCCGGCCGTTCCTCCCCATCGTCATGGTCAACGGCTTTCAAACGCCTGGCATGTTAATTCAGGCCGGGGTCTTCGGCCTCGGCCCCAACAGCAGCCTCAACAATTTTATCGGGCGTGCCGACGAGAGCTTCCAGCTCATCTGGCAGTTTGACGCATTTGGAGTTGGGAACCTGGCTCGGGTCAAGGAGCAGCGCGGCATGCAATCGCAGGCGATCGTCGATCTCTTCCATATCCAGGACAAGGTGGCGAAGGAAGTGACTGCGGCCCAGGCGCGTCTCCAGTCGGCGACGGCCCGGGTCAGCCAGGCCGATCGGGCTGTGCGCACCGCCATCATCACGTTCAACGGCAACTTCGAGGGCTTGCGTCAGACCACGCGGTTTGGCGAAATCCTGGTTCTGGTCAACCGGCCGCAGGAAGCGGTCTACGCACTCGAACTCATGCAGTTGGCATTCAACGAATACTTCACCACGGTCGCCGAATACAACATGGCGCAGTTCGAGGTCTTCCACGCGCTGGGCTACCCGGCCCAGGAACTCTCGTACCTCCGGCCCCCCGGCAACCTCGAGCGGGTGGACACGGCTCGGCCCGATCTACCTGCCCCCCGTCGGCAACGGGCCGCCTCCGGCAACCCACTAATAACGCCGGCGTTCGGCCACGCTGGCCCCCGTTCGCTTCCCCACCGTTTCTCTGGCAATCCGTTCGGGGCGACCGTCATTGAACCTTCCCAGATCGTCGAGGATCACCTGTTCCGAGCCGTTGATCGGCACCCGGGGATCCCTCGCCGTTGGGCGTTGTCCACTGAAGCGGAAATCCTTCCCATTCAGGCCTGTCCCCGTTTTCTCCGCGAGTTCTCCAGTTGAGGCGGATTCACTTGGGCGCATCCGGAGCGGGTCCCGGCGAATCGTGCGCCGACCAGCTCACCCTGGCCGAAATCCGGGTCGATCCCGGCCCCGCCGTTTGGCGATTGAGTCAGTCCAGACGGGTTCGCCTCGTGTGCAACCGCGTGGCCGGACTGCCCGTTGTCGGAGTAGACGTTCGGGTCGTAGTGCGAGCTCTCGGGGTCGTCCGGGTAGATCGAGGGCGACACGGCCACCTTCTTGCCGATCACGACCGCGAAGATCGACGGTACCACCAGCAGGGTGGCGAACGTGGACATCCCAAGCCCGCCGATCACCGCCAGGCCCAGCGGGGCCTGCATCTGGCTCCCCCGCTCCAGGGCCAGCGCCATCGGCACCATGCCCACGGTCATCGCGCAGGCGGTCATGAAGATCGGCCGCAACCGCTCGCTCGCGCCCAGGACGGCCGCCTCGGCCGAGGGCACTCCCTTCTTCCAGTGCTCGTCGATGAACGTCACGAGCATGACCGAGTTCGACACCGAGACGCCCAGGGACATGATCGAGCCCATGAACGACTCGATATTGAGGGTGGTGTTGGTAAAGTAGAGGATGGTCGCGATGCCCGCGAGCACTCCCGGTACGGCGCCGACCGCGATCAGCGACAGCCGAAGCGACTGGTAATAGGCGGTCAAGAGCACGAAGATCACGAACACGGCGACCACCATCCCGATCCCCAGCGACCGGAACATCTCCCTCATCGGCGGGAGCTGGCCCCTGGGCTCGACCCGCACACCGCGGGGCGGTGTCCCGGCGGCGTCGATCGCCTGTTGGACCTGGGTCGAGGCCCGGCCCATGTCCTCACCCTCAACGTTCGCCGTCAGGCTCGAGGTAGCGCTGCGACGTCGAGCGGTCGAGCTGGCCAGGCCGCGTGCCTCTTCGAACCGTCGCCACGTCGCGGATCATCAGGTTGACCAGGGGGTTGACCGACTGGATCGGCAAGATCTCGAGATCTTCCGGCTTTTCCATCCGCAGAGGGGGCACCTGAAGCTGGACCAGGTAGTCGAAGCCGGTCTTCACGTCGATCCAGTAGTTGAGGTTGGCGAACCGGGTCGAGGCGGTGGCCATGACCACCGCATGAGCCACGTCCTCGACGGTGGCACCGCTCAAACCCGCCTTCTCGCGGTCGATGTTGAGTTCGACGGTGGGATAGTCGAGCGTCTGCTCGAACTGGACGTCGCGGAGGTAGGGGATCCTCTTCATCATGGTGGCGATCTTCGTCGCGTGCTGCCGGACCAGCTTCAGATCGGTGCCGACGATGCGGACCGCGATCGGCGTCAGCGAGCCGAAGCTCATGACCTTGGTCACGATATCGCCCGGCTCGAAACCAAAGAACGACGTCTTGGAGAGTCCGTTCCGCCTCCGCATGGGCCAATCCTCCCTCCTCCAGCCGCTTGGCCAGCCACGGGAGCACCCGCTCGGGCAGGACCTTGCGGAGCCGCTCGCGGAACTCGGCGAGCTTGATCCCGCTGTTCTCGGTCAGCGCGATGCGCAACTGGCCGTCGTCCGGCCCGCGCATGAACAGCACCATGTTGTCGATGCCGAAATTCGGCGGCGACCTGGCCGACGAAGCCCATCGTGATCGCGATGTTCTCGGGCTTCGCCTCGTGCTCGATCTCCTCGAGGCACTTCATCGCCATCTGCCGCGTCAGCTCGAAGTTGGAGCCCGGCGGCGGCCGGAACCGGAGCACGAATTGCCCCGAATCGATCTGGGGGAACAACTCGGTGCCGACCTGCATCCCCAGCAACCAGAGGACCAGGCCGCACGCCCCGAGATAGATCGGCACGGTCAGCCAGCGCAGCCGGACGAACCAGCCCACCGCCTTGCCATAAACCTTGAGTGCCCGGTCGAACAGCCCCGGTTTCCCCTCGCCATGCCCATGCGCCCCCTTGTGCTCGAGCAGACTCACGCACAGGATCGGTACGAACGTGCAGGCGAGCAGGTACGACCAGATCATGGCGAATCCGACCGCCAGCGTCAGCGGCATGAACAGGGCCCGGAGCGGGTCAGCCATGATGAATGCCGGGACGAATACGGACAGGATACACAGCAGCGCCAGCAAGATCGGCACGGCGGTGGCGTAGTTGCCGTGCAGCACGGCCCTGGCGATACTCGGCGTGACTCCGCATCTGCACGTGTACGTTCTCGATGACCACCGTTGCCATGTCGACGAGGATGCCGATCGCCAGCGCCATGCCGCCCAGCGACATGATGTTGATCGTGTTGCCCGTCATCCACAGCCCGACCAACGACCCCAGCAGGGCCAGCGGGATGGTGGCCACGACGACGATCACGCTCCTCAGGTCGCGGAGGAACAGCAGGATCATCAACCCGGTCAAGCCCGCGCCGATCAGGCCCTCGGTGGCCACGCTCTCGACCGCCGCCACCACCGTGGGCGACTCGTCGAACTCGAAGTTGACCGAGACGTCCTTGGGGACGGCATCGCGGAACAACTGCATCGACTTGTGGACGTCCGCCACGACCGTCAAGCGTCGATCCCGTGTCCTTCTTGATGATCGGCAGATAGACCGACTTCTTGCCGTTGACCAGCGCGTAGCCGTAGGTGATGTCCACGTCGTCCTGGATGGTCGCCACGTCGCGGAGGTAGACGTTCTTCTCCAACCGGAGCGGGATGTTGCCCATCTCCTTGGGATTGACGACCGTGGCGTTGTTCGAGACCACCGGCATCGAATCCTTGATGTAGAGGTTCCCCGCCGGGATGATCGTGTTCCCCTTCGCCAGGGCATCGATGACCTGCTGCGGCGTCAGGTTGTAGTTCAGGAGCTTGTGCGGGTCGACGCTGATGACGATCGACCGCATGTTCGGGCCGAACGGCGAGATCGCCACCGTGCCGGGCACGTACTTCTGCACCAGCGGCCGGATGATGTTCTGTGCCAGGTCGCCCATCGCTCCCAGCGACGTCTCTTTACTCTCGAAGACCAGGTAGCCGACCGGGACGCTGCCGGCGTCCATGCGCATGATCATCGGCGGCAAGGTCCCCTTGGGCATCCACGACATCGCCCGGTCGGACATCGCCACCACCTGGGCCATCGCCTGGCCCATGTCGGTGCCGGGGAAGAACGAGAGCTCGGTCAAGGCGACCTGCTGGATGTTCCGTGTATCGATAACCTCGATGCCGTCAACGTACTGAAAATACAGTTCGAGCTGGTTGACGATGAATCCCTCCATCTGGTCGGGACTCATGCCAATGTAATCGAGGAAGACGTAGATCTTCGGGGTGTTCAGCGGGGGAAAGATGTCCACCCGCATCCGGTTCAGGGCTAGGACGCCACCGCTGATCAGGGCGACGACCAGCATCAGAGTCGTGACCGGATGGCGCATGGCGAAAACGATCGTATTCATGGCCGACACTCCTGACCGATTTGTAGCACGCACGACGTCGACGCTTGCAATCGCGGAGGTATCCGTGCCTGTTTCGTAAGTTCGCCGCCAGTTCCGATCGCTACCGGGCAAGGACTTACGACGCCCGGTCTGTTGAAGGCTTCACGAAACAGACATCTAACCTAACACATTCTGAGTATACGCACAGGTTTGCCGTAGGAGAAAGTCCCTTCCGTCGAGGGCAGCAATTCCGCAAGTCGTCGGATCTTGAGCGAGCAAGGCTCATTCAATGCCTCGACATCGCGGATTTAACGGTTGTACAGACTGGACAGGTGGTGTGACCCACTTTCCAGAGGCGGTCGGGCGACTCACGGAGGACCGGACGGAGTCTCCTCGGGGAGCAACGAGGCTAGCTAAAGGGGACAAGCCAAAAGGGAACAGCCGAGCGAAAAGAGGACATAAGTGATAAGCTGGTTTCGATTTGAGGCCAGTGCAGACCGCTCTATCGGATTATGGCCCGCTTCTCAACCGCCGGATACAACCTTCTTCTTTACCACTCGCCAGCACAGCAGCGTGGCCGAGTCGGTCGTAGTCCGAACGGGTCTGGATCGGGGATCTCCACAACCCTGGGATGACCCCGATTCAGTCCGATAAGAAAGCGATCGGTTCGGTCAGATCGGTATTTGCTTTATATACAAGTCACGACAAGAATTGCAAGAGGGTTGCTTCGACCTTTTTTCGAGACTGCGGCGACGGAGGGGAACAGGACCGCAGTCCGAGGGATGGGAAACGGCTGTCGGATGGATTCGCCCTGAGATGGCTCCGCCAGAATGGCAAGTAAATACGCAAGTCTTGTGCCTAACAGACATGAAACTAGAACAATTCACGATTGGATTGGGCGTGCGCGAGAGGCCCCCTACCCCCTTGATGATGAAGGGGTCATGAGGCCTTTCGCATCCGTATCGGGCGCGTGTGCAGCCCAAGCGTTAGCCGCTCGGGCCCCGCCTAGCGGACAGGGCCGGTTGACGATTCAACAGGACCGGATGTCGCCGGACTACTGGTCGGACGACTGGAGTTGGAGGAATGGGATGTAGTCGGGCCAGGGGTGGGAGTGGCACTCGCGACTTTCGTCTCGGTGGTCTGCTTGGCAATCTCCACGGGGCCTCCCTCAGCGAGAATCGACAGGTCGCCCAAGATCATTTGCTCCGTGCCGTCGATCGGCGCCCAGTGGTCCGCGCCGCCAGGCGGTGGCGGGACCTGGCAGTTGGTGACCTCGATCCACTGGACGTCTTTGAGTGGATCCCGCGGAGGGTCACCAAGCAATCCTGTCTGCACCTCGAATCGTTTCGCGTGACCGTCCTCATATCTCCAGCAGAAGGTCTTCTCGCCGACGTGCATCAGCGCCGACACGGGGAAGCGCCGGACGCTCGGACGCTCGATGATCACCTTGGCGTAGGCGTACATCCCGGGCAAGAGCTGGCTGTCGGGGTTGTGCAGGTCGATCTCGGCCCGTAGCGTGCGGCTGTTGACGTTCAGCGCCCAGGAAGTGCGGGTGACGCTAGCGGAGATCGGCCGGTCGCGGAACGCCTTGACGAGGATAGTCGCCTTGGAGCCGATGCGGACGTAGTTGGCATCCTCCTCGGGGATGTCTACGAAGATCCGCACAATGTCGGTGCGGTCGACCACGTAGATCGGCGCGGCGGCGCCGCTCGGCGAGAGATGGGGGACACGGGAATCCGCCGAGGGGTCGCCCGAGGTCGGCAAGACAAAATCGAAGGTGTTGGCGTTGCGGGTCACGATCACACCGTCAAAAGGCGCGGGGAGCGTGAGGTAGCCGACCCAGGCCTTGAGCCGCTTCTCCTCGCTCTCGGCCACTTTCAGGTCGGCCTCGGCGACCCGGACGTTAACCTGGGCCTTGGAGAGCGAGGCCCGTTTGGAGAGGAGCTCGGCCTCCGCCTTCATGACCGTCGCTTTCGACGAATCCCACGAGGCGAGGCTGGACTTCCACCGATTGGTGGCCTGAAGCACATCCTGCGGATTGACCACGCCTTGCACACGCTCGTAGTCGAGCCGCTTGACCTCCGAGTCCCAGCGATCGACCTCGGCCTGATAGCTTGTGAGTTCCGCCCGCGCCTCCTCCAGGCGCGCCTCGGCGGCCTGGACATCGGCCTTCGCCACCAGCACCACCTCTTTGGCCAGCAGAATCCGCTGCTGGTCAAGAATGACTGTCGCTTTCCTCGTGCCATGGTCCTCGACGAGTTCGGGCACGAAGAGAGTGGCGAGCACCTGGTCCTTCTTGACCTTGTCGCCGATGTCAACCTTCCACTCCTTGATATAGGCGTTCATTTTCGGATAGACCGACGATCGCTCGTAGCTCTCGACGAAGCTGGGCTGCCCGACGACTCGGACGATCTTCCGGACCGGCGGCTGGATCAGCCGCACCGTCGGGGGATCCGCGACGCTCGCAGAGCGGGGCTTCTCTTCATGGTGGCACCCCGGCGCCGCCAGGGCGGCCAGGAGTCCGACCTGGAGCCAGAACACCGGCCGCCGGAAACTGGCCAGACGATCCGGAAAGGCAAACAAGATGACGCGGCGCATCACTGATCTCCCGTCGAGTCGGCGCATTGCCAGGCGTAAAGAGTCGCGAAACCGGGGATCTCGCGGCGACATGCGGATGTTTACATGCACATTACACCCCCCCGGAGACCTATGAATTGAAGGACCATCCATTCATATAAGGAAATATGACCACTGATTGCGAGCATGTCCATCTCTGCTCCGTTTCATCGTCTTGCCAGCTAGCGGTCTCGATCGACTTTCACCTCGGGGGAGTTCGACCGAGGACCACGTGCAAAACTGAATCCGTAAATCGGGTTATTGACTGCGTGTTATCGCGGAAACCTCCGGCTGAGGACGCGACAGCCCAGAGCGCGTAGAATTCGCTTTCTCCCTTCCGGATGGGACCGTTTAAAGCCTCAACAGGAACGGATACGGCCGGGGGATTCGCCGGACGACTTGAGGTGGAGGTCTTGGTATTGGTTGGCGTGGGAGTGGCACTTGCGAGTTTCGTTCCGTCCGTCGCCGGGCCGACGTCCACCGGAGCGCCGTCAGCGAGGATCGAAAAGTCGCCCAGGATCACCTGCTCGGTCCCGTCGATCGGCACCCAGGGATCCACCTCGCCATCCGCGGACGGGAGCAGGCGATTGGTGACCTCGATCCACTCGCCGTCGCTAATCCCGGTCTGCACTTCGGTACGTACCGCATGGCCGTTCTGGTGAGTCCAGCAGTAGGTCTTCTCGCCGCTGTAGTTCAGCACCGACATCGGAAGGGCCCGGACGTTCGGCCGCTCGATGATCACCTTGGCGTAAGCGTACATGCCGGGCAAGAGCTCGCTGTTGGGGTTGGGCAGGTCGATCTCGGCGCGGAGCGTGCGGCTTTTCATGTTCAGCGCCCAGGAGGTGCGGGTGACGACGGCCGGAATCGCATGGTCGCGGTAAGCCTTGGCGACCACGGTTGCCTTGGTGCCAATTTGGACGTAGTTGGCGTCCTGCTCGGGGACATCGACGAAGATCCGCACGATGTCGGTGCGGTTGACCACGTAGATCGGCGCGGCGGAACCACTGGGCGAGAGGTGGGGGGCACGGGAATTGGCCGAGGGGTCGCCGGTGCTTGGCAGGACAAAATCGAAGGTGTTGGCGTTGCGGGCCGTGATCACGCCGGGGAAGGGCGCGGTGAGTGTGAGGTAATCCACCCACGCTTTGAGCCGCCTCGTCTCGCTCTCGGCCACTTTCAGGTCGGCCTCGGCGACCTTCACGTCCACCTCGGCCCTGGAGAGCGAGGACCGCCGGGAGAGCAACTCGGCGTCCGTCCTCCGGATGGTCGCCTTCGCCTTGTCTCGCGCCGCGGTGGCCGACTTGAGCTGATTAATCGACTCCGAGGAGGACCTGGCGATCCACCACTCCTTTCTTGACCTCGTGGTCGAGCCGCTTGACCTCCGAGTCCCAACGTTCGACCTCGGAATGGTACTTGTCCAGGATCGACTGAGCCTCTTGCAGGCGCGCTTCAGCCGCCTGGACATCGGCCTTGGCGACCTCCACGACTTGCTTGGCCAGCGCAATCCGCTCCAGGTCGAGCATGACGCTCGCTTGCTTCGTCTCGTGGTCCTCGACCAGCTCGGGCACGTAGAGGGTGGCGAGTACATCGCCCTTCTTCACCTTGTCGCCGATGTCGACGATCCACTTCTTGATGTAAGCGGTCGGCTTGGGATAGATAGCGGTGCGCTCAAAGCTCTCGATGAAGCTCGGCTGCCCCACGGTCCGGACGATGTTCCGGACCTGCGGCTGGATCAACTGCACGCTCGGGGGCTTCGTCGCGTTCGTGAACTCGATCTTGGCCTCGTGGCCGCAGCCCGGCGCCGCCAGGGCAGCCAGGAGACCGAACAGGAGCCAGCGGTGGGCGAGGTACGATCCAAATCCGAGGGCCAGAGGACGCGGCGCATCAGGGAACTCCAGGTATGGGGGCGGTGCCTTCCGGCAGCCGCCCCTGAAATCTTTGCAGATTCAAGGTCCATGAAGGTTCTCAGGGTTAGGGGGACTCCTGCGGCTCACCCGGGACGGCTCCCGTCGAATGGCCGGCTCTTGGGTCAAAGGCGATCTCGTCGGCACGCGGAGCGGGCTTCCCGGACGGGGCCGCGCTGTCGCCGCGTGGCCGGATTGGCCATGGTCGGCGTAGACGTTCGGGTCGTAGTGCGAGCTCTCGGGATCGTCCGGGTAGATCGACGGCGAGACGGCCACCTTCTTGCCGATCACGACCGCGAAGATCGACGGGACGACCAGCAGGGTCGCGAACGTGGACATCACCAGCCCACCGATCACCGCCAGGCCCAGCGGGCGCCTGCATCTGGCTCCCCCGCTCCAGCGCCAGCGCCATCGGCACCATGCCCACGGTCATCGCGCAGGCGGTCATGAGGATCGGCCGCAGCCGCTCGCTCGCACCCAGGATGGACGCCTCGACCGCGACCATTCCCTTCTTCCAGTGCTCGTCGATGAACGTCACGAGCATGACCGAGTTCGACACCGAGACGCCCAGGCACATGATCGAGCCCATGAACGACTCGATGTTCAGGACGTGTTCGTGAAGAAGAGGATGGTCGCGATGCCCGCGAGCACCCCCGGCACCGCGCCGACCGAGATCAGCGCCAGCCGCGGCGACTGGAAATAGGCGGTCAAGAGCACGAAGATCACGAACACGGCGACGGCCAGCCCGATCGACCAGCGACTGGAACATCTCGTTCATCGGCGGCAACTGGCCCATGGTCTCCACCCGCACACCGCGGGGCGGTTCGCCCGCGGCATCGATCGCCTGCTGGACCTGGCCCGAGGCCCGTCCCATGTCCTCGCCCTCGACATTCGCGGTCAGGGTCAGATAGCGCTGCGACATGTCGCGGTCGATCTCGCCTGGCCGCACTCCACGTCGAACCGTCGCCACGTCGCGGATCATCAGGTTGACCAGGGGGTTGACCGACTCGATCGGCAAGGTTCTCGACATCCTCCGGCTTCTCCATCCGCAGGGGCGGCACCTGAAGCTGGACCAGGTAGTCGAAGCCGGTCTTCACGTCGATCCAGTAGTTGAGGTTGGCGAACCGGGTCGAGGCGGTGGCCATGACCACCGCATGAGCCACGTCCTCGACGGTGGCACCGCTCAGCCCCGCCTTCTCGCGGTCGATGTTGAGTTCGACGGTGGGGTAGTCGAGCGTCTGCACGAACTGGACATCGCGGAGGAAGGGGATCCGATTCATCCCGGCGGCGATCTTCTCCGCGTGTTGCCGGACCATCTTCAGGTCGGTGCCGACGATGCGGACCGCGATCGGTGTCGCCGAGCCGAAGCTCATGACCGAGGTGACGATGTCGCCGGGCTCGAAGCCGAAGCTCGCCAGCTTGGCTTGCCGTTGCGACTCCGCCGCCGACAGGCCTCCCTCTTCCAGCCGCTTGGCCAGCCACGGGATCACCTTCTTCGGGCAGGACCTTGCGGAGCCGCTCGCGGAACGCGGCGAGCTTGATCCCGCTGTCCTCGGTCAGCGCGACGCGCAACTGGCCGTCATCGGGCCCCCGCATGAACAGCACCATGTTGTCGATGCCGAAGTTCGGGGCGACCTGGCCGACATAGCCCATCGTGATCTGCGATGTTCTCGGGCTTCGCCTCGTGCTCGATCTCCTCGAGGCACTTCACCGCGATCTGTCGCGTCAGCTCGAAGTTAGAGCCTGGCGGCGACCGGAACCGAAGCACGAATTGCCCCGAATCGATCTGGGGAAACAACTCTGTGCCGACCTGAAGCCCCAGCACCCAGAGGACCAGTCCGCAGGCCCCGAGATAGATCGGCACAGTCAGCCAGCGCAGCCGGACGAACCAGTTCACCATCCGGCCATAAACCTTGAGCATCCGGTCGAACAGCCCCGGCTTCCCCTCGCCATGCACTCCCCCATGGTGCTTGAGCAGGGCCACGCACAGGATCGGCACGAACGTGCTCGAGAGCAGGTACGACGAGATCATGGCGAACCCGACGCCCAGAGTCAGCGGCATGAAGAGCGACCGCAACGGGTCACCCATGATGAACGCCGGGATGAACACCGACAGGATGCACAACAACGCCAGGAGCCGCGGCACCGCCGTGGCATTGCTCGCGTGCAGCACCGCCGTGGCGACGTTCGACGTGTGCCCCATCTGCACGTGCACGTTCTCGATGGTCACCGTCGCCTCGTCGACGAGGATGCCGATCGCCAGCGCCATGCCGCCCAGCGACATGATGTTGATCGTGTTGCCCGTGACCCACAGCCCGAATAACGACCCCAGCAGGGCCAGCGGGATGTTGGACACCACGACGATCACGCTCCTCAGATCGCCGAGGAACAGCAGGATCATCAAGCCGGTCAAGCCCGCGCCGATCATGCCCTCGGTGGCCACGCTCTCGACCGCCGCCACCACCGTGGGCGACTCGTCGAACTCGAAGTTGACCTGGACGTCCTTGGGGACCGAGTCGCTGGAACGTCTGCATCGCCTTGTGGACGTCCGCCACCACGGTCAGCGTCGATCCCGTATCCTTCTTGATGATCGGCAGATAGACCGACTTCTTGCCGTTGACCAGCGCGTACCCGTAGGTGATGTCCACATCGTCCTGGATGGTCGCCACGTCGCGGAGATAGACGTTCTTCTCCAACCTGAGCGGGATGTTGCCCATGTCCTTGGGATTGACGACCGTGGCGTTGTTCGAGACCACCGGCATCGAGTCCTTGATGTAGAGGTTTCCCGCCGGGATGATCGTGTTCCCCTTCGCCAAGGCCTCGATGACCTCCTGCGGCGTCAGGTTGTAGTCCAGCAGCTTGTGCGGGTCGACGTTGATCACGATCGACCGCATGTTCGGCCCGAACGGCGAGATCGCCACCGTGCCGGGCACGAATTTCTGAACCAGCGGCCGGATGATGTTCTGCGCGTAAGTCGCCCATCGCTCCCAGCGAGGTCTCTTTACTCTCGAAGACCAGGTAGCCGACCGGGACGCTGCCGGCGTCCATGCGCATGATCATCGGCGGCAAGGTCCCCTTGGGCATCCAGGACATCGCCCGGTCGGACATCGCCACCACCTGGGCCATCGCCTGGCCCATGTCGGTGCCGGGAAAGAATGCGAGCTCGGTCAAGGCGACCTGCTGGATGTTCCGCGTATTGATGTCCTGAATGCCATCAACGTACTGGAAATACAGCTCGAGCTGGTTGACGATGAATCCCTCCATCTGGTCGGGACTCATGCCGATGTAATCGAGGAAGACGTAGATCTTCGGCACATTCAGCGCGGGAAAGATGTCCACCCGCATTCGGGTGTAAGCCAGCGCGCCGCCGCTGATCAGGGCCACGACCAGCATCATGGTCGTGACCGGGCGCCGCATGGCAATGACGGTCGGATTCATGGACTATACTCCCAGCCGATTCCTGGCAGACCCGCCTTCGAGACCTCAATTGGAAATGACTCCTTGGCTCGAATCCGGAACTGACCCAACAGTTTGATTGCTGTCCATGTCACTGGGAAGTCTTTTGATTTGTTACATTAACGTGAACATAATCTCAGAAATCGTGCCGTAGCCCGACGATCCAAGCGGGATTAACCGTCGGCGGATGGTGATCAGCAATCGATCGATTCAGGACTCGCGCGACCGATGGCGCCGGAGCGGGTGTGGTGGGAGGAACAACCAGGCATGCGGTATGTCCTGACGCGAGGAGTCGATCGGCTCATCCACCTCGCCGACGAACCCGCACGGTCACATCACGACCCGCATCATCAACCGAAGCAACGCGCGTGCCAACGGCACGGATCAACACCCGTCCCGCGAGACTTTCTGCCCGACGTGCCGAGCCCTGTCCGTCGTGGCATTCGAGTCTTCGACCAGCAGTGCGAAGCGGTAACGCAACCACACCGAGTCGAAGACCCGATGCACGCGGTTCAGCGGGCAAGCAGGAGAATCCGTTGCAGGCATTCGCGTACATGCGCTCACAGGCGCGGGCTCAACAACGGAGCGGGTGAGTCGAGCGATCGCCGAGGGAGGCGACCAGGTCCCAACTCAGGTTTGGGAGAGGAAGGGACAGGCGGATCGAGAACAGGGCAGGCTTGGACGGAGTCCGTGCGGCTTGGTTTCTTCCGGCACTCGGAGGGAAGGGCCTTGACCACGCCGGAGAGACGAACTGATCGATTTCGCAGGAAGGTGATGCGAGTGGCCTTTGGAGATGGCGAAGTTGCGGCGGAGGTAATCGGATGCGGAGGAGCCATCACCCAACCTCGACGGCCGAAGCGGCGAAGACTCATCATCGCCGCCAGCAGGGCTAATGCGGAGGTGAGCCGAATACCGTGGTTGAGGATGTTTCTGCTTGTCATCGCCCCTCAAGTCCCGCGCCTCTGTGATACTCAATAAAGTTGTAAGGCATCTGGCGATTGATTGTCAAGTCCTGCTCCGGGCCCTTCTGGATCCCATGGATGCCGAAACCACTTCTGTGAGGGCATTTAGATCGTTCCGATCGCCACGTTGCGGTGTCTGCGGATCGGATCAGTCTCCGGCGGCCTGACGCGGCCGTTCGGGCTGCTTGGTGCCGGAGTCCTCGGCGAGGTATCGTTCCAGAGGTGGCCGTTTGAGGTGGTCGCCAGTGGCCTGCTGGAACGCATGGGCGACGGCGAGCAGGGTCGACTCGTCGAACAGCCGGCCGGTGAGGGTGACCGAGCCCGGCCGAGCTCGGCCGTCGCGGTCGCGGAAGCCCATGGGGAAGACGACGGTCGGGTGGCCCGTCAGGTTCGTGATCGAAAGATCCTGCCCGGAGCCGACGTAGAGGTCCACTTTCGCCATCCGATCGGCCATGGCCCGCATCAACTTGGTTCGCACGCGGGCGGCGCGCAGATACTCAACCGCCGGCACGAACTGCCCCTGCCGGAAAGTGGCCGGCCAGGAGTTGAGTCCTTCGGTGATGTGCTTGCGCGTCAACTCGTCGAAGACCGCGGCGGCCTCGGTCCCGAGCATCAGCGTGATGGCACGCACCGGGAGCTCGTCGGGGAGCGTCATCGGCACCAGCTCGAAGCCCAGCTCGCGGAGGACCTTCAACTCCTCCCGCTCGTCGGCGGGCCGGTTTCGCACCTCGATGTAGCCGATCTTCAGGGAGCCGAGGTTGACCCTGGGCGGCCAGTCGAAGGGTTGATCGACCGCGGCGGTGTCCAGGCCGTCGGCGCCGTGGATGGCGTCGAACACCAGCGCGCAATCCTCGACTGAGCGGGCGATCGGCCCGAGCTTGTCCATCGACCAGGAGAGGGTCATGCATCCATGCCGGCTGACGCGTCCGAAGGTCGGCCGCAGACCCGATGCGCCGCAGGCGCGGCAGGGTGAGACGATGCTGCCGAGCGTCTCGCTGCCGATGGCGAAGCCGACGAGCCCGGCCGCGGCCGCCGAGGCCGAGCCGGCCGACGAACCGCTCGAGCCGTCCGGGGATCCCAGGGGCTGCGGGTCCGCCCGCCGAACCACTCGTCACCCATCGCCAGCGCGCCCAGCGACAGCTTCGCCAGCAGCACCGCGCCGGCCTCTTCCAGCCGGGCGGCCACGCTGGCCGTCACATCGATCACCCGGTTCTTGAATGGTGTTGCGCCCCAGGTCGTCGGATATCCCGGATAGGCGATCAGGTCCTTGGCTCCCCAGGGAATCCCGTGCAGCGGGCCGCGGTACTTGCCCGCCGCGATCTCTCGGTCGGCCTGCGCCGCCTGCTTGAGCGCCACTTCCTCGGTCAGCGTCACGACGCATTTCAAGAGCGGGTCGAACCGCTTGAGGCGGCCGAGGTACAGCCGCGTCAACTCGGTCGAGCTGACCTGTCGGCTGCGCACCAGGGCCGACAGCTCGGTCACCGGCAGGAAAGCGAGCTCTTCATCCGAACTGGGCCGCTGAGGCGTGCGAGCCCCCGATGGGCGTCGCCCGGTTCCGCTGGATCGACACTGCCGGGCGGGGCGGTGTCGGGAAGAACGTCAAGGCCGGCGCCACGTCGTAGCCGACGTCGACCGCGCGTAGCTCCGCGAACGACCGGAGGCTCTGCTCGACCGAGCGGGCGACGCTGGCCCGCTCCTCGTCGTTGAAATCCACGCCGGCAATCCATTCCGCCTGCTTGACCATCTCCGGCGTGACCCGGCTGGCCTGCGCCGCTTGCGCAGCCATCGCACGACGGAACGGTCACGCTGCCGAGGCCCAGCCCCGCCAGCCCTTTCAAGATCGCCCGCCGACGCAGTTGGACCGCGTCGGTCGTCCCCGGCTGTCGTCGGATTATCCGTGTCCGACGAATCCTCGTCCCAGTCGATCCCGGTGTCGATCATCGTGTGCAAGTCCTTGAGTCGGTGGCGTCTCTCCCGGAGCCATTGTCTCCGCGATCGGGCTCGCGCTCAAGCGAGGTGAATTCCCCAAACGGCGCGACCGTGGGGCATCGAAACTATCGACTGAGGAACGTGCCGGAAATCACTTCCTGGTTTCTGCGCAGCTCGTGACGAACGCCTGGAGAGTCGCAGGTCAGACGATCCGTCCTCTCCACGCTCCACTCGCGAACGGTCGATACGATGGTGCGCAGTGCACCGAGATGCTTGATTTTTTTATCTGCCGTTGTGGTCGAGAGTTAAGTGGTCCGATGGCCAAAACCCGCACTCGTAGCGCTAATGAAATTGCAAACCTGTGTTATATATATAGGGAATATACGCGTTCACATCCAACAGGGGCCAGGGGCCCATTCACAAGCGACTCGTCACGAAACTGACCGAGCCGGTCGGGTCCTCATCGGCCACGGCCCGGGACAACCGGGTCCGGATCGCCCATGACCGCATCCGTCCGACCTGCAGGCGTCCGCGACGCTAACTCATTTCCGGCCCTGGAGATCGGTGATGGCAACGCCCGCGAAATGTGGCCATCCAGCGCCGACCAGTGCCACGTTCCGTCCCTGGAGATCGGTAATGGCGACCCCGCGAAATTTGCCCATGGAGTGCCCACCAGTGCTACGCTCCGGGTTGGGCACGATGCCGACCGAAGGACAGATCTGCGACCGCGCCCGACGGGAGACCGTTGCTCCAGAAGAATGCAAGGGTCGGGTCCACACACCGAACGGTGTCCACTGGAAATCGAGAAGTTGTTGAGGCCGAGACGGCTGTTCACGGTTGAGGTTGACGGTTCTCGAAGATCTCCGTTGGAAGTAGGGTTTTTCAATCCCGAGGCGATGTCGCGCGTCCGATTTCCAATGCCCCTTTTCCCGAGACGCGTCGTATTAGGGGTTGGTGTCTCACAGCACAAGACACTCGGGCTGGGAGCCACCCGCTTCCGAGAACAACCGAGGACAACAGGACACCGAGTGAGGAGAGCATATCCATGAAGGCAATCGGTCGATCGATGATGTTGGCCGGGGTATTGGCGGTTGGATCGCTTGGCCTGGGGGCCACGCCGGCGCATGCTCAGGCGTTCGGTTTCGGCTACAGCAGCCCGGGCGTTTCGTTCGGATTCGGGACCGGCGGCTATGGCGGCGGTTACTACGGTGGCTATGGCGGCTATGGGCCCTATCCCTACGTGGCGGGTCCCGTCGTCGTGCCGGGACCGGTGATCGTACCCCGGCCGTACGTGGTGCCCCGAGCATACTATGGCGGAGGATACTACGGCGGAGGATATTACGGCGGAGGATACTACGGCGGCGGCCGGTATCGCGGGTATCCGCATCATTATCGCCGTTGAGCGGCAAGCACGGCGGACCCGGCCAACCTGGTTGGCAACGCGGCCTTCCGCAGATCGGCTGAGGACGGGACTTCAACCCGATCAACGCTCGATCGCGATGGAGTCCCGTTTTCAGAGCCTATTCGAGTGCTCCGCCAATAAATCGGCCTGGGTGCCGAATAAGGCTTCAGGGCCGCAAACCACCAACGACAACCACAACTACCGGGTCTTTCCCATGAAGACGTACCGCGTTTCGCGCTTCTATCGCTGGTCGAGGTTCGGGGCCAAGGTGATCCTGACAGGCGTGGGTGGGGGGCTCTATTACCTCGCCGTGACCCAGCCGACACCCTTGGCACTCCGGTTGCTACTGCTCGCCGGACTGGCCCTGTTCGGCTGGCTCTTCTATGTGCGGCTTCCCAAGTTGCCGACGGAGATTACCGTCTCGGATGATGGCTGGGTGAGCTTCCAGAGTCGTCGGGGCACGACCCGGGTCCAGGCCGCGGACATCCGTTCCATCGCGCGAAGCTTCGGACGAAGGACCCTGCGCGTCGAACACGCCGGCGGACAGGTCCAGGTGCCCAACCGTTTCAGGAAACTACTCGACTTCCTCTTCACCATGAAGGGTCTCAACCCAGCCATCGACATCCGGGGTTTCTGATTCGCTACATCCTTGGGCCACCCTCCTGGCGTCGCTGCGCATCGGTCTCGTCGGCTCGGATGAAGCTTCTCCCTGCCAAGAATGGATCTTTCGGATCGTGTCTCCGCCTTCGCGAGCGGGTACGATAGGCGTTCCGACGTGATCGATCCGACGGATCGCGTGGCAGTGGAGAGAGGTCCAACCCGATGAAGCGAATTCGAGTGACGCCCGGTTGCACGGTTCTTGTGGCTCTTGACCTGCTCTTGATCCTCATGTCGCGCCCGAGTTATGCCGCGGAGCCGCCTTCGATCCTCACCAGGGAGCGGGCGTCCGCGTTCGCCCGCCTGGCACTCAAGGGGTTGAGCAAGGAGTATCCGAACAAGCCCGAGCATGTGATGGGGGGACCGGCTGATGTGAAGGGCCCGAAGGCCCTCCATCCGGCGTTTTTCGGATGCTACGACTGGCACTCGTCCGTGCACGGTCACTGGATGCTCGTGCGGTTGATCCGCCTGTTCCCCGACCTCTCG
Organism: uncultured Isosphaeraceae bacterium; assembly: GCA_963842405.1. Classification (GTDB taxonomy): domain Bacteria; phylum Planctomycetota; class Planctomycetia; order Isosphaerales; family Isosphaeraceae; genus CAVZRC01. The sequence goes on along the minus strand of CAWJGW010000053.1, from coordinate 100,588 downwards.
GAAGCGAAGGAAATCCGGGTCGTACTGGGAGAGCACCTGACGGCCGAGAACCTCAAGACCGAGGCGGATTATTTCGCTCGCCCGGGGACCAAATCCTTCGAGCGCACCTACGGATGGGCGTGGCTTCTCAAGCTGGCCGAGGAGTTACACGCTTGGGACGACCCGGACGCGAAGGTGTGGGCGAAGAACATCCGGCCGCTGACGGACGTGGTCGTCGCCGGGCATCTGGAGTTCTTCCCGAAGCAGACCTACGCGATCCGGACCGGCGTTCACCCGAACACCGCGTTCGGGCTCTCGTTTGCTCACGACTACGCTCGGTCGGTCGGTGATACGCGGCTGAGGAAACTGATCGAGGAGCGGGCGCGGGCCTACTTCGGCGCGGACGTCGACGTACCGGCCGGCTGGGAGCCGAGTGGGGCGGACTTCTTCTCCCCGAGCCTGACCGAGGCGGACCTGATGCGGCGCGTGCTGCCCTCGGCCGAGTTCCGGGCCTGGTTTGCCCGGTTCCTGCCCGGAGCGGCTCGTGGCGAGCCGAAGGCCCTGTTCACGCCCGCCACGGTGACCGACCGGACCGACCCGCAGCTCGTCCACCTGGACGGACTGAACCTGAGCCGGGCCTGGTGTATGAGCCGCATCGCGGCGGCCCTCCCAGCCGCCGACCCGTCGCGGGCGGCCCTGGTCTCGTCAGCCGCACGACACGCCGAGTCGGCACTCAAGCACGTGGCCAGCGGCGACTACGCGGGCGAGCACTGGCTGGCCTCGTTCGCCGTCTACTTGCTTTCGACCACGCCTGGTCACTGAACACGGAACACTTGAGGCTTGTATTCTGATGGACCACTCCTCACGCCCGTTCACTGTGGGCTTGATCCAGATGCGATGCTCGGTCGTCCCGGAGGACAACTTGCGCCGGGGCTGTGCGATGCTGCGCACGGCGGCCGAGCGGGGGGTGCAGGTCGCTTGCCTGCCCGAGCTGTTCCGCACTCAGTACTTCTGCCAGACCGAGGACGCCGCTCGGTTCGACCTGTCCGAGCCGATCCCCGGCCCGACCACCGACGCACTGGCCCAGGTTGCTTGTGAGACCAGCATGGTCGTCGTCGGCTCGATCTTCGAACGGCGTGCACCGGGGATCTATCACAACACCGCCGTCGTCCTCGATGCCGACGGCACGCTCCGCGGCCGCTACCGCAAGATGCACATCCCGGATGACCCGCTCTATTACGAGAAATACTACTTCACTCCCGGCGACCTGGGCTTCCTGGCGTTCGAGACCACCCACGGCCGGGTCGGCACCCTTGTGTGCTGGGACCAGTGGTATCCCGAGGCGGCCCGGCTGACCGCTCTGCGCGGGGCGGAGATCTTGTTCTATCCCACGGCGATTGGCTGGCACCCCGCCGAGAAAGCCGAGTTCGGCGCGGCCCAGTCGAGTGCGTGGGAGACGATTCAGCGGTCGCACGCGATCGCCAACGGCGTCTACGTCGCGGCCGTCAACCGGGTCGGCCACGAGGGGCCGCCCGGCGGCGGTCTGGAGTTCTGGGGCGGCTCGTTCCTGGCCGACCCCTTCGGACGCGTCATCGCCCGTGCCGGAGCCGACGACGAGGAAATCCTCATCGCCATCTGCGACCCCAAGCTCCAGGAGGAAACCCGCCGCAACTGGCCATTCCTCCGCGATCGCCGCATCGACGCCTATGCACCGATTACCCACCGGTTCCTCGACGGCTGAGGCAACCTCCATCGGAGATCCACCCTTCAACCACGTTCGCGGCGAATTCATGGCGCGGGTTGCTGATTCGTCTTTCTTCGGCCCTGGTGAGCACGGTTTGAACGGTATCGATGCGGAAAGGCCCTTGACCTGGCCCTGTAAGTGAGTATAAACTTACCGCGAATGAGACGAACGGAAAGGGCTCTATGAAATCCACGACGAAGCTTTCCAGCGACGAGCGCCGCGAGGCGATCATCCGCGCGGTCCGGAGGGTGTTCGCGGAGAAGGGATTTCATGGAACGACCACGAGAGAGCTGGCCGAGGCGTCGGGCGTCTCGGAGGCCCTGCTTGTTCAAGCACTTTCCCAACAAGGAAGAGCTGTACCTGGCGATGCAGCGTTTCTGCTGCAGCGAGCAGGATCCGGAAAAGCTGGAACGCATCAAGGCCCTGGAGCCATCGACCTCGACCCTCGTCCTGATCGTGCACCTGATGGTATCGAAGACGGTAGGCGGCATATGCAGCGGCAATGAGGATGCCCTGATCCATCATCGCCTGATGATGCGGAGCCTGATGGAAGATGGGGAATTCGCCCGGCTCTTCTTCCAGAGGAGCCTCTCCTGCTGGATGACCAAGGTGGAGGAATGCCTCGAAGCCTCGGCGGCCACAGGCGAGGCGACCCGTAGTCCGGTGCTCCCCAAACTCGGAGCCATCTTTGCCAGGCACCTGGCGAAAATCATCATGCTCTCGCTGCTCCCGGCAACGCCGATCGTCGACTACGAAGTGCCTCGCGACAAGCTCATCGAGCAGGCCGTCTGGTTTTCACTCCGCGGCATGGGCGTCCGAGACGAAGCCATTCTGCGATACTACAACCCGGAAGGCCTCACGCTCCTGATGGGCCAGACGGTGTAATCGCCGGGTGCGGGTTTCCGGACCACACCGATCAAAGGCGTGTGCTGGGCGCAGGTCTCCTGACCCCGTCCGAGTGCGCGACCGAGGTTCTCCAATTGCGCCGGGCGTGGGTCGCCTGAACTCGCTAACGGGTTAACCGAACGTCTCCCATAATTCTTTTTCAACATTTTGTGAGTAAGTACGAACTTACAGTCGGAGAATCACCAGTGAGTAATCGTCGCCGGAACTCGAGTCGTCGTGGGGACCTTCTCGTTTCTCGGATTGTGTTGACGCTCGGAACCTTGGCTGTCGTCGCTCTGGTATGTCTTGTCAGGCGTCGGATCGTACAAGGCCCTGCTACTCCCGGGGTTTTTCTCCCTGGTGGTGGGGGCGTCATCGGGATCAGCCGCGTTCGGGCGCGAGAGCGTTGGGAGGCCGCCTGGGATGCGTACGCGGCGGCGGAGGGGTCACGAGACCCCATCGGCCCGTATGAGGATGAGGCAACACTTTCGATGGCGGGGGCCCGATGAAGGCGAGCACGCTGGATTCAGGAAAAAAACCAGCCAGTGACTTTCCGATGTTGTAGGGTCTTCGGTTGAAGGCACGATTTGCGGATCGTCTACAAGAGCCCGTTTTCAGGAAATCCGTGACAGGCGAAGAGGACTAACCCAAGGAGGAACTGTCATGCTCGTCCTCAGCCGCAAGCTGGGAGAACGTATTCTGGTGCCGAACTGCGAGATGGCGATCACCGTGGTCGCGATCGAAGGCAACCAGGTCCGGCTGGGGATCACCGCTCCAGCCGAGGTCGGCGTGTACCGGGAAGAACTCTGGCAGCGCGTCTGCGCGGAGAAGGAGCAACAAGCCCGCGTCGATTAGGGCTGGGTTCTCCGGCCACCGATCAGGATGAGTACCGGCTCCCACCTCATAGCCGGCTCAGGTCCAACCTCGGAGCGTCTTTCGGACCCGCTCGGAGCTCTTCGGCCCGCGTCGCGGGCGGCGATTGACCTCGCGATCCCGAGGAGGGTTCCCCCTGCGCTCCGGCTCGTTCTGGTATAATCCCAGCATCTGCGCGGTGGTTCGGTAAGTCGGGCATCTTGTTGGGGAGAGCCCATGATCGAGCTGGTTCCTTCCGAGTTCGACGATGCCGCCTTCCTCTCGCTGGTTCAATCGATCGTCAATGGTGCGGTCGTGGCTCTGCAGGTGCGCGAGGTTTACCTTGTGCAAGTCGACAACTGGTTCGATCACAAATGGCTGGGATGGTGGGGCCGGGCTGTGGAGGAATTGAGAATTCCTCCATTCAGTCCAAATCGCGTCCTCTCGGAGAAGTATTACATCTGGGATGAGAGTCGCGCTGAGTGGATGCCCGGCGACCACAAGAGGCCGCTCCATTGTGCCGAGCGCCGCTGGATCGCTCAGCCGATCGATCGATTTTCGAAATCGGCGGCTTTCATCTGGTACAGCGGAAATACGGTGACGAATCGGGCGGGGAGCATGATGCTGTATCGATCGGGCGCCGAGGGTTACTCGTGGTATGTCTCGTTCACGAAAGACAAGCACTGGAAGGTTGATGAGGGGCGCCAAGTCACCAGGCGAGAGTTGAAAACGTTCGAGGAGAGCGGTCGCCAGATGGAACTGGTTCAGCCGTAGTTGTGCTCTCCAGGCACCCAAGTGAAGCCCATCCAACCGTCGCGGCCGGAATCGCCGCGCCGATAATCGGGGACAGCAGCCCCTTGATTCCGATCCAGTACGGCGTAGAAACTGTATGAGGAGCTAGTTGAATATCACTTCGGTCTCTTGCGGTGGAGGCGTCCTGCCGGGCCTGCTCACGGGCGGGACGCCTGCACCACGAGGACGAATGCGTTCCAGTGATACTCGGCCAGTTCCTGATGTCTGCGGTCCGCGCTCGTTGGCTTGACCCTCCCTCACGACTTCGTGCGAAGTGGCCTCTGGATGCCCCCAGGCTTCTCGGTCTGGGAGATTTTTCCTGTCGGTCGAGTCTGTCTCGTTCCAAGGGCGGAACGGGTGCGCGACGAGAAACTCTGGACCGAAAGATCTCGCCCGTGAGGAATTCTCGTCCGAGGAGTTACTGAATGGTTCGCCAATGGCTGAGCGGGTTGAAACTGAGGCCGCCGTTGTCCTCGATCAAATCCCAACTTCGACCACTGCACCGGCGTCACCGCGCTGGACATGGGCGGCGCCTGGGTGCTGGAGGGGCTCGAGGGGCGAGTCCTCCTCTCGGGCAATCCCACAGTCTACATGGTGACCGATACCAGCGGCAGCACCAGCGACACGGGATCGCTGCCTTATGCGGTTATTCAGGCCAACAACAACACCAACCCCGAGGGCAGTGTGATCGAGTTCGATCCCACCGTCTTCACGTCGCTGAAGACGATCGCGCTGAGCAGCACGCTGACGCTCTCGGAGACGGCCGGTCCCGAGGTGATCGACGGCCCGGGCGCGAACCTCGTGACGGTCAGTGGAGGCAACGCCGTCCAGGTCGTCTCGGTCAATTCCAGTGTGACGGCTACGCTCTCGGCCCTGACGGTAACGGGCGGCTCGGCCGCCAGCTCGGGCGGCGGAATTATCAATAACGGCATCCTGACGATCGCCGACTCGACCATCATCAGCAATTCGGCGGCCGACTCGGGTGGCGGCATCGATAACACGAATTACCTCACGATCAACGGCAGCACGATCGCCAGTAACGACGTCATCGATGCAAACGGCGCCGGAGGGGGCGTCGAAAACAGCGGCACGCTGTTGATCACCAACACCACCATCGCTGAGAACGGCGTTTCCGGCCAGAACGGCGTCGGCGGGGGAATCGACGACGAGGGAACGCTGACGACCGTCAACACAACTATTGCCGAGAACAGCGTGACTGCTGGGGGCTCGGGCGGCGGGTTCAAGCTCGGCAAAGGCTCGGCTACCCTGGTCAACACGATTGTCGCGCTCAACACCGCTGGCATCAGCCAGGCCAGTGATATCGCGCTGGGCAGCTTCGGCATCTCGGTCTCCTCATCCAGCGCGAACAACCTGATCGGCACCGGCGGTGCTGGCGGGCTGACCAGTGGAACCAATGGCAACCAGGTCGGCGTCGCCAACCCGGGACTCGCCTCGTCGCTGGCGAATAACGGCGGGCCGACCCTGACCATCGCGCTGCTGTCAGGCAGTCCGGCCATTGACGCGGGAAGCACCACCGTTTCGGGCGTCACCGTTCCCACGACCGACCAGCGTGGAGCCTTGCGCGGCCCGGCCGGCCTGCACGCGGGACCCACCGTCGACCTCGGCGCGTACGAAGCCAGCTCCTCCTACCTGGTGACCACTTCGGCTGACTCGACGGATGCCGGCACGCTCCGCGCGGCCGTCGGCTGGGCCAACGAGAGCAGCAACGTCAATCCCTCCAACCTTAAGAGTCCGGGCCCCAACGCCATCGTCTTCGACACCGCCGATGCTTTCGCCACGGACCAGACGATCACGCTCTCTGCCGGGCTCGGGACGCTGGCGATGACCAATACCGGTACGGGCGAGGCGATCGACGGTCCCGGCGCGAGCGTCGTGACGGTCAGCGGAGGCGGCGCGATCGGGGTCCTCTCGGTCGCGAGCAACGTGACCGCGACCCTCTCCGGGCTGACCATCTCGGACGGAGAAACGAGCACCAACGGGGCCGGCGTCCTCAATTCGGGTAACCTGACCATCAACCAATCCACGTTCACGGGCAACTCGGCCTTGAAGATGGGCGGCGCCATCGCGAACCTGGGCACGATGACCGTCACCGACTCCACCCTGAGCAGCAATACGGCCCTGCTCGGCGGCGGAATCGAGAACGATTCCGGCGCATTGACCGTCACCGGCACCGCCATCGTGGAGAACTCGGGCCAGAACAACGGCGGCGGAATCGAGAACGACAGCGGCACGATGACCGTGCTCAATAGTGCGATCGAGGACAACTCGGCCAGCAGCGACGGCGGCGGGGTCAACAACCAGGCCGGCACGACTGACGATCACCGGCTCGACCGTGGCCTATAACTCGGCCGGAGACGGCGGCGGCATCGCGAACGCGGCCACGCTGACGATCACGAATTCCACCATCGCGGACGACGAGGCGGCAACCGCCGGGGGCGGTGTCGACAATACGGGCACGCTGACGGCCGTCAACGTAACCATCGCCAGCAACACCGTCGCCAGCGTTGGCACCGGCGGCGGCCTGGAGGCCGCGGGCGGCACGGCCACCCTGGACAACACGATCGTCGCGCTCGAACACCGCGCAGCGGCACGTGCACGGCCAGCGATATCGCGCTCGGCGGCGGCGCGGTGTCGTCGTCGAGCGCGTACAACCTGATCGGCACCGGGGGCTCCGGCGGATTGACCGCCGGGACCAATGGCAACCAGGTCAACGTCGCCAACACGGGCCTCGGCACGCTGGCCGATAACGGCGGGCCGACATTGACCATCGCGCTGCATGCAGGGCAGCCCGGCCATCGACGGGGGAAGCACCAGCATCTCGGGCGTCACCATACCGACGACCGACCAGCGCGGTGCCTTGCGCGGACTGGCCGGGCTCGATGCCGGTTCGACCGTCGACATCGGCGCCTACGAGGCCAGTTCCTCGTTCCTGGTCACCAGCGCGGCCGACTCGACTCGATGCCGGCACGCTGCCGACGGCCGTCGACTGGGCCAACTTCGAGCACGAACGCCAACCCGGCTAACCTGAGCAGCGCCGCCCCGAATACGATCGTCTTTGACACCACGGGCGCCTTCGCGACAGCCCAGACGATCACGCTCTCCGCCGGGCTCGGGACGCTGGCGATGACCAATACCGCGACGGCCGAGGTCGATCGACGGCCCCGGGTCGAGCCTGCTGACCATCAGCGGCGGCGGTGCCGTCCAGGTCTTCTCGGTGGCGAGCGGAGTGACGGCGTCGCTCTCCGGCCTGACCATCTCGGGCGGGTCGGCCAGCCTCGGGCGGCGGCATTGATAATGCCGGCAACCTGACCGTCACCAATTCCGCCATCACCAACAACTTCGGCCTCCAACTCCGGCGGCGGCGTCAACAATTCCGGCACGATGACGATCAGCGACAGCACCGTCACCGGCAACACGGCCCTCGTCTCGGACGGCGGCGGCATCGACGAACACCGGGACGATGACGATCAACAGCTCGACGATCTCGGGCAACTCGGTGCTGGACAACAATCAGAGCTCGCTCGGCAACGGTGGCGGGATCGAGAACGAGGGCACGCTGACGATCAACAGCAGCACCATCTCGAGCAACTCGGCCATGGCGGTGACGGCGGCGGGATCGAGAATGAGTACGGCACGATGGCGATCAATAACAGCACGATCGCAAATAACACGGACACTCGGGGATGGCGGCGGCATCGATAACACCTTCGGCACGTTGACGCTCACCGAACAGTACGATCGCGGGCAACACGGCCGGCAGTGGCGGCGGCATCTCCAACGACCAGAATGCGACGCTGACGGCCATCAGCACGACCATCGCCGACAACGTCGCAATCAGCGGCGGCGGCAATGGGGGCGGCCTGTATGTCGATGGCGGCTCGGCCTCGCTGTACGACACGATCGTGGCGATGAACACCGCCGAGCGGCACGACGGCCAGCGATATCTCGCTGGGCGGCGGCGCGGTGTCGACGTCGAGCTGCGTACAACTTGATCGGGACGGGGGGCTCCGGCGGCCTGACCCAGGGCAGCAACGGCAATCAGGTCGGCATCGCCGACCCCGCGCTCGGATCGCTGGCATCCAACGGCGGATCGACCCAGACCATCGCCGTCCTGCCGGGCAGCCCGGCCATCGGCAACGGGGCCAGCACGATCTCGGGCATCACCATACCGACTACCGATCAGCGCGGGGTCGCCCGGCCCAGCGGTAGCGTTCGACATCGGCGCATTCCAGGACCGCGGCTTCACCATCACCATCGTCTCCGGCGACAGTCCCCAGTCCGCGAAGGTCAACACCGCGTTCGCCAATCCCCTGGCGGTGGTCGTCACGAGTCCCTCCGGCGATCCGGTCCAGGGGGGCATCGTCTACTACACCGCACCGAGCACGGGCGCCTCGGCGATCCTGAGCGCCGGCTCCGCAACCATCGGCGCCAACGGCCAGGCGCAGGTGACGGCCACCGCCAACGGTCAGGCCGGCAGCTACACGCGTGACGGCCTCGGCCCTCGGCGCGACCAGCCCGGTTTCGTTCTCGCTGACCAATACCGCCGCCAGTACCGATCACACGTGGCCAGTGTCATCGGGGTCTGCCGTCGTCTGGGGCAGCCAGACCGCGGCGCTGGTGGTCCCGTCCAGCTCCGGCGGGCTCCTGCTGCCGTCGGGCCGCCAGACCGATCTCCCCTGGCTCGGGATCGACGTGCTGCAGATCACGCTCAGCCAGGCCGAGGCACTGACTGCCTCCGACATCACGATCCGCAGCGCCCGCGGCATCAAGTACCAGGCGGTCGGCGTCTCGGCCAGTGGGACGAACTATGCCATCTTCCTGTCGCGGGCGATGAACGCGGCCGACCGGATCACGATCACCATCGCCGGCGCGGGCCTCGACGACCTTCACCGGCCAGCTCAACGTCCTGCCGGGTGACTACAACGACAACGGCGTGGTCAACCGCCAGGATTATTCCGACGTCCGCGCCGAGAAGCTGGGCCTGGGGCCCGCGTCGTTGATGATCTTCGCCGACATCAATGGCGACGGCGTGGTCAACAGGAAAGACCTCAAACTGGTGCGACAGCGGTTCGGCTTGCGGTTGCCGCGCCAGACCACCGCCACCCGCGCGAAGGCCGTCGAGGCGCGACCCCGATCGATCCCCGCGGTCCGCGATCGTTCGGGATCATCCCGGCGATTTCCGCCGCAAGAGCCGATTCAAAGTGACCGGCAGTCGATAAACGGTTCATGTCTGCTGAGTGGTGGCAGAGCACTGGGCGCGGATTTCCAGTTGACGCCGTTCGGCGCCGATCTCCCGTCGAGGCGAGGTCGCGGACCTGCCCTTCGCGTGGCAAAGTGCCCACCGCGAATCGTTGCGCTGGCTGGCCTTCCATGGCGAAGTTTCGCCGGGGTCGCCATCACCGATCTCCAGAACTGGCTATGACTTCCGGCGCGGTCCGTGTACGGATCCGATCACCGACGGCCCGGACCCTGTTGTGCCGGCCCTTGGCCGATGTTGACTGTCAACGGCCCCTGGCCCTTGCTATAAATTATTGAACATTCTTTCATAATATTAGTATGAATTGCCGTCCTTGAGGACCGCAAGTCTGCCGCCGGTGTGAGGTCGGAGACCTTGCCCTGGTTGCAAGGAATCTCGAAAGTCATTCGCCGCCTGTTCACGAGTATGATCGGCACATGGGACCCGGACCAGGTCTTCATATTGACCAGCCGGTCTCTTTGTGCGCCAATGGTAGGGAGTGATTATGCACGGCGTTCATGCAGGCGACGCATCCGTCACGCCCCAGGGGCCGAGCCATGTCCACGATCACATCGACGCAAGCGACGACGTCGCCGGCGATGCTCCCGGGCGCCTCGACGCCGCCCCCGGCCTCTCCGGAGCTCTACCGATTCTCGGTCAACCAATACGAACAGATGGGGGACGCGGGCATCCTGACCGAGGATGATCGGGTCGAGCTGGTGGAGGGGTTGATCTACCAAAAGCCCCTGAAGAAGGGCCCGCATTCGATCACCTGCCGGGAGACGGCCGCGGCGTTGACGCGCATCGTCCCGGCCGCGACTCACTTCGTCACGCGGGAAGATCCGGTGAGCATCCCGGGGTGGGCCAGCATGCCGGAACCGGATATCTCGGTCGTGAGGGGCCGGTCTCGCGATTATACGGAGCAGCCCATGGCCAGCGACGTTTCGCTGATCGTCGAAGTCGCCAACAAGGCTCGCCTGGCCTACGATCAAGGCGAGAAACTAAGGGCCTACGCCAGCGGCGGCATCCCGGCGTACTGGATCGTCAACCTGGTCGCCCGGCAGGTCGAAGTCTACACCGGTCCGGTCCAGGGGAATTATCCGGCCCCCACGATCTTCAAAGCCGGCCAGCAGGTCCCGGTCGTCATCGACGGCCAGCAGCTCCAGCCGATCGCCGTCGAACGACATCCTGTCCTGAGGGAGTTGACGGATGCCCAAGCCGATCTCCAAGCCACCCCGTGCCGAGGAGGTCCTGGCGGCAGTCGCGGCGGCCCGTTACCCGGCCGGTTCGACGGTCACGCTGGCCATGATCGCCGCGGTCGGCGAGGTCAACGAGGCGACGGGGGGCCAGGTCCGCCGCTCGGCGCGGGCCGACATCGCCAGGGCGGGCCGGTTTGCGGCCGCCGGCTGATCAGTCGCGCAGTTGGTGACATGTGGTGACATCCCGCCCGGTCCGTGCGAAGATGGTTTAGCGTGGTCGAATCCGGCTAAACGCGGCGCAATCGCGCACGGCGTTCGTTGAGGCAATGTCCCGATGGCATCACGGCACCCCAAGAAGCACATCGAGGAAGCCGTTCAGTCTGCGATATCGCGCGGGATCGGCGCTTCGATTGATCCGAGGGGCATGCCTGGGGCCGCTTGTGGTGTCCGGAACTCAGTCGGGAAGGGTGCCGGATTCCGGTGTACTCGACGCCGAGGGTCCCCGAGAACAACGCCCGATGGATCCGGAGGGAAGTCAACAAATGCCCGCACGGGCAAGGGGGCTGAGGTGGAAACCGAACACGAATTCACCTTGGAGCTGGACGGGATTTCCGATCTCACCCGGGAAGTCGTGAACGCCCTCTACGAAGCCGGTTGCGACGACGGTACGATCGTGATGCGGGCCGGCAAGGTCTCGATAGGATTCACTCGATCCGCGCCCGCCTTGAGCGAGGCCATCGTCTCGGCGATCGCCGACGTCCGGAAGGCCGGCATCGGCGCGCGGTCGTTCGCGTCAACGAAGTGACCCCGGGCAGCACGGAGGACGCGCAGCAGGTCGTCGGCGCGATCAATGGTGCTCTCCAGGCATCATTCGCGATAGAGCTCGACCCGACCCTCCGACCCCTCGTGTTCAGGGTCCTCGAATACGTCGGGTAGGCCGCTCTTCGGGAGCTTCGACAATGACCGGTAAGGGTCGGCGTATCGCCCCGGCCTCGATCGAATCGGCGTCCGCACCGGTTGCAGACCCCATCACCCTGTTTCCATCCGCTTAATCCTACCTTCGAGCGAAAACCCGGATCGATCCGGCCCAGGTCCGCTCAACGTGCGCCACCGGCCTCGCCCAAGGCCGCAGCCCGCACGTCGGCCGGGCAGGGGGTGCCCGGTCGGGCGGGGCGGCGTCAGGTTCGACCACCTCGGCTCATCTACCGGCAACGACTCTAGAAAATCTGTTCGTGCTCCCCGGTGCGGAACAGGATCAACTTGCCGCCGCGTCGGACATAGACCAAGAGCCAATCGCCTTCGCCCCCGATGTGACATTCCTGGAACCTCTTCCAGTCCCTCTTGAGGGCGTGGTCTTTGTGACTCCGGGGTAGTGGCCGGTGCGTTCGCAACAGGTCGACGGCCGGATGGAGTCTCTCCATGGGCTTGCCGCGCTTCTCCTGGCGCTTCACGTCCCGATCGAACTGGGGTGTCGTCTCGAGGATCAGGGTTTGGGACCCGGTCCGAGTCTACCCCAAGCTTGACCCCGAGTCTACCCTCGGGCCGCCGGAGCGGCCAGGAACGCCGTTCCCACGCGGGAGCATCGGAACGAGATCACCCGGTCTCTTTGCGACAGACTCCACCTTCTTCGAAAGGTTTTCCCGAATCGCTTCTCTGCCTTCAACGAACCCTACCAGCAACTACTACCTTGGTTTCTCGCCACAGTCCGTGGATAATTGATAAAGGTGATGGTTGCCGAAAACATTGATCCCGATTCGCACTCAACTTCGTCCTGCATGGCCAGGTCATGACTTCGCCCGTACGTCCACTTCTGGTCGCCTGGTGGGTCTTTGCGTCAGCGGCGGTCTGCGCGGGGATGGCATCGGCCGCGCTGCGCCCAGGAACCGGCACCGGTTCAACCTGGAGTCGGCACACCGCCGGCTTCGCCCAGAATCGCGGGGCGAGCGGGTTCGGAACCGGCGAAAGCAAGCAATCCGTCGGATCGAGGACTACTCCGTTTCCTCAAGATCGAGGAGTCCCGGACGCCGGTCGAGACCGGGATTGCCCGGCCGAGACGGCGGTTCGCCGTCTGCATCGGCATCGATGGCTATCCCTCCGGCTGCGGGTATGGACCACTCCAATTTGCCGGGAAGGACGCGATCGGCGTCGCGGAGTCTCTGCTCACGCGTTGCGCATTCGATCGCGTGCTGTTGATGACCGATGCGAAGGTGCCGCCGAAGAGCCTGGGGAAATTCATCGGGCCCCGGCTGGAGGTCGAAAAAGGCACTCCGCAGGGACTCGATCCGCAATCGGATCGAAACGTTCTTGGCCCAGGCGACCGGCGTCGATGACGTGATCGTCTTCTACTACGCGGGCCACGCGGATGCCGGGCGGACCGCCTACCTCGTCCCCATCGACTATCACAAGAAGCAGGCGCCCACTCAAGACTATCGGGCTGAGCGAGATCTTCCAACTCCTCCTGTCCGAGCCGATCTATGCCCGCAATAAGCTCGTCATCCTCGATGCGTGCCGGTCGAGCCCTACCGACCCGGATGGCCGGATCATGGCGCCTGGCTTTCGGAAGCGCTGGTGCAGCCCGATCAGCGTATGATGGTCATCAGCGCCTGCGACGCTCGCGAGTCCTCCCACGAGAGCGTCGAATTGCAGCATGGCCGGTTCACCTGGGCGCTGATCCAGGCCATGGCTGGGGACGCCTATCCCCCCGGCGAGGAAAATCTGCTCGTAGACTCATATTTATGAATATGTGGGCAAGATTTTCGAGAGCAAGGGTTGGGCCGGGGGAGTGGGGGTCCGGACGGCAGAATCCCCAGTTGTTCTCAACGGGGTCACTGTTCGCGCTGGCGCATCGAGAGGTGCCGAAACCCCAGCCGCTCGACCAGTTCGAGTGGGAGGACTTGAAGCGCGATCATCGCGAGGCCCGGAAGCTCTATCTCGGCAACCAGTTGGAGCAGGCCAGCTCGAAGTATCGCTATTGCCTCCGCGTGATCGAATCCCCTCCGCAGGACGACCAGACCGTCCGGCGCCTCCGTGGGCGATTGCTGGCGGAGCGGGCCCGAACATCCTATCGGCTGGGCCGTCCGGCGGCGGTCGAGGCCGACCTGAAGCTGGCCGAATCGCTGACCGGCGACGACCCGGCCGCGCTGGAGGTCCGGGGCTACCTGTCATACGACGGCGGCCAATTCGATCGTGCGGCCGGGCCAGCTCGAGCGGGCCATCGCCAGCCAGCCGGTCGATGGGGATGCATCCGGCTATCTCTTCTTCCGCCTCGGCATGGCGACTCTATCACCTGGAACGATTCGAGCCGGCCGCGACCTACTTCCTCAAGGCCACGGAGGCGAGCGAACGATTCGCGTTGAAGAGGGACGTGGCCCAGTACCGACGCTGGGCCGCCCAGAGCTTCACCGCCGTGAGCCGCCTGGACGTCGCCGAGAAACTCCTGCGCGACGTCCTCCGCTCCCTCGAGAAGCTGCCGGGAGAAGAGTCACAACTGGAGGTCTCGGCGACTCGCCTCGCCCTTGCAGAAGTGCTGCAGCGACGGGGGACATTACCGACAGGCCATCGACGAGGCGAGCGCGGCCCTCTCGATCCAACGTAAGGCGGGCCAGACGAAGACTCCCGGATCTCGCCCGGTGTCTCCATTGCTCGCCGACATTCAAGAGCGGATGGGTGACTACGCCGGGTCGGAGGCCCGCTACCAGGAAGCGCTGAAATTGCTCGAGGGGGTCTCTGATCGACCGGACCAGGACTACGCGCGTCTCCTCAACGACATGGCCGGCCTGTCCCTGCGGCAGGGTCGTTACGGGCCGGCTGTCAACCACCTCCGGAAGTCTCTCGATATCATCGCGGAGACCAGGGGTCGGGAGAGCTCCCAGTACGCCGCTGTCCTCAGCAATCTCGGCCTGGCTTATTATTTCGAGGGCGAGTATCCACGGGCCGAGCCGCTCCTGCGAGAGGCACTGGCAATCCAGCGAAAGGTCCGCGGGGAGAACCATCCCCAGACGGCGGCCAATCTCCACAGCCTGGCGCTACTCTCGCGAAGCCCAAGGGGATTTCGGGGAGGCGACGGCCCGCTTCTTGAGCAGGCCCTCGCGATCCGCACGTCAAGTTCTGAGCGACTCGCCGCCCCGACACCGCCGCGAGTCATGAATAACCTAGCACGGCTCCTGGTGGCGAGGGGGACTTCGCCGCCGCCAGGCCCCTCTACGTGAAGGCCCTGGTGATCCGCAAGGAGGTACTGGGCAAGCACCACCCCGACTACGCCTCCAGCCTGAACAACCTGGCCGGTGTGTTCGAATCGCAGGGGGACTACGCCGCCGCTAGACTCCTCTACGAGATGGCCTTGGCGATCATGAAGGAGGTGCTGGGCGAGCGCCATCCCGACTACGCCTCCAGCCTGAATAACCTGGCCGGTGTGCTCGAATCGCGGGGGACTACGCCGACGCCAGGCCCCTCTACGAGAAGGCCTTGGCGATCATGAAGGAGGTACTGGGCGACCGCCATCCGGACTACGCCTCAAGCCTGAACAACCTTGCGAGGCTCCTCGTGGTCACAGGGCGACTACGCCGCCGCCAGGCCCGTCTACGAGCAGGCCCTGGCCATCCGCAAGGAGGTGCTAGGCGAGCGCCACCCCGGCTACGCCACCAGCCTGAACAACCTGGCGGTGCTGCTGCGTCGCAGGGGGACTACGCCGCCGCCAGGCCCCTCTACGAGCAGGCCCTGGCGATCCGGAA
Organism: uncultured Isosphaeraceae bacterium; assembly: GCA_963842405.1. Classification (GTDB taxonomy): domain Bacteria; phylum Planctomycetota; class Planctomycetia; order Isosphaerales; family Isosphaeraceae; genus CAVZRC01. The sequence continues at coordinate 85,150 of CAWJGW010000053.1, read as the reverse complement.
GGCGGTGCTGGGCGAGCGCCACCCCGACTACGCCACACAGCCTGAACAACCTGGCCTTTCTGCTCCGGTCGCAGGGGGACTACGCCGCCGCCAGGCCCCTCTTCGAGCAGGCCCTGGCCATCCACAAGGATGTACTGGGCGAGCGCCACCCCGACTACGCCACCAGCCTGAACAACCTGGCGGAACTGCTCCGATCGCAGGGGGACTACGCCACCGCCAGGCCCCTCTACGAAGCGGCGCTGGCGATCCGCAAGGAGGTGCTCGGCGAACGCCACCCCGACTAGCCGCACAGCCTGAACAACTTGGCCGTCGCTGCTCGCGGCGCAGGGGGACTACGCCGCCGCCAGGCCGCTATACGAGAACGCCATAGCGATCCGCAGAAGGAGGTGCTGGGCGAGCGCCACCCCGACTACGCCCACAGCCTGAATAACCTGGCGTTGCTGCTCGCAGCGCAGGGGGACTACGCCGCCGCCAGGCCCCTCCTACGAGCAGGCGCTGGCAATCCGCAAGGAAGTCCTGGGCGAGCGCCATCCCGACTACGCCACCAGCCTGTCCAACCTTGGGTTCCTCCTCTCGGCACGACGAGACTACGCCGGGGCGACTCCGCTCCTGAAGCAAGCCCTTGTGATCGACGAGGGCAATCTCGACCTGGCCGCCGTTGCCCAGTCCGAACGCCAGCAACTGGTCATGGCCCAGGACCTTCGCGGAAAGCTCGACGCTTACCTCTCTCTGGCGCCGATGGCCAAGCTCCCTCCCGGGGACGTCTACCGTCATGTACTCGCCTCCAAGGGCGCCATCCTCGAGCGGCAGCGGCGGCTACGCGTCCTGCGGCGTCGGCTCCGAGGTCCTCGGTCCCAGGCCGCCCGGCGCTTCGCCGACTATGAGCAGGCGGTCAAACAACTGGCGACCCTATCTCAGACCACGCCCGATCCCAAGCAGGCCCAGGCCTGGCGCGAGAAGCTCGCCGAGCTGGCTCGGCGAAGGATGAGCTCGAGGCGGAGCTGGCGCGATGGATGCGGGCTTCCGCGCCGAGCAGGCCGAGGCCAGCCGCAGGCCCGAGCAGCTCCAGGCGGCCCTTCCGCGCGGGACCGCTCTCGTCGACTTGCTGGATTACACAGCGTTTCAGCCGCCGGCCCGAGGCAAGGGTGATTTCCAGTGCGAGCGTCGCCTGGTCGCCTTCGTGGTTCGGCCCGATCGGGCGATCGTAGAGTCGACCTCGGGCCAATCGCGCCGGTCCAGAAGCAATCGGCGAGTGGCGTGCCCTGCCTCGTCCGGCGGGAAGCACCGCGCCCGACGCGCCGAGCAGACCCGGCCCTGACTCTGCGGCGGCTGGTCTGGGAGCCGCTCGAGCCGCACCTGGAGGGAATCACCTCGGTCCTGGTCTCGCCCGACGGACCGATCAGCCTGATTCCGCTGGCCGCCCTGCCGGGAAAGCAATCCGGCACATACCTGATCGAGGAGCGAGCGTTCGCCGTGGTGCCCGTGCCCCGGATGCTCAACACGACGGCCCAGACGAAGCCGGCTCGGGAGCCAGCCGCCCAGCCCGCTTTTGCTCGTGGGCGACGTGGATTACGGCGATGCTCCCGGCAAGGCCGATCCGCAGGTCATCAGCCGGGCGGCCGCCGTGACCGACCCGCCGGACTGTTCGCCGGACTTCACGCCCTGCCCTCGACCGGCGACGAGATCGCAGTCCATTAGACGCTACTACCGCCGCCGCTTTCCCGACGGCAAGGCGGTGGAACTGGACGGCCCCGACGCGACCGAGGAAGCCTTCCGCCGCCAGGCGCCGCAGCACAGCTACCTGCACCTGGCCACACACGGCTACTTCGCCCCCGCGGGGCTCCGCTCGGCACTCGGGCCGAGAGACCCGAAGGGGGCGGGCCCCGGGATCGATATCCTGGGAGGCGCCGGCGTGGCCGGGTTCCATCCGGGTCTACTCTCGGGCATCGTCCTGGCCGGCGCCAACCGACGACCCACGCCCATCGGCCAGGACGACGGCATCCTCACGGCCCTGGAAGTGGCAGAGCTGGATCTTTCGGGAGTGGATCTGGTGGTACTGTCAGCCTGCGAGACCGGCCTGGGCGAGGTGGCCGGAGGCGAAGGGCTAATGGGCCTGCAGCGGGCTTTTCACGTGGCCGGGGCGCGGGCGTGGTCGCCAGCCTATGGACCGTGGCGACGAAGCCGACGCAGTCCCTGATGGCACGGTTCTACGAAAACCTCTGGACCAAGAAGCCGTCGAAGCTGGAAGCGTTGCGCGAGGCGCAGTTGTGGATGCTGCGGGTGTGGCGTCCGGGGGCGAGAGGGCTGCCCCGGACAGGGCGAGGCTCGCGGTACAGGCCAGGTTCCGGAACCGCGTCAGCCGAAGCGAGTCCGGGTTGAGATGGACCAGCGAACGGGGTTCGGACCGCCTGCCGCCGTACTACTGGGCCGCCTTCGTCCTCAGCGGCGACTGGCGATAAGCCCCACCCGACCCGAAGGTTGAATCCGGGAGTTAGCTCCTCACTCCGGAATGCATCCCCCGTCAGGCGGGCGCAGGCCGACGGCTCGGGGCAATGGACCCAGTCCGTCGGCGACCTGGATCGACGCGAGGGCCTCCGCCTTGGCGACTGCGGGACGAAGGCTCAGCCCTGATGCCGCGCAGGCCGGATCGCGGGGGCCTTATCGTTCACCCCCGGCCTTGTCGCCCAGCACTTTCGCCTTCACCAACTGACGGATGACCAGCTCGAGGCGGCCCTGCTTCTCGCGGCCGGGGATCAGGGATAAATCGATGAAACTGCCGGCCCGGGGTTCGGCCGTGAACCACCGCCGGCCCTTCCGCCGGATGGCGGGGAAGGTGCGATCGCCGGCCTTGTTGGGATCGCTCGGGGCGGCGGTGAGGACCAGGTCCATCGCCCGATCGTCATCGGTATCGTAGAACGCCTTGTACGGCCGGCCGCCGACCAGCGTGATTGCGAAGGTCGGATGCCAGTCCCGCTTCAACTGATCCAGGTCGTTCGCCGGCTCGAACTTACCGAGCCGGCTCTTCTGGCCGAGGTCGACCAGGATCGCCGCCGGCGGTTCGTCGGGGCGAGACCAGAGGAGCAGAGTCTCGGGAATGCCATCGTCATCCACGTCGAACGGCGGCTTGGCGTACATCACTTCGGACCAGGGGTCGGGCTCGTACATCATCGGCTTGGCTGGGACCTCCGCCAGAAAGGCTCGGACCTCGTCGAGGTGGATGTGATACGAAAGCTGGGCTGCCCGCGAGCTCGCCGGGCCGCCGAAGGTCACCCCGATGAGCCGTCCGTCGGTGTCCAGCAGCGGGCCGCCGGAATCGCCGGCGCCCGTGATGCAGTCGCTGAGCACGACCCGGCGGCCTGGAGCGGTCCGGAACCGCTCTTCGATATCGTGGTGCTTGAGCTTATCCGACCGGAGCAGCTCGACCGTTTCCTGGAGGCGGTCCCCGGGCCATCGGCCCGTCGCGGTGACGTGTCCCACCCGCACCGTCCAGAGCTGCCCACCCGAGGGATGGCCGATCGAGATGCACTCGTCCGTCAGGCGGGGCTCGCCGGCGGCCAGGTCGATCTTCGTCAGCGCCTTGACCTGCGAGGGAAGCTTGGCCAGTTTCAGCAGCGCGAGGTCCTTGACCGGGTCCTCCTTGTAGATCAGAGCCGTGACGCCGTCCTGGATCACTCTCATGGTGGAATCCTTCGGGTCCAGCAGCCCGATGTAGGCCCGGACCCGCCGTGCCCCTGTCTCGTCGTCCAGCCCCGGCTCGGCGACCACGTGATGATTCGTCAGGATCCGGCCCTCGGCGTCAACGATGAAGCCGGTTCCGCTGCCGTCCTCAGCCAGGATGAACACGACCGCCGGCGCGAGGCGGGCGAAGACTGCGCCGGCCGCCCCCGCGCTCCCGCTCGTCGTTAGCCCGCAACGCGCCCGTCGGCAGAGGGCCCGGGCGCTCGACCATCCTGAAGAGCTGCGCCCTCGGGCGACGGGCCGGGCGTCGCCGGCTGTGAATGGCGACGGAACCGGCTTGTCCTGCTGGGCGTCGGCCGTCGTGTGATCCCGCCCAGCACGGCGACGATCAGGATCCCCGACCCGAACTTCGACCCGAAGTGATGGCATCCCATGTGATCGATCTCCGATTCCCGTTCGAGAAACCCCTGGCCGCCGCCCGTCCGGCGCGCCCTTCGACTCTCACCGCCCGCGCGGCTCGCGCGGAAGCGTCCGCCAGGAGACCAGGCGCGTGGCGTAGTTCCTGGCCTCGATTGGATTCAATCCGCGCGTCCTACCCTGTGCGTACAGGGCGTTCTGGAACATCTCACCCAGCAAGGAATCGAAGCCTCTGGGAGCGTCGGTGCCGCGCGCCCGGCCCGCGCCTCTGGCCCGCTCGATCGTCGGCTGCGCCAGGAAGGTGAACTCGGTCCGTAGCGGCTCGTTTTCAGCCTTGACCGCGATGAGCACCATATGCTCCTCGCCCGTCGTCGACGCGTTGATTTGCGCCCGGCGCAGCAGCCTCTCGCCAGGCTTCAGGCGATTGTCGATGCCGGCCTCGACCGGGAAGAGCGGTTCGATGCCGAAGCCGCTGTCCAGGAACAGCAGGGTCACGTCGGCGGGGTATCGGCCCTTGTTGGAGACGAGGAAGCCGACCAGGTCGCCATCGCGGAAGTCGGGCCGTCCGCTCGCATCCGCCAGGGGCGTTCCCTCCTCGTCATCGCGGCCCTTGAGCCGACGCAGCTCCAGGCTCACATCCACGGCGTCGCCGACCCCCTGGCCCTGCTCCCGCACCTTACCGACGACTTGCAGTAGCTGCTGAAACTGGGCGATGCCCCGCAAGCGCTCCCCCAGCACCACCGGCTCGGCCGGGAGCGGGCCGAGCATCTTGGGGACCTCCTCGGATGTCATTCCCGTGGCCGGAACCAGGTAAACCTGGGCTGCCTGCGGATCGGCGGCGCGGACCAGCCAATCGGGCCGTTCAGGGGGCTCGACGAATCGGAAGGGATGGCCCGGGGTCGCGTCGTAGCGTCGCAGCAACCCCGCGAGCTGCGCACGGGTCGCCTCCGTGAGCGTGCGGCTGGGCATCTCGCCCCCGCGGGATACCTCGATTCCGACATAACGGTCGGCGGCCACGCGGAGCCGTAGCGAGCCGAAATCGACATAGACGGGGCGGCAGATCGACCCCTCGGGCAACTGGGCGTTCGCCGGTTTGCCCGCATATTCGCAGGGCTCGACCCGAGACCGGAGCGGACCGAATCCTTGCGAGACGAGCCTTCACGTGACCCGCGACTTCATCGTTGCGCGGCGAATCGCCACGCACGGCGACGGCCAGGATAGTTCCGACGGTCATCCCGTGCAGCGATCCGCCGTCGATGGCCCAGCCGTCGGCGTCGCGCGTGAGGGTCAGCGGGGCCGGGGCCGCCGGCGCGGCGTCTCCCAGCGACCTGCCGCCCGATGTCCGGGCCCTCGACCATCGGCATCGGGCCGCTCCGGCCCGAGGCGACGTAGCGGTCGTGAATGCGCCGGACCAGTTGCGCATAAGTCAGCGGCCCGGTGGCCTCGTTCAGGATCTTGCAGAGCGTGTAGGTCATCAGCCCGTGATACGGGCTGGAATAGTCCGGCAGCCGCTTCTCGACAGTCAGCTCCTGGTCCTGAGACGCATAGATCGCCACGAGGCCGGCGCTCGGGGCCTCCGACCCCAATCGATCATCGATGACGGCGGTCGGGCCTCGTCGTTTCACTTCCTGGACCGCCCGGGCGGCTTCGGCCAGGACATCCTTGGGGACGAGGTCGGCGGCGGGCACTTCTCTGAGCACTTCCTCGTCGGTGCCCCGGATCATCGTCCCGGAGTGGCAGGAGTCGAAGATCAGCCAGACCGAGGCCCCCTTGGCCTGGATGGCCCGCACCCAGGCCCCCAGCTCGTGGTCGATGATCGCGTTGATCAGGGCCTTGCGCTCGCGGTCCCAGCCGCCGGCATCGGCGGGCAGGAACACCTCGTCCAGTCCGTCGAGCTCAGTGCGATCATCGGGCCGAGCCGGCTGCTGGGCACCGTGGCCCGACATCAGGATGACAATCCGGTCGCCCGGCCCGGCTGACTTCGCCAGCTCCTCGAACCCCGCGCGGATCAGTGCTCGGGTCGGCCGGCGCGCCTCGCCGGCCCCTTCGACCAACTCCGCGATATTCGCCGGGGAGAATTGGTATCGCCTGATGAGTAAGTCGCGGACGAGGGGGACGTCGTTCGCGGGGCCCTCGAGCTGGTGATGGGGTGGAAGGTTCGGATACGCCGTGCACCCGACCAGAAGGGCGCGGCGGGTCGGCTTGGTGGCGGCCGGTTGCGCGGCACACGCCGTGGCCGCCAGCGCGAGGATCGTGGTCAGAACTGCCAGGTCGAGACGGGTCGTCATCTGGGTTTCCCCTCACGAGACGAGTTCTTGTCAATCGATGGGGAGGCTGTGGCGGATCAGGACCGGATTATCCCCGACGATCTGGCCCCAGACCGTGAGCAGCGACGCCCGGGATCGAGATCGCCGTGTCCGGAGAACGCCACCAGGATGGTGTCATCGGGCTTGGCCTGCTGCAAGAAGGTCTTGCCCGCCTCTTCGAGATGATCCGACGCGAAATTCCGGACCCGTGCGGCCCACTTTGCCCCCACTGATGGGTCGTCGAGAAATGTGTCATCGTATCGCCCTCGATTCGATCAGCAACCGCGCTGTACAGAGACTCCCTATGCTGTTTGTACCAATGGGTTCAGCAAGATTCAATGATCTTCAGGATATTCCTAATTCGCGACGCGGCCTGGAGGATCTGGAGAGGTCCATCTTATCCAACCTGTGCAGTCCATGGCATTACGGTGCGTTGCAGAGAAAAGTTAAGCCTGGGCGTTGAGCCAGAGAACGAGGGAGCGAGCCCCGTTCTCCCCAATCCGCCTGTAACGAGACGATGGTGTCCTCCGATGGAATCGAAACGCTCCGGATCGTCAGAGAGTTTGGGAGGTGGGTCTTGCGCTCCGGCCTGAAGGGCCGCAGGAACCCAGCCCAGGGAGCATCCCTGGGGGCGTCCAACGCCCTAAGCACTCGCGGCCTGTCGGGCCGCAGGAGAGAATCCCTGGGGGCCTCGAAGGTCTCAAGCACCCGCGCCGTGACGGGCCGCAAGAACCCCCTGGCCCCGGTCGCGACGCCGGTGACGATTCGGAACTTCGCCTGGGACTTGGATCAACCTCCTGCGGCCCTAGAGGCCGGCGGGTTGTGGCCGGTGGCCGAGACCTAGGGATTCTCCCTGGGCTGGGTTCCTGCGGCCCTTCAGGCCGCGGGACTTGGACCGACCGCCTCCGGCCCTCCAGGCCGGCGGGTTGTGGCCGGTGGTTGGAACCCAGGGATTCTCCCTGGGCTGGGGTCCTGCGGCCCTTCAGGCCGCGGGAGGAAGCCGCGCGCTACGCCAAACTGGGTGACGATCAGGAGCTTAAGTTTTCTCTGCAACGCTTAGTAATTAGGCATCTCGCCTTTTCAGCCCGTGTCCCCTTTTCAGCCCGCGCGACTTGCGAAACGAGCCTGGTCACGCTCATAAATGGAAAGGTCAGAGCCACGTCTCGTCAACAACGACCGCACAACGGCCGAGGTGCCTCTTTGGTACGGCCGCATCGGGGCGCGCGGGACGTCGCTCCGCACTGGAGGAACCCCGGCCATGGTTCGCACCATCTCCCGGATGGTCTTCGCGCTCGTTCTCGGCCTGATCGCGGCGGGCCTGGTGTTGATCTGGGTGCGACGCGAACGTCCGGCCTCCGCGCCGCCAACTCTCCGGGTTGACGAGATCAGTCCTCTGGGCGTCAGGCGGGGCTTCGCGAGCGAGCTGACCGTTCGCGGTTCGCTCCTGTCGGGCAATCCCCGGCTGGTCCGCGCCCTTCCGGTTGGTCGAAGAGAAGCCGCCGCCGACCGGGTCGGACGCCAGTACGTTCAAGACCCGGCTCACGGTCGATCCGGAGACCCCGCTCGGAATCTATCCGGTCCGGGTCCTGACCGACGAGGGGCTCTCCAACCCGTTCCCGTTAGCCATCGGGCAGCTCCCACAGGTCCCGGAGAAGGAGGACAACAACGACTACAACATGAAGGCCCAGATGGTCGCGCTCCCCACGGTGATCGAGGGCAGGTTACCGAAAGAGGACCACGACAACTTCCGGTTCCGGGGCAAAGAGGGGCAACGCATCGTGGCCAGTCTCGAGACCGCGGAGATCGGATCGGGAATCGACGCCGACCGCCTCAAACTCGTCAGCCTCGACCGGCAATTCCATACGGGTCTCTCGGACCCTTCCCTCAAGCTTCCGAAGGACGATGACTATCTGTTCTTTGTCTCACGGGGGTCGCGCTCGCCGATCAGGGGCGGGCCACCGGTCTACCGGCTTACCATCGGCGAGATGCCCATGGCCACAGAGATCTATCCGTGGGGCGGCCGTCGCGGCGAAACCATTCGGGTCGAGCTTCGAGGTGGATCGGTGGGGGTAAGGAAGGTCGTCCCGGTGACCCTCGATCCGCTGCCAGGGGAGTCGATCGTCCGCGTGCGGGTCAGGTCGGAGATGCCTGGTCCGGATGGCAGGCCGCTCGAGTTCGAGTGGCTGCCGCCCCTGGTGGTGAGCGACCTGCCCGAGCGACTCGAACCGGCCGCGGCCGACGCCCCGCCCCTGCGAGTGGTCGCCCCGGTGGTGCTCAACGGCCGCATCGACCCGGTCGGCGACGAGGACCGCTTTATCCTGGCGGTCACCCCGGGCCGCAAGTACCGGGCCGAAGTCGCGGCTGTGGACCTCGGGTCGCGACTCAATGCCGTGCTCGAGGTGCGCGACGAGCGGGGCAAAGTGCTCCACAAAGTGCATAACACCCATTTCGACCGCGCGACCTTCCGAAAAATCGAGGGGTTCGAGTACTTCTCCATCGATCCCTCAGTCGAGTTCACCGTGCCCGACGGGCAGACCGAGGTGTCGCTCGTCCTGCGCGAGTTCTCGTCCGACCCTTTGAGCCTTGTCCTCGACCGAGGAAAAATGGTCAAGCTAGTCGAATATGGAGGGCTCGGCTTCGTGTACCGGTTAACGGTCGTTCCCGTGGACTCGGTATTCGAGGTCGGGCTCAACGACGCCCAGGTGATCGTGCCGAAGGGAGGTGCGGCGACCGTCGGCGTGAGCGTCACTCGCAAGGGATTCCGTGGGCCGATCACACTCCGCGTCGCCAACGCTCCCCCCGGGTTGACCGTCCGGCCCGGCTCGCTCGCCGAGGGCCAGACGGTCGGCGCGTTCACCGTGTCCGCGGCCCCCGACTCGGCCTTCGAGCCCGTGGTGCTCGACGTGATTGGTGAGGGACGTGGGCCAGGGGGTCGGATCGTCGCGCGGGCGAGCAAAGTCATCTTCTTCGGCGTGCCGACCACCCCGCCGATGCGGTTCACGACCGACGTGATCGATGGCAAGCCGCAATACACCGATGTCCCACCATACCTGCGAACAAGAATCCGGACTCAACCCGGACTCCTGATCGCGACCACCAAAGCGGCGCCGCTCACTCTCGACGCCCCGATCGGGCCGATCCCGGTCACGCAGGGCCGCGGCGCCACCTTCAAAGTGACTGCGACCCGTCCCAAAGGCGCCGAAGGTGCCTTGACCCTCAGCCCCATGCCGATGCCGCCTGGACTATCGATCCCGGACGTCCAGCTCGATGCGACAGCGACCGCGGCGACCGTTTCGGTCATGACGACCCGCGAACAACCTCCCGGTCCGGTGACCATCGTGATGGTGGCCCAGGGTAAAATCGCCGGCATCGAGCGGCGGCTGACCGTCCCGGCCGTGACACTTCAGATCGTCCCCTCGGCCTCGGCACGTGAGTAGCGACGGATCGCCGCGCGGGCGCACCCGTGGTATCCTCGTATCGGCGGTGCGCAGGTGCGTGCCCGATGCCGGGCAGACGAGAGGAGGTTGCCATGACGCAGATCGAGAGCCCTTTCCGCCTGAGTTCTAACGGGTACTTCATGGAGATCGTGGGGCCGGCATGGTACAAGAAGAAACCATGGTACAAAAGGAAGGGTGGCTGCCAGAAGAAGCTATGCTTCGTCGCCACGGACCAGGCGCTGTTGGCCGACATCCTTGGCCAGTTGGCAGAGCGGCCCGACTGCTACTATGTCAAGTACTCGACCTATCAGAGAGACGGCATGTACCTGGGTCGATGCTTCTTGATGGACGAGCACGAGGTCGGCGTGGTCTGGGCGAAGTACAAGGAGCATCCCCGCCTGTTCTGCTCCGTTCAGGATGACGATTTCACGGCCCCGTTTCGTCCGAGTTGACCGATGCACGCGGCCCGGAGACTCGCTCCACAGATAATCGGTTTTTTCAGACCATGCGGAGTCAGACCAGGTTACTGGTTATTTCCCTTAAGCGACCGGCAGGAATTCGTTTACCCGCGATCCGACCGGGGCCATACCAGCCCGAAGCGCCAGCGAGGGTCGCCGTAAGTCCTTACAAGGCAATGGGGAAGACCCTCGCTGGCGCTTCGGGCTGGTATGGGGACGATCCGGATGAGTTTCCATTCGCCTGTCGCCTTAGCATGCCTTTCGCAGACAGAAAAGAGGGGCATCAAGCTGATTGCGGTGCGGGCGGAGCAGCGTGCACTCGATCAGGTAGGGCTACCGCCTTCCTCTGGAGAATCAGAAGTCACGATCCCCATGATATCTCCGGCGAGGGTAGAGGCCGTGGCTGCCGCGGGCTGACATCCCAACCACAGCGCAGCCGAGCACTTGATGCGAGGGCTGGTAGCCGATAGAATCAACCCTGTGGTTGGTCAGAGATGTCAGAGAAAACCCAGTATTCGGTCAGTAAACCATGCAGAATCTGGGCCTGGTTCAAACCTGGGTAACACTTTCCGGCGTAAAGCCTGGGAGCAGTGTGGCGATAGATCCTTGCCTGTTCACGCTTTACGCCAGGACCAACGCCGGCATCCCCCAACAAAAGTGTTACCCTGCCTCATGGCGATTTGAACCAGGCCAGAATCTGGAACCTCTGACACAGACGGATTCGCCGCAAGCCGTTGCTGGATAAGCCTTGGGGATGTAGCTCAATTGGTTAGAGCACCGGCCTGTCACGCCGGAGGTTGCGGGTTCGAGCCCCGTCATCCTCGCTGAACATCAATCTGCCGAATTCGAGATGGACCTTGTGGATGGGACGGGTCCTCGCTCGTCTCGGTCCGCGCCTCTGCGATCATCAAAATGGAGCGATTTCGGGCCGGCCCGTCCGTTAACTTGGAGTCACTCCATGACCCTCCCCATCACGATCACGATCACCGCGACGGCGGGCGATCAATTCCGGGCCGACACGCCGGGCGGACCCGTCGAGGCAAGTTCCCTGCGCGAGCTGGGTGATCGCTTGAGGGATTTCCTCGCGAATCTCGAGGACGAGTCTGCCTCCGACCTGGTAGAGTTAGCCCGACTTTCCCGGTCGGCCACCGATCAGGCCAGCTTGCTGGAGCTGGCCCGGACTTCCCCGCCCCCCGACGCCTGGTTCGACGACGAGTGACCGAGTCCCCAGCTCGGGAGGGCGTCGGGTCATGCTCACGGGCTTCTTCTATGGTCAGATCGTTCGCATCCGGGTCGCTCGTCACGGCAAGGAGAAACACCGGCCAGTCGTCGTCGTCACTCCGAATGAAGCGATGGCCGAGGGCGCGCCCCTCGTCGGGGTGGCGATCACCGGGACGCCCGACCCGCCCACAGGATTCGATGTGCCGTTGACTTGGCAGGCCCAAGGACGGTCGCGGACGGGACTGGACAAGCCCAATGCCGCCGTCTGTTGCTGGTTCGTCACCTTCACCGACGCTGACGTGATCGATGCCATCGGACACGTCCCGCCCGAGCCCATGCGAAGGATCGAGGAGGCAATCCAGCGCCACCGGGGCGATTCAAACCATTAGAGCGGTTTTCCCTCGCGTTATCCTCGCTACCTGCCGTCCGATTCTTCGCCAGATCCAATTCTTCTCTACATCTCTCTCGCGTAAGATACGACTTAGAGTTACCACGCCCTCCGTGCGTTCATCCACGAATCCTCGTCCTGGACTGGAGGCGTCATGAGCACCGCGACGACGAACTCCTCGATACGACCTGACCCGCCACTCGATGTGTTCCCGCGCGTCGTCCCGTCCCTCGACGAACTGTACGAGATGACGTCTGAGCCCGACGAGCGTTTTGTGATCCGCGGCGTGGACTGGGCATTTTACGAGCAACTCGTGGACTCGATCCCGGAAGGAGTGCGTATCCACGTTGACTATGATGGGAAGGATCTCGAGATCATGACGATTGGTTTCTTCCACGACGATGTGAAGGGATTACTGGGACGCATCGTGGCGAACGTCGCGGAGGTATGCGAGACCCCGCTCAAGAGCGCGGGGCAGACGACCTGGAAACGGCCTGAGGTCGCTCGCGGTCTTGAGGCCGACGAGAGCTACTTCTTCCGACCCGACAAACTTGTGGCCGTGGCCCAGGCGAAGGCGCGGAGAGCCCGGAAGGTCGCCGACTACCCGAATCCCGATCTCGGAATCGAAGTCGACATCTCGCCGTCGAAGATCGACCGTCCTGGGATCTATGCCGCGTTGCGCGTCGCCGAGATCTGGCGATTCGATGGCGAAACCGAGCAAGTCATCATCGAGCGATTGGGTGAGGACGGTAGTTACCGCGCGGTTGAGGACAGCGCATTCTTGCCGATTCGTGCCGAAGAGGTACGCCGGTGGGTGGTTGAGGAGGATTCGAGCGACGAGTCGGCATGGGCACGCCGGCTTCGTGCCTGGGCTCGGGCGGAACTGCGACCCCGGTTACCAACGTTGATCCACATCCCCGACACTCGATGAGCCCCTCGAACAACTTCGGCGTCCTGTGGCCTTGATGGATGGTCCCGAATACCATAATAATTCTCTCTGCTATACGGCGGTGCGCGGGGGCGACGCAACTGCGATCCGGTGTGGGACCAGAACCCGGCACGACCATCGCCGTCGGCCGGTTCAGGAGGTGTCAGGCCCAAGATGTACGTACCCACCAAACTGTTCTTCACGAAGGGCGTAGGGACCCATCGCGAGAAGTTGACGAGCTTCGAGCTGGCCCTGCGTGACGCCCGAATCGCCTGCTATAACCTCGTTCGCGTCTCGAGCATCTTCCCGCCCCACTGCAAGGAAATCTCGATCGATGAAGGCCTGAAGCAACTTCAGCCCGGTCAGATCGTCCATGTCGTCATGAGCGAGAGCGCGACGGCCGAGCCGAATCGGCTGGTTGCCGCGAGCGTCGGCGTCGCCATCCCACGCGATCGGAGCTTGTTCGGCTACCTGTCCGAGCATCACGCCTACGGCCAGACCGCCAAGACTGCCGCGGATTACGCCGAAGACCTCGCCGCGGAGATGCTCGCGACCGTCCTGGGGGTCGAGTTCAACCCCGACAGCTCCTGGGACGAGAAGCGCGAGATCTGGAAGATCGCCGATGTCTTTTACAAGACCAAGGAGGTTACCCAGACCGCCGTCGGACACAAGGACGGATTGTGGACCACAGTCGTGGCCGCGGCCATCCTCCTGCCGTGAGCTGGGCTGATCGAACAAGGGTGAACGAGCATGGGCTTCCTGGAATCGATCAGCGTCCATCGCATCGCGCCGCCGGAAGTCTCCGGGACCGAGACGGCCGCCGACCTGATCGACCGCGCCTTCTCCAGCTACAACGGCGGTCGGCTCCGGGAGGTCTGCCGCGTCTTCACCCAAAAACTCCTCCAGCCCGACTGCACGGTGGGTTTGACGCTCTCCGGCGCCTTGACCCCGGCGGGGTTGGGGATGAGCTGCTTGATTCCCTTGATCAAGGCCGGTTTCGTCGACTGGATCGTCTCGACCGGCGCCAATCTGTATCACGACACCCACTACGCGCTCGACCTGCCCCTCCATCAGAGCCGGCCCAACCTCGATGATTTCACGCTGCGCCAGAACGACGTGATCCGGATCTACGACATCGTCTTCGATTACAAGACCTTGCTCGATACCGACGCATTCTATCGCGAGCTGATCCAGGACGAAGCATTCGCGCGGCCGATGGGGACGGCCGAGTTTCACCATGAAGTGGGTCGATACCTCCACGGTCGGGCCCAGGCACTGGGCCGGCCATCTCACAGCCTGCTCGTCGCGGCGTTCGAGGCCGACGTGCCGATCTTCACCTCCAGCCCAGGGGACAGCTCGATCGGTATGAACCTGGCCGCCCTGAGTCTGCAAGGTGGCCGGCTCCAGATCGATACGCTCCGCGACGTCAACGAGACCGCCGCGATCGTCTACGCCGCCAAGCGCAATGGCGGAACCTCGGGCGTCTTGATCCTTGGGGGCGGGAGCCCCAAGAACTTCATCCTCCAGACCGAGCCCCAGATCCAGGAAGTCCTCGGGCTGAGCGAGAGCGGCCACGACTACTTTCTCCAGATCACCGACGCCCGTCCCGACACCGGTGGGCTCTCCGGGGCGACGGCCAGCGAAGCCATGACCTGGGGTAAGGTCGACCCCGAGAAGCTGCCCGACTCGGTAACCTGTTACACCGACTCGACAATCGCCTTGCCGCTCCTGACGGCCTACGCCCTGGCCCGGCACGCCCCTCGGCCCCTGCGTAGACTCTATCAGCGACGCTCGCAGGACTACGAGGCCCTCCGTGCCGCCTATGAGTCCAGGCTCGCGGAAAGCTCGACGGAGCCGGCCCCCCGCAATCGCCCGAGCTAGGGCGCTTCACGAATGGTTTGCGCACAGCTCGACGCGAACGCCACTCATACCAGCCCGAAGCGTCCGCTCGTGAGTGGCTGGTCCCCGCCGGAATCCACTCGCTGGCGCGTCGGGCTTGTAGGGTGGCCGATGCCGACGTTGTGTGTTCGCCTCATTCGATAAGCGCTCTAATTGGCCTTTTTTCGCTCTCAACAGGCTGGACTGCTCGTGTCATCCACTCCCGTCCTGGTGGTCGACCCCGAGGAACCCGACCCGTTCGCACTCGACGAGGCGGCTCGGGTCTTGCGGCAGGGTGGTCTCGTCGCCTTCGCGACCGAGACCGTTTATGGGCTCGGGGCCGTCGCCACCGACGAGCGGGCCGTGGCTCGGATCTACACGGCCAAGGGGCGGCCAGCCATCAATCCGCTGATCGTCCACGTGGCGAGTATCGAGCAGGCCAGGGACTGCGTCACCGATTGGCCCGCCCAGGGCGGAGATCCTCGCGGCTCGATTCTGGCCCGGACCACTGACGCTCGTCCTGAACCACGCCAGGCAAATCCCCGAGATCGTCTCCGCGGGAAAACCAACTGTCGGTTTGCGGATGCCTGCGTCTCTGGTCGCCCTCGGCCTGATCGAGCGAGACCGGCGAGCCGGTTGCGGCCCCCAGTGCCAACCGGTCGAACCGGCTCTCGCCGACCCGGGCCGAACACGTCCTGGCCGATCTCGACGGCCTGATCGATCTGGTCATCGATAGCGGACCGACCGCCATCGGCCTGGAATCGACCGTCCTCGACATTTCCGTCGAGCCGCCCCGACTCCTCCGCCCAGGACCCGTCACGATTTCCGAGCTGGAATCGGCACTGTCGGGCTGTCCCGTGAGCATGCCCGCACACGGGGAATCCACCGAGCGGCCTTCAAGCCCCGGACAGTTGCCGGTCCATTATTCACCTCGAACTCCGACGTTTCGCGTCGATTCTCTGGAGGAACTGGCCCGCATCCCTCGTCTCGAAGAGATCGCCCTGGTCTCGATCGGCGAACGTCGCTCATCGCTCTCACTTCCGATTTGCCAGGGAGTATCCGCCTGGAGTCGCCAAAGACGGCCGCCAGGCTCCTCTATGACGTCTTGCATCAGTGCGACGCCCTGAAGCTCCGAGCGATCGTACTGATCATGCCGCCCGATCGGCCCGAGTGGCTGGCCATACGCGACCGGCTCCTGCGCGCCACTCGCCCATTTCCGAGGGCTGACTGATCGGATCCGGCCGTCGCAGATCGATGGCTCACTCGAACAGCCGGCGCTGGGGATCGAACAAGGAGAAGTCGGGCTCGGGGGAGGAGGTTCGGGCAACCCCAGGTGGAGGTAGGCCGCGGAGGTCGCCTGTCGCCCGCGAGGCGTTCGGACCACGAACTCCCGGCGGAGCAGGAAGGGCTCGACCTCGTCCTTCAAGGTATCCACCGCCAGGTTCATCGTGGCGGCGATGGCCTCGACACCCGTCGGGCCCCCGCGGAAGACGCGGATCAGGGTCTCCAGGTAGCGGCGGTCTTGCTTGTCGAGTCCCTCGGAGTCCACATCCTGCATGGCCAGCGCGTCGCGTGCGACCGAGAGGCTGATGTGGCCGTCGGCGCGGGCCAGGGAGTAATCGCGGACCCATCGCAAGCGGGCATTGGCGATCCGAGGGGTCCCTCGGCTGCGCGCCGCCAGCTCCCAGGCGGCTTCCGGCACGATCGTACAGCGGAGCTTCGCGGCGTTCACGTTGATGATCCGGGCCAGGTCCTCGGTGTCGTAGAACTCCAGATGCTCGTGGATGCCGAACCGCTCGCGCAGCGGGCCGGAGAGCATGCCGCTTCGCGTCGTCGCCCCGATGATCGTGAACTTCTTCAAGGGCAGATTGATCGTCCGAGCCGACATCCCCTCGCCCAGGACCACGTTGACCCGGAAATCCTCCATGACCGGATAGATGAACTCCTCGACGGCGCTGGGCAGCCGGTGGATCTCGTCGATGAAGAGGATCGAG
Organism: uncultured Isosphaeraceae bacterium; assembly: GCA_963842405.1. Taxonomy (GTDB): domain Bacteria; phylum Planctomycetota; class Planctomycetia; order Isosphaerales; family Isosphaeraceae; genus CAVZRC01. Next base: position 68,445 of record CAWJGW010000053.1, on the reverse strand, counting down.
CCCTCGGTCGCGTTCGTGAGGTAGGGCATCACGTCCATCTTCTTGTCGAGTGCCGCCCCGCTGGTGATATTCAGCTCGACCCCCAGCTCGTTGTGCAAGACCATCGCGAAGGTGGTCTTGCCCAGCCCCGGCGGCCCATCGAAGAGGATATGGGGCAGCGGCTCACCCCGCTTCTTCGCCGCGGCCAGGCTGATGGTCAGCCGTTCGGCCACGGCACGCTGGCCGATCACTTCGGAGAGCCGTTGGGGGCGGAGTTTCTCGTCCGGGTCGGTGGGCCGTACCTCGGCCGCCTTCTCCGCGTCGCCGACGTCCCGGCCTGCTCTTCTCGTCCCCGGGATCCGGGCGTCCCTTTGATGATGGGCTCTCGCATCGATCGGTCCTCTTGGCTCGGTATCGCTGGAGGATGGGTACTCGATCTCGGCGATCTGGGCGGATCAAAATCGCTCGATCCTGGGCCGCTCTCCGACCCCGGTTCATCGACTTTGCAGGTAGATCGCTTCAATCATATCGGCGACGGACTTGTACTTCTTCTTCCCGGCCAGGACGCGGTCGATGGCCTGGCGGGCCTCGCTCTCCGAGTGGCCGACCGAGAGCAGCGCCGCGTAGGTGTCGCGGATGACGTCGGGCTCGGCGTTCTCGGGTGCCCCATTGGATCCGGCCGCACCGCCGAGGGCCGATGCCTCGGTGCCGACGATCAAGGCGAACTTGCCCACCTTCCGCCGCAGCTTGGCGACGATTCGCTCGGCGGTCGCCTCGCCGATGCCCGGGAAGGTCGACAGGAGCTTCACGTCCTGGTCCTGGATCATGCGGGCCAGCTCGCGGACCGGACGGACCATCGCCCGCAGTGCCTTCTTGACCCCCACGCCGTTGACCGAGCAGAAGATGTCGAAGAACTCGCGGTCGATCGCCGAGAGGAACCCGACCAGCCGGGGGACCAACCGCGCGACCATGGCTCCCCCTTCGATGATAGAAGATCGGTGTGCAGCTCGATCGGCTCGCCGACCTTGGACTGGATGCGTCCGCCGGGTGTGCTCGGGGATCAGGATCTCGATCTCGAACGGATCGACCCGGAGCGTCACCGACTCCTCGGCGATTGCCTCGACGATGCCTCGCACTTTCGTCAGCACCGGATCGACCATCCTTTCCCAATCAGCCTCGGTAGACCGTGATACTTTGTTCAGTTATTTTGCGCTATCGGAGCCCGGTTTCAAGCCGTAATCGCCGGTTTCGGGCGCGCCTTAATCGCGACCGGGTCCGTTCCCGTCGCTCACTCGTTGCTTCCTGGGGCGGATGCCTTGCGCCGCGGGATGTCGAGAGGAGGCCAGGAAGACCTCGTCCGGACCGGGATGATGCCATCTTCGGACGCTTGTCAACGGCCGCTCTCGCGAGTTCGGTGTCTCCGTGATCATCCTCGACGCGGTTGGCCGGCGACAGCCAGCCGGACGGCCCGGTACTTTTGATCGTTCGCAGTGCTCGACAATCGCTGAGGGCGTGAGCGGTCGAGCCGCCGACGCGGCGAGGGCCGAGTTGCACCTCGGCTGCCGCACGTTGGCCGGGCAACGGCGAGCATATCCCGAGAAAACCCGGGGAAATGGAGGGCTTGGAACTGATTAAATCAAGATATATAAATAATCAATTATTCAAGATAAGAGAGGATCGATGCCCTCCCGAGGCGATCTTACGCGTCGGACCGATCCCGCGAATTCGCCCTAATCGGTGAGTTTTTTCACCATTTCCCACGATCCTCGTCTTCCATAAGTCAAGAGATCTGGTATGAATTGACAGAGGGACCGGTTGATTCATGCCGGTCGGACTTAAGCGAGTATGTCTTGGAGCGAGGTGAGACCGATGGCGGTGAAGAAGACCGAGACGAAGAAGACCAGCAGCAAATCGAAACCCGCAGCCCAGCCCGAAGGCCGCCCCGAAGAAAACGGCCCGAAGAAGGCGGCCCCGAAGAAGTCCACCAAGCCGGCGGACGCCGCGTCCAAGCCGGCGGTCGCCCCGAAGGCTGCCGCCAAGAAGGCACCGGCCGTCAAGCTGACCGATGCACAGATCCGAGTCCTCTCCGCCGTCCTCGGACGAAGGAGGCGGGCTACGTCGGCACCAAGGCCGAGGGCCGATCCTGGAGGCGCTGCTCCAGAAGAAGCTGATCAAGAAGGGCAAGAAGACGGCGAGCGGCGCTTACCAGTTCCTGGTGACCAAGGCCGGCGAGAAGCACGTCCCGGCCGGCACCCGCCGCTCCGAGTGCCCCGGCACCGGTTCCCGCACCCAGTGCGGCTCCGGAGGCCTCGCCGTCGCCGTCGCCCGTCGGTCCCGTCCTGACGGCCGTGACCGCTCTCCACGGTCCTCGGACCTCGTCTCGGAGGTCCCCACGTTGCCATTCCTGACTCATGCCGACGAGCGCCGGCTCGGTCCCGACGAACCGGCGTCTCTCGTCTGCTGATCGATTGATTCCAGGCGGAGGTCTGCTCCCGCTTCTGGTCATAAACTCGCGACTCGACTGACCTGCCCTTGGCGAATCTTGGGCTTATCGCTAAGATCCGCCTGTGCCGCGGGGCCGTCGTCTCGATGGATCGGTCGTCCGTGGGCGTCAATTCCATAGAGTCGGGGATCATCGACCTTCGGTTCGAGGCCCGCAGGTCTGTGGGCAGCACGAGCCGGTCGTTCTCCACGCGAAAGACAGGTCAGACGGGCATGGATGGCGCGTCACCCTGCAAATCTCGAATAGTCGGGCGATCGGCATGGCTGGCGATCATCGCCTTCGCGATCGTCGCCGGCTGTTCCACGTACATCGGTACCACTTCCAAGAGCTTCCTCCACCAGATCCGTTCGAATCCCGACCCCAATATTCGCTACCTGGCCTATGCCAAGCTAGGGGTCCCCCGATCTCTACGACCGCCCGGACGAGAAGTCCGAGGCGGTGAAGGTTTTGATTGCCAAGCTCTCGGAAGGCAAGGAGCCGCTGGCGATCCGGGCCGTGATCATCCGGAGCCTGGGCGATCTGGGCGATCGTCGCGCCCGCGACGTCGTCGCCCGGGCCGTCAGCGATCCCGAAGCCGTGATCCGGACCGAAGCCTGTCGCGCCCTGGGCAAGGTTGGTCGTCCCGAGGATGTGACGATCCTCGCCGGGAGTCATGGCCGCCGATAATCTGGAAGATTGCCGGATCGCGGCCATCGAGGGGATCGGCGCACTGAAGGCCCAGGACTCCCGGATCTTCCACGTCCTCATCGAGGGGATGGACCACGACGACCCGGCGATCCGGCTGTCCTGCTACCGGGCGTTGAAGCAGATCACCGGCAAGGACCTGGGGAGCACGCCGGATCCTTGGCGTCGTGCGCTCGATCCCCAGGCCGTATCCACCGACAAGCCCGGCGACGTCTCCGGCAAGCGATCCTCAAAAGAAGACGAAAACCGCGGTGACGGACCACGACCCGCGTCAACGCCCCGCCGCCGACCATTTCCGACAGGACGATGAGCCCGCCAGATCGCCATGGCCCTCTCGGCACGAACCTTGCGATAATGTGACGGTTCCGGCGTGAACCGGGCACGAGACTCCCGTGTCGTCAGAGGCGTGACCTCGGGGTGAAGCGGTTCGCTCCGGTTGCGGGGGCCTCGGGTCGCGAATCGACATGGACACGCACACGCTGGAACTCCTGGAATTCGACAAGGTCCGCGCCCTCATCGCCGCGCGGGCCGCCTGTTCGCTGGGCAGGACCGCGGCCCAGAAGATCGAGCCGAGCGTCGATCCCGGCGAGATCCATCAACGGCAGTCGCTCACCACGGAGATGGTCGAGGCCTTGCGCGCGGGCCTCCGGCCGTCGTTCGGCGGATTGCACGATATCCGCCAACTGGTGCGCAAGACGCAGGTCGGCGGCATCCTCGAGGCCGAGGAGCTGGCCGAGACGGGCGAGACGCTCCGGGCCATCGGCGACCTCGATCGCTGGCTCGCCCGCGTCGGCGACCAGTTCCCGCGCCTGGGCGGGCTCCGCCAGGGCGTCGGTGAATTCTCGGGACTCGTCACGGCCATCGAGGGATGCCTGGATAGCCGGGGCACGGTCCTGGATACCGCCAGCCGACGGCTCTCCGCCATCCGCCGCGAGATCGGCCAGGTGGAGGAGCGCATCCAGGAGACGCTCCGGCAGATGCTCCGTTCGCCGGACATCCGGCGGATCCTCCGCTTCGGCAATTTCACGATGGTCGGGCACCATTACGTCCTCCCCGTGTCCAAGGACCACCGCGGAGAGATCCAGGGCTCGGTCCTCCGCACCAGCGCCAGCAACGAGACGGTCTATATCGAGCCGACGGCGATCGGCGAGCGGTCGGCCCAGCTCTCCTTCCTCCGGGCGCGCGAGGCCAAGGAGGTGCGCCGGATCCTCCGATGGCTCAGCGCCCAGGTCGGCCTGGTCTCGGAGAGCCTGCTCGGCACGCTGGAGACCATGGCCGAGATCGATCGGATCCACGCCCAGGCGCGGCTGAGCGTCGATTATCGGATGACCGCCCCGCGCTTCAACCAGGAGGGCCGGCTGGTGCTCCGCGCCGCGAGGCATCCCCTGCTCGAGGCGCTCTTCCAGGGCGATCCGACGCTGACGCGGTCGACCGAGCGCGACGGAGCCCACCGCGCCGAAGGCTCCCGCGACCTTCGCCGACGAAGCCCCGGCCAGCTCCCCGAGGCCAGCCCAGCCGAACCGCTCCGCCAGCTCCACCGAAGACGGTGGTGCCGATCGACGTGAACCTGGGGGTTCGCTTCCACATCCTCGTGGTGACCGGCCCGAACACCGGCGGCAAGACCGTGGCGCTCAAGACGGTCGGCCTGCTGGCGATCATGGCCCAGGCCGGCCTGCACGTCCCGGCCGCCGAGGGCTCCGATTTCCCGTACTTCGATGACGTCCTGGCCGACATCGGCGACGAGCAGAGCCTGGAGCAATCCCTCTCGACCTTCTCGTCGCACATCCGGCGGATCAGCGAGATCCTCGGCAAGGCCACCCCCCACTCGCTGGTCCTGCTCGACGAGATGGGAGCCGGCACGGACCCCGCCGACGGCGCCGCCCTCGGCCGGGCGATCCTCGACGAATTGACGGGCATCGGCAGCCGTGCGATCGTGACGACCCACATCGGCGACCTCAAGACCTACGCGTTGTCGACCCCGGCGCGGAGAACTCCGCCGTCGAGTTCGACGATGAGACCCTCCAGCCCAAGTACCGGCTGCACATCGGCGACATCGGGCAATCGAACGCACTCAAGATCGCCCGGCACTTGAAGCTCGCCGAGCATGTGGTCGCCCGTGCCGAGACCTACCTCTCGCAGCACCGCAGCGGGGCGATCCCGGAGTGGGAGCTCCTCCAGCAGGTCCGCAAGGAGGCCGAGGAAGCCCGGCAGGCGGCCCTCCAGGCCCAGGCCGAGGCCGAGCGGACCCGCGAGGCGCTCGCCCGACGCCTGGCCGAGCTCCAGGACGAGACCCGGCAGGCCGACACCATCGCCGAAGCCCGAGCACGCCTCCAGCCGGGCGACCGGGTGGTCGTCCCTCGCCTCGGCTACGACCGCCCGGGCCGGATCGTCAAGCTCGACGTCCGCAAGAAGACCGCGGTCGTCGCGATCGGACACGTCACCTGGAACGTCGCGATCGACGAGCTGATCCCGCAGAACGCCCGCCCGCCCGCCGCCTCGTCTCCCGCACCAAGAACCCCTCCGCCCGGCCGGTCAGACCCCTCGACGAATTCGACGCCGAGTGATGGAATGGGGGAAGGTGACCGTGGAAGAGTTTCTTCCCGCAGATCGGGGAGTGACCATGGACTGGCAAGAATTCGACAAGAACCGCGCGGCCTTTCCGCCCGAGGAACTGCTCGCGTACCGCGGCCAGTACATCGCGTGGAGCCCCGATGGCACCCGGATCATCGCCAGTGACAAGGATGGCATCAAGCTGGACGATACCGTGAGGGCGCTGGGCTACGATCCGGCCGAGGTGATCTTCTCATCCGTCCCCGATGCGGAGAGGCTTTTCATCGAGGAACCGATGTAGCTTCGCCCGAGATTGTCGGAAAGGGAGAGCGATCCTGGACTTGTGTCAATCCAACAAGAATCGCCTCGCCTTTCCGCCCGAGGAGGTGTTCCAGTACCGCGGCCAGTACATCGCGTGGAGCCCCGACGGTTCGCGGATCATCGCCAGCGACGAGGATTTTCTCAAGCTGGATGATACCGTGAAAGCGTTGGGCTACGATCCATCGAAGGTCGTTTACGAGCCCGTCCCCGACGGCGACAGCTTCATCGGCTGAGGAGTGCTTGGGCGAGTGAGACAGCCCTATCGGCTTGCCGTGGCTCCCCGACCGGTCCCGACCCTCGGAGGCAGCCTCTTCCACTATCGGCCGGTGATAGACCGTCCGACTGACAGGCCCGCACGGCAGCCATGGCTTGTTAACAGCCTGCTGGACACAGGAGCCGACGAGACCGTGTTCCCGGAGGATGTGGCCATCGCCATCGGAATTGACCTGACACGGAGCGGAGGAACGTCAAATCAGTCTCGTCGGTCGCCCCGCACCTGTCCGCTGCCGATATGCCGCAGTTCAGCTCCAGATCTCGGACGGCCAAGAGACCTACGAGTGGACGGCCGCTGGTCGGCTTCGTCGCCATCCCGCTTGCGCTACGCTCTCCTCGGCCATGGCGGCTTCTTGCAATTCTTCGACGTCGAGTTCCGCGGGGCGGCCCATGAGGTGATCCTGATCCCGAACGCTTCATTCCCGGGAACGCAAGTTGTGATGCCCGGCCGGCCTTGACGGGATAGGATCCGATCCTGCTCTTCTCCACGCGAGGAGGTCGGGGGCACGCGAGGAGGTCGGGGGCACGCGAGGAGGTCGGGGTCAGACCAAGTTGTGCGCCGCGCCTGAGGTGTTGAACGTCCGGGAGCGCGAACGAGGTTGTTCGCGCCTCGGCTCACGACCCCGTCGGCACCTTCAGGTAAACGACGCCCAGCGGCGGCAGGCGGAGGCTGAGGTGGATAGGGCCGGCCGGCGTGGGGCTCGGGGATTCCCCAGGCGCCGCCACTGTTGCCGCAATTCGACCCGCCGTAGATGTCCGAGTCGGTGTTGAGGATCTCCCGGTAATATCCCCCCGACGGCACGCCGATCCGATGATTCTCGCGGACCACCGGCGTGAAGTTGCAGACCACCACGATGGCGTCGTTCGGGTCGCGGGCCCGCCTCAGGAACGCCACGACGCTGTTCTCCCAGTCGTGCAGCTCCAGCCACTCATAGCCCTGCCAGTCGAAGTTGACCTGGTGGAGTGCGTGCTCGGAACGGTAGAGGCCGTTGAGGTCGCGGACGAGCTGGAGGATCCCCTGGTGGTCCCGCCACTGGAGCAGGTGCCAGTCGAGGCTCACGTCGTGGTTCCACTCACGCCACTGCGCGATCTCGCTCCCCATGAAGAGCAGCTTCTTCCCCGGGTGGCCGTACATGTAGCCGTAGAGGAGCCGGAGGTTCGCCATCTTCTGCCAGATGTCGCCGGGCATCTTGTCCAGGAGCGAGCCCTTGCCGTGGACGACCTCGTCGTGCGACAGCGGCAGGATGAAGTTCTCGCTGAACGCGTAGATCATGCTGAAGGTCAGCGAGCCGTGCTCGTACTTGCGATAGACCGGGTCCTTGGACATGTACCGGAGCGTATCGTTCATCCACCCCATGTTCCACTTGAGGCTGAAGCCCAGGCCCCCGAGATAGGTGGGACGCGAGACGCCCGACCAGCTCGTCGACTCCTCGGCGATGGTCAGGATGCCCGGATGCTCGTGATGGCAAAGCTCGTTGAGCTTCTTCAGGAAGTCGATCGCTTCCAGGTTCTCGTTGCCGCCGAAGGCGTTCGGGATCCATTCGCCGGGCTCGCGCGAATAGTCGAGATAGAGCATCGAGGCGACCGCGTCGACCCGGAGGCCGTCGAGGTGGTAGCGGTCCAGCCAGAACAGCGCGTTGCCGAACAGGAAGTTCCGGACCTCGGGCCGGCCGTAGTTGAAGATCTTGGTGCCCCAGTCGCGGTGCTCGCCGAGCCTCGGGTCGGAATGCTCGAAGAGATGCGTCCCGTCGAAGTAGCCCAGGCCGTGCACGTCGTTCGGGAAGTGGGCGGGGACCCAGTCGAGGATCACGCCGTAGCCGTGCTGGTGCAGGTAGTCGACGAAGTAGACGAAGTCATCCGGCGTGCCGTGTCGCGAGGTGGGCGCGAAGTAGCCGACCGGCTGATACCCCCAGCTCCCATCGAACGGATGTTCGGTGATCGGCAGCAGCTCGACGTGGGTGAAATGGGTATGGTCGAGGTGGGCCACCAGTTGCTCGGCCAGCTCGCGGTAGTTGAGGAACCCGTTCCCGTGATCGGCCTTGCGCTTCCAGGAGCCGAGATGGACCTCGTAGAAGGCCATCGGCTTGTCGAGGCCGTGCCGATCGCTCCGCTTCGCGAGCCAATCCTGGTCGCCCCACGCGAACTTGGTGATCTCCCAGACGATCGAGGCCGTCTTCGGGCGCAACTCCGCCGCGAATCCGTAGGGGTCGGATTTCTGGACCAGGTAGCCGTTGTGCCGGCTCTTGATCTCGAACTTGTAGACTTCGCCCTGACTGAGGTCCGGGATGAAAATCTCCCAGATGCCGGACACCGCCCCGGTTGCCCATCGGGTGGCGACGGCCATCCCAATGGTTGAAATTCCCGATCACGCTGACCCGCTGCGCATTGGGCGCCCAGACCGCGAAATGAACGCCTCGGAAGCCGGCATGGGTCCGCAGGTGGGCACCCAGCCGCTCGTAATTCCGATAATGCGTCCCTTCGCCGAGCAGGTGCAGATCGAAGTCGGTCAAGACCGGCCCGAACGCATAGGGATCGACGAAATCCCACGAATACCCTTCATGATTCTCGACGCGAAGCCGGTAGGGGAACGATTGGTGCGATCGGGGAAGAACGCCGTGAAAAAGCCGTCCGGGTGGATTCGCTCCATCGCGACCCGTTCGCCCGGCTCGCCCCGAGTCAGGTCCACGACCCAGGCCGTTCGAGCCTCCGGCAAGAACGCCCGGATCACCCAGCCTCGGCTCCCCCGGCGCCCGGGGATAGCTCGTGCAGCCCCAGGACCGAAAAAGGGTCCCAGTGGTCGCCATGCACGATCAATTCGACATCGTCCGTGGCCGTCGCGGGTACCGGCATCGTCTTCACAGGCATGATTGTTGTTCCTTCCCCTCGCTGTCGGATGGTCGCCAGTAGGGTGGGTGAGACTCGCCGTCTTCCGTTCTGGACTTAGGTGGGTTCCACCCGACCCTTCGCGATCTCCGACTGCGGCATGGACTACCTTACTTGACTTCCAGCATACGCTCCAGGGCAATCCGTCCCCATTCCGCCGTCTGCGGTTCCACCTTGATCCGGTTTACTGGCGTATTGCGTGCCAGGTTCTCCAGGCACCAGGCCAGATGCGGCAGATCGATACGGTACATGGTCGCGCACATGCAGACCATGGGGGAGAGGAACTGGATGCGTTTATCGGGATGTTCCTGGGCCAGGCGATTGACGAGATGGAGCTCGGTCCCGACGCCCCAGGTCGAACCGGCGGGGGCTTGCTCGATGGTCTTGATGATGAACTCGGTCGAGCCGACGAGGTCGGCGGCGTCGACGACCTTCATCATGCATTCCGGATGGACCAGGATCCGGCTGCCGGGGAACTGGCGGCGGAAGAGCTCGACGTGTTCGGGCTTGAACATCTGGTGGACCGAGCAATGCCCTCGCCAGAGCAGGACGCGGCTGGAGGTGATCTGCTCGGGCGTGTTTCCGCCGAGGGGTTCGCGGGGGTTCCACACCGGCATTTGCTCGAGCGGGACGCCCATGGTCCGGGCGGTGTTCCGGCCGAGGTGTTGATCGGGGAAGAAGAGCACGCGACGGCGCCGGGCGAACGACCATTCCAGCACGGCACGCGCATTGGAGCTGGTGCAGACGATGCCGCCATGCCGGCCGCAGAAGGCCTTGAGGTCGGCCGACGAATTGATGTAAGTCACCGGCATCACGTCGTCGGTATCGATGAATTCCGAGAGGTCCTCCCACGCCGCCTCGACCGATTCCAGGTCGGCCATGTCGGCCATGCTGCAACCGGCGCTCAGGTCGGGGAGATAGACCGCGACCTCATCCCGCGAGAGGATGTCGGCCGTCTCGGCCATGAAATGGACGCCGCAGAACACAATGGAGCGGCAGGTGCGGCTCTCCGCGGCGAGCTGGCTGAGCTTGTAACTATCGCCGCGGAGATCGGCGTACCGGATCACCTCGTCCTGCTGGTAATGGTGGCCCAGAATCAGCAGCGAGTCGCCCAGTTGCCGCTTGACCGCGAGGATTCGCTCCCCGAGCTCGGCCTCCGAACGGTCGCGATACGGTTCGAATTCCAGCGGGATCGACGCGGGTGACATCCGGGGCAAAGGACGTTGTGGTCATCGCGGTGTGGGACCTATCCGAATACTTGGTTTGGACTTTCGTGGATTGGGCCTCGCCCACCGTCCCGAGGCATAACCGGTGGGCAATGACCACCTTCACGCGTGTTATCTCTGGCATCGCTCGAGTCCGGCGGGCCAGCAGCTCGGCATCATCAGCCGCGGGCAGACGATCGTCGAGGACTGTCCCTGTTTGGGATTTCACATCGTATTATACCGTTAGGTCGGGAAGCGACGGAGTCTCTCGCGCTCGCCAGAGGCGAATCGTCGTCTCCGATCCGACGATCGCACGATTGAGAGGCCGTCGGCATGGATGAATCGATGGTGGTCTCGGGATCCGGGAAGAGCCAGGCCGCGGAGCATACGACGATGAGTGCTGCCATCTTGATCGTCGATGATAACGCGGCGGATCGCGCCCTGTTGCGAACCATCCTCGCCCGTGCGGGTTATTCGGTCTATGAAGTGGCCAAGGGCCGCGATGCGCTCGAGCAAGCCCGCGAGGTCCGTCCGCACGTCATCATACTCGACGTCAACCTCCCGGACATGTCCGGACTGGATGTTTGCCGGGCGGTCCGGGCGGACCGGGAGATCTCGGCCATCCCGGTCTTGATGCTGACGGTGCGGCACGATGACACGGATGTCCTTGCCGGCATCGAGGCCGGGGCGGACGATTACGTCGCGAAGGATTCCGCCGGCGCACTCATTCTGGGGCGGGTCCGTCGCTTGATCGAGTTCCGCCAGATGTCCGGCCTGGCGATGCTCAATCAGCAGCTCGCCCAGGTGGGGCGGTTGCTGACCGGCATCGTTCACGAGATCCGCGGGCCGCTGGCCGTGATTCGCGGCAACGCCGAGCTCTTGCGAATGAACGCGATCCCGGGCGATGATGACGAAAAATGGATCGAATCGATCATCCGAAGTTCTCGGCTCCTCCAGGTCCGCCTCGAGCACTTGATGGCGGCCGTCCGGAACGGTTCCGGGGAGGTCCAGGTCATCGACTTGCCCCCGCTGATCCAGGAGACGATCGACCTCTTCGTCAAAGGGTTGCCGCCCGTGGATCAGCCGGTGCAGATCACGGCCACCTGCGAGGGGCCCGTACCGAAGGTCCGGGTCGACCCCGGACGGCTCATGCAAGTCCTCCTCAACCTCCTGAGCAATGGACGCGATGCCATCGCGCGCACGAATCGAAAGGGCCGGATCGTCTTGAGTACCGGCACGGCACGGGCGGAGGATCGCAACTGGGTCACCATCGACGTGACCGACGACGGTCCAGGCGTCCCCAAAGCCTACATCAATCGCATCTTCGAACCCTTCTTCACGACCCGCGAGGAGGGCACCGGCTACGGCTTGTACCTGGCCTCCGAGATCCTGAAGGAACAGTCGGGCCGCATCACGGTCCGCAACAATCCGGAAGCCGGCGCGACGTTCACCATCTGGCTGCCCGCGGCGGAACCGAACCGCCACATTAGCGAACGAGGTTGGAATCCGGTTAACGAAGTCGGAGGTCCCCGGCTAGACGGATCATCGCGAGTCCTTGGTCCCTGGGTCCTTGATACAACACCCGGAGAAAGAGTGAGGAATTCCGTCGGGAGGGCGCGTGCTCGACACTGCGCGACACAGGACGAACGACGAAGGACCAAGACGGAGACGTCTTCGCCGACCCAGCCGTTGGACGTCGGCGTGCTGGATTTGCCTCGGCTGGCTCGTGGTCATCGCCCTGGCCGTCACGAGGCTGCGACAGCCGGACGCGATCATCGTGGCCGCCGCGGGCTTTGCGGCGGCGGCGCTCACCTTCGTCGTCTCGGCCCGGACCGATGGGGCGTATTGGCCGGCCTCCCTTCGATCGTTGAAGCATTTCTTACGGACGGCTCGGAAAGGCGGCCCGACTCGCCTGCCGGCCGACATTCCGGACGAGCTGGTACCGCTGGCACAGGAGTACCTTGATCTCCTGAGAGCGTTCCGGAGGACCGGACGCCGGCCTCCGCCCCTCGCCATCGTCTGCCTCCGCCGACCCGCAACTCCCGGCGGCCGGATCCTTGATGACTCGCAGCGGGCTCTTCGATGCCCCGCCGGTCGTGGTCAGCCGGGCCCTTCGACCCGCAGATTGTCCGGGCGACTATTCGACGATCGACATGGTCAATCGGCTCGAGCCGGTCGGCGTGGCATTGGATCGAGTCCAGCCCCGCGGAGCAGGAGTTCCTCGGCTGGACGCTCGCCGACTTGAGGACGAAGTCGTTCATCGACATCGTCCATCCCGACGACCGCCGACAGGTCCAGGAAACGTTTCGACAGGCCCTGGAGCGGGGCGAGGCGCTCGGCTTGATCGTTCGGATCCGGACGGCGCACGGCAAGACACGGGCGATCGAGGTCAACGCCGGGGCCAGGTATGGCACCAACCAGAAGGTGATGCATCTCCGCTGCCATCTGACGGACGTGACCGACAAGGTCCGCGCCGATCGCCAGCTCCGCCTCCGGACGTTCGAATTGACGCGGGTCAACGAACAATTACGAAGTATCAACCGCGAGCTCGAGGACCTCAAGAACCGTTACACCGACCTCTATGAAAACGCACCGGCCATGTATTTCAGCCTCGACGCGCAGGGCTGCATCGCCGAGTGCAACCAGACGATGTTGACGACCCTCAACTACAAACGGTCCCAGATCATCGGCCGTCCCTACGAAGATCTACTCCACGAGTCGTCGTGGGAGACGTTTCGGTCCCAGTTCCCCGACTTTCTTCAGAAAGGCTCGATCGAGGAACAGCGGCGTTGGGTCAAATCCGATGGAGAGGTCATCGACGTCTGGGTCCTCGGCAGGATGGTCCCCGGGTCCGAAGGACTCGATCCGCCGCGCCCGATTCGTGGCCCAGGATGTGACCACCCGGCGACGGCTGGAGGCCGAGCTGTCACGAGAAGAATCGGCGACTGGCCCGAACCAATGTGGAGCTCTCGCGTAAGAACAGGGAGCTCGATGAATTCGTCTACGTCGTCTCGCACGACCTCCAGGAGCCGCTGCGCCACCTTGATCGCGTTTTCCGACTTCCTCCTGAGAGACTACGGAGACCGGCTCGAGGCCGAGGGGCAGGAGTTCGTTCAATACCTGGTCGAAGCCTCCCGTCGGATGCGAGCCATGATTCATGGGATGTTGAATCTTTCGCGTGCGGGGAAGGTCATCGAGGGGTTCCAGAGGGTGGACCTGGAGGAACTGATTGCCATCATCAAGACCGACCTGGGCGAGTTGATCCGGAGTCGCGGGGCGGAGGTTCGGATCGCGGGGCCGCTGCCGACGATCTGGGGCGATCGAGACCGGATTCGGCAACTGCTGGCGAACCTGATCGCCAACGGGCTAAAATACAACCGGAGTCAAAACCCTGGGTCGAGATCGGAGCGATTGCGTCGGCCGGCGAGAGTTCGGCGGACGCGGGCCTCGGTGTCGATCCCGGCGAAGACGCCACGATTAGCGTGAAGGACAATGGGATCGGCATCGAGCCCCAGTTCCACAAGACCATCTTCCAGCTCTTTCGCCGCCTGCACACGCAGGAAGAGTACGAAGGGACAGGGGCGGGACTGGCCATTTGCAGCAAGATCGTCCAGGCCCACGAGGGTCGGATCTGGGTGGAGAGCACGCCCGGGCAAGGTGCGACGTTCTTCATCCGGCTCCGTCGTCCCCCGCCTTCCGCACCGGCGACTTCGTCGTCGCCACACGACTCCGAGACCGCGACCACGAGCTTCGAGGTTGTCTTGGATGAACACGACGCTGTCTGAATTCCACATCCTGCTGATCGAGGACAGCCGGGCCGATGCCAAGATTATCGACCGCGCGCTGCGCGAGGGCGACATCGCGTACCGCCTGACGGTCATCCCCGACGGGCGTCATGCCCTGGATTACCTGTTCGCCCTCCGCGACGAATCGGCGCCGAACGGCCGCGAGCCCGACCTGATCCTTCTCGACCTGAACCTGCCCGGCCTCGACGGCTGCCAGGTCCTCACCCAGATCAAGAGTGATCCCTACCTCCGCGATCATCCCGGTGATCATCCTGACGACCTCGCACCGCGAGGAGGACATCCTCCAGACCTATCAGGCCGGGGCCAACACCTACATCCCCAAGCCCGCCGAGTATTCCCGATACTGCGAGCTGGTCGCGACCCTCCGCGATTACTGGGTCGGGACGGCCTTGAAGATCCCGCATCCGTTGCGTCGCCGACCGCTTCCGGCGTCCGATGGCGGATGAAGCGATCGGTGGCGAGTAGGACTCGAGATGCATCCAACAAGAACCTTGCACTCAGATCCTGTCGCTTAGCAGAGACATCAGAATCCCCAGGATCGTACTGATCTGGGAGATGCAGTAGCGATCCGAGTTGACGAGCAGTTCACGTTGTCGAAGCCTCAGAAACTGCCAGGCCTCACCCGTGGTAACACACCCGAAGATCGGATCCAACTCTTGCTTGTGTCGTTCATTGAAAAATGAGGTACAGGAGAAGAGATAGAGCAGGTGCTCTCCGAACCGGTTCTCCTTGATCGCTTGACCGATGACCTCACTGTCCGTCCTCTTGGGCTGGGACATCGGAAGTCGCTCACTCCATGAATTGTAAGCGGTATGTCGGGAAAATGAAAGGTTCTGAGTCGAGACTCCTCGCGCGTGGTGGGGTCACATCATGGCACGTCATCAGAAGCCGACAATGCGGCTTTCCCGGTCGGGCAGGCTCCTCGACTTCTGCAATGCCCTCGACGCGGCATCTTCGCCGGGGGCTCCTTGAGGTCACGGTCGTTCCTCTGGCTGGGATTGACCACCTTCGTGCTCGACGTCGTCTACGAGATGGGGCGCGTGAGCCTCGACTACGTCTTCGCCAAGTGGGTCATCATGCTGCTGCTGGGGATCGCGCTGGTGATGTTCGTGGCGCTCAACGAGAAGAAGCGGATCGTCAGCACGATGATCGAGTACTATGCTCGGGCGCGGACGTGGGAGTGAAATGCCTCGGGCGTTTGCGATGTCCCCGGCAAGACCGGCAAGGGCCGCCTCCCCGCACCGACCGCTCGATCTCCCACAGCCGCCATCTCCCGGCTCCCGCGCAGAACGGATTCGACCTCCCCAATCCCGATCCAGCGGCGGACCCGCGCCCGCCGCACGGGCGCTCTCACGCCGAGCTTCGGGTCGCGAGAAAAGATCCGCGACTGCCACACGTTCGCTCCCACGCCGATCTCCGGAACGTACGGCAGGGCCCGCACCATTCATCTCTTCGATTCCACCCCGATGATCGTGGCTTCGTTTGCGCGATTTCGGGGAGCGAGCCGGCCGCGATGGCTTCGATTCCTCACTTTCGTGGCGCGGGCTCAGCTCCATGGCGAGCGATCGGGCCAGATGGTGCGTGGGACCATCCGTGGCGGCCTGGGAGGCGGTCGGCCTCCCGGCGCCGCAGGCCATTTGGGGGTTGGGGGGAGACCGTCCCGAACCCGATCGCTCGGCTCCGGCAAATCCATCAATCGAATTATCAAAGAACTTGCTGGTCACAATCGACCGTACTGAAGCCTGGCACGGGACCGGCCAAACGCAAGCCATGCCGGCGCGTTTTCGGGATGATCCGGTGCGATGAGAGGGATGGATCGGATGCTGACGGGGATGCCGGGCGTAGGGGAGGTGGCTCCGCCGACCTCCGTCGCCTCACGGGTGACTGGTTTGATCGTTGTAGGGTGGGTGAAACCCACCGCCACATGGCTGGGGAATTCGGTGGGTTTTACCCACCCTACGAGATTCGCCGCGGTCCTTCCGGGACAGACTCGAAGCGCTCCGTGACCCCGCCGGTGCGTGCGTGGGTCGGCCGGATTGGGGGTGGCACGCGCATCCTGGGCGGGGATGGCTCCGACGGGCTGGAAGGCCATGCCCCGAGTCGGGTCGCACGGGCGTGTGCGGTGGCGGGCCGCGCCCGTCCGAAACACGGCCTCAAGACCGTTGTCTCTCCGGTGGTGTTCACCGAGGAGTCTCCTCCTTTCGGAACGTCCGAAGCGTCCCGGAGGGGACTCCGGGACGCTTCGCATACGTCCTCGTTGAAATCCTACGTGTGGGGAAACCGAGTCGGAATCCCGGGGCGTTTCGACCTTCCGCGATAGTTCCAGAGACCGCCCGCGAGCAGGGCAACCGTCAACCTCGCCATCGGGCCGCCGGTCTCACCGGACCCACAGTTCTCGCCGATGCCATCAGCCGGGTCGGCCGCTGTTCGACGCGTCCGGAGCCGCGGGGCCGAGAGCCCGCCCGTTTCGTCCGCCGTCCGTCCGATCCACCCGACCGCGGCGGCGGCCATCTCGTCCAGCAGCGCGTCGGAGACCGGGACCGCCGGCACTCGCCTCTCGATGAATCCCTCCTCGACTTGCGGCAACTCGATCGACCGAGGCACCGGGGCGGGGCGGCCATGATCCGAGCGGGACCCGTCCGGCCCGAGGCGGTCAAGAGTGTCCCAGGTATCGGGGCCGGGCACAGCCTCATCGGTTCCTGAGTCGAGACCGACTGGCACCCGATCGGAGTCGGTGACTAGGTCCGCGAGGACCGTATCGAGCAAGAGTCCGGCATGACGTCTCGACAACGCCTGTCCGCGCCCGGTCGCCTCGTCCAGACCCTGGACCACGAGCGAGGGCTCCGGACTGGCCTGAGAGCCTGTCTGGACGCTTCCTGGAGTCAACTGAACACTGAAAACTGAACACTGAAAACTAAGAGTAGTCATCGGCCCCGCGGGGCCGGGTCCGTGCCCGCGCGGAGCGAGACGGGATGTCCGATCGGGAGACTGGGCATCGCCACCGAGCCGGGGACGAAGCCGGCCGCCATCTGGGGATCGGCGTCGTCGGGTGGGTCGGGGATGTTCAGGTCCTGGGTGGTCGGCGTCCGGTCGGCCACGCCAGCCGCCAGCGTCTCGTTCATCGGCGACGTCGGGTCGGTCGAGCCGCCCAGGCCCAGCGCATGGCCCAGTTCGTGCAGTCACCGTCGTCTCGAAGTCGTACTGATTCGCGCCGATCTGCGTCGGGTCGGACACCGGCGTACCAGTTCCAGCCCTGGAGGAGCGTGATCTCGGCGTTCGGCCCGTTGTAGCAACCGAGCACGCCGTCGGCCGCCCCACCACAGCGCTCGTCCTGCCCGTATCGATGACGATGTTGGCCAGGGTCGGGTCGCTGACCTCGGTGATGGTCACGTTGTACGGGGCGAGGATGGCATCCCAGGTGTTGATCGCGTCCTGGATCCGCGCCAGCTCGTCGGCCGTGAACAGTCCGCTCGGGATCGTTGATGTAGACCGACAGGTTACCGGCCACGAGTGTATTGGCGATGCCCGCCGCATCCCCCGTGCCGTCGCTCCCCGGCCGCCGTTTGGGTCAGCGAGACGTTGCCGCTGAGGTTGAGCATGCCGACGTCGAGCGGGTTCTGGAGCGACGCGTTGCCGCTCATGCTAGAGCAGGGCGTTGGCGCATAGATGACGCCGGTCATGCCGCCCATGGCGTTGCCGCTGAAGGACAGGGCGCGGGTGTTCTGCCGCGACTGGAAGAACAGGATGCCGGCATATGTCCCCGAGGTCGGGCACGTCAGGTTGAACGTCCCGTTCCCGCTGAGCGTGATCCCGCCGAAGTTCCGCCGGAGTTCGGGGTAATTGCTGCCGGCGTTGTAGATCATCACGCCCGAGCCCGAGACGCTCGCGTTGCCGGTGACCGTGAAGCCGCCTCCCTCGATGATGTAGATGCCGGGGTTCAGCGTCAGCTTGCGTTGCCCGAGGCGCTGATCTGGCTGTAGATGCCCCGGGCAGAGCGCTGCTGGGCGTTCCCGGTGAGTTTCACCGAACCCCAGTTGGTCAGGCCGGTCGGGTGGGCACCGGCAGCCCGGCTGAGCGGGTCGCCGACGGACGCGACGCCCGTCGCGGGAGCGGGGTGGAACGTCGCGTTGCCGGACTGCTGGACGCCGCCGGTGACATCGATCGCCGAGGCCGTCACCTGGGCATTCCCGGCGGCCGATAGGCGCCGACTTCGAGCTCGAACTCCACCACGATGGCCCCGGGGACGTTGACGCCGGCATTGCCCGAGAGCGTCAGGGCGCCGCTGACGGTCGGATCGAGCACGAAGACCGAGGGCGCGACCGTCGCGGTGAAGGTCTGGACGAGGTCCCACGCCAACGCCCCGCCGCCGACCGGGTCGGTGGCCGTGACAGTCACCGTGTAGGTTCCCGGGAGGGCGAAGGCATGAGATCGGGCACTGAGCGAACCGGTCGATGTGGCGCCGAAATCGGTGTGGCTGGAACCGTCGCCCCAGTTGACGTCCACCGTCCAGGATTGGCCATCGTTGATCGTATCCGTCAACGACCCCAGGCTGAAGGGCTGCGGAACCCCCTCGTTGGCCGATTGCGCGGCCGGGGCGGTCAGGCTGATGACGCCGAAAATCGAGGCGACAGCCGTGCCGTTGTTCTCGAAGGTGTCGCCGACAGCCGATACGGCGGTCCCGGTGGTGTTCTGGATCAGTCCGCCTGTGCCGACGACGTTGATCGTGTCGCCGCCAGGGTCGGCCGCGGTGCCGACGTCGAGCGAGCCGGCGATGATCAGGATGGCCGGCTGTCCGTAGCCGCCGGTCGAGCTGATGATGCTCTGTGCGCACGACGAGGCTGCCGCCGTTGACGACGATCGTAGGGGCATTGGTGGCGTTCGTGGCGGTGACATCCTGGAGCTGCACGTTTCCCGCATCAACGACCAGCGCCGGCGAGCCTCCCACGAGCGTGCCGTTGCGGATCACGACCGTCAGGCCCGCCGGAGCGTTGATCCGCGTATCCGTGGTGTAAGTACCGCCGTCGAGGTCGATCGTCACGGTGATCGGCCTGGAGGGGTCGAGGGTCAGGCAGTGGATCGCCGATACGGCGGCGCTCACCTCGGCGTCCGAGTCGGCCTGAAGCGTGACCGAGCTGGACGAGCCGTTCGCCTGTTCGGTCGTGACGATCGACTGGAGCAATCCGTTCGGGCCGCCGATCGTGCTCGGATCGGCGAGGTAGCCGCCCTGGAAGCGCGTCACGGCGATAGAGGTCGCGCCGTACGGGTTGAGATTGGTCGGTGAGAACGGATCCAGCAACGACGATGTCTCCATCGATCTGCAGACTTGCAATGGCACCGCCGTATGTGAGGTTGGCCGCGCCTGGCCCGCTGTCGGCGATCCCTTCCTGCCCGAAGGTTGAATCGATACTGCCGTCGGCGTTCAAGCGTATCAGGACCAGTGTTTGAAATGGGCTCCACGTCTCCACGACCAGGCGGCCATCGGGCTGGATGAGCAGGCCTCCGTTGCCGTTATAGGCGTCGAGTGATGGCGAGACAAGGATTGTACGGCCACCGGTTCCGAACGACGGGTCGATTGTACCGTCGGGGTTGTACCTGCAAGAGCGATGTTGTCGATGACTTGAAACGGCCAGCTTCCGATGTCGAATGAGTCGCCGGCCACCACGATCTGTCCGTTCGGCTGGATCGCGATGCTTGTGACCTCGTCCTCGTTGCCCGCAACGAACGGAGCTGTGATCCATCCCGAACCGCCGAAGGAGCTGTCCAACGTGCCGTCGGCGTTGAAACGGGCCACGAAGTAGTTGTCGCCGTCCGCGCCGCCGACTAGAATCTTGCCGTCGGACTGGAGCGCGATCGTCCCAGGCCAACCACCCATGCCATCCGGGAACGGGGTGGTGACGAACCCTCCATCGCCGAACTGAGTATCCAGGCTGCCATCGGCATTGAGCCGCGTGATATCGATCTCGCCGCTCCCACCCACGAGCACAATCTTGCCGTCGGCCTGCACCACGAATAGGTATCCCGGGACGGCCAAGCTGACCTTCCCCGCGGTGCCGAAGGTGGTATCGAGGGAGCCGTCCGGGTTGTATCGTGCGAGAGCAGTGCCCGCACCCCCGGAGCCAAAAACCAGGATCTTTCCGTCCGGAAGGATCGAGACGCCTGTTGCACCAGTCCCGATGCCCTGGGGATAATTGACGGGATCGTCGAACGATGTGTACACAACCCCGTCGATGCCGAAACTCGCGTCGGGAGTGCCATCGGGCTTGAAACGAGCGACACACCATCGGGTTCCCCCGTTACCCGCGGCTGCTCCCGCAACGACGGCATCGCCATCGGGCTGTAGGGCGATCGCGGAGGCAACGCCGGAGGCGGGTGCGTTGACGGGGCCGAGCACCAGCCCGCCGTCCCCGAACGACGTATCCGGCGTGCCGTCGGGGTTGAAGCGGGCTAGCCCGAACTGCACGGGTGCTCGCCAAAGCCAGAGCCTTGGGAGTGAAGAGGGACGTCCTCGTAACCAACCAGGATCTTCCCATCGACCGGGGATGCCACGCTCCTGAAATGGGGAAAAACGATACTCTCACGAGACTGTAACTGGGATGCCGTTTCGTCCACGACACCGTTCGAGCCGAACGTGGTGTCGAGAGTACCATCGGAGTTGTAGCGCACCAGCACGCCGGCCGCCCAGCCGCCGCCGACGAGGATCTTGCCATCGGCTTGCACCGCGGATGTTTCCGCTGTGCCGGGCCCGGAACCGAAGGTCGGCCCGGAGCCGAAGCTGGCATCGACCGAGCCGCTGGGTGTGAACCGAGTCATGGTAAAGTCGTTGGAGACCGCGACAATTCCCGCGGTCTGGACGACAAGCCCGATCGCGGGCAGAGCGGAGGTGACGACCTCGCCGGTGGCGGAGGAGCCGAAACTGGTGTCGCGGGTGCCATCAGGATTATAGGCACCAGCGCGAGATGGCTTGACGATGCACCATCGCTACCGGCAACGATAATCTTGCCGTCGGGCTGGAGGGCGATCGGGCTGTTGGAGACGATGACGCCTCTGCCGGGGTGGATATCGGAGACGACCTGACCGTCTCCGCCAAAGCTGGTGTTGACGGAACCATCCCCGTTGAAGCGGGCCAGTGTGGTCGCCCCGTCCCCCGAGCCCGCCACCAGGATTTTGCCGTCGCCCTGGATGAGCATACCGGTCGGCTCAAAGTCGAAGCTGGCGATCGCTGTACCATCGTCGCCGAACGTGGTGTCGATGCCGCCGTCGGCGTTCAACCGCATCAGGGCCACGTCCCCGCCAATCTCACCCGCGAGGATGATCTTGTCGCCCTCGAGCGCCGCCGGTAACAAGTTTGGATTAAAGTTACTGATGAGGCTAAAATCTGGTACAAGTACCTGCCCGCCGTTCCCGAACGTTGGGTCCGGAGAGCCGTCGGCGTTGAATCGTGCCACAGCCTCACCAGACGAACCAAAATTCGGATCAACGTATCCACCGGTTACGACAATCTTCCCGTCACCTTCCGCAAGCACCGTGGACAGCACACTGAAACCCACGGGAGCGACGACCGGGACGGATGCCGTCCCGCCGCTGCCGAAGGTTGGATCCACGTGGCCTGGGCTGAAGTCGATTGTCTGCGGTGATTCGACGTTCCCCGCTGCATCCACCGAGCGGTAAAATGCTGTCGAGGGACACTTGTTCCTAGCGTGAACTGGAAATCATGCGCGACATCGGCGCCGTAAGAGGCACCAACAATCGGCGTGGTGCCCGTGGGCGTGGCGTTAAGCCAGGTCTGCCCATTGTCGAGACTGTACTGGAGCGCCAAATGCCCGAGCCAAACCTGTTGTCGCTGGCCGACACGGTGACGATCAGGCCGTTGGCTTGGCTCTTGACGAGACCAGCGTCGAGGTCGGCGCGGTGTGGTCAACGATGTGAACGAATTGGGTCACGTTGAAGTAGGTGGGACCGCCCGTCTGCGGCCCAAGCCCGGCATTCTGGAGGATCTGCTGGTCGGTCAGTGGATCGATGTTGTAGCCGTACGAACCATCGAGTGCCTCCACGACCATGTTGGCGAACAGGCCCGAGGCGATCGCACCCGGGTGCTGCTGGTCCATGAAGAAGTCGGGCGTTGGGCCGTAGGCGGGGCTCTCGACGACCGTCACTCCGCCGACGATCAGGGGATTTGTGCCGATGCTGAGGTCGGCCAGCCCCTTGAAGTCGATCAGCGGAATGCCCGCCAAGTCGGTCTGTGTCTGGAGCCTGGCGTTGGCGGCATTCACCGCGTCGGTTACGAGCTGGCGCTTTGCCGGGTCGCTGACTCCGGGATTGGCGAGAATTCCCGGCGCGTTGCCGAAGTCCGGGATGTCGGCGACGACCATGTTCGCCCCGGCGCTCTGGAGCTGTGTGGCCGCGGAGAGGATGTAGCCAATCGTCCGGTCGATGTAGTTCGACAAGTTGGTGCCGGACAACTGGCCGTTATAGATGCTCAGGTACGTGTTGCTGATCGGGTTACCGGAGTCGTCGTTGTAGGCCGGCGTCGGCGCGATCGGCCCGAGGTCGTGCGATCCGACCTCGAGGACGCCGGCGTCGATGGTGGCGTCCCCACTCTGGATCAGGTTGAGCAACGCGGGCGCCTGGAATTGGGCGGCATCGTAGGCGTTCGTGTCGTTCGTATCAAACGTGGGCACAACGTAGCTGTAGTGGGCATTATCAGTCGTGTCGCCGAAGGACAGCCCACTCGTGGCCAGTGGTATGGCCAATTGCTGGACCCAGTTCCACGGGTTGGCCAATTGCTGGACCGGGTTATACCAACTAGGATAGCGGGCGGGGTTGGAGAAACTGTCTCCCATCACGCCAATGCCCGCAGGCATCGCGGAGGTGAGCAGACATCGCTCCTCCATCGCATCGAGGTGCGGACGGAGGCTACGGCGCGTGCGCGAGACGCCGCGGTGGGTCCTGAGGCGCAGTGATTCGGGGTGCCACATCATCGCAGGTCTCCCTCTCGGAGGTGGTCCGCGCAAAAAAGGAATGATCATCGTCCCGTGCGCGCAGACCGAGCGCACGGGCGGTGCCGGGCCGGCGAGCACCAAGCTTGGCCGCGAGGGCTCACCGACCGCTTCCGTCATCAGGATTCACGTTCGATCCGGGGACGGGCTTCGTACCCGGCGCTACTTCGAGTGCTTCGTCTCCTTGCCTGTTCCCGGCTTCGGAGGTTCGGAAAGGCCCAGCACGGCCGCCGCCTCGTGCGGAGGCGTCGGAGCTCAGGGTCCTTGGGTCTACTCGTCTCCATCCATCCGGACGCCCGGTCATACCAGGGACGCGCCTGATCCTTGTCACCCGCTTTACCGAGGGCCATGGCCAAGAAGAACCAGATGTCTGCCCCGCCGCCGATGGTCATCGCAGCCGATCGGGTCAGTGGCTCGACCGCCTCCTTCGTGGCACCGGTTCGGTAGAGCGCCACGCCCAGGCGCGCTCAGGCGGCGACCGCATGCGGCGACTGATCGACTGCCTCCCTGGGCAAGCGCGACGGCCCGGTCCGGATCACGCGATTGAGGATCGGGGCAATCCGCGAGCAGGAGAGACAACGCATGGAGGCTTTCTGCCGACTTGGGAGTGATCGAAATCATCCTCTCCCAGGCTTCCCGAGCCCGATTGAAGAACTCCCGAGACTCCGCCAGTCTCCCCGTCTCCCAGAGCAGTTTGCCCAGATCGGCATAGGAACCGGCCGATTCCGGAAGGCCGTCGGTGCGGCTGGGCATATCGGCAACCATTTTTTCGGCGATCGCCACCGACCGACGAAAGGCTGGCTCGGCCTCTCCTGATCGACCCTCGGCCCACAGGATTCGGCCGAGGATTTCGTGAGCAATCCCCGACTTCGAGGCATACCAGAAGACGTTGGGGAAGTCGTTCACGAGCTTCTCTTCCAGCGTCAGGGCTTGGCGGACCGACTTCTCCGCTTCCTGGAGCTTTCCCAGGTCCAAGAGCAGTTCGCCCAGATTCATGTAGCTCAAGGCAAGGCTATGCCGTACCTTGCGGTGGTCCGAAGACTTGGTGGACAGCTCCAAGTAGTATCGCAGGGCTGTCCGGATTTCCCGTTCCGCTTCTTGCTTGCGTCCCATCACGATGTGAAAGGCACCCAGGTTGGCGTTGGTCAGGGCGAGGCCGGGCCGATCGCCCATTCCTTGGGGATCATTCTCCTCGAGCCGGGTCGCGATATCTCGAGCCCGACGAGTGAGCGACTCGGCCTCCTGAAGCCGCCCGAGCTTGTACAGTATGGTGCTCAAATTGGTGCAGGCCCCCCCAATTGGCGTTGATAAATCGATTCTTGCGGGAAATCGGCTGCCAATTCGTCGGCGAGGACGACCGCCCTGCGGAGGGCTCGCTCCCCGGCCTGCAGTTGGCCGGTGTCGGACAAGGTCCAGCCCAGGCGCTCGTGGCAGCGGGCGAGCTTGTACCGATAGATCGGATCGCCCGTATGGAGGCTCACCAGATCGTTGAGGATGGCGATGACTTGACGGTAAGCCTTCTGGGCCTCCGGGTAGTGCCCCATCTGTCGTTCGATGTCGCCGACGTGCGCGACGCGGCTACCGCCTCGAGCCCTGCCACAGGGTCGGCCTCATGCTCCACAGCGAAGTCGCGGTAAAGTGCCAGCGCCTTCTCCAGGAAGTCACGTCGGACCTTTTCCATGTCGGGTTTCTCGGTGAGTAACTGCTGGGCGACCTGGCCGTACATCTCATCGACGGCCTTGCGCGCCTTCTGGCGCAGTCGGGCCTCGGCCTGGTATGCCCGCTGGGTCCGTGTCTGTTCCTTCCAGATCAGCACGGTGGAGATGGCCAACGCCAGGAGAGCGAACAGCATCAGCGCGACAGCCAAGGCCACCGTGACGGCGTGACGCCGGCCCATTTCGCCGCGCGCTCCACCAGGCTCGGTCGCCTGGCCAGGATCGGCTTGTGCTCCAGGAACCGCTTCAGGTCATCGGCCAACTCCTGTGCCGTGGTGTAGCGCCCCTCCGGCTCCTTGGCGATCGCCTTGAGCACGATCGTCTCCAGCTCGCGCGGCACCTCTGGATTATGCCGCCGCAACCCGGGCGTCTCCTCGAAGGCGATCCGCCGGAGGATCTCCTGTCGGTCGGTCCCTTCGATGGCCGGGTGCAACGTCAGGAGTTCGTAGAGCGTCACGCCCAGCGAGTAGAGGTCGGTCCGATGGTTGACCAGCGTGCGTCGGCCCAGTGCCTGCTCCGGGCTCATGTACCGGAGCGTGCCCAGCACGTCGCCGGTCAGGGTCAGGTTCAGCCCTCCCTCGGCCTGGACCTGGGCCAGCCCGAAGTCGGTGACCCAGAGCTGGCCGCGGGCATCGAGCAGGAGGTTCGCCGGCTTGATATCACGGTGGACCACGCCGAGCGAGTGGGCATACTCCAGCGCTTCAGCCGCCTGGATGCCCAGTCGGGCCGCCGCTTGGAAGAACGCCCGGCTGCGGATCGAACTGCCTGAGGAGAGAATCTCCGGACGGGGACCCGACTCCACGGCCTCGGCTCGATTCGCGACGATCGGCGCTGGTGCCTCCTGCGTCGGGGATTCCGGCGCATCGGACCGGCCCGGGGCCGGGACCTCGGCGGGCCCGGCCGGGTGCCGGTCCGCGGCCGGCGATCCTTCCTGGTTTGGCGCCAGGCCCTGGAGCCGGCGCAGTTCGCGAATCACCTCGGCCAACGTGCGGCCTTCGATGAACTGCATGGCGTAGTAGTGCACGCCGCGCTCGACACCGACGGAGAAGATCGGCACGATGTGCGTGTGGTGCAACTGCGCGGCGGCCTGGGCCTCGACCTTGAACCGCTGCAACTGCCGCGGGTCCAGCGCCGCGGCGAAGGGCAGCACCTTCAGGGCCACCCGGCGGCCGAGCGAGATCTGCTCCGCCTCGTAGACCACGCCCATCCCGCCCCGGCCGATCTCGCCGAGGATGCGGAAGTCGCCCAGGACGCCAGTCTCGGCGCCGGGCTCCGGCCCGAGGGGCATGCCCCGCGCCGCCGAGCGGCCCAGGTCGGCCAGGACCTCCAGCGCCGGCAGGAGCTGGCGGATCTGCTCGGCGTGCTCCGGGTGCTGGCTGGATCAGCGCTTCCAGGTCGATCGGCTCGCCGGACTGGAGCTGGTTCGTCAACTCCTCGATCAGGCGGTCCAGGATCGGGTTGATCCCGCTGCCGGAGGCGGGGCGGCTGGCTGTGGTGGTCATGGCCGTGCCTCCTCGGAGGCATCCTCCAGCAGGGCGCGGATCCGGACCAGGGCCCGCGTGTGGCGGGTCATGACGGCGCCGGTGGTGAGTCCCAGCACGGCGGCGACCTCGGCCGTGGAGAGGCCCTCCAGGTGCCGCAGGACCAGGACCTCGCGGTCCCGCGGCGCCAGGCGCACCAGGGCCGCCTGGATCCGGTCGCGCAGCTCGGCCCGGATCAAACGCCGGCTGGGGCTCGTGCCGCTGCCGGCCAGCCGATCGGCCAGGATCGCCGCCGACGCGTCGGGCAGCTCCGCGTCCTGGCTTTCCTCGCGGGTGACGCTGCGCCGCTGGGCCTGGATGTGCCGGCGGTGCAGATCCACCAGCCGCTCCCAGGCGAAATGCCGCAGCCAGGGGTAAAACGGCCATCGGCCGGTCGCGGAGGTAATCGTCGAGTTGCTGTCCGGCCTCGGCCAGGGCATCCTGCACGACGTCGGACGGATCGAACCGAGCGGCCAGACGGCGGTCCATCCGCACGGCCACCATGCGGCGGAGGCGATCGCGATGCAGGGCCAGGAGCCCTTGCCGGGCCGCGTCCTCGCCGCGCCCGGCCCGCATGAGTAATTCGTGAGGTTCGGCGTCTTGGGGCAGCATCGTCGTCATCGCCTCCTAAGACGAGTTCCGCAGAACGAGAGAAAGCCTTACAGGCTGGAGAGAGGAATTTCTGTTTTTGGCCTGAAGTGGCCACGGTGCCGTTTATGATGCCCCTTTGCCGGGGGAATGCAAGTGGTCGGAGATGCGACCCAGGGTGCGCCTGGCAGCGACCCTGGGCTCTGTTGTGCACCGCCTTCGGCGTAGAGAACTCCGTCCAACCCAGGCGGTGGTGAGCGAGGAGTGTCGAAGAATCGGGCCGCGATCATCTGTGCGGCGCACTGGCCCAGACCCTCCTCGATGTCATTCTTCTTCGCCTCAACGACGATCAGGAGTGGTGCCTGGAGGGTCGGAGTGGGAGAAGTCCTCGCGACAATAAAATCGCACTCGCCTTTCAATCCCCTTTCAGAGTCCACATCCAGGCGGATGCCGGAATAGACGCAGCATTCATCCTTGAGCATTTCCTGACAGCTCAAGAGAATCGGGGCAACGATGAATTCGCTTCGTGATTTCTCGCTGAAAAAGGCAATCGCTCGCCCTTTCCGAAGCGTGTCGCGGAGCCAGTCGCTGGGTTCAACCGGTTGAACCTGCGCGAAGAGGGGCGACTGGACGATCGAAAGATCGAACTGGCTCAGGAAGTAATCGAGAGTGTAGTCGCCGTAACCCATGACAACGGCCCCATTCTGACCGGATGCAAGCTCGCTTTGATCCAATTGAACGACCCATCCCGTTTGGCATCGACCAATCGGTTGATCGTATCCCCGTCGAAGTGCTGTCTGCTCGATGTCGGCTTGAGACCCCTCGCAGTCAACTCGTCCGCGAGGTGTTCTCGCCGGGCGGGATCGGTAGGGTCGTTTTCAGAGCGTCGATCGAGCCTTCCGGCATTATGGCTTTTCGCCGAGCAGGTCAGCCCAGCTCGTTGCCGTGAGGATCCGCTCGCTCAAGGTTTCGAGCCGCTCCGAGTCGTCGATCGCCTCGATCGCGGCGCGAGACCCCTTATCGAGACGTCCGAAGCGGATCCGGCCCTGGTGAATGAGGAGCTTCCGGGCTCCCTTGATCTCGCCTTCTCGTTGTTCGACTTCTCTCCCCTCCTTGAGTAGGACCTGATAAGACGACGAATCCTTGAGGATATTCATGGTTCGGAGTCTCCTTCTCAGGGCGTCATGTCCATGGCTCGGAGCGGGCCTCCGGGGTTCAGCCGGAAGTAGGCCATCCAGGAGACGGGGTCTCGTTTCAGGAGGTCCTTGGTCGTCACATCGTTCGGCTTGAACATGGGTGGCACCTTGTTGCCAGGGCTTGGTCTGCCGGAACGAGTCAAGCGTAATGTCGCGCGGCTTTAGACTCCGAATCGTTCTCGGCGTATTCGCCATTCATCGTGGGAGAAACGTGAGGATGGGTCAAGGCCCTGGAGGACGGCTCGACCGAGAAGCGGATTCCCAGCCGTCGGGCGAGGTTCTTCACCATGTCGAGCAGTGCGTAGAAGACGGGCGTCACCAGCAGCGCGAGGACCAGCGAGAGCATCTGGCCGCCGATGATCACCTTGGCCATGCTGGCCCGTGCGCCGGCCCCCGGCCCCTGTCCCAGCGCGATCGGGACCATCGCCGCGACCAGCATCACGGTCGTCATCAGGATCGGCCGCAGCCGGGTGTGATTGGCCTCGAGGATCGCGTCCAGCCGCGGATAACCCTTCGCCCGGAGCTGGTTGGTCGCGTTCGACCTGGAGGATCCCGTTCTTCTTGACGATCCCGACCAGCATGAACAGGCCGAACATCGCGTAGAGGTCCATGGGCGTCCGGAAGAGCACCAGGGAGAGCATGCCGAACGGGATCGTCACGGGCAAGGCCATCAGGATGGCGATCGGCTGCAGCCAGCTCTCGAACTGGGCGGCCAGGATCAGGTACATGAAGGTGATCGACAGCACGAAGGCGATCAGGAAGTAATAGCCCGTCTCGCCGAGGGTCTTGGCCTGTCCGGTGAAGATGTAGGAATACTGGGGCGGCAGATTCATCCCTTTGAGGACCCGCTCGGCGCGATCGACCGCGTCGCCCAGCGCGATCCCCTCGGGGTTGCCCAGGACGGTGACGATCCGCTCGCGGCCGAGCCGTTCGATCTCCGTCGGGCCGCGATCCTCGACGAGCTTCGCCAGGCTGGCCAGCTTGACCAGCCCGACGGTCGGCGAGGGGAAGCGTGATCTGGTAGAGGTCCTGGTTCGTCCCGCGATCGCCCGACGCGGCACGGAGCCAGACGTCGTACTGCTGGTCGCCCTCGCGGAACTTCGAGACCGGCAAGCCGCCGACCAGCACGCGGAGCGAGTCGGCGATCGTGCCGACCGGCACGCCCAGGTCGCTGGCCGCCTCGCGGTCGACGACCACCTGGACCTCGGGCTTGCGGAGCGAGAGCGTCGTATCCAGGTCGACGAGCCCCGGCTCCTTCTTCAGCTCCGCGATGAGCTGGTTCGCATACTGGGACAACGTATTCAGGTCGGGACCCGCGAGGTTGACCTGGAAGGTCTGGGGCCGTCGGCCCCCCTGGAACGGCGAGACGTCGTTGACGCTCACGCGCAGGTCGGGGTAATCCTCCAGGAACTTCCGCGCCTCCTGCTGGACCGCGAACTGGTCGAAGCGAGGGCCATTCCAGTATCGCCGCACATGGCCGGGGAGGTCCCACCAGCCACGGGGCTTCGTCGCGGCCTCCCGTTCTTCGAGGTCGGTGATCCGCACGTAGATCGTCGCGCGGGTGACGTCCCCCTCACCCTTGACCACGCGGCCGCCCTCGGTCTGGCCGACGGTCGTGAAGACGTGCTGGGTCCCCTGGAGCTTCCAGATCCGGCTCTCCAGCTCGGCCAGCAGCGTGGTGCTCCGTTCCAGGCTGTAGCCTTCGGGCGTCGTCACCGTCACCTCGTACTCGCTCTGATCGTCGCGCGGGATCAGCGAGATGCCCATGATCTTGCCGATCGGGACCGTGCTGGCGATGACCCCGAACGTCAGGAGGACCACGAGGAACTTGTGGCGCATCGCCGTCCGGAGCACCAGGCCATAGGAGCCGTCGATGAGCCGGTAGAAGAACCCGGACTTCGACTTCGCCTGGTGGTGTCCCCGTGTCCGGGAACGGCTGGCTCGAGCTTGAGGAACCGGCTGCAGAGCATCGGCGTCAGCGTGAACGAGACGAACAGGCTCATCATCACGGCGAAGGCGACGGTCAGCCCGAAGCTGGAGAAGAACCGGCCGACGATCCCGCCCATGAACGCGATCGGGACGAAGATGACGACCAGCGACAGGCTGGTCGCCAGCACCGCCAGGGCGATCTCGCGGGTCCCCTTCCGCGCCGCCTCCATCCCGTCCATGCCGTCCTCTTCCATGTGCCGGAAGATGTTCTCGTGGACGACCACCGCGTCATCGATCACGATGCCGATCGCCAGGATCAGGCCGAGCATCGTGATGTTGTTGAGCGTGAAGCCCATGTACTTCATGAAGAGGAAGGTCGGGATGATCGAGGTGGGGATGGCCAGGGTGGCGATCAGGGTCGTCCGCCAGTCGCGGATGAACAGCAGGATCGTGGCCGAGACCAGGGCGGCGGCCAGCAGGAGGTGGAACTTCACCTCCTCGATCGACTTCTTGATGAACCGCGACTGGTCGCGAATGACCTCGGTGGTGATGTCCGGCGGCAGCGCGGCGCGGAGCTGGCTCAGCTTCGCCTTCACGTCCTCGACGACCTTGACCGTATTGACGCCCGACTGCTTCTGGACCACCAGGCTGACGGCGCTGGCGCCGTCGAGCCGGGCCGCGGTCCGCGGCTCCTCGAAGGAATCCTCGGCCCGGCCGACGTCGCGGACGCGGATCGGATAGCCGTTGCGATTGGTGATGATGAGGTCGTTGAACTCCCGCTCGGTCCTGAGCCGGCCCAGGGTGCGGAGGACCAGCTCGCGCGAGCCCTGATCGACCCGGCCGCCGGGGACCTCGAGGTTCTGCCGCAACAGCGCCTGCCGGACCTCCTCGACCGAGAGGTTGTAGCCGGCGAGGTTCTCGGTGTCGAGCACGATGTTCATCGCCCGGACCCGGCCGCCGACCAGGCTGATCGAGCCGACGCCGTTGACCGTCTCGAGCCGCTCCTTGATCTGTCGACGGGCCAGCTCGGTCACCTCGCGGAAGTCGCGTCGGCCCGACACGGCGATCGTCATCACGGGGATCGAGCCGGTGTCGAACTTGTTGACGATCGGCGGGTCGGTCCCGTCGGGCAGGTCCGCGAGGATCGTGTTGACCTTGTCGCGGACCTCCTGCATCCCCACGTCGCCGTTCTTCGACAGCAGGAACTGCACGGTCACGATCGAGACGCCCTCGGTCGTGACCGACCGCAGCTCGTCGATCCCGGAGACCGTGTTGATGATGTCCTCGATCGGCTTGGTGACCGTGGTCTCCATCTCCTCGACGCTCGCGCCGGGCAGCACCGTGGTCACGGTGCAGACCGGGAAGTCGACGTCCGGGAAGAGGTTGACGCCGAGCTCGCCGTACGACACCAGGCCCAGCACCACGGGGATCGCGACCAGGACCCAGGTGAAGACCGGACGTTTGATACAGATGTCGGATATTGTCATTTTATTGGATGAGTGGCGAGTGGCGAGTGACGAGTTACGTGGGAAATCGCGTGACGCCGGCGATGGACCGGCCGAACTCGCACGCCTCTTTCGATCGCATCGAGCGTTTTGCGTGAAGTCGAGACGGGTACTGGCATCCAGGCGACAGATCGCGAACGAGCGAGAGCGGACCTTGCGTATCTCGCTACTCGCCGCCTACGACGATGGCTTAGCGGATGACGACCGGCGTGCCGTCGGCGAGCTGGGATTGGCCGGTCGTGACGACCTCGGCGGTCGGCGGGAGTTGCCGGCTGACGACCTCGACCCAGCCTCGGCCTTCCTTGCCGGTCTTGATGTCGTTGATGGCCCTGGCCTTGCCGCCCTCGACGATGAAGAGCTTGGTGACCCCGGCGAAACGGACGATCGATTCGACGGGGACGACGGCCGCCTTGGCCTGCGAGTCGGTCACGATCGAGGCCCTGGCCAGTCCGCCCGGCCGGAGGAGTCCGCGCTCGTTGGGTACGAGCGTTTCCACCTGGAATGTCCGGTTGGAGGGGTCAACCGACGGGCTGATCCGGCGCGACCCGTCCTTCGAACGTCATCTCGGGATGCGCCCGGGTGGTGAGCCGGACCGGCTGGCCGACGCGGACCTCGTCCGAGAACTGCTCGGGGACCTGGGTCCAGAGGCGGAGCGGGTCCTCGATGACCAGGTCCGCGACGGCATCGCCCTCCTTGATGATCTGCCCTTCGGAGACCTGTCGCTTGGTGATGCCGTAGGTAATCCGGCTCGGTGCGGCTCATGCGACGGCGGCAGGTGTCTGGGCTGAGGGGCACGGATCGTCATGTCGTTGAGCGTCTGCTCGGCCTTGCTCAGTGCCACCTTGGCCGCGACGGCGTCGGCGATGACGGTGCGGGCCGCGCCGATGGCGTTCTCGTACGCCGCCACGGCCGAGCGAGATTCGTTCTCGGCATCCTCGAGCTCCTGCGGCGTGCCCGCGCCGCGCTTGGTCAGGGCGCGCTGGCGAGACAGGTTCTGGGCGGCTTTCTCCCGGGCCACATGCTTCTCGATGACCGACGGCAGCTTGGTGATCGCCTCCGCAGTGACCCGGTTATACAGCAGCTCCTCGCTGATGCCGTAGGTCTGGACGAATTCCTCGGCCTGACGCCTGGTGATGCCGAGCTTGACCAGCGCACCCAGGTACTTGGTCTCGGCCTCCTCGACGGCCAGCCTGGCGTCGATCGGCTCCAGGTCGACCAGCGGCGCGCCCGGCTCGACCCGATCGCCCATGTCCTGGTGGACCTTGATGACCCGCCCGGCTCGCTTGGAGCCGATGGTCACCTGCTCCCAGCCGCGCAGCGTGCCGATGACGTCGACGGTCCGCTCGATTGGCCGGCGCTCGAGCGCGGATACCGTGACCGGGACGACCTTCGCCTCGGTCGAGGCCCGGGCCTCCGGCTCCGGTCCCGACCCGGCCACACCCCGCCGCCGTACCGCGAGGGCCGCGCCCAGGATTCCCCCCAGATCGTCCAGTGCCTCGCACTCATCATAATAATTCCATGCCGTCAGAGACTTGGCCGTTGCCCAGACCCCGCAACAAGTCACGCACCTGCCGGCTCGCCAGGTCCTGCCCCAATGGCTTTTCGCCGTACAGGAAATCCAGCGTCGAGATCACGATCAGCCCGCGACAGGCCGAGCAGCACGCCTCGACCCGCTCCCGCGCCACGATCCCCGCCTCCGCAAGCCGACGCACCGCCGCCTCCGTCCAGCCGATCAGGTCCGCCTTGAACGGCTCCAGCTCGCCGGCCACCTCCGACCCCAGCGGCCCGAAGAGCAAGGCGTAGATGAACCGGGCCCGATCCGGATCCTCCCGGCAGAAGGCGTACTGCGCCTCCATGATGTCTTCCAGGCAGCGGATCGGGTCGGTCGCGCGTCGTCACGAGCTGTCGCAACGTCGCAACCAGACCGGCCAGAGGCACGGTCAACAGGGCCTGCGCCAACCCCTCCTTGCTCCGAAAGTAGTAGTAGAGCGTCGGCTTGGCGACTCCCGCCGTTTCCACGATCTCGCGAACGGATGTCGCGTCATACCCTCTTTCCGCAAATAGCTTTGCAGCAACGCGGGCGATGTGTCGCGCCACCGGACCCATCTCGCGTTTGATCGCTGGGACGGCCGTCACGGATTCTCTCGGCTCCACGATCGAGAACCATGGAATTTGGACATCCTACCGAACGGTAGGTATTGTGCGTGAGAACTGTCAAAGGGTCAAGGGCAACTCACGGACGTAAGCGGCAGATGAGCCGGGCTCGACGCTTGGCGGCCAGGGAAATCCAGGTTAGTTTAGGAGTTCCGTATCCAACTCGCACGGGAGGCCAGTCATGAACGTCAAGCGGGCGATTACGCCGACGATCACCCTGGGAGACCAGCCCACTGAGGCGGACCTGGACCAACTGAAGGGAGAAGGTTACGTGGGTGTGGTCAACCTGCGCAATCCGGGCGAGCCCGAGCAGCCGATGAGTCCGACCGAGGAGGGTGAGAAGGTGCGGGCCTTGGGCATGGAGTACCTTCATTACGGCGTCGGTGCGGCGCCATTGGACAAGCAGGGAGTGACCGCGGTCAGTGATTTCGTTGACCAGCATGCCCAGGATCCCCGGAAGGTCCTCGTTCACTGTCGGAGAGGGCCACGAGCGGCGGCCTTGTTACTGCTCCAGCAGGCCAGGGCCAACAAGTGGACGGCGGAGGAGTCCATCGCCAAGGGGAAGGCCATGGGGCTGGATGTTGAGGGGGACTGAGGATGATGGTCGAAGCCTACCTCCAGGAACACGGCAACTCCTGATCGCGCGACTACGCGAACCCGTTCCGGCTTCAGCTCTCGCTTCCAGGCTAGTGGCCAGCGAGGAATGACCAGGGCCTCCTCGCCGGCGAAGGCCATTTCCCGCACCGGCCTGCCTCCAAGTGTGCGGCCGTAAGATGTTGTCAACAATCGAGCTTTCGAGCTGCAAGACAACTCGTGTCATTCCCGGCAGGGCCGCTTCCGCTTGTAGAAGGCCAGGCGGTCTTCGAAGCCCACGCGGGCCGTGATGACCACGCCCCGACGGCCGCCGGATTTCAGGGCTCTTCGAATTGAGACGGTCGGATTGATCCCCGTGAGGGCGATGGCCTTGGTCTGCCACTGGACGGCCGCCTGGTAATCGCCGGTCTCGGCATACGCGGCGGCGAGGGTATCCACAGCGTCGGGGTCGGTCCAACGGGTCAGCTCGCACGCGCGGGTCGCCTCCTGAACGGCCCGTTTGCCATCCCGGACAGCATTGTCGTTGCAGGTGGCCAGGATCCGGGCGAGAGTCCGATGGGCCTCGGCGTTGTCGGGAGCCATCCGGACGATTCCGGAAAACTCGGCGACCGCCTGGGCGAACGCCCGCCGTTGCTTCGTGATGAGGCTGCGGCAGATGTAGGCGTGGATGTAATTCGGGTCGAGCTGGATGGCTCGGTTGTAATCGGTGAGCGCGATATCGAGCTTCACGTGTCTCCGCCACTCGTTCCCTCTGGCCACGTAGAGTGAGGGGTCGTTCGGTTCCAGTCTGATGGCTTCGTTGTAATCGACCATCGCCTGATCGTGCCGCCCCTGGGACGACCAGGATGCCGGCCCGTGATAAGCGGTATGACGCATTGTTCGGGTCGAGTCGGATCGCCTGGTTCGAGGTCGGCGATCTCACGGTCTCGGTAATGCTTGGCCCCCCAGGCCTGGGCGCGGTAGGCATACGCGCGCGCCGAATTCGGATCGAGCCGGATCGCCTCCGAAAAGGCGGCGATCGCCCCGTTATAATCCTTCCGGTCGAACAAGGTCAGACCGCGATCCAGGAACTCCGGGACCGTTTTCGGCTCGCGACTCAGCGGCGTTCTTCTCGTCGTCAGGAAGTACGCCGTCACGTTCTGCCTCCTCCATCCTCATCGCGAGGAGGAGGCGAGCTCCCGCCGTGCCAGGTTCCTGGTCCTTCGAGTCCAGCCTCGCGGGCGTGACCGCCTTGTCCGGCGGCTTGAGGGGGTCGAGGCCAATCGCCCGGTCCAGGTCGGACTCGTGCGCGCTCGGGCTCGCCTTTCGAGAGGAGGATGCTGGAACGGAGTATATACGCCCCGGCCGCCCTCGGATCGAGCTGGATGGCCTTGTCGCAGTCCGCGAGCGCCTTGTCGCAGTGCCGCCGCCTCATGAGGACGAGGGCGCGGCGGGCGTAGTATTGGGCCTGGTCGGGCCGGAGCTGGATCGCCCGATCGAAGTCGGCGATCGCGCGGCTCATCTTCGGACCGATAGGCCCAGACTCGTCCGCGCATCCAGTAGGCATCGGCAAGGTGGGGAGTCCGAGCAATCTCTCGACTGAAGTAGTCGACCGCCCCTTCGAGTGGCACGACATATTCCCGGAGCATCCAGCCGCACTGGGTCTTGTCGTGCGACGCCAGGAGAAGTCGTTCTCCGGACACTTTCTCGATTGAAAACGTGAGGTGATCGCGGCTCAAGGCCAGCCACTCGCCATCCCGGAGCGGGATATCGGACGCCTTGAGGACGACCTCGGTCCCCGGTGCGAGCCAGGGCTCGATCTCCTCCTGAGACTCCTGCTGGGTGGCTGCGACCGTCATCGGCGCGATCAGGCGCCACGTTCAGGAGCGACGATCAGCGAAGTCAGACCCGGCCCGAGTCGGCCGGCTCGAAAGGGTCCGAGGAACAGCCTCATCGTGCAACGCTCCCGAGATCGAAGGCGCAACCAGTAGGGCGCCGTCCAGGTGGGTTGAAGACTTCGGAGGGAGGATCTCTACGTCAAGGCGAACGCTGACGTCGCCGGGACATACATCGTAATCGGCTCGAACCTCGGAATCAAAGCGGAACTCGCCGCGATTCGAAATCGAGCGGAGGAACCGGGACCCAGAGTCTCGGGGTCCGGTCAGGGACGAGCCCTGTCCGGGTTCTGGTGATAGGCTCGTTGCCTCTGGTAGAGGGAGAGCCGATCTCTCATGTCGAATTCCTTCCGAAGTTTTGCCGTTGCAAAACCCTGCGCTTTCCACATTTCGATGGCCTGGGTTTCCCATTTGACAGCCGGATCGAAGTCCTTCGCCTCGGCACAGGCCGCGGCCAGGGTGTCGATGCAGTCGACATCCTTCCATCGCGTCAACTCGCAGGCGACGGTCGCTTCCGCTACCGCCCGCTTGCCGTCGCGGAGCGCCGCGACGGGGCAGGTCGCCAGGATCCAGGCGAGCTCCTTGTGCCCTTTCGGGTATTCGGGCACCATGCGGACCATCTCGTTGAGGTTGCCCACCATCTTGTCGTACTCGTGACTCATCTCCCAGACATTGCTTCGGCCCACGTATGCCATAGCCTGCTTCGAGTCGAGCTCGAGCGCGTGGTTGAAGTCGGCCAGGGCCTTATCGTGCTCCAGGTCCAGTAACCACTCGAATCCTCGGGATGTGAGGAGGTTCGGATCCTTGGGGTCGATGCGGATGGCCTCGTCGTAATCCGCGATCGCCTTGGTGTGATCGCCCATTTTCCCCCACGCATAGCCACGTAGTCTCCGATAAGAGGCGTTCTTCGGGTCGAGGTTGATGGCCTCGGTATAGTCGGCGATTTCTTTCGGGCGATCGTGTTTCTCGCCCCAGGCCATGCCTCGGCTGGAGTAGGCGGAGGCTAATTTCGGATTCCGTTCAATCGCTGTGGTAAAGTCGGCGATTGCCTTGTCGTATTCCCTCTTCTCGAGCCATAAATTGCCTCGTAACCCGAAATGCTGGGCATCCTTCGGGTCGAGCTTGATCGCCTCGTCGAAATCCGCCAGTGCCTTGTCGCGATCGCCCTGGATCTACCAGGCGAGGCCGCGTCGATTCCGGTGATAGGCGTTCTTCGGCTCGATCTTGATGGCCTCGGCAAGGTCGGCGATTTGTTTCGGCAGATCGTGTTTCTGGCCCCATGCTGGGCACGCATTGAGTAGGCAAAGGCCGATTTCGGTATCCGTTCGATCGCTGTGGTAAAGTCGGCGATCGCCTTGTCGTATTCCCTCTTCTCGAGACGTATGTTTCCTCGTAATACGAACGGCAAAGGCGCTCTCGGCTCGAGCTTGATGGCCTCGTCAAAGTCTGCGATCGCCTTGTCATGATCACCCAGGCTCGACCATGCCCGGCCTCGCATCGTCCGATAAATGGCGTTTTTCGGCTTGAGCTTGATGGCCTCAGTGAAATCGTCCTTCGCCTTGTCGAACTGGTCCGTTTCCTGGAAGGTGCTACCACGCTCCTCAAAAGCAGAAGCGTCGTTCGGTCTGATACGAATGGCCTCCGTAAAATCCGCGAGCGCTCGATCGTGCTGTCCCTTTCGCGTCCAAACATCGCCGCGCCAGAGATACCGAGCGGGATTCTTCGGTTCGAGGCGGATGGCCTCATTGATATCATTCAAGGCGTTCTCGATGTTACGTTCGTGAACCCAGTAGTGAGAGCGAGCGTCCCAGGCCCTGGAACTCGCAGGATCAAGCCGGATCGCCTCGTCGAGGTCCGGTTTGGCTCGCTGGTATGCGTTCATCCAGAACCGGGCAATTGCACGATCCACGTAGGCATCCGACATCTTGGGATCGATCTGAATCGCCTTGTCGTAGTCGGCGATGCTCAGGTCAAATTG
Organism: uncultured Isosphaeraceae bacterium; assembly: GCA_963842405.1. GTDB lineage: Bacteria > Planctomycetota > Planctomycetia > Isosphaerales > Isosphaeraceae > CAVZRC01. The sequence continues at coordinate 30,192 of CAWJGW010000053.1, read as the reverse complement.
CCGCTTTCGGAGGTGGACGAATCCAAGAGATACGTAATATCTGGCTCGGTTTGGCTCCAGCTCGATCGCCCGATTCAGATCGGTCTCTGCGCGGTCATTCTCCTTTCGATATCGGTAGAGCCGCCCGCGCAGCCCGAATGTATCGGCGTCGCGAGGGTCTTTCTCGATCTTGCGATTGTAGAAGGCAAGCGCCTCGTCGAGCGGCACGACTTGATCGACGCCGATCCACCCTTGCTTGTAGTCGTCGGGCTCGAGCAGTAAGACCCGATCCCCATCGACCCGTTCCACTTTCAGGATGAAAGCGTTTCCGAGGGGCACCATCCGACCGTTATCATTGAGCGTCGCATCCCAAACCTTGAGGACCACCGATGATCCCACGGCAAGCCCAGGACCGGCCTGAGGCTTGTTTGAAGGCTTCGACTCGACATCCTGGGCGAGCACCTCCACAACCCCGTTCAACAACAAGAACAGCGCGATGAGTCCCGTGCAGAGCCGCCTGGCGCAAGACCCGCGAGTGAACTGCCTCACGATCTGGCCCTCCCGTGATGGAATGCGCGAGGACGTCGCGAGCCGTCAGGGCTAGCCCCGGACGCCCGTCCCGGTCAGCATCGGCATGGCGAGCTCGTCGCATCAACGTTCATGGTAGCCGTGCCGTATCAGCGCCGTAAATGAGGACCTCCGGCGATTCGAAAGTTTGACGCCGCGCGACGGAATCTCCGATCAGCGCGAACCAGGAATCCGTCCCGTTCGCGGCTGTCGAGAAAAATTATTTAACAATTGTGTTGCGTTTCGGCGACGGTTTGTGTGAACTTGGAGAATCGTGCCTGGACGTAACGGAGTACCGGGATCGCCCTGCTGCGCTCACATTTTAGATGAATAACCCGTTGTCCAGATATGATGGCCCGTCATCCGATCGCTCTTGAAGCCATTCCCTTTGGATTCGAACCTCACTGATGTCCTTCAGGAATCTCCATCGTATGCGCCACATTGCACTCGGGTGGCATGCTCGGGCATCAGGCGGACGTGGTCAGGCATCGCATGCCCTTCCAACAGCTCGACTCCGCGTTGACGGCACAAATCCTCGAAGGATTGGGCCGATCTGATGCCGCAGTCTTCCGTAGAAGACTTTCCGGCGATACTTCGGTATGATCACCACGTAGTATTGGCACTCCCTCCTCACATGGGACTAGCGCTACCATTCGTGCATGTGCTCCTACATCATGTTCCACGGTGGCCTTCCTGAAAGGAATAGCCTATACCATTCTACGGAGGAATGCACGCCCTATCCCTCGAAGCTCTTCGGGTCCCACGGCCAGATACCGTTAACATTCTTCCATCCGTGCGATCCGCGGTCCAGTCTTCCCTACCGGTGCGGAGATTCGACGATGCTGGAGCTCACGAGTCCATCTCCCCGGCGTTGTGACGGCGTCAGCCGCCGGAGTTTCCTCAAGGTCGGGACGTTGGGATTGGCGGGGCTGACCCTGGCCGATGCCCTGCGGGCTCGGGCCTCGCCGCACCGCGGCGGCATCCGCGTCCGATCGGTCGGTGATCTTGATCTGGCTCGATGGCGGGCCGCCGCAGCACGAGACCTACGATCCCAAGCCTGACGCACCCTCCGAGTATCGCGGCCCGCTCAAGGCGATCTCGACGGCCCTGCCGGGCGTGCAGGTCTCGGAGTTGCTGCCGAATCATGCGCGACTCCTCGACAAGATGTCGATCATCCGGTCCTTGCACCACGACAACGGCGATCACTTCGCGGCCGCGCACTGGATGTTGACCGGCTATCTCGGGTCCAACGCGCGGAGCCTGGCGCCGCAGTATCCTTCGGTCGGCTCGATCGTCGCCCGGATCCAGGGCGCGAAGAAGCCCGGCATGCCGGCCTACGTCGGGCTGCCGAACACCCACTCGGTGGGCATCGCGCCGGGCTATCACGGATCGGCCTATCTCGGGGCTTCGTATAACCCATTCAATGCCGACGGCGATCCCAATAACGAGCGATACCGCGTGCCCAATCTGAGTCTGCCCGCGGGCGTGAATGCGCAGCGGATGGAAGGCCGCCGCGGCCTGCTCGGCGCCTTCGACCGCGTCCGACGGGCCAGCGACGCATCCGGCATCATGGAGGGCTTCGACCGCTTCGAGCAGGAAGCGTTCTCGCTGGTCCTGGGTCAAGAGGCGCGCCGGGCGTTCGACCTGACGAAGGAAGACCCACGGCTCCGCGATCGCTACTCCCGGCATCAATGGGGCCAGAGTGCACTGCTGGCCCGTCGGCTGGTCGAGGCCGGCGTGCGGTTCGTCACCCTGACCTTCGGCGGCTGGGACATGCACTCGAGTCTCGACCGATCGGTGCACCGGGTCCTTCCCATCCTCGATGCCACCGTCGGCGCCTTGATCGAGGACCTGGACAGCCGCGGTCTGCTCGACTCGACCATGGTGATCGTGATGGGCGAATTCGGCCGGACGCCCCGGATGAACAAGAAGGGCGTGCCGGGCTCCGACCCAGTGCCAGGCCGCGACCACTGGGGCAACGTCATGAGCGTCCTGGTCGCGGGCGGTGGGTTCGCGCGCGGACGGGTCATCGGTGCATCCAATGCTCGCGGCGAGCATCCCACCAAGCGCCGCTCCGTCCCCAAGACCTGATGATGACGCTCTATCACCAGCTTGGCATCGACCCCGAGACGACGTTCACCAACCGTGGGGGCCAGCCGATCAAGATCGTCTCCAACGGGCAAGTCGTCCCGGAATTGCTCGGCTGATTTGGTCCTCTTACCGTTGGGCATCATCCCAGATCGGCCCGTAGACCTCCTTGTCGAACGGCGGGCAGCCGGTGGGGAACTGGCCCAATTCGTTGTGCTTGGAGCGCATCAGGGCCGTGCAGTAGCTGAAGGTGCGGCAGAGGCGTTTTCGGTCCAGGGGCTCCCCGTTCGCCACGCGGAGCCCGAAATCCGGCTGGGTCAGGGCGCCGCGGCCGATGCCGACGAATGTGGTCCGGCCCGCGGCGACGTTCGCCGCCCCGGCCTCGAACGCGAAGGCCTGGAGCCAGCTATAGCCCGACCCGACCACGGCGATGTCCGGATAGGCCGCCTGGATCGCCGCGGTCAGGCGGAAGTGCCGGTCCACGCCGATCAGGGGATGCTCGGGCGTCTCGTAGCCGTCCGGCGGGGGATACTCGAACGGTCGCAGGAGGTGCGGACTCGCGTACGGGTTGCCGATCGAGACGTTGATCAACGACGACGCCGAGGTCCCGCAGCCACCCGATCAGCGCGATTGGCTCGGCGAGGTCGGGCTCGGACGGATTGTCCGGGTCGGTTCCCCAGGCCGAATGGACCGGAGTGGAGAAGGGCAGGGGACCCCTCGCCCGTCGTCGGCCTTCTGGTAGGGGACGCCGTCGAAGACGTTCAGCCGGGTGGCGATGATCCGGCCGGGATTCTCGGACCGGATCCGCGACACCAGGTCACGGATGAACCGGGTCCGGTTCTCCAGCGAGCCGCCGTACTTGCCCGGCGCGACCGGGCGGAGAGCAGCTCGTTGAGAAGGTAACGATGACACTGCTTGATGTCCACGAAGTCGAACCCGATCCGGTAGGCCAGGGCGGCCGCCTCGGCGAACCGGTCCTGGAGGCGGTCGAGCTCGTCGTCGGAGAGGAGGGGATCGTCCGGTCCGACGACCCGGCCCGTGGACTTGTCGGCGATGGTCCGGGGATCGAGGAGCGGGTCGTGCTGGGCGAGGAGGGGGCGCTGGAACGAGTATCGGCCCGAGTGGGTCAATTGCAGACCGATGAGCAGGTCGTCGTCGTTTCGGTTCGCCTCGATGTGGGCCTGTCGGGCCGTGAGGAGGAGTTTCTCGAGCGCGGGCGCGTTCGGCCGCGTTGATGACGAGCTGGCGGGGATTGGCCCGGCCCTCCGGGACGACCGCGGCGGCCTCGCCCCAGATCAGCTTGGCCCCGCCGCCGCCGAAGCGCTGGTAACGGCGATAGGTCAGCTCGCCCGGCGAGCCGTCGGGCTCACCGTCGCATCCCTCCATCGGCTGGATCGCCAGCCGGTTCCCCACGCGACGGCCACCGAGCTCCATCGGCCGGAGGAGTGGCGACAGATCCGCGCTCAGGTCGAGAGCCAGGCCCAGCGCTCGGGCGTCGGCCCGTAATGCCTCGCTCGTCTTGTATTTGAAATATCGAGACACGCTGATGCCCTGGTCCTGGATCCGGTTTCCGGGCACGCCAAAACCCCGAAGCCATGTTGGCACGACCACCACCGACTGGCAAGATGCCACCCGTGCGCTCAACCCACGCGCCCGATTGAGATATGGACAAGGCCAGCCGCCCGCTTGACGGCATCTCCCGGGCAGTCTTAGATTAATAGGTAGCCTCCGTTCCGTCCCGGCTCGAACGTCGTTCGCGATCTGCGCGGATCTCCACGAGTCAGGCCGGTCCGCGCGGAGGCCGTTGACACCCAGGAGCCGCTCATGTCGCGTCGAGCTGTCGGTTGCCGGTGGTTCGTGACTGGTCGCAGGCATCGTTGGCCTGGTCTCGCTCGCCGCGACGGCCCGGGCGTCCGAGGATCCCCGGACCGTCAGCCAGTTCCTCCAGGAACTCAAGAACCACGGCCTCCATGAGCAAGCCCTGGATTACATCAACCAGCTCCGCGCCGATCCCGCCTTGCCGGACGACCTCAAGATCGCGCTCGACTATGAGGAAGGGCGGACCCTGATCGACGAGGCGTCTCGATCGAGCGACCTGGTCTTGCGCGAGGAACTCTTGAAGGACGCGCACGACAAGCTCGAGGGATTCACCAAGGCCCATCCCACACGCCCCGAGGCCCGCGATGCCCTGGTGCAACTGGCCAAGCTGCTCCTCGAACGGGGCTACCTGGCGATGCTCCAGAGCGAGGACACCCAGGACAAGACGAAGAAGGAAGCCAAGCTGGCCGACGCCCGAGCCGCCTACTCGCAGGCCCACGAAGCCTATGGCAAATCGGTCGAAGCCCTCGCCGCCGCCTACAAGACGTTCCCGGTCTCCATGCCCGAGGGCAGACCCTCGGCGCGCCCAGCGCGATGTCGTCCTGGCCACCTACCTCAATGCGATGCTCCAGAAGGGGGTCGCCGATTATGAGCTGGCCCACACCTTTCCGGCGACCTCCGCCGACCGGACGAAGTATCTGAAGGCCGCCCTCGATCAGTTTGAAGCCCTCTACAAGAGCTATCGAGAGCAGTTCGCCGGCCTGGCTGCCCAGATGTGGCAGGCCAAGTGCTTCGAGGAGCAGGGCGATATCGGCGCCGCGATCGGTCTGTACAAGCAGCTCCTGGGCCACGGCGATTCCCGCCTCCGCGATCTCCAGCGCAACGTGGGTTATTTCTACATCGTCGCGCTGGCCAAGCGCAAGCAGTACGCACTGGCCGCCGACGAGGCCACGCGATGGCTCGAAAAGTTCAACCGCCGCGACGAGTGGCGGTCGAAGGAAGGGCTGGGCGTGATGCTGGAGCTGGCCAAGGCCATCGACGCCCAGATGCCCGAGATCGACAGCGCTGGCCGTCCCAAGGCCGTGAAAGAGATCATCGATACCGTGAGCAGGGTGGTCCGATACCCCACGCCGTTCAAGAATGAAGCCCTCGCGCTGCTCAAGAAGTACAAGCCCAGCGCGGCGGTGAAGGCCGAGGAGATCACCCGTCTCACGTTCAAGGATGTCATGGAGCGGGCCGACGAGGCGATCGCCTCCCAGGAGTGGGAGCGAGCCATCGTCCTGCTCAAGGCGGCCGTGCGGAAGGCCAATCCCATCCGCGAGATCGAGAACTTGAACCTGGCCCGATACAACCTGGCCTTCTGCTATTACCTGAACAAGCAGTTCTACGAGGCCGACGTCCTGTCCGAACACCTCGCCCGGCGTTATCCCAAGCAGGGCCTGTCCCCCAAGGCGACCGCGATCGGAATGCAGTCGCTGGCGGATGCGTACAACACCTACACCGAGGTCGATCGTCTGGCGGACATCGAGCACCTGGTCCAGTTGGCGAAGTATACGGCCGAGACATGGCCCGACCGCGAGGAAGGGGATGACGCCCGATACAACCTCGGCCAGATCCATTTCGGCCGGGGCCAGTACGATCAGGCGATCGCGTCGTTCGCGGCCATCCGACGCCGCTCCATGAAGTGGTTCGAGGCGCAGACGCGACTCGGTGCCGCTCACTGGGCCAAGAGCCGCGTCCTCGAGCGCATGGGAAACTCCGCCGCGGCCGGCACCGAGGCCCAGTCCGCGACGGAGATCCTCAGAACCACCCTCAAGGCGCGCCGGGAAGCCGGGGTCGGTCAGACCGACCCCGGCCTGGTCGGGAATGCCGGCGACCTGGCCATCGTGCTCACCGAAACGGGCAAGCCGGCGGAAGCCCTCCAGCTCCTCGACCCGATCGTCAAAGTGCAAAACGGCAAGTCCGGACCGGCCTACTCCCGGCTGATGGAGGCCCAGCTCACGGCCTACATCGCCACCAACCAGGTCCAGCAGGCCATCGCCATCATGAAGACCCTGGAGAAGGCCGGAGGCGGAGCCAGCCTGACCCAGCTCTACCTCAAGCTCGGGAAGCTCCTCCAGAAAGAGCTCGATGCACTGCGGCAGAAAGGAAATACCCGGGCATTCGCTCCAGATGCACCAGGCCTACAAGACGTTCCTCACGACTCTGGCCGCGAGCAAGACCGGCCAGACCTATGAGTCGCTGGAATGGGCCGGCGAGAGCCTCCTGTCACTCGACGAGTACAAGGAGGCCGAGGAGGTGCTCCAGCGCGTCCTCAAGGAATTCACCCAGAATCCCGAGTTCCTCCAGCAGCCCGGCGGTCGCACATCGACTGCTGCGGACCCGACTCAAGATGGCCGCGGCGCTGCGGGGTCGAGGGCAAGCTCGACCTGGCCAGCTCGCTCGTCGAGGAGCTCCTCGCCCAGAACCCTCGCGTACATCGAGCCCCAGTTCGAGAAAGGTCTCCTGCTCGAAGCCGAGGCGGATGCGGGCAAAGGCTCGTGGTCGGCGGCGTTGCGGCACTGGGAAGGGCTCGCCAAGAACCTCGAGCGACTCAAGCCCCGGCCCGCCTTTCTATTATGACGCCTGGTACCACGTGGCCTTTGTGCTCTCGAAGCAGAAAGAAACGGTCAAGGCGCGCCAGACGCTTCAAGGTGTGATGCGGCTGAATCCGAGCGTCGGCGGCAGCGAGATGAAGGCGAAATACCAGGGTCTCGTCGCGCGGCTCTCCAAGAAATGAAGGCATGACGAATGACGACGCAACTCATGCGAAGGTATACGACTCCGTTCGGCGTTCCTCGTTCTCATCGGCGTGGCCGGACTCGGCTCGCCCGCGATCCTCCGCGGCGACGAGGTCCGGCTCATCCCCGGTACGACCGTCAAGCAGGCGATCGGCGGCGTGGTTCGCGGCCAGGTCCAGTCGGAGTCGGCGAACGAAGTCGTGGTCCTGGTCGGGGCGAATCCCGTACCGGTGCCGGTCGATCAGATCGTTTCGGTTCGCTATGACGCCCAGTCCGCCACGTTCCCACTGGCCGAGGCCCGGGAGTCGGCCGGCCAACTGTCCGAGGCCGCCGAGCTGTTCAAGAAGGCGGCGACCGAGGCGGCCGGCCGGCCGTATCCCCAGCAATCGGCCCTGTTCCGCGAGGCGCGGGTGCTGGGTGACCTGGCCCTGGTCGAGCCCGACCGGATCAAGGAGGCCCGGGACAAGCTCACTCTGTTCGTGCGAACCTATCCCAACAGCCGCCAGCTCAACGCGGCACGGGAGAGCCTGGCCCGCCTCCAGATCCATGCCGGCGATTTCTCGGGCGCCGAGGCGACCATTGCGGCCCTGGCCAAGTCTCCCAAAGCCGCGGAGCGTGCGGCCGTCCTGCGCACCAAGGTGCTCGCCCGCCAGGGCAAGCATGGCGAGGCGATCGCCGAGCTGGACCGCCTGATCGCCTCAGTCACCGAAGAATTCGGAGCGCCACCGCGACGGCGATGCTGGCCAAGTCGGAGAGCCTGGTTGGCATGAAGAAGTTCAAGGAGGCCGAGGCGCTCGTCCGCGAGGTCATCCAGGCCAGCCCCGCCGAGGACGCCGAGGCCCAGGCTCCCGCGTACAACACGCTGGGCGACTGTCTCCGCGCGGCGAACCACCCCAAGGAGGCCCTGATCGCCTACCTCCACACGGACTTGCTCTACAGCAAGGACAAGGCCGAGCACCCGCGCGCCCTCCACTGCGATCGCGACGCTCTTCCGCCAGATCAAGCAGGACGCGAAGGCCGATGAATACGCGCTTCGGCTCAAGCAAGAATATCCACGCAGTTCCTGGAACCGTGCGGCGGCCGAGACGCAGTGACGGGTCGCCCGTGACGTATTTCGCAGAGCTTTTTCGAGGCCGAGTCTCGACGAGGAAGCCACTCACCTACGTCGCCTGTACATGGGCGTGAGCTTTCCATGCTCGTCAATGATGCCGGAGCGGACGAGGGACTGCCGGAACTCCTCGGGGGTCATCCGTTTGAGCTCCTCGATGATCTTATTGAGGGTGAGGGTGATCCCGTCTAGTCATGGGGTCTGCCGGTTCCGCCTCTGCCGTATCGGCCATCGGGTCCGACGTGCCAGACCGCGAGGATGTTTTTTTGGTTCCGGACGCAGACTTGGATGTGCGCTTCTTCATAAATCCAGCTCCCCTTCCAGATCCGCTTGGCCTTGTCGGTGGGGACATAGACGGCTCATGCGGACATCGATCGGTTTCCCCTCCGACGCCGCTTCGTCGTAAAAATAGTTGAAGACGGCGCACTCGAGGTTTCTTCGATGCCGGAAATCCCTCGGCGGTTCGACCCCCGCAGCCTTCCAGTTGTCCATCATACCATTGTACAGCCGCTTGAGCGACTGCACGTTCGTCGGGTCGAGTAGGTCGAAGCAATTCCCCAGCCGGATCATCGCTCCCACGACGGCCGGCTTCGATTTCTTCTTGAACGTCCTCGCCCACCACCATGCCTGCTTCGGAGCGTATTCCCAGAAATAGACGCCGCTTCCCAGCCAATCATCCGTGTTGCCGCTGGGCGTGAAGGCGTCCCCGTCGACCAGGCGATCGGCCACGGCCTCCGTCGTCCCGTGGAAGGCGACGATCGTCCGGTTGTAATCGTGATAATCGAACGGCTCTTGGTCCACGATCACCTCGTCGATGACTCCACAGGCGACTCGGGCTTTGAGTCGGAGAAGACGGTCGCGCCGGCCTGGGGCGGCGTCGGAATGCCGAGCATGCGCTTGACGGCCAGGGCCAGCCGTGGGAACCGTTGCGAGGCCGTCCGGACCTGGTAATTCAGCCAGCCGACGAGGAGATCGGCCTCGATCTGGAAACGATCCCGCAGGCTGATGGATGTGTCCCGGGCAACTCCGGAATCCGAACCGGCGGGGATGAGCGGGTAGTTCCGCTCCTTCAGCCAGCGTCCGCAAAGTCGACGGAGAATCAACCGTTGACGTGGCGTGGCCTCGGCGTACCAGGAGCCGGAGCCGCCGTTACGAACGTGGTTCCAGTGCAGGAGCGTGGTCGAGTCGCAGATCTGGGCGTTCGCCGCATCGTTCAGATCCACGCCGACCTGCTCCAGGCGGCGGCGGAGTGCCTCGGTCCTGGCCTTGTTGGACTCGAGCGAATACTCATTGGCGATGTGCTCGGCTTCGCCCTCTTCCAGGTCGATCTTGAGGTGATCGGCCAGGGTGCGGACTCCGCCGACCGGGTCCGAGAGGATCGCCTCGTAGCGCTGGATCAGCACGTCTCGGCTGTCGCGTCCAGAACCGGTCGTTGGCCAGGACCTGGTGAATCATCCCCTGACGGAGCAATTGCTCGAACGTCAAGCTGCGCTTGTGCATGAGGGAAAACACGACGTCGCGGACGTCGCGAAAGGCGTAGATCGCCATGCCCCGCCCTTCGGCAATGGCGCGGGCAAAGCTGCGATCCCCTTCGTGCGACTTGAGCACGCGCCAGCCGGTCACCGATGGAATTGCAGCGCCGTCGGCGTGCTTGCGGACGAGGTCCCTGTACTGCTCGCCGGTCAAGTAGCCCAGCCGCTGTCCCGCGACACGGTTTTCCAGGATGTGGGCCACGACCTCATATTGCCAGGTCGAGCAAGCCCGGTACATGCCGGAGCAAAATATATCGATGTATCGGTTGTTTGCTCCGGTTCGAGGCAGCGTCCCACCGCGAGCGAAGGCCCTTCCTCGGACTTCCGTTGTCCATCACCTTGATTCCTCCCTCAGAACCGATCCGCTCTCCCGATGATTGACCGCCGCCCGCGATTGGTCGAGGTCTTCCAGGAGATCCTGGAACCGGTTCGAACATTGATCGGCATTCCCGTCCAGCTTGAGCCATCGCGAACCGTTCGCCGGCCGATCGGTGCCGCGAGCGATCGACTCGGCAACGGAAAGGGTCAGTCGGACGGCTCCGTCTCGGTTCAGGTGAATCGGGTCGCGGAACGCCGAGCGATCCCAGCCCACGCCCTGCGCATCCAGGACGATGAGTCCGGGAAACGGGCAACCATGGTCTCGGACGAATCTGACGGTAGGCGCCGATCGTCCCAACCTCGTCGTTCCGGTCCAGCCATGCGGACATGGCCGGGGTCAGGACCCAGTAGACGGGGATCTGATGAGCCGCGGCCAGGTTCAAGAAACGTTCCACGTAGAAGGCATGAGCCGGATGGGGCCGCCATTTCCAATGGCTTCCCTCATACGGTTTCGGCAAGGCCCCCTCGATGGGAACGAAAGGCCGGGGAGCGACTTGAGCACCGCAGTTCAACCGCCAGTTTCGCTCGAAGACCCGTACGTCGTCGGGGATCATTGTGACGCGACCGATACGGAACCCGATCGCCGTCCAGCCCGAGGACCGATCGGACGGCGTCTCGGGCCGACCAGGAGGCGATCAAACTCTGGACGGTCATCGATGCCGTCAGCGCGGATCGCGGGCTCGCCAGAGGAGTTCGAGTCGCTCGCATCCGTCGGGCAACCGCGACCACCACTCCAGGTTGACCCGGGGATCCATGGCCAGGAGGAGCGGCGAGAAATTGACGATCAGGGCACGAGGACGATGACCCTGCTCCAGCACTCGCCGGAGGAGGAAATAGCTGGTGGGAGCCTGTCCGCCCAGTACGGCGAGGTTATGGGCCGACCATCCCAGGCGATTCTCGAGCACGCGGGGCAGAATCCCCAACTTGATCAGACTGTCCCCGAAACAGAGGATCTCTGCGCTGGCTTCGGGCCCGGCGGCGGCTCGGCCGGCCGCTAGCCACGACGCATTGACACGGTCGCTCGCCTCCCGGATTCCGCAACGTCTCCGGGACGATGCCCACGCACTCCAGGACGATGATCAGGCCGATGGACCCGAGCAAACCTCCCGGCAAAGCCCTGGGACGCGCAATCGACTGAGGTAAGTAGGCCGGCCAGGTTCCAGACAGGATTCTCGCGTTCCGCACGATCGCAAAGGCTCGGAGGATCTCCCATGCCAGTACCGGCCGCGTTCGCTCACCTGTCCCGTTCACCAAAGTCTTTACCTCCATCCATGGAGGACAACAGGATGATTGCACGGCGCGAACGCTTCGCACGCGACGTTTTAGCGTTTTCACGACGAGCCGGCCAGAGTGAAATCGCGAATGGCCCAGGCTCGCTCATGTCGGCGAGATGGTGTGGTGCGGTGCTGGGCGCTGGTCTCAGGACCCCTCCGACGGCGCAAGTGGAGAAGAAACGATGCCGACCCAGAGGGAGAAGCCACGCGAGAACGGGTCGGTTTACGCGTGCCGCGTGCGGCTACGATACACGAGTGAATGGCGTTCGCTCACTCACGGCCTTCGAAACACGCTTGGTGAACAATCGGGAGACCCGTGTGATGGGTCCGTCAGTCTACGCCATCGCCACGATGGATACCAAGGGACACGAGCTGGCATACGTTGCCGATCAGCTCCGTGCGACTGGAGTCGCTGTCGTGACCGTTGACGTCGGGACGATGGAGCCTCCTACCGTCGCTCCGGACATCGATCGCGCCACTGTGGCCGGCTGTCATCCCACGGCTGACGGCCGCGCCGCGGCCCTTTCTCCAGATCGATCGCGGTCGGGCGATCACGGCGATGGGCGAGGCGCTGGAAATCTTCCTCCGTCGCGAGCACGACTCGGGCCGGGTCGCCGGTGTGATCGGGATCGGCGGCAGCGGCGGCACGGCGTTGATCACGACCGCGATGCGAGGCCTGCCGATCGGGTTGCCCAAGCTCATGGTCTCGACGGTCGCCAGCGGCAACACGGCCGCTTACGTCGGCTCCAGCGACATCACGCTCATGTACTCGGTCGTCGACATCGCGGGGTTGAATGCCGTTTCGCGCCGTGTGCTCGGCAACGCCGCCCACGCCATGGCGGGGATGGTCCGCTTCCCGATCCCTCCGGCCGGTGACAAGCCGACGCTGGGCATGACGATGTTCGGCGTCACGACTCCCTGCGTGACCGCGGTGCGCGAGGCCCTCGAAGCGCTCGGCTTCGATTGCCTCGTCTTCCACGCGACGGGGACCGGCGGTCGATCGATGGAGAAGCTCGTCGAAGCCGGCCTGATCCGCGGCGTCCTGGATATCACGACCACCGAGGTGGCCGACGAGGTGGTCGGCGGCATCTTGCCGGCCGGCCCGCACCGATTCGAGGCGATCCTCCGGGCGAAGGTCCCCTTCGTGCTCAGCCTGGGTGCCCTCGACATGGTCAACTTCGGCGCCCTGGCGACCGTGCCCGAGCCGTTCCGGAACCGACGGCTCCACGTCCACAACGCCCAGGTGACGCTCATGCGGACGACGGCCGAGGAGAATCGCCGATGTGCCCGCTGGATCGCGTCGAAGCTCAACCGCGCGGAAGCGCCGTTCCGGCATCCTCATCCCCGAGAGGGGCGTCTCCGCGATCGATGCTCCGGGGCAGCCGTTCCACGACGCGGAGGCGGATGCCGCACTCTTCGACGAGTTGGAATCGGCGATCGTTCCCGCACCGGGCCGCTCGATCCGCCGCTTGCCGCTCCATATCAACGACCCGGAGTTCGCGCAGGCCTTGGTCGACGAATTCCTCAGCCTGGATGGCCACGCATGGGTCGGACGAATTCTGACAAGTAAACCCCAATCGAGGATCGATCGAGATGCCTGAATCGCGTGCAACGATCATGGAGCGGCTTCGCAAGAAAGTCGCCGCGGGACTGCCGGTCATCGGCGGCGGCGCCGGGACGGGGATCAGCGCCAAGTGCGAGGAGGCCGGCGGGATCGACCTGATCGTCATCTACAACTCGGGCCGGTTCCGGATGGCCGGTCGCGGCTCGATGGCCGGCTTGATGCCGTATGGCAATGCCAACGCGATCGTCAAGGAGATGGCCTACGAAGTCCTGACGGCGGTCCGCCACACCCCCGTGCTCGCCGGAGTCTGCGCCATCCGACCCCTTCCTGATCCGCGACCTTTTCCTCCGCGAGCTCAAGGAGATGGGCTTCGCCGGCATCCAGAACTTCCCGACGGTCGGGCTGATCGACGGCCTCTTCCGGGCCAACCTCGAAGAGACCGGCATGGGCTTCGCCCTGGAGATCGATTGCATCGCGGCAGCCCATGAGCTCGACCTGCTCACCACGCCATACGCTTTCGACATGGAGCAAGCCCGGCTGCTCGCGGAAGCGGGCGCCGATATCGTCGTGGCCCACATGGGACTCACCACCAAGGGATCGATCGGGGCCAAGACGGCCAAGTCCCTCGACGATTGCGTGCGCGAAGTCGCCGATATCGCCGATGCGGCCAAGTCCGTCCGCGACGACGTGCTCGTGCTCTGCCACGGCGGGCCGATCGCCGCGCCGGAGGACGCCCAGTTCATCCTCGATCGCGTACCGAGCGTGGACGGCTTCTACGGGGCCAGCTCGATGGAGCGGCTCCCGACCGAGGTAGCCATCGCTCAGCAGGTCCGCGACTTCGTGGGACTGAAGAGGTACGGAGCGACGAATGCCACGTAGAATGAGGACTGCGTTCGTTGTAAGCTCTGTTTCAGGTACGAGACGTTGCACGCGATCGGTCCGGAGCTCGATGGACGACAAGCCATGGCGAAGCTCATCGTCACCCGACCCCGAGCCGGGCGATTCGAGAATAAGCGGCAGATCTACCGCATCCTGATCGACGGCGAGGGCGACGCGTCAATCCCTTCTGGGGAAAAGGTCGAGGTCGATCTCCCGCCCGGCCATCATCAGATCACGGCGAGGTTCGGCTTTTTTGCAAGCCAGCCCGTCAAGATCGAGGCCGGTCCCGACACGGTTCATTATCTCGGAGTTGGCTACAACTCGTGGTTTCGGCGTCTGCTCTGGCTCCTCGCCCTCCTCGCGGCTGTACTACAATTCGGGATTCCCTTATTCTTGGTCTTCTCGATCAACGAGCCACGCTTCGGGAGTGCACAAAGTGCCTGGTTGATCGGTTTTCTTGTTGCCTCTTCTGCACTAGTCTTCACGTCGGCCTTGGCCGTTTCGCTCTCTCCCTTCGTCTGGCGGAGCCGCTTTCTCTCGCTGGTCGAGGTCCCGAACTGCGATTCGACCGACCAGCAAATCACCGAACTCTTGAAGGCTCGACCGCTGCGCCTGCGGATGACGATCCGGCAAATGATGATCGCGGTGGCGATCCTGGCCATCGTTCTCTGGGCGGGTGTTGAGACGACTCGGAACTCGCACAGGTCTTCCTTCCAACTTCAGGGGAGAGTTCATGCGAATTCCGAGGCCATCTTCCGGAAAACCGAGCAGGGCTGGATTGATGTCGAAACGGAGACGGAGAAGAGGGGTTTGGGTAGAGGCCACTTTAGCAAAGAGGCAGCCAAGGCCGCTGCGATGGCCGACTACCACGCGGCGATGAGACGCAAGTATGAGCTGGCTGCGGCCCGGCGCTGGTTCTCGGTCGAGCCCGACCCGCCACCACCGCCCTGGCCATGACGCACGCGTTTCGATCGAGACATGGATCGAGGCCGACGTAGTGCGGTTTGCCGGTGCAGGACTCGCGGCTGAAGGAAGAGGCGATCGCGTATCGGCCCACAGCGCCCGCGCCTCACGAGACTGTGTTCTATGTTTCCGGTGAGTCGCACGCAATCATCGTCCTAATAGCCAAAAATGGATGCTCGTGTATGACCACCCCCAGCGAACGCAGGACCTCCCCGCGATGGGTCGCCGTCAAGAACCAGGCGGCACTGGAGTTCATGAGCGACGGTAGCAACTGGAGAACCAGAGCGACGGTCCTCAACATCAGCCGAGAGGGTGTCTTGATCTCCACCGAAGAGATACTCCGGCTCGGAAGTCCTGTGCGGTTTCGGATCGAGGGCCCCGTGAAGACCGACTGGATCTGGGCGCTCCCGGTCCGTCCTGCCGGTCCACTGCAAGTGGGGATCCGATTCGTCCAGCCTTGCCACGACGACCGACTTCTGGCGGCGATGCTGGGGATCGATCCGGGATCGCTCATCCTGGAGGACGGTAGACCTGCCTCGTCCGACGACGCGTTGCTTGGGACCTGAAAGCGGTGAATGGTTGGTTCAGAAACCGGGCTCTTCGTAGACTCCCGGGACCGGTCCGTCGGGAGGCGGAGGGAGCGGTGGCAGATTGGCGGAGTCCTGGCACGAGGTGGACTCGATCGAGACCTGGTCGATATGACCCAGGATCATCTCCGTGCTGATGTACTGTCCGAAGTAGGCGGTCGTCGTCGATCCCAGCGAGTCGGGTCCCGACTCGAGCGGATCGTGCGCGACCAGCGCACCATCGTCGACCGGAGTGGGGGGCTTGTGGGAGAGCGAGACCGGCTGGCGACGATCGAGCAGGTGGCCGACGTCGAACCGCTCGCCGATATAGTGTTCGACGCACTTCCTCGTTGTTGAGGATCTGCTCCCGGTTGCCGTATGCGAAGACGCGGCCCTCGTGGATCACGTAACAGCGATCGGTGACCTCGAGTGTCTCACGGAACTGGTGGTCGGTCAGCAGGACGCCCATGCTTGTACCGCTCCGCCAGGTCGCGGATCTGGTCCTGGATCTCGGCGACCGTCTTGGGATCGATGCCGGCGAACGGCTCGTCGAGCATGATCATCTTGGGCTCGGTGATCAGCGAGCGGGCGATCTCGAGCCGCCGGCACTCGCCGCCGGAGACCCGGTTGGCCTTGGTCTTGCGGATCTTGGTCAGTCCGAACTGATCGAGCAACTCGTTCTGGCGATCGACCCGCTGCTTGCGCGTCATACCCTTACAGGTCTCGAGGATCGCCATCAGGTTATCTTCGACGGACAACTGCCGGAAGACGCTCTTTTCCTGCGCCAGGTAGCCCATGCCGGCGCGCGCCCGGAGGTACATCGGCAATTTGGTCACGTCGCGGCCGTCGAACATGACCTTGCCGCCATCCGTGTCGATCAGGCCGATCGTCATCCGGAAGCTTGTCGTCTTGCCGGCGCCGTTAGGCCCAGGAGCCCGACCACCTCGCCCTGATCGACCTCGTAGTCGACACCGTTGACCACCTTGCGGCGGCCATACCACTTTTCCAGCCCGGTAACTTGCAGCAGGGGCATCGCTCGATCCTCCTTGATCTCTTTAGTCCTCGGTCCATTGTCATTGGTCATTAGTTGAGACTGGCGCCAAGCGACGGCCAGGTCACATCAGCCTCAGGTCGCTGTCCAGACCCTGAGCCAGCCCAGCACAACTAATGACCAATGGACTGATGACCAGTGACGACCTAGCGAATCCACTTCATCCGTTCGAAGTAAGGGCGTATGAGTAAATGATACCCTTTGATTTGGATGTCGGGCCCGAACGGGACCATGTGGGGCCAGTAGACGTAGAACGCCTTGCCGGTCAGGAGTTGCCGCGGGACCTCCCAGGTTTCCCGGTCCGTCGCACCCCAATCCCGATCCCGGTCTTCCCAGGCGCGGCTGTCCTTACTGCTGGGACTATTGTCCCCCATCATGAAGAAACGGTCCTGTCCCAATCTTTTTTTCGGACGATTGGAGGTTGGACAATGCCGAAAACCGGTCGGGATTCGAGAGGAAGTCGAACAGTTCGCGACGGAGTCCGTGGGGGAGAGCCCTCCCAAACCCCCTGATCGTAATCGCTGTCACCGCGACTGCCCGGCTGCTGGGTATAGTAGATATCTCGCTTCAAGACAAGGTCGCTCACCACAACGGCCGAGGCACCCCGCACGGACACGGCCGCGGGCGACAGATCGGCCGCGGTATCGGCCGCGGTCGGGATCGGTGCCGAACCACTCGTCTCGTAGGTGACCCCATCGGGACTCACGGCTCGCCCGTCGACCACCAATGTCATGCGATCATCCACGTTCGCGAATTCCAGATGATGGCTGCCCGTTCCCTTGATCGGCGTTTGCCAGCGGCCGAGCTCGGCCTCGCCCCGGGTCAAGACGGCTGTTCCCGTGTCGAGGTCGATCGTGCATCGGTGAGCCAGGCCCGCCTTGATCAGCTCGAATCGGACGGCACTTCCCGGCGCCACCCGGGTCACCTTGATATGGCCTCTAATGCCAGGTCACCCACCCAGTGGGGCTGCATCCAGACTCTCCGGACCTGGTACGGTTTGTTGACGAGGTCCACGCCGGGCGGCATGCTGGTGTTGTACGAATAGAAGTCGGTGATCAGCGTGGCGCGGGGTGAGCGTTCGGACGGCAAGGGCTGATCCTTCAGGATCGCGTCCCACTGTTCGGGATCGGGCACGAGGTGGTGATACCGCAACTCGCTCCACTGGTCCCCGGCGGTCCCTTCCACTTCATAGTGGCTGGTCGCGCCGGCCCGGGGCTTCCAGCCGGAATCGCTCGACCAACGTCGCCATTCGGGCTTGTCGGCCAGGGCGCGGGGTTGGTAGCGATCGTCGTAGACGTTTTGCAGCATCGCGGATTGGTGACGTAACGGCTTTCGGGCCAACGCGAACGCGGCGCCCGCCGGCGGCCTGACGTAGATGTCGCCATGCGCGATCCGGATGGTCTCGCCGGGGAGTCCGATCAGTCGTTTGATATAGCTGAGCTCGGGCTCCTCGGGATAGCGGAAGACGACGACGTCCCAGCGCTGCGGCGGCCCGCTGCCCGGGCAGGAACGGCAGGTCATAGGGGAACATCATCACGAGGATCCGGTCGCCCTGGAAGCTGGGCGACTGATCCAGTCGGGCGACATAGCGGCAGTTGGAGCAGATGCCGGCATCGACGTCCTCGCGCTGGGATTGGCTCTCGACTTCTTGCGAGGCATTGACCGCATAGACGAACCCGCATTGTGGGCAGGCCACTTCCTTGTGCCGGCCCATGAGGGTCGGGGCCATCGAGCCGGTGGGGATCACGAAGGCCTGGGCTTCGAATCCCCGGACCACCAGCGCCAGGATCAGGGCCACGACGATGGCCTCGACGGTGTCACGATAGCCTTCCTTGGGGCGGGCTTCGACCGGGGTGGCGGATGGCCGGACGCTGCCGGCTTTGGCAGGCTGAGTGGCGGTGGACCGTCCCATCGTGGCGTGTTCCCTTTCGTCGATCTCGCCGGGGCCATGGGATCGGGTCGACGACCGGATCCCGCCTCGGGTGACTCGCCTGCACTTTCCGGATCGGCCCCGTCGGGCCGCTGGATCGTCCGTCCAGGCTCGTTCCGACGCGCAGAAGCTCCCCTAACGAATGTAACGGATCCGACGAGGATCGGGAACCCAGCAAAACGATCGCCCGAAGACCTGGAGCGGTACCACCTCGCCGGGAAGATGGACGAGGAACGGTTTTCCCAGCAGCATCGATCCGGGAACGACCGGACTCCCGTTCCAGAACCGCGAATCGTTCGAGACCGGGCTGTTGTCGCCCAGGACGAAGTATTCATCGGGGCCGAGCTGTACGGACGATCGCAGCGCGTGGCCCTGTCGGGGCGTATTGGCCAGCGAGCCCGTGTAATGCAGGTCCCGATAGATCCGCAACTCACGGACGGTCAGGTCGCCCCCGTCCACCCCCAGCCCGATCGGGAACTCTCCGGCCGGGGGGATCGTGCGCCGCTTGTTGTAGTCGAACGGGTCGAACAAGAGCCGCCCGTTGACGGCCACCAGCACGCGACGATCGAAACAGGACGCCTCCAGCGTCGCGGCGCAGGGCCGCGACCCCTTCTCCCGGAACGGATTCCAGCAGTTGGTCAGGCCGACTCGCTTGCCGTTATGGACCAGCTCGATCTCTCCACCAAGCTCGACCGGGATTCTCACCTCGAACTGGTCCGACCCGGAGCGGAGGGCCACCGAGATCGCCTCGACCGAGTTGCCGACGGAGAGTCGGGCTTCCAACCCCAGGTCGACGACCTCGTTCTCGGCCGGCAGCTCGCCGCCGTTGTAGGCGTAGAAATCGCGGATCGGGCCGTAACCCTTCGGGGCCGGGCCCCAGTGCCGATAGATGATCCAATCGCCGGGCCCGACCCCCGGCGCGAGTCGAATGCACGAACCCCTCGGCGACTCGCGAGTCCATCCGGTTTGCCTCGATCGGTAGCCCCAGCCGGACCGGAAGTTCCAGCGGGGGAACCGGCCCGAGTCTTTCGGCTCAAAGCGGCTATCGTGGACCAGGATCCGCATCGCCCGCTGTTCCTCCAGGGTCTTCCGGGCGATCCGACCGTCGACGAAGATGTCCCCGTCGATGATCCGGATCGATTCCCCCGGCAGCCCGACCACCCGCTTGACATACGCCTGAGAGGGGTCGCCCGGGAAATGGAAGACGGCGACCTCCCAGCGGTTGGGCCGTCGGAATTCGTAGAGGAACTTCTGCACGAGCACGCGATCCCCGCCGCACTCGACGGAAGGCACCTGGTCCATGTCGCCCTGACCGCAGTTCGGGCAGACCGCCAGGCCCGTGTGCCCCTCCTCATCGATTCCCACCAGGAAGACGAAACCGCAGTTGGGACACGCCAGCTCGCGATGCCAGCCCAGGAGCGTCGGCGCCATCGATCCGGTCGGCACCACGTAGGCCTCCGCCGAGAACGTTCGCGCCAGGATCACGCACAGACTGAGGAAGACCAGCAATTCGATCGTCTGGCGAACCAACCCCGATCTCGGCCTCTCGGGCCGGCGGTCGCGGTGATCGGGAATGGAAGGCTTACTCATGATGGCCTTGCTTTTGCCAGTAGGCAGCCAGGGGATGCAGGGAGCTTGGTGAGGAATGGGGTCGACAAACGATGGTCTGCCATGTCCGCGATCCTCATTCCTCTCGATTTCCGGGATTCCAGATAACGGATTGCGGATTGCGGATTCCAGATTGCGGATTCCAGATTGGGTGCTTCCGATATCTGACATCCGAAATCTGCATTCCCTTTCTGGTATCGGCCGGGGGCCGCGTCAGGCTCTCATTCGCTCAATCGTCGCTGTCGTCGAGCACGGAGAGGAAGGCGTCCTGCGAAATCTCGACGCTTCCTACCTGTTTCATACGTTTCTTCCCCTCCTTTTGCTTTTCGAGAAGCTTCCGTTTTCGGGAAATATCGCCACCATAGCACTTGGCGGTCACATTCTTCCGCAGGGCGGAGATCGTCTCGCGGGCGATCACCCGGCTGCCGATGGCCGCCTGGATCGCCACCTCGAATTGGTGCCGATCGATCTCGCCCCTGAGCTTGCGGACGAGCTTTCGTCCGCGACGGTCGGCATGCGCCTTGTGCACGATCGAGGACAAGGCATCGACTCGCTGGCCGGCGACCAGGATATCCAGCCGGGCGAGGTCCCCGGCGCGGTAGCCGATCACCTCATAATCCATTGTGCCGTAACCCCTTGTGGCACTCTTCAGCTTGTCATAGAGATCGTAGATCATCTCCGCCAGCGGCAGCTCATAGCTCAGGATCGCCCGCGTCTTCGACAGGTACTCCGTCTTGAGGAAGACACCACGTCGATCCTCGCAAAGCTGCATGATGGCGCCGATGTTTTCGGTCGGGATGATGAAGTTGATCCGTGCGATCGGCTCCCGGAATTCTTCGATGTCGCCTGCGTCGGGGACTCGGGTGGGATTGGAAATGTGCATGATCTCACCCTGGCGCGAGACGATTTCGTAAGTCACGTTGGGTGCCGTCTGGACCAGGGAGAGGTTGCTCTCGCGTTCGAGCCGCTGCTGGACGATCTCCATGTGGAGCAGACCGAGGAAGCCGCAGCGGAAGCCGAACCCGAGGGCATCGGACGTCTCCGGTTCGAAGGTAAAGCTAGAATCATTAAGCGCCAATTTCTGCAAAGCTGTCCGCAGATCGTCGAACTGGTTATTGGTGGCGGGGAAAAGTCCGCAGAACACGACCGGCACGGGCTCCTGGTATCCGGGCAGGGCGACCTGTGCCGGGCCGGAGACCTGCGTGATCGTATCGCCGATGTGGATGTCGGACAGGCGCTTGATGTTGGCGATGACGTAGCCGACCTGGCCGACGCCCAGCTCCTCGCAGGCGACCTCGCGGGGCCGGAACCGGCCGAGGCCGGTGACTTCATACTCGGTGCCATCGGCCATGTGGCGGACCTTCTGCCCGACCCGAAGCGTGCCGTCGACGACCCGGACGTAGGTGATCACCCCCTGGTAATCGTCGAACTTGGAGTCGAAGATCAGGGCGCGGAGCGGTGCTTTCGGATCGCCCGCGGGGGGTGGGACCCGCTCGATGATCGCACGGAAGACGTCCGGGACCCCCTGCCCGGTCTTGGCACTGATGGCCAGCACCTCGCCGGGATCGATCCCCAGGCTCGTCAGGATCTCTTCCTTGACGGCCTCGGGCCGAGAGGCTTGCATGTCGATCTTGTTGAGCACCGGGACGATCGCCAGGTCGTTTCCGGCGGCCAGGAAGGCATTGGCCACGGTCTGGGCCTGGACACCCTGGGTCGCGTCGACCAGCAGGATCGCCCCTTCGCAGGCCGCCAGGCTCCGCGACACCTCGTAATGGAAGTCGACGTGCCCCGGCGTATCGATCAGGTTCAGCTCGTAGACCTGACCGTCCAGGGTGTAATTGATCGCGACCGCCCGAGCCTTGATGGTGATCCCGCGTTCGCGCTCCAGGTCCATGTCGTCGAGCAACTGCTCGCGGAACTCGCGCGAGGTGATCGCCCCCGATTGCAGGAGGAGCTGGTCCGCCAGCGTGCTCTTGCCGTGATCGATATGGGCGACGATCGAGAAGTTGCGGATGAACCGAGGATCGAGAACCATGGTCGAGTCCAGCACCCTTGGGTCGGCCATTACGGCCCGATGAATGAATTCCGTACGCGAATGATTGGAAGGCAAGTTTGGATCGGACTTCGATGGAGCCAGGCCGTCGGACCCCGCCGGGCCGAGAGGATCGGATGGATGAACAAGATTGGCGATGGAACGTGGCCAATCGCGGAGCGTTTCCGGCTTATAATCCCTAACCCATAGCGACACCAGGCCATGGGGAGACAACCTCCAGCCACGTTGAGAGGATTGACGCGGTGCCCACAGATTGCATGTATTATATTGCGCCGGGTCAATGACGAGAAGACGGGTTATTGGCCAGGCTTCGGAAACTCCGCGCGATCCAGCCGTGATGGTCTCTCGTTCCGGCCAGGTCAAGGGTTCGCGCTTCTGGCGATCAAATCCACAACGGCCTTGGGGTCCTTCGGTGCGAGCGGATAGTGTCCTTCGCCTTCCTTGACTATCACTGTGATGTGTCCGCCGAGGTCGGTATATCGCTTCTGGACAACGCGCGGTCTGGCTCTCGAGCCATGGGTCGAGGCTGCCGCAAACGTGGATGAGCGGCACGCCGGCCTTTGCCAGGGGGGCCAGATTGTCGATCGGCGGCGTTTTCGACATGAGGCTCTGAAGTGCGGGATTCTCGCCGTAAATGCACGACACCTTGTCCGGATTCCCGATGGCCCAGGCATAGGCTTCCCCGGCGGACGTCCCGGCCCCTTCCATCACCGGCTTCCTGGAAAAGCCGTGGTCGGTCAGGAGCTTGTAGACGGCGTCCCACTGGTCCCGCACCGGGCCGGATTGCGCGACGACCGGGGCCGCCACGATGTGAAAACCCCTGGCCAGCAGGGCCCAGGTCGACCACTCCCGTCTCGCGGTCGATGCGGTCCGCGCGGAACACCCACGGCTTTCCCGGGGCCGCCGTCTTCGGCACGACGATCGTCATGCCGGTTACACCCCAGGGGCTCCGGGTCGTGGCGTCGTAGCGATCGTAACATTCTGTAAATCCCGGCCCGCGACATGTGGCGTAGGTCTGTTCTTCCTTGAGCTCGCGGTACGAGCTCTCGAAGCCATAGTAATAGGACTTCGTGAACGTCTCGTCCACGAAGTCGGGCTGGGTGCTGCTGGCTGGCTGAACGTGCTCGACGATCCAGTCCGCGATCGGCCTGGGATTGCGCAGGCTATGCGGATGATGGGCGGCGCCTTCCTTGATCATCACGGTGATCCGGCCGCCCAGTTGGTGATAGCGTGTTCTCGATTGCCAGCGTATGCCGTTTCGAGGAGAAAATCGAGACTGCCGCAGATGTTCAGCAGGGGCACGTCGTTCCTGGCCAGCTCCCCGAGCTTCATCGAAGGCCTCCGGCCGGATCGCGGGATTGTCGGCGTAGATGCACGAGACCTTATCCGGGTTGACGGTGGTCCAGTCGTACTCGTTGACTCCGCCCCGGCTCATGCCGATGAAAGCCGGCTTCTTCGAGAGCCCGTGCTTCTCCGTGAGGAAGGCGTACCAGGCGTCCCACGGCTTGCCGGGGTCGGGCATGATGAAGGCGATGTGAAAACCTCGGCTGAGCAGCTCGACCTCGGCCTGGGGCTCGTGGTCCCAGTAACAGCCTCGCCACGACCACGGGTTGCCGGGCGCCGCGTCTTCGGCACGACCACGACGCACCGCCGCTGTCCCTTCACCTGGCCTTTGATCCCATTTTTCTCGTCCGGCGCCGCCTTGAAAGGTTTGAGGGTCAGAGTCGCCTCGTCCATGAGGAAGTCGTAGCGATCGAACCCGTGCCAGGCCGTCTTCTCGCCCGAGAAGGCTGTCAACCCCTCCGCGGCCTTGGCGTCCATGCCGTTCCAGGGCATCATGGCAAGGAGAATTGCCGTGAAACCGAGATTCACTCGCCGGGACCGATTGCGGCTCATGTCACTGCTCCCGAAATTGGGACCTGGAAAAGGGCTTGGGGTTTTCAGGTTGGTGTCGAACGAAGGATCGCAATCGCGCCGGGCTCCGGCCCGAACCCAGGTTTACCTCGCCGAGTCGGCTGCCCAGATGGCACGAATCGCCTCCTCGTCGCCAAGCCCGTTCGGGAACTGCGGGGCTCGGTGTGTTGGCGTAGTACCATCGCTTGTTGTCCAGCGGCGATCTCATCGTGCGGCTGCCGGGCATCTGGAGATGGCCGTTGGGGTCGGTCCGCCGCACCCAATCCCAGGCGTAGTGCAGCCAGTCATTGCGGTATTGTTTGCTCTGGTGCGCAAACCAGGTGATCTCGTCATAACCCCAGACCCAGATGCCTCCCGCCTTGGCCTTGCCCGGGTTGCCTGCTGACGCCCCAGTTGTCGATCTCCACCAGGTAGGGCAGGTGCTCGCACTTCCAGCCGCTGAAAGTCAGACCGCCCCGGCTCCGGCCGTAGATGCCGTCGGAAAACCCCACCTTCAAGATCGCTTCTTGCGGCCGATCGGGAACCTCCATGATCCGCAGCGGGAACGAATGGAAATCCAGGAGCAGTCGTCCGTCACGCACAAAGCCGCCGCGCGGAACGTGGGCATCGCACAGCATCATGTGCCGGCGAGCGTGCTTGGCCGCATAAGACCGGATCAAGGTGAGCACCTGCGAATAATGCTCGAGATCGCGGTCGTTGCCGTTCATCAGCTCCACCTGGCCGAAGTGGATCGCTTCGATGCCCAGATCGATGAACGACGCCGCCAGAAAATAGAACCAGAGCTTGGTTTCCGGCCGGCTCACGTCCGGGACCGAGGAACCCCTTCCCCACTGATCCCGGCGCCGGCCGTCCGGATAGAGCATATCGGCGTAACGGAAATTCCGCTTCTCCACCGGCTGACCCAGGGCGACAAACGCCCAGTCCGGCACGGGAACCTGCTCCACCTGAGTGGTCACGATCTCGAAGATGCAGGCTTGCAGAATCATTTCCGGATCGGCCTCGTGGACCTTGGGAAGCTGCTGCTTCGCCCGTTCGAGATTGCGCAGCAGATTGGCCTCGTCCCCCCACAGGCAGAGGCTTCGTCCGATGAACTTGGCACCGGTGCTCTTGAGCATGCGAATGTTGTCATCGAGGTCGCCCCTGCCGTTGAGCAGACCCTCCATCGAGATCGATCGCGACAGGTAGTTTTCGAGCACCTCACGCGAAATCGTCCCATCGAAATGATAGTCAGCCGCGGCTATCGAAGCTGGCGATCGAGCCGTGTGCTGTGCGTACGGTGCTTGACTCGTATCGGGCACCGATTGGTCGGAGAAGGGCAACTTCTCCGGAATCTTCTCCGACAGCGGGGCCTCGCCGCGGATCATCTGCGTCGCCGCGCCGGTCAGCTTCAAGTACCAGTCCGAGGGGAGTCCCTCATAGGTCACGAAGTATTTTCCCGACCGGGACCTGGTTGGACACCTTGTAAATGGCCGTCGCCTCGTTGACCTCGTCGAACATCCCGACGAAGACCGTGCGGATTCCCAGGGCCCTGAAGATGGCGAATTGCCGCCAGTAGAACTCTCCCTTGCGCCGAGGCGATCGTGGTCGTGCCGGGCTTGGTCTGGCGAAGGTTGTCCCACGAAAAGCCCGGAAAGGCCGTCGGCATGTAACCGATCCCCAGGCCCTTCAACTCGGCCAGGTCGCCTTCCCAGACCGCCTTGCGCAGCTGGTCCATGCCGGCGTCGTCCCGATATCGTCCGGCGTCCCAGGGGCTGATGGCGTCGAACATCCGGTAGACCTTCGCCCAGCCGGGATCCGGCGCGATTCGCCGCGCAGCGTCCGCCAGTAAGGGTCGACCCCGCCGATCAGATAGACGCCGCCGTATTGGGGGTCGTTCTTGAAGAAGTTGATCAATTCCTCGCCTTGCTCCGGCGTCCAGGGACGGTCCCTGAACCCCAGCCCCCACAGGAGCACCACCGGCTTCCCCTGGTGGTGCAGGTAACGCGAATCGTCGCGGACCTTGACCTTGTCGCAGAGGAACTTCCAGTCGTTCATGACGATCGCCGTCGTTCCGCGGCGCCCCATCGAGAGGTCGAGCATCATCGCCCAGACCCGTCCCTCGCGGTGACACCCTTCGCGCACGCTGGCCAGAACGGTGTTGATGTGGCGAGCGCGGGTCGGGACTGGTCGTCTCGGAGACGAAGCGGCTGAGGAAGACGCCGTCGATCCCATACTGCCGCATCCACTTGGCAGTGCAGCAGCACCGGTCCCTTGCGGAAGGCGCGAGTAGAGCCGGGCCGGCGAGCCGTCGGGCATTTTGAGACCGGGAACTTCGCACAGATCCTGCGGGTCGTACTCGGAAACGTCGGGCCACATGTCGACCTCGAACCGTCCGCCGCCGGGCCGATCCAGCCCTTGCCCCCAGTGCCCGAAACCGAAATTCGTCCCGTCGCCGGGGGTGTTGAACCACCCTTG
This sequence comes from uncultured Isosphaeraceae bacterium, assembly GCA_963842405.1. Lineage (GTDB taxonomy): Bacteria > Planctomycetota > Planctomycetia > Isosphaerales > Isosphaeraceae > CAVZRC01. The sequence continues at coordinate 3,686 of CAWJGW010000053.1, read as the reverse complement.
ATAGCCGCAGAGGCACTTGCCGTCCAGCGTCGTGGCGTCGATGTCCGTGCGCGTGGGACCGGTGTAGGGACGCAGCCAAGGCTCGTCATCTTCTCCGGGCGGAGTCTCCGCAGGGTATGAGACACCCGCGGGCAGGATCAGCAAGGCCAGCGAGAGAACGAGCAGCAATTCCGCCGGGTATCCGCGTCGAGGCCGTCTGTTGGGTTCGCGTCATGGGCGTGCACCTTCCTTTTCCGGGACTGAGGAGCCGCTCGGGGACTACATGTAACATTGTGATGCAGGCGGGCCGTCTACACCACAGAGGCGTCCGCTTATGCGAGCCGGATTCCCAGCACCCAAAGCTTGCCCTAGAGGGATGAGACACCCAGGGCCGAGGCCGGAGGGCGGTCTCACCATTGCGGCCGACCCACTCCCCTGGCAGACCCGGGCCGGGGCCAAGAGACAATGCCTGGCGATGATTCTCCTGGCACCGCGTCACACGTGGTCCGAGGGCCAGGCTGCCACGCCCGGCAAGGATGGTTTGGCCAAACGGATACGCTTAAGCGACTTCCGAGCACGACGGGAAGCAGTACGTGCGTAAGCGCACGGTAAAACCAGTCTTGCCACGGCTGCTATGCTGCTGGGTTGGTCCCCTTTCTCCAACCCAGGAGCCAGCTCATGGCACGCCCCAAAGACCCCAATCTCGAACGCTCCTGGCGGCAACGCCTCCAGCGACAGTTCGCCAGTGGCCTCTCGATCCCCGCGTTCTGCGCACGTGAAGGGGTCTCCTCTTCCTCGTTCCACGCCTGGAAGCGACGACTCACGGCTCGGTCGCTTCCCGCACGTCCCGAGCCGCCCCTGTTCGTTCCGCTTCACCTCGATTCCCCTCCTCGCCAAACTGACCCGGTGCTCGGTTCTGGTGTCGAGATCGAGTTACCCCACCAGGTCCGACTCCGCTTCGACGCCCCGCCCGAGCCCGAATGGCTGGGACGTCTGGTGGCCGCACTCGCCGGCCTCCCAAGCCAGGAGGCCACGCCATGATCATGCTCCCCTCGGCCGTCCGGATCTTTCTCTGCACCCGGCCCACCGACCTCCGCAAAAGCTTCGACGGCCTCACCGGATTGGTCCAGGAGTGCTTTGGCCAGGACCCCTTGACCGGCCATCTCTTCCTCTTCCTCAACCGCCGCAGGGATCGGATCAAGATCCTCTACTTTGACCGCGACGGCCTGGCCATCTGGTACAAGCGACTCGAGGTCGGCTCCTTCCAAATGCCCGATCCGGTCCCTCAGAACGGCGTCGAACTCCAGCCGGCGCAACTGGCCATGCTCCTCTCCGGGATCGACCTGCACACGGCACGCCAACGCAAGCGATTCCGCCGCACCGGCTGAGCGGGAAAAACGGCTGAAATCGGCGGAAGTGGATTTGAATAACATGAAAGATCGAGTATAATTCATGTTATGAGCGTCACACTACATCTCCCTGACGATCCGGGCGAATGCCAGCGGTTGCTCGAGGACCTGCTTCGCCGCAACGACGAGTTGCGGCAGCAGGCCGAAACCGCCGGACAGCGGGCCGATGACGCTCAGCAGCAGGCCGAAGACGCCCAACGCCGCATCGATGAGCTCGAACGCGTGCTCGACCAGACCGCGGCCGACTACGACCAGTTGAAGGAAAAACACGCCGAGTTGGCCGAGACCTTGGCACTGCTTCGCCGCTACATCTTCGGCCAGCGCCGCGAACGCTTTCTCGACGACCCGGGCCAAGGTCATCTCTTCGACATCCCCGAGATCATCGCCGAGCCCGAGCCGGCCGCGCCCCGTGCCCCCGACGACGCGGCGCCGCCACCACCCAAGGCCGCCCGCACCCCGCGGCGAACCCGGCTCGATCATCTCCCCCACATCCGCATCGAGCACGATGTGCCCGAGGCCGAGAAGACCTGCTCCTGCTGCGGCGGCCCCAAACAACGCATCGGCGAAGATGAGTCCCGCGAACTCGATTTCATCCCGGCGCGGCTGGAAGTGAAAGTCCACGTCCTGCCCAAGTACGCCTGCCCCAAGTGTCGCGACGGCGTGGCCAGCCCGCCGGTCCCGCCCAAGCCCATTCCGGGCGGGATCGCCGGCGCCGGCCTGGTCGCCTTCGTGATCGCCAGCAAGTTCGCCGACCATCTCCCGCTCTATCGACTCGAAGATATCTTGACGCGACACGGCGTGTTCCTGTCGCGGAGCACCTTGTGCGACTGGGTCCGGAACGCCGCCTTACTGCTCGAGCCGCTGGCCGAGCTGCAGAAGACCCTGGTGTTGCACTCGCCGATCTTGTGGACCGACGACACCCCTGTGACCGTGCTCGGGGGGGAGATTCTCGGCAGTTCCAAGGGTCGGTTCTGGGTCTACATCGGCGACGCCGAGCACCCCTATAGCGTCTACGACTTCACCATGAGCCGGGCCCGCGACGGTCCGGCGGCGTTCCTCAAGGACTATCGCGGTTTTCTCCAGGCCGATGCCTACGGGGGCTACGACGGGATCTTCCTCGGCTCCGAGGGGGGGATCGTGGAAGTGGCCTGCTGGGCGCACGCGCGCCGGAAGTTCTTCGAGGCGCGGTCGAATGCGCCGCGCGAGGCGAATCAGGTTCTGGAGTGGATTCGCCAACTCTACGACATCGAAGATCGTGCGCGGGACTTCACGCCGGTGGAGCGTCAAGTGCTCCGCCAGCAGGAGTCGGTGCCGATCCTCGATCGGATCGAGAAGTATCTGGACGAGCTCAAGAAGCGGATCTTGCCCAAGTCGGCCTTGGGGAAGGCGGTGACCTACGCCCGGAACCAGTGGGCGGCGTTGCGGCGGTACATGAGCGACGGCCGGCTGACCATCGACAACAATGTCTCGGAGCGGACGTTGCGACTCCAGGCCATTGGACGGAAGAACTGGGAGTTCCTGGGGAGTGCCGAGGCGGGCCCGCGAGCGGCGGTGTTGTTCACGATCCTGGCGGGAGCGAAGCGTCATCGCCTGGAGCCGTGGGCGTATCTTCGGGACGTGCTGCTGCGGTTGAGCGCGGGGGAGACGGACCTGGAGTCGTTGCTGCCGGACCGCTGGGCTGCGAGCCACCCCGAGCATGTGCTGCAGCACCGTCTCGACGAGTCGCGGCGGAAAGCGGCGCGGCAGAAGGAAGCGCGGCAGACGCGTCGCGCGATCGCCGGGCCGAAGGCGTGAGGACCGCCGACACCGCGGTCGGCAACGGCTCGCGAACCGGATCGGGTGGCCGGGTAGCGGGCGTGCGAGCCGTCGGCTCACGCTCCCTGCCCGGTCGGATCGTGCGTTGATCCCGACACTGCGGTCGGGAACGGCTCGCAAGTCGGACCGGGGGCCAGCCGCTCCGCGTTCGGTCCGTGGACCGGCGCGGCTGGTAGGACCCTGCCGCTTACGTACGTGCTGCGGTTCCAGAAAGGCCGTAAAGAGCCTGGAAGCCCCGTGCGGCACGACCTGAAGGGACATATCCTGGCCAATCTCGGCGCGGCGGACATTCACGGCGAGAGAAAGGATCGGCCGTTGTTGTGCTCGACGCTGGGCAAGACGAAGCGGAGAACCGACAAGCCGCTGACGACGAAGGACATGTGCCGGATGGTCAAGAGGCGGCTCAAGGATGCCGGGTTGCCGGTGCGGCTGTCGCCGCACTCGTTCCGGGTGATGGGGATCACCGATCTGCTGACCGACGGC
>CAWJGW010000052.1:0-140413 GCA_963842405.1 uncultured Isosphaeraceae bacterium | reverse complement strand
ACACGCAGGAGGTCAGAGGTTCAAGTCCTCTATCGCCCATTTTTAAGTTCATGTCGGGAAATGATTTGCAGCAACGAACAGGCAAACGCAACCACATATCATCCGCTGCCGCGTAACCAGACCTCGCACTAAACCACAGGTAAGCCCTTTCCCTGTAAGCAGTTCCCGCCGAACCAAGACTGGCCCCTGCCAGACCATCCTGCACTCGCCGTGAGAGCATAAAGAGCGTAGCATTTTCGACTTACGACACAACGACACGTCTCATTGTGTCGAAAAACGGCGAAATCGCGGAACTAAAACTCCGGGTTTGGGAGCGCAGGCTCACGGCCTTCGATCTTCCAACTCCTTGATGTTTGCCAGCCTGTCGCTCTGCGTGATCGGCGACTCGCCGTTGAGCTTGCGCCAGAGCGTTGAGTAGTGCCATCCAAGCAAACGGGCGAGCTTCGTTTGCCCGCTCATGCCTGCGCACGTCATTGAGCAAACTGCAGGTGACGCGCAGATCGGAGGGGGTCACGCCGCCTCCACCCTGTCACCCGGACCACCCTCCGTTTCTCCTTGCCCTTGAGGGAGATCGTATGATTGCAATCAAGAGGCTCTCCGTCCCGAGCAAGCATGTAGAAGGCATGCTGCGTGAAAACAGGTCGTTGATCGAGCGACCTCGCGGGAGTACGATCAACTTCGCAGACCATTGCCGAGTTCCGAATCAGATTCACCTTTGCGATATAGGTTGAAAGGGCATCGACAGCCTCCTTGAGTGGCTTTGTTCGTGATCGCCAGTCTCTTCGGCCGGGTGACCGTCACCCTCAATGGGAACAGGGGCAGTGTGAACAGCGTGGCGTTCAGCGCCGACGGCGAGCGGATTGCGAGCGGGGGCCTTGACGAGACGGTCAACGTGTGGGACGTGACAAGCGGAAAGCCGTTGCTGACCTTCAAAGGGCACATGGGACCTGTGAACAGCGTGGCGTTCAGTCCCGACGGCACGCGGATTGCCAGCGGAGGCATTCGCCCACCAGTGATCGACGGGTCGGCGACACTAATATGGGAATGATCGAAAACAACAGCCTTGCCACGATAGGCTGCGAAGCGAGGCACGATTCGATGTGATCACTCGTGTAGGCGTCATCCCCGGTAAATGGCGCGAGGCCTCTAACCTTTCGGTCAGCTATAAGGCGGATTGCCATGCGGAGCACCAACTTTCGTTCGTCTGGTTGGCCGGTCTTTTTCTGCTCCATTGCACGACGAGTGCTGGGGACCTTGTCGATGCCCCCCAGCCTCCGGACCGGGCCCGACTCTGGTTTTGCAGTTCGGGCATACCGACCTTGTCAAATCCGTGGCTTTCTCCCCGGACGGCAAGCAGGTGCTCACCGGCAGTGATGACAGAACGGTGCGGATGTGGGATTCGGGCAGCGGCAGGGAAATCCGCGCCTTCCGGCACCTCGGTCGGGTCACGTCCGTGGCGTTCTCGCCGGACGGCAAGCGGGTGCTCGCACTCAGCGTGCCTAACGTTCGGGTAGCAGTGCGGTGTGCGGGTGGGCGATGCCGGGGAGAATGCGGTCCTTTTGTGGGATGCGGACAGCGGCCAGGAAATCCGGGCCTTCAGGCATCCGCAGGGTGCTCAATCCGTAGCGTTTTCCCCGGACGGTAAGCGGGTGCTCACGGCGAGTCATGACCGTCCCCAGCTGCGAGCGGGGCGCTAGGATGAGGAAGGGTGCCCCGGGCGCCGTGAACGGCGTCGTCCGCTCGAACGGTCGCGAAATCCTGGTTAAGGGCGTAGCGCGGCTGTGGGACGTGGCCAGTGGCAAAGAAATCCGCACCTTTCGGGGGCATGACGCCCAGATATCCGCCCTGGCTTTTTCGCCGGACGGCACGCAAGTGCTCACGGGGAGCCTCGACGAGACAGCCCGGTTGTGGGACGCCCAGAGCGGCAAGGAACTCCGCTCCTTCCCGGGCATTCCAATCGCGTAACGTCTGTGGCGTTCTCACCCGACGGCAAGCGGATGCTCATGGGGACGACCGACGGCAAGACCAAAGGGAGACTCCCGGAGACAACCCAGAGTTCGCGGCACAACAAAAGCGAGTTTATGGGATGTCGCCAGCGGCCGGGAAATTCAGACTTTTTCGGCAAGAGTCAATGACGTCGAGTCCGCGGCTTTTTCGCCGGACGGCAAACGGGTGCTCCTGGGAGGACAGGGCGTCACGCAAATGTGGGATGTGGCGAGCGGCAAAGAGATCCGCGCCTTTCCGGAAGGTGCCCAGTCGGCGGCCTTGTCGCCGGACGGCAAGCATGTTCTGACAGGGACCGGTCCAGTCGCCCGGCTGTGGGGTGTTGAGAGCGCGGGAATCCGCAGCACTCTTGATGGTCATACCGCCATGGTATCCGCCCTGGTTTTTTCCCCGGACGGAACGCGGGTGCTGACGGGGAGCCGGGATGGGACAGCCCGGCTGTGGGATGCCGCCAGCCGGCAGGAAATCCGCGCCTTCCCGCATACCGGATTTGTATCCTCCGTGGCGTTCTCCCGCGACGGCAAGCAGGTGCTCACGGGGACAATGAGGATCGGACAAGCCAACCGCAACGAGCAGGAACGGGCAACCGATCCAGCGGGTTAATGCGTAGCCCGCTTGTGGGACGCAGCCAGTGGCAAGATCATCCACACGTTCGAGGGCGAGGACTTTGCAATCTACTCCATGGCGTTTTCGCCGGACGGCAAGCAAGTGCTGACCAGCAGCGGTGACAAGACGGTCCCTTTGTGGGACGCCGCCAGCGGAAGGAACTCCGCACCTTCGCGGGGCTTGCCTATCCTGTTCGCTCCGCGGCTTCTCGCCGGACGGCAAGCTGGTGCTCGCGGGCACATGTCGTTTATGCCGGCAACGAGCCGGGTCTAGCGGCCCTTAACCGGCGGTCGAGAGGTCTTGCTGAAGGACAACGCCTTGCTGGACGGTACGCCGGAAGGCAGTGGCAAGCACGCCGCAGACTCTTGATGCGCACCGCCGAGGATGGATCGCCGTGGCGTTCTCGCCGGACGGCAAGCAGGTACTTCTCGGCACCAGCTCCCCGACAGCTCGCGCATGTGGGAGCCCGGGCGGCAAGGAAGTCCGCCATTGCGGGCAGAAGGCCGGCTGGCAAGCCGATGGCTTAGCGCGCGGCGGGCAAGCGGGCGAGTCCGGGCAAGGTGCGGTCCTGTCTGTGGGATGCCGCCAGCGGCCAGACCATCCGCAGCTTCAGGGACATAGGGGTGCTAACTTTCGCGGCCTTTTCCGCCGGACGGCAAGCGGGTGCTCATGGCCAGCATGATCACGACAGCACCGCGTTGTGGGATGTGGCAAGCGGCAAGGAATCCGCAGCTTTCCGAAAGTGCGAAGAGTCCGCACCGGCCGTCGCCTTTTCGCCGGACGGCAAGCATGTGCATCACGGCGACGGTCCGATCGCTCAGCTGTCGGTTGCAGCCGCGGACGCCAGACGAACGCCAGCGACGAACTGCGCACGTTCGCGGGGCGTGCTAGCCCCGTATTGGCAGTCGCCTTTTCCCCGGACGCCGAGCAGATTGTCACCATCTCCGCGAATCCGGTTGATGTCTCGAAGCCGCGTAGGTCAGAACTTTCCCAGGTGGTCCACGTGTGGGACGCGGCCGCCGTCAAACTGATCTCCTCCTTCTCCGTACGCGACCCGAGCACAGCTCCACGTCGGTCGCCTTTTCCCCCAACGGCAAATACCTGGTCAAAGTTTCTCGCTGTGTCACCGCTCCGCCTTCGCTCCGGGCAAGCCGTCGCCCAACGGACTTTCCAGGTGCTGCACAGGAAGTCCGTCTCCTGGGATCCGGAAAGCGGTGAAGAAGTCCAAGCTTTTCTTTCTGCCAAACCGATCACTTCGTGGCCTTTTCACCGGACGGCAGGCACATGCTCACGGTGACCACTGCTGACGAGGAGTTCTCCGCGGCCGATTACGGCGGAAGACCTGTCCCGAAACAGGTCTCGGCGGTGCCCCATTTGTTGCCGAAAAAGAGGGTCGACACGGCCCGCCTATGGGATGCGTCCAGCGGTAAGGAAATCCGCACTTTCGACCTAACCATGACGGAGGATGGTCCCCCCACGAAGATGTTGGTGAAATCCGTGGTCTTTTCCGCGGATTGCAAGCGAGTGCTGATGGTCGGTCCGCCTGCCCCGACTGGCCCGCGTGGCCCCCAGCACGCGCCCGGCCATTTCTCGTTCGACCGAGTGGTCGTGTGGGATGTGGCCAGCGGCGAAAAAATCGAAACGGCGTTCCGACCAGACTCGAGGAGGCCTACACCGTAGGCGACCGGCGGTCAAGGATCAGCTTGCTGGCGGGGTTAACTAAACCGAACATCGATGTCGATTGGTTTTTTCCCCGGACGGCAGGCAGGCGCTCACGGGTTCCATGACCGACCGCTCGCCTGTGGGATGTGGCCACGGGCAAAGAGGCTCCGCAAATTTGCGGGGCATGAGTAGTTGGATCTTGTCCCTGGGCTTTTCTCCGGACGGCGCGCAAGTGCTCACAAGAGAGGGCCGGGGATCCCGCCTGTGGGATGCGGCCAGCGGTAAGGAAATCCGCAAGTTCCAGGGGACATCGTCAACCTTTTCCCCGGACAGCAAGTTGCTGCTCACGAGTGGAGCCAACGACGAGACGGGGAAGCCGACGACGAGAGGTCCCGAGAGCAGGGAAATCGATTCCCTGAGCAGGAAGCTCGATGCGCCCCGCTTATGGCGATGCGGCCAGCGGCAAAGAAATCCACGCCTTCGAGGGGCACACGGACGGGTCACCTGCATGGCCTTTTCCGCAGATGGCAAGCAGGTGCTCACCGGGAGCGCGGATGGTACCGCCCGATTGTGGAACACTGTTTCCGGTCAAGAAATGGGCCGGCTGCTCGCCTTTGCAGACGGCACCTGGGCCGCGGCCACGTCGGACAACTACTACTTGGCCTCCAAGGGCGCGCTCAAGTGGGTGGCGTTTCGCCTCGGCAAGCAAGTTTTTCCCTTCGATCAATTCGACCTGAAGTTCAATCGTCCTGACAAGGTCCTCGAGAGCTTTGGCTCGGCCTCCGAGGAGCTCATCGCTGGGTATCGGCATGCTTACCAGAAACGGCTCAAGCGGATGAACTTCACTGAGCAAATGCTTGGCGACGAGTTTCATCTGCCTACAGTCGCCTTCCTCACCGATTTGCCCCTGGCCACGCGCCAGAAGTCGATCACTATCAAAGTCCGGGCGAACGACGCCAGGTACCTCCTCGACCGCCTCAGCGTCTACGTCAATGGCGTTCCGCTCGGCAGCGCCGCGGGCATGGTCCTGCGCGATAAAAAGACCGGCAACTGGGAGCAACCAATCGACATCGAGCTATCCCACGGGCCGAACAGAATTGAGCTGTCTGCCATTAACGAAAAAGGCGCTGAATCGATCAGGGAATCGTTGCAGATCGAATGCGACGCTCCCGCGGCCAGGCCGGACCTGTACGTTGTGGTGGTCGGCGTCTCGGCGTACCAGGACAGCCGCTATCGCCTGACCTACGCCGACAAGGACGCCAACGATCTGGCCAATTACTTCCAGACCCACAAGGTGGCATTCAATCAGGTGCGGCTGTTGCGGCTGGTGAACCAGGACGCCACGCGCGACAACATCCTCCAGGCGAAGCAACTGTTGCGGCAGTCGAATGTGGACGACCAGGTAATCATCTTCTTTGCCGGCCACGGGCTGCTTGATGACAAGCTGGACTACTATTTCGCAACCGTGGACATGGATTTCAGCAAGCCATCGGCAAAGGGGCTGTCGTATGACGCGATCGACGACCTGCTGGACGGCATCCGCGCGCGCAAGAAGCTGCTGATGATGGATACCTGCCACTCGGGCGAGGTGGACAAAGACGAGACGAGCGCAGCGGTTGTGGAAACCTTCGCGGAAGGAGCGGTCAAGGGGCGGATGGTCCGCGGCCTGGAGTTTGAAAAGCCGCTCGGTATGAAGAATTCGCTGCACTTGCAGCAAGAGCTATTCGCGGATCTGCGCCGCAGCAGCGGGGCTGTGGTGATCTCCGCCGCCGGAGGGATGGAGGTCTCTCTGGAATCAGCCGACTGGAAGAACGGCGTGTTCACCTACGCCTTGTTGCGAGGCGTGAAGGAGAAGCAGGCCGACAAGAACAAAAACGGCCGCATCCAGGTTTCCGAGCTGCGTGATTACGTCATGGACGAAGTCCGTCGTTTGACACATGATCGGCAGTCGCCGACCGTCCGCCAGGAGAACCTGGAGTTCGATTACACGCTGGACTGAGACGCCCATGCCCAGTGCTTGCCGGTCTTCGGGGGATTCAGACGGCCTGGTGCGATTAGCCACAGTGATCTTAGTATGTACCTGCCGAGGGTCGGAAGTGCGGCTCGATCCAGACAATGACTTTCAAAGGCAAAGACTTTCTTCTTTGCGGCAGTCTCCTGTCAGAGGAATTCGCAAAGGACCCGGTCCGCTACGAACACGCCTTCGTGGCTGAGCCGCAGAAAATCTCCGTCGTCCTCGAGGTATCCCTCGGCGCGGAACCGTTCGATCGCCGGACCAGCCAGACTGTCGATCTCGTAGCCGGTCCTCCTCCGGAACTCGTCCCGTACGAGACCCAGTTCGGTCCGCCGGAGCATCAGGATCGCCGTCTCGCGCGCCCGGGCCTCGGGGGAGAGTTCCTCACTTGGGCCAGTAGCCGGCTCATCAGACTCGATCCGTCGTAAGTACCCGGGGAGGTCCCGCGTATTGACCGATCGTACGCCGCGAATATAGCGGGCCGCGCCGACCCCGAAGCCAAAATAAGCATCGTTGGCCCAGTATGCGAGATTGTGTCGCGACTCATGGCTCGGCCGCGCGAAATTTGAGATCTCGTACATCGCCAGGCCGGCGCCGGCGAGTCGCTCGATGGTGGTTTCGTACATCGCACGTTCGACCTCTTCGTCGAGCGGTCGAACCTCGCCGCTCTGCTGTTGTTTCCACAGGGCGGTCCCCTTCTCGAAGACCAGCCCGTAGCAGGAAAGATGCGCGGGACCGAATCCGAGAGCGACGTCCAGATCGTTGCGCCGAGTCGTCGAGCGCCGAGCCGGGCACTCCGAAGATCAGATCGAGCGACCACCGGGGGAATCGGGGACGGACGATCTCGACGGCCTGTTCCACCTCGGTCCGACCATGATGACGCTCCAGGACCTGGAGCGACTCGGGCCGGAACGACTGGGCACCCAGGCTCACGCGATCGACGCCGGCTTCGGCCAGGATATCGGCCTTCTCGGCATCGAGCGTGCCGGGATTCGCCTCGACGGTCCACTCGGCCCCGGACGCCCGAACCAGCCATCGCCGGATGATGCCGGTCAACCGCGCGAGCTGGGCGGCATCCAGCCGGGTCGGCGTGCCGCCACCGACGAAGATCGTGTCCACTTCCTGGGGACGCCCCAGCGCGGTCGCCATCTCGCGTTCGAGTGCCGCCAGGTAGCGATCGGCCAGATGATCGACACCGGCCAGCGAGGCGAAGTCGCAGTACCCGCACTTATGGGCGCAGAACGGTATGTGAACGTACGCCGCCCGGGGCCACTGCCATCGCGGCTCGAGCTTCCACCACAACCGCCTCCCGCATCACGGCACGGCCTCGATGAAACGAATCTCGGGGACCGCGGCCTTCAGGGTCGACTCGACTCTCATGCTCAACGTCACGAGCGCCGAGGCACAGCCCTGGCACGCTCCCGTCAGCCGGACCTGTACGATGTTGTCGTCGTCGATCGCAACAACCACGATGTCCCCACCATCGGAACGTAGGGCCGGTCGAACGCGCTCGTCCAGCACGCGCTCGATCTGCTCGAGCAGCTCCTGCCGCCGTGACGAAGGTTGACTCTCTGTTCCAGGTAATTGCATGATTGAAACTTGGAGGCCTCTGTTACCGGATTCGCAGTGGGTAATCGACCTGGAGGGTGCGTCCCCCGCCGCGCGGCGAAATGCCCCGAATTGCGGCTCGCAATCCGGGGCGGGCAAGGATTTGATCGGCGTTTCTTTCAAACGCGGGAGGGGTGCTATCGCTCGATCGAGGGGAGAGACTCGATCGGCCCTTGACCGACAGACCCAGAATCGAGAGCTGCGTTAACAATGAGGCGATCAGTAGTCGCCGTATCCGCTACCACCGCCGCGATAGCCGCCGCCACCGCCACCGCCGCGGTAGCCGCCACCGCCTCCGCCGCGGTAGCCGCCACCGCCGTCGCCACCACCGCCTGGAGTCCGGGGCCTGGCTTCGTTGACGGTAAGTCGCCGGCCGTCGAAATCCTGGCCATCGAGGCTCTCGATCGCCGCGAGGGCCTCATCGTCGTTGTCCATTTCTACGAAGCCGAATCCCCGGCTTCGACCAGTCTCGCGGTCGCTCAGAACCTGGGCGCTGGTGACCGTCCCATACTGCTCGAACAATTCCTGAAGCTGTGCCGAAGTGACGGTGTACTTGAGGTTACCAACGTAAAGCCGCTTCGCCATCGCAATCGCCCGGAAAAGGCTCTCCACCGATCCTCCGCGGAAGGAACAACCCGATCAAGGCGGCAAGGAACCTCGGCGGAGTGCCCGGCTCCCGCTCACCCCGAGAATCGAAACCGGGCAAGGAGGACGACGCGTCAAAACACGAACCAGCCACCGTCAGCCCGGCTCATTTCAAACAAAAGTATAAGAGTCGCTCACTTCCGTATCAACGACAAAAAAGACGATACCTCGAAATACCCGAAACTATTCGTTCTCGACAGGTATCGGATCCGTTGGGGCCGTGCTTAACTTTTGGGACTCTCGCGCCGAGACTGGTTTGGCACCCGGACCGCAGATAAGATGACGCGAAATCTCTCACCCGCCTTCATCGATCGATCGGCCTGGCCGATGCCGCTGTTCCCACGGCGTGGCCGGGCACGAGACAAGGAGCATCAAGCGATGTCCCCACGCGGCTACCGGCTCGTCGCGGCGATTCTCGCTCTCGGCATCGGCTCCTCGGCCGCCGGCCGCGACGAGACCTGGTTTTGACCGGCAAGGGCGGCGACTCCGACCTGGGCGAAACGCCGGTCGTCGTCGAGACCCACACCACGCTCCCCGAGGGGCCTTACTCCCTGGAGCACGGCACTCCGGGCGATTCCATCGCGGCCACGGTCTTCCGAGACGGGGATCGACGCTGGTTCGCGACGATCTTGCCCCGTGTACCTGCCAACAAGCCCTTCTCTTACGCCCTCAAGAAACAGCCGGTCGCCAACTCGTCGGATCCCCGCGGAATCCACCTCCGTCCCGACGGCCGGAATCTCCTCGTGATGCTCGACGAGAAACTCCTGACGGCCTACCGGATCGACTTCCGCAACAAACCCATCTTCTTCCCCATCATCGGGCCGACCGGCGAGTCGTTCACCCGAGCCTTTCCCATGGAGAAGGTCCCCGGTGAGGATAACGATCATCCCCATCAACAATCGTGCTGGTTCACTTTCGGGAAGGTCAACGGCGTCGATTTCTGGTCCGAGGGAGAGGGAACCGGCAAGATCCGAGAAACCGACCGCAAGGTCGTCGTCGAAGGGCCTGTGCTGGGGCGGCTCTGGACTCGGAACGACTGGATCGCTCCTGGCGATCGGAAGTTCTGCGAGGATCGGCGAACTGTGACCTTCTACCGGACCAAGGGCTCGCGAATCATCGACTTCGAGATCGAGGTCGACGCGACTGCCGGGCCCGTGACCTTCCAGGACACCAAGGAAGGGATGTTCGGCCTGCGCGTGGCGTCTTCGATGGACGTCAAGCATAAGACCGGCGGACGGATCACCAACGCCGAAGGATTGACCGACCTCAAGGCATGGGGACAAGCCTCCCCGTGGGTCGACTATGTCGGGCCGGTCCATGGGAAGACGGTGGGGATCGCAATCCTCAACCATCCCCAGAGCTTCCGATACCCCACAACCTGGCACGTCCGGGACTACGGCCTGTTTGCCGCCAATCCCTTCGGCTGGCACGATTTCAACAAACAATCCGAGAAGGGCGACTACACCGTGCCCGCGGGTCAGTCGATTCGATTCGGATACCGTGTGATCCTGCACGAAGGCGATACGGCATCAAACGGGCTGCCCAGTCTGTTCCAGGCCTACGCCAAGCCCCCGGCCATCGAGGTCCGCGCCGATTGAGTGGAGTCAACGGTCCTGTGAGGATGGGTCGGCCGGCGGGGCGAACTGGCGCTCGGAGTTTCCTCGGGCGCCTCGAATGATGCGATCCGGCGTGCAGACTCCGTCCAGGGGCATGTCATGTGGCTCGATCGGCAGCCGGGGGACTAACTGGCAGGACAGGCAGAGTGCCCAGCAGACGGCATCGGACCGTAGCCGTGGTATGAGACGGTCGTAATGTCCGGCCCCACGACCCAGGCGATATCCTTGCTCGTCAAACGCGAGACCGGGTACGAGGACCCAGTCGATCGACTCGGGAGCGACCTCCGGCAGGTCGTCGCGCGGTTCGGGGATCCCCGAGTACGCCGGGACGCAGCTCACTCTGGGGATCCTTGACCCGGTACAGCCGTAACTGCCGGGCCGCACGATCCACTCGCGGGCAGATGACCCGCTTTCCCGCCTCATAGGCCCGCGACCAGAATTCGGCGGTCCTCAGCTCCTCGGGGAATGCCGAGACATAGAGCATCACCGTTTCGGCAACCGCCCATCCGGGAAGGTCCGGGAACCGAACGGCCAGGTCATGCTCCTGCGCGTGGCGATGTTCGGGGTCGAGCGCCGCGATCTCCGCGCGGATCGCCTCACGTAATTGTTTCTTGGAAACGACGATTTGTCGATTCGGCCGGATGGGCTGAGACATCATTGGGGAAAAGGCCTCGGACGAGCCGGAGCCTGTGGAGTCAGTTGCCGATTCGCGATTGAGAGCACCAAATAATAACGCCCGTGACCGACCCCGACGAGCGAGGCAAGACACGGGCAAAACAAACCTCCACCGCAATGCCGGCAGGGTGCTTTTGAGAACCCGCAGTTCAAGTGGGTACCTCAGACGCTCGAGAGACTGGAAACCAGTTCTAGAGAATCAATGTTGGTTCCCGTACGGGTTTAATGTTGGTTCGCCAAAAGGATCACCCCGGATCGAACATGGCAGAGGCTGCGCCTGGTTAGACCAGACACGACCAATCTACACGCGCCTCGGCCCGCGATCAAGAGAATCCCTCGGATTCTGGAGCGGATGGGAAGATCGCACCTCGTTCTTCTCCAGATGTTGCCGGATCTCCCCGGCGAGCGATTCCGTCATCGGCAATAATTCTTCGGGATCGTGCGCCCTCAGCGTGGCGAGCTGGCCATTCAAGAACTCGAGCAGGTCGCGGACGACCTCGACGTTGCCCAGCCGTAGTTGATACCGGGCGAAGGACTCGGCGCAGGTGCCACGGCCGCTCCCTCCGCGGCACTTCCCGTACAGCGACCTGCCCTTTGCGAGCGAGCCGGCGCGACGTTCCGCCGATAACTCGGATTGCATACCGGCCATGGCGACTCCCAAGCCTCGACTCGGTTGGAAGATTCAGGGCTCGCCCGAGGGCGGTCCGATCACGTCACCGAAGAACTCCTCGTCGCTCGCCCCGTCTTCAGCATCGACCTTTTCAATCATGGCCTGGATCTCGTCGGGCGTGCTGATTCCCTTCGAGGTCAGGAGGCGATAAATGGTCGCGATATGGAGCCTCAGCCCGTAGAGCTGGCGCTCGAGGTCGTCCATTTCGTCTTGATCGTCGTCGTCTTGATCGGCCAACTTCGAGTCTCCTTGTTGTGTTGAACGTCCGAGCGATCGTCGCCACCGCCGGGTCAAGCGGCGTACCTCGACACGCCGGAGGATCTCCGCGGCGTGCTCGGCATCAGCCGCGGGCACCTGGAGCTTGATCCAGCCGAGCGCGTTGCCGAGAAGCCAGTCCATGTCGATGATCTCGGCATCTGACAGGAACACTGGTATGCCCTCCGCGTCGAGACTCAGGCGGGCGGCCTCCGCGGAGGGGCGAAATGGATAATGCGCGACGGTGACTGGCTCATCCGCGGTCATGAGTATCCC
Source organism: uncultured Isosphaeraceae bacterium (assembly GCA_963842405.1). GTDB lineage: Bacteria > Planctomycetota > Planctomycetia > Isosphaerales > Isosphaeraceae > CAVZRC01. The sequence continues at coordinate 128,382 of CAWJGW010000052.1, read as the reverse complement.
CTGCGTCTCCTGGCTCGAGTGACCCAGCCCGGCGGGGCAGTCCACCGAACAGCAACAAAGACTATACCAGAAATCCACCGTGGAAACGGCGTACCGATCCGAGCGCCCGGACACCGCGACGGCTATGACCACGAGCGGCCACGCCGGGGTGGGTCCGCGCCACATCATTTCTTCTCGAGGTTCATCCCACACCAGGGGCAATAGGTCCACTTGGGCGACACGGCTTCCTTGCATCGGGAGCAAGGGGCGACCGGCGTCGTGGCGTCGAAGGGCGTGCGCCAGGCGAACGTGGTCTCCTTGAAGGGCCCTTGCGATTTCAGGACCAGGGTGAGCTTACCCTTCTTGGCCGTGTCGATGACCGGCTTCCGATCCGTGGTGGTTGCGGGAAAGATCAGCACGTGAATATTCGCACTGCCCGCGTCTCCCTCGGCGGAGATCATCTTCTTCATGGCTTCAACCGAAGCCGAGACCAGCGGCGGGACGCGATCGAGCGGCTTGAGCTCCCCACCCTGTTCCAGCCTCAAGCTCGCCCGGCCACGCACGGCTTTCTCGCCCGAATACACTTTCGATCCGTCGTCCTGGTCCAGGGCGACCTGCACGGCAATCACATGAAACGGTTTGAGAAACCGGACCTCTCGCTCGGCATCGGCCAGGCTCTTGCCGCCTTCGGCCAGGTTGGCCTGCGCGAAGAACTCGAACGGGAACCACATGGCGAGCTGGCTCTGGTTGCCTTCCATCTTCAGGATCATGATCTCCTTGACAAAAGAGCCCAGGTTGACCTTGGGCCGGGCCGGCGGCGGTTCCTGCGAAAACAGGGGAGCCGCCATCGCCAGGAGACCAATCAAGAGGACCCACCGAGTCTTGCCGAATCTCATGAACGCCTCCAGGATAGACGGCCGGGATGGCCAGAACGCCGGGCGCGACTCCGCCCCAACGAGCCATTAGCTCTCGCCATCACCGGTCGACGAATACCAACTCTCGATAACACAATCAAGGTGGCGGCTGTATGGCAGTCACGACGCGTCCCCAGGAACGTGGGTGCTATCTCCCTCGTGAGACCCAACCTCCATCCCGCTCTCATCCCAGCTTTTCAATCGATACTCTGCAACGATTGATTCAGACGAAATCAATAAGATTTCACTTATTTTATTGTCGATTTCACGAAATCGCTCTGCGTGGGGCCCATCGCATGGGCGGAGCTGTGCACGCTCAGCCTTCAGCACACGAACCCTCGAGGCGCGCACTTCCTCGGCGGCCCGAGTGACCTCCTGTTCGCTTCCACCGCGCCGGAGGACACGGAGCAGGTCGCGCTCTCGACGGGCCAGGGCCTCGCGTTTCTTTCCATAACCAAGGGACGTAATTCGACATCGGTTGCGACTCGGGCTCGGTCGCGAATCATTCCCGCATACTGATCGCACGATCCGCGGACGCCTGGTAACCCGGCTCGGCGGGCCGGACCGCGGAGAATGGGCCGTGAGAGGGACACTCGCCGAACGAACGAGGTTCGCGACCGAGTGGTAGAGACTGGTCCACCGCGCGGTCATTCAGGAGACTTTCCGAAGAGCTTTTGAAACAACTCTTCGGCCCTGGCCGCACCCTCTTCGGTCACGAACACGGATTTCGCCTTGCTCTTGGGGTCGTCGATGTACCCCTTCTCGTACAAGCGTTCCATGGCAGCCCAGTCATGCCCTTTCCAGTGCGCGACCCATACTGCTCACGCCACATCGTCAGATACAAGAGCGCCAGGACGGTATCGTCTACTTTTTCTTCGTCGTATTCCATGGCGGCCCATCCGGGTATATGGTTGATTCCGAGGGCGGTCCCCTTTTCGGCCCCCCGGGTGTGACCGACGTTTGATGTTGAATTACATCGGATTCGACTCACGGATTACGCTGCCACAGGTCAAGCAACGCAGGCTCAGCACGGCCGCTGCTCCCGACTCCTTCCACTTCATCCCCGAACAACAGAGCCGCTGCTTGACGATGACCTTGCAAGCCGCTTCCGTGACCCCGCTGCCAATCGGCTCTTCTTCGCCACCCGTGCCGGATAGGGCCAGCATGGCGCTAATACTTGCAAAGGAGATCATCGAGAAACTCGACAGGTGCGCGACATCCGGACATGAACCAGTGGAAGAATGCCTCGGAAAACATGGTGAGACACTCCAGAGACATAATCATCGACCACGGCCATAGGCCGTGGTATGAGGAAGGCCCCCCGAGGGGGCCGTTGGGGTCAAACCAACCGACGACGCCTTGTATCGCTCGAGACCGCCGTCACTTCGGATGCCAGCCCCATGAACTCACGGAGAAATACCGCGGGTCGCTTGAAGCTCTTCGAGACACTCTGAGGAGACCCCCATTATGCCAGGCCGATGTCGTTGTACGGAGGAAGCACGCCGGATCGCTCGAAGCTCTTCGGGTCGCACGGCCAAAGGCCGTGGATTTAGGATTTATTAAAAAAACCGATATAACTCGGAAGACGAAAAGGGGGAAGGGCGCGAGAAAAAGCGGACATCCCAAATTGCCGGAAGCAGACCGCGGGATCTGGGCAAGTTCGATCCGCCTCCCAATCGTTCCGTGACAGGGCTAGCCATCCATGCACGCCGACCGGGGGAAAGAAAAGGGGACACCCCTATATCTCGACGTAGACTGCGCCATCTGGGCAATTTCGATTTGCGTCCCACGCAGTCCCTGACCCTGCTGGCCATCCCCGAGCATCCATGGCGTCGCCCCGATCCTTGACGACCGGGACGGGCAGACAGGAAAAGGTGTCAGGTACTATGCCAGAGGGCAGTAGTCGGCTGTTAGTCACTGACGGTAAGCTCCTTAGGTGTGTCACAACCTTTTGTCCGAAGGAGCTGATCACGGCACGATGACGCTCCGCCTCGCCGCGAACTCATGTCCCGTCACGATACGGCAGATCGCCTCCGCGATCTTGTCTCCGCCGGCCGCCGAGGGCTCGATATGATTGGCATAGTCGGCGCTCTCCGAACAGACGACGCGGAGGTCGATGACGGGCAGTTTGAAGTGGCGGGCACGGTCAATGATGGCGTCGTTGAACAGACAGAGTGCGGCGACGGCCCCACGCTGGAAGTTGTCGTCGATGGAACAAGGATTGTAGATCGTGCAGACCACTGTGGGCAGGCCGCGATCCCGGATCGCCTCCATCAGCCGATGGTAATTCTCCAGGAATCGCGAGCGGCGATCGAGGAGCATTCGCAGTGCGTCGCCGACGGTCGCCACCCGCTCTCCAAGGATGGGAATCTCGCCCAGCACGTCGTTGCCGCCGACGCTCAGCGCAGGTGGGTCGCATCAGCGGGCAGCACCTCGAGTTGCTGGTGAACGTCGTCGATGACGCTGCCGTCCCTCGCCAGCAGGGTCGCTGACCAGTCCTCGGGCAGCCGGCTCCGCACCTGGTCGATGACCGCCGGACGTCGTCTGGGGACGTAAGCGGCGTTATCGATGATCGAATCGCCGAGGAGGACCAGGTGCGGGTTCATCGATTTCCCCTCGCTCTGAGGATTGGCCACGGGGAGGCCGATCACGCGATTCTCAGGTGATGGTCTGCCAACCTCGGGCATCAATGCCTGAGAATCGAATCAAGTGGACCACGTTATTTGTGGCAATTGTCACGGTGTCCCCGGGGTCGAAAGCCGTGGCAGCCATGCCGGCGAGAATGCAATCGGCGTCAAGGGCATCGGGGCTCGCTGTGGGAATTCCTCGTTGTCGGACGTCGGCCCAGAACGCAGCGGCCTGAAGCATGGCTGACGTGCTGATTGGCAGATAGAAGAAGCGAGTCTTGAGGCGGTCGAGCCGGCCGATACCCGACGCGATGCGGGCTCGAAGCAGTTCGCGGCGCACCTCGAAATCGGCTATTTCGGGTAGGACGATCCGCGCTCCCGACAACTCGAGCCTGGCGAGCCACGCTAGGCACTGGCGCACCTCAGTGAGATTGGGACGATGTGCGGCCAGTCCGAGCGGGCCCGAGTCGAGAACGATGATCCGGGCCACGGTCAGTACAATCCTTCGAACAGTGGGCGATGCGGCCGGCCTGCATCAATATTTCGATAGACCTCGCGCCAGTTTTCGTCGGTATCGCTCTCATCGGTGATCTGGTGGAGTACCTTGAGCATCCGAAGGACGGCATCGCGCCGGGCGGCTATCTCCTCATCGGAGATAGGGAGCATGCGCCCGTTATTGGATCGAGAGCCACAGGGGGAAACGTCGGGATCGGCCCAAGTTCATCGACCAGTTCAGTCCCTTCGACCGACCCGGATCCGTTCACACCGCGGTGCGCGGCGGTGTCGGGGCCCCGTGTCGGAATGGTCTCACTCCGCTCCATGACAGACACCTCCTCATCAGCCATCTCGGCTCCTCGAGGTGGTGATGACACGCTTTGAACTATCCGTGTCGTTCTCCCTCACTTGCCGGTTCATCAGATTCTAACACAATCCTGGACCATGATGGAACGCCTGAGCCGTCTCGTCCTCACTCCACCGAGGGAGATGTTCGAGCTGGGGAGAGAAAGGGGGGGATCGTCCCAAAGTACCTGATCGGCAGGTTGACAGTTCGAGAGCTCCTCCGCAGCCCGCCGTGCACACTAGCCCGACGCGCCAGCGAGGGTCTTTCCCATTTTGCCGCAAGGACTTGCGGCAACCCTCGCTGGCGCGTCGGGCTAGTGTGGAGCGGACCCACAGGTGTCAGGGCTGAGGCGCCGTCAATCCCCCGGTCTTGGGACGATCCCAAAAGGGGACATTCGGGAACGAGATTCAAGACCTTCGTTCTCTTCGATTTATGGCTAATTCAACGGTATTGGGCTTAACGTTGTTTCTTGTCCGTTCGCTGCGGGAAGGCCATCTTGAGGGCTTCGAGCCGGTTACGCGTGTCACGCGCGAACGCCCGCGTCAGGACCGGTGTCAGCAGCCAGGACAGCCAAGCTCGGCCGTGCCTGGAGGCTGTAGCGAAAGCCGACCTGCGTCCGACCCTTCTCCGATCTCCTCGAATCGCCACGATCCCGCGAAGCCCTTGAGGAACCAGGGGCCTCGCGTCATCTTCACCGCGGCAGCCCTCGGCGGGTTGAACGAGACATACTCGGTCTCCATCGCCCATCCGGTCCTGGCGACGCAGAGGGCCCGGACGCCCACCCCGGGCTCCGCGCACCGCCCACGAGCGTTGCGGAGCGAAGGAACGGATCCCATTCCAGGCGTCGGCCGTAGTCTTGCGAGAGCCGGAACAGCTCGGCCGCGGGAGCATCGATGATGACGGACTCCTCGAACGTCATGACGGACACCCCTGACGATTCGCGCACGAACCGAGCGGAACAAACCACCCCGCTGAGATTCCATGGACCGGATCTCCGCCGGTGACCGCTGAGCCGTACGGCCCGGGGCCGTGGGATTGCTGGATTACGCAGGTCCGGTCTTGGCCGCCGGAGCGGCCGGCTTCTTGAGCCACGGCACGGGCTTCAACTCCACCTTCTTGATCGATTGGAGGTAAGCGAGCACGTGCTCGGACTGTTTGTCACCAACCTGGGCATGGAAGTGCAGGGACAGCCCGTGCGGGCCTTTGGCGTCGATCAGCTTTGGCTGAAGGGTGAGGAACGACTTGACCGCGTCGAGCTGGCCCATCATCGCGGCGCAGAAGATGTCAATCCGGGCCCCCCGATCCAGGAGGAACTCGACGATGTCCCGCCGGCCCATGTGCGATGCGCCGCCGAGCCCGGTTTCCCAGTCCCCGTTGCCCCAGTCCATCGTCGCATTGAGCAGTGCCGGCTCCTTTGCCAGCAGCTTCTTCACCATGTCGAGCTCGGAGTGGGCGTAAATGACGAAATCCTGCACGAGCACGCGGTTGATCTGCGGCTTCTTCCAGGACGGCTTGAAACTCGGCGGCGCGTAGTCGCGTTCGAATGAAGCTTCGATCGGATGACGGGTCGCCTCCGGCACGTTGGCTTTTGACTTGTCGTCGGCTGCGGAAAGGTCGGCGGCGGCGCCGAGCACTACTCCCGCGGTCAGGGTGCTGAACGAGCGACGGGAAATCGGGTCGATCACGATCGGTCCCTCCGGTCGAGAAAGCGGCGTGTCGGCCGGTCGCGACGTTGAACGACCGGTGCCATCGGACGTTTGCCGACTCATTGGCTGTTGCCGACTCGGAGCACCAGTGCCCAGCCACCAGGGCCAGTCACCGGACAATCGGAAGCCAAACACCAATCCGCCTCGTCAAGCGTCAGGCCCCAAGGCTGACGCCCGGAGCACCTCGACTTCGGCATCGCCCAGTGGAAAGACATGATACCTGCAATGCTCGGTGAATACAGCAACCTCGCGCGACGGCTCGTCGACTATGGCAAGAGCATACCGAAAGAGGATGTACGAGCCGTCGGGGAAGCGGATGCTTAGGCGACGGGCAGGAATTATCGTACCCGCGAGATGAACCTGGCCATACCAGCCCGAAGCGCCAGCGGGGGTCACCGTAACTCCTTGCAGCACAATGGGAAAGACCCTCGCTCGCGCGTCGGGCTGGTATAAGGGCTTTGCGCCCAAGGTGGTTTTGGGTGAGTTACCACCCACCGGTCGCCTTACGCTCTGGTCGGTCCGAAAGTCGCCGGCTCCGAGGCGGTCACGATCCTCGCCCCGATTCTCGCGGAGATACCGACGCAGCCGTGGCTTCCAGGCTTCGGGCACAATCGGAGGCATAGGTTTCCCTTTAGCGCCCGGTGAGGCGCTGCCCTTTACGCTTCATGAGTGGGACCAGGTCCAGCCTGCCGCACCACTCCACATACTGGAGAATGTCCCTATCCAGATACCGATGCTCCAACGAGGCCCCCTTCAGTATGAGTGACTGCACCAGGGCGATCGACCCTTTATTGCCGATGGCGGCATTCAGAACGGAGAAGTCACCGTCCCGCGCGGCATTGACATCGGCTCCCGAGTCGATCAGCATCCCGGCCACGGACTCGTGTCCGCAGACACAGGCCCAGAACAGCGCGCTGGCGCCGTCCGTGGAGGTTGCGTTCGGGTCGGCCCCGTGGTCGAGCAGGAGCCGGACCACGTCCTGATGGCCCTGGTACGCGGCGCATCAGCGGCGTGAATCCGTCGCTCGCCAACCTGTTGATGTCCGCCCCTCTCGCGAGCAAGTCCGCGACGCGATCCGACCGACCGCGATTCGTCTCATGGACGAGCTGCTTGTCCAGAAAACGGCTCATGAGTATGGACCTTCGTCTGACCGCGCGACGAGCCCGACGCAGTCTCGGGTTGGACGGTCGAACGCTTACGTCTTGGTCTGACTCCGATCGTCCAGTTCCAGTTCGCGACGATTCCGAAAAACCCAGGTCGTCACCAGTTCGACAACGACGCAGCCGATGGTCACAACCGTGGCCCAGACGAGCCCACGCCGGGGTGTCGCGAGCGACGAGGCCAGGACGAACGCACCCACGACGAGCACGTACAAACCGACGAGGACGAAAGCGATGATGCGTGCGGTCTTGCGGTATCGGAGACGCGATTTGCAGTGCGGGCACCTGACCCGGCTCGGCAATCCCGCTGAAAGAATGGGCCAGACGCCAATGTCCTTGCCGCAACTCGGGCAGTGTTTGCCGTCGCCCATGAATACCCTCCTTCGCCGACTGATCCGAGCCGGAATTCCGTAGCCGTTTCGAGCGTTTCGATGGAGACACCAATGGGGTCTCCTTCCTTGTCTCGTTCCTTCCGATTTGCACACAATCTGTTCGACTTCTTTGGAGACTTCTCGCCGAACGCCAGCTCCCAGACCCCCTCACCCCAACCCTCTCCCCGGTGGGGCGAGGGCGATAGGTTGTTCTGGTTGTCCAGGCGAGCGGGGAGACGCGGTCGTCTTGACCTCGCCCCACCGAGGAGAGGTCGGCCGAAGGCCGGGTGAGGGGGCCAAGGTCAAGGACTGCGCTGCACCGTCACGAGCTCGGTGGTGTTCGGCGAGAAGTGTCCTTCTTTGTCTCATAACTGACACCAACTTGCATTCTGGATGAGGTTGGACATGAACAAGCTGAATCGAAGATCGATGCTGCGTCAATCGTCCGCTCTGGCGGGAGCCGCGGTCCCATTACTGCCGCTGGGATCCGCCAGCGCGCAGGGAAAGCGTCCCGAGCCGGACCGGAAGCTGAAAGTCGTCGCGGTGGGCGGCCACGCCGACGACCCCCAGACCTGTGCCGGCGGAACCTTGGCCCTCTACGCCGACCAGGGGCACGACGTGGTGGGCCTCTCGCTGGCCGGGGGACCGCCACCGCCTCCCGATGCGAATCCGGAAGAGCGCCGGGTCAAGAGCCGTCTCGACTGCATGCGGATGGCTCAAATCCTCAAGATTCGACTGGATTGCTTGAACTATGGCGGTTCGAATAGCGGTCAGTCCGGGGGGCCAATCGTGTATCGGTCAGCGTCCGAGATCTCCGGGCAGCGCTACAAGGAGTTCACGGAAATCCTGCTGGACAAGTATCAGCCCGACATCGTATTCACCCACTGGCCGATCGATTTCCACATGGATCACCGGGCCGCCTCGCTGCTCACCTATAGTGCCTGGTTGGCCAGCGGGAAGAAATTCCCGCTTTACTACATGGAGGCGGAGCTGGGAACGCAGACGCAAAACTTTTACCCCACGCACTACGTGGACATCACGGCGGTCGAGGAACGCACGCACCAGGCCTGGAAGGCCGATACGTTGTACTACGCCGACATCTGGCCTCTCCATGATTTGATGCGTCGAATGCGGGGTGCCGAACACGGTTGCAAAGTCGCGGAGGCCTTCAACCATCATCCTCAGAGTCCATCGACGCCCGCGCTGCCGTGATCGACCATCGGTGCGCGTTGCCCGCGACGGAAACGAGCGATACGGAAACTGGGACGCGGCTGGTGTTGGCAACGAAACCCCATTCCAGCCTCAGTTATCTATGCATAGGAAACTATGAGTTGATAAATCGCTCTCGTGAACGGCTAATCTGGTCCGTTGCCATCGATTACCGCCCAGTCGTCGCCCCGCACCCGACCGATCTGCGGCTCAGCCTGAACGAGGATCTTAGATAGACGGGCAGCGCCCGCGGTGGCACAATCGAACGCGATTACTTCATTGCGACCCCCTTTCCTTTATTTGGAACGGCGAACGATCATGGCCCCCGCCGCGACCCCGGCGAGGTCTTCTGGCAGGACAGTGCAGGACAAACCGAGATCCTGGCACGCTCCTGGTTCTTCCAGCCCTCGACGCAGCTCGATGCTCTGGTCGAAGCCAGCCGGTTACACCGGGTCGTCGTTCTGACAGGCAAGGCGGGCGCGGGCAGGTCGAGCCTAGAAAGCGCAGCCGGAGATCGCCGCCGGCCTGTCCCGGCCGGAGATCGCCGCCGGCCGTGTCCCGGCCGGCTTCGTGAAGCCCATTGCGATTCGAACGAGCGACACCAATCCGGCGAGCCTTGGCGACGACCTGGAGCGCCAGCTCCGTGGCTCGGTGCCGGGATTCGCCGCGGCCCTTGCCGAGTTCGGTCGGAGCGTCCCTCTTCCAGAGCACGAGAAGTTGGACGCCCTCGCGCCGAAAGTGCTCCAGCCACTGGCGTACCTCGTTGGGAAACCTGGGCGTCGAATCGTACTGGACGAATTCGACCGGCTACCGGACTTAACGCGCGACGCGGTCCGCGAGGCCGTCGCGGCCTGGCCGGAGAACCTTCGCATTGTCATCACGACGCGGCCCGACACATCCGGCGGCCCTTCGGGCCATACACTTGACCATGCGATGACCCCGCGATGCCCTCGGCCGCAATCTGACCAGCCGACAGGTTCCGGCCTCCGCACACCCAGCCATCCTCGATCGAGCCGGAGGCCACTGGCTCGTCACCCGTCTGCTGGCAGACTTGATCCTCAACGATCCGGCGATCGACCTCGCACAATTGCCGGGCACGGTGAACGAGACATATGGGCGGATGCGGCAGCCGCTTGACAGGGTTGTTGCGGACTGGTCGAATTCGATCTCGGGTCATGTGCAAGAGCATCAGGTTGGCGTCACCGGTCTCCCGGGGCAGGCCGGTTCAGGGACTCGATCTTATGATTTCTCCTCGTCGGTTGGTCCGGTTGGTGTCGCTCGTCGGATCGCTGTTCCTGGCGTGCTCCGGTGGGATGAGCCAGCCCGGAGAATTGAAGGCGGCCGAGCTCGAACTGACCTTTCAGACGCGTCATGCGGCGACCGGGACCATCCAGAGAGCCGCGGAGCGCGTCGATCCGCATCGGGTCGGCGTGATCGCGGTGGACGTCTGGAACTATCACTGGTGCAAGACCGCCACGATGCGGGTAGACGCCATGGTTCCCCGCATCGACCAGGCGCTGAATGCGGCCCGGGAGCTGGGCATGACGGTCATGCTTTGTCCCAGCGACGTGGTGGACAACTATGTCGGATATCCTCAGCGCGAAGCGGTCTTTGCCCTGCCTCGAAGTCGCCGTACCGTCGTTGGTCGACGTGACGTGCCCGCCGGTTCCCGATGCCGGGGGCTGCGCCTGTGGCCGAGAGCGATGCGCCGTCAACTATGGCTGGGACGGAATGCATCCCGGTCTTCGCATTGGCCCAGGCGACCTGATGCCAGACACGCAGGCGGAAGTTTATGCCATCTGCCAGAAGTACCACCTGACCCACTTGATCTACGTGGGCTTTCACACCCAGGTCTGCCTGCTGGGGAAACCGATGGGTTTGAAGGCGATGAAGTCCGCGGGATTGAAGTGTGTTCTGGCCCGGGACATGACCGATGCCCATCCGGGCTACGATCCCGCACGTGATTTTACCCCGGACCTGAATACCGAGCAGGTGATCGAGCACTTCGAGAAGCACCTTGCACCCACCGTTCATTTGCAGGAGGAGCTGGCGAAGCTCGGGCGGTGGGATTCCCGGTGGGTCCTGGATCCGGTCCGGATCGCGCCTGGGGAATGCGCGCAGAGGCCGCATCTTTTTGAGCAGCCGATCGTGGTGACCTTGACGGCACCACTCCAACCGGGGGCCGACATCCGCTATACCCTGGATGGTTCCGCTCCCACCGCCGGCTCCTTGAAATATACGAAGCCCCTGACGTTGACTCGGACGACCCACCTGCGCACCGCGGCCTTTCGCGAGGGAATTCCGGTGTGCCGGGAGTCGGAAGGGACCTTTGCCCGGATGAATCCGATGCCCCCGCTGCCCGATGTTTATCTGGGCGATCTGACGCCGATTCGAAGCGTCGGCTTTGGCCACACGTATGGCGGGGTGGTCCGTTATTCGGGAATGACCCAGGCACCACAGAAGGATCATTCCAACCTGGGAAATGACATACGGATCAACCGGAAAAAATATCGGCACGGGATTGGGATGCACGCCCCATGCGAGCTGGCTTACGAGATCAAGCCTGGTTACACGCGGTTCGTCGGCCTGGCCGGGGCCGATGAAAACATGGTCAGCGTCAGCAACGGCTCGAACCTCGCCAGGTATCCGAGCGTCGTCTTCAAGGTGTTCATCGACGGCAAGGAGGCGGCCGCGAGTCCGGTGATGCGTGTTCAGTCGCTGGCATGGCGATTTGACGTGCCGCTCCCCGAGGGAGCCAGGATGATCAGCCTGGCGGTCACCGACGCCGGCGATGGTTCACGCGAAGACTTCGCCGACTGGGCCGACGCCGGGTTCCTGGTCCGGAAATCGTCTGGAGCCGGCAGTGGTACTTCCGTTCCAAGGTTTGAGCCGGCGCTGGCAATCCCGTTCGATACCGAGAGCGCGGCATTCCGACTGCCGATGCTTCCCATTCTTGGACTCCCCCAGTGATTTCGATGTCGTTTGAGGCCGGTGACATTTTGCTGAAATCAGCCGGAGAGCGTCGGTTTCATCGGCCGGTGTGTCGGACCGACGCGCAACATTGGCCGAGGCCGAGACGAAGTCATCGATGGGCAGGCCACGTGAAGGTCCGGGCCCGGCCACGCTGACCTCAGAGCTTGTGAAAGAATCCGATGGAAGATTCCAGATTGCGCATTGCGAATTCAGAAATGCCTTTGAAATCAGCCTTTATATCCATTCGCAATTCGGAATTTGTCATCCGGAATCGATTTCTTCACATCCTCGCAGGCGTCTGCTGACTGCCGGAGGCGTTTTGTACCGGCGTGTTCGGCGGCGGGCTTCCCGTGACGTTCTCTGGTACATCCCCCAGGATGCCTGACACCGAGGCGAGCCGATTGGTAGGCTGGTAGCCGCTCGGGGAGTACCCGGCGGTCAACAGAACTTGGCGGCTCCGCCACTCATAGCCCTCTCTTCCAAGGAATTCACCCGATGTGGCAATTCGTAACGCCCTCTCGCGAACGGATCAAGACCAGACGCATCTCAGCTCGTCGGCTCCGGTTTTGTCGGCCACACTGCAAGTCCCTCGAGGATCGTTGCCTCCTGTCGGTCTCCTTGTCGGGGAGTGCACCACCGGTCCCCCTCGTCGGATCGCCCGTCATCTGGACGGCAACGGCCAGCGGCGACGGCGCAACACCCGTCTACCAGTTCAGCGTCGGACCGGCCGGCGGTCCGTCCCACGTGGTCATTGACTTCAGCTCCAGCAACAGCTTCACCTGGAACCCCATGCAGGAGGGGAGTTATGACATCCAGGTAATCGTCAAGGACAGCTTCAGCGCCGCAACCGGCGAGTCCGCAACCGCGTCCTATACCGCGGATTCGCGGGTCGTTGGATCCGGTGCGGTGGTCAGTCCCACGTCCAATCCCCTGGTCGCCCTGTACAGCGCACCCCCCTCCGCTGGCAGTTCGATGTACGTCGAGTTCCAACCGCTGGGCTCCAACCAGTCCTGGATTTCGACCGCCCCGCTGCCCATCGTGCCGGGGGAGAGCACCAACTTCCTCGTAGCGGGCATGCTGCCCGACACGACATACCTCATGAGTTATGTCCTGGACGATGGGACGACGTCCGCCCCGTTGACGTTCACGACCGGGTCCCTGCCTACGAACTTGACTTTCCCCACCTTCACGGTACAGCAGGCGCCTACCTCCGGCACTGACCTGACTCAGGACATGGTTTTCCACATGGGAGTCAACTCCCCAACCGGCACCGTCAATACCCTGGCGACGGACCTGATGGGCAACGTCGTATGGTATTACGACCCGGTGGCCAATGCGTTCCCCAGCCTTGCCACGAGTGTCGTGCCGGGCGGCACGGTCCTCCTGCTGGGAGGCACGCTGGACGACGTCGCGGGTGCGGACACGCTCCGGGAGGTCGATCTGGCCGGCGACACCCTGCGCAAGACGAACATCTATGCCGTCAACACCGAGCTGGCCGCGATGGGGCAGCCCTCGACCTTTGACTTCACCCACGACGCCCAGCGCCTACCCAACGGAGACACGGCGGTCCTGGCCCTGACTCGCAAGACCATCGACATCAAGGGCAAGCCCACCCTGTACCGGGGCGACCTGGTCCTCGTCCTGGACCAGAACTTCCAAGTGGCGTGGGTCTGGAACCCCTTCAAATGGCTTAACGTCCATCGCCTCCCCACGCTGGGCGAGGGACCGATCGATTGGCTGCACGCCAACTCCGTCGCCTGGTCACCGGCGGACGGGAACCTGATCGTCTCCCTGCGCTCCCAGGACTGGGTGATCAAGATCGATTACGCCAACGGGACCGGCGACGGCCATGTCATCTGGCGGCTGGGGCAGGGCGGCGATTTCAAGATCAATTCCACGGACCCGATGCCGTGGTTCTCGCACCAGCACGACGTGCGCTATATCAACGACACGACGCTGGTGCTGTTCGACGACGGGAACACCCGCCGGAGTAAACACCCGAGAGCGAATAGCCGCGGACAGGAACTGATCCTCAACGAGAAGACGATGGTGGCAACGCTGGTGGTCAATGCCCACCTGGGCAATTACGCCCTCGCCCTGGGGAGTGCACAGATGCTACCCAACGGGAACCTCGACTTCGATTCCGGGTTTGCCGAGCAGACAATCGAGGTACTTCCTGATGGCAGAAAGACTTATGTGCTCAATATGAATATGTCTGGGTACCAGTATCGCTCCTACATCTACGCCAGCCTCTACGACGACCCTGCGGACAGCTCCTTGCCCTCGACGCCGATCTCCGGCCGTCTCGCGCGGCGTCAGGAGGTGCCTGGATCGTCAGGCGGAGAATCGCCAGCGCCGCCGGGCCAGCCTGGTCGTCGCGCCACAGCAAGGCCCGCCGTCCGCCCCCGGTGCCCCACTCGCCGTCGGCCTGCTCAACCGCCGCCGCGGCTGACCCCGCCGCGCTGACGACCAGCTAGCCGGGAAGGATCTGTCCGCTACGGAGTCGCCGTCGAGGTTGATCCGGATCGGCCGATTGCCATGACGATGCTTCGGATCAGCGCCCGGCGGCAGCGCCGCCCTGCGTGGGCCGACGGGAACCGGCGGGTCAGGTCGGCATGGCCGGCCTCCAGTACCCCCAGGCTCGTCCCCAGTCCGGGAATCGACTGGTCCTTGACGGCGACCACGCCATCGTTGGGCCCATAGTATGCGCCGAGATACCAGGCCATGGCTCTCATGAACAGCCTCAGGTGCGAGGGCTGGACGGCCGCCTCCACGTAGAAAACCTTGGGCCCGACGACCGGGATCGCATCGCTGTGTGCCTCCAGAGCATGACTCCAGTAGGCCCGCGAGGCGTCCCGCGTCAGTCCGTTCAATCCGCCGTACTTGCCGTGTTTCACAAGGTAGCGCACGCACGCCCCGATCCCCTGGGCGAGGTACCGATGGCCCCTCGACATCTGGTCATCCATCGGCTCGCCTTCTCCCAGGACGTAGTCGGCCAGTCCGGTGCCCCCGAAGGCCCCCTGGATCAGGAAGATCGCCTCGACATGGTCGCGGACGAACTCGGGCTCGTGCAAGGCGAAGGTCAGCGCGTCGCAGGCGCCCCGGCTATGCGCGATGACGACCAGCCGCTCCGGACGGTCTCCGGCGATCCGGAGGATCTCGTCCCGGACCTTCTCGCGATTCTCCTCGACCGTCTTCCGGGAATCGGGATAGATGAAATGGATGGAACGGCGGGGCACGCCGAGCGATCGCAATTCGTCAGCGTTCTGAGTGAAGTAGCCCGGCATGCGTCCTATGCGAATGCCGCCGATGAACACGTAGCGGAAGTGCTTGGCCCGTTTCGCGATCGGGCCGGGGATCGCGAGATCGCCCCGAGCGGCCTTCTTGAACCACCCTTGAAATTCGCCGGCAGTGACGGACGGTGGTTCGGCCGACCCACCCAGCAAGAGCGCAACACCGAGGAGGACCGCATCGAGTCCCAGCATATCGAACACCTCCGGTCAGAGGATTCGGACTCCACGGCGCAATGCGTCGATCTCTCCCCACCATACCGGAGGCGACCCTGGCCTTGCCACCCCGACCTGGATCCCGGGCTCGCCTCGAGCCATGAACCGCTTGCGAGGAGCTTTCTTGCCGAAGTCCTAACCCGGCCGGAATTCAGTGGGGCTTCTTGGTCATTTGCTTGCGGAGAAGCCGCTCGCGCTGCTTGTAGAAGATCTCGAACAGATCGTCACGGCTCCCTGGCACAGTCAAATCCTGGCCCTTCTTCACCAGGGCGATGTAGCCAACGCACATCTCGTCGTCGACGTTTGGTCCGAACTTGACGAGCTTTGGAGGCTTGTTGGGATTGCGTGAGTGGGCGGAGTTGTCGAAGTGAGCGACGACATTGACCACTGAGCCCGCGGGCAAAGTGATCGGCTTCTGGAAGTAATAGGCGCGCTGCCAGGAGGGATCCCAGTCGGTGATTTCGATCAGGTACTGGGTGCGGCCGTTCGGCAAGCGAACCGACATATGCATCTCATGGCCGAGCTGGTGCATATGGGGGGAGACGGCCAGGGCTTCCATATCCACCGGGACGAACCAGCTCGCCTTGACCTCGACATTGTCGTCGCCAGCCGGCAGGCGGAAGTTGTAGCTCGATGCGTTGTTCCAGTGCAGGGCCTGCTTGACTGGCTTGCGCAGAAGTAGAGGCCCACCCGTGTCTTGTCATTACCGGCCTTGCCGTTGGGGTGGTAGTGGACCTGAAGAATGATGTCGGACTGGGCGGATAGGTGAATGCCGATCCCATCGTGCAAGCGTTGGGGCTCGCTACCAGCGGTCCAGAAGCTTAACTCTTCGGCGTCGAACCCCGGCCCGGTAGCGGTGGGCACGGGGTAGCCCGGTCCCGGGGCATCCGCGTCGAGCTGGCGGCCCGCGGCCGGTCGTGTCCATGTAGGCGATGAAGGTGGTGGACGGCACCGCGTTCGCCCGGGGCGTAGTCGATGGCTTCCAGGTAGTAGTCCCGCGCCAGGTTGGTGGGCAGGACGAAGCACCGATAGACGTCCGGGCCCGAGGCGGCGATCGGGAAGCCCTCCGCCGGCTCGAGGATCAGGTCGGGGGGCCCGAGCTTCCAACCTTCGACGAACCTGGGCGGGGGCGGCATGTCCTTGGGATCGCCGAGCGGGGCCCCCGCCTCGGCCCAGGCCATGAGGATGGCGATCTCGGCGTGGGTCAACGACTGGTCGTGTTTGAGCTTGGGGCCCACGCCTCGGCGTCGGCTTCCAGGGCGGCATCGACCGCTCCTCGGTCACCGCGGCGATGTCGTCGAGACCGCTTCCGGGCCTGCTCGTAGGTCTCGAGGGCGAACGGCCCGACCTGGTGGCGGCGGTGGCAGTTCTGGCACTTCGCCTGGAGGATCGAGGCCACGTCCTTGGTGAATGTCGGAGCGGACTTCTTCACTTGCGGAGGCCCCGGACCCGGAGCGGCCTTCTTCCCCTGTCCAATCCCCTGGCCCAGAGCCGCTGCGATCAGGCCCCATGCGCAGACAGTGAATCCCAGCCCCACGAGCCCGGCCCGCGTCGCGCCGGCCCTGCCGTTCCCGACCCTCATGATGCCGCTCCTCGCCAGAGGTGATTGAGACCGGTCGCAGGGGAAGAATTGGATGTCGATCGACCCGATCCGGTGCTGGTCCCTCACCGGTTTGCGAGTCCGCCAGGCAATTCGCGAATGGTTTCATCGCCACGACAGAGTCCTGACCAAACGCATCCATAAGGGCTCGGCCACACGGTCACGAGTCGCGACCGTCGCGGTGTTGGTCGGGAGATCCTTGCTGGGTGAGCGATTATCCTTCCATGATATCAATCCGACGCGACGGTCACAAGGGTTAAGCGAACCGGAGTCGGATCGAGCGACCGCTCAATCCGCGGGATCACCCTCACCCTTGTTCTTCTTCGGACCGGCGGTTCAGGAAGTCGAGGTGGTTGGCGGCGAAGCCAGCGTCGTGAAGGTGATGTCGGCCAGACCAACCCCGAACCCCGTCCCGATCGAAGTCACTCCATTGAACGTGAATTCGATGACGCCGGAGCCGGTATCACCCTTGTAGTCGCCCGTGCCCTTGGTGATGACGTAGGTGTTGACGATCTCGTTCGGCGCGGTCGCAGTTGGCAAACCGGCGGGAAGGGCGACCGACTCGGGAATCCGGAGCCTCAGAGTTTGTGAACCAATCGGATAGCGGATTCCAAATTACGAATCGCGAATTCGTAAATGCTTTTGAAATCAGGCTTTATATCCATCCGCAATTCGTAATTCGTCATCTGGAATCGATTTCTTCACAGCCTCTCAGGGTACCCCTTCTCGTGGACAGGCGGAGCGTGCCATTGGGCGGTCCAGTCGAAATGCCCGAGAGGACGTGGAGGTGCCCGTTGCCGGCCCTCGAACCGATCGGAGTCAGCATTCCGGCCGTGAAGATGTTGTAGGTCTTCCCGGAACTGCCCCGGTTCATGAGGAAACTTCCGCGTACCGTGCCGCTGAGCGTCAACGCCGCGCCCGGTCCTGTCGGGGTGATCGAGACTTTGGCGTGATGATGCGGGGATAGGGCCGTCGCTGCCGCGCCCGAGAGCAACGTCATGGATTCCAACGATTCCAGTTGGGGGCGCGCTTTCATTCGCTCGCGCATGGGATCCTCTCCTCGTGAGGTGAATTGGCGTGATCCATTCTCCAGAGTTGAGTTATTATGCTAGCAAGTTCTGTTCCATGTCCCTCCGCTTCCCTACCGGTGACCGCTTGCCACGCCCCTTCCCGAAGAGGCGGAAAACACAGCCCTGGCGAGCAGAAACGGACCAAGTAATCGCTATGTCCCTTTAGACCCAATACTGTTGAATTAGTGTTAACTCGTTAATCTGAAAGGAATTTGCATCTCCTCGTTCCCACGCCCCGCGTGGGAACGAGATTCAAGACCTTCGTTCTCTTCGGTTTATGGCTCATTCCACGGTATTGCCTTTAGACCCCTCCAAGGCTGGTTTGGCCGAACGCTTACCGAGAGCTATCCTTTCACTGCGCCACCCGGGTAAGGTAAAAAGTCAGGACGATTGTGCCGGGAAATCTCGCGGACGCGGACTTGACGGTCATCTGGGTGACGGAACCCGCGGCAGGTTGCTGGCTTTTGTTATGGTCAAGAGCGCTGTTAAAAACCGTGCGAACGGCGCGCGGATAGCATGGGAGCTTCCTAGCCGTGAAGACAGTGGCGATCATCGGGGGCGGATTCTGCGGCACTCTCACCGCTGTCAACCTCGCCCGCCTGAGCACCGACCCTCTACACGTCATCCTGGTTAACAACCAATACCCGATGGGCCGCGGAATCGCGTACGGGACGCTTCGTCCGGAACATCTCCTCAACGTCGTCGCCCGCAATATGTCCGCGTTCCCGGACCTCCCGTCTCACTTCGTGGATTGGCTCCGCAATCGCGCCGACTACGCGGAAGTCCCGCTGGCGGACCTGCGCGAACAGTTCGTGCCCCGTCGGGTTTATGGCGACTATCTCCAGGACCTCTTGTTCTGGCAAGCTGCAGCCCCTGGCCGGACCGGGCCGGGTCCAGATTCAATTGATCGGCGACGAGGTCCTTGACGTGGCTCCGGCTGGCCATGGTGCGCGGGTCGTATTGAAGGGCGGCGACAGCTTACAGGCGGATCGCGTCGTTCTCGCCACGGGGAACCTCGCGCCGCATGACCTGATTCCCACCGACTCCGTGCACGAGCATCCCGCCTACTGCGGCAACCCGTGGCGAGGGTGGTACGAAAAGCTACCGGACTCCCAGGAGGATGTTCTCCTTGTCGGAACCGGGCTCACCATGATCGACGTGTTCTTGACCCTTCACACGGTCGGGTGGGGCGGGACGATTTACGCCGTCTCGCGCAACGGCCTTTTGCCCTTGCCGCACTTCAAGGGAGCCGACTATCCCCTGTTCCCTCCGGACGACGTCGAGACATTGGGCCTGCACGAGCTCGTGGCGATCATGGAAGGGCACTGCGCCCGACTCCGAGCGGACCGGATGAATCCAGCCCTGGTCGTGGACAAGCTTCGCCCATTCACTCAGCGGATCTGGCGCAACTTCTCCGTCGCGGAAAAGCAGGAGTTCTCTCGGGATTACCGCACCCGGTGGAACGTCGTGCGCGCACCGCATTCCGCCTGCTGTCGCCGGGCAGATCGAAACCGCTCAGAATGAAGGCAGGCTTCACATTCTCGAGGGAAGGCTCCGTGAAGTGCGGGCCGAAGGCGACAGGCTACAGGTGACGATCGATCCGGGGAACGGGCAGCCGCCGCACGACCTCGTGGTGGGATTGCTGGTCAATTGCACGGGCCCCCGAGAGTCTCTCAACGATGAGCCGGACACCCTGTTCCAGAACCTGTTTGAACGAGGGCTGGTCCGCCCGGACGAGCTGGACATGGGAATCGAGGTCACCCCGGACTTCGCCGCCGTCAACCATCAAGGCCAACCCTCGGATTTTCTCTTTGCCATCGGTCCCCTGCTGAGGGGCACTCTTTGGGAGACGACTGCGGTTCCGGAGTTGCGCGCCCAGGCTCATCAGGTCGCACAAGCCTTGTTGGCCCACGACCAACCGCACCTGCCGGACTGGGCGCAGGAAACGCCGGCGAACCTCGTGGAATACTACATCTGAGGGCGCGCGAACCGGCGCTCGGTTGCCCCCGAGGACGCGAACCAGAAACGGGGACGTAGCCAGTAGCCGTGAAGCAGAAACGGGGGGGCAGGCCAGCTCGAGGCCCGGGCAAGCCGATTTATTTATAGGGTCCTCTGATATCGGTCTCTCAACGATCGATTTCCCGATTACGTGGACTTACTGTAGGATGAATGCCCAGACCACAAGCTGATGACGAAGACGAATAACAGGCTCCGCCCATAACGAAAACGATTCGCGGCAAGGTCCACGGCAGGACCATCGAGCTGGACGAAGACCTTGGCATGGTCGCGGGCCAGGAGGTCGAAGTGCGGGTGACGATCGTGCAGCCGGCCCGGAAATGGGGCGAAGGCATTCTGCGGACGACCGGCGCCCTCGCTAACGACCCCGCATGGGATACGATCAGGGAGCAGATTCATTCTCAAAGGAAGGCGGGCAAGCTATGACCCGGGTACTGCATGGGGTGGTCCACGGGAAAACCATCGAGGTCAGGGAGGATCTCGGCATGCTGGACGGCCAATCGGTGGAGTTGATTCTGACGGCTGCCCCTTCATCAAGTCCGTGCGCTGACGAAATCGGGTCGCGGAAATCGCCCAAAAAGCTTCCGGGACCACCACCCGGATGGCAACCTGGTTCCAAGCGATCGGCCGCAGGGATGTTGGCGGATTCGTGGACGGAGGAGGACGATCGTATCCTGGAGGAGATCTATCGGGACCGCAAGCAAGAAACTCGACGCGAGGTCCCTGAATGAACTTTCTCCTGGACACCAATATCCTTTCCGCTCACTTGCGCCGCCCCTCGGGCTTGGCCCACCGCTTTTTCCAGTATTCCGGCCGCTTGTCCACAACGAGCGTCGTCCTGGGCGAATTGTTCGTTTGGGCGTACAACCGCCCTGATCCGACGAAGGTTCTGAACGCTATTGATGAATTGCTGTTGCAGGAGGTGAGCGTTCTGGACTTCGACCGGGATTGTGCGAACGAGTTTGGACGAGTCCGAATCCAACTCAGGCGAAGCGGCATCGAGGTGCCGTACGTGGATCTGATGATTGGTTCTGTGGCCCTCGTTTATGATCTTACACTCATGACACACAACACGACCGACTTCCAGAACATCCCCGGTCTCAGACTGGAGGATTGGCTCACGCCCTGAGCCAACAGGCACCCTATGATCGATTCTTGAACGCCGCCGCCTGCTTCCGCAACTCCAAACGCTCCATGTCGGCGGCATGGGCGTCGGAGAGTTCCAGTCGGCGGGTCTGGATGGCGAAGTAACGCTGAGCCTGGGCGATTTCCGGCCTGCGGGGGTCGCCGTTCTGGGCGATCACGTAGCAGGCGAAGCGGGAAAGGTGGAAGTCGGGAACCTCTCGGACGCCACCCTTTCCGATCTCGATCATTTTGCCGGCGCCGGCAAAGTGATGGTCGCAGTCGTTACGCGATTGATCGCAGGAAGTTCTGGCTTTCTCGATGGCAATCCCCCTGAAAATGGCGGCCCGTGCGTGCATGGCCGCTGTCGTCGGGCCTTATTTTCGCAGGAACCCGTTCCTCACACGATTTTCACGTTAAGCGTGCTCGGCAGAATGCATGCATGGTTCGGAAGCGGACCTGGGGCCGGGTTGATCCGATTGCGGTTGGCAGCGACGCGGGGTCGGCGAATAATGTATGGAGTTACAGGCCGTTCTTCCGTGATTCGGGATGGACCATCCATGTCCAAATTTCAGCTCGTGAGCCCGTACCCGCCGGCCGGCGACCAGCCCGCGGCCATCGAGAGCCTGGTGGACGGACTGCGCCGAGGCAAGAGCGCAACAGACGCTCATGGGCGTCACCGGCTCGGGCAAGACCTTCACCATGGCCAACGTGATCGCCCAGCACGGAAAGCCCGCGCTGGTCATGTCGCACAACAAGACCCTCGCCGCGCAGCTCTACGCCGAGTTCAAGGAGTTCTTCCCGCACAACGCGGTCCGTTACTTCGTCAGCTATTACGACTACTATCAGCCCGAGGCGTATATCCCCCAGCGCGACATCTACATCGAGAAAGATGCCGCGATCAACGAGGAGATCGAGCGCCTCCGCCTCGCCTGCACCAGCGCGCTGGTCAGCCGCGAGGATGTGGTCGTCGTCGCCAGCATCTCGTGCATCTACGGGTTGGGATCGCCGGAAGATTACCGCAAGATGATGGTGCGGCTTCAGCTTGGGCGACATCATCGATCGCGACCAGATGCTCCTGAAGTTCATCGACATCCAGTACGACCGCAACGACGTGTCCTTCGAGCGGGGCAAGTTCCGCGTGCGGGGGGACGTCGTCGAGCTCTGGCCGGCCAGCGAGGAGATCGGCTACCGGATCGAGCTGTTCGGAGACGAGGTCGAGCGGCTGGCGACCATCGATCCGGTCAGCGGCTCCGTGCTGGAGACGCACCAGGAGATGTACGTCTACCCGGCCAAGCACTTCGTCCTGCCGGAGGAGCGGATCAAGGGGGCCGTGGAGAGCATCGGCGAGGAGCTGGAGGTCCGGCTCAAGGAGATGAAGGAACAGGGCAAGCTCCTGGAGGCCCAGCGGCTGGGTGCCCGGACGCGATACGACATGGAGATGCTCCTGGAGGTCGGCTATTGCTCCGGGATCGAGAATTACTCGCGGCACCTCACCGGCCGCAAGCCGGGCGAGACACCCAACACGCTCCTCGACTTCTTCCCGCCGGATAGCCTCCTGCTCCTGGACGAGTCGCACGTGACCGTCCCCCAGATCCGGGGCATGTTCGCCGGCGACTTCAGCCGCAAGAGCACCCTGGTCGAGCACGGCTTCCGGCTCCCCAGCGCACTGGATAACCGTCCGCTGCGGTTCGACGAATGGGAGAAGAAATTCGACCGCCGGCTGTTCGTCTCGGCCACGCCGAGCGACTACGAGGTGGCGATGTCCGGCGGCGAGGTCGTCGAGCAGGTGATCCGGCCGACGGGACTGGTCGACCCGATCGTGCGGGTCGAGCCCGCGCGGGGACAGGTCCCGGCGCTGCTCCAGGAGATCAAGACCCGGGCCGCCAAGGGCGAGCGCGTGCTCGTGACCACGTTGACCAAGCGGCTGGCCGAGGACCTGTCGCGGTACCTCAAGGAACAGGGCCTGCGGTGCAAGTGGCTCCATTCGGAGCTCGACGCCTTCGAGCGGGTCGGCATCCTCCGCGAGCTGCGCGAGGGGGCCTTCGACGCCCTGGTGGGCGTCAACCTGCTGCGCGAGGGGCTCGACCTGCCCGAGGTCTCGATGGTCTGCATCCTCGACGCCGACAAGGAGGGCTTCCTCCGTAGCGAGACCTCGCTGATCCAGACCATCGGCCGGTCGGCCCGGCACGTCAACGCCGAGGTCGTGCTCTACGCCGACAAGATGACCCAGTCGATGCAGCGGGCCATCGACGAGACCCAGCGGCGGCGGACGCTGCAACTGGCCTATAACCAGGAGCATGGCATCACGCCCGAGACGATCGTCAAGGCGATCCGCCGCGGCATCGAGGAGGAGATCCAGGCCAAGACGATCGTCCGCAAGGCCGTGGGCCGCGACGAGGTCACCGACGCCAACGAGGAGTATCTCGCCGCTCTCGAAGCCGAGATGCTCGAGGCCGCCGAGAAGCTGGAGTTCGAACGCGCCGCCACCCTTCGCGACAAGATCCTCGAGCTCCGGTCGGCCCAGGGGGACGGCCCCAAACGCCCCGCCGCCTCGCCACAGGCCCAGGGCGCACGGGCTCGCGCCAGGAGCAAGGCCAGGGCCGGTCGGCGGAGTAATGGCTAGCGGCGTCGTACTGGCTGGTGGCGAGTGGCGAGTGGCGAGTATGATGTGAAGCCGAATGGGGTAGCTTGTCGGCGATGGCTCGGACGCACGCGGAAATTGGCGTCATTTCGTTCCGTATTTACTTGCCACTCGCCACTGGCTACTCGCCACTATCGATGGGAGACCTTCATGCCGATGTGGCTTCGGTTTTCGAATTCAGGAGTACGGTTCGGGCTCGCGGTGGCGATGATGACTCTGGCGTTGGGCGGGTGTGGGGAGGGCGACTTCGTACCGCCGCCGCCGCCCGAATTGCGAGGCGTCCGTGGGCGGCAGTTCGCCGAGCCCGACGGCAGGGCCCGGGGCGGCAACTCCGGACTTGCTCGGTTCGGCAACGACCGGGATCAAGAGCATCGAACTGATCCTGAGCAGTGGCCGGGACCTCGATGAGCTCGAGGCCGAGAAATCCGCCGCGCGGTCGGAAGCCGGCAACGACAAGGCCCGGCTCAAGATCACGGTCGTCGGCGAAGACGGTTCGGGCCAAGGGCCCCCAGCGTCGACTCTCAAGGATCAGGCCACGCTGGTCCGGGAAGCGATCGCTCGTCATCCCCAGGCCTTGATCGTCGAGCCCGGCGACCCCGACGATCGGGACCTTGCCAAGGCCGTTCAAGAGGCTCAGACCGCGAAAATGCCCGTCATCCTGCTCGGCCGCGCGATATCCGGGGTGGCAACTCATTCCGGGACTTCGACGACGACACCGACGATCCTGGTGACGCCCGAGCCGTTCGCGGACTCGGCCCGGCAGTTGGTCGCGGCGGCGATCCGAAACGCCAAGAACGCCAAGTTGAAGCCCGAGGGGGGCGCAATCCTCTTGATCAACACGGCCGGCCGATCCCTTCCTCCCGGATCGTGTCGCGGCGATCCGCGAGGCCCTCAAGGCCGCCGGGATCAACGCGATCGACGAGATCCGATTCGCGAAGGATAGTCCAGGCCGCCCAGAAACTCCTGACCGATCGCCTCAAGGCCGATCCGAAGCCGACGATGGTCTTCTCGGTCGATTTCTCGAGCGCCTCGGCCAGCAACACGGCGATCGGCGAGATCGCCAAGGAGCGGCCCTTCATCCAGGCAGGGTATGCCCATGATGACAACCTCCTCCGCATGGCCCGCATCGGCGAGTTCGCGGCCCTGGGCCAGTACATACCGAATCGCCTGGTCCGCAAGGCGGTCAGCACGGCGGTCGCGGCCGCTCTGAAGCAGGAGGTCCACAGTCCGGTGGATGATCTCCGTCGTGATCCATGAATCGCCGCCGAATAGCGGGTGTCGCCCATATCCAGACCCAGCAGAAAGCCGATGATGAAGGCGAAGAGCCGGGAGCTCCCAGTGAGAAGCGGCGGGGTTCGGCCCGGATGATGATCCATGAGTAGTTCTCGATACCAATTCGGCGAGCGTGGAGCGGCGCAACGTCGAGGCGCTGCTGGCGATGGCGATCGCCGAGGATTTCGATCAGGTCGGCGACATCACGACGACGGCAACGATCCCCAGCCAGGCCCAGGGCACCGGGAGGCTGGTGGCGCGGTCGCCCGGCGTGCTGGCCGGCCTGCCGGTCATCGAGCGCGTGGCCGCCGAGTTCGAGCTGATTGCGCAGCTGGAAATCGTATCGGGCCGATGGCGACCGCCTCGAGCCGGGGATGATGGTCGCGCGGCTGGCCGGACCGATGAGGTCGCTGCTGGCCATGGAGCGGATGGCGCTCAACTTCCTCCAGCGGCTCAGCGGAATCGCGACGTTGACGGCCAGGTACGTCTCGGCGACCGCCGGCACCCGCTCGGCGATCTACGACACCCGCAAGACGACCCCCGGCTGGCGGGCGCTGGAGAAGTACGCGGTGCGTTGCGGTGGCGGGTTCAACCACCGTTTCGGCCTGTATGACGCCGTGTTGATCAAGGACAACCACCTGGCCTGGCTCGAGTCGGCGGCCGGCCCCGGAGCGACCGACCCGATCATCGCGGCCATCGCCACGGCGCGGGCCAACGCCCCGTCGGGGACGACCATCGAGGTCGAGGTCGATACGCTCGAGCAATTCGATGTGGCGCTGCGGTGCGGGCCCGACATCATCCTCGTGGACAACCTGGGACCGGAGCGGGTCGCTGAAGCGGTGCGTCGTCGCGACGCCGTGGCCCCGGGTGTCCGGCTCGAAGCATCCGGCGGCGTCACCCTGGAGACGGTCGGGGCCCTGGCGGCCACGGGCGTTGACCGGATCAGCGTCGGTGCACTGACCCACTCGGCACCGGCGCTGGACCTGGCGCTGGACCTGGAGATCGAGCCGCAGCCAGCCTCGGCTCGTGAAGGGGATCGGATCGTGACTGGGACCGCATCCATCATGGCGGAATTGAACATCCCGCTCCTGGATCGGCTGCGCGCCGCCGCGGGCGATTACGTACCGATGGACGCGCTGGGCCCCGACACCGACCGGGTGCATGCCGACCTCGACGCCCTGACCGCCTTTGGCTACGGGATCGAGCGGCACCCCTACCGGGGCGCGGCTTACGCCGGGCCGGCCGACCGGCTCTGCCCGGACCAGATCGAGCACAAACTGGCGACCCGCTGGATCGGTCGCCGGATCGCCGTCTGGAGCCGGGTCGGCAGCACCAACGACCTGGCGGCCCGGGCCGGCACATCGGCGTCCAACGTCGGGCTGGTCGTGTTGGCCGAGGAGCAGACCGCCGGCCGTGGCCGTCGCGGGCGGTCCTGGACGGCCCCGCCGCGCTCTTCGATCCTGATGTCAGTCCTGCTCTTCCCACCCCCTCGCCTGGCCTCCGCCGTGCCCGAGTCCGCCTTCGGATGCGCCTGGCTGACCGCGCTGGGCGCGGTCGCGACCGCCGAGGTCGTCTCGGCCTGGACCGGCCGCGAGGCCACGATCAAATGGCCCAATGATGTCCGCGTCGACGGCCGCAAGATCGCTGGAATCCTGGTCGAACGTGCATCGCCTCCCGGGCGGCCGGCCGCGGACGGATATGCCGGCGAGCCGGCATGCGGCGTCGTCATCGGCATCGGGTTGAACGTCAACCTGGATCCCGACGCCTTCCCCCCGGACCTCCGTGACCGGGCGACCTCCTTGCGGATCGAACGCGACGGCACGACCCTCGATCGCTCGGAAGTCGCCCGCGACCTGATCCGACGGCTCGATCACTGGTACGACGCCAGCCTTTCCTTCGGCTGCGAGACCCTGAACGCCTCCTGGTGTGCCCGTAGCGAGCACTTCGGACGGATCGTCCGCGTCGCAACCGCCTCCGGGCCCCGAACCGGTCGCCTGGTCGACCTCGACGTGCGAAACGGACTGACGCTCGCAATCGAAGACGCGGAGGACCAGACCACCCAGGACGCCTCCGCCCAGGGACTCATCCGACTGCCCCTGGCCGCGATTCTCGCACTCCAGACGTGGGACCAGGGCGATCTTGGAAGGATGAAGGATGAAGGATGAAGGATGAAGGATGAAGGGCGATCCTCGCACTCCAGACGTTGCACCAGGGCGATCCGTCGTCGCGCGTCCCGCCTGGTCCTAGAAGCGACGCAACAGCGTTGATAGACTGAGTATCTCGACCCGATGCGGTCGGCGTGATGGCCAGGGAGACAATAGCATGGCAGGATTAGCTCCTCCTTCGGATCTCCCTGAAGTGATTCGACGGTTACAGTCGACGCGAAGCGGGGTGCATCGGTCATGGTGGCCCTTCTTCCTGGGCTTGCTCTCGGTATGCATGCACTGGTTGAGTGCTTCGCCCGCCTGGGCCCGAGACGAGACGAATCGCCTGCGGATCGGGGCCAGCGGCCGTGGAGAAGCGACCACGTCGACGTTGCTCGTCGATTACTTTCAGAAACTGCTCGAGGACCGCGACTTCGAAGCCTTCCGCAATCGCGTCGCCGCGCGATACACGGAGGAGACGCTCTGCGAGATCCTGTTGGGCTCGCCGGGGGTCACGTCGCGTCGGGCGTCGGTTGTGTCTCTGGGCTTTCTCGGCGAATTCACGCGAAGCAACGCGGCCCTGGGCCAGGCCCTGCGAGACAGCGATCCCGCCGTGCGGAAGCTCGCCGAGGACGCGCTCTGGTCCATCTGGTTCCGCGCCGGCACGCCCGAGAATAATCGGACGCTCCAGGAAGTGGCGCAGCTCATCGGCCGCCGGCAGCTCAATCAAGCCGAGGCCCTGGCGACCCGTCTGATCGTCGCCGCACCCCGGTTCGCCGAGGCGTATAACCAGCGGGCCATCATCTACTTCCAGCAGGGACGGTTCGCCGAGAGCGCCCTGGATTGCCAGCGGGTCCTGAGTCGCAATCCCTATCACTTCGGGGCGATCGGCGGACTCGTCCAGTGCCAGCTCCAGCTCAACCGCCCGGCCGATGCCCTCAAGAGCTTGCGCCGTGGCCTGAAGATCCAGCCGTACAGCGACGGGCTGCGAGCCAACATCAAGCTCATCGAATCCCAGCTCGAGCCCGACGGGTCCCACTGATCGAGCCCTGGCGGCCAACGACCGAGCGATACGCTGCCGAGCCATTCGGGATTGGGATCCGGTCCGGTTCAGGGTTCGGGCGAATCCAGCCCCTCGTCGAAGTCCCAGGAACGGTCGGACTCCCGCTCGGCCAGTCCCCGGGCGGTGGGGCGGCGGAGAGAGGGGCGATGCGGCCCGGCGAAGGCGGCGACGACCTCCGGCAGCGCGCCGAGATGGAGGTGCAGCAGGCTCCCGACGGCATGATGGTGATAGAACCAGTCATCCTGGGCCGACAGGGCCCCGAAACAGTTCGGGCATTCGAACGGCTCGGCGCCGGCGATCAGCCGCCATCGGTTGCTCTTGTAGCCGCGGACCGTCGTCCCCTGGGTGCCCAGCCAGCAGTCGTGCAGCAGCCGCCGCGAGACCGGGGCCGGCGGCGGCGCGTCGGGGAGGAACTCGGCGTCGAAGGGCAGGATCCCCGCACCTCGGTAGCAGCGATCGCCGATGATCATGCGGCGTCCCAGGTAGGCGGTCCCACCGCCTTCGGAGTAGATCCGCCGTCCGAGGCAGACATGCTTCCCCAGGGCGGCGATCATGCTATGGTTCGAGGCCAGGTCATCGGCATGGTTGTCTGGTAAGCCACAGCCGATCATCACCAGGTTGACCCGTTCCGGCAGGGCCTCGTCGCGCAACGGCGAGAATTCGATGAGGTCGGCGCCGAGAGCTTCCAGCGCCTCGATCGTGTCGGGGAAGTAGCGGCCGAACACCTCGTCCTGCGCGTAAGCCACGCGGAACCGCCGGCGGCCCCGGCCAGAGAGTCCGGAGCATTTCGCCGTGCGTGGAAACGGGCGGCTGCACGCCAGTTCGCGAATCGCCGGCAAGTCGGCATGCTTGAGGAAGCCCCGGGCTAACGCGTCGATCAGGTGTTCCGGCAAGTGGCGGTCGCGCGGCACTCGCTCCAGCGCGGCACGGACCTCGGGCATGGCCTCGACTGCGGCAACGACCGGCAGACCGGTGGTCAACTGGACCAGGCGCCTCAGCCGCGGCAGGTCCGCCGGATCGGCCAGCTCGTCCAGAATCACGGCGTGAACGCCCTCCGGGAACCGCGGCCAATGGAACGTCTCGGAGTCGCTGCCTCGGCACGAAACCACCGCGACTATGGGTAGTTCCAGCGCCTCGCTGATCGGCCGCAGCTCGCCTGGCTGATCGAATGGTTCCAGGGTCCGGGCCGCTTTCGGGGCCTCGAGCGTTCCTTCCACCACCGACAACTCAGCGGAAGCCGCCGCCCGGGCAAACAATCCACTACAGACCGGTCCAGGCATCAGCCACGCGTCGAGGTGCCGACCCGGCAGTCCGGTCACTTGACCGACGGCCTCCGTGAGCGTCGGACAGGCGCGGGTCCGGAAATGTTGGACTCGCCAACGCCTTTGAGTCAACCCGGCCAACATCGCCAGGGACACCACCGATGGCTCCGGACCGGACAAGCATGTCGCCAACCCGAGTCGCGGAAGCTCATGAACAACGCCTCGCGGACTTACAGGACGGAGCACAATGGAACTCCTCCGGGCTCGAACCGCCAGATGCGAAAGCTCTCCTTGGCTTGACTCTTTTCAACGCATCACGGCATGTCCGGGCTAACATGACACGGATCCTTCCACCCAACTCATCCTGGCCGAAGCAATCCGGACCGATCACCGCAATCCCATCGATCCACATTGCCTGGTTTTCTCGGGCGCAGAACGAAACGGCAAATCTCGCTCCAGGAGCCAAGAAGCATGCAATCGTGCGTTCGGTCGATTCAATTCTAAAGTAGGATTCGAGAGGAGCGTTTCGGTCGAGATTGATCGTTTATCCTCAATCCAACACACCGCATTGGGATTGTTCCAATGATAGAGTCGTGGAGGGTCAGGTCAAGGGCTAGTGGCGTCTTGAAAGGCGAGTGGCGAGCGAAGGAGACCGCTCTTCGCCGTCACTCGCGGTGGTTGGGTGATTTAGGATGAAGGCCATTTCGCCATTCACCCGGGCGTCCTTCCAGGTTCTTGACGCTCCCGTGCCACCGGGCCCTGGCCGCTTGCCCCTCACGAGGCCAGGAATTCCCCTTGCCGCAACGGACCCCGCGGGCTACTTTACGCCCCTTCGTGCCTTGGTATCGCCCCGGGGAGCTGGGGGATCGCAATCGGGAGAGCGAGGCCCCGTCCGAGCCTTCATCGCTGTCGGCTCGGACGGAGCCTCGCTCTTCCGCCGGGATTTCTCGCCTTTCCTCCGCGGCGCTTGACCTTGTGCTCGCCATGTCTTAGCGATTCCCTGTCTGCCGGGAGGGGGCCCGCACGATGTCGAGGTCCAGGAATCGGGCCATCGCGGCGGAGCCCGCGTTGGTCGTGTCTTCGTGCTCCGAAAGCAACGGAATGAATTCCGTTCTACTCAAGGTTGCGGCCGAGTCCGCGCTGGCCGTTCCTTCGTACCCTGGAGGGACGATCCGCCGCTCCTCGGGCCTGGTGCTTTCGGTCGTCTTGGTCCTGGCCGCGCCGACCCCCGGTCCAGGATGTCAAGAGGTGCCGGAAGCCCTGTCACAAGTAACGACAAGCACTGCGGATCCGTCGGTGGTCCCCGGCCTGCCGCGGGCCGCCGAGGTCGATATCTCCGCGCTGCGGACTCACACCGAGGAGCAGCTCAAGGCGCTGGACTCGGCCACCGCCGCCGGATCGACGGCGACGGCGACCCCCGGCATCGCTCCACAGCCCGGTTCGTCGACGGCTTCCCCTTCCTCCGGAGCGGTCGAATCGACGATGGACAAGCAACTCCGAGAACTCCTCAAGGGCCGCTTGCGCTGGCTGGACGAGTATGAAAACGCCTCGAAGGCCCTGAAGAAGGCAACCAATCCCGAGCGGAGCCCGGAGCAGCAGTTGGCCGATGCCAAGGAACAGCTCGGCCGGCTCCAGGCCGAATTGGCCCAGGCGGCCACTCGGCCGGAAACCTTGCTGCCGCCGGCTTATCAGGCACTTCCGGCCGGTGGCTCGCCTCATGTGAGTACCGAGATGAAAGACGCTCTGGAGGCGGCCACCAACGAATTGAAGGACTGGAAGTCGAAGCTGGAGACCCTCCGGACCGCAGTGGTGAACTGGGAGAGTTTGCAGAGTGCACGTCGAACCGAGCGAGATAAGCTGTTTCAGCGGGTGGCTTCCTTGAAGGCCCGGGGGACCGAGCGCGATGCTCTCACCGGCGCAACGACGACCCGGGCACGCCAGTTGGACCAGGAGCGGCAGATCAACTCGGAGTGGGCGTCGCGGGTTGAAGTTCTGCGGCTCCAGGCCCTCGAGGCCGAACTCGCGCTGGAGGCCAAGTTGACGGGCGTTCGCGAACTGAACCTGCAAGTCTGTCACGCGCAGATCCGGGTCGTGGAGAAGTCGCTCGAGCTGATGCAGGAGCGTTATCGTGCGTCGGCGGAACGACAGGAGCGCGACCTGAAGGAAAAGGCGGCCGACGAGGAGAACACAGCGCGACAGTCCGAGGATTTTCTGGAGCGGTTCCATGCCCACCGCCTGGCCGATCTGCTGGAACTCGAAGCTCAGGTCGTCAAGAACGAGCAAGCGGAGGTGACCAGGTCGCCGCCGACGCTGGACGAGGAGAGCAGCCGGGCCGACCATGCCGAAGCCGACTTCGCACGGATCAAGGCCCTGCTCGACGACGGACGAGTCAGCCGGCTGGACGCCATCCGCCTCAACAACGATTTTCGCCGTATCGGCCCCGAGCGCGAACGACTGCTCCGCACCGAGATGGCCATTGTCGAGACGCGTCTCCAGTTCTATGAGGACGTCTTGACTAACGTCGAGATCGAGCTGCTCCAGGACTCGCTTCATGACCGGTTCGAGCACGATCTCCTGCGGGAACGGCTGCCACCGTCGCGATGGTCTGAGGGCGAGGCACTCCTGGCCGAGCTCGAGCGGAAGCATCGGACGCTGATGGTGCGACGCCGAGCCTCGCTGGAGCGGCTGACCGATCGCACCTCCCAGACGCTCGACCAGATCACGCGGCGACTGAGCATTCTCGACGAGGAGTACGGTTTCATCCGCACCCACATCTTCTGGGTCCGCGATCAAGAGCCGATCGGGCTGGGGACGATCACGCAGGGAGCCGGCGAATTGAAGCACCTGCTCAAGGCGCTGGCGCGGCTGGCCCAGGAGGCAGTCAGGCCACGGCACTGGGGCCGGGCCTCGGCCGAATTCGTGACCGCGGCCCTGGCCGTGCTCGGACTGCCCTTCGGGCTCATCCGCCTGCGACGGATCTTGCGTGTCCTGATCGAACGCGACCTTCCGACGGTGCGGCCGGCCGGGCCGGTCTGAGGGAAAGTCCATCGGGAGCAGACAGGCCGGCCGGTTATTTGCGGGGCTCGGGTCTCGGTTTACGGCGAGGGGATGGGGTGAGGCGATGCGAACGGGCGAGTTCCAAACCGGCTTGCGAGGCTTGCGATCGTTGGCGATGGGAACGGCCACGGCGGCGATCTGGCCGTCGTATCTGCTCCTGCTGGCTTACATGGCGCGGCAGGCTCCATGGCCCAGGAGCGTGGCGATCCTGGTCTCGTCGGCGTTGGTCGGGGTGTCGCTGGCCGTCCTGGTCCACGGTCTCTTGAGATGGTTGACGCGGCCCTCGGGCTGGGCGGAGCGCTACCTGGAGGTCCCCGCGCCGGTGGCGCGGCAACTCGGCCGCGCTGGCCGGTTCGTGGTCGTCGCGGCCGCGGTGATGATCCTGCCGGTCTATCTGCTCGACAACGACCTGTTCGCGCCGGATGGCCGCACGGTGCATGCTCCGACCTTCAGCCGATTCTTGATCCTGGCCTTCGAGCTGCTGGTCTGGGGAACCTGGGTCCGGTTACTGCGGGGCCGCTCGGCGCTCTGGTCCTGGTTCGCGATCGAGTCCGAGGATGCGCCGGTCGGCGGCCTGGCGGACGCTCCGGCGGCGGACTCCGCGACCGACGAGGGACAAGCGACCTCGCGGGTGTACGCCGGGCTCGTCTGGATCAGCCGGAGGCGCCGGGTGGCCGCCGCGCTGGTGCTGGCGGCCATCGCCATGGTCATCGTTCTGGACGTACGCGGGTACAGCTTCTCCGCCCGCCGCCTCGGGGTCGGCATCAGCCAGACCGGGGCGGTGATTGCCCTGGGCATTGCCGCCTATCGCGTCCTCGTGCGAACCATCAACGAACACGTGGAGAGGTGGGCGCGGCCCCGCCGCCGGTCCTGGGCGTTGGCCCTGACCTCGGCCGTCGCAATGCGGGCACGTTCGCGAGCAGCCGGCCTGACACACGAGACGGCCAGCGGCTCGGCGGATCCCACTGATCCCGCCAACCTCGCCGTCCAGCCCGCCGACCTGGCCATCGGTCTCTCCCGCCTCGGCGCGTACGCCATAGCCGCCATCGGCCTCCTGGTCGTCGCCTGGCTCTGGGAGCTGGATCTGGCTTTCGTCCGGTTTCTGCTCAACCAGCCGCTCTGGTTCTTCGACGACCAGTCCCCGGTGACGATCGGCGACCTGACGGAGTCCGCGGCTTTCATTCTGGCCGGCGCCCTGGCGTGGCGTTACATGAGCACCTTCTTCGCCCTGACCCTTTTCCACCGCATGCCCGACGATCCCGGCGTCCGGTTCGCCGTCGTGACGCTCTGCCGATACGCCGTCCTGGCGCTGACCACGATCGCCGCGCTGGGTGCCGTCCGGGTCGACATGGCCAAGATCAGCGTCGTCCTGGCGGCCCTGGGCGTCGGGCTTGGGTTTGGCCTCCAGGAGATCATCTCCAACTTCGTCAGCGGCATCATCCTGCTCCTGGAGCGGCCGATCCGCATCGGCGACGTCGTCACGGTCGCCGGCACGACCGGACGGGTGGACCGGATCCACATTCGCGCCACGACGATCGTCAACGCGGATAACCAGAGCATGATCGTCCCCAACCGGGAGTTCATCACCGGCAACCTGGTCAACTGGACGCACAAGGACAAGATCCTCCGCATCCCGATCAAGTTCGGCGTCGCGTACGGGACCGAACCGGACAAGGTTGTCGACCTGTTGCTCTCGGTGGCACGCCGCGATCCCGATGTCTTGTTCAGCCCGGCGCCGGGTGCGGCCCTGGAAGGCTTCGGCGAATCCGCCCTCCTCTTCGCCCTCTATGCGTTTGTTCCAGACCCCGGCCTGGTGGGGCCGGTCCGACACCGCCTCTGCGCCGAGATCCAGCGACGATTCGCCGAAAAGGGGATTGTCATCCCCCTGCCGACGCGGGAGCTGCATGTCAGCCGGATGCCGCATGACTTGGCCCGAGACCTGGAGCCGACGCCGCCGCTTCGATACGACCCGGCCTCGCGGATCCCGCCGGAGCCGCATGCCGCGCCGGCCCGCACTCGCGGTAACGAAGCGGTGATCGTCGAGCGGGATCAAGGCGAGGGGCGAAGCGGCGTGTAATGCCCCAGCGCAACACGTCGTCATACTCCCGGCCATCGCGGCTTCGGGATTCATCGCAGCCAATGGCCGAGGAACAAGCGGAACGCTCCCGCGCAGAAGCACGTGCACCCGAAGGCCTGGAGCGGCATCGGCGAGCGGCCAGGGAGCATTTTCCGGACGCGGTACGAGGCAATGCCGAAGATCGCAACGACTTCAACAAATTGCGGCAAGGAATCCCCTGGCTTCAGCCATGGGGAGGAATTGCCGCCCTCCCGGTGTTGACTTTTTGGATTGATTCTGTCGACTAATCGACGTATGAAACCGACCGTGAAAACTCAGTTACTCCCGGATGCGGACCAGGCGGCAAAACTCAAGGCCGTGATGGAGCGGTTTAACGCCGCCGCCGACTGGCTGGCCGGGGAACTCTTCGCCGGCAGATCTCGAACAAACAGGAGGCTCAGCGGCTCTTCTACCGTTCGGTCCGCGATCGGTTCAATCTGTCGTCTCAGACCGCCATCCTCTGCATTCATCGGGCCTGCGAGGCGTACAAGCGGGACCAGTCCAAGCGGCCCAAGTTCCGCACGCACGCGGCGATCACCTACGACAGTCGCACGATGAGCTTCAAGGCCATCGACCAGGTGAGCCTGCTGGCCCTCGAAGGCCGGATCGTGGTCCGGATGATCGTGACCGCTTACCAGGCCCAACGGCTGGGCTATCCCAAGGGACAGTGCGATCTCCTGCTCCGCGACGGCTAGTGGTTCCTGATGGTCACCGTGGAGGTGCCGGACGGTGCTGCGATCGAGCCCACCGACTTCATCGGTGTCGATCTCGGCATCGCCAACATCGCCACCGACAGCGACGGCCAGATCCACACCGGAGCCGACATCGAGAAGGTCCGCAAGAAGCACAACCTCCAGCGGAAGCGGCTCAGTCGCAAGAACACCAAGGGGTCGAAGAAGAAGATCCGGCGGATGCGGGACAAGGAAGCCCGGTTCCGCCGCCACCAGAACCACGTAATCAGCAAGGAGCTCGTGGAGTCCGCCAAGCGCACCGGTCGCAGGATCGCCCTGGAAGACCTCCAGGGCATCCGCGAGCGGGTCACGGCTCGGGGCGGAGATGCGAAGAATCGGCTCGGCAGTTGGGCCTTCGCCCAACTCGGTGGTTTCATCGGCTACAAAGCCAAGCTGGCGGGGGTCGCCGTGGTCTCTGTGGACCCGCGCTACACCAGCCAGGAATGCGCCGAGTGCGGCCATCGGGAACGCTCCAATCGGAAGAGCCAAGCCGAGTTCGAATGCAAGGCATGCGGCCACCAGGCCCATGCCGACCGGAACGCCGCTCGGAACATCCGTTCCCGGGCTCGGGCGCTTTCTAAGCGCGCCCAGGACTGGGAAACCGGCCGAACCGTCGGCCGGCTTAACCGGAAATCCCCCGGCTTTAGCCGTGGGGAAGCTTAAGACTCGGCGACTGACAAGTTGAACCAGCGGATTGCAAACTCCCTCGTCGGCAGAACTGAGGGCGTCATAATACAAATTCCGATCCTCAGGACGGATAATGGCGACTGTCCGACTACGGAGAAGAAGCAGGTCTTGCCAAAGTCGGGCCATCCGCCCATTTCCGTCTTCGAACGGATGGATGCGCGCGATTGCCCAGTGCGCCCATGTGGCCAGAGCTAACGGATGATGAATAGGTGTTTCTTGACTCCCGGTCTGCTGCGAGAGAATCCGGAAGAACTGGTCCATAAGGTCAGGAACACGGCTAGCATCCGGCGGCTGGTACTTGACCCCTCGTATCATCACATCCCGATCTCGAAGTCGTCCTGCAATTCCATCGCTGACGTTCTTCATGAGAATTCCGTGAATCTTGCAAAACTCATCGACGGAAAAGCTGGAATCATTCTCAGAAACCATTCGCTCGATCTCGCGAGCGGCCGTAGCGAGGTTGAGGGCTTGTTGCGCCTCCCGCTTGCGGGCCATACCCAGTACCGAACCGGTTTGGAGGATCAGCGACGTTTCTCTCAGCGACAGGAGGTTGCCCTCAATCGCATTGCTGCTGTAGACACGCTCGCTCAGCAATTGCTCCTTGACTTTCAGAAGGACTTTGGGGCCGAGGGGTCGGAGTTCATTGACTTGATAGGCGGATTCATTGAGATCGGCCAGGAGTTCCCTCGACGTCTCATCGAGGGTCCAGTCTTGCGGCCCAACGAGGTTCATCGTGGTGCACCTTGACTTCCAGTTCGGAACAACGCAATTGGTACGAGTAGACATCAACGATCATTTTACGGCGGGATTGGTCGCGAGCCAGGAGAAAAACGCGATTCATTCACACCCGAAATGCATGCAACGACCCGCCACGAGATTGTTCCGGGATAGGTTGATCCTCACGGCTCACTTTATCCGATTCTAAGGCATGCCGGACCAGGGATAGGGAAGTCCATTGATGCGGCCCTCCGAGATTCCGCCGCCCCATTCTCCGGTCATTGAACGAGCCCAGCGCAGGATCATCGCCTGCGTCGGGCCCAGGAACAGCACAGGACCGCGAGGAGGAGGAGGAAAATGATGGCGACCGCGCGGCTGCGCGTCTTCCCTCATCCCGAGGAAGAACGAGAGGACGTCAACGACCCCGTCATCTCCATCAGGCTCAGCGACTTATATCCGCTGCTGGCCCAAGCCTATCGCGACAATTACACGTGGCTGCGCGACTTCGAGGATGACGAGCTGCTCGTGAGCAACGACCTTTACGAGGTGGTCCGCGCCTTCTCGAACTGCCGTCCTTCGGCGTGATGGGCCGGCTCTGGGCTTGTCGAGAGGATGGGAAAACCCTACTGTAGTGATCAGGGCCGGCACGCCTGGCGATGGCCCCAGGCGATCCGGCTCGGCCGTCTCGAGCCCTCGCCATGACACCAAACGAATCCAAGCCGGGTGACGAGGCTTTCACGATCGAGCGTCGGGGCGATCTGACGGTCATCACGGCGACGAAGGAGTTGGAGCGGATCGAATTCGGTCTGGAGGAGCTGGTTTCCGATCTCATCCTCAAACCCCTCCGCCGTCAGAAGAATCCGTCGATCGTCTTCGACTTGAGCCGGGTCGACTTTTTCGGCTCGATGTTCCTGGCGCTGTTGATCCGGTGCTGGAAGCTGGCCTTGTCGCAGGGGGGGACGATGGCCCTTTCCGGGGTCAATGACAACACACGGGAGCTGCTACGGGTGACCTCCCTCGACATGGTCTGGCCGATGTATGGATCCAAGAGGGAAGCCATTGAGGCTTTGCAATAGGACCAAGCCGGCAGTCGTGACGGTCCACCTCGTCTCGACCCGCGGCGCTCCCAGCCGCAATTCCCGATCAACCCCCGGGCGGAGCCACCGATCGCATCCCGCGCGATGCGGTCGCAGGCGCCGTTGACAGGCTCGACGGCGAGTCGGATGATGAAATGAGAGAAAAGGGACGACCGGAACGGTCGCGACCCGCATTCAGGTGCACGAGCGGGAACCGCGTCCCGCCGGAGCGGAGTCGTCATGGGCATCTACGACCGCGAGTATTATCGGGGAGAGTCCACGGGCCCCGGCTGGTTTAACGGCATCTCGCCGGTCTGCAAGTCCATCATCGTCGTCAATGCCGTGATCTGGCTGATCCAGAAATCCGTGCTGGCCAATCAGGCAGACTGGATCGCCGAGTTCCTCGCGGCCTCACCTCAGTTCACGCTCCGCCACTTCCGGCTCTGGGAATTGCTGACGGCGACCTTCCTCCACGCCGACTTGTTCCACCTGGTCGGGAACATGTGGGTCTTCTGGATCGTCGGTCGCGAGATGGAGTCGCTCTACGGCAGCCGGGACTTCCTGGCGTTCTATCTCTCGGCGGCTGTGATCAGCAGCCTGGGGTGGGTCCTGATCGATGCCGCGTCGGCTCGGGGTAACTTCCACTTCATGATCGGCGCCTCCGGCGCCGTCATGGCCACCGGGATGCTCTACACGCTCTTCTACCCCAAGAAGGAGTTGCTGCTCATCATTCTCCCGATGCCCATGTGGGGGATCATGGCGATCTACTTGTTCTACCCGTTACTGGAAGAGGCCATGACCGGCGCCTCGCGAGTCGCCATTTCGTCGCACCTGACCGGTGCGGCATTCGGCTTCGTGTACAAGCAGTTCGACCTGCGGTGGTCGAAGTTGTTCTCGGGGGCCTTCCGGCCGCGACTCCGCATTTTTTCGCCGGTCGCCTTCGATCAGGCCCGGCCTCGGACCCCCAATCCCGCGCGGCACCTCGACCAGCATCGGCAGCACCGGGAAGACGCCCTCGGTCTCCGTGTTGCCCGAGGAGCAACTCGACGCACGGCTCGATGAAGTCCTCGCCAAGATCGCGCGGGAAGGACGTGCCGGACTGACCGAGGAAGAGCTCCGGGTGCTCCAGGAAGCCAGCCGGCGTGCGCGAATCCGTCGGAGCGACCGTCCTTGATGGATCAGACAACCCTGCCCCAGAGCATCCGGCCGGCTTCGCTCGCCGACCTGGCCGCGATCGTCGAGTTCAATCGCCTCCTGGCCCTGGAGACCGAGGCCAAAGTGCTCGACCAGGCCATTCTCGAATCCGGGGTCGCTTGCGCCCTGGCCGATCCCGATCGGCTCCGATACTGGGTCGCCGAGGTGGGGGATCCCGCGCAAGTCGTGGGACAGGCCGCCATCACCCGGGAATGGAGCGACTGGCGCATGGGCTGGATCTGGTGGTTCCAGAGCGTCTACGTCGCCCGAGACTTCCGGGGCCGCGGCATCTTCCGAGCCCTGCATCAGCATATCCGCGACGAGGCCCGGTCGCTCCCCGAAGTCATCGGCCTCCGCCTCTACGTCGAGGATGCCAACCACCCGGCCCACCGGACTTACCAGGCACTCGGCATGAAGCCTGGAGGATACTCGGTCTACCAGGAGCTCTGGATTCCCGGTCTCGGGTCATCGCGATCGGGCTCGAGCACGGAGTAGTCGGCGAAAATCCGAGGAGAGGTCAACGACCTTGTGCTTCTCATCGAGCTCGAACTGGATGCCGTGATCGCCCGGAAAAGGCTCGATGTGCGGCTTGGTGATGGTACCAGATGTCGTCGGGAATCCCGTCGGGAAACGCCTCGCACCGCGTCGCCGCTGGAACGGCGGTAATGCTTGCACCACATGCAGATGGGGGACTCGCCGATCATGACTTGCCTCGCGGAGTTGAGAGGTTGTGGGTGTCATGGATGGCGGGACTTGCGCGAGCGGACTTGGTTGGCTGTTCAATGGGCTCGAACTGGATGCCGTGATGGCCAGGGAACGGCTTCTTGTGAGGGTTGACGTAGACCCAGATCTCATCGGGGATGCGATCGGGAAAAGCATCGCAAATCCGAAATCCTGAGTTCCGATGATTATGCTGGCATTCCAGGCACACGGGCGATTCGTGGATCATGGCATGCCTCGCCAGATTCGTGACAGCGGGAATCCTGGCTCCGGGTCATCTCGAACTGACTCTCTTGCGGAGTAACCGTCGAAAATCTGAGGGGAGGCGGACAATCTTGTCGCGTTCCTCGTCCAACTCAAACTGGATGTCGTGATCGCCTGGAAACGGTTCCAGATGAGGGTTGCGGTGGAACCAGATCTGGTCAGGAATGAGTTGAGGAAAGGCGTCGCATCGGGTCGGACCCGAACGGTGGTAATGCTTGCACCACATGCATATAGGGGGCTCGCCAATCATGGCTCTCCTTCGATGATTCGAGAAAGTACGCCTGTGTCAGCGACGACTGGCGGTGACGCGAGCGGCCTTCGACGGTGGCTTCATCGGCTCGAACTGGATGCCGTGGTCGCCCGGGAATGGGGCTGTGTGGGGATTACGATGGAGCAAGATTTCATCGGGTATCCCGTCGGGGAATGCATCGCAGGCGAATGCGACCGGTCCGGAGTCAGATCGATGATAATGCTTGCAGTCCAAGCAGACGGGTGCTTCGAAACTCATAACGATCCTCGAAGACTCTGGGCGAATTGCTTGATGACCTCGGGCCAGAGACGCTCCTCTTGCCATTGTATCACGCTGAACGCTTCCGCAAAGGCATCGGCAGTCCCCCTTCTTGCATAACGAGAAATCGTGGAAGCTCTCTCCAGGTGAAAACTGCCTTGGGGGTTGCCCGGCTCAGTTGCGAAGAGGTCGACCAGATCTTGCCATCGCTCGTTGTCATTCCGCCTGAGCCAGGCGAAGACAAGGTGTCCCCATTCGTGAGAGACAAAGTATCGATGCCCGACCGCCGCCGCACCGTTGGGGTGCCAGCCCGCCCGATTCCCTCTTTCTAGAGTTTTTCGGATCCTCGCAGTCGATCCGAAGTAGAACGGATTGAATGCAATTTTCTCGCCGAAAACGCGAGTCCGCCGCAGCGACGGCGCCCCGTGGATTGTCCTCCCAGAATGGATGATTCGTCGTAATCCATCCCAATTCATTGGCGACCCCAGGCCAGTCGGAGGCAAGATGATCGAGGATCGCCGCGATCCGATTCCAGGCTTTCAGGTCGAGCCCTTCGGTCACGAGGGTCACTCGTGGGAATCGCCGCGACGCCCAGGCCCTGAGCTGCACCCAGGACTTGAATCGACCGGGAGTCGGACCCGGACCGGGTTCCACCTCCATGTGGCCTCCCTTTACGAGCCAACACCATGTCGGCTGACCACGGACCATTTTGCCAGCAAACGAGTTGCGGCGCCGGAGTCGATCGCCGTCGCCGCGCGGGAAACGCCCTCTTGCAAGGAGGACTGGTCGATCACCCAGAGTGCCGCGGCGGTGTTGGCCAGTACATAGTCGCGGACCGGACCCCGCTCGCCCTCAAATGTTCGGCGGATCCGCTCGGCGCTGTCCTCTGGCCCCCGGACTCGCAATCCCTCAGTGTTGCAGGACTTCAGACCGAAGTCGTCCGGCTGCCACGTTTCGAGGCGGACCTTGCCCGATTCGACGACGAGGGCCCGCGTCAGGCCGGCCAGCGTGACCTCATCCAGGCCGTCTGAACCCGAGACGACCACGGCGCGGCGGACGTGTTCCAACCGCGACAGGACGGCGGCCAGGAGGTCCGCCTGGGCCTCGTGGGGCGTACCGACGAGCTGGTACGCCGGACCAGCGGGATTGCAGAGCGGGCCGACCAGGTTGAACAGGGTACGGAACGGAAGCTGATGCCGGACCGCCGCGACCGGCTTCAACCCCGGGTGGAACCGCGGGGCGAACAGGAATGCGATGTTCAACTCGGCCAAACAACGCGACAGCACCTCGGGCCCCGGATCGGCCGACACCCCCAGCGCCGAGAGCACATCCGAGCTGCCGGAATTGCCCGTGGCGGCACGATTACCGTGCTTGACCACCGGCACGCCGCACGCCGCCACGACGATCGCCGCGGCTGTCGAGATATTCACCGTGCCGGCACCGTCGCCGCCGGTCCCGCAGGTGTCCAGCAGACGTTCCGGATCGACCCCGCTCTCCCATGGGATCATCCGGCTTCGTACGGCCCGGACCGCCCCTTCCAGCTCGTCGGCCGTCTCTCCCTTGATCCGTAATGCCGTCAGGAATGCTGACGTAACCGCTTCGGATACCTCACCTTCCAGCAAGGAGCCAACGGCGCGTTCAGCCTCCTGACGCGACAGCTTCAAGCCGCTCGAGATCGTCTGGAGACATGCGATCACGGGATCCATCACGGCAACCGAATCGTTTGCCGTTCGATCTCGCCTTTGACCGAGCGGTCGAGGCTGATCACCGACTGGGCGTGGTCGGCCCGCTGGTTCAGGATCTTCACGGCCTGTTCGGCCGACTGGATGGCCTGATTGTCGATCGCCGAGATCACGTCGCGGGGCCGGACCCGCCCCGCCAACGGGCTCTCGGCATCCACGTTGAGGACCAGTGCGCCACGCCAGCTCTCGGGCAGCTCCATTCCCTGCGCGAGCTGCGGTGTCAGGGTTGCGAGCTCCAGGCCCATCACGAAGCTGGACGCCGCGCCGGGACGGTTCGGGCGACGGACCAGTCCGGACGGGTCCTTCTCGGCCTCACCAGCTCGCCCAGCGAACTGGGTGAACGTCTGCTCGCGATTTCCCACGGTCACTCGAAAAGTCAGCTCGCGGCGATCGCGCCAGATGACCACCTCCGCCGGCTGCCCGATCGGCGCCATCGAAACCGTATTGATCAGGTGGTTCAGGTCAACGATCACGACCCCGTTGAAGCGGAGGACGACATCGCCGTCACGGAGCCCCGCCCTCGAAGCCGGCGAGGAGGGGTTGACGCCGCGAATCCACGCGCCCCGAGGCCGGTCCAGGCCCAGGTCCACGGCATGCTCCTGGCGAAACTCGGACTGAAGGACCACGCCCAACGCACCGCGGGATACGTGGCCGCGCGTGATCAGCTCGTCCATGATCCAGCGGGCCAGGTTGATCGGGATGCTGAAACCGACCCCCTCGTTGCCCCCGCCGTTGGAGGCGATCGAGTTGTTGATGCCGATCACCTCGCCCTTCATGTTCACCAGGGGACCGCCCGAGTTGCCCGGATTGATCGCGGCGTCGGTCTGGAGGAAATCCTGATTCTCCACGTCCTGGAGCTCCTCCATGTGCCGGCCCCGGGCGCTGATGATCCCCTGGCTGACCGACTGCATCAATCCGAACGGACTCCCCAGGGCCATCACCCAGCTACCCACCGGTGCCTGGTCGCTGTTGCCCATCCGCGCGGCCGGCAGGTCCTCCCGATCGAGTTTCAGGACCGCAATGTCGGCTTTTTCGTCGCTCCAGATCTTGACCGGAAAGAGCGAGCGTCCATCCTGCAAGAAGATCCGGATTCGCGAAGGCTTTGTATTTTCGACAACGTGATAGTTCGTCAAGATGTAAAGTCCGAACCGCGTGATCGCTTCGGATGATCACTCCCGACCCGGTCTCCTCGAATTGCCGTAACCGCCGCCCCTCCTCGGCTTTGAGCGTCTTCTGCGCAACGATGTGCACCACGGTGGGGGAGACGGATTTCGCGACCAGCTCGAACGTGCGATCGATCTGCTGGAACTTCTCATACTGCTTGGCGAGAAGGTCGTAGACTCGCATCATCTTGTTGCTTCGACTGGAGAAGGCGTCTTTAGAGCCGCAGGCCGCGATTCCGGCGGCCGCCTTGGTTTCCAGCCGAGCGGGGCTCGCAACCTGAGCGGAGACGGCCGGCCCGCCGCGAGCCAGGACGATCCCCAGCAGGACTCCCGCACTGAGGGAAGTCAAAGAAAGCATGATCGCAGAAGATCGCGACAGCATAAACGGAACTCCAGGCCAAGGACGTCTTTAGGGCACCGGAGCATTCGGCCAGCCCGCGGACGTTTCCTCTTGATTCGACCTTCGGCCTCCCATGCCGCTACTATACTGCCCGCTACGAGGCCAAGTCAAAGATCGTTCCGACAGAACGCGCTCATTGAAGATTCTTCAGGAACGCCCCGTCAGCCAATCGATCAGGTACACAGAAGCGGCGACCCGGAATGAGAACGGTTCAGGAGAGCCAGCCGGATCGGTGCTCGCGGAGCATTCCACCAAGACCTTCCCCGATACGGTCTCAGAGCGTCATGCAGGCGATTGTCAGAGGTGCGTGTTTTTTCCAGAGTTGTAAAAAATCACTCATCGAAGGATTCAAGTCACGGCATGGTGAACTGGCCGTTGGAGGGCCGCCAGAAGGCACTGCCACGACCTTCGCCACTCGATTACAAAAAAAACCGCCGGGATAGACTCCGGCGGTTCGCAAGGTTGGGTCGAGGCGCATCGGGCGATCAGCGGGACTCGCTGAAATCCATCTCGAAATCGCTCAGATTGATCTGAGAGTCGCTCTCGCCTTCCTCGGAAGGCTTTTCATAAACCTTGGCCCAGCGCTTCGAGTCGGGCTCCAAGGCCCTCGTCTGTCCAGCCCGTTCATTTTCGCGCTGGCAGTCGATGCAGCTATTGGTGTAGGGAAGTGCGTTGAGCCGCGCTTCGGAGATCTTGCCGCCGCAATACTCGCAACGGCCGTAAACTCCTGCGCCGATCCGTTGTAGGGCATGCTCGATCTGGCCGAGCTCCCGGCTCTCGATTTCGACGAGCTGCGAGCAGATTTCATCA
This sequence comes from uncultured Isosphaeraceae bacterium, assembly GCA_963842405.1. Classification (GTDB taxonomy): domain Bacteria; phylum Planctomycetota; class Planctomycetia; order Isosphaerales; family Isosphaeraceae; genus CAVZRC01. The sequence continues at coordinate 83,718 of CAWJGW010000052.1, read as the reverse complement.
TTGGCCGAATCAACTGCTGCGTTCAACGTTATCACCGACCACGCTGAGCTCCGAGAACTTTCGGAAGCTGTCGAGGTCGCCGTTGAGGGCCTTCCGCAGTGCATCTCTTCGGGCGATCAGTCGGCTCGTCAGTCTAAGTAAGGCATCTTTGCGGGCCATGAAACACCTCCTGGTGTACATCAGTCGCGGATCATAGGTGGTCGGAATCGGTCCGACAGACCCGCAGTGCCAGCAATTCCCAGTCGATACGAGCGCTCGGAAAACCGTACGATTTTTAGAATGATAGCTCGAACTGGGGAAGCTGGGTCCTGAACGAGTATGCCACCGCGACATCCCATGGTCACGGGCGAGAAACCAAAACCCCCGGACGTTTCCTCACTAGCACATTATGCGCCATAGACAAGGGATGGAGACCGCTTTCGGCCATCCCCAGAAATAATACGCCGCAACAGGCCAAGGGGTTGTCAAAAACTCGAAAAAAAACTTTTCGTCCTAGGCCACCTTGGATTTCGGAACAACGAAGGAAATCGAGAAAGAGTTTGGCCTGGGATCACGCCGATCGAGCGGGAGGGTGGCAAAGGCCGGTCCGACTCCGTTCGGCAGGCGGAAGGGATGACGACATCCAGTCGTGTGTTATTCGATGGCAGGCCCGAGGAGGCGCGTAGCAGTATCGGTTGGACTGATCATCGGGCCGAGCCGATGCCTCCCTGACGGCGGGTTCGGGGCAAGGTATAATCCGCGATCACCCGGGGCTTCAATTCACCAGGTGCGTGGAGTAGGTTTACATAACGGGCGGAATTGTTGTCAAGATGATAGATCCACTGCTCGATGAACTGGCCTTGGGAGTAGGCATAATTCACGCGAGTCGGTCGGCCGTTCAACTTCAGTCGGACCTCCTCCGGCGTGAGGCCGAGGAGGCCCTGGGTGGTGGTCAGAGTGGGGCGGGCTGGGTTCGGGACGCCGGACGCCGGACCGGATTCGACGTTGGGGACGGACTCGACCCATTCGTTCTTGTATTTCCGGAAACCCCGGCGGCGGAACGCATCCTCGATCTCCCGGTAGGACGGGTCGATCTTCCACGCTTTACGGAGCAAATCCACGGCCGTGACGCGATCCTGGAGAAGTTCCTCGTAGTCTTTGGCCAGCGACACCGGCCCCTCGGCATCGGTGTTGCTGAGCCGCTGCCGCTTGATCTCGAGCCATTCGCGGAGCACCTTCCGGGACTCATCGGGCCGTTGTAGCTTCTCGCGATAGGCTTGCGCGAGGGCCTTGACCTCGTCGAGCCGCAGGGAGGCGAGATCGTTCCGGACCTTGCTGAAGGTCTTATCCAGTAATCGAGCCGGGAGCTCGGGTTTGTCGGGAAGGAGGCTCGCCGCCTGCTCCGACAGGGCGATGCCCGACGGGAGGTCCGGGATCGATTCGAGTTCCATCAGCCGCCCCTTGGCGTCGGCCCACAACCGACGATCGAGTGCCCTCCGGACGTCGGCGGAGGCCGTGGGATCGCGATAGGCTTCGTCGGGGTCTTTGGCATAGGGGGCTTCCCAGCGCGCCAGGTTCACGCGTGCAGCGGCCTGATCCTTCGCGGCGGCCGGGAAGAAGTTCTCGATCTCCCGGATCAGCGACTCGAGGCTGGCGGAGTCATTAGCCGTCGCCAGCTTGGCACGCAGGGCGCGGTGGGCCAGGGCCGAGGGCCCCGGTTCCGGGACCTTCCGGTTCCGCGCATCCTGGGCCATCGCCAGCCATTCCTGGGACGCGTCGACCGAGACACGCTTCAGTTGTCCCTCCATCCGCAGGACCTCGGCCTCCAGTTCCTTGAGCGCGCTTCATGAGCGGGCCGTTCTCTTCGCCGAAGGCCGTGGCGCGACGTTCGGCCCAGCGCGCCGAGTTCTTGCGGTTCGCGTAGTCCCGGGGGCACAGGGTCGCCAGCCCACGTTCCATCCGCTCCAGGTCGTTGGGGACGATCTGAAGGCTCGTGACCTCGCAGACCAGCCGGCCCCCGTCCCGTTTCAGAACGCCGTGGACGATCACCGCAGTCTTCCGAGCATCGGCGGCTGGGCGGAGCCGCCGCGGGACCAGGAAGGTGACCGAAGTCCGTTTCAATTCGAGCTGGTCATCTTCCGAGCCCTTACGCGGTCACGTAATACTTGACTCGGTCGTCCACGACGACCCCGCGGCCGATCAAGTCCGCTCTCCGCTCCAGGTCCGCCGGCTCGACGAGGTTCTCGGCCTGCTGCCGACCCATCGCACCACCGGCCATTCCCAACAGCGATAGCACCAAGGCCCCGAGTGTCCGGATCCGCCGCCTCACGGCTGGCCCTCCTCACGTGATGCATCGATCAGATCGGGCACTGGCTGGCCAATGGCCTCCATCGCGCGGGAATGCGACAAGAACACGCCGCTCCTGGGCATCAGTTTCACTACCCAGTGGTTCTGCGTCGCTGTCGAATTGCAAGGAGGCGAGCCGGCAGCCGAACTTGACGGAATTGCCCACGCTGGGGCGGGCGAGCTCGAACAATTCGAAGCCGGTCAGGTCGATGTAGGCGAGCCGATCGGGTCGCGGCGGCACCGTCACCGAACCGGCTCGACTCGCCCGGAGGGAAAACGACGTAGTCAATCTCGTAAGCCCCAGACTTTCCGTCCGTTGGCGTGGCAATGATTTCCGAGTCGAAGATGTAGGTGCTGCCCTTGTAGATCAAGTCAAACCGTGAGGCCCAGACCTCGGGCTCGGTTCGCGCGGCCTCGGCGAGCATGTCCTCGAGGCTTTTGTTGCAGATGTGGACGAAGATGTCGGCCTCTTGGGCGGCCTCGCGGATGTCCTCGGCGCCCTCGACGGCGCCCCCCAGGGCGTTGACGGCCGTTTTGGCGGCCGAGAGGAGCTGATAGGCCTTGTCGAATTCGCCCGCATCGAGGGCCGGAATTCCCTCCAGCCGTCCCTTCTCGGCGATCAGGGGATAGTCCTGCCGGCGCTGCTTCCAGATCCGCCAGCTCCCCGTTGCGATCATGAGCAGGGCGACGAGCAGGAAGATCAGACCGAGGCGGCTTCGGCGACGTGGCGCGACGCGGTGTTCGGGGATCACCAGGAGCTTCGGATCGGAGGCATGGCGGGGACGGGTCTGTCGGGCCGCGGCCGCGGTCGGCCGCCGGGAGGATTCGCGCCGGCGCTGGCCGGTGGAACCGTCAGTCGGGCCCTCGGTTCGCTCGGGTTGAGATCCGGGTGCCTGGGGCCCGGTCCGATCCGCCGGCTTCGGCCGGCTGCGACGCGGCGCCTCCGCGGGGTCGGGCACACGCGGCACGGCGCGGCGGCTTTCCTCATGCGTCGCCGCGTCGCGGTCAGCCTCCATCTCATCATCTTGCACCCCCGCCGGGGACACTGGCGAATCCCGACGAGCCGCGGGCTCGACCGGTTCGTCATCCCAGATGATCTCGACCTCGCCCTGCGCCGACTGGCGGTCGGCCAGTTCGACCCCGACCTGGGGCAGATCGGTCAGTTTGACCGGGCCCTCCTCCACGAACTCGTCGCCAGTCCAGGCGGTCTCGCGCCTTGACCCGGCCGTGCGCGGCGGGGCTGCGGGTTCCGGCAGCGGGCTCCGCGGCAGGACGAAGACCCCATCCCCGCAGGCCGGGCAGCGAATCGCCTGATACCCTTCCGTCCGCTCGCCCCGGACCCGGTGACCCGACTGCGCACCTCACGTTGAAATGCTGGACCTTTGCCGGTGGCTCGGCCCCGAGGTCCTGCAGGAATTTCTTGGCCCGGCCGAGGAATTTCAAAGCTTCACGTCTCCCTGGCCGTCCGCTCTATCCTGATCCCCGTGCGCCGCAAACCGTGCGTCGATCACCCCTCGAGCTCGTTCTGATAGATGTGATAATTATCCGAGCCGACCCCTCGGGGGTCAACGCTTGGCGTACCGCGACTCCTCTCCGGGTCGTGACATCCATCATCCGAGCCTCTCACGAATCGGGCCCTTCGTCGATCCTCACCGGTTGAGGACCACGGACCGAGGGCCAATTCAATGGAACGCATCGATCGCGGCCCGCTGGTCGCGATCGATGCTGAAGAGCCGATCGAGGTTCGAGGTGCGAAAGACCTGCTGGATCATCGGCGACATCTCGCAGAGCCGGAGCTTCCCGCCGGAGTTCTCGACGCGGCGCTGGAGCAAGATCAACTTGCTTAATAAGGTGCTGGAGACCAGGTTCACGTCGGAGAAATCGAGGACGAGCCGGATCGGAGTATTGTCGTTGGGCAGGGCCGCCAGGACCTGGTCGGCGACCTCGCGCACGGTTCGCTCGTCAAAGAGTTGACGATCCTGAAACCGAACAACCTTGATTCCGTTCGTTTCGCTCACTTGAATCCTGGGAGTAACGGCCATCGTTCAAACCCCCTTCACTCATCCGCTCGTTCGGCCGGACTGACGAACGCCCCTGGCTGGTCGTCGGCCGTCGAAAGAGGACGGATGTAGGCTTACCAGTTCAATCCGCCATGATCGGCATGATCGTCGCAAGGAGCACCCCGATCAAGGAGGGAGCCGCGAAAACTGGGGAGGTCTTCCGAAGTCCTCGGATCTCGATGATCGCACGAGTGTCGTCGATTATACACAACGCTCCGGGATTAGTGGGGATCGGACTCTGTGTTTCGACGGCGCAGCCGGCTGAAGCCGGTGCGCGGCGGATTCTGAGGCCGGCCAGGAGCGTTCTCGAGAGGCTTCCGATCGGCCTTGTCGGCCCCCGGGTGATCGATGACCGCGCGGAGGGCCGCGGCCCGGTCGGGAACGAATTCGAACAAGGTCTCCAGCTTGCTCGCCCGGAACACCTCGGCGACCGTCGGATCCACATCGCAGAAGACGATCCGGCCGCCATTCTGGCGGACCAGGCGGTGCAGGGCCACGAAGTTCCCCAGGGCGGCGGACCCGGCAAAGCCGACCCCGCTGAGGTCAACAACCACCTCGGGACGTCCTCGCCCCTGGACATGAGTTTCATAATGCTTGCGCAGGTCCTGGACCGGCGCCGGGTCGAGCCGCAGGCAGTCCCAGAACTCCGCGACGATGATCCCATCCACATTGTGGACCTGAACCGAAGGCTTCAACATCAATCACCTACCCGGAGGAAAGTCGGTGGTGCGGTCGGACGTGGCCTGGGCCTGTCTGCCACGCGACGCGGAGCGAGGATGCAATCACGACGGAAGCGTTCAGGAAGCAGCACGACGACTTGGCCCCGGATGGGAAGCGGGGTACGACATGGCTGTCGGGGAGAACGCCGGAACACCCGCGCACCAAGGATCAAGATTCCAGAGGTATCCTACCAGAGTCGTAGGCCGTGCAACCAGCCAATGGTGAGAATCCGTCCCGACGCCCGGTTCGGCCGTCGGTACAATCCTTGCAACCAGCTTGAGGAGATCGGCAAAACGGGGGTCGGTCATAACCGCAATGGTGAACCGCGGCCGATTTTGAGATAAGGATCATGGCAGGGGACGGCCCGAGTGTCGGGCGTCCCGGCCGTCTGGCTTGGAGTGGTACCTCATGCGTCGCCTCTTTCTGTTCTGGGTCCTCTCGTCGGGCTTCGCGACCGGCGTCACGCGCGCGGCGGACTCCGACTGGTTGACGGGCGTCTTCCCCGAACGGGCCTATGACTTCGGGAACGTCGCCCGCGGCTCGCAGATCCGACACGCCTTTCTCGTGGTGAATCGGACCCATGCCGACATCCGGATCGCCAATTGGCGGACCAAGTGCGGCTGCACGGACGTTCGGGTCGGCGCGCGTGTGATCCCACCGGGTACCCAGACCACCGTTGAGGCCACCATCAACACGACCAACTTCCAGGGCCCCAAGGCCTCGGGCCTGACGCTCATCCTCGACCGGCCCAACTGGGTCGAGGTCGACTTGAACCTGACCTGCTTCATCCGCGGCGACATCATGATGAACCCCGGTCAGATCGACTTCGGCACCGTGCGACGATCCGCCAAGCTCCCCACCACCTCACTGACGATGACCTATCACGGTGGACGATCCGACTGGGACATCCTCAAGATGAAGACCCAGACCGACAGGGTCAAGGCTGAGGCCAAGGAAGTCCGTCGCACCGCCGACGGACAGATCCACTGGGTCGTCACCGCGACGCTCCAGCCCTCGGTTCCCAACGGCTACTTCAAGGACGAGATCACCCTGATCACTAACGATACGCCGGCACAGACCATCCCCGTCTCGGTCGTCGCCAACATCCAGACCGGCGTCTCGGTCACGCCATCGATCATCAACCTCGGACGGGTACGCCCCGGCCAGACGATCTCCAACGCGAACGTCGTCCACGTCCGATCGTCGGCCACCCCGTTCACCATCACAAAACTCACGGCGGGCCGACCCGAGCTGGAGCCGGTCGAGCCCAAGCCCGGATCGCTCTCGGATCATATTGTGAACCTGAAATTCAAGGCGCCCGAGGCCGCCGGCCCGTTTCACACCGTCGTCAAGATCGAGACCAACCTCAAGGAAGAACCCCCCGCCCAGATCAAGGTCTTCGCCACCGTGACCCCGTCCCCATGATCCAGGACATCCCGTGTCCGTAACATGGGCATATTTCGCTGACAAGGCGATCTGGGCTATCTGATCGTGGTGTGGGCGTCCCACGGGCAAACCCGGTGGCGGACGGGACGAGTCCAGCAACATGTTGACGATTCCTCGCGAGTCGGCTATAGGATGTTCTTGTAAGCACCAGGGTTCTTGATGCGGCTGTTGAGCAGCGCGGCCTGAGGGGTGCTGATGGTCCCGAGAGTCTAACTTTTTCGGAAATGATCCCGTGACGGATGCGGGCAGCCGGGACGGGCCACTTCTCCCTGTGGGGACAAAACAGGGTGCCGCGACAGGGCAGGGACGCAACAATGACGAGCACCAGGACAATGCCCGCGACCCGGCCGGATACGGGGCGGGGGACCGTCGGACTTTCTCTGGCGGTCGCCGACGTGGGCTGGTTCACGACCGAGAGCCTCTTTCGGGAAATCGATCGGGACTCGGTCGAGCTCTTGCTCCTGAAGTGCCAGGATTATCTCAACGGATGGCGCCGGGGGCTCTTCCCTTGGTCGAGCGTCTGCCGGCTGCGGCGCAGCGGCCCCACCGCCTGGGAGCAGCAGTTCGTCCTGCCGAGCGGGTGGATGAAGCGCTATCCCACCCTGGGGATGCGGCCGATCGCGCGGTCCATCCGCTCGTGGTGGAGTGGCCTCCCGGCCGATCGTCGGCGCGGGCTGGTGATGTCGTACCCCCATTACATCTATCTGCGCGACCAGCTCCAGCCCGACGTATCGATTTATTACAATGTTGACGACTACTCGCTCTACTGGCCTCGCGAGGCGGAGCGGGTGCGGGACCTCGAGCGTGAGCTGGTGCGATCGTCGGACGTGACCGTGTGCGTCTCCTGGCTCCGAACCGAGGAATTGCGCGCGTCGGTGCCGGAGGCATCCAGCCGGATTCACTATGTCCCGCACGGTGCCCCGGCACCGTTCCTGGCGGCCAGCCCGCTCTCCCAGCCTGCCGAGCCGCCCGCGGACATCGCACACCTGCCCCGACCCCTGCTGGGCTACATCGGCTCGATGGAGGATCGGGTCGACTGGGAGCTGATGGACCGGATCAGCCGGGAGATGCCTCGCGCCTCGATTGTGGTCATCGGGAGGACTCGCGACCCGGTTGACGAGCCCTGGTGGGAGGCGTGCGCCCGGTTCCTCAATCGCCCGAACGTCCATGCTGTCGGCTGGCGAAAGCAGGAGGAGCTGGGTCGGTACTACCAGAGTTTCGATATCTCGATGATCCCCTACCGGCTCGACCACCCGTTCAACCGGGCGTGCAACCCGACGAAGATCATGGACACGATGGGTTCGGGCCGGCCGATCGTCGCCACGGCGCTGCCCGAATGCCGGCTGCACGCCGAGCGGTTTCACGTCGCCGAGGATGGCGATGCGTTCCTGGCCGCGATCCGCCAGATCCTCGACCAGCAATCGGACGACGGTCGCGCGGCCTTGCGGCACGCATTCGCGGTGTCCCATTCCTGCCATGAAGTGAGCGAACGGATCCTCGACCTGATCTCTGCTGCGGGTGGCAGGATGGCCGCCAGCCAACCAGTCGCTCAAGGCTACCCCGGCCGAACTGCCGGCACAGACCGATAGCAACTCGCGTCGCCGGGCGGTAAAGTCTTGTCACACTAACCCAAAGTCCGGCCTGCCGGCCCTCGTGCCGGCCGATGCCCTCGGCCGGGAATCCTCCGTGATCGACCCCCAGCGAGCACAGCGATGAATCGAGCGATCCGTATCAAGCTTTGCCTGATGATGTTCCTCGAGTACGTGATCTATGGTGCCTGGCTGCCACTGCTGGGTCTGTATCTCGGCAAGGACTACCTCAAGTTCACCGGCATCCAGACGTCCTGGGTGTTCAACGCGTTCGCCATCGCCTCGATCACGGGGATGTTCTTCGGTGGTCAACTCGCCGACCGCTACTTCGCTCAGGAGAAATTCCTGGCGTTCAGCCACTTGATCGGCGGGCTGGCGATGATCGGCCTGGCCTACCAGACCACGTACTGGCCGTTCTTCGGCCTGATGCTGCTGCACTGCTTCTTCTTCGTGCCGACGATGTCGGTCACCAACGCCATTGCTTTTGCGAACATCAAGGACGCCCAGAAGGATTTCGGGGCCATTCGGGTCTGGGGGACGATCGGCTGGATCGCCGCGAGCTGGCCGTTCATTTTCATCCCGATCGATTGGGCGAAAGTCCCGTCGATGACCGAGGCCGGGGGATTCATCTCGTGGGTGGGGACCGCACTGGGGACGCTCAAGACGGGGCCGGAGATGGCGTCGGCACTGGCCAGTACGTTCACGGTCGCGGGCATCGCATCGCTGGTCCTGGCCGCATTCTGCCTGACCCTGCCGCATACACCGCCGGCCCCGGCGGCCGGCGAGTCCTTCGCACCGCTGGAGGCGTTCAAGCTCCTGAAGGTGCCGGCCATCCTCGTGCTGTTCATCGTCACTTTCCTCGATTCGCTGGTGCACTACTGCTATTTCTTCTGGACGAGCCGCTATTTACCGGACATCGGCCTGCCCGCCAACTGGATCGCGCCCGCGATGAGCATCGGCCAGGTGGCCGAGATCGCGACCATGGCGTGGCTCGGTTTCTTCCTCAAGCGGCTCGGCTGGCGGACGACGATGATCCTGGGTCTCCTCGGTCATGTGATTCGCTTCGGGATCTACTCGATCGGCTATCCCCAGCTTGCTCTGGCTGGTCATCCTCAGCAACGTCGTCCACGGCTTCGCCTATGCGTTCTTCTTCGCCACGGTCTATATCTACGTGGATGAGAACTTCCCCAAGGACGTGCGCACCAGCGCCCAGAGTCTGTTCAACCTGCTGATCCTGGGCCTCGGGCCGCTGGTGGGCAATTTCATCTGGGGTTGGCTCGGCGACTTCTTCTCGACGACCGAGCCGGTGATCGGCCCGGACGGGACCCCGGCCCTGAAGACGATCATCGACTACCACCGACTGTTCCTGGTCCCGATGGCTGTCGGCCTCATGGCCACGGTCATCCTGGCGATCTTCTTCCATCCCAGGGCCAAGGACCCTGTACCGGAAGAGGTCCCGGTCCTGGTAAACTGACGAGGAGGAAGCTCGGTTTTCGGACTGATGTGAGGAGTGGGCCGTGTCGGCAGGATTATGGGGCGCGCTGGTCGTCGCGGCGGCTGCCATGGCTCAGCATCCGCTGAGCGATGCCGAGCTGTCGCAGCATCTGACGGTCGTCAACACCCAGATCGCCGATCCGACGCTCGATCCGGTCCGCCGGGAGGAGCTGGCGCTGGACATGGCCGCGACGCTCGATCGCGCGGCGCAATCGGTGGCCGATCCCGAGGTCCGCCGACAGCGATGGGCCCAGGCGATCGACCTGCTCGATCGATTCAGCCGGGAGCATCCGGACCTGCCCCTGACGCGGCAGCTCCGGTTCCAGGCCGCGGTCTTCCGGTGGGCGCAGGCGCAGACCTGGCGGCAGGCCGCGCTGTTCCAGCCGGGAGATTCGAAGCTCCGTCGAGCGAGCCGTCACCCTGCTCGACGATGCGATCGTGCGATTGCGCGCCGTGTCGGCCCTTGGCGACCGGACGAGCCTCGGCGAGAACCTGAAGTTCCGCCTGGCGCAGGCCCTGGCCGACCGGGCCGAACTCGCACCGGCCGACTCCTCCGAGCGGCGAAAGCGCGAGGCCGAGGCGATGGAACTTCTGCAACAGCCCGCGACCGAGCTCGGGCTGGCCGGCTACTGGCACTTGCTCAGGGCCGACCTTGCGCAGGACGGGGGACCCGACATTCGCCGCCAAGGAGCTCGACGAGGCGGCCAAGGCCAAGCCCGCACCGCCCGAGCACGACCTGTTCGATGTCCGGATTCCGCTCCAGATCGGGCAGAAGCAGTTTGACGAGGCGGTCCGGACGATAGACGGTTCCCATCTCGACGCGCCGATGAAGGGGCTGTGGAAGGTCCGGATCGATCTGTCAGAGCTCGCCCGGCCGCCGGAGGGGGCCGACCGGTCCCGCATTGTGGCGGACCTCTTCCGGGAGATCCAGGAGCTGCGCGCGGGAAGTCGCCGGAGTCGAGGCTGGCGCTGCTGGAGCTGGCTCGGGGCGGGATCGAGCCGGCCGGTCGAGCAACCGCCGGAGACCTGGGACGCGATGGCGGAGGCGTACCAGATCGCGGGGGACGCGTCCCGGGCCGGCGTCGCGGCGACGCACGCCGCGGACCGAGCCGCGGCGCTGGGGCAGACCGCGGCCGCGGCCGGATACCGGCTCCGCGCCGGGGCCTACTACTTTCAGGGGGGCAAGTTCACCGAGGCCGACGCCGCGCTCACGCGAGTTGCCGACGACCCCAACGCCGGCCCCCTCCGCGCCCGGGCCGGCATGCTCCGCGCCCTGGCCCGCGGTCGCGCCCTGGCGATGCACCTGCCCGGCTCGTCGACCGCGTCCTATACGGCGGCACTGGAGCGGCAGGTCCGCGACTTCCCTCACGAACCGACCACCGACGAGGCCCGATGGCTGCTCGGCGAACTGGCCATCGCGACCAAGGACCGCGACCGGGCCGTTGCCCTGTGGTCGGCCATCAGTCCCGGCTCCTCCCGATGGCTCGACGGCCGGCTGGCCATCGCGGCGATCGACCGCGACGAGCTCGATCGCCTGCTCCTGAACCCCGATCGGCCCCGCGTCGCCGAGCGGTTCTCGAAGGCCGACCGCCTCCTGACCGAGAGCATCCGGCAAGCCCGCGGCGAGAATGTCCTCGCCAGTCTGCTGCTGGCCCGCGCCCGGCTCAACCTGACGCCCACCGCGGGCCGGCCCGAAGTCGCCAGGGACCTCTGCGATCGGGTCACCCGGCTCGCCGCGTCCTCGGGCATCCACTATCGCGCCCGGCTGCTCCGCATGGTCGCCCTGACCGAGCTTGGCCGCTACGTCGAGGCGGAGCGCGAGGCCCGGACCCACGCCGACTGGGACGACCCTGCCGAGCAAGCCTTTCTCCTGGACGTGATCCGGCTCCTCGACCAGTGCGCCTCGACCGCCTCGACCGACCTGCGGCAACGGCGATTCGGGCTCGTCCTGAAACTGACCGTCGAGTCGCTCATGGTGATCGACCAGAACTTCACGCCCGAGCAGTTCAGCGAGCTCAAGATGCGGCTGACCCGCGCCCTGCTGTTCGTGGGCGATGACCGCGACGCGCGTCGGTCGCTCTCGGCCTGGAGGTTCGCCATGAGCGATACCAGCGACCGGCTCCTTCGCGACCTCGGCGACACCTACCGACGGCTCGAGGTCTACACGCTCGACATCGACGTCCAGCGCCTCCGGCTCCAGAACAATACCGCCGGCTCGCCCGCCTGGTTCGACGCCCGGTATGCCCTGGCCCTGGCCTATTACCACAGCGGCCAGTTCAAGGAGTCCGCCCAGCTCATCGACGCGACCTCCATCCTGCACCCCGACCTCGGCGGCGGTGAGCTCCAGGAGAAGTTCATCCGGCTCCGCCAGCGGCTGGGGTCCAAGCCCTGACGCGATGCCGTCGAGTTCACGTCTCGGCCGTGACACCGGGGGCGAGTGGCGGGAGCGATCGGCTCGTTTGTAGAACGGAATTCATTCCGTTTCTTCATCGGCTCGTCCGGTTCCGAGGGAGGCATTGCCCGCCACGGATCGCCGCGATTGCCGGCACTCTTCGGCACTGGTTGGTCAAATTTCGGAGGGTCCTCATCCCCGATCACAAGGGGCGGAACTGAGTTTGCGGCGCGTCCGCTGGGGGACGTTCGGGGAGGGCGTGGGCTCGAGGCTCGTTCGTTTCCGAGAGGGGCATCTCCCACCGCGAATCGCTGCGATGATTTTCACATTTTTTCACGCCTTCATCTAATGGGCATCGGCGAGTTCCTCGAACCCTTGGCGGGTACGCCGTTCTGGTCGGCGGCCCAGCGGGCCTGGGGGAAGGTCCGGGCCTCGCTGGACAAGTGCGTATCGGACTATCTCGACCGAGCCTTGAAGATGTCCCACCGTCCAACTGGGCCGCGTCCCGACCGGTCCGCCGGGCCGGAAATCGGACCGACATCTGTGCGGATTTGGCTTGCAGTCAGCCAAAACGGAGGCCGGGGACAGGTCGGGACGAATCCTGGGTTTCACGTCCGACAGAGATCTGCGAAGCGAGTTATTGCAAAACGTCGCGTTGTCAGGGATAATCCGAATGTCCGTGGGCGTAGAGATTTCTGCTGCGCGGCGTTTGCGGTTCGATATGAATGCACGGCCCCGAATCGGTTGTCGCAGGGGCTGGCCACGAGTCAGTCTCTCATTACCTTCCCTCGGATGCCGATAGAGAGTTAAAGCGCTTCACGAATGGTTTGCGCACGGCTCGACGCGAACGCCACTCATACCAGCCCGAAGCGTCCGCTCGTGAGTGGCTGGTCCCCGCCGGTATCCACTCGCTGGCGCTTCGGGCTTGTAGGGTGGCCGATGCCGACGCTGTGTGTTCGCCTCATTCGTTAAGCGCTCTAGATCGTGAGATCGACCCGTTGCACGACCCATCCCAAATACCATGGCAGAGCGGTCCCATGTCCGAGAATGAAGAACGGCTGCTGGAAGTCCTCAAGGAGAGATCGTTCAAGCGCGGTCACTTTCGGCTGGCGTCCGGCGGGACCAGTGATTATTACATCGACGGAAGAATGACCGCTGTCCACTCCGAGGGGGCATACCTGATCGGAGAAGCTGCCCTCTACGAACGAACCAAGGATCTGGACATCGACGCGATCGGCGGCCTCCAGGTCGGGGCAGTGCCGATGACCACCGCAGCCGTGATTAGCTACCAGCGTCATGGGCGCTCGATGGAAGGCTTTTGGGTTCGTGAGGAGATCAAGCCTCACGGTACTCAGAAGCTGGTCGAGGGTGGGCTCAAGAAGGGTGACCGAGTCGTCATCGTGGACGATGTTGTCACCAAGGGCGGGTCGGCATTGAAGGCGGTTGAGGCCGCCTGGGAGCTGGGTTGCGAGGTCGTCCTGGTGCTGGCTCTGGTGGACCGGTTGGAGGGGGCCGAGGAACTGTACCGGCGGAACGGGATCGAGAACTACCAGGCGATCTTTACGATTCGGGACTTCGGGGTCGGCACCGATGTAGGTGACGCGACTCAGGCCGTTACTCGCTAATGGCACGTTTGGCCCGAATTTGATCGCCACGATCTCCGCCATCTGCGATGACTGGTTCCGGGACGAATGGTCTCTCGTGTCCTTCGTCTTCCGCTCGATCTTTCACGACCTGATTGTCCGCGGTTGGGACGATCCGCAGGGTATACCGACTCCCGAATTCAACCGCTTTGTGGCCGATGTTCTCCCATGTCTGAACGCCGACCTTATGGTCCTGCCCGGAGACCCGATGAGGGTTCTGCAGACCCTCGTAGTCGCGTATCACGATTTTATCTGATCCGGACCAAGTGCACAGGCTGGGTGACACCCCTTTCCCGAGTGGAAGGAGTAGGGCCGGACGGAGGCGGAGCAAAGGAAGCGGTGGCGGGCCAAGGTGTAAGGCGTGAAGGTCACGACGGGCGTATCAGTCTAGAGTGCCTCATTGGCCGGCCAGAGTCATGCCCTGAGCCGCCAGGTTGCCGAACATGTTCGCGAGCTGGGCGCTTCGTATACAATTACAGATGGGAAAAGTTATGGTTCATCCGGCGGATGCGCGCGCCACTCACACACCGACGTAAGTCGATGGGTGATCATGAGCTAACGATCATCCTACCAAGGCGTACCTCGTCTCATGGATCGCCAGGATCTTCAGCTTGAAGAAGGCCAGGTCCCGGAACCCGTACGCCTGACGCTTCATCGTCTTGATCTTATTGTTGGTCCCCTCCATCGGACCGCTCGAGATCATCACGTCGTAGTACGCCAGCAGACCCGGCGCGGAAGATGCGCCGGTGGTTGAAGGAGAAGCCCCGGGGGATCTACCGGGTGTTGCACTGGGCGGCGGCCCTGCGCCGGCGGCGGATCATCGCGTCGGCGGCCCAGCGGGATCAATACCGCAGTGCCTACGCCTATCTGCGGAAGCGAATGCGCTGGTGGGATTACCGGGGCTATCGCCGGGACCATCTGCCGATCGGCAGCGGGGTGACGGCGGCGGCGTGCAAGACGGTGTTCACCCAGCGGCTGAAGCAGTCGGGGATGACGTGGAAAGTGGAAAGTGGCCAGGGGATCGTCGACCTTCGAGTGATCCACTTGAGCGGGGTCTGGAGCGAGGTGTATCAATCCTACCTGGGATCGAAAGCGACACTCCGAATGGGGACTCAAGGGATTACAGCGAAGAGGAAGACCTCAAATGCCGCATAATCGCTGGCACTGGTGCGATTCCACCCGTTCAGACAGCGCCTGTAGCACGGCCTGCTCGAACGGAGGGTACGGGAACGAGAGTCCGTTGCCGCGACGGATGCCGCCGTTGGCGGTGGCCCGGGACGTGAGGTAGCGGTAGGGCCGCGTCTCCCCGTCCGCCCGGGTGGCCTGCCGGAACGTATGGACGGACATCCGGGTGCGGTCCTCGGCGTGGAAGACGATCCCCGTGAACAGGTTCGTCTCGTATTCGCCCGGCCTGCCGAGTACGCGGAACCTCGACTTCATCCCGGCCTGCACCTGGTAGAACAGTGTCCTCGCTGACCACGGGGGGAAAGTATCCCCTGATCGGGTCGCCGCACTCGATCTTTCGCCCCCCCTCGTCCCGCATGCCCGGCTGGAACTCGCCGTAGACGGCCCGGTTGGACAGGATTTGCAGGACGTAGGAGTCTCGCCAGCGGCCGGAATCGCCGAAGGGCGGATGTTGGTCCGGGTGGGCGACCAGGTGGTTCAGGATGCGCTGGACGCCCAGGCCATCGGCACTCATGCGGAAGATCGCCCGGACCGTCTCCGCCCGCCCGGGAATGAGGCGGTAGCCCTGCTCGGTCAGTTCCAGCCAGCGGGGCGCCATCCGCGTCATGGGCAAACCCTGCACGGCGCGTTCCTTCTTCCTGGCCCAGGCGTCGCTGCAGGCGGAACGATTTCGTCGCCGACTCCTCGTGGGCCCGGCTCATATAGATGATGGGCTCCAGCAGGGCGGCGATATCGTTGATGCTATCCTGGGTGTCGGTCCGCCGCGGTTCGCGGGTGACAATCGAGACCCCGCTGTTTAGGATGGAGATGAAGAGCTGGAGCGCCTCGCCGACTTTGTTGCGGTTGAGGCGGTCGATGCTCTCGATGATGAGGACGGAACCCCGTAACACGCGGCCGATCCGGATGGCCTCGAGGAACTCAGAGTTTGTGAAACAATCGGATAGCGGATTCCAAATTACGAATCGCGAATTCGTAAATGCTTTTGAAATCAGGCTTTATATCCATCCGCAATTCGTAATTCGTCATCTGGAATCGATTTCTTCACAGCCTCTCAGCCAAAGCCCCGACCTTGGCGTTGGCGCCGCGGAAGGCGACACCCCGAGGTCGTTCAGAGTGAGGGATTCATCGAGCACCCAGCCGTTCTCCCGGCAGACCTCCACGGGAAACTCGAACTGGCGGCGGAAGCTCTCGCCCTTCTGCTGCTTTTTGGACGAGAACCGGATGTAGGAATAGGCGCGTGTCACAAGCGGGGCCTCCATGCGATTCAGGTGGGCAATCATGACGGAACCTCACACACGGGAACGGCTAACCTACTGTATTGTAGGCGACTATATGCAAAGTAACAAGCCGTTCGACATCGCCACCTGCATGCACTACACCGGGATCGACCCATTCACCGGCCAGGAAGTGCACGTCGCCCGTCACTCGCGGGATCGCAAGGTGCAGCGGGCTCTGCTTCAGTTCTTCAAGCCGAAGAACTCCTTCGAGGTCCGCAAGGCGCTTCTGGAAGCGGGCCGGCAGGATCTGATCGGTTCGGGCTGCGACTCTTTGATCCCCGCCCAGCCGCCGCGCGAGGCACTGGAAGCACAGCGGAAGCAGGCCAACCAGGCGGCCCGTGGGGCGAACCAAGGGCGGCGCGCCGAGCCCCGTGAGTGAGAAAGGGCCTCCGATGCCATTGCTGGACCACTTCAACCCGCCTCTGAGCCGAACGCACCCCTGGCGTAGTTTCCACGGGGCATGGGCCGCGGCCATGGCCCGACTGCTCAATCAGGGCGTCTTGCCCTCGGGCTATTACGCCGTCCCGCTCGTTGATCGCGACGGTCCCATCGAGATCGACGTGGCCACTTTGCGAGACCAGGAGGCCCCTGGGTCCGCGACCGATGGGGTCGAGCCGCGGACATGGGCGGCACCGGCCCCTGCCCTCGCGGTCGCGGTCGAGCTGGCCACCGTCGATGGTGTCGAGGTTCAGGTATTTGCTGACGACGGCGACCCGCGCCTCGCGGCCGCGGTCGAGCTGCTCAGCCCACGGAACAAGGACCGCCCCGCAGCCCGGCAGGCGTTCGCGGTCAAGTGTGTCGGCTACCTGCAACAGGGCAGTAGCGTCGTGGTCGTGGACACCGTCACGACGCGACGAGCTGACCTGAACAGCACCATCCTGTCCCTCCTCGGGGTCGATATCGGCGCGGCAGCGCTGCCGCTGGCGAGCCTCTCGGCGGTCTCCTACCGAGCCGTGGGGCGTGAAGAAGAGTCGCAACAACTTGAGGTGTGGCCGGCACCGCTCGCTCTGGGCCAGCCACTGCCGACCCTCCCCTTATGGATCGCCTCCGACTTCTCCGTGCCCCTTGATCTGGAAGCCAGCTACCAGATGACGTGCGCGGACCTTCGCATCCATCAAGCCCCCGTTCGCCTACTTCCGACTGCTGAATCGGATTAATTACAAGCAATGGGCACGACGCAACCGGCCAGGAATCAACGACAACTCCGATGAAACGCAACAACAGCCGACAGTCAACCATCCGACCCGCCGCACCCGGCGGAAGGCCGGCGGGACGAACCCCCCTCAAGGATTCCCACGGAAATGAGTTGCGCGCGAAGAAGATCGCGCAGCCTGAGCCATCGGCCCACCATCCGCCCCACCGTCGCACCGGCCGCCGAGCTGGCGGCCGCGATTGCGCCGAAGGTCGTTCGGGCGATCATCCACGACCACCGACGGCTGGCCACGGCCATGACCGAGGCGTTCGAGGGTAAGCGAGAGATCCGCAACGCCAAGGACCGCGAGGGGATCGCCAAGAGCCTCCGCGCGCTCATGCGGTGGTGGGGCTGGATCGAGCCCCTCCGCCTGAACCGGCCGGAGGAGCAGCTCCTGCTGGCCTCGCTGCTGGATACTCCGGAGGTCACCGCCTTCGCACGGGTCTGGGCCGAGCGGGTCGGCCGACCGATCGACTGGCTGGTCCCCGTCGGCGACGCCCCGAGCTGGACGGCCCGTGCGGGCGGCTTGAAGCGATGGCTGGCCGGTCGACCGGCCAACGCCGACCCCTGGCTCCTGTTCCCCGCCTGGATCAGGGACCAGCTCCTGGTCCCACCCGGCGACGGGACCCCCAAGGCCCGCAAGCTCGAATTCCTCGCGGCCTTGCAAATGCCTCCACCCGTCTGGGCCGGGGTACGCGGCGGCGAGGGCGACGAGAGAGAGCGCATCTGGGGCGAGCTTCGCGCCGCCGGGTTGAAGCCGTGGATCCATCGCACGTCTGACGAGCGCGGCCAAGCTCCCGCCCGATACCGATCTGACCGAATTCCCGGCATACCGATCGGGTCACCTGGTCGTCCAGGATCTCGCCTCCCAGGTGGTCGGGCTGGTCTGCGACCCGGACCCCGGCGAGCGCTGGTGGGACGTCCGCGGGGAAGGATTCAACGGGCTTCATGCCATGCACCTGGCCGCGATCATGGGTGGCAAGGGGGTGGTCGTTTGCACCTTCGAGACCGAGCGACGGCGGCATGAGACGGCTCTCCGCCTCCGTGCGAGCGGGCTGCACAACATCACCACGAAGACCTGGGACGGCCATCACCCCGTGGGCAAGGCCGCGAGCTTCGACGGCGTGATCTTCGACGCGCCGAGCTCGGGCGTCGGGACCTGGCGCCGCCACCCCGACGCGCGCTGGACCGTCACCGCGGACGAGATCCCCGGGTTCGCGACCCGGCAAACCCAGGCCCTGGCGTCCGTCAGCTCCCGCGTCAAACCGGGCGGGACCCTGGTCTATACGGTCGCCACCCTGACGCGGGCCGAGACGTCCGGCGTCATCGACGCCTTCCTCGCCGCCCATCCCGATTTCAACCTGCAACCGTTTCCTCATCCCCTCGAGGAAGCCACGACCAACGGCACCCTCGCCATCTGGCCCCATCTCCACGACTGCGACGCCCGGTTCATCGCCAAGATGATCCGCGGCTGATCGGCAAGGAATCCCCGGGCCTCGCCTTCATTTCCACCCGCGGGTACCTTTCTCTCTTCATGCGCGATAATCTGTGGCGTGGACGGTCCGAAGGCTTTCGTGTCGTCCGATTGTACTCGCGGATCGAGAGGACCCAGCT
This sequence comes from uncultured Isosphaeraceae bacterium, assembly GCA_963842405.1. Classification (GTDB taxonomy): domain Bacteria; phylum Planctomycetota; class Planctomycetia; order Isosphaerales; family Isosphaeraceae; genus CAVZRC01. Next base: position 64,781 of record CAWJGW010000052.1, on the reverse strand, counting down.
CATGATCTCGTCGCGCTCGTGGCTCACAACCCGCACTGCTTCTCCTCGGGATGGTCGCGATCCCTTCCAGCCTGTCGCGGCGGAGCCGACCGTCGACTTCTCCGGCTACCGCGAGGATTGCGGCGTCACCGTGCGGTCGAGACCGCGATCGCCTCATCGTGGACTGGCCGATCGGATGGAAGTCGAGGCCGGACAGCTTGATCCTGGATCTGCAGCCAGGCCAGCCGCTGATTCGCTCCCTGGGGATCGTCGCCAAGGCCGGCGGGCCGCGCTGGACGATCCTCGAGGGCGTCGATCCGCGTGACGTACGTGCTCGATGGCTCGCGCCAGGCCCCGGCGGGCCGGCCGCCGGAGATGAGCGTCTTCAACGTCTTCTTCGACTCGCCGGCAAACCGTCCCTATCAGATTCTGACGTCGCAGCTTGAACTTGAAGCCGCGTCCGCGTGACGAGCCATGGTCACAGCACCACCGTGGCCATCGGCGAGGTCACGTCCGGGCGTCCGTTCTCAGGCGAGCTTCAACTGACGCTTTACGCGCACAGCCCGCCTCATCCACGTCGAGACGGTCATTCACACTCAGGAGGATCGACCGCGCGATCCTGTACGACACCGGCCTGGCGTTCTCGAAACCCGGAGAGACGGCGGCCTTTGCCTGGATGGACACCGAAGGAACAGCTCCACCGCGAGGAGCCGACCGCAGACACCAAGGATCGGCACCTGGCGGTCCGGCATCGCACATTGATCGCGGAAACCCCCTCTGGGTCGATCGCGTGTTTCCCGCCGCCCCACCAGTTCTTCTTCCCGCGCGACCTCACGGATAACCTCCAGCACGGTCTGGTACGGCAAGGACCACCGCATGCCCAGGATCGATTCGGCTTCGGCATCCGCCAGTCGGAGAAGGGCGGAGGCTCATTCGTCCCGTGGTTCAACGCCCCGCCCGGCACCGAGCAGCGGCTCGGCGTCTTCTACCTCCTTTCGAGCGGCAAGGCCGAACAAGCTCTGAAGGAGACACTCCGATACACCCATGGCGATCGTTTCCCCGACCTCCCGGGCCATCACAAGCTGACGAGCCACTGGCACATGGCGACGGCCGTGGCCGCGATGAAGGAGAAGGCCAGGGGCGGCCCGCGCTCGACGCCCGACCTCGTCAAGATGTTCAAGGACATGGGCGTCGAGATCGTGCACCTGGCCGAGTTCCACGGCGACGGCCATCCCCAGGACCCCGGCCCGCTCCGCCTGCCGGAAATGCAGGCGATGTTCGACGAGTGCCGGCGGCTCTCGGACGACACGCTCCTGTTCCTCCCCGGCGAGGAGGCCAACATCCACCTCGGCCTCTCCGACGCCGGCAAGCGGCCCGGCCACTGGGAGTACCTGTTCCCGAGGCCCGTCTACTGGACGATGAAACGGGCCCCCGGCCAGCCGTTCGTCGAGGAACTCGCTCCTTACGGGCGGGTCTATCACGTCGGCAACGGCGCGGACATGCAGGAGCTCCTGAAGCGTGAGAGCGGGCCTGGCCTGGACCTCGCACCCGCGGATCAAGGGGTCGAGCTGGACCCCCGACCTGTTCCGCCACGAGGATTTCTACCGCTCCGACAACTGGCTGGGCGCCGCCTGGAAGGCGATGCCCGCCGACCTCTCGCACGACCGCCTCGGCCGACGCGCCCTCGACCTGCTCGACGACATGGCCAACTGGGGCCAGAAGAAACAACTGCTCGGCGAGGCCGACGTCTTCAAGATCGACCACACGCACGAGCTCTACGGCCACATGAACATCAATTACGTCCGGCTCGATCCCGACCGCATCCCGCGCTTCGACGAGAGCTGGCAGCCGGTGCTCGACGCCGTCCGGGGCGGACGCTTCTTCACGACGACCGGCGAGGTGCTGGTCCCCGAGTTCACGGTGCAGGGACAGCCGAGCGGGTCCACGGTCGCGCTCGAGACCGGCGAGCGACCCGAGGTCCGAGTCGACCTGCGCTGGACGTTCCCGCTCAAGTTCGTTGAAGTCATCTCCGGAGACGGCTCGCACGTCTACCGCGACCGCATCGATTGCAGCGACACGGATGCATTCGACAAGAGGACGATCCGTCTGACCCCGGACCTGAAGGGTCGGACCTGGGTCCGCGTCGAAGCCTGGGATGTCGCCTGCAACGGGGCCTTCACCCAGCCGGTCTGGCTGCAATCGGCACGGTCGGCGCTGAAGACTCAGAGGCTGTGAAGAAATCAATTCCAGATGACGAATTACGAATTGCGGATGGACATAACGCCTGTTTTCAAAAGCATTTACGAATTCGCGATTCGTAATTTGGAATCCGCTATCCGATTGTCACAAACTCGAGACCGCAAATCCGACCCTACCCGTTGCGTGAACTCTTATCCAACGCGAGAACGCGACGTGAAAGACGATCCCTTCACCGCTCGAGGTCAGTCGATGATGCGGCAGCTTCTGATTCGATTGGGCATCACGTTGGCCGTGGGAACTGGCTTGCTCCTAGACCCATGGACGCTGACCCACGGCTTCCTTGGTACGCTGATCGGGAGTCTGGTCTCGGCAGTGCTGCTCAGGGCGGCAGCCCAGTGGGTCGAGAAGAAGGACGTGCCCTACGGCGAAGCCTATGTGACCATGTCGCTCGCCGCGATCGCCAACCTCCTCGCGGCGTCATCGTCCTCCGCTTCGCCGTCCTCGCGACGTGGCACGTGGAGCTCGAAGTGGCCAACTCGGCAACCTCCCTCTTCATGGTTCCCTTTGGCTTCGTCATCCAGGCTGTTATCGTCAGTTCACGACTTCGGATCACCTTCAAGCGGGCGTGCCTGGTCTGCGTCGTGATGCTGGCGATTGCCCTCGTCATGGCCCTGATCTTCGGTGCTTTCGCTTATTTCATCATGTCCAATTATCGTTGATGAGGAATCTCGCGACCGTCGGGCGATCACGGCTCGGCCAGGCAGGCCGCGATGAGTTCTTGGACCTCCGGTCCATCCCAGCCCCGGGAGCCCTGAGCCGATCCGATCAACCGGCCGGCTCGATCGATCAGGACCGTGGTCGGCAGCACCTGCACGTCGTAAGCCAGCCGCGCAGACCCATCGGCGTCGGCGAAGACGGGCAAATGCGAGATCCGGCCCGATGCGACGGTGCGCTGGCTTCGCCCGCGATCGGCCGGATCCACGCAGACCGGCAGGACGATCAGCCCGGAATCGCGGAACCGATCCGCCAGGCGTTCGAGATTCGGGAAGCTCCTTCAGGCAAGGTCCGCAGGACGCTCCCCAGAAGGCGACCAGGACCAGCCGGCCGCGATGCTGGTCGAGCGTGACGGTTCGCCCATCGGCGTCGCGGACGCTCAGCCTCGGCGCGGGCCGACGATCCGGCTCCGGCACGAACCCCGCACGCTGGAGCCGCTCGGCGAGCATCGACGGCTCGCGCGAATCGATCCACCTGCCGGCTCTCGCGGCGGAACGAACGCACGTGATCCACCAGCGCATCCAGGTCGCGGCGGGGGAAGGTCTCGCCGAAGGCGGGCATGGCCGTGTTGCGCTTGCCTTCGACGATCGACTGGCCGACCTTCTCGTGAGACCAGTCGCCGATCGCGCTGGCGAGGTCCTTCGGCGGCGGCCGGAGGTTCGCCGCGTCGGAACCGTCCCCGCGACCCTCGGGGCCGTGGCATCGCAGGCAATGGACCTGGTAGAGCAATTGCCCGCGCCGTGCTGACGACCGGGGACTGGGCCTCCGCGGGCTGGGCCGCGGCGGTGGCTCGCCGGCCCTCAAACAGCAGCGTCCATGGCCCACTCGACCGATCGCTCCACGAGGACCGCCGCCACGACGAGCACGGCGATCCTGGGAGCGAGCGTCGTCCAGCGCTTCCGGCCGGTGAGGTTGTTCGTTGCTCATGGGTTGTCTCGTTTGACGAGGGAATCCGAACTCGCGAGCGGTTTGATCCGGGTGAAGACGATCCGCTTGCCCTGAGTGTCGAGCTCGTTCCAGGCGATCAACACCGTCCCATCCGCCGCGACGACGAGCGCCGGGTTGAGCTGAAACGCTCCGGCCCGAGGCGCGACCGCACGAGGAGGCGAGAAGCTCGCGCCGTCCTCGGTGGACACCGCCAGCATGATCGCCCGGCCGCCGCCGGACAGGTCCGGGCCGTGGTGATGGCCGTGGCCCTTGGTCGCGGTTGAGGACGATGATGCCGGCTCCGGCTCGGAGCCATTGAGAGCCTCGTCCCAGACGGCGAACAACCGGCGTCCGGAGACGGCCAGCTTCGGATGCCCCTGGCGTCCCGGTCCCCTTGGGATTCACCGGGCGCGGCGTGAAGCTCCAGGATGAGATCGGCGAGCTGGCCGCATAAACCCGGTTCTTGCCGGTGTGGGCGTCCATCCAGAGGACATGGAGTGTCTCGCCGATCAGTGCCCAGCGCCGGGCCGTCGTGCGGGCAGCCGTCGAAGGACCACGGGTCGGACGTGACGGGGACCGCGGGCTCGAAGCCCGCCTTGCCGTCGCGACGGGCACGCGTCAGCCAGATGTCGCGATGGCCGCCGTCCGTGTTCCGGAAGGCGACGATCGGCGATCCGTTCGCGATCGGCAGCACTCCGACGTCGCAACAGGGACAGACACCCCCGTCCCGGTCCTCGGGACCGTCGTAGACGAGCTGCTCGGGCTCGAACGAACTCGAGCCCCTGGGGCGAACCGCCACGAACGGCTTCTGGCTTTCGAGCCAGCCGGCGAGGAGCGTGCCGTCGGCATCGGCCGCGAGCGTCGTGAAGCCCGGCCGGACGGTGCCGGCTCCATGCACGGGCATCGGACTGGAAAAGCTCCGGCCGCCGTCGCTGGACCGGGCCACGTAATAGAGGACTTTCGGGCCGCCGTCGATCGCCTCGACCCAGCCCAGGTTGATCTCGGCACCCGCCGACGCCAGCCGGGGCAGGACGTGGGTCGAGTAGGTCATGCCGCTCCCCCCTGCCCTCCCCTTCGACGTGTATCGGTAGATGGGCACCTTGCGCCAGGCGACCGGCGGCTCGAAGTGCGCACCGCCGTCGCTCGACCGGGCCAGGTAGAGCGTCCGTACCAGCTCGCCGGTCTGGGACGCCCAGGCCATGAGCACGCGCCCTTCGGAGTCGACGGCCAGCGCCGGCGTCTCCCGGTCGGCCGCGACGTCGGCCGGCAACAGGATGAACTCCTGCCGGGCCGAGGCCGGGACCATCGCGTGCGATGGTCTCGACTCGACCGGCGGCTTGGCGGCGTCGTGCCTGACGATCGGGGCTGGCTCCGCGCACCTGGCGTGGCGAATCCCGCCCACGGCCAGCCCGAGAACGCCCGCCAGAACGACGACCAGGGCAAGATTTCGAATCATCATCATTTCTCCTGAATTCCTACAAGTGGCGAGCAAATTCACCCCTTCCCACCTCGGGGCGGAAGGTGGCCCGAAGGGCCGGATGCGGGGCGCGCACGCTCGTAACTGGCCAGCCGGATCGCAAGACCGAGCCTAATACGCATCCGACGAGATCACTTCGCCGCCGGCCCGGGTGGAAAGCGCGCGGAACGTCATCAGGCTCACGCTGTCCTTGATGAACTGGACATGCCCGTCGAGCATCAGCATGTTCACACCGCCCGGATGAAAGCTCCGCGGGCCGGTCACGGCCGCGTTCCGGCCGTTGTCGGTGCAATCCGGATACTTGCTGTTCGGCGTGTAAAAATGGTTATACGACGCCATGATGAAACTTCCACGCGACCATTCGCGGCCCCGGTCGCCCGCCCACGTGTCCGGTGTGAAACAGACCTGAAGGAACATGTTCGGCGGCAGGAACAGCGCGGGGGGGATGTTCGTGATCGTCGTCTCGTTGAAGAGCGCGAACTGTCACCGCGCATCCGAGGGCGGACCACTGCCCGGATTGGTGACGATGTTATTGCCCAGGATCGTCTCGCTGTAACCCGTGGTGTTGCTGAGCCCGTCGGTGATCGCGGCGAAGCGAATCGCGCTGGTGTTGTAGAACGGGCCGTCGGGCAGTTGACGCACCGGCGACGACGTTGAAGTTGCCGCTGTTGATGGTCCCGGTCCCGGAATTGGCCACGTAGTTCGTCGCGCCCCAGTTTGTCGGGTCCACTCTTTGCTGCCCGTCGCTCGGGCAGAGGAATGCCTGGATCACCGCCGACTCCACGGTCGTGTTGGCGGGATAAGGCAACTGACTGGTTTCCGACGCGAAGGCGAAGTTGATCGCGTTGAACATGTTCGCTGGCCTCGATGTAGTTAAGCAGCGAAGCCAGCGACGACCACAGGTACGGATAGCCGTACCGGCCCGACGGCAGGACGTTCCACGACCCCCTCGTAATTGTGGACGGCAAGGCCGATCTGTTTGAGGTTATTGGTGCACTGGGACCGCCGCGCCGCCTCCCGGGCAGCTTGAACGGCGGGGAGCAATAACGCGATCAGCACGGCGATGATCGCGATCACGACTAATAATTCGATGAGTGTGAATCCTCGCGATCGGCGAGGGCGGTGAAGGCGACACGGTCTCTCTCCTCGTAATGGCCCTTGTGCGGAAGTCTCTCATGTGTGATGATGAACGGCACGTCGATCGCGCAGCCTGCGATTCGGACGTGCGAAGCGCACGATCGGCGCAGAGCGGACGAGCTACGCGTTCAGGAAGAACGGTCTGAGCCCCCGAGAGTGGGAGCGACAGCCGTAGCCAGGCGGGTCTCACGCCCCTACGGGCTCGGACCGCAAGGTCGCCAAAGCCCAACCGGGACGCACCCGCCCCAGGTCTGGGCGATCACTCCGGTTCGGGGTCGGAATGACGCCGGCAAGAACCGAGGTCCGTTCGGCAGCCTCGACCCCGAAGAGTTGCCGTCCGGAAATGCATTGAGCCCCTCCGGAGTTCCCCACGTCTCTAAGAGGCGGGAGAGAGACTTCCGGCGGGTCGTCGAGGCGAGCGGCAAACGGAGACGTGAAGGAGAGGGCCGCGGTCGAGGGCTGCCAGCGGCCGCCAGGCGTGGGGACCCAGCCGGCGCTGCCAGCCATCAAAGCCATCGGCTTGATATGGATTCGCACGCCCTGATACGGCAGGACCGGGTCGCCGCAAGGAGCGGCGTCCAGGCAAGGTCCTGGCCGAACGAATGCCGCCCGTTCATCGGAGGCAGGCCGTCGTGGGTTTCGCTCGGGCCTTCCTGTGGCTACAGCAGCACGTGCCGCCGCCGGCACACCGATGGCATCCGCATCGTGTCCGGACGTGATGGCCAGATCCGAGCGAGACGGATGAGGAGGGCGAAGCCAGGGCATCGCCCACGCCCGATGCGCAAAGCACGAGCCCCAGCGCCAGCGGGAGAAGCCGGCGACAAGAGGGCAGCACGGAGGGATCTTGAGGCAGGGGCCGCACGTGAGTCCAGCCTGGATGTCAGTTCGGGGCGGAGTGTTCTTCGACCGCAAGCACATCTTCGAGGGACGGCGAGACGCATGTCAAGTGTTGACCGGACGCGATCGCGTTTCCGCGCCGGAGCCTGGGAGCGCGGCACGCGGGAGGAGAATGGTCTTTTCTGCCACTCTCCTCCCGCCACCCACCCGTTTTCAATGCCCGACAGCGGCCGGCTGCTCGGTCTCGCCTTCCGTGATGGTCCCCTTGATCTGTAAGGGGTTGGCTCCCCCGATCGAGATCGAGAAGGTCCAGGTTCTGGCTTTGGGCGGGGCATCAGCCCTGGTCGCCTTGCTCGATGCATTCCGCCTTGGTCAGCGTGCATGCACTGTCGCTCTTCGCGGACGTGCCCGAAGTCTCAGCCTTCTGAGAGCCGTGCTCGTGGACGCTCGGACTTGATGCCGAAGCAGGACGCGTCGTTCACGGACACCGCAGGCGGCATGGAGAAGCGTCTTGACCCGCGGCACTTCCAGGGCCTGGGGCATGTCCGGTGAAAACGCGGCGGCAACCGTCATGAGGTCCTGCGTTCCTTTCCATTTCAGGGGTCGCGCGGTCTTGATCCATGGACCCGGAGCCGGCACCGCGGACGGCACTGGCTTACGGGATTTCGTCGGCTCTGACATACGCATCCACCCGGCGCGGCCCCTCGGCGATCGCGATGTTCCGGTCGGCCAGCAGTGTCCCCTTGGCTTCGGCCAGTGCGGCCAGAGAGACATTATAGGTCGACCTGTACTGCGCTTCCGTCGCGACGGCCGCGGCATACTGGCTGACGGCATCGAGGAAGCGGTCGATCGTGATCCGGCCTTCTTTGTAGTAAGCCCGCTGGGCATCGAGCCGCTGGGCCGCCGCGGTCCGCAGCCGGGACGACGTCTTGAACTGTTTGTAATTCGCATCGACCTCGAGGAAGGACCGCGCCAGCGAGTGGGTCGTCTGGTGCTCGATCTGTTTTAGGTACGCCCGAGATCGCAGGAGGAAGTATTGCGCCTGTCGAGAGTTCGCGAGCGGACTACGACCCACTCCCATCGGCATCTGATAGCAGAAGCCGGTCTGCCAGTTGGGGAAACCGTTGGCATCGCCGGGATTCGCGTTCCGGCCGGCGGCCTTTTCCCCCTCGGAGATGTGCGGATCGAGAGCTTTGAGCATCATCCTGGTCATGACGGCAACGGAAGGAGTCCCACTGCTGATTCAAGCCTTCGAGCTGGTAGAGCGTCTTCAGGTCCAGTCGCGGCACGAGTTGGTTGCGGGCGATTCGGAGCTTTATCTCGGCGATTTGAACCAGAAGCTTCTGCTGAACGATGTCCGGCTGGTTGTCCATCATCTCGCTCAGGCAAGTGTCCCAGTCGTATTCGATGAGCAGTTCGGTCGCGGGGTGATGGGGATGATCCGGCGGTTGTCTGCCGGCGGCAGGCCGAGCAGGTCCCGCAACTGCCGCTCCGCCGCGATGACGTCCGAGGTCCGGTTCACCAGGTCGAGCTTGAACTGTTCCAGGCGCTGGGCGGCCTCGGCGACGTCGGCGACTGGGCTGTGGCAGGTCGTTCAGCTCAGCCTCCTCCCGATTGAGAACTTTCTGCCCCAGCTTGACGGCCCGATCGGCGGCCCAGAGTCGCACGTGGGCCTGCGCCAGGCTCCAGTATTGCTGTTCGACCGAACGAACCTCGGCGAGCAACTCCGCCTTGAACCGATAGACGGGAGCATCAGCGTTGAGCCGGGCGATCACGATCCGACCGGGGCTGGCCTCGCCAGGTATCGGCTGGAAATTGCCACAGGTCGGCTCGAACCGCGCCCTGGATACCTTGCGCGCCGAAAGCGATCACACGCACAAACTCGCTATTGTCGAGCGCGATGCGATGCGCCTCTTCGATCGTCATCGGCCAGGGTTCGGCGGTCTCCGCGTCGTTGATCGTCCGAGGCTTCGTCACTTTCGGGAGCTGCATCGGCAACGTCCCGGAGCTAAGCAGTGTGGGCGGTGCGGATAACGCATCAGTCGTGCGTGTGGCCAGCTTGGTGGCGGATACCGAGCGATTTTGTCAACCTGGCGACGATGGCCGCCTTGACTTCACCGACGACCAGGTCCACGCCACGCTCGATGCAGAAACCCACCACCTTCGCCGCCTCGCCGGACTTCTGGGCTGCCGCCGTCGCCGTGTTGACATCGGGCTGAACGGCGATGGCTGCGGCCGCCTTCCGGCATGACTCGCTCAGGACCATCTCGGGACCATGAATATCGATTGCGATTGTGATCGAGGAACCTGGTGTCTTGGGCTGCCTGAGTGGCTGGTCCTGTGCGCCCATCAGGGCCAGAGCCAGAACGCTCCACGACAGACTCATGGGTCACCCTCCATGCCGAAGTTTTTCGATTCATCAGGGGACGGAGCCCCTCCTACAACGCTCTGTTGGAGGAGCCGGCTCCGTCCGGCGATCCTTTACTGTCGGTGGGACCGACTCAATGCCCCGAGTGATCCGGCTGTTCGCCCTCGGTCTCCGTGACCGTCCCCTTGATCTGCAACGGGTTCGCACCGCCGCCGATCGAGAGGGAGAACGTCCAGGTTTTCGACCTGGCGGGGGCGTTGGTCTTGACCGCGGTGCTACCGGACTCCGCCCTGGTCACCTTGAACGCGCTATCGCTCTTCGAAGAGCTGCATGAAGTCTCGGACTTCGTGACCGCACTCGTGGGCTCAGACTTGGCGTCACAGCAGGACGCGGTTGCCTCGGGCTTGGCGCCACAACCGGACACGTCGTTCACGGACAGCATCGGCGGCATGGAGAAGGCCACGACCCGCGGCACTTCCACGGCCTGGGGCAAATCCGCCCCGCACGCGGCGGCAACTGTCATTGTCATGAGATCCTGCGTCCCTTTCCATTGGAAAGGTTGCGCGGTGATGATCCTTTGACCTGGAGCCAGTATCACGGCACTCGCCGGCAATGCGAACGGCACTGGCATCTGAGGCTGTGCGACCTGGACGTACGGTTTCCGCGAGTTCGGCCCCTCGGCAATCACGATGTTCCGGTCGGCCAGCAGCGTCCCCTTGGCTTCCGCCAGCGCGGCCAGGGAGATGTTGTAGGTCGTCTTGTACTGGGCTTCCGTGGCGACATTCGTCGCATACTGGCTGATGGCGTCAAGGAATCGGTCGATCGTGATCCGGCCTTCTTCGTAGTAAGCCCGCTGAGCATCGAGCCGCTGGGCCGCCGCAGCCCGCATCCGCGTCGCCGTCTTGTACTGCTTGTAATTCGCGTCGACCTCGAGGAAGAATCGCGCCAGCGAGTGGGTCGTCTGGTGCTCGATTTGCTTCAGATAAGCTCGGGATCGCAGGAGGATGTATTGCGCCTGGCGAGAGTTCGCGAGCGGACTACGACCCACTCCCATCGGCATCTGATAGCAGAAGCCGGTCTGCCAACTCACGAAATCGTTGGCGTTGCTGGGATGCGTGATCAGGCCAGCTTCTTTCTCCTGGCCGGCGATGAGCGGATTGAGGGCCTTGAGCATCGTCCCGGTCATGACGGCAAAGGGCGAGTCCAACTGCTGGCCCAGACCATTGAGCTGGTACAGGGCATTGAGGCTCAACGGCGGCAGCAGTTGGTTGCGGGCGATCAGGAGTTGGAGCTCGGCGACCCGGACGAGAACTTTCTGCTGGACGATGTCCGGCTGGTCTGTCTCTCATCTCGCTCAGGCAGGTGTCCCAGTCGTACTCGATGAGCAGCTCGGTCGGTGGGGTGACGGGGACGATCCGGCGGTTGTCGGCCGGCGGCAGGCCGAGCAGGTTCCGCAATTGCCGCTCCGTCGTGATGACATCCGCAGTCCGGGTCACCAGGTCGAGGTTGAACTGTTCGAGCCGCTGGGCGGCCTCGGCAACGTCAGCGATCGTGCCGCACCCGGTCTTCAGCTCGGCCTGCTCGCGATTGAGGACTTCCTGCGCCAGGCTGACGGCGCGATCGGCGGCCCAGAGCTGCACGTGGGCGTGGGCCAGGTTCCAGTATTGCTGCTCGACCGACCGCACTTCCGCCATGACCTCGGCCTTGAACCGCCAGACCGCGGCATCGGCGTTGAGCCGGGCAATCACGATCGGACTGGAGTGGCCTTGATTCCCGTTCGGCGGTGTTCCGGCCTTCAGTGCCGTCGGCTCGAAACCGCCGATCGGGATGCCTTGCGCACCGAAAGCGATCACACGCACGACCTCGCTGTTATCGAGCGCGATGCGAATCGCATCCGGCAGCGTCATCGGCCAGGCTTCGGCGGCCTCGGGGTCGTTGGGCGTCCGAGGCTTCGCCACTTTCGGGAGCTTCATCGGTAATGTCGAGGGGACAATTCCCGCAGGCGGCACTCCACACTCTGCATCTTTCGGGCATGTCGCAGGCTTGGCCGCAGACGCCGGGGCTTCCGTCAACTTGGCGACGATCGCCGCCTTCGCCTCATCGACGACCAGGTCCACGCAACGCTCGATGCAGTAATCCACCAGCTTCGCCACCACGCCGGACTTCTGGGCCGCCGCCTTCGCCGTGCTGACATCGGGCTGAACGGCCATCGCCGTCGCGGCCTTGCGGCAGGACTCGCTCCCGACCATCGTCGGGACCGCTGATATCGATCTCGATCGTGATCGGGGAACTCGGGGTCTTGGGCTGGCTGGGCTGCTGGCCCTCTGCGCCAATCAGGGCCAGGGCCAGAACGCTCCACGACAGATTCATGGGTCACCCTCCTCCATGCCGAAGAAATGATCTGCATCCTTGCCGGCTAAACCCAATGGGACTCCGGATCGGGCGTTCTTCCCACGGCTTGCCCGGGATTTCGGAGAGAACGCTTGGCGTCGGGTTGTTGGAGTCCCGGCTTCAGCCGGTCTTGACCCCGCGAGAAGATTCCGCCTGAAGGCGGTATCGCAGCGGGAGCGGGTGCTTCCGCAGTTGGAGGTCCCGTTTCTACCGAACCACCCATCTCAGCACGGTCAGCGACAGCGGAGGAAACGTGTACTCAAAGCGCGGCGACGCAGGCCGCGAAGCTCCGACCGTACCGGCACCACGCGCTCGGGATCGGCGAAGTTATTGGTGACATCGGGCTCGCCGGCATGCTTCGTGTCGGCCAGGGTCCAGACTTCGAGGGTCTGGCCGTCGCGTCCGAATGCGGAGAAGTCCAGGGGCCGCGAAACCGGCTCGAGCCGGTCGTTCACCGCCAGCAGGACGACGGATTTTCCGTCGGCCGAGAGCGTGGCGCTGAGGTCCGGCACCGAGATCGCCGGCAGGGGCGAGTCGATTTTCAGCGGGCGATCGCCGGCCATCGTGGCGTAGAGCATCTGGGCATAATAGGTCGGCGTCTTGTAGAGCCGATGGTTGTCGGTCTGGATGAAGCCCGAGCAGAAGCTATTGACGATGTTGGACCGATTGGCGATCGTCACCAGGTCGCAATGGCGGTGGATCAGGTTCTGGTATCGGGAGCAGGCCAGGGCGTTCTCGAGGGTCCAGAGACCGCGCCCGACGGGGCCCGGCATCGCCGGCCGTCGTGTTCCACTCCGTGACCGCGACCCGGATCTTCCGCCCCGGCGCCAGCTCGTGGAGCAGCCGGGCGATCGATTTCCAGGTCGGCCTCGCATCCGGCCAGGTCGGCGCAGTCATAATGGTGGGGCGAGACGTAGTCGAGCCAGGCCCCTGCCCCGCGGATCACGCCCGGCTTCGGATACGAGGAGAGTAGCTCGATCGACGGGTCGACCTGCTTCATCGCCCGGCAGAACTCGGGCAGCCGCTTCTCGTAGTCGGGGCCGCTCTGCTCGTTGCCGACCTGCCAGTATCGGATGCGATAGGGCTCGGGATGCCCGTTCCTGGCCCGGAGCGCACCCATCGGCGTCTGGACTCCGCCGTTGAAATACGCCACCTGATCGGCGGCATCCTGGGCCGTCCGCCCGACGATCCGGACGCAGATCAGCGGCTCGGCGTTGACGAGCCGGCAGAACTGGACGATCTCCTCGAGCCCGGGCCCGGTGGGCTGCAAGCCGCCCCAGGCCCGCAGCGGCTTGCGGCGGTCCGGGTCGCCGATCGTGTCCCGCCACTCGAAATCCCCGGCGTTGGCGACGTCCACCGCACTGCCGCCAAACCGGATGACACCCGGCCTCATGGCGCGAACCGCCTCGACCACGTCGCGCCGCCAGCCGCCGACGGCGTCCTCGGGCATCAGGCCCGCGCCATCCAGCCAGAGCGTCCCCGGCCCTCGAAACTCGATGGAGATCGTCGCCGAGGCATCCGTCGCGCTCGGGACCAGCCGGGCGCGATACTTGGCCCAATCGGCCGTCGGCTCGAGCTCGCACGACGCGTAAACGGTCCCCTCCCGATGCAGGCGGACCCGCACCGGCCCGGCCGTCCCCTTCTTCTTGAGGTAGCAAGAGAACGTACAAGCGACCCCCTGTTGCACCGCGATGCCGTCTTGCGCGATGCCGAGCGTGCAGGGCACATTTCTCCTCGGCGGCGATCCGGTACGAGACCGTCCCACCGATCCGGCGTCGAGGGATCGCGATCGAACCGGCCGCGATTGGTGGCGCCGCGGGGATACCAGGGCCGCTGACGAAAGTCGGTTTCCCTGAGGTAGTGCAGCAGCGTGTACGGGCTGAGCCCCTCGAATCCGCCGTCGCACAGCTTGTCGGCCCACATCCCCGGCACCAGGTCGCAGAGATACTCGATGAACTGGCCATACTGACCGGGCTCGATCCGGCCGGGCCGGAGGGGCTCGCGCGTGATGACGGCCGGCGCCTTCGCGGGCGCAAACGCCTCGAGCCGCATCCCATCAAACCAGGCCGTGCCCCGTCCCTTGCCGTACCCGACCAGGAACGGCGCGATCCGCACGCGACCGTCGTCGGGAGCCTGGAAGGCCAGCACGACCTCCGTCCAATCCGGTATCGCCCCGATGGCTCGCTCCCGACGCGATGATGCCGCGGTCCGCTCGCTCGCTGAACCTGATACGTCCCGCACACCGGCGCATCGATCGGATCGAGGCCGACTCGTGCGCACCCAGCCCTCGAACCGGTACCAGCCGCCGGGCTGTAGCGAGACGTCTTGCCCGAGCGCCGTGTCCGATGGTTCCTCGGCCGACACCCGCAGGGCTCGCCGTCCCTCGTGGACGACCCGGCCGTCCGCCTCCACTTTCGCCGCCGCCCCGTACGTTATGACCTCCCAACCATCGAGAAGAGTCGGCGATTCGAATCCCGGGTTTCGCAGCGCCGAGACCGACTCGTCGCCCGTCCCGGACCCCATCGCCGCTCCGATCAACACCAGCGTCAGCGGCACGATACCCATCGTCGGTGGCCTCCCTCATCAGGGCAATTCTATGGTCGGTCCCGTCAACGACCTAACATACCACGCGTCTCCGAAGGCCCGATATCACCCGGAGCCGACCCCTCCACGAAATCCGGTCAACATCTCAGGCAAGCGGTCAGACGTTCGACGAATTCGACAGCCGCGTGGACTCCGTTCACATACGCTGGAACAACCCTGTCAGTCACCGACCGCCGGTCGAGGTATTCCTTGACGCGACGAATGACATCGGCCTCGTCGCCGGCACACTCAGCAGGCGACAGACGAACGGCCTGGCGATCGTACTTCCGAGCTCGCGCGAGGGCGACCAGGGACGTCGCAGTCGCTCGGGCCTCGTGAACCGTATTGTAGCCGCCCGAGCCGACGAGGACGTCGATGCCCGCCATCACCTCGAGGAGCGGCCAGATGACGGGACCGGGATTCCTCCCGTATACGATCCTGGCCCGTGACCGCGACGAACCCCACCAGGCGGCACCGGCCAGATGCTCGTCGAGCCGCTCCGCCAGCAAGCGGGCGGCTTCGATCTCGTCGAGCCGGCCGCAGCCGGCCACGACGACCACGGGCACGAGACATTCCGATCGCGACGAAGATCGAGACGGATGCGGGCTGCGGACCGAAATCGAGGAGCTCGGCCATGGTCGCGCAGCAGCCAGGGGGCCGTACGAACCGCATGAGGCTGATCCCCCAGGGGCGCGTCCTCGCCGGGCAGGATCAGGAGGTCGAATCGCCTCGCGACCGCTGTCGAGGCCCGCCCAACGGACGTAGGCCGGATCGATGTCGCGATGAACCAGTACCTTGGGGCAATCCAGCTCGTCGAGCAACGGGACCAGCTCGCCCGCCTAATCCTCGGGGGAAGGTGTTGACGATCAGGACGTCGAAGTCGCGCTGGTTCCAGGACGGCGCGGACGATCGAGGCGACCGCCTGGCGGTCCCTGTGTCGGGTCGATGCGGATCAGGGCGTCCGCATCGCCCAGGTCTTTCTCGAGCGGGAGACTCGCCGCGAAGGGGCTGTTGGTCAGGATCCGGATGCGATGTCCCGAGGCCCGCGCGACCCTCGCCAGGGCCACGGCCCGCGTCAGGTGTCCAAGTCCCGCCGCCGAGGGCATAGATCAACCATCGGTTTCCTCCGGATACGTCCGGCGGCATGGCATCAGCTTTCACCCATGTCGGTCTCGAAGTCTCCGTCGTCTTCGTTTTTCAGACTCTCGGCATCGCCGGCGTTGAGGTCGTTGGGATCGACGTGCCCGCCCGGCCCTCCATGAGAGTGCAAAGTGCGTCGAATGCGGCTCGATCCATAATAGTGCCCGTACCCGGGATAGTAGGTGCCCCCGTAGAAGTAAGGATTGTCGTCGTATCCGCGCCGGGGGCTGTTCTTCAATCCGCGACGACGGGTCTCCGCCCGGTTACAGGCCACGCAGAGCATCAGTGTGTCGAGTGGGCGTTCATGGTCCGGGCAAATCGGCTTGTTGCACGCTTCGCAACGGTTCTGGGGATACCGATCGCACCGGTGTCGGAACAGGAACCCGGTCGACTCGTTGCACACCCCCTCGGTCCACTCCGAACTCATGGCTTCGAGTCCCCCTTTGGCGCCGGCGCCCGACGCCTCATCGAGCGCGATCCGTACCATCAGGCCGGCCCTCATGGCAGGTCGCCGACCTGATCGAGACCCAGGCAGACCATGAGAAGCGGGCTGGCGGCCGAGGAGTGGGTCGCGTATCGCGTCTTGTCCGAGGCGTCGCGGAGCGAGACCTTGCCATCCTTGGTTTTCACCTTGGCCAGGCTGGTCTCGTGGGCATCCTCGATCTCGAAGCCATATTCGCGTTTCTTGATCTTGTAGAGCAGTTTCTCGTGGCCGTCCTCCAGTTTCCAGTCCCCGTCCGCCTGGCGCTGGAACTCGAAAAGGACGGTCTTCTGCTCGGGGTCTTTCACGTGATATTTTCCGTGTGATCCGGTGACATAGCCAAGGACGCGATCCGCGGAATCCTTGACCTTGAGCTTGTCGCCTTTCAAGTTATAGCGGGCGATCTCGTGCTCGGAGGCATCGACCAGCTTGGCGCCGTCGTCCTCGGGCTTGATCGAAAAGGCCAGTTTGCCGAGGCCGTCCTCAACCTTGATCTTGGCGGCGAGCACCGGCCCCCACGAGGCCGCGGTGGACGTCTCCTTCGAGGCGGCCGGTGAAGGCGCCGGTGCGAGGGCCTTGGCCGGCGTCGGCAACTCGGGTGTCGAGGGCGTTTCCGGGGCATTTTCGCAGCCGAGTACGATCGGACAGAACAGAGCCAAGGCGAGAAGCTCGATGATCTTGTCGAGACGCGGCATAGGGACTCCCGGGCCGTTCTAGGCCTTTCCAGAGGCGCGCGCGAGGTTGAGCACCTGATAGACGCTGAGGATGGACATGGCGAACCAGCTGGACGCCGCTCGATGGCGACTCGGCCTCGCCCTTAGCCTCGCAGGACCAGGCGGCTTCGTAGCCGATTTGATGACCAGAGTGGCCCGATCCGAACCGGCTGGGCGCATCGATCCGGCATGCCTTCAGGATCGCCCACTCCGGCAATTTCACCATTTGACGAGCGTTCGTCGAGGCCAGTTTCGAGAGCTTGGGTAGCGTCGGCTCTTGACCCTGACGCCGACGATGAGCTCGGACGCCGACTTGGTCTTCGACTTCGATTTCATCTTCCCGCTCCGGCTCCTGTACGTCTTGCTGCGGAGCTGATGTTTCTCGATCGCGGTCAGCCGGTACGCCGTACCGTCGAGCAATCGACCTTGAAGGCGGAGCCAGGGATCGGTGTAGTACGTCACTTTCCACGGGCCGACCTGGCCGTTGCGGACGGCCTTCCGCTTGATATTAGGCCGCTGGAGGTCGAGCTGGAGGCTGACCTCGGCGTCGGGCCGGCTATCGCGGCCGAGAAACCGGATGATTCGCTCGGCCAGCTCGTAGCGGCGATTCTCGAGGTTCAGCCGCGATCGAGCCCATCGCGTGGCAAAACCGACGACCGTCATTACCACGAAAACGCGATGATCGCGAACCAGGCGGGGGATACCTGTGCGGCACCGGACGAATTGGCCAGGATGATCGACCCGATCGCACCGATCAAGCCGACCGTGCCAACGATTGTCCAGCAAGGTCAGGATCTTCTCCTGCTTGCCGTCAAAGGCACGCAGCTCGGCCAGATCTTCGAGCAACGCGTCGATCGGAGCGCGACGGCTGTAGACAAGCGTGCTATTGAAACGACCGAGGTCGACGGGCATACTTTTGATTCCTCTGCGATCGGGCGGCGATCGGCTCCAAGATTGGCAATGAATAGCCTTACTACACGGACCCGGCCGTGTCAATGGACCGCATGGTTTATGCCGCCTTCGACCGATTCCCAGCCCCCAAAGGGGCTGCGGTGCATATCGCAGCATTCGCCCGCGCTCTGGGAGCGGCCTTCGACGGCCTGAACCTGATCACGGTCGCTCATCCCGAGCCCGTGGACCCTGTTCAGATTCCGGGTGTCACCCATTGGCCGCTCCCCGCGCTCGGCGCCGACCTGATCGAGCGCGTCTCGAACTTCCGCGCCCACCTGTCGGCCTGGTGGAAGGGTCGTCGTTTCGAGGTCGTACATGTCCGCTCAATCTTTGAGGGCTATCACATTGCTCGAAGCAAGGAATCGTTCTGCAAACGTTTCGTCTTCGAGGTGAACGGTCTTCCTTCGATCGAGCTGAAGTACAACTATCCGGCGGTCGCCGACGATCGCGAGCTCCTCCGCAAGCTGACGGCCATGGAAGATCTTTGCCTAACGGCCGCCGATCTCGTGGTGACGGTCAGTCAGGTCACCGCCGGCTATCTTGCCGGTCGAGGAGTTTCCCCGGAACGAATCCGAGTAATCCCCAACGGAGTGGACATCGACGTATTTCCCGACCGTCCCCCGCCTCTAATCGATGGTCAGGTCCGACTCCTCTACGCGGGAACGATGTCCTCCTGGCAGGGCGTACGGCTGGCGATCGAGGCCCTGGCTCTACTGAATCGGGACGTGCCTGCAACGCTTGTCCTGGCTGGTCCGGCACGGCCGAGGCAAGACCGCGCGTTGCGAGAGCTCTGCTGGGACCTCGGTGTGGCCGATGCCGTCCGATTCGTCGGGCCGGTCGATCAGGCTTCCCTGGCCCAACTGCACCACGAGAGCAACGTCGTCCTCGCCCCGTTGACGGCCAACGACCGCAACCTCATCCAGGGGTGCTGCCCGCTCAAGGTGCTCGATGCCATGGCTTCGTGTACGCCCCTGGTCGCCAGCGACCTGCCCGCCGTCCGCGAGCTGGTGCGTCCCGAGGTCGATGCCCTGCTCGTCCGGCCCGGCAGCGCCAAGGCGATCAAGGACGCGGTCCTGCGCCTGGTCGCCGACCCGTCGCTCGGCCATCGGCTCGCAAAATCGGCCCGGGAGGCGGTCGTGCGCGAGCGGACCTGGTCCCACGCCCAGGCGAGCCTGGTGGCCGCTTACCAGGAGGTCCTGGGAATCGCTTCGTGCCCCCAATTGACCGACGCCGGATTTCCCGGAAGATAGAGCCGTTCAGGCTTGGGTTGGGCAAGCCCGGAGGACCCCCCTTGGACCAGACCCGAGCAACCGTCCCTCGTCGCCTGCTGCTGATCACCGAGCGCTTTCCTCCGGACCTCGGTGGAGTGGCCCGAAGTGCACACCGGACCGCGCGGGCCCTGGGCGCATTGGGGCTGGAGGTTCACGTCCTGGCCTGGACGCGATCGCTCCCGGCCGGCATCCTCGACACCTCCCGGGGCGACGCGCCGTTCGACCCGACGCTGCATCGCCTGGGCCTGTTCTCCCAGCTCGACATGTCGCTGCAACACACGATGAACGTGGTCGAGTGGCTCCAGGGCACTCAGCCATTCGGAGCAATCTGGGGCCACTACCTGTACCCGGCCGGGTTTCCTGGCGGTCATGGCGGCGCGGACGTTCGGCGTCCCCTCCGATCGTCGCGGCCCGAGGCAACGACGTGGACCGGCTCGATGTTCCCGCCCGGCGACTTCGCCCGCCTGACCTGGACCCTCCAGCATGCCGGCTTCATCACGGTCGTTTCGCACGACCTGGCCCGCAAGGTCCGGCTGCTCGTCGATCGTCGTGAGGGTGTGGAGGTGATCGCCAACGTCGTCGATCCCGAGACGTTTTCCCCGGCACCTCCAGAGCCGGTGCTTCGTTCGTCGCTGAAGATCGCGCCGGATGAGGTCGTGCTGGGATTCTGCGGAGAACTGCGACACAAAAAGGGTCTACCTTTCTTGCTCAGTGCCTTGCGGGAAGTCCGGGCAGTTCGCCCGGCCTGCCTTCTGGTGATCGGCGACATTCGGGCTCGGGAGGCGACGGTCCTCTCGACTTTTTCGGCCGAAGCCCCGGACTCGGCCGCCCGGATCGTGGTGACCGGTCCCCTCGACGATCCCAAAGATGTGGCCCGGCACTTACGGCTCTGCGACGTCGTCTTGCTCCCCTCGGTCTGGGACGGCCTGCCCAACGCCCTGCTCGAGGCCATGGCGTGTGCCCGTCCGGTCCTCGCCAGCGATTCCGGCGGCATCCCCGAGGTCATCGAACAGGGCGTCAGCGGATTGATGCTGCCCAGGGCTTCGCTCCACCGCCTGGGCGAGGCGATCCTCGAGCTTCTCGACCAGGGCCCCGAGTTCGCCCACTCGCTCGGCACCGCCGCCCGTCAACGCGTGCTGACCCGCTTCCATCCCGAGCTCGAGCGAACCCTCCTGAAGCGAGTCATCGATCCCCTCCTGCCGTAGAACGGAATTCATTCCGTTTTTCGTAAAGTCGGCCTGGCAGAATCGTTGACAAACGTAGGCGATTCGATTACAGTCCAATCTCGACCGGACAATACGGGGGAACACGCAGCGTCACCGGATGCTGCCACTGCGAATCACGAGGCCGATCGATGAGTCCTGCGGAGCGGAAGGAACTGTCCAGAGCGGAATGGAAGGTCATGAAGATCGTCTGGGAGTTGAAGAAGGCGATGGCGCGCGAAATCTACACGATCGCCGTCGAGCAGATACTCCTGGACACCCGGCCACCGTCAAGACCCTCCTCAAGCGACTGGTTGACAAGGGGTACGTGTCAACCACGCCGGTCGGAAACGGATTCGTCTACCGGCCGGCTCAGACCGCGCTTTCGACGCTCCAATCGGCCGCCGACACGTTGCTGACGAACGCGGTCGAGGGTGTGACCGGCCCGCTCCTGGCTCACATGGTCGAACGAATGTCGCTGAACGAAGACGACCTCGATTCGCTTCAGAAGCTCATCGACGCCAAGAAACAGGCGTTGAAGAAGCGTGGAAACACATAGTCCGCCACAATCTCCGACGGGAGGACACGGTGATGATGAACGCCATGATCGCGATCGCCAATTCCGCGGGAGACCGCTGGGCGGCCTGGGTTGTCGTCGCATCGCTGGATGCGGCCCTGTTGCTGGCATTGATCGGCCTGGCCTGGTTGGCCATTCGCAATCGGGTCGCGCCGCAGGTGGGCTACTGCCTCTTCCTGCTGGTGCCGCTCAAGTTGCTGGTGCCCGTGGTCGTGACGGTTCCGGCCCCCCTGGCGCAATGGAGTCCTTCGGCGCTCCTCTGGTCGTGGTTCAAGGACGCTCCGGTCCCCGAGAAGATCGAAAGCCCGGCCTCCGGTTGAAACGCGATTGCCGCGGTCCCGACGGTTCAGCTACCCGTTTCGGAGCCGAAGTTCGAGCCTCTCCCGACCGCCCAACCGGTCGTGGCCGTCGCTCATCAACCGGACCTTCTCGGCCGAACTCCGTTCCCTGGCGGCAACTCGCGCCCGCCGGAGCGACTTCGACGCATCCCGCACCCGAGACGCCCACGTCTATCGACGTCGGCAATCGTGATGATGGCCTGGCTTGCCGGCGTCCTGCTGTTGCTGGGCCGGCTTGCGCATGCGCAGCTTCGTTTTCGAGCCCAGCTTCGACACGCGTCCCCGCTCGATCTGTCGAGGCTGGGCATCGACCTGGCCGAGCTGTGCCGGCGCGCCGGAGTTCCGCAGTCGATCCGCATCGTGGAACAGGATTCCCTCGCCGCGCCCGCCGTCTGGGGGATCGCGCGGCCAACGATCATCTTGCCGCGCGGAATCGCCACGTCGCTCACGGCGCAGCAACTCCGATGGGTCCTGTTTCACGAGCTGGCCCATGTCCGTCGCCGCGACCTGCTCGTTGTCGCCCTGCAACGCCTCGCCACCATCCTGCACTTCTTCAATCCCGCGATCTGGATCGCGAATCGCATCATTCATCGGCTCCGGGAATACGTTTGCGACGATCTCGCGGTCTCGATGAGCCAGGCTTCCGCAGTCGAGTCCGGCGAGGCGTTCCTGCGGATCCTGCGGCGTGCCCATCGGACGCCCCGCGGTCTGGAAGGGGCCCTCGGTGTCTTCGGCCTGGATTCGCGAGCCTCGTGTTTTCTCCGCGTCGGCCGGCTGCTGGATACCGACAGACCGATCCGCTCCGCGCCGGGTGCCTGGTCGCTCCTGGGCCTGATTCTCCTCGCGGTCGTCGCGCTGCCTCATCTGCGCGCCGCGAGCGACATCGACCCGGCCGATCCGCAAACGCCCGCCAAGCAATCGGCACCCAACCCAGGCGAAGCCGAAGCCGGCCCCGGACGGAGCCTCCTGCCAATCGATGGCAAGGCATTCGAGCTGCGCGTCGTGGGCCGGACGGGAAACCGATACCGGAGGCCCTCGTCGAATTGAACTCGACCCCGATGCTGACCGCCCAGCAGATCCGCCAGGGCAAGTTCGTCAGGCAGGAACGGTATGGATTAACGGCGTCGACCGACGCACAAGGTCGGCTCGCGGTCGAGTTTCCGCAGCCGCCGACCCATTTCAACCTGTACATCACCATTCCGGGATTTGGACCGTACTGGGCCGGCTGGTCGTCCGAGAGCCATGCCGAGCCGATTCCGCCCCGCTTCACCGCCGAGCTGGAGGCGGCCTGGTCGGTCGGAGGCATCATCGTCGACGCCGAAGGAAAGCCGCTCCAGGGTGTGACGGTCCGTCCCAACATCGCAGTTCAAGAGACGGCCCGGTTTGCATCAACAACTGCATATTGGCACCGAAGCTGAAGACCGACGCCGCGGGCAAGTGGCACTTTGACAGCGTACCGGTCTCGATGGGCGAGGTCCACGTGGCCATCGACCACCCGAGCTTCATGCCGATCCGCCGGCGTTGACTCGCCAGGCGAATTCGGCATCGAGCCGCGGTCAGGAGCCGACCGCGCAAGATCGCTCTGGATCGCGGCCTGACGGTGACCGGCAAGGTCACCGACGAGGCGGGCAAGCCGATCGTCGGGGCACTGGTGCGCACCAAGTTCCTCAACGACCTCCGCGAAGCGAGGACGGGGCCCGACGGCGTTACCGGCTGGTCGGCTGCGAGCCTCGACCGGCCAGGATCGTGGTTTCCGCCAAGGGTCGGGCGATCGACATGAAGGAGCTGAACATCGAGCCGGACATGGGACCGGTCGATTTCCAGATGAAACCGGGCGGCACCGTGCGCATCCGCGTCCTGGATGAGAAGGGCAACCCGGTCCCCAAGGCGCGCATCTTCTTCCAGCGGTGGCGACGCGGACACGCGTACTTCCCGTTCGCCCATGTCAATCAATACGCGGACAACAACGGCGTCTGGGTGTGGAACGAGGCCCCTCCGGACGAATTCACAGCGGATATCTGCCCACCGGACGGCATGCAGTTGAGCGAGCAACCGCTGATTGCCCGCGAGCAGGAGTATGTCTTCCGCACACCCTCGGCCCTCGTCGTCTCGGGCAAAGTCATCGACGCGACGACAAAACAGCCGATCAAGACGTTTCGGGTCGTCCCGGGTGTGCGGTTCAGCCAGGACCGGAGCATGACTGGAACCTGGGAGGAGAGCTTCAAAGCCACCGACGGCCGTTACACGATTCGCCGGACTCGCGGTGATGTTCGCCCATCTGATTCGCATCGAAGCCGACGGATACCAGGCGGCCGTCTCGCGCGACATCAAGATCAATGAAGGCACCATCGCGATCGATTTCGAGCTGAAGCGCGGGAACAACGTCGCCGCGAAAGTGGTGACACCGCAAAACCTCCCCGCGGTGGGCGCCAAGGTCGCGCTGGGGGTCGCCGGGTCGCAAATCCACATCAAGAACGGCGACATCAGCGATGAATTCAGACACTACTGTGCGCGAGAAGTCACCGACGCGACCGGCCGCTTCCATTTCCCGGCGCAGTCAACCAACTTTCAACTGATCGTCACGCATCCGTCCGGCTTCGCCCACATCAATCGACGCCCGAGTGGGAGTTAACCCGGATCATCCACCTGGAACCGTGGGCCCGGGTGGAAGGAACGTTCCGGGTCGGCAAGGCGCCGGCCGCGAATACGCCGCTGGACCTGAACGTCGCCGGACACCAATCGTATGGCAACGGTGTCGCGCACATCTTCACGCAGCACGAAACGCACACCGGGCCGGATGGACGCTTTGTCTTCGAGCGCGTGTTCCCGGGCACCGGACGGATCGGTCGTCGCATCACCTTGATGGTCGACGACGGGCGCCACGGAGGTGACCTCGTCATGCAAGATCGCCATCGAGTGCCTCGCCGGAAAGACCGTGCATATCGATCTCGGCGGCACCGGCCGGCCGGTCGTCGGCAAGCTGCAACCCCCGGAGGGATTCACCGGAAAGGTCCGCTGGAATTTCGCTCAGGATCACGGCCATGTCTGACGAGAACGAGCTACGCGTCGAGCCCTACTTGACGGCCACCGTCGACCGCGAGGGCAAGTTCCGCATCGACGACGTGCCCGCGGGCCACTATTCACTCACCGTTCGGTTCAATCGGGAGCACGAAGGCTGGTACGGGGAGGCTCGTTTGAACGTACCACCAACGCAGGGCGATGCCGCGGTCAAGCCGGTCGATCTGGGTGTGCTGAAGCTCGAGAAGCGCTAGCCCAATGCAGAGATGAAAGCATCCAGATGCCGACAGACTCAACCGCCGATCGCGTCTACCGGGGGATGAGATCCACCACGGGATCCCATCCTCCCCGGCAGCCCGTGGGGATTCTGTTCGTTCAAGGAACTCGAGCCGTAACGGGATGAATCCCTCCGTCGCGCACCGAGCGGACGTTCATGTTCAAGACGCCATCAGGAGCGGCGTTGTAGATCACCCAGGTCAGGTTGCCGTGTTGCTGGATGAGGTAGCCGTTGGCGGATTGGATCACGTCGCCGACCTGGAGACCGGCCTGCTCCGCCGACGAGCCCGGGTAGACCCGGACGATCTGCATGCCCGCGAGGCCGGAGTCGACCACCGCCTGCTCATCGATGCCCAGGTATCGCCCCTGAGCCGGAACCGCCCCGACCGCGGCAGGTCCCGAAGGATAGCCGTAGCCGTAGTTTGGATAGGCATACCCTGAAGAGTAGGGGTAACTGTATCCGTTCCCGTAGCCGTAGCCGTATCCATATCCATACCCGTAACCAGGGTAGCCGTAATAGCCGCCCCCACCGAAGTAGTAGCCGTTGCCGCCGTGAATATAGCCCCCGTGATGATATCCGCCCGAATGATGACCGCCGCCGGAGTGTCCACCTCCTGAGTGTCCGCCGCCGCCGTGCCCACCTCCGCCGCCGTGCCCACCTCCACCGCCGCCCCCATGGGCAAATGCGGCAGACTCGGGCATGGCCCAGGCCCCGAGAGCCAGGACAGTGGCCAGGATCGGAAGCCGTGCGCCGCGCCGCAATGGTGAAAACATCGACGTGCTCCTTTTCGAACCAGTCGCCCTGATTTCGGACGCCAGGTCCCGGCCGGGAGACCTCGTCGGGCTCTTACTCTGCCCGATATCCTCGGTACGATACGAGTCCCATCAATGGGCCACGGCAGGATTTCCTTTTTTCCCGGATTACCGTCGTTACGAACGGCGATCCGGTCGGATGTCTCGAAAAGGCAACAAAGCGATCGATCAGATCGCGAAAGCGAGGAGTGGTCGAAGCGGCACTGGCCAATATACGTAAGATGGGTTGAATCTTGACACGCTCTTGTGGACGTGCTCTCACTGATGGGACTTGGTGCTTCTCTCTTTGGTGATGTTCCTCGTTCCAGCGGCCTTCCATGCCCCTCCGGTCTCGTCTTCCTTCTTGGGGCCGGGCAGGCCCATCAGGGTGGCGGCCTCGGCATGGAACCGGAGCAACTCGGGGTTATTACGTACCTTCTTCATCGCGACGAGGGCCAGGTCGAAGCTTTGACGTGCCTCCTTGCACTTTCCCTGGTTCCAGTGCGTCATCGCCAGGAAAAACCAGTCGTGGGCGCTCCCCCCCAAGATGTCGATCGATTTCTTGAGAGCGTCTTGAGCGGTCGTCCAATCTCGGGCACGGAATGCGGCGACTCCCAACGTGTTCCAGTAGTCTCCGGGCTTCGGATCCAACTCGACAGCCTTCCTGGCCTCAGCCAACCCCGCTTTCGGGTCGAACCAAGGGTCTTCCGGCATATTGACCAGCGCCCAGGCTAAATTGTTGTGGGCCAGGGCATTCTCGGGGTCGAGGATCGTCGCCAGCCGGTAATTCAGGAGCGTCGTACGACGCTGGCATGATATCATTGGAGAGGCCCTGACTGTTGATCAGCTGCCTTCACCCAGTGGCTCCGTCGCTCTTCGAATTCCGGTCCCGAGAACCGCGTGGCCAGCGCAACGAAATCCTCCGCCAACTGATCGTGGATGCGAACGGCTTCCGCGACTCGTCCCGCAGTTTCCTGCAACCAGGACACGGCCTGAACCGTCCACACAAGCATGGAGGGGGTCGTCTCGTTCGTTGGTAACATCCGTTATCGATCGAGAGTTGGCGACTCTCCCGGCGCCGGTTCCACGCACCAGATCGCGCCTGACCTCGATCGCACGATTATAGAAGCGTGCGGCTTCATCGGGACGGTTCATGTACCGGAGGAAGCAGCCCATACCCCTCAATCCCAGAGCATCGGCGAGGTACCGGCGAATGACCGGGTCGCCGTGCTGCTCGTCGAGCAGTTTCTCCAACTGGTCGATGGATCGGCGGTAGTCGGCCCCGGCCTTGGCCATCAGTTCTGGTTCGGGGTTGTCCCACGTCCCTATCTGACAACTCAACATGGTTCGGGCGTAGGCCAGGCGACATAAGGCACGGGCGATCACGCTCCGCGAGTCCACGTCCGTCGGAGGTAATTCGCTCGCTTCCTGGAAAACCTTCAGCACCTGATCATACATCTGCAACGCTTGCCGCCGGGCCGCGGGGTCGGCTGCATTCTGGAGAAGAGCATAGGCTTGACCCACCTGCTCTGTCGCGGCTAGGTCGAGGATAGGAAAATTCTTGATCAGGTAATCGCGGTACCTGTTGCGTGCTTCCTCGGTCTTGATCGCGACCTGACGCCAGATCACGACGGCCCCGACGATCAGTGAGAGCATGACGATCGCAGCCGCGGTCGCCACCAGCTCCCAGCGCCGTCGTGCCCATCGCACGGTGCGCTCGACCGGCCCTGGCCGGCGGCCCTTGATCGGATCGTCGTTGCGGAACCGCTTCAGGTCTTCGGAAAGCTCCTGTGCCGTCGGGTATCGGCTGTCGGGATCCTTGGCCATCGCCTTCAGGACGATCGTCTCGAGGTCTCGCGGGACGGCCGGGTTGAGGCGGCGCAGCGTGATCGGCTCATCCAGTGCGATCTGACGGAGCAATTCCTGATGGTCGCGACCGTTGAAGGCGGGCCGCAGCGCCAGGAGCTCGTAAAGGGTCGCACCCAGGGCGTAGACATCGGTCCGCTGATCGACCACGCCGCGACGGGCCAGCGCCTGCTCGGGACTCATGTAGCGGAGGGTCCCGACGACGTCGCCAGTGCCGGTGAGGCTCAGGTCGCCGGGAAACCGGGCCAGACCGAAGTCGGTGATCCAGACCGAGCCGTCGCGATCGATCATGAGGTTGGCGGGCTTGATGTCGCGGTGGAGAATGCCCAGTGCGTGGGCGTGGTCCAGCGCGTCGGCCGCCTCGATGCCCAGCCGGGCGACGTTCCGGAAGAAGGCCCGATCCTGATGCACGGATCCGGACAGGGTCGGGTCGCCGGGCGAACCGCTGACGGGATGTTGCCGGTCCGGAGTCGCGTCGGCTTCGGGTCTCGCGTTCCCGAGCGGGTCACCCACGCCAGGCCCGATCAGGTCCGACGGTGACCGCCGGCCGACGGGGGTGCAGGCTGACGTGCCGGACACCTCCTCGGTCTCGGCCGAGCCAATCGACGCCGGTCGACTCGGCCAGCTCGGAGGCTTCGCCGTCACTCGAGCGGAGTTCGCGAATGATGGCGGCCAGGCTACGGCCGTCGACGAACTGCATGGCGTAGTAGTGGATGCCGTGATCGCAGCCGACGCCGATAGACCGGAACGATATGAGGGTGGTGGAGCTGGGCGGCCGCCTGGGCCTCGATCTGGAACCGCTGGCGCTGCTTGGGATCGACGGCGGCGGCGAAGGGGAGGACCTTGAGTGCGACCCGGCGTCCCAGCGAGACCTGGTAGGCTTCGTAGACCACGCCCATTCCGCCTCGTCCGACCTCGCGGAGGATGCGGTAGTCGCCGAGCTGGGACTGCGGGGGCAGGGCCGGCTCGGCTCGTGCCGTCGCCGGATCGCCGGGCAAGCCCGAGAGCTCGGCCGCGGCCGCCTCGATGAACTCCAGCCCCGAGAAACATCCGCTCAATGCGGCCGAGATCTCGGCATGATGGGCCAGGAACTCGGCCCGCGAGCAGGGCCGACCTTCACGCAACGACTTCAGGTACGTCTCCAGCGCGGCGATGACCTGCGGATCCTCCGTGTGCGAGAACTCCTCAGACGACGAACCGGACTCCTCGGAAGCCCGTTCACGCGAGCCCATCCACGGTCGTCGAGGCGCACTCTCCCAGCTCTCGCCATTCTTGCGCGGCGGGCCCGGACGCCAGAACCGTCACTCGTGTTCATCCCAACTGCTCCCTCGCACGGTGCAATCGGTCCAAAAGCCAACGCCTTACGTCCTTGCCGCTGTCCGCAGTCCAACGCCTCGGACGGACGCGAATCGGCAAGGGGGGCGCTCGGGCTGGCTCGTATTATCGATTCATCCCCGGCTAAGAGCCTGTCCCGGAAGGGTTGAAGGCGGATCGTAGGGTGGGTGAAACCCACCAGTTCCCAAGGCTTCATTTGGTGGGTTTCACCCACCCTAGCCGTCGAACCGCTATGGGACAGATTCTAAGTACCAATATGACCTTGGTCACCGTGCCTGACCAGTTCGCGCCGAAGAAAATAATACTTCGCCACGGGGATGTTCGCCCGCAACCACATCGAACCGCGATAAGCTGCCGTGGGGACGGGTCTTGGTGCGCCGTCTCTTCTCTGGCATGATCTGAGGTTCGTCATCCCGCATCCCAGGGTCGGTCCTCGCGTTTCTCCTCGTCCGGAGGTAGAAACCGATGCATGCTCGGACGACTCGAACGTGCTCCGGGAGTCATCCTCGGAAACGATGCCGGGATTCCATTGACCTCAAAATAGGGGACCATCGATGAACAGAAGCTCGAATCTTCCGCGACGTCTCCGGCCTGGCCTGGCCACTGCGATCCTGCTGGCGCTCCTGGCCGCTCAACCCTCCGGGGCGAGGGCCGACGTGAAGCTGCCGGCCATCTTCGGCAGCCACATGGTCTTGCAGCGCGATCAGAAGGACCGGGTCTGGGGCTGGGCCGAGCCGGGCGAGGAGGTCACGGTCGAGATCGCCGAGCAGAGCAAGACCGCCAAGGCCGGCCCCGACGGCAACTGGCAGGTCATGCTCGACCCGATGCCGGCCGGCGGCCCGCACACGATGACGGTCCAGGGCAAGAACACCGTGCCAGTTCGAGGACGTGCTCGTCGGCGAAGTCTGGATCTGCTCGGGCCAGTCGAACATGCAGTGGTCGGTCGCGGGCGTCCAATGACGGCGATCTCGCGATCCGAGCGGCGAACCATCCCGCGAATCCGGCTGATCACCGTGCCCAATGTCGGCACCCAGGAGCCCCAGAAGGACTTTCAAGGGCAGTGGGCAGTCTGCCGGCCGGAGACCGTCGGCGGCTTCTCCGCCGTCGGCTATTTCTTCGGCCGCCAGTTGCACGAGACGCTCGGCGTGCCCGTCGGCCTGATCGACGACTCCTGGGGCGGCTCGGCCTGCGAGGCCTGGGTTCGCCGCGACCTGCTGGCCGCCGACCGAAGTATGCCCCGCTGCTCCAGCGTTGGGAGCAGATCGAGAAGAACTACCCGCGAGCCAAGGCCGAGTACGACGCGAAGCTGGCGGAGCGGGAAGCGCAGCCGCCAAGGCCAAGGCCGAGGGCAAGCAGGCCCCGCCGCGCCCAGAACCCCGATGACCAGATGGCGGGCAACTCCCGGCCCGGGCAACATCTACAACGGCGTGCTCAAGCCGACGATCGGCTACGGCATCCGGGGCGTCATCTGGTACCAGGGCGAATCGAACGCCGGCCGGGCCTACCAGTATCGCGACCTGTTCCCGCTGATGATCAAGAGCTGGCGCGACGAGTGGGGCCAGGGCGATTTCCCGTTCTACTGGGTCCAGCTCGCCGACTTCATGGCCGAGAAGCCCGAGCCGCGCAGAGAGCGCCTGGGCCGAGCTGCGCGAGGCCCAGACCATGACCATGAGCCAGCTGCCCAACACCGGCGAAGCCGTGATCATCGACCTCGGCGAGGGCAAGGACATCCACCCGAGCAACAAGCAAGACGTCGGCCTCCGGCTGGCCCGCTGGGCCTTGGCCCGCGACTACGGCGTCAAGGTCGCCTATCAGAGCCCAACCTACAAGTCGATGGAGAAGAACGGCAACAAGGTGGTCCTCACGTTCGACCACGTCGGCGGCGGGCTCCAGACCTTCGACGTCAACGAAGCACGCGGCTTCGCCATCGCCGGGAGCGACAAGAAGTTCGTCTGGGCCAAGGCCAAGATCGCCGGCCAGAACAAGGTCGAGGTCTGGTCGGACCAGGTCGTCCGAGCCGGTCGCCGTCCGCTATGCCTGGGCCGACAACCCCGTCTGCAACCTCTACAGCACCGAGGGCCTGCCCGCCACCCCGTTCCGCACCGACGACTGGCCCGGGGTGACGATCAATAACGTCAAGTAGTGACGTCGACCGAGACCCGCGATGGAGGTGGCGTACCGGCATGGACAGGCTGGATGCGGAACCCCTCGGTACAACGGCCCTGGCACACCCTGGGAATCCGCGGTCCGGTGTTGCATAATAGGCGGGTGTTAAACCTTGGTTGGACGTTCTGGGCTGAGTGGAGCAATCCGAACCTCGGGAGGAGCCGGAACGATGTCGAAGTCAGATCTGAGTCGCCGCCAGTTTATGGGCCGGTCCCTGGCCGCCGCCGGAGTGGGTGCGAGCTTTGCCATCGGCGGGACCAAATCGTCGGGCCGGGTCATCGGGGCCAACGACACGGTCCGGATCGCCGTGGCCGGCCTGAACGGCCGCGGCGGAGTGCCCACGTCGGCGAGTTCGCACCGATGACGGGTGTCGAGATCGCCTACCTGGTCGATCCCGACACCACGACCTACGCCAAGCGGCTCAAGCAGGTCGAGCAGACGATGACGAAGCCGGAAGCCGTCGGCAAGCCGCCGACGACCGAGAAAGACATCCGCCGCGTGCTCGAGGACAAGAACCTCGACGCGATCTCGGTCGCCACGCCCAACCACTGGCATTCGCTGATGACGATCTGGGCCTGCCAGGCGGGCAAGGACGTCTACGTCGAGAAGCCGTGCAGCCACAACGTCCACGAGGGCCGGATCGCCGTCGAGGCCGCGCGGCAGTACAACCGGATCGTCCAGCACGGCACCCAGAGCCGCTCCGATCGCCGACTGGGCCGAGGCCGTCGCCGCGATCCAGTCGGGCCAGCTCGGCAAGCTGCTCGTCTCGCGGGCCCTTTGCTACAAGCCCCGCAAGAGCATCGGCTTCAAGCCGAACGCCGACCCGCCCGCAGAACCTCGATTTCAACCTCTGGCTCGGCCCGGCGCCCAAGCAGCCGTATCACGCCAACCTGGTCCACTACAACTGGCACTGGTTCTGGGACTTCGGCAACGGCGACATCGGCAACCAGGGCGTCCACCAGATGGACATCGCCCGATGGCTGATCCCGGCCTCGGCCTCCGGCGGCGCGAGTCTACCCCAAGACCGTGCTCAGCCTCGGCGGACGGTTCGGCTACAAGGATCAGGGGCAGACGGCCAACACCCAGGTCTCGGTGATGGACTTCGGCGACACCCAGCTCATCTTCGAGGTCCGCGGCCTGCCGACCGACGACCTACCATCGGCGTGAAGAATGGAATCGGCAACATCGCCCACCTCGAAGCCGGGACCCTCGTGGACGGGAGGCTCTTCTATCCCAAGGGAGAGACCAAGGCGGTCCCGCTCGCCAAGGTGGTCAAGGTCGAGACTCATCGCGGTCCGGGCAAGGGCCACTTCGGCAACTTCATCGCCGCCGTGAAGAGCCGCAACACCGCGGACCTCAACGCCGACATCCTCGAGGGGCATTACTCCGCCGCGCTCTGCCACCTGGCCAACATCTCCTACCGGCTGGGAGACGAGGTCCCGTTCAACAAGCCGACCCAGGCCTTCGGCGACGACAAGGAGGCCTATGAGACGCTCGCCCGCACCGAAGAGCACCTCAAGGAAAACAAGGTCGCGCTCGACGGCCTGAACTATCGCCTTGGCCGCAAGCTGACCTTCGACACGGCAACCGAGTCGTTCGTCGGCGACTCCGAGGCCAACCATCTCCTGACGCGACCCTACCGCACACCGTTCGTGGTGCCCGATCGGATCGTGTGAAGCTCTATCTATTACCCGGCCGGGATGATTCGCACGCTGGCTCAAACCAACCCGAAGCCTGAGCGGGGGTCTGGGGCCTTTCCCCTCGCTCACGCTTCGGGTTAGTATATGACCTGCTTCCGTGCCGGGGTAAGAGCTCGCTGAGTCCTGTGCTCAACGCCTCCCCGGCCGGACCTGGCCCGGGGAGGCGTGGCGTCTCTGCCCTCACCAAGACTCCGCGCTCCGTGGGCCTCCGAGTCGGTCCGTGACGAACCCTGATCCGGAATGATCGTGGGACAATCGCATCGCGCTGAGAGTAACGACTTGATCCAATTGGTATCAGAGAGCCCAAGTCCAAGAGTCCAAGCCTTCCCTTCGACCAGAAATAGGAGTGATCGGGATGACCGTTCGAAAGCTGAAGTTTCCTGTCCTTTTGGTCTGCATGTTCGGTCTCCTGGGCTCGGTCGGGACGGCGAGTGGCCAGACGGTCCTCGTCACCGCCAAGTCGGTGTCGGAGTTGACCGACGACCTCGAGTATTTGATCAAGTCGGTTGCGCCCGAGGGCGACCCGATCGCCCAGACCGTACTCAACGCGCTGAACCAGTTCAAGTCGGGAGCGATGCTCAAGGGCGTGGACCAGAGCAAGAGCTTCGCTCTCGCCGTGACCTTGCCCAAGGACTTCGGTCAGGGTGGGCCTCCAACCGTTGTCGCCGCCGTACCGGTCTCCGACCTCGGGCAGTTCCTGGACTCGCTGAAAGAGCTGGAACTGGCGGTTGACGACCAGCCCGGCGTCGCCGGGTTCTCACACAAAGTGTCGATGCCCAACGGCACCCCCACGTTCTTTGTCTTGCAATCCAAGGGATACGCACTCTTCTCGCTGACCCCGGATGGAGTCGACCAGCTCAAGGCCCTGGATCCGTCTTCCTGGAAACCAAAGGGCCGTGCCCAGTCCACGCTGAGCGTGAAGGTCAAGCTCTCGGAACTCCCCGAGGCGCTCAAGGATCAGTTTCTGAATCAACTCGAAGCCACTCTCAATCAGCAGAACGATCGTAAACCCGGTGAGGGGGACGCCGAGTTCCGAGGCCGGATCGCCGGCCAGAAGTTCGGCCTGGAGGCCTTCAATAGCCTGATCCGGGATGGCGATGCGATCGCACTCGATCTCGATCTGAGCCGCAAGACCTCAGAGCTCGCCCTTGAGCTCGCGATCAGCGCCAAGCCGGATACCGCGATGGCGAAGACGCTCCGAACTCTGGGAGGCCGGCGGAGCCGCTTCCAGGGCCTCGGCAAGGATGCCGCCATGGCCGCTCTGGGTCAACCTCCCGGTGGCCAAGGAGGTCAGAGACTTCATTTCAACCGCCATCGACCAGGGAGTGAAAGAGGGCTTGAACAAGGCCGGTTCCGAAGATGAGAAAAAGATTTACACGCGCTTCGCCGAGCTCGTGAAGTCCAACCTGAACGCGCCCGAGATCGATCTCGGTATCGCGATCCAGGGGGGCGACCGGGTGCCTCCCGTTTCGCGTTGCTCTCCGGCATGGCGGTTCAGAATGGTGGGGAATTCGAGAAGTTGGTTCGCGAGGCGGCTGCCAAGATCAAACCCGCCGAAAACGTCAAGATCGCGTTCGATGTCGCCAAGGCGGCCGACGGCACCGCGATCCACCAGATGAGCGGCCCGGCTGACGATAAGGATTCGCCGGTGGCCAAGCATTTCGGCAAAGCGTCCTTGTTCTTCGCCTTTCGCGGGGATGCCGTTCTGGCTTCGTTCGGCGAGGCCGGACTGGCATCGCTCCGGCAGGCCCTCGAGGGATTCTCGGACGCTCCTGCCTCCGGAGTGACTGAGCCTGTGGCAGCCGTGTTGCGAGTGTCGAGATTGGGTGCTTTCGCCGAGCAGAATCAGGAGGGGTTCGGCAAGGCCGTCGCCGAGGTCTTCCCGGGAGACGCCCCCAAGCACGATCGCGTCTATCTCGCCCTGAAGGGCGAAGGAGACGAGGTTCGGCTCCGGCTGGCGGTCGATGTTCCGGCGCCTGAAACTGATGGCCTTGATGGGTAGGCAGATGCAGAAGTAACCGGCCCACGTTTGAAACCGCCGCTATCAAGATCGCGCCCCGAGGGAGTCGTTTTCGTGCCGTTGCTCCCTCGGGGACGCGATCATCCGGAGCGTCGTGCTTAAAAGCCCGGGGTCAATCGAATACAGAGACCAGTTCCTCTTCATCCCTTGAATCGGGCAATCACCCTGACTACGCCTGTTGGGGAATCTGTTCGATCGCCCAGAAGACCAGATCGATTGCCGGCGGTTCGACGCCGAGCCGTTTGAGCTTGGACGCGACCTGGCCCCGATGATAAGACGAGTGATTGACCACGTGCCGCAAGACGATCCAAGGGGGAAGCACCGCGACCCGTCCGCGCCCCGGAACGTCCGCGGTGTGGCGAGCTGTTCCGCCGTCAGGGTGGGCAAGGCGTTGTTGATGATCTCGATGCGCGCGATCCAGAAGGCGATCGGCGTCATCGACCGTGGGCACATCAGCTTCCGTGGCCACTTTCTCGACGGTCTCGCCCGCGACCATGCGGAGCCACACTTCCGTCACGACGGCGATGTGGTGGATCGACGACCGGACCGATGACCACCCAGGTACGGGTTCCGCGACGTACTGCTCCGGTGTCAGCTTCCGGCAGGCGTCGAGGACGCGGCGGTCGGCCCAGCGGTTGAAGGCATAGAGTGTTGCGAAGTCGTCGTTCATCGATGTCTCTCCTTGTTGAAAGTGAAGCGAGAGGGCATTCCTTTACGATCAAAAGCGGTACTCGAGCCGGTGCGAATCCCGATGCCAGACTCGCAATCCTCGAAATGGGATCACACGGCTCGAATCGGGCACAGGGCGGTATCCTATACCGGATACTGTACGAATAGCTACCCTTCGCTGCTCCCGGACGTGTTTTTGTCGCACGCAACATCAGTGCAGGCAGACGACGATTCGATCGGTCCTTGTAATTCCAGCTTTTCTCCGTGCCAGCCTCGCTCACTCGGCGAAATCCCACACCCTTTCTATGGAGCGTTGTTCTAAGGAACGACTCTCTTCGGACTCAGTCGTCGCGGCATCCAATGGACGTGACGGGCGAGGTCGGAATAGTCGTCGGTCCAGACGCGGGAGTGAGTGCGCAGAGTCGGCAACCGCCACCGCGAGTCGGATGCCAGCCCACCCAGGTCGCCATCGGTCGCTGCCATCACGGCCCAGATCGACGGCTGTTTGCCGGCTT
The DNA here is from genome assembly GCA_963842405.1 of uncultured Isosphaeraceae bacterium. Lineage (GTDB taxonomy): Bacteria > Planctomycetota > Planctomycetia > Isosphaerales > Isosphaeraceae > CAVZRC01. Next base: position 29,079 of record CAWJGW010000052.1, on the reverse strand, counting down.
GCCTCTCTTCGTCGCTCAGGGACGTGTCGTATCCGATCCAGCAGACCAGGCCGGCGTCCTCGGCTTGCCTCCCCATCACCGGGTCCAGGTCCACGTAACGGTTCGACAGGTTGAACGCCAGCACGCCCCCCTCGGCGAGCTTGGCGCGATAAAGCCGGATGGCCTCGCGCGTGATCAAGTGGACCGGCAGCGAGTCCGAGCTGAACGCATCAAGGATGATCAACCGATAGGCGTGATCCGGCGCATCGCGGAGGCGAAGCCGGGCATCGCCGAGCACGACATCGAGCGACTGGGCCTCGCTGTCCTGCAGATAGGTGAAGAATTGAGGGTCGCGGGCGATCCGCTCGATGGCCGGGTCGATCTCGTAGAAGGTCCAGCGCTGGGCGGGGCGGGCGTAGGTGGCGAGCGTGCCCGCCCCTAGCCCCACGACGGCGACGTGCGTCCCGGGCCGATCCAGTCGCGGCCCGAGTGCGGCCAAGAGCTGACCGATCGGGCCGGAACGGGCGTAATAGGTCCAAGGTTCCCGACTCGAGGACGGGTCAAGGCTCTGCTGACCGTGAAGGGTATTGCCATGGAACAGCCGGTGGACGTTCTGCTCCCGATTTTCGGTCACCCGCACCCTACCGAAGAAGTTCCGCTCAATGAGGAGCAGCCGGCCGCTTGGTCCTTGCGACAACCCTCCAGCCGCCAGCACCGCCCCGGCCACCATCGCGAACCGTGTGGGCAGACGGTTGGCCGTCACGCAGGCATACAGCCCCAAGCCCGACGCGGCCATCACGACGAAAACCCCAACCACATGAATCGACGAGGCCCGCCTGGTTCGTCGTCAAGACGGCCGTGAGCAGGAAGACGATCCCGGTCAAGAGCAGGTCGACCCGCCATTCCTTCCAACGTCGAGGGACCTGGATCTTGCCCATCCCCGGCGCCACCAGGCAGGCCAGTACAATCGCCATCGGGTACTCGATCACGCGGCTGAAAATCATCGGCGCGATCAGCGCGTTGAAGGTCCCGCCCAGCAGACCGCCGAGTGCCATGGCCACGTAGAACCTCGATAGGTGTCGCGCGCGGCGGACGCAACCGTGCCAGCGCGCCATGACAGGCGACCGCACCCGCCAGGAATGCCAGCAGATGGAGCGGCATCCAGTACACCTGGACGAACCCGGCCGTCATGACCAACACCAGCGGCACGACGAGGATCGGCAACGCCCGTGGGGCCAGCCGCACGAGGCCCGACGACGATCCGGCGAAGGCGATGATGAAGCTCAGGAGATAAAGCGCCAGAGGGATGACCCAGAGCAACGGCATCGCCGCGAGGTCCGTGGTCAAGTACGTCGTCACGCCCAGCAGCCAGCTCGACGGGATGAAGACCAGGACGAGCCAGCGGAGCCAGGTCCGGATATTCGGGCTCGCCGTTGGACGGCCGACACCGGTAAATCCCTCGACATCCCCCCCGATCGACGGACCTGGCGCGATGGCCACGTCTCCGGGCGATCGTCTCAGACGCCGGGCGACGAGTCCACAGGCCATGATCGAGATCGCCAGGATCAGGAAGCCTGTGCTCCAGGCCCTCGTCTGTACGGCCAGGCTCAGATTCGGCTCGATCAGGAATGGGTAGGACAGAAGCGCGGCCAGGCTGCCGGTGTTGCTCGCGGCATAGAGGAAATACGGATCGTGAGCCCGGGGATGTCCGGTCTCCGCGAACCATCGCTGGACCAGAGGGGAAGTCGACGAGACCAGGAGGAGCGGGATGGCGGTCGAACCCCAGAGGATTCCCAGCAGGACCATCGCGGGGTTGCCTTCAGCCGGAACCGAGTCAGTCACGGCGATCGACAGCCTGATCGGCAGCATCATAGTAGCCCAGGACGAGGAAAACGGCGAGCACGATCAGATAGGTCGCCGAGACCAGCCGCTGCTCGACCCCTTTGTGGGCAAACATGTCCCCCGACAGCGCATAACCCATCAGCAGCATGACCTGAAAGTACACCAGGCACGTATTCCAGACCGCGGGCGTCCCTCCGAAGAGGGGCAAGGCCATCTTCCCGATCATCGGCTCGACCGAGAACAACAGGACCGCACCGAGGAAGGATGTCGGGCTGAAGAGGAGCAGGATGGCGGATTTCATGTTGATTCCAGGCGTGCTCAGGTCGGGACCATGGTCGTGCGCCGCTGCGCCCTGGTCTTCTGACTTCGCGACCGGCCGGACCGAACCGATCTCGGGAGGCGAGGATTGACCACTTCGGTTACAATACCAACTATCGGATGCCGGGCGAGCGGAGCCGGGGCCTCGGTCGCCCCTGCGATCTCTCAAGTCTACCTCGGTAGAATCTCGGCGCCCTCCGCAGGATCTGATGGAATTCCAGATGACGGATTGCCAATTCCAGATGGGGTGCTTCTGATCTCGATCCGCAATCTGCAATCTGCAATCCGCAATCTGCAATCCGCAATCCGCAATCCGCAATCCGCAATCCGCAATCCCTTACTTGGTTGCGGCCACAGGCCGCGTTTAGAAGATTCGGGGATTCTCCTTGCCATCGATCCACCGACGGATTGCCAGCCGGCTCCGGTTTCTGCGAGTACCGCAAGAACTTCCGTTCCGGCTCGAAGACGGCCGTCATCGCTCGACCGGAGCCCGCGGCGCCGGCACCCAAGCACCGTTCGCTCGCGCAATTGTACCGTGAGCTGTACCGGCTCTTGATCGGCCATCGCCGCACGCTCGCCCTGGCCCTCGTGGGATTGTCGCTGGCAACGCTCTTGAAGCTGATCCCGCCCGCGGCGACCAAGGCCGCGATCGATTATGTCATGCTGGGCCGGCCGGTGCCTCAGCAGCTCGCGGCCTGGAGTCCGGTCCCGATCCCGGAGTCGCCGAAGGTACGCCTGGCCGCCCTGGTCGCGATCGTGATGGCGGTCTCGGTGCTCGGCAAATTCCTGGGACTCTCGACCCGCTGGCAGTGTGACGCGGACGTCGAAGCGTGTCCAGGTCGAGGTCCGCCGCAAGGTCTACGACCATGCGATGCGGCTGCCGCTGCACCGCGTCTACCAGCTCAAGTCGGGAGGGGCCGCCAGCCTCCTCCGCGAGGATGCCGGCGGCGTGGGCGAGCTGATCTTCAGCATGCTCTACAACCCCTGGTCGGCCGTGGTCCAGTTCCTCGGCGGGCTGATCATCATGGCGTGTGTCGACTGGCGGCTCCTGCTCGGCGCGCTGTTGCTGGTGCCGGGGGTGTACTATTCCGACCTGACCTGGAACCGGCGGATCCGCCCCTTGTTCCGCGACGTCCGCAAGGAACGCCAGGAGATCGACAGCCAGACGACCGAGGTCTTCGGCGGGATGCGCGTGGTCCGGGCCTTCGGCCGGCAGCGGAGCGAATCGGCCCGCTTCATGGGCGAGAACCACTTCATGGCCCGGCTGGAGATCTACGCCTGGTGGCTCTCGCGGCTGATCGAGTTGCTCTGGGAGTTCCTCCTGCCGATGGCCTCGGTGGCGCTGCTGCTCTACGGCGGCCTCCAGGTCATCGACGGCCGGCTCTCGATGGGCGACCTGATGATGTTCCTGGTCTACCTGGCCATGCTCCTGGAGCCGATGGCCGTGCTGGCCACCAGCGTGACCCAGTTCCAGAACAACCTCGCGGGCTTCGACCGGGTGCTCGACCTCCTGGCCGAGCCCCGGGAGATGGACCGACTGCCCGGGCAACCGTCCCGTCGTCAAGACCGCGGTCGCCGGGCGGATCGTCCTCCGGGACGTCGGATTCGCCTACCCTGGCACCAACCAGCCGGTGTTGCGCGACATCGACCTGGAGGTGGAGCCGGGCGAGACGATCGCGCTGGTCGGCCGGAGCGGCTCGGGAAAGACGACGCTCTGCAACCTGATCGCCCGATTCTACGACCCGACCCATGGCGCGATCGCGCTCGATGGAATCGACCTCCGCGAGATCGAGGTCGAGAGTTATCGCCGGCTGCTGGGGATCGTCGAGCAGGACGTGTTCCTCTTCGACGGCACGATCGCCGAGAACATCGCCTACGGCGACCGCCGGGCCACGCGGGCTCGAATCGAACAGGCCGCCCTGGCGGCCAACGCCGCCGAGTTCATCGAGCGGCTCCCGGACGGCTACGACACGCTGATCGGCGAGCGCGGCGTCAGGCTCAGCGGCGGCCAGCGGCAGCGGCTCGCGATCGCCCGCGCCGTGCTGGCCGACCCGCGGATCTTCATCCTCGACGAGGCCACCAGCAACCTCGACAGCGAGAGCGAACGGCTGATCCAGCAAAGCCTCGCCCGCCTGCTGCGCGGCCGGACCTCGTTCGTGATCGCCCACCGCCTCAGCACGATCCGCCACGCCGACCGCATCCTGGTGCTCGAAGACGGGGTCGTCGTCGAGGCCGGCAGCCACGGCGAGCTGATGTCCGTCGGCGGGACTCTACCGCGATATGGTCGAATTGCAACGGATCGAACAGCACGATGTCGCGGGTTAATCGCGGATGTGTCGTCCCCCCTTGGACTACACTGTCTTGTGAACGACCCCCACTGGGATACGATCAAGATGCCAGGTCACCGGAAAAAGAAACGGCCGGGCTGAGATCGCCCGGCCGTGTGTTCGATCACAACAGGCTTCGATCCCGCGTCCTCAGTATTGATCGGAGCTGATCACCTCTCCGCCAGCCCGGCTGCCGAGCCCCCACCAGGTCACGGGGTTGATCGGAATTCTTGATGAAATGCACGGAACCGTCGGCGAAGCACAGGTTCACGCCGCCTGGGTGCAAGCTGTTCGCCGAGGCGGAACCATAAGGGCCGACATATCCGAGAATGACATCGATCGAGTTCTGGCAGGGCGGCGTGTTCGGCGCGGTCCAGTGATTGTAGCTTGATAGGGTGAGATACCCAGGATTACCGGCGATCATCTCGATGCCGACCGCCGCGGGATACGGCGACACACGTGCGTGCTCGAAAGCGACTGGCATCCCTGCGCGAAGAACATCGCCGGGCCGCTTTGCACCTGAACGCCGACGACTACCGAGCTCGGAGCCGCCGCGTAGGTACCCGTGAAGATCGCGCGCAACCCGTTCGTCCCATTAGGATACACCGTTGCCGTGGTGCCAAACGGATAAGCGGAGATGAGCCGTTCGCTGAACAGGCCCGTGTTGGACGTCCCGTCCGTGATCGACTGCATGCCGACGGCTTGCAGGTTGTTCCCCGACACCGTATTCATCGTCATAACGCCGCCGTATTCGACGTTATACTCCGGGATGATCGTGCCGTTGAAAGGCGCGATCGCCGCCGGCCCTCCGTAATTGCCGACGTAGTTGGAAACGGCATAATAGTAAGTGTTCGTATTCAGCGTCACCGGATAGAGCTTCAGATTCGTGGATTCGTCCGGGCAGAGCAGTGCGCATCACCTTTGTGGAGGCGGCCGTCAACTGGCTGTAGTCGAACGGCGTGAGCGAGAAGTTGACCGCATTGAAGACCGTTTGCTGCTCGAGCTGGGGGATAGATGGCGTAATACCAGTTGAATCCCCATTGAAGGCCGATAGCATTGCCGGTGACATTGGCAGCCATCGTTGGCCAGCTAGTTTGCGGCGGGAACACGTTATTGGAGGAAACGTAGTTCTGAGCCGCCAAGCCCAACTGTTTCAGATTGTTGACGCACTGCGAGCGTCGCGCGGCCTCGCGGGCCGCCTGCACCGCTGGCAACAGCAGGGCAATGAGCACGGCGATGATCGCGATCACGACCAGGAGCTCGATCAGTGTAAATCCACGGCGTTTCAGCGTCATAATGACCTCAAGAGCATGCCAGGACAATGCAAGAGACGACTGCCGAGGACCCTCCAACCGATGGGGAGTCCTATCCTCGAGTACGCACCATCATCCGCCACGACAAACCGAGGATCGCCCGCGTGGCGCCTCGTGTCATGTTTGAATGGCAAGCGGTTCGGAATTTCTCTGACCCGCAGCCTCGTCAACCCGTAACATCGCATCCTGTCGGTCTGCTCGGAACGGCCTCGCGGAAAACGATTGATGCGTACATAAGAATCACGAACGACAAGCGTCCGCAACGGCGCAGGTGGCAATGCGCAGGCGCATCGGTCCAGCTCCGGGCGGATTCGCTGAGACGGTGATCTGGACGGTCGACGCGGCGGGTTTCGCACTAGGTCACGAGTAGACCGTCGCGCGTTCAATCCCCAGAGTCGATTCATACCTCGCAGGTGGGAAGTCTCGTTCGGTCCAATCGCATGCCGGCTTGGGTGTGGTCTATCGCGTTCTGCCGGCACCAATGGTGGTTGTCAGACCTAACGAATTCATCGAAAGGAATCATACAGGCTTGGACTCACGTAGTCCAGTCCCTTGAATAAAAAAGCCCTTTGTAAAGATAAGTTAAGAAGGTAGGGGTCAGAGCATGATGAACCTTGCAAGCTCGCATATCCTGACATCAAGGTCTCTGGAAATTCACAAAGACCGATTCAAGGATTCTTTGGCATGTATGCACGACATGCCCCTCCCTCCTGCCGATCTGTGACGACCTTCACAACGGCCGGCTCGTCGACGAACGAGCGAGACGTTTAAACAGCAACTATCGTGCCAACGAGCCCGAGCCAGTCAAGAAAACGAGCGAAATCAGCGGCGATGAGATGGGTCGAGAAGAGGGACGAGGCGATCTTTGACTTCCTCGAGGAACTGACGAAGTCCGGTCTGTCCGCTACGATCTCGCAAGAGTGGAAGCGACGTCTGTTTCCAGCACGCGGCTTCGCGGTCGGGGTCTTCCCTGAACCAGGTGTCTCAGAACACGCTTGGCACTGCGCTTGTCGTGATCGTGGATGGCGGTGAGTTGCTCGGCTTGCTGGCGGGGATCGAAGCCGAGTTCTTGTCGGATCTCCGCAAGAAGCGTTCGCTCGCGATCGTCGCACGGTTCGAAACCCGCCAGGACCCAGCACTCGCGCTTGATGTGAGCAAGTCCGATGACGATCCTCTGACTGAGAGATGATGCAGCGCGGGCTTGTTCGAGACCGCGACGGCGTTCCTCCAAACCATCGCTATCACGAATCAGGAATATCCCATCCACGAAGGGCCATTTCGATTCGATCAGGATAAGCGATCTTCGTGCCTGCTCCGCATCCAGACCCGCTGGTTCACCTTCGATAAACCCCCTGGGGCGAATGCCCGACTCTCTCGCCAAGGCCTTGACTGCGCATCCAGGTGAGGAATGGCTCATCACTTGCATGCCCCTTGTAGCCCCTGTGATGGCGAAGCATCTCAGATTCGACCCAATCGATCGACTCGCAAAGGACACGGTCCGCGAGTTCGGATGAGGTGAGGAAGTCCGCTCTCGCCTCGCAGACGACCAGAAAGGACAAGGCCATCACGGCTTCACCGGTCCCTGGCCGTTAGCGACCCATTGCTCCCCGACAAGGCTCCAGAACTCCCCGGGCCACATTTCGTCCTTCCATCGCTCGAATTCGGGATGGCTGTCGAGTCGGGCACACTGAGTCACTCCGTCCTCACCCGCCCAGGTGATCCGGACTTCCTTCGGTTCGAGTTCGTCAACAACATAGGGAGAGTGCGTCGTTGCGATGATCTGGAGATCCTGGTTTTCACTGAGGATTGTACGAAGGAGAGGTATCAGTTTACGTTGCGCCTTGGGATGCAACCCAAGTTCGAGGTCATCGACTAGAATCAGGTTCGGTTGAGATGGGCCTAGCAACCCCGCCAGGAGACCTAAGACGAGAATCGTTCCGTCGCTTGCAAGATGGGCCGGTATGTCAGGCGCCCCCTCATAGTCCAGAATCAACGTCGTCACCCATGTATTGGCGTTTGACTTGCCTACCGATCTCCTCATCGTTGACTTTAACAAACTGAGTCTCGGTTTTCAGGATGGGCACGCGATCGAATCGGATCCTCTTTACTGATGGGACTACTGATCGAATGCTCTGCTGCAAAGCCTGGAATTGTTCAGGCCGATTAAGCGCCATGAACGCGAGAGCGCTCGCCAGACCTTCTCCATCCTGGTCGATTCGGCTGGTGGGATGGTCAACATAAGAGGGCTGTGATAGCTTTCGTGCATCTAAACGAAGCAACGCAGCCTTTCGAAACTCTGCCGGACGCTTAGCGTTTCTCTTTAATTTCGTCCAAGGAGTATCGTTGGGACGAAGACTCTTGGTCTCAAACTCAAATCGATGTTGGGATGTTCTGGGATCATCATCGTTTATTTGAGTATCGGGAGGGTTCGACTCAAACGTGAACGTTAGACGGACCGCGTGATCCGTTCCGAAGCAAGCGAGCTGCATCTCCCCCCCTGCCCCTCTGCTGTGAAGGAGACGAGGCTCCAGCGATCCCCGGAATACTGAAGCGACCACTGCTGGAGAACATTTGAGTAGGTAATAAAGACCTTCCAGGATGCTCGACTTCCCTGCCCCATTCGGGCCGACGAACACCGTCAGGCGCTCGAAGTCGACATCGACATGACGCAGTGACTTGAAATTTCGGAATGATGCGCTCTGGATCATCTTGAATCCCTCCTTCGGTCCTTCCTCCAATTCTAACTCATTGGTTCACCTCCGGGATAGGACCACCTTGACCCCGTGCGCCGGCCGGAGGGTCATCGAGGGCAATGGTGCGATCGCGGCATCGGGCGCGAGCACGAGCCGGTACTTCTGGGCGATCGTGGCGAGGATGAGTGCGGCTTCCATCAGGGCGAAGTTGTTGCCGATGCAGATCCTCGGGCCGCCGCCGAAGGGGAAATACGCGTATCGGGGAATCCGCTGCAAGAGCCCGTCGGACCATCGGTCGGGCCGGAACGCGTCGGGGGCGTCGAACCATCGCGGGTCGCGCTGGATCGCGTAGGTGGTCATGAACACGGTCATGCCCCGCGGGATTGGGTAGCCGCCGAGCTCGAGCGGCTCGATCGCCTCGCGGCCGATCATCCATCCGGCCGGATAGAGGCGCAAGGTTTCGTTGATGATCGACTCCGTGAAAGGCAGCCGCGGCAGGTCCGCGACACTGGGCAGCCGGCCGTCGAGCACCTGCTTCAGCTCGTCGTGGAGTCGGGCCTCGACATCGGGGCTGCCGGAGATCAGGAACCAGGCCCAGGCCATGGTGTTCGCGGTGGTTTCGTGGCCGGCCAGGAAGAGCGTCATGCACTCGTCGCGGAGTTGGCGGTCCGTCATCCGCCGGCCGCTCTCCTCGTCCTGGGCGTGCAGCAGCATTGAGAGCAAGTCGCCCCGATCCTCGCCGCTCAGGCGCCGTTCGGCGATGATCGCGAACAGGATCCGCTCCAGCCGGCGCACTGACATCTCGACCCGGAGATTCATCGGAGTCGGCAGCCAGGGCGGCGGAGAAACCAGGCTGCCGGTCCGCGCGATGAAGGCGTGCATCAACGTCTCCATCGCCGCGCTGGCGCCCGCCGAGTCGGAGCCGATCTCGGCGTCGAACAGGGTCTTGGAGACGATCTCGAGGGTCAGCCGCATCATGTCGGCTTGAACGTCGCGGACCTGACCGTCCGACCACGACTCGAGCAGTCGTTCCGTATAGTCGACCATGAGACGGCCGTAGGCCGCGATCCGATCGCGATGGAACGAGGGCTGGGCGAGCTTCCGCTGGCTCCGCCAGAACTCCCCCTCGCTGGTCAGAAGCCCATGGCCCAGGGTTCGCCGCGCGTCTCGCAGCCGATAGTGCTTGATGAACTTGCGATTCTGGTTGACGAGGACCTCTTCGACAAGGTCGGGATGATTGGCGAACAGGATCGATCGCGGCCCGAACCGGGCCGACACCAGGTCGCCGTACTCCCGAGCCCATCGGGTCAGCGAACCCAGCCGGTCCCGGCTGAACTCCCTGAGGTTACCGAAGAGCCAGTTCTGCGGCGGTCCTGGCGGGCGTGTTGCAGCGGTCGGCACCACGGTCGTCGCGATTCCCCGATTCATCGCGTTCCTCCCGGCAAGTACGACTTGGGAATCTCCGCCCCGGCGACCGGTCGCAGGTTCCGGATCCGGCACATCTGATAAACGTTGATGCGGAAGTCCGGACACGTGCTCACCAGGCAATACGCATCGATCGGGGAGAAGCCATGTTCCGAGATCAACCAATCCATCAAGTGGATCGTGGCGGTCTCGACGGCGAAGTCCAGGGGCCGGTCGACGTGGATCGCAACCAGGCTCGCCGGCTTCTCGATCCGCATGCCCGGGATGCGGTAGCCCTTCTTCAGCTCGAGCTGGAGCCGGACGGTGGCCTTGGTCTCGGCAGCCGTGCCCGTGAACTCGGTGTCGCCCTGGCTGGCGTGAACGTCGCCCAGATAAAAGAGTGCCCCCTCGTGGAAGATCGGAAGGAAGATTCGGTTTCCGGGCGCCGCGTCGCGGATGTCGAGATTGCCCCCCCATTCCCCCTGCCCATCGATGCTGGTGGTCACCTCGCGGTCGGGTGCGACGCCCAGCGTGCCGACGAACGGCGTGATCGGCCAGGATCGACGCTCGTCGAAGTGGAGCGTGCCATCCCGCATCGTGCCGCTGGGGCCCGGCGTGTGACGGAAGATCTTCGTGGTGTACTCGGAGGACAGCTCGGCCCAGCGTGTGGACTCGCCCAGCGGCCCGCGTCGCGGCCCGATCGCGATCCAGGAGTAATCGTCCACAAGGATCTCCTCGATCGTGACGACCAGCGCGTCGCCCCGAGCGGCACCCTCGACCCAGATCGGCCCGGCGATCGGATTGGCCTGCGGCGGGACTCGGTCGAACCCCGGCCGGAGCGACGGGATCGCCTTGTCCTGCTCGGTCCGGATATAGCCGTTGCTCGCGTCGAAGGTCTCGACCTCGAACGACTCACCCGGCTCGACCCGGAGCAGCGGCTCGTCGCGCCAGTCAAACGCAAATTTGCGGGCCTGTTCACGCGGGATACGTTTCATGAGACTGGTCCTCGGACTTCTTGATGAGGCCCCTTCAGGGAACACGATACGGATCGAGCTTCACCGGGCGCCGGCCCAGGAAAGCGAGGAGATCGCGAAACTCCTGGATCGTCATGGTCGTGACGAGGTCTTCGGGCATGATCGAGGTCGTCTGCGGTTTCCGTTCGGCGATCTCGTCCGACTTGACCGTGATCCGGCGGCCCTGAGAGTCCGCAAAGACGAGGGCACCCTCGGGCGACTGCTCCAGCAGGATGCCGCTGAAGACGGTCCCATCGGTCTTCGCCACGCTCCACGGGACGAACTGGGGTGCGATCTCCCGGCTCGGCGCGACGATCGACTCGACCAGGCGACGGCGGTCGGTCGAGGCAGCCAGGGTCGAGAGGTCCGGCCCGACGCGCCCGCCTCGGCCGTCGACCTGGTGACATCGATAGCAGCCCGGGCCCTTGGCATGGAAGAAGACCCGCTCGCCGGCCGACTCGTCAGCCGGCCCTGCCAGGCGGGCGAGCCAGGTGTCGAGATCCGTGGCGGGCGAAGCCTTTCGGGCCGTCGCCGCGGTCGCCGCCGCCGGATCGGCTCCCAGTCGATCGATCAATGCGAGCGACGCATCGTCGCCCTCGGTTCGAGCCTCGAAAGTCGTCGATCTCTTCGATCTGTGAATGTAATGCCGCGCAAGGTCCGGAGCGCTTCGTGCTTCAGTGCGGGCGTCGCACTCGTGCCAGAGCCAGCAGCCGGTCGCGCTGATTGAAGGCCATCCTCGGCCAGCCCGTCGATCGCCTCGGCACGGATCGGCTCGGGGATCGACTCGTCTCCGGCGAGCTTGGCCAGCAGCTCGAATCGGCCTGTTCGCGGGCTCTGTGACAGGCTGCGCACGGCTTCGAGTCGGACCGGCTCGTCGGGCGAGTCCAGGAACCGCTTCAGGAGGCTGAGCGTCAGCGAGGGATGGTCGGGCCGGAGCATCCTCAGCCCGCGACGGATGACCGGGGCCGGTGTCTTGGGGTTCTTCAACAGCGAGACGATGTAGTCCTCGCCGGCCAGCTCATCCCGAGGATTGTTCCGCCGGACGTCGAGCTGATCCAGGGCCGCCAGCGTGCCCTCGAACAGCTCTCGCGTCGCCGCGGTCGAGGCCAGGCCCGCCATCAGTTGCGGCCGGAAGGCTTCCAGCCGATGCTCGCCGACCCACTGGATCGCCGCGAACCGGATCAACGGATCGGCGTCGGCCAGGAACTTCGGCAGGAGCGCGCGGGCCTCGGGTCGATCCGAGTCGCGAAGGATCAAGAGAAGCCCGAGCCGCCGGCTGGGAGCGAGGTCCCGGGAACCGGCGAGCGCGACCAGCTCGTCCGTCCCGAGCGATTTCCGCAAGCCCAGCCGCGCCGCCTGCTGGATGAACGGATCGTCGGATTCGAGCGCTTTGAGCAAGAGATCCTTGGCGGCCGGGTCGGCCAGGCGGCGCATCGCCTCGGCACGGACCAGGGGCGAGGCGTCGGCCGCCGCGATCCCCTTCAGGTCGAGCAGGTCCGTCGGCGCAATCCGCACGGCCATCGCGCGGACATCGGCGGACTTGCTGAGAAGGAATGAGGCGACGGCTCTTTTCATTCAGGCGACCATCGACCGCCGCCGATTTGAGAGCGATCGCGTCGAATCCACGGCTCATTCGACGTCGCATGGCTTTGATCGGTTGAGCATTCCTAACCGCCAGATCCGCCCCTTGCCATGGAGCGAGTATTCCTTATCGACCCAGTCGCTCATATAGAGTGAACCATCGGGGGCGACGGCGATGCCCGACCGGCCGGAAATCGTCACCACCGACGACCACCGGCTTCATGGTCGCGTGGAAGGAGGCCCCGCGCGGCTGGGGGTCGTATCGCTCGATGCGATGATCGCCCCACGACGTGACCAGCAGCGTCCCGAGGTAATCAGCGGGCAGGTTGCCCGACTCATACGATACGATGCCGCTCGGAGCTTCCCCGGTGCCGGCGACCATCCCCAGGGTGCCCGGCAGCTCGCCATTCCAGGCGGTGAACGGGTGCAGGCCCTTGCGGCCGTTGCGGAACCGGTAGCCATAATCGCCGCCCTCGACGATATGGAGCAACCGGCATGGGGGGCGTGAGTCGGGGTCATTATCCACGGCGAAGAGCCGCCCGAAGTGGTCGAACGCCATGTGGAACGGGTTCCAGAACCCGGTGGCGAACCGCTCGAGCTTCGTCCCATCAGATCGGCATCGGTAGATATTGCCTCCCTCGCCCCCGCCGGAGAGCGTGATCCCGTCGGAGCCGATCAGACGATAGTCGGCCCCGAGGTTCTCGCCGAGGCCGAAGTACACCCATCCCAGGGCATCGAACGCGAAGCCCGAGAGGCCGTTGTGGGGATAGTCGCCCGGCGTGTCGAGCCGGACGATCGGCGCGGGGATCTTGCCCCCGTCGGTACCATCGGCCCGGCCGTCACCATCGCGGTCCTCCAGGCGATACAACGCCCACCGCGTCGCGACGAAGACCGAGCTGTCGCGGGCGACCGCCAGGTTCATCGTGAATCGCGTCCCTTCGAAGAAGCTGCCGACGCATTCCGGCCGGCCGTCGCCATCACGATCTTCGAACACGCGGATCCGGTCCGCCGGAGGGCCCTTGTAATCCTTCAGGTCGGAAGTGCGTGTGGCTCTCGATGACGAGCACCCGGCCTCGATGGTTGACCGCGAGCCCCGTGGGCGTGACGATCTCCGGCTCGGCCGCGATCCGTTCGAACACCAGCCGCGGGTCGACCGAGCGCGGTGGCTCGGTCTTCGGGGCGGCTCTGGCCCGCCATTGTCGTCGAGAGGGCGATCCAGAGACCAAGGCTGGTGCCGATCATGGTTGTGGGTACTCCGCGGCTTGCGTTGAGGGACCTGAGGGCCGCGCGCAGTATAACCGTTGTCGGCTCCCTCGGCCAAGGAACAAGGACCAGCCTGTTTCGTCGCCACGATTCGGGTGCTACGATAGCCTGCGACTTGCCTACGATCCCACCACGCCGCAATGGAGATTGACGATGGAACTGGAACGCGGACCCTTGTCTCGACGGGGATTCCTGGATCGCTCGATGGCCGCTTTAACGGTCGCCGGGCTTCCGTTGTGGTATTCCCGCGAGCTGCTGGCGGAGACCGAGGAGCAGGCCGCCGCCGATGCGAAACAGAAGAAGCGCGGGCCCAACGACCGGATCGTGATGGCGGCCATCGGTGTCGGCGGCCAGGGGACGGGCATCATGAAGTGGGCGAAGAGCAAGGAGGGCGTCAAGTTCATCGCCGTCTGTGACCTCGACGCCGAGCATGCCAAGAAAGCCGCTAAGGAAGTCGGCAAGGATTGCCGCGAGTACAAGGACTTCCGCGAGTTGCTCGCCAAGGACGAACCTCGACGCGGTGACCGTCGGCACGGTCGACCACTGGCACGCGTTGACTTCGATCGCCGCGATGAAGGCCGGCTGCGACGTCTACTGTGAGAAGCCGCTCTCCTTGACCATCGAGGAAGGCAAGGCGATGCTCAAGGCGGCGCGGAAGTACGATCGCGTGTTCCAGACCGGCAGCCAGCAGCGCTCCGACGCGCGCTACCGACTGGCCTGCTCGCTGGTCCGCAATGGCCGGATCGGCAAGGTGCATACCGTCGAGGCCCGCATCGGCGACAACCCGGTCGGCGGCCCGTTCGCCGTGAGCAAGGTCCCCGCGGGGCTCGACTGGGAGTTCTGGAAAGGCCCCACTCCGGACGTGCCTTATGTCAAGGAACGTTGTCATTATGAGTTCCGGTGGTGGTACGACTATTCCGGCGGCAAGCTCACCGACTGGGTGCTGACCACAACGACATCGCGCAATGGGGCCTGGGGATGGACGGCTCCGGACCGGACAGCGTGACGGCCTCGGGCGTGGAGCCCTCCAAGAAGCCGAACTCGTACAACTGCCACCCGCATTTCGCCGTGACCTACCGATACGCCAACGGTGCCCACCTGATCACCAGCAGCGACGGCGAGAACGGCAACCGGTTCATCGGCGACAAGGGCTGGATCTTCGTCAACCGCTCGCGGATCGAGGCCAGCGACCCGAAGCTGCTCAAGGAGCCGCTGCCCAAGGATGCCGTCAAGCTTTATGTCTCCAACGACCACATGGGTAACTTCATCGACGGCATCCGGACGCGAAAGCGGCCGATCTGCGATGTCGAGGTCGGTTATCGTTCGGTGACGGTCTGCCACCTGGGCGCGATCGCGCTCCGGCTGGGCATCCCTCTCGACTGGGACCCCCAGAAGGAATGCTTCGTCGGACCGCGAGCTGATAAAGGGAACGCCATGGTCTCGCGCGAGATGCGGTCCCCATGGCGGCTGGAGGTTTGATTCTTCGATTTGCTTACCAAGGACCAGGGATGGTCCGTGAGTTTTGCGACGAGGGCGACACCTCGGTCAACCGCCTGACTCGAGTTCGCCGCGCCGGATCGGTTCCTGGTCGTTCAACGGTCTTCTCGGGGTTGATCAGAATCCAAAAGATCATGGCGGAGAGGGCGATGCCCACGTAGACGTAAAGCGCGGGGTCCCACTGGGCGCGGCCTGTGAAGCCCAGACTTTTCCTCCAGTCGGCGAACCAGCCGAGGAAGTACTGGGAGAAGAGACGACCGATCCCGCCCACCATGTTCATCAGACCGAATAAGGCCCCGATGTGTAGGCCGCTGACCCGAGTGGCGCTGGCCCACCAGGAGGGGAGCTGAACCTGGAGCCCGAAGACCGTCAGTGCGACGAAGACCGAGGCCATCACGGTCGATTCGGTCCAGATACTGGCCAGAACTCCGAGGGCGGCCAGCCCAGCACCGGTGACGGCCTTGCGCCGTGCGCCCCCACCGCAGGCTGCCGGTCGTCCGCACGAGCCAGTCCGTCAACCAGCCGCCGAAGAACGTGGCGAACGCCCCGGCACCCAGCACCATGCTGGCTAGCCAGCTCGATAGTCCCTTCTCCGCGCCCCGAGCCTCTTGCAAGTAGGTTGGATACCAGGTGGAGACCAGTTCATTCAGCGCCGACATCGTGATCATGACGCCACTCAGGAGCCAGATGTTGGGGCAGAATAGCACCCGATTCCACGGGATCGGCCCATGATCCAGCCCCTTCTCAGCCGCAATGTCGCCAGCCATCGCGTCGTCGGAGTGTCCTGGCCGGCTGGGAGTTCTTCCGGCCTGCGGCGATCAACCGGCGCTCGGCTTCGTTGACGGTCGGGTGCTGGGACGGATCGTCCCGGAACCAGAGGTAGAAGGCGATGGCCCAGGCCACTCCGAGCAGGGCGAACGTAGCGAACGTCCACCGCCAGCCGACCCCGTCGATCAGCCACTGTGAGGCCCTGGGCGCGGCTGCGCTGCCGAGCATCATGGCCGTGGTAACCAGTCCCTGGCGCGTCCTCGCGACAGGTCTGGAAACCACCGGCCAAGCACGCGAGCCGAATTCGGCAAAGCCCCTGCCTCACCGGCTCCGAACAGGAATCGAATGACCAGCAGCGATCCGAATCCCCAGGCCGCGCCGGTGAGGGACGTGAAGATCGACCACCAGATCACGATCCGTGACAGGACGCCCCGCGACCCGTAGCGATCGCCCCAACGCCCCGCCGGGATCTCGAATACCGCGTAGGCCACCGTAAACGCATTGAAGATCAATGCTAATTTTTGGTTGGTGAGGTCCAAATCCTTCTTGATGTACGGCGCGGCCTGGTTGATGCACGTCCGATCCAGGTACAGGATGAACGTCATCGCCGCCAGGAAGGCGAGCACGACGTATCGCACTCGGGTCGGGCGCTCGGAGGGGCTTTCCATCAGAAGCAGCTCAGGCTCAGTCACTCATCGTCTCCGTCGAAGATGGGGCGTTCGGGGTTACATGACCAAACAATCGGCCTACTTTCCAAGCTGCGACCTGGCCTTGGTGATGACGCTCTCGATTGTCACCGGCTTGCCGCCCTGACGTTTACTTTCGTCGGCGGCTTCCATGAAGGCAAAGATCTCGATAGTCTCCTCGGCAGCCACGGGCGGCTTACCGGTCTTGAAGAACTTGACGATCTCCACGACCAGGGGCTCATAGCCCCCGTAATCGCCGACCGGAGCATTCCCCTTGGTGCCGAAGACGGTGCCACCATACTTGTAAGGCCCCTTGCGGAGTCCGCGGAACGTCCCGACCCGGCCTCCCTTCCAGACTCCGACGGCCACGTCTGTCCCCTCGGTGTGAGTGCGAGCCACCGACTCACAGCCCGTGCCCATGATGGTGAAGAGGCTCTCAACTCCATGAACGCCGTACCAGAACAAATCGGGGTGATGCTCTTCCAACGCACAGGGACCGAAGGTATCGCAGCCGATAACCTCGCCCACCTTGGCATTGTCTCGCAATGCGACGATGCCCGGGCTATATCGGAGCGACGAGCTGGAGAAGCACGGAGTATGAGTCTCGCGGGCCAGGTCATAGATCGCGATCGCGTCCGCCAAGGTCCCGGCAACGGGCTTATCGATGAACACCGGCTTGCGGGCCTTGAAGACGGGCCGCACCTGCTCGAGGTGCGGGCGGCCGTTGACGCTCTCCAGCAAGACCACGTTGACCCGCTCGAGTAGCTCATCGATCGACCCTACGATGGCAACGCCGAACTTCTCGCTCAGCTCCTTGGTGTAGCCCGCAACCCGGTCGCGGCTGGACGGGATGTCATGGCTTCCCCCGGGATAAGCCGCCACGATTCGCACGCCAGCCAGCTCGGGCTTCGGTTTCGGAGCGTTCAAGAGCCCGGTGAATGCCACGACGTGCGAGGTGTCCAGGCCGATGATACCGGCCCGTATGGTTTGCGACGGCGGGGCATCACCGGTGACCGCCTCGCCTGCCAGTGCGCACTCCGGCCCCAAGACCCACCCCGCCAGCATGAATAGGACGCAAAGTTCGACCACGCGGCACAACACGGCAAGACCCTCTCTTTTCCAGGAGCCACAGGGAATTCCCGACGGAACATCATCGGCCTTCCAGCGGATCGATGCAACGCCTTGTTCAACATTCTCGTTCCAAATCCAGGCCGCGCCCCAATTGTTTGACGATCTCTTCTCGCTCTAAGATAGTCCAATCTCCGGTCGATTACCCCGGCGAAACGGATCTTTATCCAGGTCAGGCTTTCCGGCCTGACTCCGATGCCATGTCAGGCCGAAAGCCTGACCTAATTAGTTGCGAGTAATGACTCATGGCTGGCTGGGCACGACGATGGCTGATCATCTTGGCTGGGATTATCGGCACGGTAGGAGGGCTCCGCGGCGCAGTGGCCGGTGAGGGCCCGACGCTCAAACTCGAAGTAGACGCGCGCGACCTGCCTCGGCGTTTGATGCATTCGCGGATCGAGGTCCCCTGCCGGGCGGGCAAGCTGGCGCTCTGGTATCCGAAGTGGGTGCCCGGGACTCATGGGCCTTACGGGCCGGTGCAGGACGTGGCTGGCCTCCGGCTCGAGACTCCCCAGGGCAAGTCCGTCCCCTGGCGACGCGACGAGACCGACCCCTACCGCGTCGAGTGCGACGTACCGGACGGCGTTCGCTCACTCATCGTCCGGCTCGATACGATCTGCAACGCCCCGGCCGTCGGCGCGGCGGGCTACCTCACCTACGGCAACGAGTCGCTGGGGATCATCAACTGGAGCACCTGCTTGATGTATCCCGAGGGCCCCTCCGCCGACGACACTCGCGTGGCGCTGACCTTGCGGTTGCCGCCCGCCTGGAAGTTCGCGTGCGTCCTCAAGTCCGATCCGGACGACGGCGCCTCGCCCGGCGGCCAACCCGTCAAGTTCCGAGAGGTTTCGCTCACCAGGCTCGTCGACAATCCGATGATCGCCGGGGAGCACATCCGGAGGGTCCCGCTCGACGCCGGCAAGAACCCGCCCGCCTTCCTCGATCTGGTATCCGAGTCGCCCTCAGCCCTCCAGGTCGGGCCACCGATCGTCGCTATGTACAGCCGTGTCGTCCAGGAGGCGGGCGCGATGTTCGGCACCAGCCATTATCCGGAGTTCCACTTCCTGGTCACGTGCAGCGACAACCTCGGCTACCTGGGGTTGGAGCACCTGGAATGCAGCATTAACGGCGTTCGCGAGCGCGACCTGCTCGAGCAGTCGCGGATCCGGGGCTGGGTAGCCAACCTCCTACCCCATGAGTACGTCCATTCCTGGTGCGGCAAGTTCCGACGCCCCGCGGGCATGTGCACTCCGAACTTTCAAACGCCGCAAAAAACCCGCCTGCTCTGGGTGTACGAAGGACTGACGGAATACCTCGGCGAGGTTCTGATGGCCCGATCCGGGCTGGTCTCCCCGGCGGAATACCGGCGGTTGCTGACGGCGTCCATCGACTTTCTCTCGCATCGCGAAGGCCGGCGGTGGCGTTCGCTCGAAGATACGGGCGTGGCCTCTCACCTGCTCCGTGGCAGCAGCGCCAACTGGAACGAACTGCGTCGCGAGCAAGACTATTACTTCGAGGGCGCACTGATCTGGCTCGAAGCGGACGCCATCATCCGCGAGCGATCCAAAGGCAAGCGCAGCCTTGACGACTTCTGCCGCAAATTCCTGGGCGGGAAACCCGCTGAGACCTCTGTCGAGCCCTACGAGCTCTCCGACGTCGTGAAGGTTCTGCACGGGCTGGCCGACTTCGACTGGGACACCTTCTTCCTCCACCGGGCGACCCAGCCGCTCGACGCGTTGCCGACCGAGGTGGTCGGCCGTTGCGGCTATCGCCTGGAATACTCCACTCACCCTCCGAACGCCGCCAGCCGGATCGTCCGAAGCGGGGGGGCCGGCGGGGTCTCAGCCCGGGATTCGATCGGTCTCAGCTTCGACGGCGAAGGGAAGGTCGTCGATATCGTCCCTGGCATGGTCGGCGACCGCTCCGGCCTGGCGCCCGGCATGAAAGTGATCGGGGTCAACGGTAAGACTTTCAGTGCGCAGCGACTCCTCGACGCCTTGGCCGACAGCGTCAAGCGCCGGAAGATCGAATTCCTGCTGGTCCAGGGGGAGTTGTTCCGCACGATCGTCCTGGAGTATGCCGATGGCCCGCGTTATCTCGAGCTGGTCCGCGACACCTCCAAGCCCGACCTCCTCGCCGAGATTCTCAAGCCACTCGCGGGAAAGGCACGTTGATCGGATGTCCGCGAGAGCCGATAATCCTCAATCCAGCCCGCGACCGCGACAGAGCGGGTTTTACCACGCGTTCTCAATGACGAGGTGGCCTGAGCGGCCAGATTTCCATGACAGGGATTGCAATGACCGGCCGTAAATGGCCCCAACACGTGACGTGCGCCCTTCTCGTGCTCGGCGTTTTGGCGATGCTCGATTGGACCGTCAGGTCCGCTATCGGCACAAATGCCTTCGCGGAAGCCGGAGTGGCCTTCCCTCCACCACCGACCAAGTCGTCGAAGGGCCAACTACCCCCCGCGCCCAAGGGATATGTCTGCTACCGCGCCTCCGAACCAATCCAGGTCGACGGCCGGCTTGACGACGACGCCTGGAAAGCCGCCCCGTGGACCGATACCTTCGTGGACATCGAGGGAGATGCCAAGCCCCGGCCTCGGTTTTCGACTCGCGTCAAGATGTTGTGGGATGACAACTACTTCTACGTCGGTGCCCTGCTGGAAGAGCCGCACATCTCGGGGACCCTCACCAAGCACGACTCGGTGATCTTCCACGATAATGACTTCGAGGTCTTCATCGACCCGGACGGCGACAACCACGAATACTACGAGATCGAGATCAACGCGCTGAACACCGAGTGGGACTTGTTCCTCAAGAAGCCTTACCGCAACGGCGGACCAGCCATCAACGAATGGGAGATCCCCGGTTTGAAGACAGGGGTTCACGTGGACGGCACGCTGAACAAGTCGAGCGATAAGGACACCGGCTGGTCGGTCGAGTTCGCGTTCCCCTGGAAGGCGCTCGCGGAGTACGCACATCGGCCCGCACCGCCTCGCGATGGCGACCAGTGGCGCGTGAATTTCTCCCGGGTCGAGTGGCTCTACGATATCGTCGAAGGCCAGTATCGCAAGGTGCCCAAGACGCCGGAGAACAACTGGGTCTGGTCGCCACAGGGGGCCATCGACATGCATCGGCCCGAGCGTTGGGGATACGTTCAGTTCTCGACGGCCGCACCCGGCCAGGCGACCTACCGGCCCGACCCGGCCGGTCCGATTCGCGATCGATTAATGCAGATCTACCACGCCCAGAGGGCGTTTCACGAGAAGAACAAGCGATGGGTTACCAAGATCGAGGAACTTGCGATCCCCAATTTGATCGATCTGCCGCCCCATCATGAAGATCTCCGGGGGACCGCCGACGGCTACGAGGTGGCGATCGCGTTCACGCCGGCCGGTGGCAAACTCCAGACCTTGACCATTCACCAGGACTCGCGGATTCGATCTCTCCCGTCGGATCCGCACAAATCGCCACCTGAGTCGAAATAGGGCTTTGGGCCGACAGCCATCAGCCCGATTTACCGCGTCTGACGAATCGGGGGATGAGCCGGGACGAGGCCTGGGAGATGCAATAGAGCAAGGGAGCGGTTACCCAGGTCGGCTGGATGTCGGCGGGCCGGATGGCCGTCAAGCCGGAGACGGGGTCGACCTGGACGTTCGGGCCCAGCGAGCTGACCGCGATGTAGGTGACGTCGCGCGTGAAGCTCTCGGCGGAGACCACCGTTTCGGGACAGTAATGCATCAGGATGCGCCGAAGCAGCTCCGAGAGGTGCTCGATTCGGTCCGTATCGACGCCCGTCACGTGGTCCTGGGTGCGCCAGGGATCGCCCTTGGCATCGGTGTCGAGGAGATGGTTCCACTCGTCAAACTTCGAGAGGACGACGACCAGCGGCCGATCGATGGGGGTAGTGTGCGGCAGCCCGGCATGTCGACGAATCCGCGCCGCCGCCTCGTTGAGGATCGTCTCCTGCCGGCTGATCCGTCCGGAAGCTTGTGCCGCACTCGCGCCACCTGAGGCGGAACCGCGACAAGCCGAGCGGAACCGCGGGTCCTGGGTCGGGTCGAACAGGAACAGCACGGCGCGCGACCGTGCCAGGTGCCGCGTCACCGGGCTCGAAGCCGTGTCCTGACCGGGCTGGAAATGCTCGCCCGCATTGTCGTAGAGGCAGAGCATCCGCGCGAGCTTCGCCGAATCCGCCCGGGTGTGCCCTTCCCTCGGCTGAATCGTGAACAGCAACGGGCGCGGATAGCTCACCGTCTGCTGCCCGTAGGCCACCGTGTCATACAACTCGCCTTGCAGCTCCGTCTTGCGGATCAGGTTACCCAGCGGGATCAGCCTCGTCTCGTCGGGATTCAGGAACAATGACTCCTCGCAGGCGTTGAGCATCCGATTCGCCGTCGGATCGGCATCGGTGAAGGCCACGCGGAAGTGGATGGGCAAAACCTGGCGCAACTGCCATGTCATGGTCGTCAGGAAGAACGACTTGCCGCTGGCCGGGCTGCCCAGGATCGAGAGGAACAGCGGCTCCATCTCCAGCATGGCCCGAGGGACCGGTAGATGACAGTGCGGACAGGCCAGGCTCCGGCACGTCATCCCATTGGCGTCGATCGCGTCGCCCTCGACCGTGAACCGGCTGGGGAGGAACCGCTGCTGCCGCTCAGGGCCGAGCATCGGGTCGCCCAGCAGCTCGACGTGCTCCGAGATCCACAGTGACTGCTCCGGCGGAAACGACTCCCAGCAGTGCGGGCATGTCACCCGCGTCAGCAGCCGGATCGGCTCCGACTCTAAGGTACGATGATCGTGTTCGGCCCGGCTCATCCTTCTACGCCCTCAGCGGTTTCACACCGGCCGACGGACGCGATCGACGTCGGACAGCGGAGGCCGTTTCGAAGTAGTATAATCCAACGGAAATCCGATAGGCTTTCGGGGCTCGGTGCGCTCGTCCCTCCGGCCCTTGCCGGACGCAGGTCATCTCCGCGGTCTCTCAAGTGGATTATGACCTCAGTCGCGACGAAGTGCGAGATGCCATCATCGTGGCATAAGGATCGCCGTCATGGGACAACTCCCGCAGATACTGCAACTGGCCGTGCTCTTCGACTGCCTGGACGAAGTCCTGGTATGGGTCAAGGATCGTGATGGTCGTTATCGTTGGGTCAACCGGGCGTTTCTCCTCAGCTATGCAATGAATCGCGATCCGGGCGAGGCCGGTCCGGAATCCGAGAAACTTCTCGGCAAGACCGACTACGACCTGTCCCCGACCTTTCTGGCCGACCAGTTTCGCCAGGATGATGAGTATGTTCTGACCGGGAAGCGGATCGTGAACCGCATCGAAATGGTCGGACAGCCCGATGGACTGACGGTCTGGAACGTCACCAACAAGATCCCACTGGTCGACGCGGACGGCGCGATCATCGGTACCGGCGGGCATCAGCCGGCGGCTGAACGCGCCCCGGCAGGACATCGTTCCGGGGACCGAATTCGGCCCGGTTCTGGCCTACATGCGCGACCACTATCACTCGCCAATTCCCAACCGGCAGTTGGCTCGTCTGGCTCACATGTCGGTCAGGGCGTTCGAGCGCAAGTTCCGCAACAGCTTCCACCTCACGCCCCAGAAGTACTTGCGCAAGCTTCAGATGCGGATGGCCGGCCGGGCGCTGGTCTACGCAAACCAGTCGCTGGCGGAAGTGGCGCTCGAGCTGCGGCTTCGCCGATCAGAGCCACTTCACGCGCGAGTTCCGACGTCACTTCGGCCGCACTCCTCGGGCCTATCGCGAGCACTATGCCCAGGGAACCGGCGATGCCGCTCCTGGCACAAATCCTGCCGCTCGTAAACAATAAGTGATCTGCCCTGCTCCGATAGACTGCAACCGTCCAACTAACCGGGAGCCCGATCATGGTCAAGCAACGACTCTTTCTGTTTCCAATCCTGGGGTTCTTCCTCGCCTCCCTGGCATGGGCGGCGGACAAACCCGTGCCCGAGGGTTTCGTTTCCCTCTTCAACGGGAAAGACCTGTCCGGCTGGAAAGTGCCCGACGGCGATCACGGACACTGGAAGGTCGTCGATGGCGCCATCGACTACGACGCCGGAAGCGAAGCCCCGGGCGACAAGTCCCTCTGGAGCGACCGCGAGTATGGCGACTTCGTCCTGGAACTGGATTGGCGGATCAAGGAGGCGCCCTTCATCAACAAGAACGTTCCCTATATCCTGCCGGATGGCACACATGCCAAGGACATCCACGGCAAGGAGATGAAGCTGGCGCTTCCAGACGCGGATTCCGGCGTCTTCCTCCGCGGCGACGGGTTCTTTCAGGTCAACATCTGGTGCTGGCCCATCGGTTCGGGCGAGATGTATAGCGTCCGCATGGATCGCAACACGCCGCCCGACGTTCGTGCCGCCGTTACGCCTCGCACCCGGGCCGACAAGCCGGTCGGCGAATGGAACCATTTCGAGATCACCGCCAAAGGCAAGACGGTCAAGGTTGTGCTGAACGGTATCACCGTAATCCCCGGGGCCACCATTCCCAATATTCCCCTCCGCGGCCGGCTCGCCTTCCAGCACCACGGTGGGAAGAACGCGGCCGGCGAATGGAGCTGGCCGCCCAGCCTGGTTCAGTACAAGAACATTTATATCAAGGAACTCCCCGACACCAGCGCCGCGGTCCGCAGTCGTCCCCAGCCCAAATCGGACGCGATCAAGGGACTCGTCATCACCGGCGGGCACGATCACGAAACGTCGTTCTACTCGCTCTTCGACGGATCCAAGGACCTGACCCGGCTCCCGGTGACCGACAGCGCCACGGCCTTTCAGAGCGATCTGCGCAACAAGTACGATGTGTTGATCATGTACGATTTCTCGCGCAACCTGGACGAGAAGGGCAAGAAGAACCTCCGCGACTTCGTGGAGAGCGGAAAGGGCCTCGTGGTGCTCCATCACGCGCTGCTCGACTACCCGGACTGGGCCTGGTGGGCCGAGGAGGTGGTCGGAGGCCGCTATCGCCTGAGGCGCGAGGGCAAGATTCCCTCGTCTACCGTCAAGAACGACCAGCCGATGTCCGTCACGCCCGAAGGGTCCCATCCGATCCTGGCCGGGATCAGCCCCTTCCACGTGGTCGACGAGACCTACAAAGGGATGTTTATCTCGCCCCGGGTCCGGCCTTTACTGACCACCGACAACCCCAACAGCGACAAGATCGTGGCGTGGGTTGGTCCTTGTACCACATCCCGGGTCGTGGCCATTCAGTTGGGGCACGGGCCCACGATTTTCAGCAACCCCACATACCGGACGCTGGTCCACAACGCGATTCTGTGGTCAGCGGGACGGACCGATTGACACGCCGGGCCTGATTCCAATAATCCTGTCTCCCGATCAGGGAGTCGAACGAGGAGTCGAGATGAAACTGGGACTTTACAGCATCACTTACCTGGGGCTCTGGTACCGCGGAGAGGCGCTGACTCTCCCCCAGATGATCGTCAAGGCCAAGGAATTCGGCTATGATGGAATCGAGATCGACGGCAAGCGGCCACACGGCAATCCGCTCGACTGGCCAGCGTCTCGATGCCGCGAGCTGCGTTCCCTGGCCGACAGCGAGGGGATCGACATCTTCGCAGTCGCGGCCAACAACGACTTCAGCAACCCGGTTCCCGAGGTTCGCGAAGCCCAGATCTGCTTCGTACGCGACCTCATTCGGATGACGTCCGACCTGGGAGCCCCCACTTTGCGCGTGTTCCTGGCCTGGTGGGGAGTCACGCGACATCCGAAGCTGGCCACCTACGACATCGCCGAGGGTTACTGGCCGATCGTCCACGAGAAGTTCTCCAACGAGGAAATCTGGGGATGGTGCCGCGATGCCCTGATCGAGTGCTCGCGATACGCCGGCGATGCGGGCGTGACGTTGGCACTCCAGAATCACAGGCCCCTCATCAACGATCACCACGATGTCCTGCGGATGGTCGAGGAGGTCGACTCGCCCTACTTGAAAGTGTGCCTCGACGCTCCCCTCATGCCCGACAAGAGCCCGGCCGTCATGCAGCAAGCGGCGCAGGCTGTCGGCCCGCTCCAGGTCTTGTCGCACTTCGGCGGCGAGTTCGAGCGCCGGCCCGACGGCTCGATCCGCGGTTATGACCGGATCGACGGGGTTGTCCGCGGGGACACGAACGAGTATTACAGAGACTTCATCCGCTCGATGCACGACATCGGCTATGAGGGCTACTTCGGCTATGAACTGTGTCACCAGTTGCCGGTCGTCAACGGTCAGACGGTGGACATCGAGTTCGCCCATCAAAATGCCCGGCTGGCGGCCGAGTTCCTGCGCGAAATGATCGAGGCGGAATCCCTCGTTGCGAGCGCGAGGTAGAAGAACTCTGGCGGAATCGACAGTCGTTTTCGGGAGACGGCCATGAGACTGATGCGGCAGCGTCCTGATCGTATCCGTGAGCTTGGGCTTGGCCACCGTGGCCTCCGCCCAGGAAAAGAAGCGGAATCTCCTGGTCATTGGCCAGAGCAAGGGGTATCAGCACGACTCCGTCTCCACCGCCATGGTCACGCTCTACAACCTGGGGCGAAGCTCGGGCCAGTGGGATACCCATTTCCGGACCGACTGCACGGCGATCACCAAGAAACCCTTGAAATACGGGGCCAAGAACCTGAACGCCTTCGATGCCATCGTGTTCTTCACCGATGGCAATCTGGATATGGATGACTCGCAGAAGGCGGACTTCTTATCCTTCATCCGCGATGATGGCAAAGGCTTCATCGGCATCCATAGCGCCACCATCACCTTCGTCGGCTGGCCCGAGTACGGCAAGTTGATCGGAGGGTACTACGACGGCCACCCCTGGGGCGAATTCGACGCCCCGCTGGTGGTCGAGGATTCCAGTTTCCCGGGCATGAAGCACCTGGCGCACAACTTCACCATGAAGGACGAGATCTACCAGATCAAGAACTTCTCGCGCGACAAGGTTCGCGTGCTGCTGAGCCTCGACGCCAGCAAGGTCGATCTCTCCCGGAGGGGCGTCCGTCGCAACGAGAAGGATTTCCCGGTCATCTGGGCCAGCAACTACGGCAAAGGGCGGGTCCTCTACAACGGCCTGGGACATACGAAGGACGTCTGGGACCGGCCCGACATCCAGAAAATGTGGCTGGAGATGGTGCAATGGTCCATGGGCCTCGTCCCCGGAGATGCCACACCCAGGCCCGTGTCGGCGAAACCATGAAGGTGGCCGGGCCTTCAGGACTCGAGTCATGACGAGCCCTTCGACAATCAGCACGCCCCGCCTGCTTCTGCGCCTCTGGCGCGATGAAGACCTCCCGGCGTTTGCGGCCATGAACGCCGATCCAAAGGTCATGGAGTTCTTCCCAAAGCCGCTCGACCGCGCGGAGAGCGACGCGGCCGCGGCTCGGATCCGTGACCATTTCGCACGACGGGGCTTTGGCCTCTGGGCAGTAGAAGTGCCAGGAGTCGCTGACTTCATCGGGTTCGTCGGTCTATCGGTCCCGACATTCGAAGCGCACTTCACGCCTTGCGTCGAGATCGGCTGGCGGCTGGCCTGCGAGCACTGGGGACACGGTTACGCCACCGAGGTGGCCCGTGCCGCGCTCGACTTCGGTTTCCAACACCTCGCGCTCGACGAGATCGTATCATTCACGGTACCGGCGAACCTGCGCTCCCGGCGCGTCATGGAGCGAATCGGCATGACGTACTCACCGGCCGACGATTACGATCATCCGGCTCTTCCCGAAGGACACCCGCTCCGGCGACACGTCCTCTACCGCGCGCGGAGACCCTTCAAACCGCAGTCAGAACGGTGACCCGATCCAATCTGCCGCGCTGATTACCCGAACAACGACTTCAATGGGTTGCCGTTATTGATCCGAAACGGCCGTCCGACGGCGTCGCGGATCTCGGTCGCCGGGTCGATGCCGAGGGCGTGGAGAATGGTCGCGCCGATATCGTCGGGGCTAACCGGGTCGCGCGACGGATAGGCGGCCCATCGGTCGGAGGCACCATGGACGGCCCCGCCGCGGATGCCGGCGCCGGCCAGCACGGCATTATAGCAGTGCGGCCAGTGCTCGCGGCCAGCGTTGCCCCTCGTGATGTGGGGCTTGCGGCCGAACTCGCCGACCCAGACGATCAGCGTCTCATCGAGCACTCCGCGCGCTTCCAGGTCATCGAGCAAGGCGGATAGTCCTTGATCGGCGGGCGGCATGAGCCGGTTCTTGAGCTGGTTGAAGTTATCCCCGTGCGTGTCCCAGAAGAACCTGTGATCGTCGTGCCAGTTCACCGTGACCAGCGGGACGCCCGCCTCGATCAAGCGTCGTGCCAGCAAGAGGCATTGTCCGTGGGTATTCCGGCCATAGCGATCGCGGAGCCGCGGGTCCTCGCGATCGATCGCGAATGCGCCCATCGCCTCGGCCGAGCCCAGCGAGTCCAGTGCCCGCTCGCAATATCCGTCCCAGGCGGCGGGACCGGTCCCGGACAGGCCTCGCGACCGATCCATCGCCGCTCGCAAGGCCCGACGGCCGCCGAGCCGATCGGTCGTGATCCCCTCGGGCAACCCGAGCCCCTCAACCTGGAAACTGGGAGCGTTCGGGTCCCCGTCGATTCCGAACGGGTCGTAAGCCTTGCCGAGCCAACCGCCGTGCTGTCCGGGGGCCTTGCCGCCGGGTGCGGCGGGATGCGAGACGGTCCAGGGCATCGTCACCGTCTGAGGCAGCACTCCGCGCCGCGGGCGGACCCGAGCGATCAGAGAACCCAGGTGCGGCCAATCGTTGGGCGACGGCCCGGCGGCGTCGGAATACTGGGTCGGGGCGACATGCCCGGTCGTGACCCGGTGCGCCGTTCGACAGGTGCGCGAAGTCATCGTGACTCATCGACCGGACGATCGCCAGCTTGTCTGTTCTTGTCGCCAGCATGGGGAAGTGCTCGCTGAGCCGGACGCCCGGCGTTTTGGTCGCGATCGAGCCAAAGCTGCCGCGAATCTCCGCCGGCGCATCGGGCTTCGGGTCCCAAGTATCGAGCTGACTCGGACCACCCCACATGAAGATCAGCAGGCACGATTTCGCGCGTCCGAATCCGCCCGGCCCCGCCGCGCCCGCTCGTTTCCGGAACAGCTCCGGTAAGCCCAGCCCCGTCATCGCCAGTGTCCCGGCGCAAGGCATCACGCCGCGACGGCCCTCGCCGCAGAAACTCGCGGCATCCGCTTCCCTGGCCAGTCCCTGGATCGCCCATCGCGGCGGCCTCGATATTCAACCTTTGATCAACAATT